>NZ_JACVMU010000014.1 GCF_014529985.1 Leucobacter sp. cx-42
AGGCTGAGATTCTGTTTATGCAGAACCAGCTCAATCGTCGCCCTCGGCAGACTTTGGAGTTTGCAACACCTGCTGAGACACTGAGTGAGTATCTCGCAGGTGTTGCACTCACCGTCTGAGACCGCCGTGTTTCATACGCATGAAACGGCCCGTCTCGACAGAAAGCGGCTGTTTCGCCGGTCTCGCCAGGTTGACGGCGAGGCCAGGCTATGCCTGGCGCAGACGCTCCGCGACGAAGTCAACGTCCTTGTCGCCGCGACCCGAGAGGTTCGCGATGACGATCTGGTCTTTGCCGAGGGTCGGTGCAAGCTTGATCACCTGTGCGAGTGCGTGCGACGACTCAAGCGCGGGAATGATGCCCTCCGTGCGGGTGAGCTGCTGGAACGCGTCGAGCGCCTCAGCGTCGGTGACCGACACATACTCAACGCGGCCGAGCTCTGCGAGGTGCGCGTGCTGCGGGCCGACACCTGGGTAGTCGATGCCCGACGCGATCGAGTGCACTGCCGAGGGCTCACCATCAGCATCCTGGAGCACAACCGTGCGCATGCCGTGCAGCACGCCGGCAGTACCGAGCGTCATAGTTGCTGCGTGGCGATCCGACTCGAGGCCCTCACCTGCGGGCTCAACGCCCTGGATCTTGACCGACTCGTCATTCAGGAACGCGTCAAAGAGGCCCATGGCGTTCGATCCGCCACCGACTGCCGCAACGAGGTAGTCAGGAAGCTTGCCCTCCTCAGCGAGAATCTGCTCGCGTGCCTCACGGCCGACAACCGACTGGAAGTCGCGCACCATCGACGGGTACGGGTGGGGTCCAACGACCGAGCCGATTGCGAAGAAGTACTCCTCGGGGTTTGCAGCGAAGACACCAAAAGCGGAGTCGACGGCTTCCTTCAGGGTCTTGCCACCCTCTTCAACCGAGACAACCTTCGCGCCGAGCAGCTCCATGCGCACGACGTTCGGATGCTGCTTGGCGATATCAACCGCGCCCATGTGGATCTCACACTTCAGGCCAGTGAGCGCAGCCGCGGTTGCGAGCGCAACACCGTGCTGGCCCGCACCGGTCTCAGCGATAAGGGTCTTCTTGCCCATACGCTTCGCGAGGAGCGCTTCGCCGAGGCAGTGGTTGATCTTGTGCGCACCGGTGTGGTTCAGATCCTCACGCTTGAGGTACACCTTTGCGCCACCGAGCTTCTCGGTGAGGTTACCTGCAAAGTACAGCAGTGAGGGGCGGCCTACGTACTTTGAGAGCAGCGCCTGGTACTCCGCCATGAAGGTCGGGTCGTTCTTCGCTTCGTCGTATGCACGGGCAACCTCGGCGATGGGCTCGACGAGGAAGGGAGGCAACTCTGCCCCACCAAATTCGCCGAAGAAGCCGCTTGCGTCGGCGCGGTAGATGGAAGTTGATGTCGTATCGACCATGATCGATGACTCCTTGTTGTTGGGACCCGCCACCGGGTCGCGTAACAAAAAGAAAACACCGCCCCTGGCGAGGCGGTGTCGGTTTCGTTGTTTTTTAGCTCACGAACGGGCACGCCTTCAGGCGTGCCACCACTGACGGTTCATAAGCATGTGTGAAGACTATCACGCGATTTCTGAAAACGGGACGGATCTAGCCGTCGAATACTCCGCGGTCGTCGAACCGCAGGCGCAGTGCCTCGGGTCGGGCGCGACCGGGAGCGCTCTTGCCGCGAGCTTTCGAGGATCCGCCTGCCGCATCAGCGACCAAAGCACCGCGCAACCGCTTCGCGATCTCGCCACCGCGGTTGTAGTCGAAGCGCACGATGGCGCGGCTGAGCTGCGGCGAGCCAGGCTCAGGCGGTAGCGCAGTCGGGCCGAGCACGTCATAGCCGGTGACCGCGGGATTCTTCTCAAGTGTGTCGAGTGCGCGGTCAATTTCGGCCCGACCACCGGACACACTCACAACGCGCACCGCTGGCGGGTACCGCAGCTGCTGGCGATCGCGCAGCTCGTGCCGGAGCCACTCGTCCGTACGTCCAGACACGAACGCCTGCACAACGTCGCCACCACCGGAGGCCATAATGCACACGCCGTCGGGGTTCGCGAGGGCCGCAGCATTCTCCCACCAGCGCAGGCAGTCTTCGCCGGCACGCAGGTGCGGGAGACCGAGCAAGCGTTCAGCGTCGAGCAGCACCACCGCACGGTAGCCGCCAGCAGCGAGCGGTTCAGCTCCGCGGGTCGCGACGACAAGGGCTGGGCGCGCATCAACGCTCTCGCGCGGATGTTCACCGTCACTCAGCAGCACCCGGAAACCCTTGAACTGCTGCTCAAACTGCTCAACCGTGCGACCTGAACCCATGCCGCGTTCCTGCAGCTGGCGACCATCACAGGTCGGGCACTGCCACTTCACGGGCGGCTCACCGCACCAACGACACGCAGCACGACCAGCGGCACGGAACCCAATCGGCCCCGCACACGCGCCGCAGCGCGCGAGATCGTTGCAATCAGCACACACCGCAACGGGCGCGTAGCCCGCGGTCGCCACCTGCACGAGCACCGGGCCGGTGCGCAATGCCTTGCGAATCTCGCGCGCAACGAACTCTGGGACACGACCGGCGAATGCGTCAGGCGCGAGCGCAGAGTCTGCGTGCACCACACGCGTACGCCGCGGTGGATTCACTTGCGCGTCAACGTAGCCGATCTCAATCAGCCGCTGCACATCAGTGCTGCGGGCGTGCGAGGCGAAGAACAGGCCTGCGCCGCTCTGACCAGCACGCACGAGCGCGGCGTCGCGCGCGTGCACGTACGGGGCAAGCGGTTCAGAAAGCAGTGAGTCGCCGTCATCCCAGAAGATCACGGCGCCAAGATTGTGTGCCGGCGCATACACGGCGGATCGGTTTCCCGCGATAATTCGAGGGGTCTTGTCGAGCGCGCGCAAGAAGCTCGCGTACCGCTCACCGTTCGACTGGCGGGAATCAACGCGCACAGTCTCGTCGTGGCCGATCGCCGCGAGCGCATCGAGCAGCTGATCTTGATCACGGTAGTCAGGAGCGACCAGAATGACGCTCTTGTCCTGCGCATAGACCTCAACCGCGAGCTTGGCGAGCTGCAGCGCCCAGCCACCAACCCACTCGCCCGTTTCAAGACGTTCAGGGCCGTGCGAAACGGTCATCGCAAGCCGAGCACCGGAGCACAGTTGAGTCGCGATCCGCGCCTCTGTTGAACGCTCGCCTGCTGCCGGCGCAGCATCGCCGTCGAGCGGCAGTTCTGCCGGCGCCGTCGCTCCTGCTGCGATCTCCGCACCGCCATCGCCGAGAGCGCCGTCGCCACCGATAGCTGCGTGCACCTCGGTCGCAGCGATACCCGCAGCGATGTGCTTCTTCTCCACGCGCACCTGACGCCCGGGAATTGCGAGTCGCAGAATGTCGCCAGCGGATCCGCCCGCGCGATCCGCTACTGCACGTGCAAGATGCCACACCTCGGGCGTCAGCAGCGGGACATCACCGACGAGATCGGTGATGGGTGAGAGCTGGCCCTTGAACTCGCTTGCTGCAGCGAACCCAATGACCCACCCAAACGTATTGCGACTGCTTGACCTGAACGGCACCCGGATTCGCTGGCCGACCTTGATGGTGTCGACCAGTTCCTCCGGGATGCCGTAATCAAACAGATGGTCGAGTTGCGGCAGCGCTGAATCCAGCAGTACCTGCGCAACCCGTCTCGTGCCGGGCGCCTCTGCCAGCTGACATGAACACCCGGTCATGCTGGTTAGAGACCCGCAGCTGCTCGCAGCTCGTCAACGCGCGGGGTTGCTTCCCACGTGAAGTCAGGCAACTCGCGGCCGAAGTGGCCGTATGCGCTCGTCTGCGCAAAGATCGGACGAAGCAGGTCGAGGTCACGGATGATCGCGAGCGGACGCAGGTCGAAGACCTGGCGGACAGCCGCCTCGATGCGCTCGCGGGGCACGGTCTCGGTGCCGAAGGTCTCGACATAGAGACCCACGGGCTCAGCAACGCCGATTGCGTATGCAACCTGCAGCTCGGCACGCTTCGCGAGGCCAGCGCGCACAACGTGCTTTGCCACCCAGCGCATTGCATAGGCTGCCGAACGGTCAACCTTCGACGCGTCTTTACCGCTGAACGCGCCACCGCCGTGACGGCTCGCGCCACCGTAGGTGTCGATGATGATCTTGCGGCCGGTGAGGCCGGCATCACCCATGGGGCCGCCAACAACGAAGGGGCCAGCCGGGTTGATGAAGAGGGTGGCGTCTTCGCTCGGCAACTCCACGCGGCCAAGCACCGGGCGGATCACCTCGCGGATCACCGCATCGCGCAGTGCGGGCTGCGAGATATCTGCGCCGTGCTGGGTCGAGACAACGATGGCCTCAATCGACGCAGCGCGATCGCCATCGTAGCCAACGGTGACCTGAGTCTTACCGTCGGGACGCAGCTCGGGAATGATGCCTTCCTTGCGCACGAACGCAAGGCGCTCCGCAAGGCGGTGCGAGATCCAGCTCGGAAGGGGCTGCAGCTCAGGAGTCTCATCGGTCGCGTAACCGAACATGATGCCCTGGTCACCAGCGCCCTGGCGGCTCAGCTCGTCGACCTCTGCGCCCTCACGAGCTTCAAGCGAGGTATCAACACCATCAGCAATGTCTGGCGACTGCTGGCCGATCGAAACCGAGACGCCACACGACGAGCCGTCAAAGCCCATATCGGAGCTGGTGTAACCGATCTCACGCACAGCGTCGCGCACGAGCTGCGGAATCTCGACGTACCCGGTGGTGTTCACTTCACCCGCAACGTGCACGAGGCCGGTGGTCACGAGGGTCTCAACAGCGACGCGTGCGCCGGAGTCCTGCTCGAGCATGGCATCAAGGATCGTGTCAGAGATACGATCGCAGATCTTGTCGGGGTGTCCTTCGGTAACCGATTCCGAAGTGAACTGACGCAGCACGGTGCTCCTTAGATAGGTGGTGGGTGCGAGACGCCGCCCGCTGAAAAGCCGGTGGCGCCGGTACCTCAAGGGTATCCGGCGCCACTGACAGTGACGCTCAGAGCGCCACAAGACGAAGAAATGTTACGCCGAACGACGCTTCATCTCGAGCTTGTCCTCAACGATCTCGTGCAGCGCGATCGAGAGCGGCTTGTCGTCAACTGCCGACTCAACGAGCGGTCCGACGTTATCGAACAGATTGCCGTCGTGGAGATCGGAGTAGTAATCGTTGATCTGGCGCGCACGCTGTGCGGCGAAGATCACCAGTGCGTACTTCGAATCGACCTTCTCGAGAAGGTCGTCGATGGGTGGGTCGATAATGCCGTTCACATTGGCCATGGGGACACTCTCCTCTGGTAGACCTTGACATTCTAGCCGAGTCAAACCGAAAACGTCGACGCGCCACCCTCGGCTTCTGGGTTTCACCCACGCTTCTTTCCCGCACACCAGCCGATAAACTGGCCACATCTCGCGCTTCACGCACCAGCGACCGCGCGGCAACAAGGAGAAACGTCATGACGCAATTCGTTGTTCCAGATCTCGTCGAGATGCTCAGTGTCGTCGATGCGGGAGCCCGCACGAGTTCAGACATCCTCACCGGCCCGCCATTCCCCACGCCACACGGGCGCGCGTTCGGCGGTCAAGTCATGGGCCAGGCGATCGCGGCCGCAGGCACGACTACGAGCACGGATCATCGCGTGCATTCCATGCACGGCTACTTCCTGCGCCCGGGTGTTGCCGATGAACGCATGACCTTCGAGGTCACGCCTCTGCATGACGGCCGCTCGTTTGCTACCCGCCGCGTTCAGGCATATCAGGACGGTCGTGAGGTCATGGCGATGATCGCATCGTTCCAGATCGAATCCGAGGGCCTTGAGCACCAGACTCCCTACGACATGACCGGCATCACTCCCCCTGAGGCACTGCCATCGGTGTGGGAGAAGTATGGCCACCTCGCCGATAGCGGACGCGCGTCGTGGATCCTCGCACGTCCGTTCGACTTCCGATACGTCGAGAGCGACACCCTCCTGAAGGTCGAAGAGAAGACGGGCTACCAGCGCGTCTGGATGCGCGCACGCGACACGATGCCCGACGGAGACATGCTGCACGCCGCAGCGCTCACCTTTGCGAGCGATTACGTCCTCATCGAGCCAGTCCTGCGCCGCCACGGTATCCCCTGGGCGACGCCCGGCTTCAAAGCAGCAAGCCTCGACCACGCAGTGTGGTTCCACCGCCCGTTCCGCGTCGACGAGTGGCTGCTCTACGAGCTCGACACCCCCGTCGCGAACAGCGGCCGCGGCCTCACGCAGGGCCGCTTCTACGACACGGCCGGTGAACTCGTGGCTACGGTCGCACAGGAGTCAACGATCCGCCTCCCGCAGCGCTAGGCACTCGCGCGCGAAGTAGCACTCGCGCGCACGCAGCTCACTGCACGGAGAAACGGCAACGCCGCTCCGCTCGCCTATCGGCGCAGCGTGAGCGGCGTATCTGTCCACGGCTCCACCGACGCGCGTCCTTCAGCGGACAAGCGAGTGGGCCGCAGCGTGAGCCCGTCGACGATCACCACGGTGGTGATCGCGCGGGCTACAACGGTGCGTTCTGGCTGTGCACCATCAAGCACCTCATAGTGAACTTCGAGGCTTGATCCCCCGAGCTTGCCGATCCACATTTCAATGGTGACCGGGTGCTCCGAGTACTCAAGCACTCGCAGAAACTCGATTTGCTGGCCGGCAACAAGCATCTTGGGGCCGTCGGGGGTATCCCCGCGGAAATGCTTCTCCATGCCGGTCTGTTCGCGACCGGAGCCGAGCCAGAAGAGGCGCACGCGCGCTTCCTCAAGGTACCGAGCAAAGGTCACGTTATTCACGTGCCCGTAGGCATCTTGGTCTGCCCACCTCAGTTCAAGGTCGATATGCGCGCGCGCCATCTTCTGTGCTCAATCCGTGCGACTGATTAGTCGCGGGTCAGCTTGCGGTAGTGGCTGCGCGAAGGCTTAGCAGCGTCTGCGCCGAGGCGCTCTACCTTGTTTGCCTCGTACGCCTCGAAGTTACCCTCGAACCAGTACCAGTCAGACGGGTTCTCTTCGGTGCCTTCGTACGCAAGAATGTGCGTCGCGATGCGGTCGAGGAACCAGCGGTCGTGCGTAATGACCACTGCACAGCCAGGGAACTCGAGCAGTGCGTTCTCAAGCGACTGCAGGGTCTCAACGTCGAGGTCGTTCGTCGGCTCATCGAGGAGCAGGAGGTTGCCGCCCTGCTTCAGCGTGAGCGCGAGGTTCAGACGGTTGCGCTCACCACCGGAGAGCACGCCAGCCTTCTTCTGCTGGTCCGGTCCCTTGAAGCCGAACTTCGACACGTAGGCACGCGACGGAATCTCGGTCTTGCCAACGGTGATGATGTCGAGGCCGTCCGACACAACTTCCCAGAGGTTCTTCTCGGGGTCGATGTTTGCACGGTTCTGATCGACGTAGCTGATCTGAACGGTCTCGCCGATCTTCAGCTCGCCACCGTCGAGAGGCTCGAGGCCAACGATGGTCTTGAAGAGCGTGGTCTTACCCACACCGTTCGGGCCGATGACACCGACGATGCCGTTCGGCGGCAGGCTGAACGACAGGCCATCGATGAGCGTCCGGCCGTCGAAGCCCTTGACGAGATCCTTTGCCTCGATGACCACGTTGCCAAGGCGGGGGCCAGCGGGGATCTGGATCTCTTCGAAGTCGAGCTTCCTGGTGCGCTCAGCCTCAGCAGCCATCTCCTCGTAGCGAGCAAGACGTGCCTTCGACTTGGTCTGGCGACCCTTTGCGCTCGAGCGAACCCACTCAAGCTCTTCCTTCAGGCGCTTCGCAAGCTTCGCGTCCTTCTTGCCCTGGATGTCGAGACGCTCGGCCTTCTTCTCCAGGTAGGTCGAGTAGTTGCCCTCGTAGGGGTAGAGACGACCGCGGTCGACCTCCGCGATCCACTCGGCAACGTTGTCGAGGAAGTAACGGTCGTGCGTAATCGCGATGACTGCGCCGGGGTACTTCTGGAGGTGCTGCTCGAGCCAGAGCACACTCTCAGCGTCAAGGTGGTTGGTGGGCTCATCGAGGAGGAGCAGGTCAGGCTTCTGGAGGAGAAGCTTCGTCAGTGCGACGCGACGCTTCTCACCACCTGAAAGGTTCGACACCGATGCTTCAGCAGGCGGAGTACGCAGAGCGTCCATTGCCTGTGCGAGCTGGTTGTCGAGATCCCAGCCGTCAGCAGCGTCGATCTCTTCCTGCAGCGTGCCCATCTCAGCGAGGAGCGCGTCGAAGTCAGCGTCAGGCTCAGCCATGAGCGCCGAGATCTCGTTGAAACGGTCGACCTTCGCCTTGATCGCGATGCCGTCCTGGATGTTCTCCAGCACAGTCTTCGTCTCATCAAGCTCGGGCTCCTGCATGAGGATGCCGACCGTGTACCCCGGGGTGAGCATTGCTTCACCATTCGAGGGAGTGTCAAGCCCGGCCATGATCTTCAAAATCGTCGACTTACCGGCACCGTTCGGGCCGACCATACCGATTTTCGCGCCGGGCAGGAACGACATCGTCACGTCATCGAGAATGAGCTTTTCGCCGACCGCCTTGCGCGCGCGAACCATCTGGTAAATGTACTCAGCCATGGTTCACAAGCCTACCAATCGATTACGCGAGTCTGGCCAATTAGACAGATGTCGTTATTGGGTCCGACTGCCGGGTCAACACGCGCGACGAACGAACGGTCCTCCGTCATGACCTGACCGAGGAGGCACGAGTCATCAATCTTCACCGACACGTAGATAGCGTCAGCAACGAGATCGGTCTTCGTCTTGTCGAACGAGACCTGCATGTTTTCGCGCGGGAATCCGGCTTCAATCACCGCAGTGGAGACCTGCTGGCCACGAACTTCCTCGGCGCCTTCGGAGAAGCCACGGAGCACCTCGGTGAAGTAGGGCAGATTCTCTTCCGCCGACCCGTCTGGCACCAGTTCAGGGGCAACCTCGGGAACTGGCGCAGTTTCACGCTCAGGCGTGTTGGGCACCGGCCCTGCAAGCAACGCACATGAGCTGAGCGTGACTGCGGCGAGCGCGGCAATGATTCCCGCTCCGGTGCGGCGGATCGTCTTCGCACGGTTTGAAGTCTTCACGCGACCCATCTTATGAGGTGCTTCCCTGCGAATGCAGTGTTGTTCACAGAAGTCATTTCTGCCTCGGGGCGCGGATCTCTCCACAATCACGAATTTCGGCTGCAGGCGGTAGGGCACTGGGCCGAAGCTGGCCTTCCCACACATTTGTACAGCGAAACGAGGAACCCCATGTCACAAGTACTCACCGTCGTCGGCCAGATCGCAACGGTACCGCGCTTTCACCGCTCCGCTAACGGAATTGAGTTTTGTTCATTCCGGTTGGCGAGTACCGATCGCAGGTTTGACCGCGAGGGAAACAAGTGGGTTGATGCCGACACGAACTGGTACACGGTGCATCTGTTCCGCCGACTTGCGAGGCATGCAAGAGAGTCGTTTGCCAAGGGTGAGCGCGTCCTGGTGAAGGGTCGGCTGCGTATCCGGCAGTGGGAGAACGATGAGAAGTCTGGCACGTCGGTAGAGATTGACGCTGATTCTGCGGGGCACGACCTCTTATGGGGTACTTCCACGTTCAGTCGGCGGCCAGTCGAAGGTGCTTCAGTGGAGCAGCAGGAGGGCGATGGCGATGCCCCAGGTGGGGCGTCAATTGGTGAGCCGATTGTTCACCAAGAGGGCCCGGTGGCAGACGCTTCCGATCTCCCAGCTCCCACCGCTGCGACTGAGCGATCTTCCGTGGCTGAGCTTTCTCCAGCAGTTGACCGCGAGCTTGCAGCTGCCCCGTTCTGAGCGCGCTCCCCCTGTGGTAGACACAGCTGCGCCCCGTGTGTTCGAGAACAACACGGGGCACAGCTGAACGTTCAGGGCAGCGAGTGGTTAGTCCCGCAGGTACTTCGTGAAGCGTGCGCGCACCTTGTTCACCTTGGGTACGGCGACTGCCATGCAGTAGCCCTGTGTGGGGTTCTTTGCGAAGAAGTCCTGGTGCTCCTCTTCTGCGCGGTACCACTCCCCGAGGTCATCGAGCTGCGTGACGACATCGCCCGGCCAGATCTCGTCAGCGCGGCTCATTGCGGCGAGCGCCGCCTCGCGCTGGCGCTCATCTGCGACGAAAATTGCCGAGCGGTACTGCGTGCCGACGTCAGCGCCCTGTCGGTTGAGCTGAGTGGGGTCGTGCATCGTGAAGAACGCGTCAAGAATGACGTCCTCAGGGATGACGTCTGCGTCGAACGTCACACGCACAGCCTCAGCGTGACCGGTCTGGCCGGTGCACACCTCACGGTACGTGGGGTTCGCAGTCACCCCGCCGGTGAAGCCTGACTCCACCTCGAGCACACCGCGTAGCGCACGGTATGCGGCGTCGAGGCACCAGTAGCAGCCGCCTGCGACGACCCAGGTCTGTACGTTACTCATCGTGCGTTCCTCCAGAAGGTATCGGTGGGTGCCACTGGCATCCGACGCTTATGTTCGCTCACGCGATACAGGTGTTCGATGCGTTCGGCTGCAGCATCAGGGACCTCACGTCCCTCAAGGTAGTCATCGATGTGCGCATACGAGACGCCCAGGTTGTCTTCGTCAGTCTGCCCGGGGTTGTCATCGAGCAGGTCTGCGGTCGGAATCTTCTCCCAGAGGCGACGCGGCGCATCCAGCGCTTCGAGCATGGCAGCACCCTGACGCTTATTCAGCCCTGCAAGCGGCGTCACGTCGGCAGCACCGTCGCCGAACTTCGTGTAGAAGCCGGTTACGGCCTCTGCGGCGTGATCGGTACCGACGACGAGCATGCGCCGGTCACCGGCGATACCGTACTGTGCGACCATGCGGGCGCGCGCCTTGATGTTGCCCTTGTTGAAGTCGGTCACGGGCTCCCCCGTCGCTGCAACGAGTTCATCCACCATCGCGTCGACAGCGGGCGCGACGTTCACCGTCACCACGCGGTCTGCACCGATGAATTCAAGTGCAAGCTGCGCATCGTCTTCGTCGTGCTGCACGCCGTAGGGCAGGCGCACGGCGAGGAACTGCACGTCCTGGCCTGCTGCGCGCACGCGTTCAACCGCGAGCTGCACAAGCCGGCCTGCGAGGGAGGAATCCTGTCCACCGGAAATTCCCAGGACGTAGCCCCCGATACCGGGCGCTGCACCGAGGTAGTCAGCGAGGAACGCGATCCGCGCTTCGACCTCAGCCGCAGCGTCGATCGTGGGTTGCACGCCGAGGGCAGTGATGATGGGTTCTTGCATCGCACGCATGGTTACAGGCTACTCCGCTCGCCGCCGCCCACAAGCTCTTCAACAGGAGACAAGCAGCGCGGTCCCAGAATGCCCTTAAGCTCACCAAACAGCTCGGTACTCACACGCACCTTCAACGGCAACTCAAAGACACGAATCGCGTGCGAGGTTGCGAGGTGCAGCCGCACTTCGCTGTCTCCAGAGTGCCGCTTCAACGTGTTGAGGAGCTCGTCCATGACGCGCTCGGTTGCGCGGGTATCGAGCAACGAAATCGTGAGCATCTGCGAATCGTCCTGCACGACAGCATCAACCGGGCGCACGCCGTACGCGTGCATGGACATGCCATCATCGCGAGAGTTGAGCTTGCCACGCAACGCAACGATCGAGTCAGGCACGAGCATGTGTCCGAATTCCTGATACGACTTGCCCATGAAGAGCGCCTGGATCTCACCGGTGAAGTCTTCGAGGGTCACCATGCCGTAGAGATTGCCCGACTTTGCGGTGCGGTGCTGCACGCTCGTCAGCAAGCCCGCGAGCACGACGGTCTCGCCGTCCATATTGGCGTCAGGGTTCGTCGCGTGTTCTACGTTGGTCGAGGACTCTTTCGCGAGCGCAGTCTCGAGCCCACGCAGCGGGTGATCGGAGACATACAGGCCGAGCATCTCGCGTTCGAACGCGAGCTTGTCCTTCTTCGTCCACTCTGGGCGATCTGGAATCGTGGAGACTGGCGCAGCACCCGTGTCTTCAGCTACCTCAGCGAACAGGCTGTCAAAGTCGAAGCCGACGTTGCCCATCTCGGCATCGCGCTTGTCCTTCACCGCGCTTTCGACCGCGGTCTCGTGAATCTCGAGCAGTGCGCGACGCGTGCCACCCATGTTGTCGAGCGCGCCAGCCTTGATAAGCGATTCCACCGTGCGCTTATTCAACGCGGCAACCGCAACCTTCTTCAAGAAATCATGGAACGACTCAAAACGGCCGTTCTGTTCGCGCCCCTCACGGATCGCCTCCACAACGTTCGTACCCACGTTACGAATTGCGCCTAGGCCGAAGCGAATGTCATCGCCAACTGCCGAGAAGTTCGAGAACGACTCGTTGACCGCTGGCGGCAGCACGTTGATACCCATACGGCGGCACTCATTGAGGTACAGCGCGAGCTTGTCCTTTGAATCGCCAACGCTCGTGAGTAGTGCTGCCATGTACTCAGCCGGGTAGTGCGCTTTCAGATACGCGGTCCAGTAGCTCACTACTCCATACGCGGCGGAGTGCGCCTTGTTGAACGCGTAGTCCGAGAACGGAAGCAGAATGTCCCACAGCGACTTGATGGCAGCTTCAGAGAAGCCGCGCTCCTTCATACCGCCGGCAAAACCCGCGTACTGCTTGTCCAGCTCAGATTTCTTCTTCTTACCCATCGCACGACGCAAGATATCTGCTTGGCCGAGGGAGAACCCAGCCACGCGCTGCGCGATCGACATCACCTGCTCCTGATAAATGATCAGGCCGAAGGTGGTCGAGAGGATATCTTTCAGCGGTTCTTCAAGCTCCGGGTGAATCGGAGTGATCGGCTGCAGACCGTTCTTACGCAGGGCGTAGTTGGTGTGCGAGTCGGCGCCCATTGGACCCGGTCGATACAGTGCGAGGACTGCCGAAATGTCTTCAAAGTTATCCGGCTTCATGAGGCGAAGCAGACCTCGCATCGGACCACCATCGAGCTGGAAGACACCGAGCGTATCGCCACGGGCGAGCAACTCATACGATGCATGATCGTCGAGTGCGAGGTGCTCCAGGTCGAGTTCCTCCCCACGGTTCAGCCGAATGTTTTCGAGCGCGTCTGAGATGATCGTCAGGTTTCGCAGACCCAAGAAGTCCATCTTGATGAGGCCGAGGCCCTCACAGGTCGGGTAGTCGAACTGCGTGACGATCTGGCCGTCCTGCTCACGCTTCTGCAGTGGGATGATGTCAATGAGCGGATCGCTCGACATGATCACGCCTGCCGCGTGCACGCCCCACTGACGCTTCAGACCTTCGAGTCCGAGCGCGGTCTCGTAGACCTGCTTTGCCTCGGGATCCACATCAATCACCGCACGGAACTCTGACGCTTCCTTGTATCGCGGATGCTTCGGGTCAGTGATACCTGAGAGCGGGATGTCTTTCGCCATAACGGCTGGCGGCATTGCCTTGGTGAGCTTCTCGCCCATGCCAAACGGGAAGCCGAGTACACGCGACGCATCCTTCAGTGCCTGCTTCGACTTAATGGTGCCGTAGGTCACAATCTGTGCCACGCGCTCGTCGCCGTACTTCTCGGTCACATACTTAATGACCTCGCCACGGCGGCGATCATCGAAGTCGACATCGAAGTCAGGCATCGACACACGATCGGGGTTGAGGAAGCGCTCGAAGATGAGGCCGTGCTGCAGCGGATCAAGGTCGGTAATACGCATCGCGTACGCCACCATCGAACCCGCACCCGAACCACGACCCGGACCCACGCGGATACCGTTCTTCTTCGACCAGTTGATGAAGTCGGCAACGACGAGGAAGTAGCCGGGGAAGCCCATCTGCGTAATGACGCCGATCTCGTATTCCGCCTGCTTACGCACCTCATCGGGGATGCCGTTCGGATAGCGGTAGTGGAGGCCATCCTCCACTTCCTTCACGAACCAGCTGTCCTCGCTCTCCCCCTCAGGAACGGGGTAGACCGGCATGTAGTTCGCCTTGGTGTTGAACTCGACGTTGCAGCGCTCAGCGATGAGCAGCGTGTTGTCGCACGCCTCGGGGTAGTCGCGGAAGATGTGGCGCATCTCAGCAGCACTCTTCAGGTAGTAGCCAGAGCCGTCGAACTTGAATCGGTTCGGATCGTCCAGGCGCGAGCCCGACTGCACACAAAGCAGTGCAGAGTGCGCCTCAGCGTCGGCCTCGTGCACGTAGTGCAAATCGTTCGTCGCGACGAGCGGAATCGCGAGTTCCTTCGAAAGACGCATAAGATCGTTCTGCACGCGACGTTCGATGTCGAGACCGTGATCCATGATCTCGCAGAAGAAGTTCTCTTTGCCGAAGATGTCCTGGAACTCGCCAGCAGCCTTGCGCGCCTCCTCGTACTGCCCAAGGCGCAGGCGTGTCTGCACCTCACCCGAGGGACAGCCTGTGGTCGTAATGAGCCCCTTGCCGTAAGTCTCGAGGAGCTCACGGTCCATGCGCGGCTTGAAGTAATATCCTTCCATCGACGCGCGCGACGACAGCCGGAAGAGATTGTGCATGCCCTGCGTCGTCTCCGAGAGCATCGTCATGTGCGTGTAGGCACCGGCGCCAGAGACATCGTCACCGCCACCGCTTCCCCAGCGCACACGTGTGCGATCAGTGCGGTGGGTACCCGGTGTGAGATAGGCCTCGATGCCGATGATCGGGTTCAGGCCATGGTCCTTCGCCTGCCGCCAGAAATCGAACGCACCAAACATGTTGCCGTGGTCAGTGACCGCGACGGCTGGCATGCCCTGTGCCTCGACCGCGTCCATGAGTTGTCCGACTCGCGCCGCACCATCGAGCATCGAATACTCGCTATGCACGTGAAGATGAACGAACCCGTCTTTATCTGACACCGGTCAGGCCCCTTTCGACGTTCTCCAGGGTACCCTGCCGTGCCCCGGAGTTCTCCCCACGCGCTGAATCCTGCGCGGGTCTTGTGCGGTGAAATGCGTGATCCGCCCACCGAGAAAGGATTCCGTTCGGGAACCCACATACTCAGTGAGCGGATCAGTGCAATGTGCGAGGATCGCGCGAGCTACACGTCCAACACGTTGAGGGCGTGTGCGAGGTCTGCCGGGTACTCAGACTCGAACTCGACGGGAAGTCCCGTGCCGGGATGGCGGAAGCCGAGGCGCTTTGCATGGAGCCACTGGCGATCAAGCCCGAGGCGTTCCGAGAGTGAGGGGTCGGCGCCGTACATCGCATCGCCAACGCACGGATGGCGCTGTGCAGACATGTGCACGCGGATCTGGTGCGTACGACCAGTTTCCAGCTCAATCTCGAGCAGGGTCGCGTACGGATACGCCTCCACAGTCTCGTAGTGCGTGATCGACGGCTTCCCGTCGCTCGTTACTGCGAACTTCCACTCGTTGCCCGGTGCGCGACCGATCGCGCCCTCGACGGTGCCAGCCGAGGGGTCAGGATGCCCCTGCACAACCGCATGGTAGATCTTATGCACTTCGCGGTCTTTGAATGCACGCTTCAGCAGGCTGTACGCACGCTCGCTCTTCGCGACGACCATGAGGCCACTCGTGCCAGCATCGAGACGGTGCACGATGCCCTGGCGCTCAGGCGGGCCGGACGTCGCAATGCGGTAGCCGGCGCCGGCGAGTGCACCAAGCACCGTTGGGCCGGTCCAGCCGATGGAGGGGTGCGCAGCAACGCCCGCGGGCTTATCAACGACGACGAGGTCTTCATCATCGTAGATAATTCCGAGTTCGGGAACATCAACGGGGACAACCTCGGGGCCCTTTGGCTCCGTCCACTCGATCGAGAGCCAGCCACCCTCAGCCAGGCGATCAGATTTCCCGAGCGCAACGCCGTCAAGCTCTACACCGCCGTCAGCAAGCACTGACTGTGCAAAGGTCCGCGAGAACCCCAGCAGTTTAGCGAGCGCTGCATCAGCGCGCTCCCCCGCGAGTCCCGGCGGAACCGGAAGACTACGCTGTTCCATTTCGGACCTCGTTCTCTTCTCCGGGAGCCGTCGGCTGCGCATCTGCAGCAGGTTCGTGTGCTCCGACTACGTCGCTCGCCGACTCGGAAGCGGCTGCTTCAGCTTCGGCTGCTTCGGCCGCAGCAAGTTCCTTGCGCGTACGCTCGCGAGGCCCACCCGTAATGGGGAGACCGAGCAGCGTCACCAGCACAAAGATGCACATCGCGGAAACGATTGCGACGTCGGCAAGGTTATAGATCGCGGGCATCATCCACGGGGTGTAAATGAAGTCGATCACGTGCCCCTCGGGGAACCCGGGCGCACGCGTCAGGCGGTCCGTGAGATTGCCAAGCACGCCGCCGAGCAACAGGCCGAGGAAGAGTGCCCAGGGCACAGAGCGAAGTCGCCGAATCTGCCACACAATCACGCCAGCGACAACCGCCGCGAGAATTGTGAAGACCCAGGTTGCACCGCTCGCCATGGAGAACGCTGCACCGGGGTTACGTACAAACAACCACTGCAACGCCTCGCCAAGTACCGGAACAGGTTCGCCTGGAGGCAGGTGTGCAACTACCCAGTTCTTCGAGATCTGGTCAATTGTGGCCACAACCAACGCGACCGCGATGAGCAGCACAGGGACCCAAATGGATTGCCGTGATGCCCCCGCGGTCTGCGAAGGTTCGGTGGCGGGAGTAATGTCTTCAGCCACCGTAAGTATTACTCGACGCCCTCGGGAATGCCCTCAGGCTCGTTCGTGGTGTCGAGGCCACGAAGCTGCGACTGGATGTACGAGCGGAGCGTCGTACGGTACTCAGCCTCGAACTGACGCAGGTCAACAATGCGACCCTTGATGTCCTTGACTTCGTCGGTGTGTACGCGCATCTCTGCTTCACGCTTGGTCTGTGCGTCCTGCGTGAGCTTCTTAGCGGTGCGCTCAGCATCGCTAACGAGCTGAGTACTCTTCTTCTCTGCGTCGCCTACGAGCTGATCGCGGGTCTCTTCACCCTCACGAACGTACTTGTCGTGGAGCTCGAGAGCCATCTGCAGCATCGCGCTCGACTTGACCGCGTCAGCCTCGAGCGACGTCGAGGACTCAGCTGCTGCGGGTGCAGCCGCGGGAGCCGGTGCTGCAGCAACGGGCTGCGCTGCAGCTACGGGTGCCGCAGCTGCCTGGCCAGCGTTCGCGCGAGCCTCTTCGAGCTGCGCGGTGAGTTCGTCAATCTTGGCCTGCAGTTCAGCCTTCTCAGCTTCGTGCTGGCGGAACTCTTCGACAATCGTGTCGAGGAAATCATCGACCTGATCAAGGTCGTAGCCATCACGGAACTTGGTGATCGTGAACTTCTGATTCACCACGTCTTCAGGTGTCAAAGCCATCGTTACCGTCTCTTTCGATTGGGGACCATTCGCATGATCGTCACACTTACGCTAGCAAACAAAGTGGCAATACCGCTCAGTTGTTTAGAAGTAACCCGGAATTAGTCCGAGTGCAATCCAACAAACAAACATTGCGATCATCCAGCCCATATCGATTGACACCTGGCCAAGTCGGATCGGCGGGAGGACCTTGCGAATCGCCTTCAGAGGAGGATCAGTCACACTAAACACGAGTTCGACCAGCACAGCGACGAAGCCGCGCGGCCGGAATCGTGGGTTGAGTACGACGACCCAGTCAATAATGAGTCGAGCCCAGAGGAACAGCACGTAGATTCGGATGAATACCCGAACCACAGTGGTGAGAATGTAAAAAAGCTCCACTTGGTTAAGCGCTGGGGCTCACGAAGAACGAACCAGTCTCTTCACGGACGGGCTCGTCGCTACCGACCTCGATATGCTCGGGAGTCAGCAGGAATACCTTGCTCGTCACACGCTCGATACGGCCGTGCAGGCCGAGCGTGAGTCCGCTTGCGAAGTCGATGAGACGCTTCGCCTCCGACTCCCCCATGCGGGAAAGATTGAGAATAACTGGGACGCCCTCGCGGAAGCTCTCTGCAATGGCGCGCGCATCCTTGTACTCGGTGGGGTGCACCGTAAGAATCTCACTCATTGGCTGAGCTGGCTGGTGACGCACCGGAGTCACACGACGCAACGGCGCGACGGTTGGGCGCGGTGCAGCCTTCGCCGGCACGGTCTCTGCAGCAGCGGTGGGTCGCTGGACAGGCGCAGCCTGCTCAGCTGCCTCTGCAGCAAGGTCCTCTTCTGCGAGGCCCAGGAATACCATCGTCTTCTTCAGCGGGTTACCCATTTGTTACTCCCTACAATGCTTGCTCCGAGGTTACCGCTGGGGCGGCCTATTCCCGGTAATTGCGCTTCCAATTCTCAGGTGTGTCGCCCCTGCGGCGATCGCTTCTGCGAAATCGTGGGTCATGCCCGCAGAAATCGCAGTGGCGCCGGCGTCGAGCGAACGCACTCGCTCGGAATAGCCGGCGAGACGCTCAAAAGCACGAGCGGGTTCTTCCTCAAGTGGAGCAACAGCCATCACACCGCGCAGATGCAACGAGGGGGTCTCGAGGATCCGCTCAGCGAGTGCCTCAATGCCCTCAGGCGCAACGCCACCGCGACCAGGATCGTCGGTGAGATTGATCTGCACGAACGCATCAATCTTTCGTTCGATTGGCGCGAGGGCATCAACCAGACGTTCACTGTCGATCGAGTGGATTGCACTTGCGTACTGCGCAGCCTGTCGAGCCTTCTTCGTCTGCAGCTGACCAATAAAGTGCCAGTTCAGCTCTAGGTCCGCAAGCTCTGCAGCTTTGTCGCGCGCTTCCTGGTGACGGTTCTCGCCAACATCGCGCACCCCAAGATCAGCAAGCGCGGCGACGAGCGCAGCCGGATGGAACTTCGTCACGACGATCAGCGTAACGTCCTCTGCCGCGCGGCCAGCAGCCGCGCAGGCAGAGGCAACATCAGACTGAACGCCCGACAGGCGCTCTGCGAGGGCCACGGTATCGATCTGCTGATCCACTATTTACCTCAGGAACTCCGGGATGTCGAGATCATCGTCATCATCACCATCGAACGCGGGATCATTGAGCTGAGCTTCAACGGGCGGGCTCGAGAGCACCTCACCGAACTGCGATGACAGCGTGGGCTCCGCCGCAACGGCGGGCTCGCGCGCTGCGGAGAAACCGGGGAACCCCAGTCCCGTCGCTTCACCGCCAGTATCGAGTGCGCGGCCGTTGCTCTTCGCCTCGTCAAGCGTTTCGTGGTGGCTACCGCGGCGACCGCGGTCGTTTGCCTGCTTCGAGACACCGTTATCGGCGTCGAATCCTGCGGCGATAACCGTCACGCGAACCTCGTCACCAAGGGTGTCGTCGATGACCGTGCCGAAGATAATGTTCGCCTCGGGGTGCACGACGTCCTGCACGAGCGTCGATGCCTCGTAAATCTCGCTCAGTGCAAGGTTCGAGGAACCCTGGATCGAGAGCAGCACGCCGTGCGCACCCTCGACCGATGCCTCAAGCAACGGCGACGCAACGGCGAGCTCTGCCGCCTTGATTGCGCGATCCGCACCCCGCGCCGAGCCGATGCCCATGAGCGCTGCGCCTGCACCCTGCATGACGGACTTGACGTCCGCGAAGTCAAGGTTGATAAGACCGGGAGTCGTAATGAGGTCGGTGATGCCCGAAACCCCGGCAAGGAGCACTTGGTCTGCCGCGGCGAATGCCTCGATCATGCTGATGCCAGGATCGCTGATCTCAAGCAGACGGTCGTTTGGCACGACGATGAGCGTGTCGACTGCCTCACGAAGCGTGTTGACGCCGTTGTCTGCCTGCGCAGCACGGCGCTTACCTTCGAAGCTGAAGGGGCGGGTAACGACACCAATGGTCAGCGCGCCAATCGACTTTGCGATGCGCGCCACGACGGGAGCAGCACCGGTACCGGTACCACCACCCTCACCTGCGGTCACGAAGACCATGTCTGCGCCTGCGAGAGCCTCTTCGATCTCTTCAGCGTGATCTTCTGCTGCGCGACGGCCAACCTCGGGGTCGGCGCCTGCGCCGAGACCACGGGTCAGCTCGCGACCTACGTCGAGCTTCACATCAGCGTCGCTGAGCAGAAGCGCCTGCGCGTCGGTGTTCACGGCGATGAACTCAACACCGCGAAGACCCAGCTCAATCATGCGGTTTACGGCATTCACGCCACCGCCGCCGACACCTACGACCTTGATGACCGCAAGGTAGTTCTGGTTGGTTGCCACCTGAGTTCCTCCGCTCAAACCTTAAAGTTCAACCTGAACCTTAAAGTTAGTATTGACGTATACGCTTCTCACCAAAGTTATGCGGGTACCGCGTTCTGCTTCTATCGACACGCCGATTTATCGGATCAACGGAATACCGGAGCCTCTGAAGATGAGACATCGATGTAAGACACGCCGCGATCCTGGAGTGAAGCAAGCATTTTCACCAGGACAGCAGATTTCGCCTGCGTGCGTTCACGGTTGCCCCAAAAGACCTCAACACCGTTATCCAGCGTAAATCTGACGTCCTGCGCACCCTTCGCCGCGACCGTCACAATTCGATTGCGCGGATCATCTGGCAGGTCACGAACAATTCGTGCAGCCTCAGCGAACGCGGGCGTCGACACATCGCTCACCTGCTCGCTGCCGAGCGGCACACCCGTTGGGCGTTCTGCAGCCGTGCCCACCTCGACGCCAGCGGCGTCGTAGAGCATGTAGCCCCCGTCACCCTTGAGTGATACGACGGGGGTTCGCTCCTTGACTCGCACAATCAGTGTGCTCGGCGGAACCAGCTCGATGCCAAAACGTTCAATGAGCGGAAACTCCTCGAGCGCAGTGAACACATCACCCTTTGAGACGAGCGCGAGCGGCTCCCCCTGCAGCGAGGACAGCTGATCAGCCACCACGACCGGATCAAGCGTGGTCGTGCCGGTCACCTCAATATTGCGCACCGACATGATGGGCGTGAAGACACCGATCAACACGAAGAGCGCAAGCGCGAGCACCGAGCCACCAACGACCATGAGTCGAAGCCGCTTGCGCCGACCGGCCGCTGAGAACCGCTTCCGTTCACGGCGCTCCCGTCGCTTCACGCTGCGTTCGGCGTCACGCACGCGTCGCTTGGCATCGCGCAGCGGATCCGCTGAACGCGCCTCGAGCGCCTGCGTACCCCGCTGCACCACATCGCCCAGCCACGCCTTTGCGATCGCAGTGGGTGCGGTAGCGGGCGCGGGTGATTCAGCGTCCCAGCCAGGAGTCGAGTCGCCGTCGTATGCACCGGATGCCGAGTCAGCCGATCGCTGGGGTTCACGGGGCGCTTCGGGCACGGCTTCGCCGACCGGCGGCGCTACGGGCGTCCGCTGATCTCCAGATTCCGGTTGGAATCCCGCGTCGAAGCCGTCAGGACGCTTCACGCGCTTTCGGCCTCGAATCGACGATTCAGCGCCTCAACCACCTGCGGGATGATCTGGTAGACCGTGCCGCAGCTCATCGTGACCATGAGGTCACCAGGCTGCGCGATTTCCGCGAGGTAGTCAGCCGCGTCCTGCCACTCAGGACGGTACGCGACGTTCGCGGGATCGACGAAGTCGTTCGCAACGAGTGCGCCGGTTACGCCCGCAACGGGATCTTCGCGCGCGCCATCGACCGCGAGCACGACCGTGTGGTCAGCGCCAGCTTCGAGCACCTGCGCGAATTCCTTATGGAAGAGCGACGTGCGGCTGTACAGGTGTGGCTGGTGGATCGCGATCACGCGCCCCTCACCGGCTGCGGCGCGCGCCGCCTCGAGCAGCGCCTGTACTTCGGTGTGATGGTGTGCGTAATCGTCGTAGACGCGCACGCCAGCAACCTCGGCGTGGAATTCAAAGCGACGCTTGGTGCCACCGAACGTCGCGATCGCCTCGAGTGCGGGGCCAGGCTCTACGCCCAGACCGACGAGCACGGCGAGCGCGCCTGCCGCGTTAATCGCGTTGTACTTGCCGAAGACCGAAAGCTGAGCGTCGTAGCGCTCCCCTGCGACCTCAACGGTGAACTTCACGGGCCCGGAGTCATCAACGGCCACGATCCGGACATCTGCGTCTGCTGCCTCGCCAAAGGTGCGGATCGGCACCTCGACACCGTTCGCGCGCAGGGTGGCCAGCACCTCAAGCGCACCGGGGTCGTCCGACGAGATCACGACGAGCTCACGAGCTGCGCTCGCGAAATCGACAAACGCCTGCATGAAGGCCTCACGCGACCCGTAGAAGTCAAGATGCTCGGGGTCGACATTGGTAATGAGTGCGACCAAGGTGTCATAGAGCAGGAATGACTTGTCAGATTCGTCGGCCTCGATGACGAACAGGTCGTCTTTGCCAGCGCTAGAGCTGACACCGAGGGACTCAATGATGCCACCGTTGACGAAGTTGGGGTCAGCGCCCGTTCCGAGCAAGCCGGTCACGACCATACCGGTCGACGTCGTCTTGCCGTGCGCACCAGCCACCGACACCACGCGACGGCCACGAGCGAGCCATGCGAGCGCCTGTGAACGGTGGAGCACCGGCTTGCCTTCCGCGAGTGCGCGCTGGTACTCAGGGTTGTCCTGCCACAGCGCGCCAGTCACGACGAGCGTATCCGCGTCGCCGACGTGTGCGGCGTCGTGACCGATCTTCACGGGGATACCAATCGCTTCGAGCGCAGCGGTCGAGTAGGTCGAGCTGCGGTCAGAGCCCGTCACCTGGACGCCAGCTTCGTGCATCATGCGCGCGATGCCGCTCATTCCTGAGCCGCCAATGCCGACGAAGTGTACGCGGCCGAGGTCTTCAGGAATTTCCAGGTCGAGATCGGGATAGATCATCTGCGCTCCTTAGCGGTGGGTGTTCGCGTTACAGACTACCGTTGCCGGTTGCGCGTTCGCGCAGGACTTCATCTACAAGCGAAAGAAGTCGTGCCGTGCCGTCCAGGCTGCCCGCGGCGCTCGCGCGCTTCGACATCTCGGCGAGACGGGCTTCGTCCTGCAGCAGCGGGATAAGCTCAGACGTCACCCACGCTGCGGTGATTTCTTCGTCCTCGACGAGCAGTGCTCCCCCGGCCGCAACAACGCCGGCAGCGTTGAAGCGCTGCTCACCGTTACCTACGGAGTAGGGCACGAACACGGCGGGCAGACCGAGGCCAGCAATCTCACTCACCGTGGTGGAACCCGCGCGCGAAACCACGAGATCCGCCGCCGCAAACGCGAGATCCATGCGGTCGCAATACTCGATGACGTTGTAGCCTTCAACGCCGGGATCTACGAGCTCGTTCAGGCCACCCCAAACATGGAGCACCTGAGCGCCAGACGCGACAATCTCGGCTGCCGATCCCGACAGCCCCTCGTTGATTGCGCGCGCGCCGAGTGACCCACCCGTTGCGAGCAGAGTCGTGCGGTGCGGATCGAGCCCAAAGTGCGCACGCGCTTCGGCGCGCAATGCCGCGAGATCGAGTGATTCTATTTCAGGGCGCAGGGGCATGCCGGTGACGATCGCCCCCTGAATCGGGGTGCCAGCAAAGGTCACTGCAACGCGAGCTGCGCTGCGAGCACCAAGCTTGTTTGCCATACCCGGCTTCGCGTTCGCCTCGTGAATGACCGTGGGGATGCCTTCGCGCTTCGCGGCCGTATAAGCGGGCGCCGAGGCGTAGCCGCCGAAACCGACAACGACGTCCACGTTGCGCTCGCGGATCACCTGACGGACGCGCTTCACAGCCTTCGCGTAGCGCGCGGGGAACTTCAGCGCGTACCCGCTCGGGCGGCGCGGGAAGGGAAGCTTCGCGATCGTGGTGAGCTCGTAGCCGCGCTCAGGTACGAGACGGGACTCGAGGCCCTCTTGGGTGCCGAGGACCACAATCTCCGCATTCGGGTCGCGCTTCGTGATGAGATCAGCGAGGGCGAGCAACGGGTTCACGTGTCCGGCGGTGCCACCGCCTGCGAGCAGGTAAGTCGTCATGGAACTATCGTCCCACGAATGACCCCTCCTCGAGTTCCTTTGCGTAGGCCGCGTTGTCTTTTGCGACCGAAATCACCACGCCCATCGCGGCCAAACCGACGATGAGGGCGGTACCGCCAGAACTGACGAGCGGGAGTGGCACGCCCAGCACGGGGAAGATGCCGATGACCACGCCAATGTTAATAAAAGCCTGGCCAACCACCCAGACGAGGATGCCGCCTACGACCGCACGGCCAAAGCGATCACGCGCGCGACCGATCACGCGCAGCATGACGACCGCGAGGACGATATAGAGCAAAATGACGCCAAATGCACCAACAAAGCCGAGCTCTTCACCGATGATGGCAAAGATATAGTCGTTGTCTGCAGCAGGCAGCCATGACCACTTGGCCTTCGAGTTGCCAAGGCCAACACCGAACAGACCACCATCGGCAATCGCCCACAGGCCATGCTGCGGCTGCCAGCCGAGGCCGCTGTAGTCTTCGTTGCCCGACGCGTGGCCGAACAGACGATTCATGCGGTTCTCACTCGTGACCACAAAGAGCATGAGCGCAACGAGCGCGCCGAGGATCATCACGCCAAGCGTCTTCAGGCGAATGCCACCGAAGTACATCGCGCCAAACACCACCGCAGCCATGACCATCGCGGTGCCGAGGTCTTTACCGAGCAACACGAGGCCGAGTGCGAGCAACGCACCAGGGAAAATCACGGGAATCAGCTCGTGCTTCATCTGCCCGAGGAGCGGCTCTTTCTTGAGCAGCACGACGCCGATCCACACAATCAGGGCAAGCTTGAGGGCCTCAGAGGGCTGGCCGTTGAAGGGGCCAATCTGGATCCAGTTACGGTTACCCCAGACCTCGACGCCCAGCGGGGTGAATACGAGCGCCTGCAGCACGAGACCCGCACCGAAGAGTACCCACGCCCACTTCTTCCAGAAGTCGAGCGGACGCGATGCCGCAAACACCATGATGGGAATACCCACCGCGGCGTACAGAAGCTGGCTCTTGAAACCGCCGAGGAAGCCCTTGTCGTCCAGGTACGAGGTAATCGATGATGCCGAGAGCACCATGATGAGCCCGAAACCGACGAGCAGCAGTGTGGCAGTCCACAGCGCTGTCGTCGTCTTATCGCCGCTCAGTTTGAACGACGATCCGAGGCTGATGCGTGATTGCGCCAGCCGTCCCGAGCCCTGCTCAGGGCTACTCGTTCCCGGTGCCACCCTGGCCGTCCCAGGCGATCATGCCAGCTTGGAACGCACGGCCGCGTTCGGTGTAGTCACGGAACTGATCCCACGACGCAGCAGCGGGCGCGAGCAAGACGGTGTCACCCATCTGCGCAATCTCACCGGCAGCGGCAGCAGCCGCGTGCATCGTCGCGGTGCCATCAGCCTCGTCAATTTCGACGAGGGGAACCTTGGGAGCGTGTTCGGCAAACGCGCGGAGCACAGGCTCACGATCTACGCCAATGACGACCGCACCACGCAGACGAGCAGCATGCTGCTCCACGAGGTCTGCGATGTCGACACCCTTCAGCGATCCGCCGACAATCCAGACGACATCGTGCATGCCGCGCAGAGCTGCGTCGGCCGCGTGTGCGTTCGTTGCCTTCGAATCGTCGATCCAGCGCACGCCTGGGCGGCGCGTGGTCTCGCCAAGCTGCTGCAGGCGGTGCGGATCGGGTACGAAGCTCAGTACCGCGCGAGCAATGTCAGCTGGCTCGACGCCACGCGAACGCGCGAGTGCGCTCGCTGCGAGGATGTCCTGGACGAGGTGCGGCGCGTTGAGGCCGCGCTCGGCAAGCTCCTCAACGGTCACGAGCTCGAACGCCTGGCCGTGACGCTCAGCGTGGAATCCGCGGTCGACGAGCAGCCCCTCAACGACGCCAAATCCGCTCGGAGGCGGGCTGTCGAGGCCGAACGAGATCGCGCGAGCGCCCTCAACGACGTCGGCACCCTCCACCATGCGAATGGTCTCATCGTCAGCACGGTTGAAGACGCAGGCCACCTGCGTGTTCTCGTACACCTTCGCCTTGGCCGCCCAGTACGCTTCGGTGCTGCCGTGCCAGTCCAGGTGATCCGCCGCGAAATTCAGGCAGACACTCGCGTAGGGCGAGATCGTGCCCATGCGCTCGAGCTGGAAGCTCGACAGCTCAACGACGATCGCGTCGTATCCCTGCGGGTCACGGAGCGCGTCAAGAATGGGCACACCGATATTGCCAGCGGGGGTCGCGCGCAGGCCACCCTCGACGAGCATATGCGCGGTGAGGCGCGTGGTCGTCGTCTTTCCGTTGGTGCCGGTGACGCAGATCCAGTCTGCGATACGGCCGGTCTTGTCACGCAGGCGCCAGCCGAGCTCGATGTCACCCCAGACAGTGATGCCCTGTTCCATTGCCCAATTGGTGAGCGGGTGGTTGGGCGCGTAGCCGGGTGAGACGATGACGAGGTCGGGCTCGAAGGCACGCAGGTCGACGAGCTGTTCGTCGGTGTCAGCTGCGAGGTAGCGCTCCGAACCAATGACGTCGAGCAGGCGCTCACGGTCGTTGTCGGGTGCGCCGTAGATCACACGCACACGGCTACCAAGCTCGACGAGGGTATCGGCGACCGAGAAGCCGGTCACGCCGAGGCCAAGCACAGCGACGCGCAAGCCGCTCCAGTCGTGGTGCCAGCTCGTGAGCGCCTGTACGCGCTCAGAAATCTCTGCCATATTTCGTTCGGTCACTGGGTCAACAGCCATTCTGCGTAGAAGCCGCCGATGCCGGCGATGACGAAGAGCGCGGCGATGATCCAGAAGCGGACCACGACAGTGACTTCCTGCCACCCCTTCAGCTCGAAGTGGTGGTGGATCGGGCTCATGCGGAAGATGCGCTTGCCCTTGGTTGCCTTGAAGTAGACGCGCTGGATGATGACCGAGCCGGACTCGATGATGAAGAGACCACCGAGCAGCACGAGCAGGAGCTCGGTGCGCGAGAGAATCGCGAATGCAGCAATTGCGCCACCGAGGCCGAGCGAGCCGGTGTCACCCATGTAGACGTGGGCGGGGCTCGTGTTCCACCACAGGAAGCCTGCGAGGCCACCAATGAATGCAGCGGCGACGACTGCGAGGTCCATCGGGTCACGCACCAGATAGCAGCCTGCCTCGTTCGCGGTGCTCACGCACGCCTGCGAGGCCTGCCAGAAGCCAATCACGAGGTACGCGCCAAAGACCATGATCGAGGCGCCACCAGCGAGACCGTCGAGGCCGTCAGTGACATTGACCGAGTTCGAGGTCGACACCACGATGAGAATGACCCACAGCACGAAGAGGCTGATGCCGATGACCGTACCGAGCGACAGGAAGTCGAACGGAAGATCACGGAAGAACGAGATGTGCGTTGACGCTGGCGTCAGGCCCTGCTCGTTTGGGAAGTTCAGCGCGAGCGCTGCGAACGCAACGGCAACGAGCACCTGGCCCGCGATCTTCGCCCAGCCGCCGAGGCCAAGCGACTGCTGCTTGCGCGTCTTCATAAAGTCATCGATGAAGCCGACTGCACCGGCGCCGACTGCCATGAGGAGCACGAGCAACGCAGAAGCTGTCGGTGTCTCCCCCATGACGAGCTTGCCAACGAAGTAGGCAATCACGGCACCGGAAATGAAAATTAGACCACCCATGGTGGGCGTACCACGCTTCGCGAAGTGCGACTCGGGCCCATCCTCACGGATGAACTGCCCCCAGTGCAGCTTCTTAAACCCACGCACAAACAGTGGCGTGAGAACGAGCGTGTACAGCAGTGAAAAACCGCCCGCAATAAGCAGCGCGATCATGCGTAAGCCTCCCCAAGCTTGTCGCCGAGAGCCTGGAGCCCAGCTGCGTTCGATGACTTCACCAGGACGGTGTCGTTCGGACGGAGCGTCTTGGCAAGATAGTCGAACGCTTCGTCCTTCGTCTCGAAGTACACGCTCTCACCATCCCAGGAACCCTCATTGATGGCACTGATGTGCAGGTTACGAGCTTCCTTGCCCACTGCAACAAGTTCTGAAATCCCGAGGCGCACTGCCTGCAGACCGATCCGCAGGTGCTCCTGGATGCTAAATTCGCCGAGCTCACTCATCGCACCGAGGACGGCGACCGAACGCCCCTCCGGCTTGCGAATCTGTGCGAGCGTGCGGATCGCGGCACTCATCGAGTCAGGACTCGCGTTGTACGCGTCGTTGATGATCGTGATGCCATCGCGACCGCCGAGCACCTGCATCCGACCGGGAGCTGCGAGCGTTGCCGCTTCGAGGACCTCGACGATGCTCTCGAGTGAGAGACCGAGTTGCAGACCAATCGTGGTCGCTGCAAGCGCGTTCATGACATGGTGTTCGCCAAGCACACGGAACGTGACGCCTGCCGACTGACCATCAGCGTGGATCGTGAACGTCGTGCCAGCTGCCGACGATGCAATGTCGGTCGCGCGAACGTCAGCCTCCGGGTGCAAGCCAAACCAGCGCACCTGCGCTGCGGTCTTGTCCGCCATGAGCACGACACGGGGATCGTCACGGTTGAGCACAGCAGTCGCGGTCGCGGGAAGGTCTTCGACCATCTCGCTCTTCGCGATGAAGGTTCCTTCAATGCCACCAAACTCACCAGCGTGAGCGAGGCCGACCGACAGCACGACGCCAATGTGGGGCGGTGCCATGGTGGTCAGACGGCGGATCTCGCCAATGCCACTGGCGCCCATCTCGGCAACGAGCGTCTGCGTGTCTGCCTCAACCCGAAGCATGGTGAGCGGGCCACCAACCTCGTTGTTAAACGACTTCTCGGAAGCCACCGAGGTGCCAAGCTTTTCAGCCATCGCTGCGACGAGGTTCTTCGTCGTGGTCTTGCCGTTCGAGCCGGTAATGCCCACGATCGTGAGCGCACCAGCCGCGCGAACCCGGCGGATGACCTCGGTCGCAAGCGCACCGAGTGCGTCGGTGCTGTCTGCAACGACGATCTGCGGAACGCGATCATCAATTTCGCGTTCAACGACGAGGAGCGCAGCCCCCAGGTCAATCGCTGCACCAACGAAGCGGTGACCGTCAGTCTCTTCGCCGCGACGGGCGAAGAAGATCTGGCCGGGGCCGACCTCGCGAGAGTCTGTCTGGGAAATTCCGGTCACCACCGTGGCCGCGTCGGCTCCGCTGGCGCCAAGCACCAGTCGGCCGTCGACGGCCTCAGCAATTTCGGTGAGCGTCAGGTCAATCACGCAAGCAATCCTGCCTCGCGGAGTGCACCGCGTACCTCATCACGCGCCGAGAACGGCACACGCCGTCCGGCAACTTCTTGATAATCCTCGTGTC
The DNA here is from genome assembly GCF_014529985.1 of Leucobacter sp. cx-42. Classification (GTDB taxonomy): domain Bacteria; phylum Actinomycetota; class Actinomycetes; order Actinomycetales; family Microbacteriaceae; genus Leucobacter. The sequence goes on from NZ_JACVMU010000014.1 coordinate 29,128, forward strand.
CGGGACCGGCATACAGAATAACGTCACCCGGCCCCGCAAGCGAAATGGCCGTGTCAATCGCAGTACGCGGATCGGCAACTTCGTGCACGTTTGCACGTTTGCCCTCCTTCGCACCAGCAATGAGCTGGGCGCGGATCGCGGCAGGGTCTTCGGTGCGCGGGTTGTAGTCGCAAATCACGAGTTCGTCGGAGCCGGCTGCGGCGATCCGCCCCATCTCTTCGCGCTTGGTCGTGTCGCGGTCCCCATCTGCACCGAACATGAAGATGATGCGGCCGGGTGCGACATCGCCGAGCGCGTCGAGCATGGCTTCGAACGCACCTGGCGTGTGCCCGTAGTCAACGTAGAACCGCGGGCCCTGCCCAGCGGGAAGCTCCGGGTTGAGTGCTTCGAGTCGGCCCGGAATGTACACGGGAATGAGTCCGCTTTCGAGGCCGTTCTCGACCTCAGCGAGCGAGATGCCAGCCTCGTGCAGCATGATGAGCGCGAGCGCAGCATTCTCAGCCATGAAGCGGCCGAACATCGGAACGCGGCCGCGGAAGTATGCGCCCTCGGGGCCCTGCAGCACGAAGGCGACACCGTCGAGGGTCTGCGAGGTGATCGCGAGGTGCCAATCAGCGGTCTGACCGAACTCGGTCGCGAGCGTCGTGACTGGAATCTGCGATTCGCGAGCGATGCGCTGACCGTACGGGGAATCGACGACGACCACACCGTGCGCGGCATGCTTCGGCGAGAAGAGCGCGAGCTTCGCAGCGAAGTAGCTCTCCATGTCCCCGTAATCGTCGAGGTGGTCCTGCGAGAAGTTGTTGAAGGCAACGACGTCGAAGTGGACGCCATCGATGCGGCGGCGCGAGACAGCGTGTGCTGAGACCTCGAGCGCGACCGCGTTGACACCGACCTCCTGCATGCGAGCCAAGAGGCCGTGCAGTTCGGGGGTCTCTGGGCTCGTCAGGCCTGATGGCATGACGGTGTCGCCAGCGCGACGCTCAGCGGTCGAGCTGAGGCCGGGCGTGTAGCCAGCTGCGCGCAGCAGTTCGGCGATGAGGTAGACCACGCTCGTCTTACCGTTGGTGCCGGTGACACCGAAGAACTTGCTGTTGAGCTCGGCAGTGCCGTAGACGACAGCTGAGACATCGCCCATGACTTCGCGCGGGTTTTCTTCGCTCACCAGAACGGGCAGCGTCACGCCAGCCGCCTGCACGAGCGCGAGACCGGCTGCGTCGGTCAGAATCGCCGCTGCTCCGGCCTCAGCAACCTGCGCCGCAAATTCTGCACCGTGACGCTTCGCGCCAGGCAGCGCAGCGTACAGGTCACCCGGGCGGACATCACGTGAGTCCAGCGTGATACCGGTCACCACACCCGCATCGGCGGTAGGTTCAACTCCACTGATAGCAAGCTCAAATTGCGAGGCGAGCTGCTGCAGATCTGTCTCACGCTGTCGCGTGGGGCGGATCGTCGTGCCGTTCGTCTGATTGCCTGCTGCCGCGGGTCCGCTGGTCACTATCAATATCTCCTGGTGCGCGAAGCGCGGGTCTAGTACTCAATGGGGTACGGATCGAGGGATCCTGTCGAGGGCGGTACATGGAATGCGCGGATCGTTGCTTCCGCACTTTCAGTGAACGCAGCAATGGCTGCGGTGCCGCCGTCGCCCGACGATGGGAACGCAATAGATGCTACCGCTACATACTGCGGATCGTCGGCAGGGAAGATGCCTGCGAACGAATTCACGTAGTCGGGGCGGTAGCCGCCCTCGCCGTCAGACTGCTCTGCCGTGCCCGTCTTTCCGGCGATTCGATAGCCAGGGATCACCGCGAGATCGCTGTACCAACCGTGGGTCACCACGGTCTCCAGCATCCGCAATACGGTGTCCGCAGATTCTTCAGACACGGCGCGTACCGGCTTGCCGTGATCGTACGTGGTGACCGTGCCGTCGGCAGAGGTGCAGCTCTTTACGAGCGTCGGCGGGATCCGCACACCATCGTTCGCAAGCGCTTGGTAAGCGCCCGCGGTCTGAATGATCGTGCTCGAAATCGCTTGGCCGAAGGTGATGTTGTACACACTCTGGCGATCCCACTCGTCTGGCTCGTACAGCAAGCCCGAATCTTCCATCGGCATGCCCGAGTCCGTCGAAATACCAAACCCAAACTTCTGGTAGTACTCGAAACGCTCCTCGTTCGACATCTGTGTGCCAAAGTACGCGGTACCCACGTTCGAGGACTCGGTCAGGATGCCGGTCAGTGTCCAGGGCATCTCATCATGGATCGTTGAGTCACCAAAGGTCACGCCTTCCTCGGGAATCCAGCGCATCGGGGTGAGGTGCTGGGAGGTCGGCGTCGCTGTTCCTGAATCGATGAGCGCGGCAGCCGTGACCGCCTTGAACGTCGAGCCGGGCTCGTACGGACGAATGTATGAGCGTGCGTCACGCTTGTCCGGTTCGGACGCGTCAACGTCGTTGGGGTCGACCGAGCCGTCTTCTGCAATAGCGAGAAGCTCGCCCGTCTTCGCATCCATGATCGTCAGGTACCCCCACTCGGCCCCGACGCTTTCGGTCTGCGTATTAATAATCTGCTGCGCCTGCCACTGCAGGTCGCGGTCAATCGTGAGCTCGACCGTGCCGCCGTTCTGCACTTCGCGCGTCGTGACGACGCTGCCAGGCAGCGGGACACCGTCCATGCTGCGCTCGTAGTGCTCCTCGCCGTCAACGCCGGCAAGGCACTCATCCTGCGACAGCTCGATACCGGCCTGCGCTTCCTCATCGGCGCCAGAGAAGCCGACGAGGTTACCGCCAACCGCACCGTTCGGGTACACCCGCTTGTGGTGCGAAGCGAAGGTCAGCCAATCGACGTCGAGCGCCTTGAGTTGCTGGAGCTGCGACAGATCGATCCCGCGCTTAACGTATGCGAAGTCAGACTTCGGATCTTCTTCAAGGGCGTCATCAACGATCTTCTGAATCTCAGCACCGGACTGACCAGTGATCGCGCCGATCTCCTCGAACGCTTGCGCAGAAGTCACCTCGACGGTGCCAATGCCGCCGCCTTCAACCTTGCGGTAGAAGGATCCGCCATTCACCTTGGTGTTCTTTGGCGAAAGCTGCACGTCGTACCGCTCATCGGTCGTCGCAAGCACTTCACCGTTACGGTCGACAATGTCGCCGCGCACGCTCTTGATCACATCGGGAACCGCACGCTTCGACGCCGATTCCTCATTCATCGCAGCGGCAGAGACCACCTGCAGGTTGATGAGCTGAATCGCGAACAACAACGCCATGAACACGATAACGATGAGCACGGACGCGCTCCGAGCGGGAACACCTCGAAAGGTACGGCTCATACTCTTCCCCTCCTGAAGCGGGTTACCAGCGTGCGATGGCGCACATTAGTGAGTTGCAGGCGCAGGAAGCTTGCCCTTCCAGCGTACCGGCGCGGACGTCGCCGCAGCCTGAGACTTTGCGGGCTTCTGATCCGCCGAGAGACCGGCGGCGTCAACGGGCGTGAGTGCGGAAAGCGTTGCGTTCGGCACATTGTTCGCGCGCACCTCAGAGGTCGCGGTCTCGAGCGAGCCGAGAATCGCGCCGTCGCTCAGACGAAGCGTCGCAGGGTGCAGGTTCTCGACCATGCCGAGCTGTGCAGCGTTCGCTGCGAGGTTCTGCGGCGACGAGAGCTTGTCCATGTTCTGCGAGAGCACGCGCTCGACGCGCAGGAGATCGCGCTCCTCGGTCTTGAGTGCGCGGGCTTCGTACGCGCCACTCGAGATCACAATGCTCAGGGCGAGCTGGATGCCGAGCAGGCCGAGGAAGACACCAACGAGCACGGCCGATACGAGGACAACTCGTGAGGGCTTCTTCCGTGGCGTGGCCGAGACCGAGTGGAGGTGCTGCGGGGTTTCCTCACTCCGACGCTGCGGAAGCGAGGTAACTGGAGCTACTGACGCTGCTGTCGCTGCCGACAGGCGTGCGGGCTGTGCACTCATGAACGCTCCCTCAGTCTTTCAGCAGCACGCAGACGCGCGGGAATCGCGCGCGGGTTTCGCTGCTGTTCTTCTTCACTTGCCTTCTCAGCGCCGCGGGTCAAGAGCTTGACCTCTGGGCTGTGTTCCGGCAACTCCACGGGCAATCCCGCCGGAGTGGTCGATTTCGCACGCTGTGCGAGCTCGCGCTTGACGATGCGGTCTTCAAGCGACTGGTATGCCATCGAGACGAGTCGGCCGCCCACGCGCAGTGAGTCAATTGCCGACGGAATCGCCTCTGCAAGCACACGAAGCTCTGCGTTCACCTCGACGCGCAGCGCCTGGAAGACGCGCTTTGCCGGGTGGCGCTGGCTGCGAACTGCGGCGGGAGTTGCCTCCTGCAGTAGGTCAACGAGCTGTCCACTTCGCTCAATGGGCGCCTCTTCGCGAGCCGCCACAATTGCGCGAGCGTATCGAGCCGCGAGCGGCTCTTCGCCGTAGCGTTCGAAGATCTCGCGGAGTCGCCCCTCGGGAGCCTGCGCGAGAATGTCTGCCGCTGTCATACCGGTCGACTGATCCATGCGCATGTCGAGCGGCGCGTCCTGTGCGTAAGCGAAGCCACGCTCAGCAGCATCGAGCTGCAGCGAGGAGACACCGAGATCGAAGAGCGCGCCATCGATGTGCTTGAAACCGAGGCGACGAACAACATCGCTGATCTCGTTGTACACGGCATGGACGCGGATCGACCGATCGCCGAATCGCTCCAGGCGACGGCCAGCAAGCGCAAGCGCCTGGGTGTCGCGGTCAAGACCGATGACGGTGAGGTTCGGGAAACGTTCCAGCAGTGCCTCGCTGTGGCCACCCATACCGAGGGTCGCATCCACGATGACGGCGCCTTCTGCGCCGATTGCGGGGGCCAAGAGCTCGATGCACCGATCGAGCATGACTGGGATATGAAGGTCGCGCGGATCCTGTTCGATGTGGTTCATGATTGAGCTCCCGGCTAAAACATTCCGGGAATAACCTCTTCCTCGATCTCAGAGAAGGCGCTCTCCTGTGCTGACAGGTAGCGCGTCCATGCTTCGGCGTCCCAAATTTCGGCACGTGAACCAGCGCCGATAACGGCAAGTTCGCGGTCGAGCCCCGCATAATCACGAAGGCTTTGTGGGATCGTCACCCGGTGCTGCTTATCAGGCGAGTCAGGGTGTGCTCCGGACAGAAACACGCGCAGGTAATCGCGGGCCTGCTTTGACGTCACCGGCGCCTGCCGGATTCGATCGTGCATCTCCGCAAATTCGCGCTCACTGAACACATACAGGCAGTGTTCCTGCCCGCGGGTGATGACGAGGCCGTCAGCCAATTCATCCCGGAATTTCGCCGGAAGAATGAGGCGTCCTTTCTCATCTAAGCGCGGCGTGAAAGTACCAAGGAACATCGTCCCTTCTCCCTTCCTCACCGTTGCGTTGACCCCACAGTACTCCACTTCACTCCACTAGTCACCAACATTTGGGAATAAGAATTGAAATGAGTGAAACAGGGTTGAATTCGCGCGGTTTTAACACACCCCTGAGTGTGGCCTTTCGGGCAGAAATGTTGCGTGACATGACAACTCAACAGTGCGCTCGTGACATGAAAACCGCAGAATTTCGCGGTTTTCATTCCGCGCAGACTCGGCAATGGTGCCACTGTGGAGCTAAGTGGAGGCGTGCGGGGTGCGCGGCACGGCAGCGCGACACGGTGCCGTGCCGACACGCCGCCCCTCCGCGTGGCGCGGTGTGGCGTTGGCGCGGGTGCCGGTGCGGGGTGCGGGCGCGGGTGCGAACCCCGGCGCAGTCGCCACCCTTCCCCAACCACGCGAAAGCACCCCTTTCTCTCGAAAACATCCCTTTCAGCGTGCAGAAACTATCGATTTCGAGAGAAAGGTTCAGTCTCGAGGGGCTGACGCCTTCGCCAACTACTCCCGGAGGGCTCTGGGGCAACCCGCCGCACCTTCGCAGCAGCTGCGGCGCCCGCACCACCTACGGAAGCTATGGCACCTACAGCACCCCAGACAAACAAAAAGCCCGGGCAACTCCTAGGAGTTGCCCGGGCGAGAGGTCAGCAGCGCTTTAGCGCTCCCCCTCCATACGTTCATTCCAGCGACGCTCCATGCGATCGCTCAGCGATTCCTTCGCTGCAGCTGGCTTCGGCGCAGCACCTGCACGCGCCTTGCCGCTCACCACCGCTTCAGGATCGTTCTCGCGGCGTGTGAAGAACAGCACCACGCCACCGACCATTGCGGCAAAACCTACAAGACCAAGCCAGAGCATCTGACCTGCAACACCAGCCACCATGACACCGATGCCAAGGAGCGTGAGAAGCGTACCGAGAACAATCATTCGGTAGCTCAGCGCAGGGCGGCTCGCACCGGTTGTTGGAAGCACATCTGCTTCACTCTGATAGAAGCGACGCTCCATCTCATCGAGCAGTCGCTGCTCGTGCTCAGAAAGGGCCATCTCCCTGTACCTCCCGCGTAAATGCTGACTCATGCCAGCTTCACCAGTCTACGCCGCGGACGTGCGGCTAGGCTAGTTGCCGTGGATGAAACAACGAGACTCGCAGGCCTTCTCCAGGAGCGCCTGAATGACACGGTCGCCGGCCACCGTGAAGCGCTCACCGCGCTCGGTCCGGACGCGACTCCCCTCCTCGACGAGGCACTCGGCTTTTTGACCGGCGGTAAACGCTTCCGCGCACTCTTCGCAGTGCAGGGTTTCCGCGCGGTTCGCCCCTTCTCCGTACACAAAGATATTGACCGTGAGTTCAGCGCATTGCTCGATCTCGCGTGTTCACTTGAGCTGTTCCACGCAGCTGCCCTCATTCACGATGACGTCATCGACCGCTCTGACACCCGCCGTGGCCGCCCCTCGACGCACCAGCAGTTCGCTGCGCAGCATCAGTTGAAGTCGTGGCGCGGATCCGCCGATCACTTCGGCATCTCGGGCGCAATCTTGCTCGGAGACCTGTTGCAGTCGTGGTCTGACGAGCTCATGGATCGTGCCTGCACTGAGATTCAAGACATCGACGCCGCACGCGCCGTACGCCGCCACTTCAACCGCATGCGGTCTGAGGTTGCGGTTGGACAGTTCCTCGACATCGTCGAAGAACAGCGACCTGGGTTCGCGGATCACGATGAGCAGATCGCTCGCTCCACCCGCGTGCTCGTGTACAAGTCGGCAAAGTACAGCGTCGAGGCTCCGCTACTGCTTGGTGCAGCGCTTGCAGGCGCGTCCGCTGAACAGGAGCAGGCACTCGCTGAGTTCGGACTGCCCGTCGGTATCGCGTTCCAGCTGCGCGACGACATTCTCGGCGTGTTTGGCGATGAGGAACTTACTGGCAAGCCGAGCGGTGACGATCTCATCGAGGGCAAGCGAACGGTACTCGTTGCGTTTGCGCGCCGCGGCCTTGCTCCGACTCAGCAGCGCATTTTCGACGATCTCCTCGGCACCGAGCTCGATGCTGAGCAGGTCGCGATGCTCCAGCGCACTATCCGCGACAGTGGCGCCGTTGCAGACGTCGAAGAGATGATCGCCGGCAACCTCGAGCGAGCGCTGGAGACGATCCGCACCGCCCCCATCGATCCCGAGGCTTCGGCACGACTCGCACAGCTTGCAGATAAGGCTGGCAAGCGCGCCGCGTAGCCGATCCGCGCACCGCACGAGGTGCCCGCACACGACGAAGCCCCTGTCGCTCAGTTGAGCAGCAGGGGCTTCATCGTGTCACAGTGCGGGTTACGCGCCGCGCTCGTTCAGGCGCGAGAGGAAGAGCGCCTCGGTGAGGACCGACTTTTCGAACGCCTCAATGTGCAGCGACTCGTTGGGGCTGTGCGCGCGACCATCGGGATCTTCAACACCAGTGACGAGAATCTGCGCCTCAGGGAACTCGTCAACGAGCTCGGCGATAAACGGAATCGATCCGCCAGCGCCCATGTCAACGGGGTCAACACCCCAGGCGTCAGCCATTGCGCCGCGCACCTCAGAGACCGCCCAGCCGCTTGTATCGACGAGGAACGCCTGGCCGAGGCCGGCATCCTCAAACTCAAGCTCTGCACCGAACGGCGCACGATCCTCAAGGTGCTTTCGAATTGCCGCGTATGCCTCGTTCGGATCCTGGCCTGGCGCGACACGCGCGCTCACGCGAACCCGCGTCGCCGGAATCAGCGTGTTCGACGCGTTCTCGATGCTCGGCGCATCGATACCGGTGATCGAAATCGCGGGCTGTGCCCAGATCCGCGAGAGAATCTCGCCGCGGCCAATCGTCGAAACTCCGGGAAGCAGTGCCGACTCTTCACGCAGACGCGCCTCATCGTACTCAGGCGACGCGATATCGGCCGAGGTGAGGCCCGCAACTGCAACCGCACCGTCTTCATCCCACAGTGTTGAGAGAAGCTTCACTGCTGCGAGCATCGCATCGGGAACCGCGCCACCGAACATGCCGGAGTGCGATGCGTGACCGAGCGTGCGCACACGCAGATTGAACGCAACCGCGCCGCGCAGTGCGACGGTGAGCGCCGGGGTCTGCTCATCCCAGTTGCCCGAATCAGCAACGATGATCGCGTCAGCCGCGAGCACGTCACGATTCTCTCGCAGGAACGTGCCGAACGACTGCGAAGCCCACTCCTCTTCACCCTCAATGAAGAGCGCGATGCCGAGATCGAGATCGCCGCCATCGGCCGCAATTGTCTCAGCGAGGGCGCGGATCGCCCCAACGTGCGACATCACGCCAGCCTTGTCGTCTGCAGCGCCGCGGCCGTACAGACGACCATTGCGCTCGGTTGGCTCGAAGGCGGGTGATTCCCACTCCTTCTCGTCACCGGGAGGCTGCACATCGTGGTGCGCGTACAGCAGCACGGTCGGACGGCCGTTCTTCGCCTCGCGACGAGCCACGACCGCAGGCTGACCAAGCTCAGGCTCGGTTGCCCCCTCGGGCTGCACGTCAACCGGTGCCCGGCGCACGTCAACGATGTCGAAGATGCCCGTCTCACGGAGCATTTCTGCAATTTCAGCCGAGGTACGCTGCAGTGGCTCATGGTCGAACGCCGGCCACGAGACGGACGGGATACGAACGAGACGCTTGAGATCTTCAATCGTGTCGTCAAAGTTTTCGCGAACGTAGGCGCGGATCGCGGCCTCGCGCGGATGGGTGCCAGTCTCAGATGCCATGAACTGCCCTTCTCTTGGTGCCCGCAGGGGCAAAACTTCTGTGCCGATTCGGCTCACGAATAAGCCTACTCGCGAGGTTGCGGGATTCGGGGAGTCAGGATCCGCGCCCTTCCAAACGCACGAAACCCCCGCACGCGCACTGCACAGCGGGGGTTTCGATTTCAGGGTGTTAGAACGCGAGTCCCTGGGTCGCGCGGCGTACACCAGCCTTGCGGCCGAGGCGCAGCTCATCGATGGGACGTGCGTTAAGCTCGTCGTTCTGCTCGAGCATCCACTCAACTGCCTCGGTCTCTGAGAAACCAGCGTCGAGGAGAACGAGCGCGGTGCCACGCAGGCCAACGACCGGCTCACCGTCGAGCACAAACTCTTCGGGAACGCTGAGCACACCGTCAACGCGCACTGCGAGGAGGTAACGCTCCTCAATCATTCGGCGGATACGACCGGGGGTCACGCCAAACATCTCTACTAGATCGGGAATTGCCAAATAACGCTGCTCACTCACACATACAACTTTGCCACTCGTATCCCGATGACGCAATTGGCGCAACGCTCGGGATCTGCGGCGCGCATGCCAAAGAACGCGCGAATATTCCATAGACTTTGACAGTGACCACCCACCCTACGGACCCGCTCATCGGGCAAACCTTTGAGGACCGCTACACGATCCTGTCCAGGATCGCCCGTGGCGGCATGGCTATGGTCTACCTCGCTGATGACATCAGGCTGCACCGCAAGGTCGCTGTCAAGGTCATGCACCAGCACCTCTCTGAGGACGAAAACTTCACGAAGCGATTCGACCGCGAGGCGCGCAGCGCTGCTCAGCTGTCACATCCGAACCTCGTCAATGTGTTTGACCAGGGGCAGGATCTCGGCCGCTCGTACCTCATCATGGAGTACCTTCCAAGCATCACGCTCCGCGATCTCCTGAAGAGCCGCAAGAGCTTGACGCTTGACGAGACACTCGAGATTTCTGAGGCGGTTCTTGCTGGCCTCGCCGCCGCCCACGAGGCGAGCATCGTGCACCGCGACGTGAAACCTGAGAACGTCATGCTCGTCGACGACGGCCGCATCAAGATCGGCGATTTTGGCCTCGCGCGGGAAGTCAGTGCAAACACGACGACCGGCCAGGCGCTGCTCGGCACAATTGCCTACCTCTCCCCCGAACTCGTCACCCGCGGTATCGCGGACGCCCGCAGCGATCTCTACGCCTTCGGCATCATGCTGTACGAAATGCTCGTCGGGGCGCAGCCCTTCACCGGCGACCAGCCGATGCAGATCGCCTATCAGCACGCGCACTCGACCGTTCCGCGACCGTCCGAAGCCTCGGCTACGTCGACTCCGGCAATCGATGACTTTGTCACCTGGCTCACGCGTCGCACCCCGGAGGAACGGCCGACCGACGCCGGCGTCGCGCTCGAGGTGCTTCGTGACTTGCGCGCGGATCCGTATCGCACCCCAGACACGCTTGTCCTGCACGAGTTGCCGGAAGCAGACAACCCAACACCGGCCACGACGGTTCTTGACCCCGTCGCCGCAGCACCCATTGCTGGTGTCACCCCGGTAAACGTCGACAGCCACGCGGATTTCGTGCCGCCTCCCGCAGCGCCAATGCCTCCGGTAGCCGTTGCGCAGCAGAGTGCAGACCGTCGCCGTCGCCGCGGCCGCACGATTGCGCTGGTGAGCGCAGGTGCCATCGTGTTGGCTGGCGGCCTCGGGTTCTGGTTTGGGCAGGGTCCCGGCTCACGCGTCGTGATTCCGAGCTTTGTTGGCGAGACCCCTGCGGCCGCAGAACAGCTTCTCGCAGACCGTGACCTGCTGATGAAAACCGCGGAGTGTTCAAGCCTTGATGTGCCCGTCGGCAACGTGGTGAGCACACACCCGACTTCTGGCACTCGCGTGGACCGCGAGTCCACCGTAGAAGTGTGCCTCTCGAGCGGTCCGGAACAGCTCCCGGTTCCCTCGGTTGTTGGCCTCACCGCTGAGAAGGCCGAAACCGCAATCGTCGACGCACGCTTCACCTACGGCGAGGTGGTCGATACCCGCTTCGATGAGGCTGCAGCCGGCACCGTCCTCGCCGCACTGAATGAGGCACAGGAGGTCGTTGGCGAGACCCTGCCAGAGCAGAGCGTCATCAACCTCGTCGTCTCTGCTGGGCCGTTGCCGAACGTCGTCGGCATGGACGAGGGTGACGCGATCGACGCTCTCGAGGGCGCCGGACTCGTCCACGATGACTCTGACGACTACGAGGCGTACGACCCGACGATGAAGGAGGGCCGCGTACTTTCGGTCCGCATGAGCGCGGATCCGGTGCGCCCTGGTGACTCCTTCTCGATCACGCTGTCACTCGGCCCCGAGCTTTTTGAGATCCCAGATGTCGAGGGAGACAGCGTCAATGAAGCGGTGAAGACCCTTCGCGAAGCTGGCTTCGAGGTCGACACGGGTGTGATCCCTGAGGGTCTCGCTGGTGATCTCGTCGAAGTCAAGGGCACGAAGCCCAAGGCTGGCAGCGAGCACCCCGCAGGAACGAAAGTGGCGCTCAAGTACATCTAAGTTGAGTACTTGAGCGCCACTTCGGCGGGTACCGTGTCGGCACCCGCCGGCGTCGAATCGCTTGGTGCGTTAGACCGAGCGCTTGAGCTCTTCTGCGACCTGGAATGCCAGCTCGAGCGACTGATGATGGTTCAGGCGCGGATCGCATACCGACTCGTAGCGAGTCGCGAGACCCTCCTCGTCGATGTTCTCTGCGCCACCGAGACACTCGGTGACATCGTCACCGGTGAGCTCAACGTGCACGCCACCGGGGAAGGTGCCTGCCTCACGGTGCGCTTCGAAGAAGCCAAGTACTTCGTCCATGACGTCTTCGAAACGACGGGTCTTGTACCCAGTCGATGAGGTGATACCGTTGCCGTGCATCGGGTCGGTGATCCAGAGCGGGGTCGATCCCTCGCGCTTGACCCCTTCGAGGATGCCAGGCAGGACATCACGGATCTTGCCAGCGCCCATGCGGGTAATGAAGGTCAGGCGACCGGGCTCACGCTCGGGGTCGAGCTTGTCCATGAGGCGAACAGCGTCCTCCACCGTCGCGGTCGGACCAAGCTTCACGCCAATCGGGTTGCGCACCTTCGAGAGGAAGTCAACGTGCGCGCCGTCGAGCTCGCGCGTGCGCTCGCCGATCCAGAGCATGTGGCCCGAAGTGCCGTAGAGCTCACCGGTACGCGAATCGATGCGAGCGAGCGGGCGCTCGTAATCGAGCAGCAGCGCTTCGTGACTCACGTAGAACTCGGTCTGCGAGAGCGCAGCGTGATCGACCTTGCACGCTTCCATGAAGCGGAGCGCGCGATCGATCTCGGCAGCGAGAGACTCGTAGCGCTGGTTTGCGGGGTTCGCGACAAAGCCACGGTTCCACGCATGTACCTGACGGAGGTCAGCAAAGCCACCGTGCGTGAAGGCGCGAATCAGGTTCAGGGTCGAAGCCGACACGTGGTACCCCTGCACGAGACGCGAGGGGTCTGCGGTGCGTGAGCCTTCAGTGAAGTCGTAGCCGTTCACGAGATCACCACGGTATGCGGGCAGCGTGACACCCTCACGGGTCTCCTCGTTGCTCGAACGCGGCTTTGCGAACTGGCCGGCCATACGACCCACCTTGATCACGGGAAGCGATGCGCCGTACGTGAGCACGACCGCCATCTGCAGCAGTGTCTTCACACGGTCGCGGATCTTGTCTGCGGTTGCAGCGTCAAACGTTTCAGCACAGTCGCCGCCCTGCAGCAGGAACGCCTTACCCTGCGCAGCTTCTGCAAGGCGAGCGCGGAGCGCATCAACCTCACCTGCGAAGACGAGCGGCGGCTGTGTGCCGAGTTCGCGCTTCGCTGCTGCGAGCGCGTCGAGGTCTGGCCAGCTGGGCTGCTGCTTGGCTTCGAGCGTCAAATAGTTATCAAGCTCCGCGAAGATCTGCTCATCGGTAACGTTTTGCTGTCGACCAGTCACGTTCTCTGCTCTCCTTGGTGCTCAAAGACATTTGAATCCAACGCATAGATCCACAAAGCTGGCTATGCGTTTCCCTCAGCCTAGTGGGAGCGCTGGGGTTTTAGCGCACTGGGGCGCGGTTGCGTACGCTCGAGGCGTAGACGTCTTCATACTCCTGGCCGCTGAGCTTTTGAATCTCGAGCATGATTTCATCCGTCACACTTCGCAACACGAAGCGGTCAGCAGACATGCCCGCGAAGCGGCTGAAGTCGAGGGGCTTTCCGATGACGGTGCCGATCCGCCGAATACGAGGGATCTTGACGCCGATAGGCATCGCCTTTTCGGTGTCGATCATGACGACAGGCACGACGGTGGCGCCTGATTCCAGCACGAGACGCGCAACGCCAGTGCGGCCGCGGTACAGCTTGGCGTCTGGGCTGCGGGTGCCCTCGGGGTAAATACCGAGCACATCGCCGCGTTCCAACACCGAGAGGCCCGTGTTCAGCGAAGCCTCCGAGGCTTTGCCCCCCGAGCGGTCGATCGGCAGCTGGCCGACACCGAGCATGAATGACTTCACGATCCAGCCTTTTAGGCCTTTGCCAGTGAAGTAGTCACTCTTTGCGAGGAAGTACACCCTACGGTCCACCATGACCGGCAGCACGAAGGAGTCGATCACCGAGAGGTGGTTACCCACCAGAATGACAGGTCCGCTCTCGGGGATGTTCTCTGAGCCCTCGACCCACGGACGGTAAATCGTCTTCAGCAGTGGGCCGATAAGCAGGTGTTTAAAAATCCAGTAGAGCACAGTCGACGGCATCCCTTCCTCGCTGTATCCAAGGATACAAGAGCCATGGCGGATTGCGGCCATACATATAAGCTGTATCCAACTTATGCGGGCGAGCACTCAGCGGTTCACCACGCTACGGAACACACGACGTCCCAAGGAGTTGCCGTGAAACAAGCCGAAACCCCAGCCCTGGTCCCTTCTTCTCCGGAGACCAACATTGCCGATCTCCTCGAGAAGCGTGTTGCCCTCACTCCCGACCGTGTGTTGTTCGCAACGCCAGACGGCGTCGGCGGCTGGGACGACATCACTGCATCAGCATTCCGTCGTCAAGTGGTCGCACTTGCGAAGGGGTTCGTTGCGAGTGGCCTGCAGCCCGGCGACCGCGTGGCTTTCATGGCAAAGACAAGTTACGAGTGGACGCTCGTTGATTTTGCACTGCACTACGCGGGCGTCATCATGGTGCCGGTATATGAGACGTCATCGGCGCTGCAGCTGCACTGGATCCTTCAGGATTCGGGCGCTCGCGGTCTCATGACGGAAACTGAGCACCAGGCCGCACGCTTCCATGAGGTCCAGTCGGAATTGCCGAACCTCGATCTGGTGTGGCGTCTCGACCGTGATGCCCTGGCTGATCTCTTCGCAGCCGGCACTGAGGTACCTGACGAGGAAATTGATCGCAGACGCTCAATTGCTGTTGGCGGCGATATGGCGACACTGATCTATACCTCCGGCTCGACCGGTCGCCCGAAGGGCTGCGTCCTCACGCACTCGAACTTCATTGATCTGTCGAACAATGCGTCGGCAGGCCTCAGCGAGGTCGTCCAGCAACCTGGCGCTTCCACGCTGCTCTTCGTCACGCTCGCGCACGTGTTTGCGCGCTTCATTTCGGTGCTCGCGGTCTCTGAGGGCGTGCGCGTTGGCCATCAGGCCGACACCTCGAAGCTTCTCCCCGCGCTCGGCACGTTCCACCCGACGTTTATCCTCGCGGTTCCCCGCGTGTTCGAAAAGGTGTACAACTCAGCGGAGCAGTCGACCGAAGCAGACGGCAAGGGCAAGATTTTCCGCGCGGCAGCGAAGGTTGCCGTCGCCCATTCAAAGGCCGTGGACGAGGGCAAGGTCTCGTTCATGTTGAACGCAAAGTTCAAGCTGTTCGACAAGCTCGTGTACGCAAAGCTCCGCGAAAAGCTCGGTGGCCATGTGACCTACGCGATCTCAGGATCCGCGCCACTCAGCAACTATCTCGGCCACTTCTATCGCAGCCTTGGCGTCAAGATCCTTGAAGGCTACGGCCTCACTGAGACGACGGCACCGGTCAGCGTGAACCTTCCTGATCACTTCAAGATCGGCACGGTGGGTCCGGCACTTCCCGGCCACACGATCCGCATTGCCGATGACGGCGAGATCCTTGTGAAGGGCTTCGACGTCTTCAAGGAGTACTGGAAGAACCCCGAGGCCACTGCACAGGCGTTCACAAGTGATGGCTTCTTCCGCACCGGCGATATCGGCTCGCTCGACGATGAGGGTTACCTCACGATCACTGGCCGCAAGAAGGAGATCATCGTTACCGCTGGCGGCAAGAACGTCTCCCCCGCAGCGCTCGAGGACCCGATCCGCAGCAACACCGTCGTCGGTGAGGTCGTCGTCGTTGGCGATCAGCGCCCGTTCATTGCAGCGCTCGTATCCCTCGACCCTGAGATGCTTCCTGCCTGGCTCGCCAACAATGGTGAAGACGCGAATATGTCGCTTGCCGAGGCTGCCCGCAACCCGAAGGTTCGCGCGGAGATCCAGAACGCGGTTGATCGCGCAAACCTCTACGTTTCGCGCGCTGAATCGATCCGCAAATTCACGATTCTCCCTATGGTCTTCACCGAGGCAAATGGCCACATCACGCCGAAGCTCAGTATCAAGCGTGATGCGATCCTGCGCGACTTCGCTGATGAGATCAACGCGATCTACGAACCCTAGTCACAGATCCACACGCACAACGCACTGCGGGGCGGCACGAATTTACTCGTGCCGCCCCGCAGTGCGTTCATGAGGAATGGGCGCGGATCGCCCATCCGACATTAGAACCAGCTTGATGTGCGAATCTGGCGCATTGCTTCCCCACGCGTCTCACGTTCGAGTCGCGAAATGTACAGCTTGCCGTCGAGGTGATCGCACTCGTGCTGAAGCGCCTGCGCCATGAGACCCTCACCGTGAATCACGACGGGATTGCCGTCGAGGTCAATACCGCGCACCGACGCACGCGGGTACCGGAGTACATCGAACCACAGATCAGGAACCGAGAGGCACCCCTCGCCCGTGGGTACCGGCTCGCCCTCAAGGCCGAAGAGCTCAGGATTTAGCACGTAGCTCACCTTGCCGTCGATGTGCAGGCTAAACGCGCGCTGCGTGTAGCCAATCTGTGTCGACGCAAGGCCGGCACGGCCGTCAAACGCGACCGTATCCACAAGGTCCTGCACCATGGCACGCACCCCGTCGTCGATGGTCTCGATCGGGGTGCAGACCGTACGCAACACCGGATCACCAAACACGCGAATTTCGCGGATCGCCATAGCTGTAAGCTCCTCCCGTGAACCACGGAAAGTCCACCGTACGATGCTAAGCCATGAGTTACGCGTAGAGCGATTCGGGCCACTTTTCATCGCGCTCACACCGAGATCAAGTAGACTGTCAACGTGCATGTATTGAGTGTGAGTTCCCTCAAGGGCGGCGTAGGCAAGACAACGGTGACCCTTGGCCTGGCTTCTGCTGCGTTCTCGCGTGGTCTGCGTACCCTGGTTGTCGACTTCGACCCCCAGTCCGACGTTTCGACCGGCCTCGCAGTAAATCCCGCAGGTTTCTCCAACGTCGCTGACGTTCTCGAGAGCCCTAAGCCCGCAACCGTTCGCGCAGCAATTGCGCCAAGTGGTTGGAACGGTCTGCACGAGGGAGGCAAGGTCGACCTGCTCGTCGGCAGCCCCTCGGCCATCAACTTTGACGGGCCGCACCCGTCGACTCGTGACATTTGGAAGCTTGAGGAGGCGCTCGCGTCGCTTGAGTCTGAGTATGACCTCGTACTTATCGACTCGGCCCCCTCGCTGAACGCACTGACCCGCACCGCGTGGGCTGCAAGCGACCGCGTCATCATCGTCACTGAGCCCAGCCTGTTCGCTGTTGCTGCAGCAGACCGTGCCCTCCGCGCGATCGAAGAGATCCGCCGTGGCGTGAGCCCGCGTCTTCAGCCACTCGGCGTCCTCATCAATCGTTCGCAGCCGCAGTCGCAGGAGCACCAGTTCCGTATCCGCGAGCTGCGCGAGATGTTCGGCCCGCTGGTACTGAACCCCCAGCTTCCCGAGCGCCCTGCGCTCCAGCAGGCTCAGGGCGCGGCGAAGCCCGTTCACCTGTGGCCGGGCGAGGCAGCACAGGAGATGGCTGCGAACTTCGACCAGGTGCTTGACCGTGTCTTGCGCGCCGCAGAGATCGACGCCCCTGCAGCGCCGCACCGTGGTGCAACTGAGACCGCTGTCGCAGAGGGCTAGAGGCACACGCTTCTCGCCCCTCGGGCACAACAGGAAAGCCCCGCACTTCTCACATGAAGTGCGGGGCTTTCCTGTTGCAGTTTACGAAGCAGCGAGGAGCTGCCAGTGCTGCAGAAACTTAGGAGATCTTGCGGCGTGACTTGCGGCGAACTGCCAACTCGTCGACGGGGTCAGCTTCGCCCTTTTCGCGGTGGTCGTCCATATCGACGAGGGTGGTCTCGACCTCGCGAAGCACCTTCCCCACTGCAATACCGAATACACCCTGACCCTGGCTCACAAGGTCAATTACCTCATCGCTTGAGGTGCAGAGGTACACACCAGCACCATCACTCATCAGCGTAGTCTGCGAGAGATCATGCACACCAGCTTCGTGCAGCTGCTCAACAGCGGTACGAATCTGCTGGAGCGAAATGCCCGTATCGAGCAGTCGCTTCACGAGCTTCAGCACGAGGATGTCACGGAAACCGTACAGGCGCTGCGAGCCGGAACCCTTCGCGCTGCGTACCGTCGGCTCCACCAGACCGGTTCGTGCCCAGTAGTCGAGCTGACGATAGGTGATGCCGGCAGCGCGAGCGGCTACAGCACCTTTAAACCCGCCGTCGGTGTTCGGCTTCGGGAGGCCGTCATCGAACAGGAGATCAGCACCCAGCGAACTGAAGTGCATTCCTTCAACTGAAGGCTCCGATTGCTCCATGACGATCCTTTCGGGTGGGGTGGACACAGTCAAAGGTATCCCTGCTTTTCTCACCGCGCAACGACCGCCACGCGGCAATATTTCCCACCCGCGGTTCAGCGGGTTTTCACCCGCGATTTCCCGCGAATTTTCGTCTCGTTAAATCTCGTTGAGGGCGCGGCGCAACACGCCAGAGCGAACTGCCTCGAGGTCTTCAGCGAGCGCGAGAGCTGCCTCATGCTTCGCATGTGCGCCAGCGTTTCCCAGTCGCGCAGCAACGCCGCGTTCAATGAGTTCAGCATCACGTTCTGCCGCGATCCGCATTGCACGAAGGTGGCGCGGGCCAAGACCCTGTTCCGCGAGGCGCACGAGCGCCGTGAGCTGCGCGATGCACTCGAACGGGAATACCTCGGCAGCGGGCAACAGGCCCGCCGCGATGACCTGGCCAAGGAACCGCATGTCGGTGCCAGCCTTACGGCAGAGCTCGTCGCCGCTGAGCACCAGGCTCGGGGCAAGCATGCTCGACACGCTCCGCTCGGCGGCGCCAGGGATGACTGGGTCACCACCGGCATCGAGTTCTTCGAGCATGTCGGCAATCACCTTGAGCGGCAGATAATGATCGCGCTGCAGGGTCAGCACCAACCGAACGCGTTCGATGTGCTCTTGTGAGAACTTGCGGTAGCCCGACTTGGTGCGTTCGGGCGCGACGAGGCCCTGCTCTTCCAAGAAACGCAGCTTGGACGGAGTGAGGTCCGCAAAGCTCTCTGAAAGCACCGAAAGCACCTGCCCAATACTGAGCAGGCGCTCCGGCTGCTCGCGGGCAACCGCGACGGACACGCTAGATCAGGTCCGTAAGGTCGAAGCGCGAGGCGAAGAACGTGAAGCGGTACTTACCGACCTGCACCTCGTCACCGTCAGCGAGCTCACGCGCGCCAACGATGCGGGTACCGTCGCAGTAGGTGCCGTTCAGTGAACCGAGGTCAGCCACGGAGAACGTGGTGCCTTCGCGAGTGAACTCAGCGTGACGACGTGAAACAGTCACATCGTCAAGGAAGATGTCAACTGCGGGGTGACGGCCAGCGACAGTGCTTGCCTGATCCAGCAGGAAGCGCGCGCCCTGGTCGGGACCGCGACGTACCACGAGCAGAGCCGCGCCCGACGGCAGGGCCTCTACTGCTTCACGCTCATCGACCGTCAGGTCGGTTGCGCGGGCACGAATCATCGCGCCAAGATCATCTCGGAATTGCTGCGTTGCACGCACCTCAGTGTCGTCTGCTGCTCGCTGGCGATTTTCGCTGCTCATGGCTTCACCATTCCGATCTCGTGGCTCGAACTCGCATCGCGGGACTCCGTCGATGCGTTGCACTCTCTACGCTATCGCAGGCGAGTAGCTGGGCGCACCCCACAACACCATTTATCACAGACATATTACGGAATATTCGTTGCTGCACGCTCGTGAGCCTCCAAGAACGCGAAAACTTCGTGGTTGTCAACGCCGGGAAATGCGCCCGTCGGCAACGCGGCGAGCAGGCTGGTCGGGGTCGCTGCTTCCGGCCAGGCAAGGTCGCGCCACTTTTCGGTGAGCTCGGGCGAGGCCATCCGACAGCAGCGGTCGTCTGGGCACTGCGAGGCGGTCCGGTGCGGGGTGTCCCTCCCCCGGAACCACTTCACATCTTCAAACCGCACGCCGGCGCTGACCGAGTACAGCCCTTCCTTCGCCTTTTCGACGCGCGAGGTACACCAGTAGGTGCCGCCACTCGCCATGTCCGTGTACTGGTACCAAGGGTTGAACCTGTCTGGCTGCGCAAAGATCGTGCGCGCGGTCCAGTTACGACAGATCATTGCACCTTCAAGATTGCCGAGCGCGTCAGAGGGGAAGCGCACCCCGTCGTTTTCGTATGCCTTGATCAGGGTGCCAGACTCATGCACCTTGGTGAAGTGCACTTCGAGGTCCAAATGACTGGTCGCAAGATTCGTGAAGCGGTGCGCGGCCATCTCATACGACACCGCATAGGCATCACGCAGATCTTCCATGGAGATATCGCGTGCGGCCTTCGCTTCCTGCAGGGTGCGCAGTGTCGATCGTTCAGGCAGCAGGACTGCCCCAGCGAGATAGTTTGACTCCACGCGCTGCCGGAGAAAGTCTCCGTAGCTCTTTGGCTCCTCGTGCCCACACACAATGCCCGCGAGCGCCCGCAGGATCGGCGCACGCGCGTCCCGCGACGGGAGCGTACTACTCAAGTAGATGCGCCCGTTGCGGCGATCAATGACCGACCTGGTCGAGTGCGGCATTCCCGAGACATAGTGCAGGCTGAATCCTAGCTGCTCCGCAATCCCGGAGACCGTGCGCTGAGACACGGGCCCATCGGTGTACCCCACACGCTCCAACAGCTCACGGGCGACACGTTCGAGATCTGGGTAGTAGTTGTTGAGGGCCCGCATTTCTGCACGCAACTCGGTGTTCGCACGTCGCGCTTCTTCCGGCGTGGCAGCCCGCTCACGGTGCACCCGCTCCACTTCCTGGTGCAGTCCCAAAATCGCTTTCAGCACTTCGTCACTCGCGGTCTTTGAGACGCGGATCGGCTGCAGTCCAAGCGCCTGAAACACCGGCCCACGCTGCGCTCGCTCAACGGCGATCTCCAGCGCAGCCCGCTCGCTCGGCGCCTCGTCGCTCAGCAACTCATCGAGCGAAGCTCCGAGCGCAGCCGCAATGGCTCGCAGCAGCGGCAAATGCGGCTCGCGTTTCCCGTTCTCAATGGCAGAGAGCTGCGAGGGCGCCCGATCCACGCTTTTTGCAAGGTGATCAAGCGTCATGCCGAGTTCCATTCGGCGTTCGCGAATGCGTCGGCCGAGCACCAGCGCATCGCTTGTCTCGGATGTTGAAGGGTCTGGGGTGACTGACGGCATTGTCAGCTCCTCTCGTAAAGGCTTCTCCTCATCGTGACAGCTTCACGAAAGTTTGCGCAAGCAGAAATACTGCGATTCTTCACCCGGAAAAACCGATAACTCCCCCCGTGCAGTGCCCGCAAGATGGGGGTACCGCACAGAAATCCCTCTCACTTTCAGCGGATTAACCGAAGGAGCACATCGTGACGAACGACATCGCAAGGGCAGTAGAGCTCGAGCAGGACTGGGCAACCAACGCACGTTGGAAGGGCATTACCCGCGACTACACCGGCGAAGACGTCGTGAAGCTCAGCGGTCGCGTACAGGAAGAACACACGCTCGCTCGCCGTGGCGCAGAGAAACTCTGGAAGCAGCTTGCCGAGGAGTCTGCCACCGGTGACTACACCAACGCACTCGGCGCCCTCACCGGCAACCAGGCAGTTCAGCAGGTCAAGGCAGGCCTTCGCGCCATCTACCTCTCGGGTTGGCAGGTAGCTGCTGATGCCAACATCTCGGGCCAGACCTACCCCGACCAGTCGCTCTACCCCGCAAACTCAGTCCCTCAGGTCGTTCGCCGCATCAACAACGCGCTGCTGCGCGCCGACCAGATCGAGTTCTCGGAGGGCATCCACACGGTTGAGGATTGGCTCGCACCCATCGTCGCTGACGCGGAGGCAGGCTTTGGTGGCCCACTCAACGCCTACGAGCTCATGAAGTCGATGATCGCTTCGGGCGCAGCAGGCGTTCACTGGGAAGATCAGCTCGCGAGCGAGAAGAAGTGCGGCCACCTCGGCGGCAAGGTCCTCATTCCGACCCAGCAGCACATCCGTACCCTGAACGCAGCTCGCCTCGCTGCCGACGTGGCAGACGTACCGAGCCTCATCATCGCTCGTACCGATGCGGAGGCAGCAACGCTCATCACCTCTGATGTCGATGAGCGCGACCGCCCATTCATCACCGGCGAGCGCACCGCGGAAGGCTTCTTCAAGGTCGAAAACGGTCTCGCACCCTCGATCGCTCGCGCGAAGGCCTACGCACCCTACGCAGACCTTATCTGGATGGAGACCGGTACCCCCGACCTCAAGCTCGCTCGCGAGTTCGCTGAGGCAGTCAAGGCCGACTTCCCCGACCAGATGCTCGCGTACAACTGCTCGCCTTCGTTCAACTGGAAGCAGCACCTCGACGATGCAACCATCGCAAAGTTCCAGCGTGAGCTTGGCGCAATGGGGTACACCTTCCAGTTCATTACGCTGGCCGGCTTCCACTCGCTCAACTCGTCGATGTTTGACCTTGCACACGGCTACGCACGCAACGGCATGTCGGCGTACGTCGAGCTGCAGGAGCGCGAGTTCGCTGACGAAGCTCGCGGCTACACCGCAACCAAGCACCAGCGCGAGGTCGGCACCGGCTACTTCGACGCAATCTCAACCGCACTCAACCCCTCGGCATCGACCCTCGCACTCGTGGGCTCGACCGAGGAGGGCCAGTTCCACTAATCCACGCTTGCTCAGCAACGCAGACACGTAACGCATAGAACGGAAAGATCATGACCACCATGCAGGCGGCCGCGCCGCAGCGCACCGCCACTCCCCTCGGCCCCCGCATTGAGGTGCTCGGCCGGCCCCAGCCACGATTCGATGAGATCCTCACACCCGAGGCACTCGAGTTCGTCACTGCCCTCCACGAGAAGTTCGCGACCACCCGCCACGAACGCCTCGCAGACCGCCAGCGCCGACGCTACGAGATCGGCAACGGCCGCGACCCGAAGTTCCGTGCGGACACCCAGCTCATCCGCGAGGATCCGAGCTGGCAGGTCGCGGGCGCAGGTCCTGGTCTGGAAGATCGCCGCGTCGAGATCACGGGTCCGACCGACCCCAAGATGACGATCAACGCGATGAACTCCGGCGCCAAGGTGTGGCTGGCAGATCAGGAAGACGCCACGAGTCCGACCTGGCACAACGTCATCGGTGGTCAGCTTTCGCTCTACGACGTGATCCGCGAACAGCTCGAGTACACGAGCCCCGAGGGCAAGCAGTACCGAGTGACCGCTGAGCAGACTCCGACAATCGTGATGCGCCCCCGCGGCTGGCACCTGGTTGAGAAGCACATGCGCTTCGTTGACGCCCAGGGCCAGGCCGGGGCCGCCTCAGGCAGCCTGGTCGACTTCGGTCTCTATGCTTTCCACAACGCGCGCGAGCTCGTCGCTCGCGGCCGCGGCCCGTACTTCTACATTGCCAAGCTCGAATCGAGTGAAGAAGCAAAGCTGTGGGATGACATCTTCACCTACACGGAAGAAATGCTCGGTCTCGCGCACGGCACGATCCGCGCAACTGTGCTGATCGAGACCCTGCCCGCAGCGTTCGAAATGGAAGAAATCCTCTACGTCATGCGCGACCACATCGCTGGTCTCAACGCCGGCCGCTGGGACTACATCTTCTCCATCATCAAGAACTATCGTGGCCGCGGCGCACGCTTCGTACTCCCCGACCGCAGCGAGGTCACCATGACGGTGCCATTCATGCGGGCCTACACGGAACTGCTGGTGAAGACGTGCCACAAGCGCGGCGCACACGCCATCGGCGGCATGAGCGCGTTCATCCCGAACCGTCGCGACCCAGAGGTCACTGCACGTGCAGAGGAGAAGGTCACAGCCGACAAGCGCCGCGAAGCCACCGATGGCTTCGATGGCACCTGGGTGGCGCACCCAGACCTCATCCCGGTTGCGCGCGCAGAGTTCGACGCGGTGCTCGGCCATCGCCCGAACCAGGTAGATCGACAGCGCGATGACGTTGAGGTCACCGCCGCACAGCTGCTCGACGTCCACATCGGACGCGACGTTACCGAAGCCGGGGTTCGCGAAAACGTGTCGATCGGCATCCGCTACATCGAGGCCTGGCTGCGTGGCCTGGGTGCTGTCGCCATCGACAACCTCATGGAGGACGCCGCGACGGCTGAGATCAGCCGCTCGCAGATCTGGCAGTGGATCCACCAGGATCAGACCACCGCAGAGGGTACTCGCATCACCCGCGCGTGGGTCCAGGAGCTCCTTGACGAAGCGGTTGCGGGCTTCACCCGGTTCGATGGTGATCGCTATGACGATGCGGCAGAACTCTTCGCAGAGGTATCGCTCGGCGACGACTTCCCAACGTTCCTGACGCTTCCTGCTTACAGCAGGTATTTGGTAGACGCGTAACCATACGCGTCACGGCAAACGCCGAGGCAGAACCGGTGCTGGTTATGCCTCGGCGTTTGCGCGTTCAATGGCGGGTTCGAGCTCGTCAAGCACGAGGCTCTCATCGTCGAGCTCGCCGGTGCGGTACGCCGCGCGACCCACCATGTGCGCGGCAACGGGCGCCGTGAGTGATTGGAAGATGAAGACCGGCACCAAGGCAAACAGGGTCATGAACGACTGCTGTTCAAGAGCGATTGCGAGAATCACGAGGAGCAAGCCAAAGATCTGCGGTTTCGTCGCAGCGTGCAGCCGGCTCAGGACATCAGGGAAGCGCAACAAGCCGATGCCCGCCGCCACCGAAAGGATGGCAGCAACCAGCAAGCAACACATCGAGATGACGTGGAGCACATCTTCAATCATGAGCGCCTTCTCCTTCGGGAACCGATGGTTCGATCGGGGTTGCTTGCGAGGTCTCGAGCTCTGCCTTACGACGCACGAACTTCGCCACCACGATCGTGGCAAACGTTGCGGTTGCGGCAATCACGATCATGAGCGGGATCGTGTGCGTGTGACCGCGCACCACCATGTCGACGCCCAGCGCCAGCATGACCGTGGTGAGGAGTACGTCAGACGCGACCATGCGGTCAAGAATTGACGGACCGCGCATGATGCGGATGATGGCGGCGATGGCCGTGAGTGAGAGGCCGGCGCACACCGCGATCAGCATGATCATCGTGAATGTGGTCATCGCACCTTCCCCATTTCTTCCTTCGACCCTGCCGCGAGGATGAGCAACCGTTCAATTCGCGCAACTTCTGCACGCATTGCGGCGACCTCTACCCCGGTCGGCGTATCGATCGCGTGGAGATACAGCGTGGACCGGTACCGATCCACCTCAACGACGAGCGAGCCGGGAATCAGTGAAATCGTCAAACCCACCATCGTGAGGATGAAGTCAGATCTCGTGCGCAGCGGCACCTCAATGATCGAGGTCTTCGGGGCTGGCCCCGGCTTCACCGCGAGCCATGCCACGTTCCAAGAGGCGATGGCAAGCTGCGAGAAGAAGTGCGCCAGATAGCGGATCGCCCACCACACGTTGAATCGACCTGCGAGATCAACCGGCGGCAAATAGAACACTCGCATCGCGAAGAAGGCAACGACGAGGCCGCTCACTGCTGACAGCAGCGAAACTTCACGCCAGAGCATCATCCAGAGGATGACGAGGCCGACAATGAGGGGAATCTCGTGCAAGCGGATCCGCCACTCAATGCGACGCGCGTTTCGCTCTGCTGAGCGCTGTGCAGAATTCAATGGGCACCTCCCTCATCGGTCGATGTGGTCTCACCTGAGCCGCCTGGCAGCGCGGGGTCACCGTTCAGCACCTGTTGCACAATCGCCTTTGGTGCCATGAGGTCGTTACCACCACGTTCCGCATACGCCATGAGCGGGCCGGCAAACACGGTGAGCAGGATACTCACGACGACCATGCCAGCTGTAGCTCCGGTCATGAGCTTCGGAATGTCTTTCTCTTCCTGCGTAGGCTGCGCATCTGGGGCGTCCTGCAGCTGCTCAAACATCTGCTCCTCGCGGCGACGCAGAATCATCGCCTCGGTCGAGGGCTGCTTTGCGCTGCCGCGATCCGCGTCCTTGCGTGCCTTGGGGCGCCAGAACGCCAGCACCCACGTGCGCGCGAGGGCGTACAACGTCAAGAGCGACACCAGTGTGCCGATGCCGATGAGCCAGTAGGCGCCGACCGTGCCGGACTGCGCGGCCGCGGTGAAGAGACCAATCTTGCCGATGAAGCCGGAGAACGGTGGGATGCCGCCCAGGTTCAGCATCGGAATGAAGAAGAGCACGCCAATCACGGGTGCGGATCGCAGCACGCCACCGAGCCCAGACAGCGAAGTCGTGCCGCCGTGCCGTTCCAGCAGACCCACCGCAAGGAACAGCGTCGTCTGCACGATGATGTGGTGGACCATGTAGTAAATCGTGGCGCCGAAGCCCAGGCCGGTCGCCATGCTGATGCCGAAGATGAGGTATCCGATGTGGCTGATCAGCGTGAAGGAGAGGAGTCGCTTCACATCGAGCTGCGAGATCGCGCCGAGAATACCCACGAGGAGCGTAAGTCCGGCGATCACCATGAGGAGGCGATCGATACTCGATTCTGGGAACAGCTGCGTCTGCGTGCGCAGAATTGCGTACACGCCCACCTTGGTGAGCAGGCCAGCGAAGACCGCGGTCACGGGCGCGGGAGCCGTCGGGTACGAGTCTGGCAGCCAGAACGCGAGCGGGAACACCGCTGCCTTAATGCCGAACGCAATGAGCAACAGCAGGTTCAGCACGAGCTGGACATCATCGGGGAGCTCTGCGATCCGCACCGTGAGCTGGGCCATGTTCACAGTGCCGGTCGCGCCATAGATGACACCGATCGCGGCAAGGAACAGGGTCGAGGACACGAGCGACACGACCACATAGGTGACGCCGGCGCGGATCCGCTGCGCGGTGCCACCAAGCGTAATCAACACGTAGCTGGCGACGAGCAGAATCTCAAAGCCAACAAAGAGGTTGAACAGGTCACCGGCGATGAAGGCGTTGAAGACACCCGCGCCGAGCACCATATAGGTCGGATAGTAGATCGAGACCGGTGTCTCATCGTCACCGTCGGCAAAACCCTGGCCGATGGAGAACAGGAAGACCGCGAGCAGCACGACCGCGGACACCGCAATCATGATCGCCGAGACACTGTCGATGACCAGCGAGATGCCAAACGGGGCAGCCCAGCCGCCCACCTGCATAATGAGAGTGCCGTTCTGGTGCACCAAGAACATAAACGCGATGCCAATGACCAGGACTGCGGTCAGGACCAGCAGGGTGATGCCCTGCTGGATTCGGCGGCGGCCGGGCAACGCCAACGCGAGCGCCGCGCCAGCGAGCGGAATGAGGACAACGAGCGGAACAAGCTGAATCATGCGTTGCGCTCCCCCGTCACGAATCGATCGCGGCCGTCAGAATCCTCTGGCGTCTCGTCTTCGAACTCAGGTGCGTCCTCGAGGTCTTCGTCTGTGAGTTCCTCAGTCGTGAGCATCTCTGCGTCAGCAAGACCGAGATCCTCTTCATCGTCTTCCAGGCGGTCATGTGCACCCTGGGCAAGTCGCCAGGAACGGTAGATCAGTGCAAGCAAGAACGCACTTACACCGAATGTGATCACAATTGCCGTGAGAATGAATGCCTGCGGAAGCGGATCACTCATATCTTCAGCAGCGGTGCCGTCAGCGATTGGGGCGCTGCCAAACGAACCAGACATGAGGAAAATGAGCAGGTTCGTCGCATTTCCCACCATCAGGAAGCCAAGCAGCAGACGGGTGAGCGCACGGTCGAGCATGAGGTAAATGCCGCACGCGTACAGCACCACCATCACGAGTACCAGAATGAGTGGCATCGTCATCGCGTCTTCACCTCCGTTGCGATCGTGTCGGTTGTTCGAATTTCTTGGGTCGGCGCATCATCGTCCGATAAGTCTTGGCCAGAATCGAAGCCAAACTCTTCGTCTTCTTCTTCGTGCTCGTCAATCTCTGCGCCAAGGCTGCGAATCACGTCAAGCACGAGCCCGAAGACCACCAGGTACACACCGACATCGAAGAGGGTCGAGGTGACGAATGGCAGTGTGCCGAATGGGCCAAGATCAACATCTACCCAAGCCGAGGCAAGCGCGGCCTGACCGAAGAACATCGGCAGAATCGCCATGGTGACCGCAAGCGCAAGTCCGGTGCCGAGGATGCGACCAGCATCAAGCGGGACCGTTGCCCGGAGCTCATACCGACCGCCGGCGAGGTATCGTGCAACGAGTGCAAGACCCGCCACCAGGCCTCCTGCGAAGCCGCCACCAGGCAGGTTGTGGCCTGCGAGGAGCAGATAGATCGACAGGATGATCAGCGCGTGGAAGATCAAGCGCACCACGACCTCGAGAATGATCGAGCGACGATCCGGATCGAGCATCCGGCCAGAAAGCAGCCAGCTCAGACGACGCTCGGGATCCTTCGGATCAATCACTCGCATCATGTGATCCTGGATCGCACTGCGCGCCTCGCGACGGCTCAGCTTCGGCTTCGTGTCGACGCGCGTACTCAGGAACACGAGCGAAGCAACACCCGTGGCAGCCGCGAGCACGACGGAGAGCTCACCAAGCGTGTCCCAGCCGCGGATGTCGACCAGCATGACGTTGACGACGTTGTGGCCATGACCGCCATACACGGCAAGATCTGGCAGCTGCAGGGAAATCGGATCCGCCACTCGCGAGCCAAGCGCAATGAGCGCGACCGCGCCGAGCACCAGGCCGACACCGATGCCGATGCCAGCGCGAGCCCAACGCACCTTCACCGACGCTCGATTCCCGAACCGAGGCGCGAGGCGACGGATCACAAGCACAAACGCGATGAGCGTGACGGTTTCAACGAGCAACTGCGTCAGCGCAAGATCGGGAGCACCGTGCAGCGCGAAGATCACGGCCATACCGTAACCCGTCACGCCGACGAGCAGCGCAGCCTTAAAACGAGTGCGAGCGCGCAGCGAGTAGATCGCCGCAAGAATCACGATGATCGCGATGGGAATCTGCACCGGCGAAGACACGAGTTCCCACTCCTGCGGCCATGGCCGCAGTGCCAGGACTGTTCCGCCGACGCCGAAGATCAGCACGAGCAGAATCACCGCGAGGTAGAACGGAAGAGAACCGCGCTGCGTGATCGCAGTCATCCGCACAGCAAAGGCGTCGAGCCAGTGGGTGATCAACCAGTAGAAGTGCGAAGCGGACCAGCGCTCGGAGGCCGGCGGCAACTTCGCCTGCAGCTTCCGTGCGGGGAAGAAGAGCAGCGTACCGAAGATCATCACTGCCAGCGAGATCCACAGTGCCGGCGTGAATCCGTGCCACAGGCTCAGGTGTTCCGCAGTGACATCAACGCCTGGGGTGTTCGGTGCTGCGAGTTGGAACACGGGATCCAACAGCGGTGCGATGATGCCGAACACGAGCGCGATTGAAACGAACACCGTCGGGGCGACGAAGAAGGACCGCTTCGGCCTGTGCGTGACCGGGGTCGGTGCGCAACCGGGCTTCGTCATGAATGCGCCCCAGAAGAAGCGGATCATGTAGGCAACAGTCAGCAGACTACCGACGAAGGCCACGATGAGTGCGAGCCAAGCGACGGGCTGTCGGTGCGCTGCCTCGAGGAGTTCGGTGAACACTGACTCCTTCGCGACAAATCCGAAGAAAATCGGGAACCCAGCCATCGAAGCTGCAGCGCCAGCGCTCACCACAGCGAGGACGGGGAACCGCTTGGACATCCCAGAGAGCCTGCGAAGATCTCGCACACCGGTCGCATAGTCGATAATGCCAACAGATAGGAAGAGCGGTGCCTTCGCCGCGGCATGCGCAAAGAGCATGACCAGGGCAGCAAACGTGGTGACCGGATCACCGACGCCGACTACCATGACGAGCAGTCCGAGCTGGCTGACCGTGCCGTGGGCAACAATGAGCTTGATATCGTTCTGGCGAAGCGCACGAATGCCACCGTTGAGCATCGTAATGGCGCCGAGGATGACGAGCGTCCATCGCAGGCCAGGAACATCGCTGAAGCCAGGACTCAGGCGGATCAGTAGGTAGACGCCTGCCTTCACCATCGCAGCGGCGTGCAGATATGCACTCACCGGCGTTGGTGCTGCCATTGCAGAGGGCAGCCAGAAGTGCGTGGGGAAAATAGCAGACTTGGTGAGCGCGCCAACTACGACAAGGTAGATCGCCACCGTCGCGAGCACACCTGATGGCGGATTCGCGACGAGCTCGCTCAGCAGCGAGGTCCCGGCGGAATTCACGAGCAGCACGAAGCCCACGAGCATTGCCAAACCACCGAACGTGGTGACCATGAGTGCTTGCAGTGCCGCGACGTTCGCCGTGCGCAGCCGGAAGACATGACCGATGAGCAGGAAGGAGAAGACCGTGGTCCCTTCCCAGAAAATGAAGAGCAGATACAGGTTGTCTGCCAACACCAGGCCAAGCATTGAGGTCGCAAAGCCCATAAACACTGCAGCGAAGCGCGGCTGGCCAAGATCAGTATCGTCGAAGTACGAGGCGCAGTAGAACAGCACAAGAGCGCCGGCGCCACTCACCAGCAAGGAGAACAGCCAGCCAAGCGTGTCCAGCCGGAGAACAATATCTAGGCCAAGCTGCGGAACCCAAGGAATGGACTCAACGAACACCTCGCCGCTCAGCACGGCGGGGCCGAATGACGCGAGCACAGCGAAGACAACCGCCATGATTGCGGCAAGCACATAGAATGCGCGGCAACGAATGCGAGAAGCCAATAGGTGAGTGACGGTAGATACCAGGGCCAACCCCAAGAGCATGAACGTCATAACACCCATAGGCGTAGCTCCCCTGCTGCCGATACCACGGCGTAAGTCAGATCATTTTTACCAGTCTAGCGAACCCGCGCCTGGCAGATGCCCGTGTTGCAGGATGCGACGGATGCACGGGCCACCCGGTGAGCGTCAGCAAGCGCTGAGACGGACAAATAACACGAGCATGAGAATCCGTCCCCCGGTGCGGGTGAACCTCATGTCAGTGGGCGTGTGCCTGGTTGTGGGTACAAAAAAAGGGGGCCCGCCCCCTAGCCCCTCCCCCTACAACAGGAAAAGAAACCAGGGAACGAACCCCCAATAAAACAGTGAAAGGGAAACAACACGCTTGCACTCATTGCAAACCGTTGCTCCCCTC
>NZ_JACVMU010000015.1 GCF_014529985.1 Leucobacter sp. cx-42
TTTCGGTTAACCGCAAACGAAATCAACCAGGCCAGCGATGCTGCCCGGCTGCGTTGCGGCGACAAGGGATTACATTACGCCGATCCCCACCCCAGCGCAAACCCAGACCAAAACACGGGCGTGTCACATTCCCACACTCACACCATCAAGAGAAGCACGTACCTACGAAGCCAGCTTGGACCGATCCGCGCACCGTGCACAGTCGGTGCGAAGCATGGGAACCCATCGCGCGCACGCCACAGGCGAAGCTGCTTAGATGGATCCGTGAACAATTCAGTCCCGGCCAACGAGCCACTCAACCCTCCCCCGTCGCCCGCCGATTTCGGCTTCACGGTCGAGCATCGTCTCGAGAATGATGGCGAGCATGGTTCTGATGGCCGTCCGCTTGGACGTACGGGAACGATCCGCACCCCGCACGGTGAAATTCAGACACCGGCGTTCATTCCGGTCGGCACCAAGGCGACCGTGAAGTCGCTGTTGCCCGCGACGGTGCGTGAGCTCGGCGGCCAGGCGGTCCTCTCGAACGCTTACCACCTGTTCTTGCAGCCGGGCAGCGACATCGTTGATGCGGCTGGCGGCCTGGGCAAGTTCATGAACTGGGACGGCCCGACGTTCACGGACTCCGGCGGGTTCCAGGTCATGTCACTCGGAGTTGGCTTTAAGAAGGTCATCTCGATGACTGAGGACCTGCACGAATCTGACGCGGTCATCGCGAAGAACAAGGAACGTCTCGCGCACGTTGACGAAGACGGCGTGACGTTCAAGTCGTTCATCAATGGCGACCGTCACCGTTTCACCCCTGAGATCTCGATGCAGATTCAGCACCAGCTCGGCGCCGACATCATGTTTGCGTTCGATGAGCTCACGACACTGATGAACACCCGCGCGTACCAGGAAGATTCCGTGAATCGCACCGCGCGATGGGCCGTTCGCTGCCTCGATGAGCACGCTCGTCAGACTGAGGAGCGCACTCATCGTCCGTACCAGGCACTGTTTGGTGTCGTCCAGGGTGCTCAGTACGAAGACCTCCGCCGCAAGGCAGCCAGCGGTCTCGCAACGATGACCGGTGCAGATGCCGAGGGCCAGATGTTTGATGGCTTCGGTATTGGCGGCGCAATCGAGAAGAGCCAGCTCGGTGAGATCTGTGGTTGGGTCACCGATGAGCTTCCCGAGAACAAGCCGCGCCACTTGCTCGGCATCTCGGAGCCAGACGACCTCTTCGCTGCTGTCGCTGCTGGCGCAGATACGTTCGACTGCGTTGCCCCCTCGCGCCAGGCGCGTGGCGGCACGATGTACTCGAGCCGCGGTCGCATCAACGCAAAGGCTGCAACCCAGCGACGCAATTTCGGTCCGATCGATGACAACTGCGATTGCTACACCTGCGAGAACTACACCGGCGCATACCTGCATCACCTCTTCAAGGCGAAGGAGATGGTGTCTTCGACGCTCGCGACCATTCACAACGAGCGATTCATTGTGCGATTGGTGGATCAGATCCGCGAGTCGATGATTGACGGCACGTTTGCTGAGTTCCGCGACGAGACCCTCGGCCGCCTCTACCCCAAGAAGGCAAAGCAGGACTAACGCGGGTCAGGCGACCTCACGGAAACGCTGCGACGCACACACGAAAGCGGTGGCGAGTCTGGGATTCCAGACTCGCCACCGCTTTCATTGTAGCGGGCGGCGCGTGCGCCGCGATCCGCGCTACTTGATCTGTGCGGTCTCAGCGCGACGTACTGCGCTGATGATGCGCGTCGTGACTGGCAACAGCACGACCTCGGCCAGAACCTTCACGACATAGCCGAGCACGATGTACATGACGAAGTCAACGCCGGTGATGATGCCGGCGAACGCGATCGTGCAGAACACGACCGTATCGAGCAGCTGCCCGGCCATCGTCGACACAATGAGGCGGGTACGCAGGTAGCGGCCAGCGGTGCGCTGGCGCATCTTGTCGAGTACCCACGCGTTGAGGAGTTGGCCGATGAGGAAGGCCACCAGGCTTGCGGCAACAATGCGCGGCACGAAACCGAGGACGGCCGCAAAGGCCTCCTGGTTCTCCCAGCCGTCTGCCGGCGGCGAGATCTGCACGAGCAGAATCGTGAGCGAGGCGACCACTGCGAGCGCGAACGCGGTGAAGATTGCGCGGCGAGCGGCCTTCAGTCCATAGACCTCAGCCAGCACATCGCCCAAGATGTACGCGAGCGGGAAGAGGAACACTCCCCCGTCAAAGATCATCGGCAGCGAGAACGCGCCGAATGAGATCTCGCCAAATGTGATCGGCTTGACGGCGACCACGTTCGAGATCAGCAAAATACCCACGAATGCGGCCGAGATCGTCGCGTATCGGGCGCCTGCGGATGCCGCTCGCGCACCGGGCGTTACATACTTTTCGGCCTCGCCGGTGGTGTCTTCGAGAGCCACAGTCACGTCCAAGTTACTCATCGATCACGCCCACACCGAGTGCACCGCGGATCATGTCCATGTTCAGCTTCGCTGCCACTCGCGCACCGTTGCCGGCCGCGATAATGAGCTGCTGGGGGCCGGGCGGCACGATGTCGCCCGCGGCGAAGACGCCGCGCTGCGAGGTTTCGCCCTTGTCATTGACCCGCACGAGGCCCCAATCGTCACGATCAAGGTCGAGGTCGCCGAGGAATTCGATGGGTGCGTGCCAGCGCGGGCGAAGGAAACCGCCTACGCGCGGGATAACCTCGCCATCGACCAGGCGGACGCCGGTCATGTCAGCCTTTTCGCCAACAATGTCGGCAATCTCCCGACGTTCGACGCGAATGCCGATCGCTGCGAGCTGCGCTTCTTGTTCTGGGCGGATCGTGTCTGCACCGTTGGTGAACACGATCAGGTCAGAGCTGAAGCGACTAATCAGCAGCGCACGCGCAAACAGGTCACTGGTTTCGCCAATGAGCACGAGCGGGCGGTCGGACTTCTCGAAGCCGTCACACTCGACACACGAGTGCAGTGCGGTGCCGTAGTAGGCGCGCACCATCGGGAACTTCGGTAGCTCTTCGGTCAGGCCAGCAGTGACGAGCACGCGACGAGTGATGAACTCGACGTCGGCTGCACCGCGCACACCCTTGGCCTGCACGCGGAAGCCAATGCCGTCGGGGAAGCCGACAGCAATAGCGTCAGCCTCGCTCAGCCGCTCAACCGAGTGGGTGACCGCCTGCGCGAAACGCGCGGTGGGGTACGCCTCGAACTCCTCACGGCCGAGGCGGCGCAGCTCGAGTGGAGATGCGCCGTCTCGGGTGAGGAACCCATGCGACTGCAAGGTTGCAGCGTGGCGGGGTCGGTTACTATCGATGATCGCAATTCGGCGGTTCGCGCGGACGAGCTGCAGGCCTGCAGAAAGTCCGGCGGGACCACCACCAATGATGACGACGCCAAACGGCTTCGAATCATCGATCTGCGGTGCGGGTTCGACGACCCCAGCCATGCGTTACTCCTTGGGTTCTGCGTTCTGTGCGAGGTGATCGAGCAGGCGCTCGAGACGCGCAAGCGTCTCGTCCTTGCCGAGGAGCTCGAACGACTCGAAGAGCGGCGGCGAAACGCGGCGGCCCGAAGCTGCGACACGGAGCG
Source organism: Leucobacter sp. cx-42 (assembly GCF_014529985.1). Taxonomy (GTDB): domain Bacteria; phylum Actinomycetota; class Actinomycetes; order Actinomycetales; family Microbacteriaceae; genus Leucobacter. Next base: position 3,595 of record NZ_JACVMU010000015.1, read on the forward strand.
CGCCGAATGCAACGCGGGGCTTGAGGCCGAGACCCTTTTCGGGGTCGGTCAGTGCGTCCTGCAGAGCGTTCTGAATGTTCTCGGTGTTCCAGTCAGCCTCAGCGATAGCTGAGAGCGCTGCCGCACCTGCAGAAAGTGCCTGCGGCGAATCAGCGCGCAGCGACTTCAGGCCATCTTCGTCGTACTGCAGCTGAGCTGCGGTCGTGAAGAGGAAGCCAAGCATGCCGACGACCTCGGAGAGCACGACGATACGGCTCTGCACGAGGGGCACTGCGCGACGCACAATGTCGAGCTTCTCTGCGCTCGGCTCGACGGGCAGTGCGCCACCTGCGATGAGGTACGGCACGATGCGGTCGAAGAAGTCATCTTCGGTGAGCAGACGGATGTGGTCTGCGTTGATCGAGTCAGCCTTCTTCTGGTCGAAGCGAGCCGGGTTCGGGTTCACGTTGACGATGTCGAATGCTTCGACCATCTCGTCGCGGGTGAAGACGTCGCGGTCTGCCGAGAACGACCAGCCGAGGAGCGACAGGTAGTTGATGAGACCCTCGGGAATGAAACCGCGCTCGCGGTGGAGCAGCAGGTTCGACTCAGGGTCACGCTTCGACAGCTTCTTATTGCCCTCGCCCATGACGTACGGCAGGTGACCGAAACGCGGGATAGCGGGCTCAAGGCCAAGCTCAACAAGCGCACTGTGCAGCGCGATCTGGCGCGGGGTCGACGAGAGCAGGTCTTCGCCACGAAGCACGTGGGTGATGCCCATGAGCGCGTCATCGACGGGGTTCACGAGTGTGTAGAGCGGAGCACCGTTCGGGCGCACCACGACGAAGTCGATGGTTGAGCCAGCGGGGAACGTCACGTCGCCACGAACGAGGTCGTCGAACGACAGATCGGTGTCGGGTACGCGGAAGCGCAGTGCCGGCTGACGACCCTCTGCACGGAACGCAGCAATCTGCTCGTCCGTCAGGTCACGGTCGTAGTTGTCGTAACCGAGCTGCTTGGGGCGACCGGCTGCGATGTTGCGAGCGTCGATCTCTTCTGCAGTCGAGTAGCTCTCGTACAGATAGCCGCCCTCGCGGAGCTGCTCGATGATGCCCTGGTAGATCTCACCGCGCTGCGACTGACGGTACGGACCGTGGTCGCCGCCTGCGTCGATTCCCTCGTCCCAGTCAAGACCGAGCCAACGCAGGGAGTCGAGGATCTGCGCGTAGCTTTCTTCGCTATCGCGCGCAGCATCGGTGTCTTCGATACGGAAGACGAACTTGCCGCCGGTGTGGCGCGCGTATGCCCAGTTAAACAGGGCAGTACGAACCATGCCGACGTGCGGCGTTCCGGTCGGAGATGGGCAGAAGCGCACACGGACATCAGTGCCGGTGGCCTGCGAGAACTGGGGTGCATCGCTGTGAGACATCACCACCATTCTAGACCCGTTTAGCAGAAGTGGGGCGTTACTCCACAGGCGCGCGGTGGTTGCTTGCTTTTCCGACCGCCGAACCGGAGCGAATCGTTGCCATCACGCCGACGACCATGAGCGCACCAGCGATGATCGAAAGGAGCGGGAATCCACCAGCAGAGAAGAACAATCCCGACACCGCACCAAATGCGGCGCCAGCGATATTCATGATCGTGTCGGACTGCCCCTGACGTTTCGGACGAATCGCATTCGGAGTCAGCTCTGTGAGCAACGAAGCGCCCGCAACCGTCACCGCACACCAACCGAGTCCCACGAGCGTCAGGGCGACCTGAATGAGGGTTGCGTTCTCACCTGCGGTCGCGGTTCCCACCGCTGAGATGCCGAGGATCACAAACCCCAGCACCATCACCGGTCGCGCGCCAATCTTGCCCGCAAGCAAGCCGGCGAGCGGCGACAGCGCGTACATGCCAGCAATGTGCAGGCTAATCGTGAAGCCAATGAACGTCACTGAGGCCCCATGATCGCGCAGATGCAGCGGCGTCATAGCCATGAGGCCCACCATGGTCGCGTGCGCCATCGCGATCGCGATGATCACAGCAAACTGGCGGATCGACGCCTCACGCCGCAACGCGGCCGTCGGCAGCACCGTCGCGCCGGTATCGACGCCGGTGGCCACAACCGCTGCCTGCGCGGTGAGCAGTGGATCAGGCCGCAGCATGATCCACACCACGAGCCCGGCGAGCAGCTGTGCGACCGCAGCGAACACAAAGACACCGCTGAGCTCAGGGATTCCAACGCGTTCGCCAAGCCAAGCACCCGGTGCGAGCAGGTTCGGCCCGGTCACCGCGCCGATCGTGATTGACCACACCACGAGCGAAAGATCGCGTGAGCGCGTCTTCGCGGTTGCAAGGTCGGCAGCGGCGAATCGAGACTGCAGCTGCACCGCAGATCCAACCCCGAGCAGCATGAGCCCAACGAACAGCAAGCTGGCCGCAGGCAGTGCAGCAGCCAGAATGACGATGATCGCACCGCAGAGGGCGATGAGATTGCCGGTGGCGAGGGCGATCCGCCGCCCCTTGCGCATGGCAAGGCGAGCAAGCGGGATACCAGCCGCAGCAGCACCGGCAGTGCTCAGCGTTGACGCGAGGCCAGAGATTGCCGGGTTCCCGGTGATGTCGGCGATGAGGAGCGCGCCGGCTGAGAAGGAGGCCCCGATGCCGAGGCCTCCCAGGATGGTAGCGATCGCGAGGATCGCCACCGTGCGCCGCTGAATCGTGCGGCGAATCTCCAGCGTGCTCACTGCACATCACCGCTCACCGGCAGGATGCCCCACGGCGAGCCATCGACCTGCGCGAGCAGGCGCTTCGCCAGGCGCACCTGGGGGCTTTCGTTCGCGGTCGCCATCGATACGAGACCGATGCGGCGGTAGCGCGGCGGATCGAGCGTCAGCGCTACGGCCCCCTCAGGGAGCGAAGGCGCAGCAGCGAGCGCGAGGCCAGCGACGAGCACGACGGCACCACCGGCAGCCGCCATCGCGAGCATTGCAGGGACGTTGTCGGTCTCCTGAATAATGTCGGGCTCGAATCCATGATCGGCAGCGGCAGCGAGCAAATGGCCACGGCACTTTTCACAACCGGCGATCCAGTGCTCCGATGCGTAGTCGGCAAGGTCGGCCGATCCGCTCTCTGGAACGTTGTGGCGGTCTGAGACGACGAGGTACACGTCTTCCCGCCACATCGGAAGGAACGCGCTGCCTGCCGGCAGACCAACTGCGCCCTCGTAGTCAAAGATCAGCGCGCAATCGACTTCACCGTCGCGCAGCATCGCGGCAGCCTCGGGCGGCTCCGCCTCGCGGTACTGGAGCGAGACATCGGGCGCCTCGATAGCCAGCTTGCGCATGAGCTCGGGCACGATCGTTGCAGACGACGAAGGGAAACCGACGAGTCGGAGCGTGCCAGCACGTTCGCCGCGAAGATCATCGATTGCTGCGAGGGCGGCGTCGATCTCGGCAACCACCGTGCGGCCGTGCTCCGCAAGGATCTGACCCGCATTCGTCAGGCGAATACCGCGCCCGGAGCGCTCAATGAGCGGCACAGCGAGGCGCGTCTCCACGCGCTTGATGCGCTGACTGATGGCAGGTTGGCTGAGCCCCAGCACACCTGCCGTCGAGGTGAGCGATCCCGTCACCGCGAGCGTGTGCAAGATACGAAGCTCGGTCGAATCGATCGTGCCGAGCGGGTCTCCGGTAATGCGCTGCGTATTCACACGCACATCATAACCCCACTGGAAGGGTTTGATAAGAAACATTCAGTTTTCTTATTTCACGCGCGGCCGTATCGTGGCACCATGAGCACCGCATTCAGTGACGATTTCGACGCAGCACCCGGCTATCTCTCCGCGTGCACCGTGGGCGTGCCGACGCACGCCACTACAACCGCCATGCGTGATTTCATTACGGATTGGGCGCGCGGAGATCTTGACGCTTTCGCGCTTGGGGAATCCCTCGAACGCAGCCGTGCATTGTTCGCGCGGATCGCTGGGGTCTCCCCCGATGAGGTTGCGATCGGCTCGCAAACCTCACAGCTCGTCTCCGTCATCGCGACCGCCGTCCCCGATGACGCCGAGGTCTTGTGCGCTGCCGGCGATTTCTCCTCGCTCACGCACCCGTTCGAACAGCTGGCGGATCGCGGAGTCACCGTCCGTTATGCCCCGCTCGCAGAGCTTGCCGCTGCGGTTCGCCCGGAAACCGCGCTCGTCGCGTTCTCACTTGTGCAATCGGCAACGGGCGAGGTGGCGGATCACGCAGCCATCAGTGCTGCCGCCGCAGCTCACGGCGCGCGCACGTGCGTCGACCTCACTCAGTCGCTCGGCTGGCTGCCCATCGGCGCCGAAACTTTCGACTACACCGTCTGCCACGCCTACAAGTGGCTGTGCGCGCCGCGCGGGACGGCATTCATGACCGTCCGCAGCGAGCTCATGCGCGATGCCACCCCGGTCGCGGCAGGCTGGTGTTCCGCTGACGACCCGTGGACCGCCACCTACGCTGGCCACACTCCCCTGTCGGAGACCGCGCGCCGCTTCGACCTGTCACCAGTGTGGCCAGCGGTCACCGGAACCGAACGTGCGCTCGAATACTTTGCGGGGCATGACGCTGGCGCGATCCGCGCCCATGTCCTGACACTCGCAAATGCGGCACGCGCCGAGCTCGGTCTCGAGCCAGGTGATTCGGCGATTGTGACGTGGGCGGATCCCGATGGTTGCGACCTCGCGCGTATGCAGGCCGCTGGCATCACCGCGTCTGGAAGAGCAGGAAACGCCCGCATCGCGTTCCATGTCTGGAACTCCGATGCGGACGTTTCGATGCTTGCGGAGGCGCTGCGCGACTAGTCGGCTGCGGGAACCTCGATAATCTCGGGCGCTGCAGATTCGGCGACTGCCGCAGCCGCATCGTCCTTGTCCTGCTGGGTCGCAACCAGCTGACCGCATGCGCCGTCGATCTCCTTGCCGCGCGTATCGCGGAGGGTCGTCGGAATGCCTGCAGCATTCAGGCGGTCGACAAACTCGCGCGTGACGGGCTTCGTCGACGAGGTCCAGATCGAACCCGGGGTCGGGTTGAGCGGGATCGGGTTGACGTGCACCCAGCCACGGCCGCGCTGGTTCAGACGATCTGCGAGCAGATCGGCGCGCCATGCGTGGTCGTTCATGTCCTTGATGAGTGCGTACTCGATGGAGACGCGGCGACCGGTCTTCTCGTAGTAGTGGTACGCGGCGTCAAGCACCTCGTCGACCTTCCAGCGGCTGTTCACCGGGATAAGGTCGTCGCGAAGCTGATCGTCAGGCGCGTGCAGCGACAGCGCGAAGGTGATGGGGAGGTCCTCATCAGCGAGCTTGCGGATCGCGGGCGCGAGACCAACGGTCGACACCGTGATGCCGCGCGCGCTCATGCCGAGGCCCTCAGGCGACGGCGCCACCATGCGGTGTACGGCGTTCATGACGCGCTTGTAGTTCGCAAGGGGCTCACCCATACCCATGAACACGATGTTGTTCACGCGCTCAGCTTCAGCACCGTTACCGGCACGACGCTTGCGGCCGAGACCGCCCTCAGCGATCACGCGGTTCGCCTGCACGACCTGATCGAGAATCTCAGCGGTCGACATATTGCGGGTCAGGCCCGCCTGGCCGGTCGCGCAGAACGGGCAGTTCATGCCGCAGCCACACTGGCTCGACACGCACAGCGTGATGCGGCCCGGATAGCGCATGAGCACCGACTCGACGAGCGCACCGTCAAAGAGACGCCAGAGGAACTTGATCGTGTCGCCGTCATCGGTCACGAGGCGCTTCACCTCGGTGAGCAGCGGCGGGAAGAATGCTGCAGCAACCTCGTCACGACGGTCCTTCGGCAGATCAGTCATCTGCTCGGGATCGGTCGTGTGATGCTCGAAGTAGTGCTTCGAGATCTGCTTCGCACGGAACTTGGGCAGGCCAAGCTCGACGATCTTCGCCTCGCGCTCAGCGAGGGTCATATCTGCGAGGTGCGTGTCAGGCTGCTTCACGCGCGGCGAAGCGAACTGCAGGGTCGGGCGGCCATCGGCCGAGGTGAGCTGCTTCCAGCCCTCAGTCTTCGGGCGAACCTGCGCGCGCGGCGCAGCGTCACCGGAACGAGGGCGCGTCTTGGTGAACTTCGGTTCGTCCGCAGCCGTGCCGTGATTGAGCTTGTTGGGATCCATTACCCACTATTGTCGCATCTCAACTTGGGAGCGTCGAAACGCGACAGGAAGTTAGGCGGCGCGCACGGGGTTTCGCAGCGTGCCGATGCCCTCGATGTGCACCTCAACGGTGTCACCCTCGACGATCGGGCCAACACCGGCTGGCGTACCCGTCAGGATGATGTCGCCCGGCAACAGCGTGAAGGCCTGCGATGCGTAGGAGACGATCCGCGCCACATCGAAGATCAGCTGCGAGGTGCGACCCTCCTGGCGAAGCTCACCGTTCACGCGGGTCGTAATGAGCGCGTCTGCGAGGTCGGGATCGGTCTCGACGACCGGGCCGATCGGGCAGAACGTGTCAAAGCTCTTGCCACGCATCCACTGACCATCGGCGATCTGAATGTCGCGCGCCGTGACATCATTCGCGCAGGTGAATCCGAAGACCACCGAGAGCGCTTCTTCTTCGGTGACGTTCTTTGCGACCGCACCAATGATGATTGCGAGCTCGCCCTCGTGCTCCACGCGCTTCGAGATCGAAGGCAGGAGGATCGGGTCGCCAGGGCCAATCACTGAGGTGTTCGGCTTCAGGAACAGCAAGGGTGCATCGGGCGTGGGAGCTGGTCCCGTGAGTTCCGCCATCTCGGCAACGTGGTCGGCATAGTTCTTGCCAACGCACACCACTTTCGAACGCGGAATCACGGGAGCCAGCAGACGCACGTCAGCGAACGGGATGCGCCGTCCGGTCGTGTCGTACTCAGCCATCATCGGATCGGAAGACAGCTCAACGATCTCTATGCCGTCGCCAGACTCTGCCTGGTCGAGGATACCAAAGGAGATCTCTCCCTCGTACTCATAGCGTGCGACCTTCATGCGATCGGCCTCTCCGATGCCGTGAAATTAAGGTGCTGGGACGAACTCAGTCAGCCAATTGTGGCTGTCTGCAACGGCACCAGTCTGGATGCCAGTGAGCTCTTCGCGAAGCGACATGGTGAGCGCGCCAGGAGCGTTCTCACCGAAATCGATCTCGAACTCGGGTGCCTTGAGCTTGCCGATCGGGGTGATCACAGCAGCGGTGCCACACGCGAACGCCTCGACGATGCTGCCGTCAGCTGCGCCTGCGCGCCATTCGGCGACGGTCACCGCGCGCTCCTCGACCTTGTGGCCGCGAGCTTCTGCGAGCTCGATGAGGCTACGACGGGTGATGCCGGGCAGAATGTTGCCATTCAACTCAGGGGTGAGCAGCGTGCCGTCAGCGCGTACGAGGAAGAGGTTCATGCCGCCGAGCTCGTCGATGCGGCCCTCCTCCTGGGCGTCGGTGAAGAGCACCTGCTGACAGCCGTTCTCAGCTGCAACCTGCTGCGGAAGCAGCGATGCTGCGTAGTTGCCGCCGCACTTTGCAGCGCCGGTTCCGCCGCTGCCTGCGCGCGACAGACCCTGCGACAGCCAGATCGAAACGGGCTTCACGCCACCGGTGAAGTATGCGCCGGAGGGGCACGCGATCACGAGGAAGCGTGCCTTCTCAGCCGCACGAACACCGAGGAAGCTCTCGTCAGCGATCATGAACGGACGGAGGTAGAGGCTCTGGTCCTCGCCACCGGGTACCCAGTCAGCGTCAATCTGCACGAGCTGGCGGCAAGCCTCAACGAAGAGCTCTTCGGGGAGCTCAGGCAGCGCCAGTCGCGCAGCCGACTCGTTGAGACGACGTGCGTTCTCAACGGGGCGGAAGCTGACGATCGAGCCGTCTTCGCGGCGGTATGCCTTCAGGCCCTCGAAAATCTCCTGACCGTAGTGCAGGACCGACGAACCCGGATCAATCGCGAGCGGACCGTAAGGCAGGACCGCCGCATCGTGCCACCCCTCTTCACGGCTCCACGAGATGGAGACCATGTGATCGGTGAAGTAGTTACCAAAGCCGGGGTTTGCGAGGATCGCTTCGCGCTCGGCAGCGGGGAGGCGTACCGCCTCCGAAAGGGTGAAGGTGAGGTCAGTCATGACGTCAGCTTTCTCGCGCCAATGGCGCGGTGAAAAAGTGGGTGGTGAGATTATGCTCGCGCAGGAAGCTGGGCAATCACAGCGTCGCCGACCTCAGTGGTCGAACGTGCTGCGTCGCCGCGGCCTGCGAGGTCCGCACGAACTGCCGCGCGAACGCGTGCAGCTTCGTCTGCGAGCGAGAGGTGATCGAGCATCAGTGCCACGGACAGGATGGCCGCCGTGGGATCCGCGATCTGCTGACCCGCAATATCGGGTGCAGAGCCGTGGACGGGCTCGAACATGCTCGGGAACGTGCCATCGGGATTGATGTTGCCGCTGGCTGCGAGGCCGATGCCGCCGCCGATAGCGCCGGCCAAATCAGTGAGGATATCTCCGAACAGGTTATCAGTCACAATCACGTCGAAGCGCGACGGGTTCTGAACCATGTGGATCGTTGCTGCGTCAACGTGCATGTAGTCGACCGCGATCTCGGGGTATTCCGCAGCAACGGTCTTGACGACGCGCTGCCAGATTGCGCCAGCGTGCACGAGCACGTTGGTCTTGTGCACCCAGGTGAGCTTCTTGCGTTCACGCGAAGCGGCAACCTGGAATGCGTGACGCACGATGCGCTCGACACCAAACGCGGTGTTCACCGAAACCTCGGTAGCTACCTCGTGCACGGTGCCTTCGCGGAGACGACCGCCGTTACCAACGTAGGGACCCTCGGTACCCTCGCGCACGACAACGAAGTCAACCTCGCCCGGCTCCTTCAGCGACGAGTCAACGCCGGGGAAGAGCGTGCAGGGACGCACGTTTGCGTAGTGGTCAAAGTCAAAGCGAAGCTTCAGGAGAAGACCGCGTTCGATGTTTGCATTCGCGAGGCGCGGATCACCAGGAGCGCCGCCAACAGCACCGAACAGAATGACGTCATTCTCGGCAATGGCGGCCTGCTCAGCTGCGGGAAGGGTCTCGCCCGTCTCAAGGAAGCGCTCTGCGCCAAGCTTGAACTCGGTGCGGTTCAGAGCGACATCGCTGCCTGCGAGCACTGCGTCGAGTACTCGGTTTGCCTGCGCAGTAACTTCCTGACCAATTCCGTCACCGGGAATTACTGCAAGGTTGATGGTGCGTGTCACTGAACACTCCTCCTTTGATGTGCCGTCATGGCAATGCCGGACACCCTGACAACTTCACGCCGCCAAGGCATACATGACGCGACATCGAGCCGCCATGGCAATCGACGTAACGTCGTGGCGACGCTTGGTTCGCCCACTCCCCCAGCATACCGCCGAGAAGATGCCATGAAAGCGCCATGACGACACATTGCGCACTGCGAGGCACGGGCACGCGCCCCTCGCCAAGCATCAGCACTCAGCACCAAAACCGGCGGAATTACGCGCGACATTCCCGAGCGCAGCCACCAATTAGACAAGGGTAGGGCGGCGTGGGTTATAGTTATCAGGTTGCCAGGTGCACTGCACCGGGACAGCATGGTGGGCATAGCTCAGTTGGTAGAGCACCGGCTTGTGGTGCCGGTGGTCGCGGGTTCAAGTCCCGTTGTCCACCCCAAATGGGAGAGGTTCAACCCTCGACAAGAGTCTCCACTCTTTGTCCGGTTTGAGCCTCTCCCCTCTTTTTCGCTTCTGCCGCCCAGTTCAGGGCGTTGATCTTTCCTCGGTGTTGCAGAGCGCGCCGTATGGGCGCTCGTATTCGACATGGGTGTAGCCCTCTTCTTCGATGAAGATCCGGTGGAAGAACGCTTGGTTGCACAGACGCCGGTTCGCGTCGTCGGCTCGTTGGTAGATGCCGACGATGTTGGCGAGTAGCCCGAGTGAATCGTCGAGATGTGCGCGAGCTGAAGCGTATTCGTCGTGGTGTGCTTCGAGCCGGTGCTGGATGTCGCCAATCTGGTTGGCGATGCGGTCTTGTTCTATCTTGAGCAAGTCAATCGGAACCGCCCCCGCGTAGTGTGCTTGCAGCAGTTTCATGCGTTCGTCATCGAGCCGGTCTCGCTCAGTTGTAAGACGTGAGAGTTCCTTTGCTTCGTTGGCCATAAGCTGGTCGAAGTCGGCGTGAATTTTCCCGGCGAGGTCTTGCCTCATTCCGGGTGATACCTCGATCATCTCGTAGTAATTTTCGATGAGCCCTTCAACATCTTCGATAAGCATCGCCTGCCGGGTGCACTCAGTCCTACCGGAGTGCCGACCTGAGCACACGAAGTACGGATAGACGTTGCCGTGCCGGTTCTTCGCGTTTGTGATGATCAGCCGCTCGCCGCACTGCCCGCAGTACACGGTGCCCTTCAGATAGTGCTCATGCACCTGGGTCGCGTCGGCAGCTGACTTGCGTGAATCGAGCAACGCTTGAACTTGGTACCAGACCTTTTTCGGCACAATCGGCTCGTGTGTGCCCTTGTAGGTTGCCCCTTTGAAGGTCACGTCTCCCTTGGAATACGGGTTCGTCAGCAGTCGGTGCAGCGTCGAGATCGCGATCGGTTTCGATGGGCGTTTTGGTGTCGGTAGAGTCGTGAGTCCACGGGCGATCAGCTCACGGTGAATCTGGGCCAATGTCCAACGGCCTGAGGCGTACACCTGGAACGCCCAGGTGATATGGAGGTACCCGCTCTTCATCTACTTTCACGGTGCGGTTTTCTCGACCGAACTCGTTGCGCACACCGATATTGATATAGCCGATCGGTGCTCGATTTGTGGTGCCACCCTGCGCGGCCTTCTGTGTGAGTCCCTTGACCGTTTCAGTCGCGAAGTCGGGTCTGATGCACGTTTAGGTGATAATCTGGTCAGGCCGCGAGTGCGACCTGTTTGTTCATGATGGCCTCGTACTCGATCGGCGTCAAACGCCCTAACCGGGCCTGTATGCGACGTCGGTGGTAAGCGCGCTCGATCCAGGTCACGATCGCTGACCGGAGCTCGTCCCGAGTCGATCAGGTCTTTCGGTTCAGAACGTTCTTCTTGAGCAGACTAAAGAACGATTCCATCGCCGCGTTGTCGCCTGCAGCTCCCACGCGCCCCATCGAGCCGGCCATGCCATGACTGGCTCGATGGGGCGCTGTAGTTTCCGGCTTCGAAACTGGGACCCACGGTCGGTGTGTAGGAGGCAGCCCGCGACGTCACCGCGGCGTAGCACGGCGTTGTTTAACGCGGTCATCGCAAGCACGGACGTCATTTGCGCGTCGATGGAGTAGCCCACGATACGGTTCGACTACACGTCTTTCACCGCGCACAGGTAGAGGTTGCCTTCACCAGTCCAATGCTCAGTGATGTCGGAAAGCCATAACTCGTTCGGAGCAGCTGCCACGAACTCGCGCTGCACAAGATCGTCATGAACAGGCGGGCCAGGCTTCCTTCCCTTCCCGCGGGTTTTCTTCTTCCCAAACGCTGACCGCCACTGCTGGTCTCGGCAGAGCCGCCATGCAGTACGGTCACACATCGGCTCCCCGAGAGTCTTCGCTTCGTCGGCGAGGAACCTGTACCCAAACTCGGGATCTTCAAGATGGGTGTCGTGGAGCGCGTTCGCTCGATACGCCTGCGTAAGATCCCGTTCAGGCACTGGGTTGCGGCGCCAGCGATAGTAAGGCTGGCGGGAGAGCTTCAAAACCCGGCACGACACCACGACAGGAACCCCGTCACCGGCGAGCTCTTTCACGAGCGGGGAGAGCCTTTTCCCGGCAGGTGCGCCTGGGAAGATACGCGGCCGCACGGCGGAGCACTTCCACTTCTTGTTCGAGGAGTTTGTTCCGTTTGCGAAGCTCACGAAGCTCAGCATTCTCGGAACGGGTGACACTGGGTTTCTGGCCCTGTTCGACGCGTTCTTCTCGGAGCCATTTATCGAGCGTTCCAACGTGGATTCCGAAGTCCTTCGCGATCTGCGCGAGTGTGACTTCTGGGCCGTGATCCAACGCGATCTTTACGACGTCGTCACGGAACTCTTTGGGATAACGAGGGGGCATAGGTGCCTCGTTCCAGGCCAGCAGAAACTAGCCATGTCGAATGTCACCTAAACGTGCACCAGACCCGGTTGACACGATATCTCCACCACACACTCGGTAGCTATATGGAAGATCCGCAATCAACAGTCCAAGAGCTACAACTAACAGCAGCCCTAGAGCAGAAAAGACAATTGCCGCCTAACGAGTGACCATAGTTCTCCTCCATCGACATTGGACAACACTACTGGTACAGTCGCATACTCAAGAGGCTAGAGTCGCCGCTAACGAGCCTCCCGGGCAGCCAACCTCGACACCCAGGTACTGCGCTCACGGCACCCTGGTGCGACGCCGGCCAGGAGCGCCGCTGCGAGAGTAGAAGGTATGAAGCATACGCCCCCTCACGCTCCGCATCTCAGCAGCTCTCGCCGCCACCACGTTACTCGGCGTCACCTTGACGGGCTGCGGCGCGATCGACAAGCTCCAGAAATCCACTGCTGACGCCTGGGCGGTCACCTACGAGCTGTCCGTAGTCGGCGGCGACGACCCCGAGAACGCGACGCTCAGCGACGTTTCCTACCTCGATCAGCCTTTGCGAACTGAGGAGCGCACATCGCTGAGTGCAGGCACTGTCACCACCGCGGGCACTAATGGTGGCAGCACGACGTGGTCGGTCGATTCAATCGTTGTCGTCGGGGATATGGCAAAAATCACAGCGACCGCAGCCGAAGGGTAGCGCGCGACGTGCAGGATCCTGCTCGACGGCGAGACCGGCGAAGCTGGCGGCGCGGTGACATGCAGCGCGCCGCCAGCTTCGCCGTTTGACAGCTGACCCGCAGCCGCGAACCGCTAGTTTGCGTCGATCGTCGGGAACGTCCAGGTGCCGTCAAGAACTTCGGGCCGCGGCCGGTACAGCCTCACAAGGTAGTTCCAGCCTTCTGGGAGCGGCAGGTAGTTCGGCGCGCTCGAGTCGCCCCCGAAGTGCACAGTGATAGCCCCGTCGACATCTCGCACACCAGTGACACTGTTCACCGAATATGCGCCGAGCTCGTTCGGTTCGAAGAAGCCCTCGGCGTTGTAGAGTGAGATCGACCAGAACCCGTCGACAGGGACATCGGCCACTCGCAGCGTGTACGCGCCGACCGGCAGCCGCGGTTCAACGTTCGCGTAACTCGCTTCTGCCGCGGGCAGGCCGCCCCACCCCGCGACTGTTCCCAACAGGTGGTGAACAGGGTCGACGTCCTCACGGCGCCCGAAGCACTTCTCAAGGCTTCCCAGTCCACGAGATAGCGTGAGCAGCGCCTCACGAGTCTCGGTGAAAGTAGCCTCGTCGATGGGGGCCGGCGCAAACTGGCGTCCTCCGTTTGACGTGAGGGCCAGTCCGTCCTGGAGCCGATTCACCTCGGCGACATCTGCTGCGTTCTCAGGGTCCACAAGGATTCGCCCCGCAGCACACACGAAATCAGTGCCGAGCTCTTCCGCCGTGAGCTCGTAGGTCCCTGGCTCGTGCAGCACACGGTTAATGTAGTGATCCTGGTTAACGAGCATCACCGAGATGTATCTTCCGTCAGCCTCGGGGATGGTGATCGTGGCCCCCTCAGATACGTCGATGATCGCCGCGCTATAGAGCGTGTCGCGATTCATGCGAATCACAGTCTGCTGATCGATCGGAGTGGGAACTCTGAAGTGATTCCAGACGTTTGACGAGCCGGCTGACGCAGCGATACCGACGAACATTCGCTCGCTTTCGGCTCGCGCAAAGTTCTCGAAAGTGACGATTGCAGGAGTAGAGATCATACAGCAATCCTCTCGCTTGAATAGTGCGCTCCGCATCATCCATTATTGATGAACCGCGCTTGCGTTGGCGAGAATTCATGGGCACGCTTGTGCCCCGGAGAGGGAAACATGACTGCACTACAGATTGGCGAGGTGTCGGGCATCCCGGGCACCCCAGCACTACTTGACGCGAGCAAATTCAACCGCCACACATTCTGGTGCGGTCAGAGCGGGAGCGGTAAGACATACGCGCTCGGCGTTGTTCTCGAGCAACTGCTCCTCCAAACGGAACTCCCGACACTCATTCTTGATTCAAACGCAGATTTTGTCCGCATTCACGAATCGCGAGCAAGCGCGGCACCAGACGCAGCCCAGCGCTGGCGCGAGATCGACAGCCGGGTCTTCCGGTCCGGTGCCAGCAGCGACGCGCCGCTGCATGTGCGCTACCTTGACCTGTCGCCCGCGGCCAAGGCGGCGGTGCTCAGGATCGACCCCATCGCGGACGCTGAAGAATACAACGCGCTGTTGCACTTTGAGGGTGGCGCTGGAACCTTTGATGGCGCACGAATGGTCGCTGCGCTCAGGTCGAGCGGAGATGCGGCGCGTATGCGGCTCGCGAACCGGATCGAGAACCTGCAGGTCCTTGACTGGGAGCTATGGTCGCGCGGGGACGCTTCTGTCACGGATGTGATCGCTGAACGCCCGCGTGCCACCGTCCTCGACATCGGCGGCTTTGATCATCCCGACGAGTCTCGCGTAGCAGCTCTGGCGGTTATCGAGCGGCTCTGGGCAGAACGTGAGTCGCGACGGCCGCTCCTTATCGTGATCGACGAGGCGCACAATCTCGCCTCGCCAGAACCGCGAACCGCGGTGGAGCGGGAGCTACTTGCGAGACTCACGCAGATCGCCGCTGAGGGTCGAAAGTTTGGGCTGTGGTTGTTCCTCTCAACGCAGCGGCCCACAAAGATCCACCCGAACATTCTGTCGCAGTGCGACAACCTCGGGCTCATGCGTGTCAACGCTCCGCGAGACCTCGCCGAGATTGCCGCCGTGTTCGGATTCGCGCCAGAGGAACTCGTCGCGAGAGCGCAAGAGTTCCGTCAGGGGCAGGCTCTGTTTGCCGGAGGGTTCATCGACCGGGCGACGATCGTCCAGATGGGTGAGCGGCTTTCAGAGGAGGCGGGCGGAGACGTCAGGGTTCCGCTTAAAACTTTACTCTGAGTCTGCTGCGGTGGCCCGGGGCCGGGAATCGGGCGCAGTTTTCTCGCGCTCATCTCGCTCAAGCACCCGGGCAGCCTCAAGCGCTTCCTCGGCGACCCTCAGATCTTGTTCGGCGAACACGACCTTGCGCCTCTTGAAAGTGGTTACCTGACCTACCCGTTCAGGCCCTTCCTCCGCATCTTCGATGGTCATCACGATATATGCGCAAGCAACCAGGGTAACCTGAGCCGAAAGGTTGAACCAGAGTAGCAGTGCGACAAGTGACGAGAACGTCGCAAGAAGTGGGTTGTTGTCGACACCTCCGAGGAAGAGTCCAGAGAGCTGTTGCAGCACGACAAGCCCTGCACCGCCGAGCAGTGCGCCGGGTGCGATCTGGGAGACTGCAGCTTTGCGGCCCGAGAGCAGCCAAAACAGCCACGCGATGATTACTGCGTCGAGCAGGAACGTGACGGCGACGGTGCCCAGTCGGGTGAGAATCTCTGCGCTACCTCCTGCCGAAGTGCCGAACCAACCGAGCACGGAGTCCACAAAGGTCGACCCAAGAAATGAGACGGCTGCCGACACCAGGATCAGCACCCCGAGCGAGAGAGCGAACAGTAAGTCGACGGCACGCGTCAGAGCCACATTCGAACGCTCGTGACGGGTACCGGCTATCGACCGGATCGACATCCGTACGTTCGCAACGCCCCCAAGCAGTGCCCACAGCAGCACTGCGGTCGAGAGTATCGGTGCGGCAAAACTTGATCGAATGTCAGGCAGGTGAGACAAGTCGACGAGCGCGCTGCCGTCCATGGCGACAAGCCCCGGGATGACCGCGTTCACGGTCTCGACGAGGACTACCCAGAAGTCGTCTCTCGATAAGACATAGTTTGAAACGAACGAGAACCCCAGATAGACGCCAGCGAAGACCGCGAACAGCATGCGAAAAGTAATTGCGGCTGACAGGAGTCCGCCTCGGTGGTGTCTGTAGGCAAGGAACGCCCGCACAATGCGGAGCCGCAGGAGGGTCGATTCGGCTCGCCTGCGCGCCAGCGCGAACCTCGAGGTCAATTCCATCCGGCTGCCGCGTCCTCGCCTAGGCTGCGCCCTTCTTGCCCTGCTCGTGCTTCTGGAGAGTCCGCTTGAACACGAGGCCCATGAGAATCCACCCGCCGAGCGCTGTCACAATCCATACCACGAGAGGAGCGAGCACCCAGCCGAGCCCGGAGATTGTCAGCCCGTCTGGGAACAGGGTTGCGACCCACAACGCCACGAGAGTTGAGACGAGCCCGATCCCGCCGAGAATGGCCGAGGCGTACTGCCTGGCGAGATTAAAGATGAACGGGCTCAGCACAGACTGCGCCAACGCGAAGACAAGCACCGCAACGACGAACCCCGCCGCATGGACCGTCACCTGCGGCAGGATCCAGTTCGCAATAAGGAGCGCCGCCGCGGCGCTAATCACATGCGAGACGAGGTTCAGCAAAAATCTGATCACAGCGCGGCCAGTCCCTTTCCAATCACGGACATGCCCATGACAAGCAACAGTACCGCCATGATAGTGGAGTTGTTATGAACGAGCCAGACACGCAGGCTCTCGAGCGGCGCCGCAAGCTTTTTCGAGGCGACGAGGAATGCCACGACGGGAGCAACAACCGTTGAGCCCGCGATCACCACGAACACCACCACACCACTGATCTGGGCTGCCGGTGTCACGCCAGCTCCAATGATGAGCCCGGCAGATACCGCAAGCAGGAGGTTTTTCGGATTCACCGCGGCGAGCGCGAACGCGAGGAGGCCCGCGCGAACTGGGGACATCGAATCAAGTGCAGACATCCACTTCGGCAGTTCCGGTTCGGAACCGTCCTTGGGGCGCCCGAGCCAATGCTTTACGGCGAGGAGCACGAGCAGCGCTCCAACGATGATTTTCACGATCGCTGCAAGGGTGCCGCCGCCGCCAGCGCCACTGGTCGGAAGAACTGAGCTCAGCAGTGTGAAGGCGACGACTGCCACGACGATGCCCGCGAGCCAGCCCGTCATGAATCCGACACTCGAAGCGCGCGCGTTCGGCGCGAGCAGCATCAGAATCGTCGCGATTATTGGTAACGGACTAATTGCGATACCCAGCGCGAGTGGGAGGATGTCGCCGATCACCTGCCCCACAGGCTAGCCGTTCAGCGCGCGCTGCTTGAGCGCTTCAAAGTCGTCGGCGCTGATGGCGCCGTCGTCGAGCAGTACTTTCGCCCGAGCAATCTCTTCGGCAGGGCTTGCCACTGCAACGCTACGGAAGTACTCGTCAGTAGCGTTCTTTGCGCCCTCCATCTCCTTCGCAGAGCGTTCAGCCATCCCCGAGCCGCGCGCGATGATGTAGATGAGTGTCGTCACGACTGGAACGAAGACGAGAAACACGAGCCACAGCGCCTTCCACCAGCCGTTGAGCTGCTTATCGCGGAAGAGGTCACTGATCACGACGAAGAGTGCCCAGATGGAAGCAACGAAGACGAAGCCCCAGAAGAAAATGCGGACGATGTCCCACAGGGAGGCGAGAAGTTCCATCAGACAGTATTCCTTTTGGCGAGCAGAGCGAGAAAGCCGTTGACGCATCACCCGCGACAAGCGGCGCAGCGCGAACGGGAGTGTCGCGACGTGCACCTGAAATCATCCTGCCTCGGGGCTCCGATAACCAGCCAGACGCTGGCGTAGCGGCGAGAATTCATCAATCATTGATGAACCCGCTTTGGAGCCCCTGCGCGTGCACACGGAGCTACTCGGATCCCTCCTGCTGTGCGGCCTGCCACTCTGAGGCGTAGCGTAGTGCGCGCTGGAGCGATTCGCCGAGCTGTGGGCTCTCAGTAAAGACGCGCTCGGCCCGCAATTGCCCCAGGACCTTCGTGTCACGTAGCTGTCTGTGGACTCGTTGATTCACCCCGGCGAGCAGGAGCATTCCTCCGGCGCTTCGAAGATCAGCCGCGTACTTCTCGAGCACCTTGATCACCGTGCTTCCCAGCTCGTCTTTCCCGCGCAACCGAAGAATCACGACGGTGCCTGTGCAGTCGCCCCTCGCTTCTGGGAGCTGCGAGCTAAAGACGGGCGCCGATGCAAAAAACAGGCTGCCGTAGGTCACGAGCACTACGACTTCCGACTTGGCCAGCACACGTGGCGGATCAGTCTCCACCGGGAGCTGTGCATGCGGGCCGAACTCCCAACGTTTCACCACGACTCGATTGGATTGTCTGGCGACGTGCAGCACGATCGCAAGGCCAACCCCAACGATCACTGCGTACTGCAGCGGGATGATGAGGGTGAGCACGAACGTCACGGTGAGCACGGTGAGCTGGACCGGACCAGTGCGCATGACCATGGCGATGTCGCGTGGTTTCACGGTGCGAATACCGACGAGGATGAGCAGCCCGGCGAGCGCGGGCATCGCGATGAACCCGATGACTTGACCAAGCACAAGGATAACGAGCGCCATGACAATCGCGGCAACGAGGTTTGCGAGAGCAGATCGCCCACCGGCGGACCGCACGAGCGCGGTGGCCGATATCGAGCCGCCGACCGGCATACCCTGGAACAGCCCGGTTGCCAGGTTTGCGAGGCCCTGCCCGCGAAAGTCAGCGGACGGGTCAGCGTACCTGCCGTCTGGGTTGGGAATAGAGCTGCAGATCGCGGCACCTTGCACGAGGCCGACGAGGGCAAGCGAGAGCGCGGGCACGACGAGTTCGAGGGTGAGCGAGAGGTCGGGAAGCGCGAGCTCAGGCAGGGTATTCGGTATCTCGGCGACGTCCGAGACGAGCGCGATTCGGCCCGGACCAAGAAGAGCCGCAGCCCCCGAGCCCACCGCCACTGCGACGACCATCCCGAGCGTTCCGAGCGGGGTTCGCTCAAGCACCAGCACTAGGGCTATCGTGACAAGGCCGACAAGTACGGTGAGCCAATCGAATTCAAATAGGTGAAGCGCGGTGTCAAGCGCCCGAGCGACTCGGTTGTCCCCCGAACTCGTGTAGCCGGTGACAGTGTCCAGTTGCCCAAGCACGATGCTCACCGCGACCGCGTTGATAAAGCCGACGAGCACCGCTGTCGGGATGAAACGAACGAGTCTCCCCGCGCCGGCAAGCCCCAGCCCGAACATCGTGAGGCCCGTCAGAAACGCGAGCGTCGCGAGGACGATGCCGGCACCGTCTCCTGACTGCGTCTGGGGTACGTCCGAGATGATGACGGCCATTGCGCCGGTTGCCTGCACAGTCATCAACACGGAACCCGCTGCCAGAGCGCCTCCGATCGTTCCGATCAGGTACCCATAGAGGCCGAAGACTGGGTTGACTCCAGCGAGAAGCCCTGCCGCGAGCCCGTCGGGCACGCTTTCGACACCGAGCACGAGCCCAGCCTTCACGTCGGAGGGGACAGTCGTCTTGTTGCCGAACCGTCGCAAGTAGCTTCGCACTGCCCGCCACGCGGCGTCATTTACTCCGCGCATTCGGCATCCGTGCGTAGTTTGTCGACGGCTTCGCGGTTTGTCGCGAACATCGCGGTTCGCTCGGTCAGTCCGAAGTGAGCAAGCCTGCCCCTCAGCTGGGAGCGAACTCTCGAGTAGTTGAGAGAGAGGCCGCGACGCTCAAGCCACTCTCGAACTCCTGCCAGGGCTTCAGCGCCCGTGACGTCGATGTCACTGACGCCTTCAAGGTCGAGAACGACGGCGGATACCTCAACGGTTGCCAGACGGACCCGATCTTTCACGCCCTCGGCGATCTCTACCCCATTTGCGAAGAACACGGGAGCGGCAAAACGCAGGACAACCACGCCCGGAGCCGTCTCACCAAGGTCACTCCGCGCGGCGAACACAGTCTCGGCTCCCTCTGGTGAGCCGTCCGCTGGCCCCAACAGGTCGATGCGCGGGTGCGCGGCTCGACGTGCGAGGTTCACGAGTGAGAGCATAAACGCGAGCCCCAACCCACCGAGGGGGCCCAGTACCAAGACTCCGAGGAAGCAGGACACCCCGACGAGGCACTCGGACCGCGACTGCTCCCACAGCGCCTTCAGCTCTCCGAGGCCGAGTAGCCGGAAGACGGCAACCGCGACGACTGCACCAATGGCGGGCGCGGGTATCGTTGCCAGGATCGACGTCCCGAAGAGCAACAGAAGTAGCGCCCCCAAGGCCGTCACCAGTGTCGGAAGCTGGGTGCGCGACGACGCGGCATCCATCGCCGCGGTTCGGGACGTTGATGATCCCACGGCGAAAGACGAAAACAGGCCAGCAATGACGTTCGCGGTGCCGAATGCGAACAGGTCGTAATTGGGCCTCGTTCGATACCCGTTCTTCTCAGCATACGAGCGTGACACGAGCAGCCCCTCGGCGATGGTCACCATCGTGAGAGCGAGCGCAGAGGGGATCAGGCTGAGCCATTCCGCAACGCTGATATGCGGCACCGCAAAAGTTGGTGGTCCGGCGGTAACCTCACCAAGCACTGCGACGCCGCGTGGTTCAAGGTTGAGCCACCATGTTGCGAGGCTTCCGAGCACGAGCACGACGAGGGCCCACGGCACTATTGGCGCCAAGCGCCTGCCGCCGAGCAGAATCGCGATCGCGAGCACGCTCATTCCGAGCGACCACGGGTTGACCTCTGCGAGGGATCCGAGGAGTTCTCCCGTCTTTTCAACGAACTCACCGCCGCGAGCAACGCTAATTCCCAGCATCTTGGCCGTTTGACTCACGAGGATGTCGAGCGCCAAACCACCGACGAAGCCGATCAAGATCGGCTTCGAGAGAAAGCTCGCGAGAAAGCCCAGCTTGAGAAGCGAGGCGGCAATGAACATCGCTCCGCTCAAAACGGCCTGTGCTGCGGCCATCACAGCAAAGTTCTCTCCGGCCACCCCCAGCGCGGTGAGCGACGAGAAGACGAGTGCCGCCGCCGCCGCGTCGGGCGAGACGACGACCTGCCGGGAAGATACTACGAACGTGTACGCGATGGCCGGAAACACGAGTGCATAGAGCCCCGCGGTTGCAGGTAGCCCGGCCGTTTGGGCATAGCCGATGTTCAGCGGAATTGCGATCGCAAGCAGCGTCACTCCCGCGAGTATCTCTCGGCCGATATTCTCTCGGGTCACGCCGCGCAGGGGGCCGCGCCAACTGCTCATCGTGGGGTCACTCACTTCACCGTCTGTCGTCAAGTCACCATGGGCGTTCGCCAAAGGTTCACACTGTTAAGAGTCAACTCTGCCAAGTGGATCGCACTGTGCACACGATTCTGGCTGCGATTCACCTGAAATTGAGGATCTGTGCCTCTCCTCACGGTCGACTGGAAGCTCTCATCAATTGCTAATGACGTTTCGTTTCAGAGGTGGCCGCCGGCGCCGGTCCAGCGGACGATAGACGGGAGAAACCCCTCATTGTGTGATTAGAAAGTGACTTCAATGGCCACAACGTTCTCCCGTTCCGTTTCGCTTCTCGCGTGTGGTGCGCTCGCACTCACTCTCGCGGCGTGCAGCTCCCCCACCCCAGAAGAGAACGAGAACGCAGCATGCGACGCGTACACCGCATTCGTGACGACCGTTGATGATGCACGTGCGTCGCTTTCCGCCTCGTCCACAATCGAAGAGATCAACGTTGCCCGCGACGACGTTCGCGGCTCGTACGAGAAGCTGCAGGAGGCACTTGTCGAGGTGAACAATGACAGGGACTCGGCGCTCGAAAGCGCTTGGACCGACTTCGACAAGGCGGTCACGAACATCGATCCCAACATGACAATCCCTGATGCCGTTGCCTCGCTCCAGGAAGAAGTCGCTGGCATCGAGACAGCCAAGCAAGGGCTCGACAAGTCACTCGCCTGCAGCTAAGCGCGACTCAATCGCCGAGGAGACGTAATGTTGAATGAAATGCCGAGCACGGAGATGTCTGCACGCGCCGCAGACGCGGTCCGCTTTGGCTACGCGATGGTCGAAAGCTACAGGACCATGTACGCGCAGGCAATTGATGCGACGGATCCACGTTTCCTCGGCGGGTTCGGCCTGTACCGCCACTACCGTGAGCCCTCCACTCCGGAAAGTCGCGATGTCATCACCCCGAACAACGACACGCCGTACTCCTGGATCTGGTTCGACCTCCGGGCGGAGCCAGTCGTCGTGACTGTCCCCGAGATCGACAGGTACTACATCATCCCGATCGCCGGCCTGTACACGATTTACTCTGGCTACATCGGCACGCGGCTGACCGGCTCGGGCGCCGGCTCGTATCTCGTCGCAGGCCCGAATTGGCGAGGCGAAGTACCCGCCAGCATTTCGGGAGTGATCAGAGTCACGACCGACTTTGCAATGTCAGCGACGCGCACGGAGCTCACGAACGATGGCATCGATAGCCTCGCCGCCGTTCAGTCATCGTACGATGTTCAACCGCTGAGCGCCTTCCTAAGCGAGCCGGCCCCTCCCGCAGCTCAACAGCTTGAGTGGCCAGTCTGGGACGAGGACGGCGCGGCCGGGCTGTGGTTCTTCGACACCCTTGACTTCCTGCTCGGGCTCTCACCTGTGCTTCCAGAAGACGCCGAAATCCGCACTCGAATGGCGGAGATAGGTCTCGACGGTACTGGCACTTTTGCGACGCAGCAACTCACTGCAGAGGCCGCGGCGGCATTCACCGCGGGCCAGGCACAGGCGCTCGCGGAGATGTCGGCGCGCGAGAAGACGATGCAGTCAAACCTCGGGCTCTTCGGCACTCGCGAGGAAATGTCTGGCAAGTATGACGACCGCAACCAGGGGGCAAAGATTGGGCTCTACGGGCTGCCGCCCGAGGAATCATGGTATGGCGGCTGGCTTGTCGAACCGACAGGAGAGTTCCTTCAGGGATCGCCCGGATACACCGTGCGGTTTGCTGCCAATGAGCTCCCAAAGGCGCGGTTCTTCTGGTCGGCGACGATGTATACGCTGCCAATCCGTTACCTGAGCCAGAACCCGATCTCGCGCTACTCGATCGGCGATCGGACCGACGGCCTTGTGTACGGCGAAGACGGAAGCCTGACGCTCGCATTTACCCATTCCGAGCCCACTGATCCTGCGCTTCGCGCGAACTGGCTGCCTGCACCTGAGGGTCCGTTCACTGTGATACTGCGGGCCTACGGTGCTGACGAGACGATGGTCCGCGGCGAGTACCGGGTTCCGCCCGTCGTGAAATACGCCGGCTAACGCCGGAGGTCGCACGCAAGGGCACTCAGCACACGCGAGATTCCGGCGGGTTGCTCTCCCTCAACCCCGCAACCCGCCGGATCCTGTGTCGTGACTGTGCACAGGCCAAGGTCTGTATAGAATTCCCAGCATGGGGGGTTCAGAGGCACAGGGGCGTTCAGCGACGGCCTGGTTTTTTGCGACGCCCCCGGACACCCGCAACGGGTGGATGATGCGCGAGCGGCTGAACCTCACTCTCTCGCACGACATTGCCACCCATGCGGCTGTTATCGTCGAGGCTCCGTCGGGATATGGGAAGACAGTCGCACTGTCGCTGTGGGCACGTACTCAAACCTCGCAAACCGCGTGGTTGACTGTGTCTTCCCACGACACCGAGGCGGCACAATTGCTATCTGGCGTGCTCACGGCGCTCGCGAGGGTGTCGCCGGAGGTACCGCCGCTGAGCACACTGCTTCGCAGGCTGCAAGACGGTGACATCCTTGCACAGCCAGCGGTGGTGGAACTCCTCGAACTCGTGTTGAGCAGTTTCCCCGACACCGTGCTCGTCATCGACGATGCTCACCTCACCTCAGCAACAGCTTTCGAAGCCGTGATCCTGCCACTGATCGCGCACGGGAGAGGCCGCCTCCGGCTGATCGTTGCTGCCTCACGAGACATTCGGACCTGGTGTGCACGCGAACTCGCGCACGGTTCCGCCACCATCATTGACGCGCAGCGCCTCTCGTTTACAGCCGACGAGCTCGAGGAGCTCACGACTCAATCCGCGGGGCCCGAGGGAGAGAGCCTCCAAGCTGCAGATCTGTGGGACGAGACACAGGGGTGGCCGGTCGCAGTCCAGCTCGCGCTTCAGAGCGGGATCGCCTACCCGAAGCACGAATCGGCTGAAACCGAGACGATCACTCGCTACGTCGAGTCAGCAGTGCTCGGTGGCCTCGACGAGTCGCTGCGTGACTTCATTGTCGCGGCGACAACGTGCGGCCGGCTCACGGGCGACCTCGCGCAGCACCTCACGGGCCGCTCAGACGCCGCCGCGCTGCTTGAGGAATGCCACAGTCTCGGCCTCTTCCTCGACAGGTTTCAGCATGCCACCTCCACCACCGTCTACCGGTGGCACTCGGCTTTCGCACGCCACTGTCAAGCGATTCAGGCACGCAACAACCCGAGTGGGTATTCCAAGCTGCACCGACGTGCTGCCGAGTGGCTCTCAACCCGCTACCCGGCAGAGGCCGTCAACCACGCACTCAAATCTCATGATCCGGAGTATGGGCTTCAGATCGTCGAGCAAAACTGGCTGCAACTCATCACTGGTGGACAGGCCGGCACGCTGAACTCCGCATGCGCACAGTTCCCCGCCCCGTGGGACAGCGTTCCTTCGCTACAGCTCATCCGCGCCTGTGTGCTGGACGTGTTCGGGGACCGGCACAGCGCCGAGATGCTTGCGGCCCAGGCTAGAAGTGCCCTCCGGCTCAATCCTCCCGCCCCGCAAGCGATCGCCCACTCGACAGCGGCCTTCGCAGACCTCCTACTCATTCACGAGCAGGCCGGACTGCAGACCGCGGTTGAACACGCGCATGCGCTCCTGACGAGCGCGCCAATGACAACAAGCCAGTATCTTCACGGCGTATTTCTCGTTGGCTGGTCGTCAATGCGGCTCCGCAGTAACCCCTCGCGGGCGATTAGCCTGCTCGCGTCGGCGGCGTCTGGCGCACGAGACGCGGGGCATGCGGTGCTCTCCGACCGTGCGACAGCGAACCTGTCGCTCGCACTCGCTGTTGGCGGGCGACTCGCCGAAGCGCAGTCGACGCTAGAACAGTTGTTGAGCGTTCAGAACCTCATCGAATGGGAGTACTACGACGGCGGCATCGACGTCATGGCCGCGGTGCTCATCGCGTTTTGGAGAAATGATCTCGATGCAGTCGTAAGACTTGGGCGCGAACTTCACGCTCACGGCGGCCATGACAGCTCGTACGCCGCGCTCGCGCGCGTGCACTTTGCGTTCGCCGCTGCACGGCTGCACGACAACAGCCTGGTCGACGAGGCGGCGAAGATGCTGCGAGAGATCTCAAGCAGCGAGAAGCATGGAGTGCCGTGGCCTGCCTATCGTCGGATTGGTGCGGCCCATCTCGCTATGGCTCGCGGCGACCAGGAGGGCGCGCTCAAGGAACTCGAGAGCCTCGTCGATTGGCAGAGCATTCCTACGACACTCGTGCTCGCGGCTGAGCTTTACCGGCGACTCGGGAAACATGATCAGGTGATGGCCATGCTCGGGGGCATCACCAAACAGGAAGTTGTCTCATACACCTACGCCCACGCGCAGTTCACCCAAGCTGCCGTGGCGGGGGGAAACCGAGGAAACACCCCCCACAACCCACCACAACAAAGCACCCAAGAGG
>NZ_JACVMU010000016.1 GCF_014529985.1 Leucobacter sp. cx-42
CCCCCCCGCCCTGTACCCCCAACCGGCCGTCGGTGGGCCCCCCGTTACCCCCGCGACGGCACACCAACGTCTCGAGCGCAGCCTTGCGGTCGCCGCTCGAGAAGGAATTATTGCCCCGTTCATTGACCTCGATGACATCGGCCGCGAGCTGCTGACAGAGCACTCTTCTTGGGGAACTGAGTTCGAGTCTTTCATCGCGGCTCGGCTCGCCTACCGTCCCTCGGGCGGAACGCAGGATTCCCCTGCGCCCTCGCAGCTGTCGATTCGCGAACGAGAAATTTTCAGTTATCTGGCGACAACGATGACTGCGGAGGAGATCGCTGCAGAGCTTCACGTCTCTGTGAACACGGTTCGTTCGCATCAACGTTCGATCTATCGAAAGCTCGGGGTCAATACTCGACGTGAGGCCGTCCGCACACACAAGCTGAACCGGTAGCCGCTTCTGGCGGCTAGTGGTGCAACAGTGCCTTTGCCAGGATGATCACGATCCCGAATGCCGCAGTTGACGCCGCACCTATCAGGCGCACATGAAGCGCCGCACCCTTCCGTAAGTAAGCAAGGTAGCCAAGGATCGCGAGCACTCCAACGATCGCCCAAAGTGCGAGCCAATCCGCTGTACGCGCCTCAAACACGCCAAGCGCGCTGAGCACCAGCGGAATCGCAGGAGGCATGACCGCTGTGAGAAGCCCGCGGGAGCGTGTCAGGGAGTGCCGGAATGCGCCCCTCAGTGACACATGCGCAGCCGAGTTGCCACTGTGAGCAGCAACTGTTCCAGCGTAGACGTGAGCCGCCCAGAAGACGCCGACAGTAATCGTGATGAACGCCAGCGTCTGGACTGGCCCTTGGCCCGTCGAACCTGCCACCGCAATGAGTCCCGCGACGAGAATGAGGCCGTAGACCCCCTCCTCGGTCGACAGATGGACCTGCTGCAGGAGGTCAGGTTGCCCTGCTGCCTCGCGAGATGGTTCCGACATGTCGCTCGTTTCCTTGCTCATGCTCAACACAATACTATCTGACGGTCAGCAAGCCTCCGATGATGCGGCGGTCGCCGCGACGCGGAGCCGCCACAGCGAGGTCACCTCGCGGGAGCGCGCCGCGTGCAGCACGTCAGTGGCGTCAGACGCGCGGCCGTGGGCGGGCGTCGTGTCGAGACGGCTGATCACATCGAGCCCGGCGCGGGCAATCGCGTCAAGCAGCATCTGCCGCGTCCGCAACCCGAGGAGTTCTGCGAGGTCGGAGATGACAAGCCAACCCTCGCCCCCTCCGAGAGGTGGCTCGGGAGGCCAGCAGGATAGCTCAGCAGCATCTGGCTTCCCGGATCGTAGATCGCCGCGTCGAGCGAGGTGGCCGCGCTGCCCGGCAGCCAGGGCGGGTTACAGACGATAAGCGAGGCTTTGCCCTCGGGGAATATGTCGCAGATTCGTGCCTCTGCGACGTCCGCGATGCCGAGAAGCTCGAAGTTCTCAGTCGCGCAGTCAACCGCCCGCTTTTGCAAGTCGGTGCCGATGACGCGTCTGATGCCCCGCTTCGCGAGCACTGCCGAGAACACGCCAGTACCGGTGCCGATGTCGAAGGCGAGATCGTGTGCCGGAAGTGGCGCGCTAGCGACGAGGTCAACGTACTCGTGGCGCGTCGGCATGAACGTGCCATAGTGCGGGTGGATCCTCACTCCGAGGCTCGGCACGTCGACCCCGTTCACGTACCACTGATGCGCGCTCAGCACGCCGACGAGTTCCTGAAGGCTGACAACTGCGCGATCCTGCTCGCCTAAGCCAAGATCCCCGTAGGCGAACCGGATAGCCGCATCGACCTCGGGCGCGCGCGGCAGCGGGATGCTCACGACGCCACCCTGCAGCTCAAGGGGAATCAGGATCAGCGAGAGCACCCGAGAGCGCTGGGCATGCATCTGCCGGATCCGGTAGAACTGCTCCGCCGCGGTCGCGGGAGCTGCGCCGCGCTTGCCAGTCTTCGCGCCCTGCCTCGTGAGGCGACGGCCGATGGCGCTCAAGATCTGCTTTGCACCGTGAATATCGCCCTGCCAGAGCATCGCCGTTCCCTGCGAGGCGAACCCGATGGCCCTGTCTGCGGTGAGTCTGTCATCGACCAACACGACGTGCTTCGGTGCTGGCCGCTCGCTCGCGCTCAACCACTTCGTCGACGATTGCACCCCACGCTCTTCCCAGGTCACTGCCGTTCGGGTGGGATGCTGCTGAATGATCGGGCGTCGCCTTCCGGTCGGATCTCTGTTGGGGGCCGCGAGTCGCGGAGGCGCGACACGACGAAAGACATCACCCAGTCTACTGGCGGACTGCCTCGGCCGGAGCGTGGGCCCGAGGGGCTATCGATAAGATGGGGCGCACGCTGCGAGGCACCGCGGTTTTCGCCCGCGAGACGATATTGCGGTACAAATGCGTGCAACGACGAAGGTCCCGCAACGAGCATTTCCTTCTACGGTTGGCGACGCGATCGACCTCAGCGCACTACCTGGCAGGAGCGTGCCCTTCGTCTACCCGCGCACCAGCCCACCCGAGGGAGCGCCTTCAGAATGGGAGATGCTCCCGGGTGCGCGCGGCTGCACGGCCGAGACCTGCTCGTTCCGAGACCTGGCCAGCGAATTCGCTGCGCAGGAGACGGCGATCCTCGGCCTATCGACGCAAGATCGCGCCTATCAGGCCGAGGCCGCTGCGCGCCTGCATCTTCCATACCCGCTCCTCTCCGACTCAACGCTCGCGCTCGCGTCTCCACTGGGGCTCGCGACATTCTCGTTCCAGGGCGCACGGCTCTACCGCAGGGCCACCCTGGTAACCGAAGCCGGGGCAATCGTGCATCGCTTCACCGAGGTCTCGGATCCGGGAGGACACCCCGCCGAGGTGCTGAGCTGGCTCGCTGCGGCGGATTCATAGACCGTCGCGCGCAGCGTCCGGCAGTGCTACATTCAGAGCATGGCAGAGCAGCTTGGTTCACAGGGCGCAGCTGGCGGCGCCCTCGCACGACGAATGGTGCGCGACGACTGGGAGTGGATCCGCCGGTGGTTTGAAGACGAGACGCTCAACACCGAGCTCGGCCCGCTCGACGACGAGTGGCTCGAACACGTGCTCACTGAGAACGATGGCGTCGAGCTCGTCATCGAAGCCGCGCACCCCGCCACCGGCCTCGAGCTGGTCGAGCGCTTCGCGGAGGCGGTCTGCGAACTCAACCCAGTTGTCGATGACGGTGAAGAACATCTCGGCCTTGGCCTCGGCGAGCTTTGCAGCGGAACGGGCAAAACAGAAATGGGATTTCCGAAAGGGTTTTAAGCTTTCCACCTATGCAACGTGGTGGGTGCAGCAAGCCATCACGCGCGCAAGAGCAGATACATCTCGCACAATCCGTATCCCAGTTCACAAAGTCGAAGAGCTGAAGAAGGCGCAGGCGGTTTCAGAGGGTGAGTGCAACACCTGTCCATAACCAGGACAGGAAGCACTCACCCTCTCATGCGCCACTACCCACTCACCATTCGCGCCCACGCACTCACCCTTCTCATCAACGGGAAACCG
>NZ_JACVMU010000017.1 GCF_014529985.1 Leucobacter sp. cx-42
ACAGGCCTCGACCGTGAGCTTCTACGACACCGGTGTCACTGCAGAAGAAGGCCTCTGGGCAAGGAGCGGATGGGCCGGCCACAGCTGAAATCGCCCAACGCCATCCACTCTTTTTGTCCTATAACCCGAAATTGGCACAACAAAAAACCCTCACTCTGAACGAGTGAGGGTTTTTGCCTAGTTGGTGACCCCAGCGGGATTCGAACCCGCGTTGCCGCCGTGAGAGGGCGGAGTACTAGGCCGCTATACGATGGGGCCGTGCTGACTTCGCTTCAGGAATCACTTCCCGCTGCCGTGGCAACGTATATATTTTTGCACGCCGTGAACTTCACTCGCAAATCGAAGCCCACAATCGGCAAGTCGCAAGCAATAGCCTCAGTTTTACGCCCTCCGTCACCCGCGCGCTGGCCTGTTCCACACATCAAGATCTCAGGGCGACCCGCTCCCCGAGTGACACCACACTCACCCCGAGAAACAAAAATCCCTCACCTGTAACAGGTGAGGGATTTTGCCTAGTTGGTGACCCCAGCGGGATTCGAACCCGCGTTGCCGCCGTGAGAGGGCGGAGTACTAGGCCGCTATACGATGGGGCCGTGCTGACTTCGCTTCGGGAATCACTTCCCGCTGCCGTGGCAACGAGATATATCTTGGCATGCGCCACGCACTCCGCGCAAATTGAGCCACTCTGCCCGGGAGTGTCACGCATAACGGCCAGTCAGCGCAGAATGCGCCGGCCTGGCCGTTATGGAGATTTCTGCAGCTCAGATGCGTCGCGACACGAGCAGCCCCACAGGAGCGTGCAGCAGGCGGACGACTACGGCTTGACCGCGCGCTCCGCCACGAACTGGCGCAGCTGCGCTTCGTCGTTTGCCATCTCAGTCACGTGCTGCGGCAGATCGAGCAGGCCTGCGAGGTGCTCTGGCATGCCGAGCTGCTTACCGGTCGCTTCGAGGACGATCTCGGGGAACTTCTCCGGCTTTGCGGTCTCGAGCACCAACATTGGCACACCGGGCTCGAGATGCTCGCGTGCAACCTTCACACCGTCTGCGGTGTGGGGGTCAATAATGACGCCAGTATTCTCGAAGGTCGAGCGAATCGTGGCTACGCGATCCGCGTGCGTGCTCGTGCCACTGACGAAGCCAAACTCGCCCTCAAGGCGGGGCTGCTCTGCGGTGAGGTCAATCTTGCCGGTCTCGTCAAGTTCACGCCATGCTGCAGAGAGACGCTCACCATCACGGCCGAGCAGATCGTAAATGAATCGCTCAAGGTTCGATGCCTTCGAGATATCCATCGAAGGGCTCGAAGTGAGGTAGGTCTCAGCCGAGCTACGTGGAGCGTACATGCCCGTGCGGAAGAACTGGTCAAGCACGTTGTTCTCGTTCGCGGCAAGAACCAGCTTGCGCACAGGCAGACCCATCGTCTTTGCCATGTGACCCGACAGGATGTTGCCGAAGTTACCCGAGGGAACAGTGAACGAGACCTCATAGCCAGCACGTTCGGTGACGGGCAGCGAGTCGGTGACACGCAGCCATGCCCAGAAGTAGTAGACCATCTGTGCACTGATGCGGCCGAGGTTGATCGAGTTCACGGTACCGAGGTGGTTCTCGCGCTTGAACTCAAGGTCGCCCGAGAGCGCCTTGACGAGGTTCTGGCAGTCATCGAACACACCCTCAAGCGCGATGTTGTGGATGTTCTCATCATCGAGCGAGTACATCTGCGCACGCTGGAAGTCACTCATGCGACCCTGGGGCGACAGCATGAAGACTGAGATGCCCTCCTTGCCGCGCAGTGCGTACTCAGCAGCCGAACCGGTGTCGCCAGAGGTCGCACCAACGATGTTGAGCGTGCGGTCGGTACGTGCGAGCACGTACTCAAGTGACTGACCAAGGAACTGCATTGCCATGTCCTTGAACGCGAGCGTCGGACCTTCCGAAAGGCCAACGAGCGTGATATCTTCGTCGAGCTTCGTAACGGGAACGACCTCGTCTGCAACAAACGACTCACGCGTGTATGCGCGGGCACACATCGCATCAAGGTCGGCGCGGGGAATGTCGTGCGCGTACAGGCTCAGCACCTCGGCTGCGAGCTCAGGGTACGAAAGGTCACGCCACGATTCGATCGTTTCGCTCGTCACCTGGGGAACCGTCTCGGGAACTACGAGGCCGCCATCAGTCGCGAGACCCTCGAGGAGTACCTCGCCGTACTCTGCCGGATCCATACCCCCACGGGTCGAAATGTACTTCACGTCGCTCCTTTGGCCGTGTCCAGGCCACTCCAGGCCAGTCGTCCGTCGCCACATCACTGCGTGCCGACCTTCCTCATTCTTCCAGGATTCACATGCCGACGCGAAACTTGAATAGTTTTCTCACGGATCTTTACGCTTTTGCCGACTACGGTTATGCGCAGGACACTTTACGACGCAAAGGATGTACCCGGTATGAAGAACGCGAACAACCTCCGCAAGAAATTGACCATTCTGGCGGGGGCTGGCGCTATCACGGCGCTCGCGCTCGGCGGCCTGACGGCTTGCTCGACGGGAAGTGACGCAGATTACGTCGCACAGACCAAGTTTGATTCGGCCCCGGCAAATATGCAGTCGGGTGGCGCAGTGTTCACCTCCACTGATGCGGTTGTCGCGTCGGAGCCGCTCACACAGGGCGCGGATCGCGTAGCTGTTGACCCCACCACGCTGAAGGCCCCCACTCAGGTTTCGGTCTTCGTTGACTTCATGTGCCCAGCGTGTGGCGCGTTTGAGCAGAGCTTTGGCGACATGCTCACTGAGAAGCTTGATGCGGGTGAGATCTCAATGGAGATCACCCCGATGACCTTCCTCAACCGCATGTCGCAGGGCACCGACTACTCGACTCGCGCGGCAAACCTCTTCGCCTGCACCGTTTCGCAGCAGCCCGAACACGCATATGAGGTGCACTCCTCGCTGTTTAGCTCGAAGGTCCAGCCGGCAGAGAACACCAAGGGCCTCTCAAACGACGAGCTCGTCAAGGTCGCGACCCGCGCAGGCGTTGAGGCAACGCAGGAGTTCATTGACTGCGCAAAGACCACCCCCTACGCAGAATTCCTCGACACCAATTCCGATGAGGTGCTCAACGGCGCTGGCGTAGTCCAGCTCGCCGATGGCGCAAAGCTTCTTGACCAGTACGGCCAGCCGCAGGCCGACGGCCCGCAGCGCCTCATGGGCACCCCGCTCGTGCTCATCAACGGTGAGCAGTGGGACTACTCGGTTGATCCCGATCTCGAAAAGGCTCTTGCAGCAGCCGCGAAGTAGATTACGCTCGAACTATTCATAGTTCTGGCACAGGGGGTTAATCCATGCTTAAGGGATTCAAAGAGTTTTTGATGCGCGGCAACGTCATCGACCTCGCGGTCGCTGTCGTAATCGGCGCAGCGTTCAATGCAGTCATTGATCGCGTAGTGACGTCGTTCATCAATCCGATCATCGGAATGGTCTTCAAGGCCGATTCGCTCGACGGCGCGATGGTGGTCACCCTGCCCGGTGGCGGCGCTCTCGCCTTCGGCGCGGTACTTGGCGCCCTGCTGAACTTCGTCATCGTTGCGGCGGTTGTGTACTTTGTGTTTGTTCTCCCCATGAACAAGCTCAAGGGCAAGCCTGCTGAAGAAGCCCCCGCTGGTCCTTCGACTGATGAGCTCCTCACTGAGATCCGCGATCTCTTGAAGGCACAGAACGAAGCGAAGTAGTTCCGGTTACCCGCTTCACGCACCGAGGGGTGCAGCCGATTCGTTCGGCTGCACCCCTCGGTGTTTGCGCGCTGGAGCGATTGGGATCCGCGCTTGTGCTAGGCAGTGGGCGGATCGGCCTGAGGCTTCGGATCGCCCGCAGTGTTCTCGGCGTCGGGATCCGCGTCGGGACTATCGATTTTCTCACCAACCGTGAGCGAGGCATCACCCGAGGCAGCGCGTGCCGGCGGATCTTCTGATGGCGGCTGGATACGACCTGGCTCGAGCGTACGGCGTACGTCCTCAGCGGTGATCGTATCGATTGGACCAGTCGTGGCATCGATGTACCACTCAGTGAGCGCGGGATCTTCACTGTCGAAGCCTGCGCCCGCACCCTCGGCTGCGGGCACTTCGCTCGCTTCAAACACAAAGTCGTCACCGAACTCATCGATACCGCGACGCACGCCCTGCGCAATGGCTGCGCGGGCATAGCGGCGACGAATGATGAACGGATCCGTGCGTAGTTCCTTCGCCCACGAGAACATGATGCCGATCACGATGATCGCAAACGGCAGCGCAGAGACCACCATGATCGACTGCAGTCCTGACAACGCCGTCCGGCCACCTGCGAGCAGGAGCGCCGCCGCAATCGTACCGAGCAGCACGCCCCACAAGATCGTGACCCACTTCGCGGGCTCAGGCCTACCGGACTGCGACATCGAGGCCATCACAATCGAGGCAGAATCGGCAGCCGTGACAAAGAAGATAATGACGGCAATCATTGCGATAACCGAGGTAATCATGCCGAGCGGGAGCCGCTGCAGCATCTGGAAGAGCACTTCCTCGCTCGTGCCACCCGACTGCAGATCGACCCCCTGTTGGGTCATCCAGATCGCGGTTCCGCCGTAGACCACGAACCAGGCGATCACGATGGCCGAGGGCACAAAGATCACAACGGTCACAAACTCACGCAGGGTACGACCGCGTGAAATCTTCGCGATAAACATGCCGACGAAGGGCGTCCAAGACACCCACCAAGCCCAGTAGTAGGTCGTCCATGAACCAAGGAATTCGACGGCCTCAGGGCCATCATTCGCGTTCAGCGAGAGCATCGCGCCGAGTTGGTTGAAGAACTCGACGAGCGAGGCAGGCATGTAGTTCAACAAGAACACGGTCGGGCCGGCGATAAGGACAAACAGGCCAAGCAGGCCGGTAAGGAACATGTTGGTGTTCGACAGAATACGGATGCCACGCTTGACCCCTGAAACCGCCGAAGCGATAAAGAGCGCAGTCAAGATGGCGATTGAACCGATGAGGAACATATTCCCCATCTCGCCGAGGCCGGTCACCAGCATGAAGCCACTCTGAATCTGGAGTGCGCCGATGCCGAGCGAAACGGCCGTGCCAAACAGCGTGACGACGATGGCGAAGAAATCAATCAGACGGCCAAGCACACGGTGACTTGAACCTGGGAATACGGGTTCGAACAGCGCTGAGATGAGCGGCGCACGTCCGCGACGGAACGTGCTGTATGCAATCGCGCCACCGACGAGTGCGTAGAACGCCCACGCAATCGGCCCCCAGTGCAGAATGGTCTGTGCCATCGCGGGGAGCGCAGCAGCGGGCGTACCGCCCACCACGGCCTGACTGGGCGAGGGGTTCTGGAAGTACGTCAGCGGCTCAAGTGGACCGTAAAAGAGCAAGCCGATGCCCAGGCCTGCAGCGAAGAGCATCGATACCCACGAGGTGGTTGAGTATTCTGGCTCCTCCTCATCAGCACCGAGTCGAATGCCACCGGTTCTGCCGTAGCCGACCACAATCATGAAGAGCGCAGCGACGATCGCAAGCGCCCCAAATAGCCAGCCGAAGTTCATCGTCACCCAGGTCAGCGAGGTTGACCCGACGTCGAGGAGGTTTTCTGGCGCGATGAACGCCCATGCGATCACCCCGAGCGTTGCGACAACCGCACCGCCGAGGACAAATTTGTTGGTAGGGAAACGCGTACCGGTCTGCTCAACACCAATTCCTGGGAGCAGCGCCGGGTGCGGAATTTGGGTCGTGTCCGAAACTCCTTGAAGTGCGCGCGCTAATCGTTTTGTCGAATTTGGCTGCTTCATACCTTCCGACACTATCGAGGTCCGTACGGAGTCTCATCTTTCTCTCTGTTTCCACGAAACTTCCTGAATGCCTTGCAACGCACCCCCACAGCAGATATGGGTAGTATCTAAACAGTTCTGTGTTTTCAACGCAGATGGTGCGTCGGGAAGTCTGGTCGACAGTCTGTTTCTCACACCCTAGGAGCCTCATGGCTGAACCACATCCCGCAGCATCATCCTCGACGGATGCCGCTCCCGCAACACCGCCCCTTCGCGGATCCGCAATCGGAAACTTCTTGCGCCGCGAAACCGTCGGAGGCATGCTGCTCGTAATTGCAGCAATCATCGCTCTTATCTGGGCAAACTCACCCGCAGCCGACAGCTATTTCGCGCTCCGCAACTTCACCATTGGCTACGAGCCATGGCACTTGAATCTGTCGCTTGGCCAGTGGGCATCAGACGGTCTCCTCGCGATCTTCTTCTTCGTCGTCGGCCTCGAACTGAAGCGTGAGTTCGTCACAGGCGACCTGCGCAAATTCAGCACCGCTATTGTGCCGATTGCCGCTGCCGCAGGTGGCGTCGCAGTTCCCGCGATCATCTATGTTGCCCTGCTCCACAACGAACCGGATCTGCTTGGTGGTTGGGCGATTCCGACAGCGACCGATATTGCCTTTGCAGTTGCTGTGCTTGCAATTATTGGTTCTTACCTCCCGAGCGCGCTGCGAATCTTCTTGCTCACGCTTGCGGTCGTTGACGACCTCATTGCTATTGGCATCATCGCCATCTTCTACACGGATAGCCTGCATTTCGTGCCGCTGCTGCTTTCCTTGCTCGTCATCGCGGTGTACGGCTTTGTTGCCCAGCGGTGGCAGTCGGCGTTCCTCACCCGCCCGCTCCTCGCGTGGGCAGTCTTGCTCCCGCTCGGATTTGCGGCGTGGGCACTCATGCACGCATCGGGAATCCACGCAACAATTGCTGGTGTACTCCTCGGCTTCACCATTCCGGTCCTTCATTCACGCCGGAACTCGCAGCCCTCGAACGCGCCTGGCCTTTCTGAGAGTTTGGAGCACCGCTTTGGCCCGATGTCAGCCGGCTTTGCCGTCCCCATCTTTGCGTTCCTCGCCGCTGGCGTGAACATCGGCGGCTGGGATGGCGTTCAAGCAGCTGTCACAGCGCCGCTCACACTCGCCATCGTCGCTGCGCTTGTCGCAGGAAAGCCCATCGGGATCACGCTGGTGACCTGGCTGATGACGCTCATCACCCGCAAACCGATCGACCCGTCAATCCGCTGGATCGACCTCATTGGCATGGGGGCGCTCGCGGGCGTCGGCTTCACCGTCTCGCTGCTCGTCGCTGAGCTGAGCTTCCCGGAGGGGAGTTTCGAACAGTCTGACGCAAAGGTCGCCATCATTGCGGCATCGCTCGTTGCGATTTTGGTCGCGTCGATCATCCTGGTGCCCCGCAACCGCAAGTATCGGCGGATCGCGAAGCCTCCCCGCACACGCACCTACTAAGCCTGAGCTCACCAAAAATGGCGGGGCGTATGCAGTATTCGCATACGCCCCGCCATTTCAGTCACTAGGCAAGTGACAGGAACAACTTCTCAAGCTCTTCCGGGTTCGGGTTGTTTGCGTCTTCTGGGTTGGTCA
Organism: Leucobacter sp. cx-42; assembly: GCF_014529985.1. Taxonomy (GTDB): domain Bacteria; phylum Actinomycetota; class Actinomycetes; order Actinomycetales; family Microbacteriaceae; genus Leucobacter. The sequence continues at coordinate 7,439 of NZ_JACVMU010000017.1, forward strand.
TGCAGTCCTTGAGTGCAGACGAGATCACCAGGAACCCTGCCCGATCGAGCGCTTTCGAGACGGCAGACAGCTGCTGCACGACATCACGGCAGTTGTCTCCGCGCTCCACTGCAGAGATCACGGCACCGAGCTGACCCTGAGCGCGCCGCAAACGATTCAATACCTTGCGCTGCGCTTCAGCATCATGCTGGCTCGCCTCGGGCGTTTCGACGGTCTGCTCAGTCAAGAGATCCTCCAAATGTTCAAGGTACCCTCAGGATACCCCGCAGTGTATACGTTTCCTTGAGCGCCGCGTTACCGTTCGCGCCGCCCCTTGTCTTTCTCACGCACGGCAGCCGCCCGCGCATTCGCCAGGTCTCGCGTGGCCACCTGATGCACGACCTCGGCACGCCGCACGCGGTATTCAGCCATGGTTTCGGGTTCTGGGTTCCCAGCTTTGCGATCCGCCAGTTCCCTGGTCGTCGTCACGATGTAGCTCCCCGCAAGCAAGATCACCTGCGCCGACAGGTTAAACCAGAGCAGCAGCGCGATCAGCGCCGCAAATGAGGCGAGCAGCGGGTTCGACGTTGCGCCACGCACAAACAGGCCAGAGAGCTCCTGCAACACCGTCAGGCCGATGCCACCGAGCAGGGCGCCAGCCCAGAACGCACGCCCAGCCGCACGGAACCCCGAGAGCAGGGAGAACGCAATCGCGATGGCCAAGGTGTCGATCACCAGCACCGCGACCACTCCGAGCACCTGGGTGAGCACACGCATTACCGGCGAGGTTTCTGCGATACCGATCCACGATGCGAGCGCGCCGACACCGATCGAGTTCGCGACACTGAGGCCAGCTGAAACCACGAGCAGGCTACCGAACCCAATTGCGACGAGGAGGTTGCGCAACACCACCCAGACGAAGAATCCGTCGTCGTGGAGCTCGTCTGCAATTTCGCGGAAGCCCACGCGCAGGCTACCGATCGCGCTGATGGCAGCACCGATGAGGCCGACGAGCGAGAGCGCACCGACGATCGTGAACGCCGAAGGCATGTTCACCTGTTCAAGATCAACGAGATCCAGCACGCCGGGAACCACACGAGACAGCGCGGCTTCGAGTGAGCGCATCGCCGAGGGGTCTCCCCCAACCCAGAGTGCAGCAAACGAAAAGACCAGCAGAATTCCGGCGAACACGCTAAAGAGCGCCCGGTACGTGATGGAATCAGCGTAGGTTGCGCCGCGATTCTCGTCGTACAGCATGAATGCTCGCACGATGCGGAGCTTCAAGATCCGCGCAATGACTCGCTGAAGCCAACCGCGCGCCGCAACCGAGGAACCACCAGCGTGGCGCTCACCAGGTGCGCCCTGTGAGCGCTGTGCGCTCGGCTCGCTCTGTGTGTCCAGTGGCTCGCTCACTGTCGGCTCCTTGTTCCATCGTGCTCTGTGCCCAGTATGCCGCTCAGCCGCATTCCTGCCTAGCGGCATACTGGGCACAGAGCTCCTAGCGAACGAGAATATCGGTACCGAGCACGTCACGCAGCGTGTTCATGCCTCCCGACATCGACGCCGAATCAAAGCCAGCCTGCACAAGCACGCGATTGGCGATATGCGATCGCACACCCGAACCGCACAGTGCGCGAACGGGTCGACCCGCAGCCGCATCGTGCACCTCGCGAATGCGCTCACGCAGTTCCGTGTGCGGAATGTTCAGCGCGCCAGGAAGATGCCCCGACTCGAACTCGCCGACGCTGCGCACGTCAAGAATGAGCGCCTCCTCACGCAGCGATTCCCACTGCTCCGCGTACCAGAGCGTGAGCGTGCCATCGACCACGTTCGAACCAACCATGCCGATCATGTTCACCGGATCCTTCGCGCTGCCATACACGGGCGAGTATGCGAGATCAAGGTCGATGAGATCCGCTGCCGTGAACTGCGCGCGGATCGCGGTCGCAAGCACGTCGATCCGTTTGTCAACGCCCTCCTTACCGACGCCCTGAGCGCCGAGCACGAGTCCGTCACTCTTGCGGATGTGCACCACAAGCGCCATCGAGGTCGCACCAGGGAAGTAGCCGGCGTGCTGTGCCGGGTGCAGGTGGAGCGTCTCGTACGCGATGCCCGCCTGGTCGAGCGACGCGCGGTTCGCGCCGGTCATTGCCGCGGTCAGTTCGCCGACGCGTACGATCGCGGTACCCACTGGAGCCGGCACCTTTCGGGCGACCGCTGGCCGCAGAATTGCGTCGGCGATCTGGCGTCCCGCGCGGTTGGCGGGGCCGGCGAGCGCGACTGGACGGCGGATCCCGGTCACCCAGTCCGTCGACACCGTTGCGTCGCCCGCTGCGTACACGTCTGCCAGGTTGGTGCGACCGTGTTCGTCTACCACGATTGCTCCGCGCTCAACTTCCACGCCGGCGGCCGAGAACACCTCGGTGTCCGGGCTTACGCCGACCGAGAGCACGATCATGTCTGCGGTGAGCCGCTGCCCATCGCTGAGGGTCACCTCGGCGCCGTCACCGGTCTCCGCAATGGCGGTCGCAGTGGTTCCCGCGTGAACTGCGATGCCAAGACGACCCAGTTCTGCCGTCACGCGGCTCGCGATTTCAGTTTCCAGCGGCGCAAGCACGTGGGGTGCAGACTGCACAATATCAACCTCGAGCCCCTGCAGGCGCAGTGCCTCTGCAGCTTCAACGCCGATGAACCCTGCGCCCAACACGACCGCGCGGCGTGCACCGGCTTCGACAGTCTCACGCAGTGCAACCGCATCGCCGACGGTGCGCAGCGTGCGCACGCGCGGCGAATCGATCCCAGTGATGTTGGGACGCACTGCGGTCGCGCCGGGCGCGAGAATGAGCGCGTCATACGTCAGCTCCTGCTCCCCCTCGGCGGTACGCACCGTAATGCGCCTTGCTGCTGCATCGAGACCCACCACGTCGTGGCCAACGCGCACGTCAAGATCGAGGGCGTCACGCAGGGTCGCGGGGGTGTGCAGCAGGAGCGACGACTCCTCTACAATCTCACCGCCAACGAAGTACGGCAGACCGCAGTTCGCGAACGAGACGTGCTCACCTCGTTCGAGCACAATGATCTGTGCGTCTTCGTCGAGGCGGCGCGCACGTGCGGCCGCGCTCATTCCCGCGGCAACTCCACCGACAACAACAATGCGCATGAGGGCTCCATTCATTCAGCTCTTCCGTTGCCAAAATTATACCCCCGGGGGTATCTAGAATGTCAAGCAAGCCATGGAGCGCACCCTGAGTGCGCCCAGAGCACACTCAGGTACTAGCGCAGCTCTGCGACCGCCAGATCCGTGCGATCAGTTACTACGCCATCAACGCCAAACTTCATGAGCACGCGCATATCGAGCGGGTTGTTCACCGTCCAGACATGCACCTCAACGCCGTTCCGGTGCGCGTGGAGCACAAGCCGTTCGGTGAGCACACGGACCGGACCGCTCTTCACCGGAATCTGGAGCGCATCGACGCCAGCAAGGGCGCGATCAATGACCCAGGGCGAGCGGGTGGCGAGCGCGCCAAGCAACGCCATGATGCCACGCTTGCCAGGTGAGGTCGCAGCTCGAGCGCCGCGATCGCGCGCTGCCGCAAGCGCACGAGTACGGGCCCGATCTGAGAAGCTCGTGAGGAGCACGCGATCCGCCGCCCCCGCAACAATCCAGCCGGTCTGCTCGGCAGCAGCCGCAGCCTTTACATCGATATTGAATCGCGTGTTTGGGAATTCTGCGAGCGCATCCTCGAGCGTCACCAGCCCGCCCTTGTCGGTCATCACCGCGGCCAGTTCGGCGCGCGTGAGGGATGCGATGGTGCGCGGATCGCCAGCGACCCGAGTGAGATCCTCATCGTGGAAGCAGACCACAACGCCGTCCCGCGTGAGATGCACATCCGTTTCGACGTACTCTGCGCCAGCGGCTACGGCCGCGCGAAACGCCGCTCGAGTGTTCTCAACGATCTGGCCGCGAGCTTCGCGTGGCACAAAACCACGGTGCGCAAAGATCTTCGGTTGAGGTGCACCTACGAGGTAAGGATGAGCCATTCAGCTGCGCCCTTCTGTACGAACGAGAGACGACTCTCAGCTTACGCCAACCCGCTTTTCAGACTCGCGACTTTTCACCGATTTTCCACCCCGTTCACACACTTCTTTGGGAAGATGTGAAACATGCACATCTCCTCACGCTCAACCGGTCGCCTGCTCTTCGCAGCGGGGGTCACCGGCGCACTCGCCTTGGCGCTCACCGGCTGTGCAAGCAACGGCGCGTCCGGCCAGGCAGACACCCCAGGCATTGATTCCACCACCGACCTCAGCACCCAGGTACTCGGCACTTGGGGTTCAGTGAATGACGGCGAGCCAAACCTCACCCTCATCGATGACGGCACCTACACCGGTAACGACGGGTGCAACCAGCTCATGGGCAGCTTCTCCACATCGGGCGACACCATTACGTTCGGTTCCGACGGCGCAATGACCCTCATGGCGTGCATGGACGTTGATGATTGGCTGAACGGCATGGCGACCGGCAAGGTCGTCAACAACGTGCTCGAGATCAGCAACATCGATGGTGACGTGATCGGCACCCTCAGCCGTTAGTCAACCGCCGTTCGCGCGTCAGCGGCGCGCACTCGGATCGTCCGCACCCCACGGCTCAACGCCGAGCCGGCGCACCCAGTGTTCAGGAGCACCGTTCGCGGCCTCATACGCCGCGAGCGACGCTGGCGAATCCTGACCCGCACGCAGATACTTGCCCGACCAGGCATCGAGCTCGCCAGCGAAGATTGCAAGCACCAGGTCGCAAGTATCTGACACCGGGGTATATTCGGTGCGACCCTTGTGCAGGTCCATCGAATCAGTCATATCTGTTTTCACGACGCCTGGCGCGACCGCGAACGCGCGCAGTCCCTGCTCGAAGCCGGCCTCGTGCAGGTGACCCGCGAGCCGAATCACTCCAGCCTTGCTCGGGGTGTACGCCGACGCTTTCGCCCAATCGTTCGCTCCGGCACCGGATGCCAGCTCGACCACGCGGCCACCGCCTGCTGCCAGCATCGCTGGAATCGCCGCACGCGACACAGTGAACGACCCGATGAGGTTCGTCTCGACGACCGCACGCCACTGATCCACGTCGGCTTCCCAGAGCGGCACCTCACGATCGATCCGACCGGCCGCGTTCACCACAAGCGCGAGCGGCACCGGCATGGCAACGACAAGCTCATCGACAGCGGCCGCCACGGCCACTGCGTCGGTGATGTCTGCCGTTCGATACTCAGCAACGCCACCGGCGGCGCGAATCTCCTCAGCGACAGCTGCGAGCTTCGCCTCGTCGCGAGCGAGTAGCGCCACCGGAATGCCCGCTGCGGCGAGCGCTTTGGCAACTGCGGCTCCGATGCCGCGGGATGATCCGGTGATGAGTGCTGCGTGTGTTGCGGTCATGTCCCCAGCGTACGAGAAATCCTCGGGTCGAAGAACCTCTAAAATCGGTGTTTATGGCTATCGGTTCGACCATTCTGAATTTCTCAATTCAACTCGCTGACATTGATCGCGGCGTCTACGAGGATTTTTCATTGCGTGTTGCACGGCACCCCTCTGAGACTGAGGCGTTCATGGTGACGCGCGTGCTGGCGTACTGCCTGGAGTTCCAGGAGGGTATCGACTTTGGCGGCGGAGTTTCAACGACCGACGAGCCGACGCTGTGGGTGAAGGACCTCACTGGCAAGGTGACCTCGTGGATCGAGATTGGCGCGCCCGATGCAGCTCGCATGCATTTCGGCAGCAAGCTCGCTGACTACGCCGCCGTGTACACCCACCGTGATCCCGCGAAGGTGCTGCGCGCGTGGGAAGGCAAGACGATTTACAACGCTGAGGCACTGGTCGTGCACAGTTTTGACTCGAAGTTCATCGACGAGCTCGCTGGCGCACTTGATCGCCGCAACACCATGTCGGTATCGCGCACGGAGGGCACGCTGTACGTTGAGCTCAACGGCGCTTCGTTCGAGACCGCGATCGGCTCGCACCCCGCTGCCTAACGTTGCGGGACACTGACGGGTGGGCGGATCCGCGCCCTACTCGTTCGTCAGCAACGGCAGCGCGCGTGCACTCGTGAATGAGCGCTCGGTCCCGTCGACGGGGTCGGTGAACGAGAGCTCGTTCGCGAGCAGCTGCAGCGGGATCGTGAAGTCGTCAATCGTGACGTCGCGCTCGACCGGGTACAGCGGGTCGCCCACGATCGGGATCCCGAGGCCAGCGAGGTGAATGCGCAGCTGGTGCGTCTTGCCGGTCACCGGTGACAGCTTGTATTCCCCGAGGCGCGGGGGCGCGGCGCTGACGCCGTCAGCACCTGGCAGCTCGGGGTATGCGAGGGGCGCGGATCCACCAGCCAACTCCCCCACCAGCTCGACCAGAGATTCCGAGTTGGGTGCGGCTCCCGCAATCTCGCTCGCGCGCATGACACCGTGTTCCTTCACGATGTGGCTGCGCACGACGGTCGGGCTTGCGAGGTCGTCACGCAGCGGGGCGATCGCGCGGTAGGTCTTCGTGATCTGGCCGTACTGGAACATCGACTGGTACGGCCCCCGCCACTGCCGCTCCTTCGCGAGGAGCAGAAGGCCGCTCGTCACACGGTCGAGGCGGTGCATGGGTGTCAGCTCTGGCAGGCCGAGCTCGGCGCGCAGTCGCACAACGACGCTCTGCATCACGTGCCTGCCGCGCGGAATCGACGACAGGAACGGCGGCTTGTCAACGACCATGATGCGCTCATCTTCAAACACCGTGTGGATCTTGCCCGGCACCGTCGCCTCTTCGCGCAGGTCACGATGGAACCAGACGAAGGTGTACGGCAGGTACGGGTCTTCTGCCCTGACGGGCTGGCCGTCTGCGAGGACGAACCGCTCCTCGGCGATGCTCGCATCGACGTCCATGTGTACGCGCAGGCGATCATCGAGCCAGTCGCGCATCGTCAACCACGGGCTCGGCTGATTGCGGTCGAAGCCGTCAGTGCGTAGCCACGCAGGATCGAGACCATTGCGTTGCGCAAGCGGAGACTTCGGGGGCATCGTTCAATCTTACCGGGGCGCGGATCAGCGATTCCCGCACGGGCGCTGGCCTCGCGCGGGAGCTAGCTCTTGAGCGCGAACTTGCGCGCGGTCGCGTTGATGAGGGCGGCGAGGAGCGTGCCAACGATGACGCCGACCGCGAGGTTCGAGGTGGCCACCACAAGCGCCACCGTGATGACCATGACCATCGTGTCGCGCTTGGGGAGCGTCTTCAGCCCGCGGGGCGTGATGCTGCGCCAGTCGAAGGTCGCCACACAGACCATAATCATGATCGCGACGAGCGCCGCCATCGGGATCATCGCAACGAGGTCCCCGAACACCACCACGAGCAGGAGCAAGAAGCCACCGGCGCAGAACGTCGAGATGCGGGTGCGGGCGCCCGAGACTTTCACGTTGATCATGGTCTGGCCGATCATGGCGCAACCGCCCATGCTGCCAAAGAAGCCAGACACGATGTTTGCAATGCCCTGACCCCACGCCTCACGGGTCTTGTTCGATGGCGTTTTCGTGATGTCGTCGACGAGCTTCGCGGTCATGAGCGACTCCATGAGTCCGACGAGTGCCATGGCGATTGCGTACGGCGCAATGATCGCGAGCGTGTGGAGGTTGAGCGGCACGTTCGGGACGAAGAGCTCGGGCAGGCTGTGCGGCAGCTCGCCCTGATCGCCAACGTTGGGCACGTTGATGGCGAAGAGAATTACGACCGCGGTGATGATGACGATCGTGACGAGCGGCGCTGGGACCGCGCGCGTGAAGCGCGGCAGGACCGCGAGGATCACGAGGCCACCAGCAACGAGCAGATACACCGGCCACGGCACATCGATGAGGTGCGGCAACTGCGCAATGAACACGAGTATCGACAGCGCATTCACAAAGCCAGTCATCACGCTGCGCGGCACAAATTTCACGAGCTTGGCGACGCCAAACACCGCGAACAGAATCTGGAAGACGCCAGCGAGCATGACCGTGGCAATGAAGTAGTCCATGCCGTAGATGCGCGATACCGGTGCGATCACGAGCGCGACGGCGCCGGTCGCCGCGCTGATCATCGCCGGGCGACCGCCGACGAACGCGATCGTCACTGCCATCACGAAGGCGGCGAACAGGCCAACCTTCGGATCGACACCAGCGATGATCGAGAATGAGATCGCCTCTGGGATGAGCGCGAGACCAACTACGAGTCCCGCGAGCACCTCGCGAGTGAGCAATCGCGGCGAGCGCAGCGCGGTGAGAACCGTTGGTGGGTGCGCGGATCCGCTCATCTTCGTGGCCGTCTGATTCTCGCGCTGCATACTTCGTTCTCTCCTTCTGCGGCCATTTCCCATCGCGACACTGGCAAGGAAGAAACGGCCGCAGACCAGTTTACGCAGCCTGGGGCGGTGCGAGGAGCGTGCCCTTGATGACCGAGCCGTGGAAGGTGCGCGATGCCGCGATGATCCACGCGGCGACCAGACCGATGTAGTAGATCACGGCGAGCACCTGAACCGCGACGAGGCCGGTGTGCGCCGCAAGCCCGTTGAGGCCGGTCACACAGGTGCCAACGGGGAACGTGAAGGACCACCAGGTCAGACTGAAGGGCAGGCCAGCGCGTGCCGTGCGAATGGTGATGGCGAGTGCGACCGTTGTCCAGAGCAGTCCAAAGCCGAGCATTGCAAAGCCGTAGATCAAGCTGAAGGTGTTGAGGCCCGCGGCGATCTCATCGCTCACGACGCCGCTCGCGTTTGCACCGAGCAGCGAGGCCGCGGTGATCGACTGTCCCACGGGGCCAAGCACGATCCAGAGCGTCGGAACCATGCCCGCTGCACCGACACCGTGCTGCATAAGTCGGCTCCAAATGAGCGAGATGATGATGACCGCTGACATGAGCGTGAGCCCGAAGAAGCCGTAACAGGTCCAGAGCAGCGTCTCGCGGAGCTGTCCCGCCGGAGCGTATGGCAGCAAGAGCGCGCCACCGGTCGCCGAGACCATGGGTGGCACGACCGGCATGAGCCAGCCACCAAAGGCAGCCTCAGGCTGGTAGTCGTGGCGCGTGAACGCGAGGTAGGGCACCATGACCGCGGTAATGAGTCCGCCGATGGTACCGATCGTCCAGAGCACCCAGTCGATCGAGACCGCGGCGTCGATACCGATCCAGTCTTTGCCGAGCAGCAGCGTGCCCGTACCGACGGTCATAAACGCCATGGGCGGAGCGCCGTAAAAGTGCGAGATCACCGGGTGCAAATGATGTTTCGAAGCGGTGCCGCGGAATCGGATCCAATGCAGCACCGTCGCCACAGTGAGCGCCACCAAGAGCACCGCCGCGAGCGCCAAGATCACCGTCGCCGCGGTGCGCAGTCCGGGAAACTGCAGTGGCAGTGAGGCTGCGGCAATCGCGACAATACCGGTGCCCATGATCGAGGCATACCAGTTCGGGGTGAGGTTCGAGTAGATCTCACGCGGGGTGCTGAGCGCCGCGAAGAGGCGGCGCGGCGCCTGCCCGTGTTGCGCAGCAGGCGGCGTGTTCTGGGGCGGTGCAATGGTGGTTGCGGTCATGTATCTAGTCTGGCGCGCGACAGCTTTGGCTACTACGTCGGTCAGCTTGGTAGGGCACAATAGATCATTGTGACCTCCAACCGACGCATCACCGACCGCACGCTCGACCTCGACACGATCGAGGTGCTCGAGCAGGTCGCCGCGACCGGTTCCATCACTCGCGCCGCAGAATCCCTCGGCGTCACCCAACAAGCGGTCTCTGCACGGGTGCGGATCGCGGAGCGCACGGTCGGCCATCAACTTGTGCGCCGTTCCCCCTCCGGCTCGTCGCTCACAGAGACCGGCAGGTTTGTACTTGGCCTTGCCCAGCCGGTCCTCGAGGCCGCAGATCGTCTTGACGCCGGCGTGCGAGCCCTCCAGCAGCCCAGTGGCGAACTCGTCGTTGCAGCCTCACAGACGATTGCCGAACTCATGCTTCCCGACTGGCTCCTCGAGTTCCAGCGACGTGCACCATCAGTGACGGTCCGGCTTGTGGCGGGCAACTCGACGACGGTGGCTGATCTGGTGCGGTCAGGATCCGCCCACCTCGGATTCTGCGAAGGCCCGCACGCGCCAGTCGGCCTAAACACGGCCGATGTCGCAAGCGACGAACTCGCAGTGGTCACGTCACCCACGCATCCGTGGGCACACACGGTGTCAATCACGCCCGAGATGCTTGCAGCCACTCCCCTCCTCGTGCGTGAGGAGGGCTCGGGGACGCGCGCCACAATCGAGAGCTATCTCGGTGCCGCTGGACACAGCCTCGCAACGCCCGCCGCGGTGCTCGAGACGAGCGGCATCATTCGCGCGAACGCCCGCGCTGGCATCGCCCCTGCGGTGCTGAGCCTGCAGCTCGTTGAGGGTGAAATTGCGCTCGGCCACTTGGTGCGAGTACCCCTCAGCGGACCCGCGATGACTCGGGTATTTCGCGGGGTCTGGAACGGTCAGCTGTCGCCGCTGGCGCGACGATTCTTAGCTGTCGCTTCGGAGTAGCGCTACGTTCGGAGCAACTGTGCCTCCGCGTGAAGCCCCAAGGAGGAAGCGAGTCCCCCGCGAGCACTTCTCCACGACCTATTCCGTTCGTTCGCTTGAGCTGCCATGCTGTGATCTATGACAGAGAAAACGCTTCGGGAGCTCATTACCATTCCTTGGCTCGACGAACTCGTCTTGGATCTTCCGGGCGCCGTCACGTTCGTGAAGCCTGAATGGGACGCGTACGTTCTCGCGGTCGGCACAAAGCAGTTCGCCAGGCTCGGCGAAGACGGCGAAGGAATTCCCTCAATCACGCTCAAAGGCGATCCGCACGAGAACAGTGCACTGCGCCAGGCCTATCCCGAAGTAGTGCCCGGGTACTACTCGAACAAGGTGCATTGGAACACCATCCGCTTCGTGCCAGAAGCAACGATCCCCGCAGAACGTGTTCGTGAGCTTCTTGAACACGCCTATGAGATCGTGTTTGGTTCACTCTCAAAGAAACTCCAAGCTGAGTTGCGCCACGGCTCAGCCGGCACAGCCGACGGCCAGAACTGATGTTCGCCGCATCGCAGCCGTGAAGGAGCGAACATGAGCGACACTACCCCTTGGAGTGCATCGGACGCCGCACCACTCTTGCTGCCACCCGATGCCCGCGATCACAAGTACAGCCGCGGAGTCCTCGGCCTGCGCACCGGGTCGCCCACGTATCCCGGCGCTGCGGTGCTCGGCGCCGAGGCCGCCTGGCGCACGGGAATCGGTCTGGTCCAGTTCGTACCGCAGATCGATGCGAGCGCACCCCCGTTCGGCCTTCCAACCCCGGCTGCTGCGGTGCTTACGGCGCGACCCGAGACCGTGATTTCCCCGGCGGATCGCAAACTCACCGCCTGGCTCATCGGCAGCGGCACTGATCCGGCCGAGCGCTCCCCCTCCGAAACTGCCGCGCTGCGCGAGATCCTTGCGGGAGAACGCTCCGTCGTCGCGGACGCTGGCGCGCTCGAGCTCGCCGCACGCACGCGCCTCTCCGCGCCTCCGCAGGCACCCCTCGCCCTCACACCCCACGCAGGCGAGTTTGCGGCGCTGTGGCGCGCGCTTGACCGCCCGCAGCCCACGGATGATGCCGAGGCTGCCACTGAGCTCGCCACGGCCCTCACCTGCACGGTCATGCTGAAGGGCTCGGTCACACTCGTCGCAGCGCCAGATGGCTCACTCCTGCGGGTGGGACCTGCGACTCCGTGGCTCGCGACCGCCGGCACCGGAGACGTCCTCGCAGGGATCCTCGGCGCTCTCACCGCCCGGCACGCGACGCGCATCACCACGACTGGACGCCAGTTCGCCGAGCTCGCCGCTACTGCCGCGTTACTGCACGACGCGGCAGCTCGCCTCGCTGCCGGGCCGTCGCCCCAGGGCCGACCGATCACTGCCCGCGACGTGGCGGATCACCTGCCCGCTGCAATCGAACGGCTCACCGCGTAGTTCCTCTTGCCGTAAGGCACAGGAAATTGCTGCGCCACGGGCTGGCTGGGCAGGAGTTTTCACCCGCTCAGGGGAACCCCTGATCCGCCCCTGACACAACCCTGAATTCAGCGGAAACCACTGTTCACGATTGGGGCTGATCGCTAGCCTGGAAAGGACACCAGATACGAGGAGGCCACGATGGCAAGCAATAGGTTTTTTGAAGCACTCCACCGTTCCCCAGTGAAGCGCGGCCCAAGCCGTGTGCTCGGCGGCGTCTGTGGCGGCATCGCTCATAAACTCGGCTGGCGACCAAGCATTGTTCGGGTGCTGACTGCGATTGCGTTTCTGCTGCCAGTATTCGGCCTTGGCTGGTATCTCGCGGCATGGCTCCTGCTTCCGAAAGCAGATGACGACTCGATCATCGCTGAGCGGCTGTTCACTTCAAACAGCTAGCGTGTGAGGCTGGCCAACGGTGGCCAACCGCACCAGCTTTCAGAAAAGCAACAACCCCTTGAGTTTCAATGAAACTCAAGGGGTTGTATTTCGCTGGGATACCAGGACTCGAACCTAGAATGACGGTACCAGAAACCGTAGTGTTGCCAATTACACCATATCCCAATGTGGGTTGTTGTCTTTCAGAAGTTCTTGCGAACCGCTCCAACGAGATATAACTTTACCCACTGGAATGCCTGTCGGCAAAATCGAGGCCCCTTCTGCGCGTTTCCCGCGCGCGTTGCGTTGATTTATCAACGTTTTTGGCGGGGACTCCTCACGCGGTTATCCGGTCGCGAACGAGTGGGGCTTGGGCAAAGTTCTTCGGATCCGCGTCAGAATCAATACTCCATGCACCCTCAAGTGCCTCGATCGCCCGTGCAAAGCGGCCCGCATCGTCAGCGGAGAGGGTCATGAGCGGCCGACCGGCCACGACTAGGTCGCCCGGCTTCGCGTGCAGGTCGATTCCCGCGGCGAACACGACCGCGTCGTCCGCACGGGCACGACCAGCGCCGAGCCGCCATGCGGCCACGCCCACCGCAAGCGCATCGAGCCGCGTGAGCACGCCGGTCGTCGGCGCGACAATCGTGTGGGTCTCGCGTGCGGTTGGCAGCGCAGCAGCTGGGTCGCCGCCCTGGGCGCGGATCATCCGCTCCCACGTGTCCATCGCACGGCCGTCGTCGAGGGCTGCGTCAACATCGGCGTCGGGCTGGCCCGCGAGCGTGAGCATCTCGCGTGCCAGGGTCACCGTGAGTTCACGAACGTCGGCTGGACCGCCACCGGCAAGCACCTCAACCGACTCCCGCACCTCATTCGCATTGCCGATCGCGCGGCCAAGTGGCGTATTCATATCTGTGAGCAACGCGGTCGTGCGCACACCGGAGTCGACGCCGAGTGCGACCATCGTCTCAGCGAGCTCACGGGCGAGCGCGTAGTCCTGCATAAATGCGCCTGAACCGAACTTCACGTCGAGCACGAGTGAGTCGGTACCTTCAGCAATTTTCTTCGACATGATGCTCGACGCGATGAGTGGGATCGAGTTCACCGTCCCCGTGACGTCACGCAGCGCGTACAGCTTCTTGTCTGCGGGCGCGAGACCGGAGCCGGCAGCGCAGATCACCGCACCAACTTCTTCAAGCTGAGCGAACAACTCCTCGTTCGTTAGCGCCGCGCGCCACCCAGGAATGGACTCGAGTTTGTCGAGCGTGCCGCCCGTATGTCCAAGGCCGCGCCCAGATAGCTGCGGCACGGCTACCCCAAACGAGGCAACGAGCGGAGCGAGTGGCAGCGTGATCTTGTCGCCGACGCCACCGGTCGAATGCTTATCGACGGTCACCTTTGACAGCGCACCAAACGACATCCGCTCCCCCGACGCGATCATCGCGTCGGTCAAGATCCGGATTTCTTCACGCGCCATCCCATTCAAGAAGACGGCCATTGCAAACGAAGCCATCTGCGGGTCCGAGACATACCCGCGAGTGTACGCGTCAACAAACCAGCGCAGCTCTGCTTCAGGCACGGCGCCGCCATCACGCTTCGCGCGGATCACATCAACAGCATCAAACGGTTCAAGCATGGAATTCGTCCTTCTCTCGTCCTCTGACTCTTGCGGGCACGTGCGCCGGAACTAGCCGGGGCGCACCTCGTCAGCACTGAATGCCGCTGGCAGGAGTTCTTCCAGCGAGTACTGGCGATCCGCCCCCTGCAAGACAAAGCTCGCAGCCGCATGCTCAGAAATCAGCTGACGGCACCGACCGCACGGCATTACGATGCGCGGATCAACGTCAACATCACCACCAACGCACACCAGCGCGGCGAGCTCGCCACCACCTGAGGCGTGCAGCTCTGACACCACACCGCACTCAGCACAGAGTGTGAGGCCGTAGGAGGCGTTTTCAACGTTGCAGCCGGTCACGATGCGAGGAACGCCGAGGCCGTGGCCGGATCCGCCAAACACGAGCGCCGCGGCGCCCACCGTGAAGTTCGAATACGGCGCATAGGCACCAACGCGTGCACTCACAGCTGCTGCGTGCAGCTGATCGAAGAGATCAGGGGTGCCCTCGGTCATGACTGCACGCCACGGAAGCTCTCAGTGACCGGGTCAGCGCCGCGACCATCAAGCGCATCGATGTACCGCAGCACGATGCCCTCGCGCAGCGCCCAAGGCGAGATCGTCAGCGTCTCAACGCCGAAGACCTTCATCGCGGTGCGCAGCACAACCGCGCCGGCAATAATCTGGTAGCCGCGCTCGGGGGTAATGCCCGGCAGGTACTCGCGCACCGAACCCGGCATCTGGCGCAGCGTTGGTTCCCACTCGCGCAGACCCGCATAGTGCAGCTGAGCGAGGTCACCGGTGACCGGATCGGGCGGCCCACCAACAAGACGGGCCAATGAGCGAATCGTCTTCGAGGTGCCGACGACGCGCTTCGGCTTGGGACGGTCGGCGAAGAGCTCATCACGAACCTTCGTGAACTCAGCGCGCGCATGGGCACGGAGCGCCGACACTGCCTCGCGCGAGGGCGGATCTTCCCGCAAGTAGTTAATCGTCGTGCGACCGGCACCCAGTGGCAGCGACACCTGCACCTCGGGGTACTCGTCAACACCCTGCGCGATCTCGAATGAGCCGCCACCAATGTCAAAGAGCAGGATCTCTCCTGCCGACCACCCGAGCCAACGTCGCACCGCGAGCATCGTGATCCGCGCTTCATCTTCGCCGGACAGGACTTGCAAGGGGATTCCCGTTTCACGCTCGATGCGGGCAAGCACCTCTGGGCCGTTTGCTGCCTCGCGGATCGCGCTCGTCGCGGTCGCAATCAGGTCGTCGACACCGATCTCACGAACGACGCGAACCGCGTTGCGGATCGCATCGACGAGCAGCTGCACGCCCTCCTCAGTAATGGCACCCTCGGCATCGAGGTACCGCATGAGGCGCAGCGTGGTGCGCTCACTCTGGTAAGGATTGGGGCTCGCGCCCGGGTGGGCGTCGACCACGAGCAGGTGGACAGTGTTGGATCCGACATCGATGACTCCGAGGCGCATGTGGATGAGTCTATCCACGACCACCGACAAGTGCAGTGCAGGTGTGATCAACACGGTGCGATTGCCTCGAGATTCCGCTTGGCTCGCACCGTCAGCAGAGCAGGCTCGTCGATCTACGGTACTCCCCGGCGGCAACGCAGTAGGGGTTTCCAGAAGAAATCCCCCAAATAACGGCTCACGCAAAGGATTCCCATACAGATAACAGAATCTTGCGTACGCTTGAAGTATCAGCCTGCTTGGTGCGGGCTGTCCATGCCCGCGCTCTCATTCAAGGAGAAGAAGCACCATGACGAACCTGCCACCCGAGGGCACGCAGAACCCTGACGAGAACGGGCCCGAGGTTACCCCCGAGGCAGTTCCCGCGGCTCCCGAAGCTCCCGCAGCTGACCAGCCTGCGGCGCCCGCTGCTCCTGCAGCACCTGCTAACGATGCTCCTGCAGCACCTGCAACACCTGCAACACCGGCGGCACCCGCAGCACCCGCAGCACCCAACGCTCCCGCATACGGCGCTCCTCCGGCAGATGCTGGCTACACCGCGCCTCCCGCGTACCCCGCTGCACCGGCTGCACCTGCCTATGGCGCACCCGCAGCTCCCGCTTATGGCGCACCTGCGTACCAGCAGGCTGCTCCCGGTTACCCGTATCAGCAGCCGCAGTACGCACCGCAGGGCGCTGGCGTTCCCGGCCCCGGTGAACCCTTCGACGGCGCGATTGACCCTATGGACCTCAGCCGCCCACTGTATGGCGCGACCTTCGGTCAGGCAATCAAGCGTTACTTCAAGTCCTACGCCAAGTTCTCTGGCCGCGCATCGCGTAGCGAGTACTGGTGGTCATACCTGTTCGTATCGTTGCTTGCGATCATCCCGACGATCATTTTCACCATCGGCATGTTCATGGTGCTGCCAGCTCTGTCGTACATGGATTACTACAGCTATGACTACGACTACAACTACAACCCGTACATGGGTGCACCAAGCGCAGGCGGCGTGCTCATGATGGTCGTCGGCGGAATCATGCTTCTCGTACTCTGGCTCGGCACCCTCGTCCCGCAGATCGCGATCTCGTGGCGCCGACTGCACGATGGCAATTTCCCCGGCCCCCTCTGGCTCATCGGCCTCGCCGGGTTCATCCCCTACCTCGGCTACGTAGCCAGCATCGCGCTGATCGTATTCTTCATCCTGCCGTCGAAGGCAGCAGGACGCCGCTTCGATCGCGACCTCACCTACGCGCAGCCAGTCGCGCAGCAGACCCCGTACCAGTACCCACCCCAGGCGTAGTCCCGGTACAACGCACAATGGCCCTGACGGCCGCCGCATCGCTTCTGATGCAGGCGGCTGTCAGGGCCATTTGCTTTCTCTGGAGGGGCGGATCCACCCACCCACTCAGTGATCAACGCTGTCAGAGGCAACCGCTAGGGTGAACCCATGCCAAAGCTCGCGAAAGACACCACACCACAGCTCAGTCCACTTCATCTGCCACACCTCGCGGAGGGCTACGTCGGAGATCTCGAGCCGGGATGCGATCTTGACGGGATCCAATTCTCAAAAGTCGAGCTGCCCAATGACTTGTCTGGCGCATCGTTCCTCGACTGTGAGCTCGTAGATTGCTCTGTGGAGCGTTTGCAGCTCCGTGGTGGCCGAATGATTCAGACTCACCTCAATCGCCTTGCAGCGCCGGGCCTCGCAGCGAACGGTAGCACCTGGCGGGATGTCGTGATCACGGCGTCACGACTTGGCGCAGTGGATGTCCCTGACGCAGAATTTCGCCGAGTGCTCATTGTTGATTCGAAGCTCGGCTGGGTCAATCTTCGTGGCGCAAACGTGCGCGACGTCCTTTTCCGCAATTGCACGCTCGACGAGGTCGACTTCGGTGGAGCAAAGGTCGATCGAGTGAAGTTCGAGAACTGCCGCACACGGAAGCTGACGCTCAACCGCACGCAGGCGAAGAACCTCGATCTCCGAGGTCTCGACTTTGCAGCGTTTGAGGGCTTCGAAGGCCTGCGCGGAGCAGTGCTCTCACACGAGCAGCTCATGTATATGACTACGGCCTTCGCTGAGCACCTGGGCATCACCGTAGCGGACTAACCACTCAATAACGCCGCACAGGGGTGCGGGCGAGCGGAACGCTTCAATGCCCGTGCTAGCCCGTTCCCCTCCCCCGTACATGCAGTGCCGTTGCGTCGCGTGAGGTGCCTGGTTGTGGGTACAAAAAAAGGGGGCCCGCCCCCTAGCCCCTCCCCCTACAACAGGAAAAGAAACCAGGGAACGAACCCCCAATAAAACAGTGAAAGGGAAACAACACGCTTGCACTCATTG
>NZ_JACVMU010000018.1 GCF_014529985.1 Leucobacter sp. cx-42
ATTTGTGTACTGAACGACTCACCATTCGACTTATCCACAGGCCTGAGCCGAGTCGTTCAGTACACAAATCGAGGTCGGTAGGGTGAGACGTTCAGTAGTGAAATGAGCTGCTACAGCTCGTCGGCCGGGAGCCTGAGCAGCGGGCTACGCCGGATGGTGAGCGCAGTCGCCCCGCCTCGTCGACCGGGGATGCGGTCAATCGAGAAGTTCGTCTCGATGCCGTCGCCGTGAATCCGGCGCGTGGCCGCCGCCTCATCCAAGGACTCGATGAACCGGCGCCGGAAGTTGCGAGGGTCTTTGTAGCCGTGAGTGATTTCGTCGTACAGGTGCGCCCACTCGAATGTGCGCTCGCGCCGGGGGCCGTCCTTGATCGAGTACAAGACTTTCTCGAGCCACGCGGCAACCTGCATCGGGAACGGGCCAGACATGCGCGCGAGCGCGTCGAGGCGGGCCGGTGGGGTCTTGGGATCGAGCGCCAGGTCGACAAGGAGCTGCGAGGGCACGATGTACGAGTCGAGGCCGTCGAGCACGTCGCCCCAGCCGGGCACGTAGAGCTGCACACCACTCGCAAGCGTTGTCGACTGCTGGCGGTAGCGGCGGCCGCCCTCGTCGTCCTCCGGCCCCCACTCGGCCATGTGGAACGTCGAAACTGCGAACCCGGTGACCTGACGGGTAAGTTCCTGGTGCTGGCGGCCGCCGCTCGACGTGTAGCCGAGGTCGGCCGCGAGAGCGCGCTGCGTCTCTTCAAGACCGATCCCGTCGAGCGGGTTACCGCCGGCCTTGACGGTCGAGCGGATCTTCGTTGCGATTGCCGCACCGATCAGCAGAGCCGGCTTACCCGAGGGAACCGGAGCCTCGACCCATTCACCGTGCTTGGTCAGCACTTCGCCCGCTGTGATCTTCCACGATGTGTACGAGTTCGAGGCATCCCATCTGCGGCCGGGCTGTTCGTCCATCGGGGTCAGCGAGAAGTAGCCGTTTCCGAGCACGATGCCGCGGCGCTCGTTCGCCTCGCCGTGCTCGACGGCGGCGGCGTGGTCGAGCTGCCGCCGCATCCAGTCGGGCAGGCTCAGGGGGTCTTGGTTCCCGGTGCTCATTGGTATCTCTGCTAGGCCGGGATGTTGAGATGTTTGGAGACGGCTTCGCGCACGATAGCGCCGATGGATGCCACGTCGGAGGGCTCACCTGCGGCAGCTCGTCGTGCTACTTCGGCTTTCACCGCTGCGTACATGGCCTCAGATACTTGCGCCCCCAAGAGGCGCGGGTACAAGCCGCCAGTGCCGCGCCTGCGCGGTGCGCCGGGCAACGCGGGGGCAACGTCCACGGCCGGCGCTTCTGTATTCGCCGGGGCCGTTGCGGTCGGTTTCATCGGGAGAGCCATTAGATGCTACCTTTCAGTTCTTCAGCGATCAGGTCGTAGGGATGCAGGTTCGCTCGGGGCGGGAGGGTGCCGGCTGCCGTAATCGCGTGGGCGCGGTGCGGTACGACGTGCTCGTACAGGCTGCTGCCGCCGGGGAGGTCGGTTAGGAACTCGCGCACATCACGGAGAGCACGTCGGCGTGGTTCGGCTCCGACGACGAGCACAGAGGCGGGTATCTGGGCCTGGGCGAGTGATTCAACGAACTTCGCCGTGTGCCTTGCGTCAAGGTGGCTCGGCCGAGTCGGAACGAACACCAGATCGGCCACGGCAACAGCAGCATTGATCGCGTCGGGGTTTCCGGGTGGAGTGTCAATCACGGTGAAGTCGAACCCTGCCGCATCTGCTCGTGTGACAGCTCGATCCAAGATCGTCTTGATCGTGGGGAACCCCTCGCCGGCCTCCTGCGCCCACATCGTGAGCGAGCGTTGCGGGTCGGTGTCGATGAGCTGCACGGTGCCGTGCTCGCTGAGCGCAGCACCGAGGTAGACGGTGCCGGTGGTCTTCCCTACTCCGCCTTTGAGTGCGGCAAACGTAACGATCATGCGAGAAGCATACACCATAGGCCTTTGGGCGTTGGCCTATGGCTTTAGGCCAAAGGCCTATGGTAGGGTGGCGTTGTCAGTGGGTGTTAGTACCGTCGACAGTGACGAGAGGAACAACGGTTATGGCTATCAACGAGGAGTACCGGCAGCTCGAAGTCGCGCGCGAAGCTGAGGAGTTGCTACGCACTCTCGCGCACTCAACCCGTGCTGTACCGAACCCGCAAGACTCGTACCCCCTGCTGGGCGAGCTGGTGGCGATGGTCGATCATCTCACCCAGGTGACCCGGCAGCTCGCCCACTGGCACGCTGGCACTGAGGACGGCACCCACTACGCCGGGGAAGACGGCGGCACGACCGGGAGCACCCATGCCGCGGGGAGCGCGCTGAACGAGGCTCGGCAGGCGCTGCGCACCGCGTCGGAAGCGATCAGCAAGGCGTACACCGCGAACGGCGTGGTGCGCTGGTACCCCGAACCGCAGGAGAGCTGACGATGAGCACCGAGACGAACTTCGAGGAGCGCTGGCCGGAGCTGTTTGCCAACCTCACCCCGGCTCAGCATGAGCAGGCCGTGGCCGCGTGTTGGTACGTTCTGAACGATGGTTTCCCCCTCGAACGGGAATCCGTCGAGAGGATCACGACGCTGCTCGTCGACGACCCGCAGCAGTTCGCGATCCTGGGATGGGATTTTTCTTGAGCCCCGCACCGGAAACATCGCTGCACGTGCTGTCGAACCTTCAAAAGCTGAAGTCGGCGTTGGGGCTTCCGCTATTGGTCTCGGTGTCGCGGAAATCCTTCTTGGGCGCCACCGTTGGCCTTCCTGTAAAGGATCTGGGTCCAGCGAGCCTTGCGGCGGAACTTCACGCGATCGGCAATGGCGCTGACTACGTCCGCACCCACGCGCCTGGAGATCTGCGAAGCGCAATCACCTTCTCGGAAACCCTCGCGAAATTTCGCAGTCGCGACGCCAGAGACCGAGGGTTAGATCATGCCTAGCATTCACCTTCCGGCCGCCCGCTAGCGGACCCTGGTCAGGTTCCGCGAAGGTGGGCGCAGACATGCTGGGCTCGTCAGGATCAAACTGCACTATGAGGCGGCGGTTCATACCGCGCCAGGGGAGCGAATGGACAGCGAGGAGCCTCCGAACGTTCGGGTCGCCTGCTCGGGTGATATCGACGAGGTTGTGCGGCTGATGCACGACGCTGCACGAATCATTGCAGCCAAGCGGGCCGAGCAGGAACAGACACGACGGCTGTTGGAGCAGCGAGAGCGGCAACTCAACCCGTTCCAGCGCACCACCCCCGGCAGCGACCCAGGTCGTGACGGGCCAGCACGCGGCCTGTGATTCCCGGGTTTGCTGCTCCGATGAACTCTGTGCTGCGATCGGGTAAGATGATCGGCATGGGTAACTTGATTTGCGTGTTCGCTGTGACGCACACGCTTGCTGTTCGCGACCGCCGCGCCTGACGGCGCGCCTCGCTGAACGCTTCGCGCGTCGTCCATCCGAGAGACCATTCGCGTCTCGGAACGGCGATTTTGCGCATCCATTTTCTCCGTCTGCGCTCTGCCCTGTTTCCGAGGCGTTCCATCCTTTCTTTCTTGGAGCGCGAACATGCCTCGTTCATCCCACGGTGGCCGCCACGAACTCGGCCAAAACTTCCTCATCCACACACCCACAATCAGCAAGATCACCGCTCTAGTCACCGCGACGAAAGGGCCGATACTCGAACTTGGCGCTGGAGACGGCGCACTCACGAGACCTCTCGCCCAGCTCGGCAGGCCGGTGACCGCGATTGACCTCGATGAGCACCGGATCGCTGGCCTCCGCCGCGCGCTGCCGGATGTGAAAATCAATCACGCCGACGCGCTCACCGTCCCTCTCGACCACCCCGTGATCGTGGGGAACATCCCCTTCCATCTCACCACCCCGATCCTGCGCCGACTTCTCCGCGTCGGCACCTGGACTCAGGCGGTGCTCCTTACGCAATGGGAGGTCGCCCGCAAACGCTGCGGGATCGGTGGCTCCACCATGTTGACCGCACAAACCGCGCCCTGGTTCACCTTCGACCTCCACGGCCGGGTTCCCTCCTGGGGTTTCCGACCACGCCCCAGCGTCGATGGCGGCATCATCCAGATCAGCAGGCGCAAAGATCCGCTGATTCCCGGCTCGCAGCGCACCCGGTACCAACAGTTCGTACGCGCGGTATTCACCGGCCGAGGCAGAACCCTCGACCGTGTCATCGCGAACGCGAGCCACATCGACCCCGGCCGAGCCCGGCAACTCCTGAGGCAGTGCGGCGTCGATACACGCGCACTGCCGAGGGACCTGACACCGGAGCAGTGGGCCGGAATCTGGAACGCGATACCTGAGTAGCCACCCCCAGAGCCACCATGCACGACACAACTTTCGCGATTCGTGGTCTCTCGGCCCGCGATGACGAGTCGGTCGCGTGAGCGTCCTCACGGCGACCGGTAGAATAGAACCGCGCGCACGCGCACGTTCACAGGTGAGTGTGTTTGGGGAACCTCGGCTACCCCAACTCCACGTTCTCGGCCACGTACGCTGCGGGCAGGGTGATTGTGGTGCGCCATTTCGAGAAAGCGCGTCTGACGGTGAGGGATCGGTCGTCGTGGGCGTGGACGACGTTCCACCGGTCACCGTTCTTCACCCACCCCCGCCCCACACTCATCCGCCGATCGTTCTGACGCGTGATGACGAGATCCCCACGGGACGCTTCGTTCCCGTCGTGGAGTTTCACGCCGTCGAGGGCGACGTCCCCAGCAAGGATCCTGTCCGTCCTCGCTCTCATGTTGAGCTGGGTGACGGTGTCGAGGGTCTCCTCGATCAATACCGACGCTTTCCCCGCCTGTTGGTCTGTGATCCAGGCTTGGTAGGCGTGTTCGAGGATCTGCTCGTAGGTGCCGGGGGTGACGCGGTTCTGGTGGATGTAGGCGTCGATGACGTCGGTGTCGCCGATGCGAAGCTGGAGAGAGGCGTGTTTCTCCCAGTCGTTGCGGAAGCGCTGCACATCCGTGAGCTCAGGCGCGTCCCCTCGATCCCGCACCAGCATCCCGAACGCGCCACCCGCATCCACCGGTGCTCGTTGCTCCCCCAGACCGTGACCTCGATATCGTCGGGGATCTCCATTCCGTCGAACTCCATATGCGGAGGTTAGCTGTCGCGGATTGAGTCGTGTCAAGATGCGGCACCGATGCTAAACCGCCGTTACCTATGGTCATCGCGCCGGTCACGCACTCGACGCTTAGTTCTTGAGGTACTCGAGGACGGCGATGACGCGCTTGTTCCCTGTGCGCTCGTTAAGGTCGAGCATGGTGAAGATGCTGCTGATGTGCCGTTCCGCGATCGCGACGCGACATACACACGGTCCCTGATTTGCTCGTTAGTGAGCCCCGTAGCCATGAGCAAAACGTCAGTATCGCGGAGGAGCTGCTGCGGGAGCGGGAAAGGATTGACCTTACTGACGCAGAGACCCAAAGCGCGAGCATCCCTCATCGCTTTGATGCCAGCCCTTCAACCATTGCAACTAACCCGAACTCGAAATCTAGGTCTTGATCGACAGGCTCACATCCGTTGTCGAGCGCTGTTTGTTCTTCTAGTACGAAACCGACCGTATAGCGGCTGATAGCCATGAGAGCTCGGACCGCAGAGACCTCAGCGAATCCTTCGGACACGAGAAACTCGATCTGACTTTCGGGGGCATCCGAGCCCGCTGGCATCTGGTCACTCTTTTGACGGTGAAACTCTGCGTGCAGCCGTGCTCCATCCCGGACTGCCAGAAGCGCTGTCCGGAAGCTCCGCGCGTTGCGCAGGAGAAAGTCGTCCCAGCGCTCCCCTGACTCTGGGAGTGAGGCGTGGTGTTCGCGATCAAGCACATCAGCTGCGAGCGATCCGAGCAGGTGGCCCTTTGTCCGAAAGTGCCAGTAGAGCGCTGGCTGCTGCACCCGCAGATGCGCAGCCAGCGCCCGCGTGGTGAAACCGTCGATCCCCGTGTTATTGAGCACATGCCTCGCACCGCGCAAGACTGCTGCACGATCGAGTCGCGCTTGTTTCTGAGCCATGCTTGCACTTTATCATCGATAACTTTATCGTTGATAAGGTGTCATTTCTCACTTCCGCTCGTGGCTCGTTGGCCACGGTCCTCATCACGGCTAGCCTCGACGCCGCCGGCATGGGCCTGGTGATGCCGATTCTTCCCGCACTGCTACACGAGGCAGGGGTCACCGCTGATGCGGTTCCGCTGAACGTCGGAGTGCTGATCGCGCTCTACGCGGTAATGCAGTTCATCTTTGCCCCCGTACTGGGAACGCTGTCGGACCGATTCGGCCGCCGCCGGGTGCTGCTTGTTTCCCTGGCCGGTGCGACCGTCGACTATCTCGTGCTCGCCACGACGTCCGCTCTGTCGGTGTTCTATATCGCCCGCGCAGTGGCTGGGATAACCGGAGCGACCAATGCGGTCACCGCCACCGTGATCGCCGACATCACGCCACCCCACCAGCGCGCCAAGCGTTTCGGTTTACTCAGTGCCTGCTATGGCGGCGGAATGATCGCGGGGCCAGCCATGGGTGGACTGTTCGGTGCCATCTCGCCACATCTGCCGTTTTTGCTCGCTGCTCTTCTCTCAGCGAGCAATCTGGCACTCACCTTTATCCTGTTACGCGAGACCCGTCCTGATTCCCCTGCGCGCTCTGCGTCGCTCGCTCAGCATCGTGGTCGCCCCGGCCTCAGCGCGGTGCCTGGGATTACCTTCCTATTAGTCGCATTCGGCCTTGTTCAATTCATTGGGCAGGCTCCAGGTGCGACCTGGGTGCTGTTTACTGAACACCGCCTCGACTGGAGTCCCGTCGAAGTTGGAATCTCCCTGTCCGTCTTCGGGATCGTACAGGTTCTCGTGCAGGCCCTCCTTACTGGCCGCATCGTGGAGTGGATCGGTGAGGCAAAAACAGTCATCATCGGGTGTGTTACCGACGCCTTGGGTCTCGTAGGCCTGGCGATAGTCACTGACGGATTGTCCATGGCGCCTATCTTGGCGGCATTGGGGATCGGTGGCATCGGCCTCCCCGCTCTGCAAACCCTTCTCTCCCAGCGCGTCGATGAACAGCGGCAAGGGCGCCTCCAGGGTGTGCTCGCCAGCATCAACAGCGTCACATCGATCTTCGGACCGGTCGCTTTCACAACGATCTTCGCGTTCACCTACATCAACGCCGACGGCTTCCTCTGGCTCTGCGCCGCAGCACTCTACGTGCCCTGCGTGATTCTCATCGTGCGTGGTACAGCGGCGTCCCCGAAGTTCGGCTCATGGGCGAGCGGCGACTCGATGTGAGTTGTGAGCAGGAGCAACATGACGGCGACACGTCTTCGCCACGGCCGACGAGCGAGTCGGTGCCACCGGGCAACTCGGCATCATCTGCCAAGGATAGGTCAGCTGGGAGTCTAAAGACCCATTGAAGTGTGCGTGCCGATCGCGGAGAAGGCCAAGGGAGAGCCGGAGGCCCTCTCCGAGTAGCTTGCCGATGACATGAGCTGGACGCTCATCGAGAAATCCACACACAGCGGCCCCAGTGCAGCCCGAGAGGTGCGCCCGCCGTCCTCCCGAGCGGGTGGAAGTCATTTCGGTCATCGCCCACGGACGACGCGCTTCCTACGATGGATACCTCGAGTCTGTAGGAAGGCACGTCCGTTTCAGCCATGCGTTCCGCTTCGTCTAGCTGTTGCTGGCCATGAGGTTGTTGACGTTTCTTGGGGGTAGCGGCACAGACGGGTAGATTGGGACGCATGTCGAGCCCTGAATCGGACACTCAGGGGCTTTCGGTCACGCCGTTAGCCCCTCACCTTCGCTGAGCCCTCAGCTCTCTGCTGCCCTGTGCTGTGTGCAGCACGACATTCGGGTGTCCTCTGGGCGCTGACCGTAGTGACGAGACGTTCTCTTGTTCGCACTCTCGCTTCGGAGCTACCTCGATGCCTTTCGCTCTCTATCTTCTTGCCCTGGTGGTCTTCGCCATGGGTACTTCCGAGTTCATGCTCGCCGGCCTCGTGCCCGACATTTCCACATACTTCGGCGTTCCCGTGGGGACAGCTGGTCTCCTGACATCGGCATTCGCCGCGGGCATGGTGATCGGCGCACCTGCGATGGCCGCCCTCACTCGTCGCCTCCCCGTGAAATCGACACTCTTGGGTTGCGTGACTGTATTCGCGGCGGCTCATGTCGTCGGGGCGCTGACGCCCGACTTCACTGTTCTGTTCATCACGCGCGTGATCGCCGCGATTGTCAACGCAGGCTTCTTGGCGGTCGCACTGGGCGCGGCGACGAAACTCGTGGCACCCAACGCCAAAGGTCGGGCCGTATCGATTCTGCTGGCGGGCACCACCGTCGCAACCGTCGCCGGCGTCCCCGCGGGTGCCGTACTTGGTACGGCCCTTGGCTGGCAGTCGACGTTCTGGGCGATCGCTCTCCTCTGCGTCCCCGCTGCGATCGGCATTGCCGCGGGCTTCACCACTCAAGCTGGCGACACGTCCGAGAAGGATTCGTCCTCGCTGCGGATGGAGTTGGCGCAGCTTGCCTCTCCGCGCCTCGTTCTGACGATGATGCTGGCTGCCCTGGTGAATGCCGGCACCTTCGCAACGCTGACCTTCCTTGCGCCGATCGTTACGGGAACCGCCGACCTGAGCCAGTGGTGGGTGTCGGTGGCGCTTGTGCTCTTCGGCGTCGGTTCCTTCATCGGCGTCACCGTTGCGGGACGGCTCGCTGACGCCCGACCTCGCGTCGTCATCATGGGCGGTGGAAGCGTCCTTGTACTCGGCTGGGTCGCCTTGGCGCTCTTCGCGACGAACCCCGTTGCCCTGCTCGGGCTCGTTTTCGCTCAGGGTGTGTTGGGGTTCGCTGTCGGCAGCACGCTGATTACGCGAGTGCTCTATGCGGCGGCGGGTGCACCCACCATGGCGGGTTCGTACGCGACCGCGGCACTCAACGTCGGCGCAGCAGTCGGTCCCATACTTGCCGCTGCCGCGCTCGGCGTGATACCCGGTGCGCTCGGGCCCGTTTGGGTGGCCGTCACCACGACCGCAGCGGCATTGCTGCTCACCATTCCCCTTCTCCGGCTGATCGCGCCCGCCGAGAGCGAAGTGGTCAAGTGACGCACGCTAACTCGCCCTTGACAGTCGAAGGCCGTCGCCGACTCATTGAGCGCTGCCGCTCTCGACCCCTCGCGCATGTCGCCGCAGAGATGGGCATCTCCCGCGCAACCGCATCGAAGTGGGTAACCCGGTACCGCAAGTTCGGTCAACTCGGCCTGCTTGACCGCTCATCTGCTCCAATCCGGCAGCCAAGCGCGACACCTGGCGAGACGCTAGCGCGAATCGAGGAACTACGGCGCGAGCACAAGTGGTCAGCATCCCGCATCACCTTCGAACTGCATGGAGATGGCGTTGCGATCAGTCGGCGCACCGTCACTCGGCACCTAGCCGAGCTCGGCCTGAACCGCCGTCGATTCATCGACCCAAACGGCGAGACGAACCGGCAAGTGCAGACGATCACGGCAAAGCATCCCGGGCACATGGTGCATCTCGACGTCAAGAAAGTCGGACGCATCCCCAACGGCGGTGGTTGGCGGGCTCATGGCAAAGGCAGCCCTGAGGCTCGTGCCGCCGCCCGAGCGAGAACCCGCGGGGCACGCGCCGGGTACGCCTACCTCCATTCCGCAATCGACGGGCACACCCGCCTGGCATACACTGAATCGCTCGAGAACGAACGGGCCACCACCGCCGTCTCGTTCCTGAACCGCGCCCGGGTGTGGTTCGCCGCTCACGGCATCACCCGGATCGAGCGAATCATCACCGACAATGGCGCTTGCTACCGCTCCGCGGCATTCGCCGCCGCTCTGAATGGCGCGGAGCACCGCCGTACGAAGCCCTACACGCCCAAGCACAACGGGAAAGTCGAACGCTACAACCGCATCCTCGCTGAAGAGTTCCTGTACGCAAGGACCTGGAACTCAGAAGACCAGCGCGAGAAAGCGCTGGAAACCTGGAACCTGCACTACAACTACCACCGGCCCCACGGTGTGCATGACGGGAAGCCGCCCGCATCCGCGACACCATTACGCGTCAACAACGTCCTGGCCTCATACATCTAGTGGTTGACTGTCCTCGGTCTGGCGCATGCGCCCGGCCAGCAATGCGATCAACGCGAGAGCTGGCGGAATGACTCCCGCAATCACAAAGATGATGGGGATGGGAACCAACAGTGAGAGCGGCCCTGCGATGGCGATTGAGACCGGCATGAACGCGATCGAAACGAAGAAGTCGAGGCTGGCGACTCGGCCGATCATGTCGAGCGGCACCAGCCGTTGCAGCAATGTTCCCCACACGACAACGCCAGCCCCGGTGAGTGCACCGACGACAAAGAGCGCGGAGAGCATGATGATCAAATTGTCGGCAACGCCAATGACCACAAGAGGTAGTGTTCCTCCACCCCAGCACAGGATCATAAACGTCAAGTACCGACGAGGAAGCTTCAACGACGACACGATCAGCGAACCGACAGCCCCACCTATCCCATAGGCGGCCAGAAGGAACCCGAAAGTAGCTTCAGCATCCTCGAATCGGTCGCGGGTGAGGAACGGGAGGAGAACTTCGATCGGGCCTTGGACAATGAGCGCAAGCGAAGACCCGAAGATCAGCGTCCAAAGCAACCAGCGTGTACGAGCCACGTAGGCAACCCCCGCACGAAGGTCACCCCAGACGCTCGGGCGATCCTCGGGAGGAGTGGGCTCAGTGTGTTCGTCACGACGGCTAAGAAACAACGTGATGACGAAAGCAATCGCGTACGAAGCCGCGACGATGACCGCTCCGATAGCGGGGAAGAACATACCGACGATGACTCCACCGAGGGCCGGGCCCAGCCCTTGCCCCATCGATGGACGGAGCGCCCCTTCGAGCCCATTCGCGGCCAGGAGTTGCTCCGGCGGAAGGACCACAGGTAGGTAAGCGCTGTACGCAGGGTAGAAAAAGGCGCTCCCGGCACCCATCGCGAACGAGGCTGCGGCGACGTGCCAAAGTTCGATATTCCCGGTGAGCGACAGGACCGCCACGGCGGTCATGATCGCGGCCGTTGAGCCCTGCACTGTGATGAGAATCCGCCGTTTGGAGAACCGGTCTGCGACAACCCCACCGAGAACGGAGAAGGAGAACAGGCCAAGACTCATTCCGGTTGCGACCGCCGACAAGGCAAGTGGGCTGTCATCGAGTGCGAGTACTTGGAAGACCATGACGATCGTCCACATACCGGTCCCGAATACCTCGATGCCGACGGCGGCAAACAGGAGACGGTAATCACCTGATGCCAATGGGCGGAGTGCGCGTAGCTTGATGGTGTTGCTCATACCAGCGCCTCGCCTTCAGCCATCGCCATCAGATGTACATGAGGCCATTGGGCGACATCGCGCAGGAGTTGCCGATCGTGGGTCGACAGTACGACGGCCGCTTGGGTAGCCCCGAGTGCCTCGGTGAGTTCGTCAACGAGCGCGATGGAGAGGTGGTTGGTGGGTTCGTCTAGCAGTAGCACGTGCGGGCGTGCCGCGAGTACGAGCGCCAGATCGAGGCGTCGTTGTTGACCCATCGACAGTTCACCCACTCGTTTGCCTGCCTCGCGCGATCGCAGCAGTCCAAGTTGACCGAGACCGACCGTCTCAGATGACTGCAGCGTTCCTTGACCGACGAGTTCGTCGAGGTGACGGGCGTATACCTCGTTCGCCCGGCGATCCGGCGGCAGCATCGTCTCCTGACGAAGAAAACCCAAACGCGTGCCACGGGATGTCCGCACTGTTCCCGTGTCTGGCAGTAGTTCGCCCGCCGCGATACTCAGGAGCGTCGACTTTCCGGCCCCGTTCGAGCCGGTGATCACGAGCCTGCTGCGGTGCGAGAGTTCGAACGACACCGGCTGCGTTAACCGCTCGGCAAGGCTCACGTTGTCGACGTTTAGCAGCACCGCCCCTTTTCGTGTGGGCAGGTCGGGGAACTGGAACAGTTGCGGTGGTTCTGGCACCGTCACCGCGTGTGCTTCGAGCGCTTCCTGTCGTCGGTGCACGCTCTGCACCAGCCCGCCCGCGCGCGTCGCGCGGCCGTGCTTCGGTGACCCCTTCTCCGGTCGCCACCCCGACACCAGCCGATTCTGCGCAGCGCTGAGACTGTCCTGCAGCCGGGCTTGCTCCTGCTGCTGGCGGTCGTACTCCTGCTCCCAGCGTTCCCGCTCGGCCAGGCGCCCTTCTCGGTATCCCGCATACCCGTTGCCGTAGATGCGGGGGCGATCATCAGGTGTCGGATCGAGGTCAACAACCGTCTCCGCAATGTCAGAGAGTAGCGCGCGATCGTGGCTGACGATCACGACACCACCGTTGCGCGCGCGGAGTTGCGTGGTCAAGAATTCAAGTCCGCTGCGGTCGAGGTGATTGGTGGGCTCGTCCAGCAGTAAGAAATCATCTTCAGCCCCCAGCAGGCAGGCCAACCGCACTCGGTATCGCTGCCCCACAGACAGATCAGAGAGCAACCGCGTCGTGTCGGTTTCGGCGTCGAGTGCTTCGAGCGCGATCTGTACGCGGCGCTCGGCATCCCACGCGTTGAGTGCTTCAGCACCTTCCAATGCTGCGGCGTACTGCTCTGCGGCCTCGCTGCTCCCATCTGCGAGAGCGGCAGCGGCGGCGTCGAGTGCGGCCAGCGCTGCGAGCGGTTCAGCGATGGCCTCGGCGACGGCCTGCCCAACGGTGCGGTTGTCGGTGGAGTTCATCTCTTGTTCAGCGAGCCCGAGCGTGCCGATGCGCTGGATCGTTCCACTATCAGGTACCAGCGTGCCCGCGAGCGCGTGCAGAAGTGTGGTCTTTCCGCGCCCGTTCTCTCCGACGATCGCCACACGAGACGCGGGAGTGACGACGAGATCGACATGGTTGAGCACCGGGGTTACGCCTCGCATTACGGAGACGTCAGAAGCGGTGAGTTGCGCGCGATGGCGCGCCGGATGACGGTTGGTAGGGGTAAGCATTCAAATCCTTCAGCAAGGCGCACCGCGACGAGCCAAACAGCAAGCGGGCACGCAAATGACGGGGACCCTTCCAGGGTCAGAACAAGCGGCCGTCGCTAGCTCGGAGTTGCTCAACGAGCGCGGTAGGCCTACTCAACCGTCACAGAAAGTACAAATGCATACGGTTAGCATACCGTACAACGCGCTCCATCCGTACCTGGGTGATGGGCTTCACCTGTGTGCGCTCGTGGGCCGCACTCCAAGGCGGTGGCCGGGGCGTTATGCGAAGACGAAGTAGAACGAAGGGAGTTCTCGTGGAACCGATTATCTCTATCATTCTTGGCGCGACGGTGCTTACCGTCATAGGCATCATGTTCGGGGAACGTTTCTCCTGCGCATCTCTACGCACGGCATCCCGTTCAACGACTTGCAGAAGCGCTTCTTTCGCGCAGGGCACGCACATGCAGGGGTGCTCGTCATCCTCGGAATCGTGTGCGCGCTGCTTCAGGTAGCTGTCGGCGTCGGCGGTGCGTGGCAATGGGCGGCCGTTGGCGTGCTCACTAGTGCGTTACTCGTCCCTGGCGGATTTTTCCTGTCAGTGCTCGGCACAGACCCGCAACAGCCAGGGCGTGCCATCAACCTGCTGTGGGCGGGAGTCGCCCTCCTTGCCCTTTCTCTCGCCATGGTCGGTTTCTCAGTGATCGTGGCAGGGGCCACACGGCTCGCCTGAACACTTGACGACGTTCGCACCTGGGGGACGCCCCTATTACCTTTGTCAAGCCTCAGAGCCAGCCACGTTCGCGGGCGAGTTCAACGGCTTGGGCGCGCAAGGCGGCTCCGATCTTACTCAAGGACATACCGTCTAACGATCTTCGCGCTGCCATCCACACCGTCGCTAACGGCGACAATACCCTCACTCCAAACAACGCCCGCCGGGTAATGGAGCCGCAAGTTTGCCTGGTGCACGCCAGCGGCCCCTGATGCGGCCGCTGGTTGAACTGCGGCCACGTCAGTCGCTTCTCTGAGGGGGCTCTGTTGCAAAAATCGTGAAGCTTGAGCATGCTTGGCGGAGATTGGACGGACGGAACGATGACGGATTTCAAGTGGCGCCATTTCCAGGGTGATGTGATCCTGTGGGCGGTGCGCTGGTATTGTCGCTATCCGATCAGCTATCGCGACCTTGAGGAAATGCTGGCGGAACGCGGCATTTCGGTCGACCATACGACGATCTATCGCTGGGTCCAGTGCTACGCCCCGGAGATGGAGAAGCGGCTGCGCTGGTTCTGGCGGCGTGGCTTTGATCCGAGCTGGCGCCTGGATGAAACCTACGTCAAGGTGCGGGGCAAGTGGACCTACCTGTACCGGGCAGTAGACAAGCGGGGCGACACGATCGATTTCTACCTGTCGCCGACCCGCAGCGCCAAGGCAGCGAAGCGGTTCCTGGGCAAGGCCCTGCGAGGCCTGAAGCACTGGGAAAAGCCTGCCACGCTCAATACCGACAAAGCGCCGAGCTATGGTGCAGCGATCACCGAATTGAAGCGCGAAGGAAAGCTGGACCGGGAGACGGCCCACCGGCAGGTGAAGTATCTCAATAACGTGATCGAGGCCGATCACGGAAAGCTCAAGATACTGATCAAGCCGGTGCGCGGTTTCAAATCGATCCCCACGGCCTATGCCACGATCAAGGGATTCGAAGTCATGCGAGCCCTGCGCAAAGGACAGGCTCGCCCCTGGTGCCTGCAGCCCGGCATCAGGGGCGAGGTGCGCCTTGTGGAGAGAGCTTTTGGCATTGGGCCCTCGGCGCTGACGGAGGCCATGGGCATGCTCAACCACCATTTCGCAGCAGCCGCCTGATCGGCGCAGAGCGACAGCCTACCTCTGACTGCCGCCAATCTTTGCAACAGAGCCCGAGAGACTGCGCCGGACGCTGGGCCGGCGGCGAATGTGTCTGCGAATCTCATCCGTGGACAGGGATGATCGCACAGAGCGCCGTTATCAAGCAGTGGGGTGATGGATACCCGAACCGCTACGAGTTGCGGCTCGCCGGTCTGGTTGACCTTTACGAACGTGCAGAGCAGTACCAGCTCAGAGAACTCACCCTTGGGGGCGAGCCGGTGGACGTTCCAGCCCGTATAGCCGAGTTGCAAGCCTTGCCACCTGGAACGATCATCTACGCCGAGGAATGGGATCAGTCATGACCCAGCCGTTTCGAGCCGTCTAATTTTCTTGAGGCCAAGCCTCAATCATCCCTATGTGCCGTTTTAGTTCTTCAAGATTGCAGAAGCTGTCTCGGTACGTCCGTTGTTGCAAGATGTCTGCTGTGTCGTACGCGTAGTCGACTGTGAAATCCGCACCAGTGAAGATGATCGTTGTCGGCTGATACCCATCAGGCACACCAAACCATTTCCAGTCATCCGCAAAGCAGTCACGCCAAGATTCATCGCTTCGGCGCGATAACCACCCCCGCCCGCGTAACCAGTCATTTGCTTCGTCATGGTAAGGGTTCAGCTCCATAGCTTGACGCTAACCACTAACGGAATTGAACGCTACCGAGGGGCTGCCGCAGCCGCTGCGCGGCCTTGCCTTCAAGAGGGAGCAGTTACGTACTCGCAGCCTGGCAGCATTAACGCCCGAGGCTGGGGCCTCGGTTCGGGCCGGGCTGGTGCGTTGGTGAGCGGTGGGGCTGTTCCTTCCGGAGCCGTTCGGTGCGCTCGCGTGCGAGCTGCTTTTCGCGTGCCGCGCGCTCTGCTGCGGCTTGGTGCTTTGTCTGCACCCGTTCGGCAGCCTGGTCGGTGGGGAGCTGACGCAGCTCTACGACCTCGGCGCGGGCGGTGGTGGCACGGTCGCGCCATTCCTGCGCGTACCGAGTCGCACGGCGCTCCCCGCTCTCGGCCGTCATCACATGAGCAGCTGGGTCGTTGCGGAACACCTGGCGGACGAGGCCTCGTGCTTCGAGCGGGTGCCGCTCGCGCGCGGTGTGCAGCTCGATCTTCGCGCCGGTCGAGGCCTTGCTCGCGTCGCGCACCTGGGGGTTTTGGCCGGCGGCCTGCTGGCTGACGCGCTCGGCCCAGCTCTCGACCTCGCCCGCACCCCACGGGGCGCTGCCCCAGCGCTGCTCGGCGTGGTCGCGCGCCTGCTCCCACTCGGTGACGGCACTCTGGGCGTCTCGTTCGGAACGCCGGCGGCTGAACCGACCGGTGCTGCGCGCCTCTTGCTGCGCTTGGGTTGCGCGGTCGCGCAGAGCCGCGATTTCAGCCCCATCATGCCGAGCCTGCTCAGTAAGTGGCGCAAGTACGTCGGCCCATATCGTTCGGGCTGTCTCCTGCGTCTTCTCCGCGGCCTGTTCGAGCTGGTGCAGCTCGGCTGCCTGTTGCTCGCGCAACTTGGCGAACTGCCCTGCCGCGTCATCCCAGACGGCCGCCTGCCGGTCGGCTTTCGCGGCTTCTTGGGTGAGCTGGTCGACCTCGGCGGCCACGGTCGCATTGTGGCCGGTGACGATGCCGTGCATGTCGCGCTCTACCTGTTTTCGAGCTTCGTCGAGGCCGCGGTCGGCGCTGTCGCGTGCGAATGCGTCGATGAACTGTTCGCGGGCGTCGTCGTGGTCGACGGCGACGACGTGCAGCACGTTCGCGGTGCGGCCGCGGGTCATGCCGACGTAGACGCCGGCGGCGTCCATCTCGTCGGAGAGCACCGCGTGCGCGGTATCGGTGGTCATGCCTTGCGCGCCGTGTCCGGTGACCGCGTAGG
Organism: Leucobacter sp. cx-42; assembly: GCF_014529985.1. Lineage (GTDB taxonomy): Bacteria > Actinomycetota > Actinomycetes > Actinomycetales > Microbacteriaceae > Leucobacter. Next base: position 16,737 of record NZ_JACVMU010000018.1, read on the forward strand.
CGAGCTGCACATGGGAGGCTACGTAGTCGGCGTCGAGGGTGCGGTGGTGCCCGGTCTTCGGGTCGGCAACGGTGATCCGGCCGTCAGCGTTCACGCTTCGCACTGTCCAGGTCTGTCGGTTGGCGACGCCGAGCTCGCGGTCGTTCTCGCGGGTCGCTACCTGTGCGCCTGCGGCGATGGGGTCGCCGTCTCGCCCGTGGGTGATGGTGGTGGGGTCGATGATGCCGGCGTCGACCAGGCGCTCGTAGACGGCGTGGTTGATCTGCTGCGCGGCCGCGTTCGTCGATGTGACCGTGATAGTGGAGCGGCCGGCCTGCTGTTCGAGCGCGAGGGTTTCCGAGAGCCGTGCCCGTAGCTCGTCGGGGGTGCCGGTCTGGATCAGGCCACGCGCTGCGAGTTCGTCGAATATCTGGCCGGCGTCCTCGCGGTCGCGCATCCTGAGCGAGAGGCCGGCGTACCCCTCGTCGACCTGGCCGTCTAGGGTGCGGAACCGGCGCACGTCGGTGAGGTCGAGCGATGCGGTGGCGAGCTGCGCGGCGCGGGCGAGGTATCCGCCGCGGCCGACGGCTGCGAGCTGCGCCGCATCCCCAGACAAGACGAGCGAGCCGAGGCGCATATCGTCGACGTACTGGTGCAGGGCTGCGGCGGTGTCTTGGTCGAGCATCCCGGCCTCGTCGACGACGAGTACCGTGCGCTCGTCGAGCCGCCAGCCGACGGGCTGGGTGCGCCACCGTTCGGGGAGCTGCCAGCGGCCGGTGTCGTCGACCTCGGCGCCGGCACGGTACAGGAGGGCGTGGACGCTCTCGCTGTCGACGCCGAGCACGTCGCCGGCTTCGAGCGCGCCGCGCTTGGTCGGGGAGACGACCACAAGCCTGCGGCCCTGCGCACTGAGGGAGTCGGCGGCCGCTTCGAGCATCGTGGTTTTCCCGGCTCCCGCCGCGCCTTGGATTACGACCAGCTCATGTGTGCCGGCAATCGCCTCGGCCGCCGCGTGCTGATCGGCCGAGAGCGTGAACCCCTCCCGCTCGACGGTCACGGTGCCGGCCTCACCGGGCACCACCGCGCGAGCGGTGAGTGCGTCGGTGAGCTGCTGATCGACCGCGAGCACCTGGTCGCTCGTGTAGTGCCTGACGCCTTCGACATTCACGCCGGCATCGAGGAACGAGACGCTGCGCTGCATGGCGGTGTCGATAGCTGCCTGCCGTAGCTCGGCCACGCCCTCGGAGCTGATGAGCCACGTTTGTGCGAGGCGTCGGTCGACGGCGGCCTCAACGTCGGCCAGCGACCACGCGGAACGCTGCCGGCCGAGGTCGTCGAGCGCCCCGGCACCGATCACGGCCGGGTCGATCTGTGAGGCCTCCTGCCCGTACAGCGTCAGGTCGACGTTCTGCGGGGCGACCTCACCCACGGTGCGGGCCAGCCCCTCGGGGGTGAGTTCCGCGTCGGGTTTCTTCGTCGGCCGCTCCTGCGCCCAGGCGCGCGTATCCCACGCCTGCCACTGGCGCGGCCCCGGCTCCTGGCCTGGGTGCGCGATCCGCCATTCCAGTTCGAGCGCTTCACGATTCTGCGCAACCTGGTCGCGGCGTGCCGAGTGCTCGTCGACCAGGTGGCTGTATTCGGTGATGCGGCCGCCGCCCTGCGCCGGCTCCCACGACAGCCCCTCGGCCGCGAGCACCTGGCGCAGCTCCATATCGGTCGAGAGTGAGAGGTCGGCGGCCGCGTTCACGCGCTCCGCGAGCCGGTATAGCGTGCGCCCGTCGACCGCACGCCAACGCCCCTCCGCGAACCCCACGGGAAGAATCTGCATGTGCCGGTGGTAGTGCGGGTCACCTGTGCGACTCGTGGTGTGCTGCACGCTCGTGAACTCCATACGCTCGAACTTCACTTGCCGCTGCTTCCCAATGTCGCCCACTCGGGTCACGGCGTGCTCGCTCACCGCCTCGGCCGCAGCTTGGCAGGCCCGGCTCATGGCCTGTTCGAGCGCGGCGGCAACCCTCGGGTTCGCGGCCGCCGCGAGGCTCAGCGTCTTATCCACGCTGATAATCGTTTCTTGGTAGAGCGGCGTACCGCCGACTTCCTCGACGCCCTCGGAGTTGATAAACCGGCGCTGCCGGAACGTGCCGCGCACCTCGTCGGTCACGGGGTCGCGGTGCTCCATCCACGCCCGGAACTGCTCGGCCGACAGCTCCCCCATTTCGACGCCGTCGGCACCGATCACGCCGTGCTCGACGGTGCGCTCGTTGCCCTCCCGGTAGTAGTCGTCGAGCCGGTCAGTATCGCGTTCGAGCAGGTAGCTCTCAGCGGTCGCGGCCGAACCGCGAAACGCTTTGAACCCGCCTTTACTCACTGTCGGCTCCGCTCCGGTTTCGCGCCGCAGTGCGGCGCTTCTAGTTCACTAGATTACGTGCTTCAAGAATAGCGAGGGAAAGGTGAGTGTAGGGCGTGAGTTGTTGGCGAAGCTGGCAAGGGGTGAGCTGAGGATGCAGACGTGGCTGTTAGGGGTGCAGTTGAGGAGGGTCAGCGGTGAGATCGAGGATGGGCTGGTCAAGCGCAGCGAGCATGTGCAGCAGCTCTTCGCGCAGCTCCTCAACGGTCGCGCCGGCAGGCGCTACAGGGTCGGTGGTGTAGCTGAATTCTGGCCCATCCTCGGCGGGGTAGAGTTCACGAATCTCGAACCCTTCACCGTCCAGCTCCGAGGAGCTGGACGTGCGGGAGACGACATAGCGCCAGATACCCGGTGTGCTTGGAGTTGTACCGGGGGCACCTCTTCGCGACGGGCCGAGATGTTCACCGTCGTAGTCTTCTTCGGTCTCGCCTTCGTCGTCGAGGATGAAGCCCAGCTTGGTAGCAAGCTCGCTGAGTGGGCGTGCTTGTTCGTGCTGTCGGTCACGAACGATGTGCGCGATTTCGTGCTCCTCAGCGCGCTGCTCTGCGATGAGCTGTTCATGCCAGAACTGCGCACGCCGTTCGATGGCTGCTTCTCCGTGAACGTCGGGGCAGTCAGCCGCGCAGCACCCACACAGCGGCACCCCGCCGAACGTGAGGTCGGCCGGTTCAGTGCAGGTACAGCGTTCACACCCGCATTCAGCGTCGGCATCACTCATGCAGCGGCATGTGCCCATTCTGCGAGAGCTTCACGGATTGCCTCTGACCGTGTGCGGTGTTCACGCTCGGCGCGGGCCATGACTGCGGCCAGCTCAGACTCGCTCAGACGCACCGTTACCGCTTTCGAGGGTTCATCGGTGCGCGCCGGGCGACCAGGCGACCGAAATGTTGCACCAGGGAACTTGTCCTCGGCGTTCTTCACGAGGCGGGCGATCACTTCCTCGGTGATTTCCACGCCATCAATTACGCCGTAGGAACCATTCACGGGCTTGGCGATCTTGTCACTCATTTCAACCTCCTCTGCATCTTGGCTACTACTGACCGGCGGGCGGGCATTGCGTGGATCACGAGATACCTGGCACCGTTCCCAAAGCTCAACGCCCCAAGCTCCCACGGTCGACCTGCGTTGTCGAACGCGAGTCGCATGTACCGCGGGGGTTCGTCATCGTCGATCATGGTTTCTTCGGTGCCCTCCTTCCACATGCGGATCACTTCGTCAGCGTCCAAACCACGCTTAAGCGCTGATTCGTGTACCTGCACGTGCAGCAAACGTCACCACCAATCTCGTTTCGTACACAAAACTATCATTTTTTCGTACACAAAACTAGCCCCTGTTGCTGACTGTGCCTACGAGGTGCGCGCCAGCACCTCGGGCGCGAGGGTGTGGCGCAGTACAGCTTCGAGCTTCGCCGCGATCTCGTTGCGTTCACCCACCCCGAGCGCGTCGAGCAGGATGCTGCGGGCGTAGGCCGATGTAGGCTGTCCTGCTGCCTCAGCTCGTGCGGTCAGCTCTGTGAGCTGTTCGGCGGTGAGGCGCACCGAGAGCACGGCAGAGGTCGCGACTCCTGCTCGACGCTGGCCGCGAATCTGGCCGGGGCCGCCCTGATGGTTCTCGGCGTCGTGGGCTGCCCGTTCGATCATTTCGGTGACGCCGCTCATGATTCCTCCTCACAGCTGGCCTGGTCTTCTATGTTTACATGTCTACTACGACTGGGGCGGGCGATCGATGGACTCCGTAGAATCGCGTGTGACACCCTCAAAAGCCGCTGCCCTTGGGATGATGCCAGAAACACGCCCACATCGTTCCCAATGCCGTTCTTGCGTGTCTCAGAGGGTGTTCCGTTGTGAACGTGAGCTGTACCTGACGGCGCATCGTCACTCTCATCTGTTGGGAGGTCGA
>NZ_JACVMU010000019.1 GCF_014529985.1 Leucobacter sp. cx-42
GGGTTTGAGTGCTCCTTAGAAAGGAGGTGATCCAGCCGCACCTTCCGGTACGGCTACCTTGTTACGACTTAGTCCTAATCACCAGTCCCACCTTCGACGACTCCCTCCACAAGGGTTAGGCCATCGGCTTCGGGTGTTACCGACTTTCATGACTTGACGGGCGGTGTGTACAAGGCCCGGGAACGTATTCACCGCAGCGTTGCTGATCTGCGATTACTAGCGACTCCGACTTCATGGGGTCGAGTTGCAGACCCCAATCCGAACTGAGACCGACTTTTTGGGATTCGCTCCACCTCGCGGTATCGCAACCCATTGTATCGGCCATTGTAGCATGCGTGAAGCCCAAGACATAAGGGGCATGATGATTTGACGTCATCCCCACCTTCCTCCGTGTTGACCACGGCAGTATCCCATGAGTTCCCACCATAACGTGCTGGCAACATAGGACGAGGGTTGCGCTCGTTGCCGGACTTAACCGAACATCTCACGACACGAGCTGACGACAACCATGCACCACCTGTATACGAGTGTCCAAAGAGTTCTGTATCTCTACAGCGTTCTCGTATATGTCAAGCCTTGGTAAGGTTCTTCGCGTTGCATCGAATTAATCCGCATGCTCCGCCGCTTGTGCGGGCCCCCGTCAATTCCTTTGAGTTTTAGCCTTGCGGCCGTACTCCCCAGGCGGGGAACTTAATGCGTTAGCTACGACACAGAACCCGTGGAACAGGCCCTACATCTAGTTCCCAACGTTTACGGCATGGACTACCAGGGTATCTAATCCTGTTCGCTCCCCATGCTTTCGCTCCTCAGCGTCAGTAGCGGCCCAGAGATCTGCCTTCGCCATCGGTGTTCTTCCTGATATCTGCGCATTCCACCGCTACACCAGGAGTTCCAATCTCCCCTACCGCACTCTAGCCTGCCCGTACCCACTGCAGACCCGGAGTTGAGCCCCGGGATTTCACAGCAGACGCGACAAGCCGCCTACGAGCTCTTTACGCCCAATAATTCCGGACAACGCTTGCACCCTACGTATTACCGCGGCTGCTGGCACGTAGTTAGCCGGTGCTTTTTCTGCAGGTACCGTCACTTTCGCTTCTTCCCTACTAAAAGAGGTTTACAACCCGAAGGCAGTCATCCCTCACGCGGCGTTGCTGCATCAGGCTTGCGCCCATTGTGCAATATTCCCCACTGCTGCCTCCCGTAGGAGTCTGGGCCGTGTCTCAGTCCCAGTGTGGCCGGTCACCCTCTCAGGCCGGCTACCCGTCGTCGCCTTGGTGAGCCATTACCTCACCAACAAGCTGATAGGCCGCGAGTCCATCCAAAACCGATAAATCTTTCCACCCACACACCATGCGGTGATAGGTCGTATCCAGTATTAGACGCCGTTTCCAGCGCTTATCCCAGAGTCAAGGGCAGGTTACTCACGTGTTACTCACCCGTTCGCCACTCTTCCACCCAGCAAGCTGGGCTTCATCGTTCGACTTGCATGTGTTAAGCACGCCGCCAGCGTTCGTCCTGAGCCAGGATCAAACTCTCCGTAAAAAACAAAAAGCACCCATCCACCGGAATAAGGCAGACAAGATGCGAGTTTGACCTGACAAATAGAAACACTGACAAAAAATTTGTCACTGAATTATTCATCCAAAAAAGGAATCTCCAACACAAACCAAAC
>NZ_JACVMU010000020.1 GCF_014529985.1 Leucobacter sp. cx-42
GGCTTATAGGCCAAAAAGAGTGGATGGAACCCTGATCTAACCGCGTCATCACGCCGCTAGAACCAGATCACTAATGTCCGGCACCATTAACCGTGCCAACGACGACATCGCCAACCCAATGCGTGGTATGCCACACCAAACTCGTGAAGAACGGTCGACACCCTTCCGGTACCCAACGCTGGCGATGTCCAACCTGTGGCACCTCGACCACCAGAAAACGGGGCGATCTCACCCGGAAACATCAACTCACCAGATTCCTGACCTGGCTCTCCGGTAAACACGCGCAAACCGAGCTCCCAGGCCCCAGCGCCAGAACATTCCGCAGAGGAACCGCCTGGTGCTGGGACATACACCCCACCCTCGGACCTGTCACCACCACACACCACACGATCCTCGTCGATGGGATCTACATCGGATCCTGGTGTCTCCTCATCGCAGTCACCGAAGACCTTCAGGTACTCGCCTGGCAATGGTGCTCCAGAGAATCAGCCGCAGCATGGAACGCGCTCCTGACCCAGATCCCTGCACCAACAGTGGTGGTGTGTGATGGCGGAGCAGGAATCGCTTCCGCTCTGAAACAGGCATGGCCCGCAACTCGTGTGCAGCGTTGCATCTTCCACGTCCGCTTGAATCTGCGCAGACACCTCACCCTCACCCCCAGAACCCCGGCAGGACGACACCTGAACCAGATCGGGAAAACACTCGCACAAGTGGACAGTGTTGAGGACGCTATCGAGTGGAAGAAACTCCTAGAAACCTGGTGGCAGGCCTACGGACACCTCACCACTGAACGCACCCGGTATCGAGATGGCAGTACCGGATACACCCATGAACGACTCCGCAAAGCTTGGAACCTGCTCCGGTCTCTCAACCAGCAAGGAGTGTTGTTCACATACCTAGAACACGGCAACGGGAAAACCACTTCGCCCCTCGAGGGTGGCATCAACAACGGCATCAGGACTCTGCTCCGAAACCATCGCGGGATGAGTGAACCCCACATGCAGCGAGCAGCGGAATGGTTCCTTGTGCTCCACGAAATCCGGATCGAAGACGCCCACTCATTCATCACGAACCCAGGGCAAGACAAACGGGACACCCGAGCAGCACCAGCCCCGAAACAGGCCTCGACCGTGAGCTTCTACGACACCGGTGTCACTGCAGAAGAAGGCCTCTGGGCAAGGAGCGGATGGGCCGGCCACAGCTGAAATCGCCCAACGCCATCCACTCTTTTTGTCCTATAACCC
>NZ_JACVMU010000001.1 GCF_014529985.1 Leucobacter sp. cx-42
GAGGCTGAGATTCTGTTTATGCAGAACCAGCTCAATCGTCGCCCTCGGCAGACTTTGGAGTTTGCAACACCTGCTGAGACACTGAGTGAGTATCTCGCAGGTGTTGCACTCACCGTCTGAGACCGCCGGGGGCACATTGGCAGGGTTACTGCCACTGACTACTCGAATCCGAGCTCAGATGCAGCACCGCGAACCGTGGGCTATCGTCGACTGGCATGGGCACAAATCTCGAGATCGACACCACATTCGACATGCGCTCAGATGCCGGCGGACGAGACCCCGATCGGTACAGCCCGACACTTCGGGCTTATCACCAACAACTATGGTCAAAACCGCTTCCTGGCGGCACTTCCTTCACGCTTCGGGATGACTGGCCCAAAGGATACCTCGCACACGAATCAGAACTTGGTCACTTTCAGCTCACAAGCGACACCATTCTTCGCACCTTCGTCGCTCATTCGAAGATGCAGCACATCATCAAAGAAGTGCCCCCTGTGGACCGACAAATCTTGTCCCGCGAGGGTTACACGATCGCAGGGTTCATCTTATTTCCGGGGAATCGCATCGATGGCAAGTTCACCATCAATCAGGCCCGCGGCACACACCCGAGGATTCAAGATCGAATCGACCTCACCCTAGAGTGCATTCGGCGTCACTACGAAGGCGAAAGCAGTCCACTTGCTGCAACTATTGAACGATATGCAGATTTCTTCAAGCTCTTCGAGAGCTTTAGTGGCTATGTGGACTCCTTTCTTCTCCAGGATCTGCTCACGGAGGACAAGGAACAGATACGGTTCTTCCTACCGTTCACCGATTTCGAAAAACACGAAGCGTTGCCTCGCAACATTTCCGAGTACATCCAATTTCGTGACGCCATGCGAGAGTGGATCAGCGCCCGAGCGCGGCGTATTCAAGATACAAACAAAACTGCTTAAGGTTCAGACTCGTGACCTACACCGAGTTTGCGCGGTACAAGTACGTCATCGCCGTTGCGACCTGGCACGCCTGCTCTTCTCCGAGCACGTCAATGAAGTGGCGGCGATTGGCGTTTGCGACAGCCGCAGTCAATGCCGACGCCATTTCCAGCCCACCTTCCGTCAGGCCTAGATACGAGACACGGCGGTCTTCTTCGCAGGCGACGCGCACCGCAAGGCCGCGGTTCGAGAGCTTGTCGGCGATTTTGGTGAATCCACCGGTCGAGAAACCCGCTCCCTTTGCAAGGAAGCTCAGCTTTGCACGATGTTCTGGCTGGCGATGAAGCTCAAGAAGCGTCTCGGCTTCTGCTTCATTGAGATCGAAGTCGTAGCGCATCTCTGCATGCAAGCGACGGTTCGTGGCCTGGAAACCGTGAATTACGCGCCCCCACAATTCAACTGCGGTCGCATCATCTACCACGGTACGTCACTTCCTCAATCACTCAGCCATTGCCACCCTTACGGGCAGTCACTCATTATCTACGAAAAATCATACACAGAAACATCTCGCAAAGAAACATCTTGCGCGAAAGCTATTTTCGTGCAAACATAGTTTCTGTTGTCGCAGTCACCGCGATTTCCGATAGGCGTTACGCATTACAGATGTTCCCTTCGCCATCGAGTACAGATTTCTTCACTGAAAAGGAATGCTCTTGAACAAGATCGCCATCATCACTGGTTCCACCCGCCCCGGCCGCATTAACGCTGGCGTTGCTGAGTGGCTCGTTGAGCGCGCAAACCTCCGCAACGACGCTCAGTACGAGCTCGTTGACATCGCAGACTTCAACCTCCCCCTCCTCGATGAGGCTGCACCCGCTGCGTACGCACAGTACTCGCAGGAGCACACCAAGGCTTTCGCTGCAAAGATTGCTGAGTTCGACGGTTTCGTATTCGTGACCGGCGAGTACAACCACTCGGTTCCCGCTGCACTCACCAACGCAATCAGCTTCCTCAACCAGGAGTGGGCAAACAAGGCAGCTGGCATCGTCGGCTACGGCTCGGCATTCGGCGTCCGCGCAGTTGAGCACCTTCGCGGCATCCTCTCGGAGATGCAGATCGCTCACGTCCAGAAGCAGGGCATGTTCTCGCTCTTCACCGACTTCGAGAACTTCTCGACCTTCAAGCCGACCGAGATGCAGGCTGCTTCGGTTGACCCCATGCTCGATCAGCTCGTTGCTTGGACCGCAGCTATGAAGCAGGTCCGCGCTGCCTAACTCGCAGCCAAGACTCGTCTGAAATTTATTTCGGGCTTGAGCGCCCCCGCCCGTGATCTCTGAGATCATCAAGCGGGGGCGTTCTCATATTCATAGGGGGTTCACATGCCACACGTTGATGTGTTGGTCATCGGCGCAGGTCAGGCAGGCCTGTCTGCCGCCTATCATTTGCAACGCATTGGCTTTGTCCCAGAAAGCCGAGCGCAGACCCATGAGCGCAGCTTTGCGGTGCTCGACGCAAACGAGACCCCGGGTGGCGCCTGGCAACACCGCTGGGAATCGCTCACGATGTCGACCGTCAACAACATCTACGAGCTACCTGGCTTCCCCGTCCCTCCCGCTCCCCCGCAGGCCCGGAGCAACGCCGTGCTTCCCGCATATTTCGCTGCATATGAGCAGCGGTTCGATCTTGACGTTCACCGGCCGGTTCGAGTGGAATCGGTACGACGAGGCGCTGCCGGATCCGCGCCCCACTTCATCATCGAGACATCGCGAGGCGACTGGTCCGCAACGTACGTCATCAATGCCACAGGAACGTGGACCCGGCCCTACGTTCCGTTTTATCCAGGCGCCGCTGACTTTGCGGGTGAGCAGCTACACGTGCAGAACTACGTCACGGCCGAGGCGTTCGTGGGCCGCCGCGTCGTCATCGTAGGTGGCGGCATCTCGGCAACCCAGCTACTTGAAGAAGTATCGCGGTACACCGACACATTCTGGGTGACCCGTACCCCGCCAGAATGGGTGCCGCATTTCACGCAGCAGCAGATCCTCGCGTCACTCGAGGAGGTGGAAGAGCGCACGCGCGCCGGGCTTCCCCCGCGCAGTGTTGCCTCTGTGACTGGCATGTTTGAGGCTCCCTGGGTACTTCGGGCAGCCGAGCGCGGCGTGCTCAACGCGCACCCGATGTTCACTCGCATCGAACCGCACGGTGTTCGAATGCCAGATGGCTCCTTTGAGCCGGCCGACGTGATCCTGTGGGCGACAGGATTCCACGCCGAAATTCGGCACCTGAAGCCGCTCCAACTACGCACAATCGAAGGTGGGATTCGAGTCGGAAATGGCCGCTCGCTCGATGAACCACACCTGTTCGTCATTGGCTACGGCTCATCCCAATCAACGGTTGGCGCGAACCGTGCCGGACGCGACGCGGTGCGCGCGATCCGCGCCGAAATGAACGCAGAAACCGGCGCCGTCGAACCTGCCGCGTTGTCCCATAGCGCGGCTCCCCGGCTTCCCGAGCGACGCCGATAGGGTGAGACCATGCTCGAAGTTTCTGCTGAATCGTTTGAAGAGCTCGTCGCCGACGGTCTCGATTCGCTCCATCCCGAAATGATGGCCGAACTCGACAACGTGATCTTCCTCATCGAGGACGAACCCGAGGACGGCAGTGACGTTCTCGGCATCTACGAGGGCTTTTCTGTGGCAGAACGTGGCATATACGGGTACGGTGAAGAACCAGACCGCATCATCTTGTTCCGCAAGAATTTGCTCGAACACTGCGCAGACCTCGATGAACTCGTGGCTGAAATCAGAATCACACTCGTGCACGAAATCGCGCACTTTTACGGCATCACCGAAGAACGAATTCATGAATTGGGGTGGGGATAGATGGTCACAATCGCCGAGCGTTCCGCGTCGACGCAAGATTCCGCGCAGCTCACTCCAGAGCAGCCGTGGCAGACGATCGTCTGGGACGATCCCATCAATCTCATGTCGTACGTGAGCTACGTGTTTCGTTCGTACTTTGGTTTCTCGCAGGACCAAGCTGAGGAGCTTATGCTGAAGGTGCACACCGAGGGTCGCGCAGCCGTCGCCGAGGGGAGTCGCGAGGCCATGGAAATGCACGTCGAGGCAATGCACGGCTACGGCCTCTCCGCAACCGTCCAGAAGGTCGGCTAGCCATGCGAATGTATACCAGCGGCGACGAATTAGTACTCATGCTCGAGGCCGAAGAGGCGAGCATGCTCGATCACCTCGTCGGTCAGCTGATTGGCCTTGTTCAGAGCCACAGCAGCACGACCCTTGATCCCGACCCACTCTTTGCGAGCCTCGAAGTTGGCGGATCAGACGAGCTGCCAGAAGACCCCGCGCTCGCGGCACTCTTCCCCAATGCGTTTGAGGATGCTGACGATGCGGCACAGTTCCGTCGCGTGACCGAGCAGGGCCTCATCAACCGCAAGCTGCAGGACGCAATGCAGGTTACTGGCGACCTGGGTCTTGGCCGTGCGGATCCCGAGTCCTCGATTGAAGTCGCCATCACCGAGGCGTCGCTCCTCCCGTGGCTTCGCACCGTCACGTCACTGCGCATCGCGCTTGCCGCTCGCATCGGGATCGAGTCAGACGAGGATCATGACACCCTCATCGACGACGAAGAGACCCGCGGCACCGTCATGGTCTATGACTGGCTCGCCGGCCTCCTCGAATCAATTGTCGTACTCGTCGAGGTGCTCCAGAGCGAAGATGAGAACGTCGCTGGAGACGTTCCGGACCAACTCGCCTAGCCCACACGCGGAGATGAACAGCCGCGAGCTCGTTTGCTAGGTCAGATCGTCTGGGGTGCGCAAGGAGCGCGGATCAACCACCTTGCCACGACCGCCGAGGAGTCGTGCTGGCTGCAAACCCAACCCAGCGAATTTTTCACGAACTTCGTCAACCGCGTGGTCAACCGCACGCCACTGCTCGTCGTCGTCCCACAGGGCGGTTGATGCGCCGCCGCCGAGGGAGAGCTGTTCTGCGCGTACGCCGATGAGGCGAACCGGTCGCCTCGCAGCGCCGAACTCTTCAAAGAGGTCTTTCGCTGTGCGGTAAATGCGTTGGGTCGCGTCCGTGGGGTCAGCGAGAGTCTTTGACCTCGTGACTGTCTCGAAGCTTGACCACCGAACCTTGATGGCGATTGTGCGGGCAACGAACCCTTTGTCGCGCAGACGTTCGCCGATCTTCGCTGAGAGGCGGAGGAGTTCTCGCTCGAGTGTGACCGGGTCTGCAATATCAACGGCGAAGGTTTCTTCGTGGCCAATACTCTTCTCCACACGCGTCGTATTGACCGAACGAACGTCGCGGCCGTTGGCGAGCGCGTGGAGCTTCTCAGCACTTGCGTTGCCCACGATCCGACGAAGTGATTCAAGCGGCTCGCGCGCGAGTTCGCCGACAGTGTGGATCGCGCGGCCAGATAGTGCGCGCTCGGTCGCGGCACCAACGCCCCACATTGCGCCAATCGGGAGCGGGTGCAGGAATTCCAGAGTATGCGCTGGTGGAATTTCAAGCAGCCCGTCTGGTTTTGCGCGCTGCGAGGCAAGCTTGGCAATGAACTTCGTGCCAGCGAGGCCGACCGAGACGGGCAGCCCGGTGCGCTCGCGCACTCGCTCGCGGATTTGGCGGGCGATCTCGACTGGTGGGCCAAATAGACGCACCGAACCCGCGACGTCAAGGAAGGCTTCATCGACGCTGATCGGCTCAACGAACGGCGTAAACTCGCGGAAAATCTGCATGATCTGTTTTGACGCAGCTGCGTACTTCGACATGTCTGGCGGAATCAACACGATGTGTGGGCACAACTGCTTTGCCCGCGCAACAGGCATCGCCGAGCGGACCCCGAAACGTCGAGCCTCATAGCTCGCACTCGACACCACAGATCGCTCGCCGTCAAAGGCGGATGCTACCGGCTTGCCGATCAAATCAGGCCGCTCGAGCAACTCAACCGAGACGAAGAACGAGTCCATGTCGGCGTGCAGAATCGATGCTTCATGCCGCCAAGCAGGATCTATCTTCGTCATATGTCTATTGCACCACACGCAACCGACATCTCTCGCTAGGCTTACAGCAGCCCCACGGCCGCACTGTCGCGAGCAGAGGAGATCACTGACCATGACTGCGTTTCATTCTTCCGACCGACTCACTGCACTTCGCGCGCGTCCGCACGCTGATGTACTCATTGTTGGTGGCGGCATCAACGGACTTGCTACCTTCCGCGAGCTCGCGCTCCAGGGAATCGATGTTGCCCTAGTTGAGCAGAACGACTACGTGTCAGGCGCATCAGCAGCCTCAAGTCATATGGTGCATGGCGGGATCCGCTACCTCGAGAATGGCGAGTTCAGGCTCGTGCGCGAGGCCGTGCAAGAGCGCAATCGTCTCATCAAGAATGCGCCACACTACGTGAAGCCGCTTCTGACGACGATTCCAATCTTCTCGACGTTTTCCGGCATCATCACCGCACCATTCCGGCTCCTCGTCACGCACGGTCGTGGCAAGCCACGCGAACGCGGGGCGGTACTCATCAAGATCGGTCTCATGATCTATGACACGTTCTCGCGAGACGGCGGTCAGGTTCCGCGCCATAAGTTCCATGGCCGTACGCGATCGATCCGCGCGCTGCCGCGTCTGAACGGCAGCGTCAAGTACACGGCGAGTTACTACGATGCGTCGATGCACGACCCTGAGCGCCTCGCACTCGATGTGCTAGCTGACGGATTGACCGCGGGCAGTGATGCGAGCGCCGAAAACGCCACCGCACGCGCGGCGAACTACACCTCGCTTGTTGGCTTTACAGACGCCAAGGCGATACTTCGCGACGCGGTCACGGGCGAGGAATTCCCGTTCGCTGCCCACACGATCGTCAACGCGAGCGGTCCATGGACGGACGTCACCAACGCCGCACTCGGCCGCCCAACGCAATACATGGGCGGCACCAAGGGTTCACACATCGTGCTCGATCATCCCGAGCTCCTTGCAGCGACCGCCGGCCGAGAGATCTTCTTCGAACACTCAGACGGCAGAATCGTCCTCATTTACCCACTGAAAGATCGCGTGCTCGTCGGCACCACCGACATCGACGCCACACCAGACGCGCGTCATATCTGCACCGACGACGAAATCGACTACTTCTTCGAGCTCGTCGCCCACGTGTTCCCGACGATCACCATCGATCGCTCTCACATTGTCTATACCTTCTCTGGCGTGCGACCGCTGCCACGGCACGACGACACCCTGCCCGGGTTCGTCTCGCGCGACTATCGCATCGAGCACGGCTGGCTCGGATCGGTGCGCACGCTGAATTTGGTTGGTGGAAAGTGGACGACGTTCCGCGCACTCGCCGAACACCTCGCTGACGAGACCCTCACCCTGCTGGGCGCGGATCGCCGAAGCCACACACGCGCCACCCCCATCGGCGGTGGCGCAGGCTTCCCCACCGGCCGCGCGGCTCGCAAACTGTGGGTGGCGAAGCACGGTGCGCAGCACGATCCGCGCACGATCGAAACGATGCTCGACCGGTACGGCACGCGTGCAACCGAGGTGCTTGCCGCGCTGCCCACCTCCCCTACTCCCCTTGCCGCGCACCCGGAATACTTCCGCGAAGAGCTTGCGTTTCTCGCCCGGTCTGAGCACGTTGTGCACCTTGACGATCTGCTCTTGCGTCGCACCTCGCTCGCATTCCGTGGCGGGCTCACCGCCGAGACCCTCACGGAGATCTCGGCCGCGGTCTCAGACGAGCTTGACTGGGACGCCCAGACGCAGCTGGAAGAAGTTGAACGCGCGACCGCGACACTGCGCGATGCGCACCGAGTCACGCTCGGCAAGCCCGGCGTGGGAGGATGACGGAATGGTGAATTCGAAGGCCACGCACGTTCTCGCGATCGACCAGGGCACGACTTCTAGCCGGGCGATCGTATTCGATCATGCCGGGAAAGTTGTGTCGGTTGGTCAGCGCGAGCATGCTCAACACATGCCGCAGGCCGGTTGGGTAGAGCACGATGCGCTCGAGATCTGGGCAAATGTGCAGGAGGTCATTGGCACGGCGCTCGGCAAGGCTGAGCTCAACGAGGCACACATTGCCGCCATCGGCATCACCAACCAGCGTGAGACCGCAGTGGTCTGGGACCGGGCGACTGGCGAGCCCATTCACCCCGCGATCGTGTGGCAAGACACCCGCACACAGGGACTTGTTGATGCACTCGCTGAGCAATCACCATTGGGCGCGGATCGTTTCCGCAACCTCACCGGGCTTCCCCTGACCAGTTACTTCTCAGCGTCGAAGATCGCATGGATTCTCGATGCTGTTCCCGGCGCGCGAGACCGAGCTAACCGGGGCGAGCTCTTGTTCGGAACGACCGACACCTGGGTGCTCTGGAACCTCACCGGTGGCACGAGCGGCGGCGTGCATGCCACCGACGTGACCAATGCGTCACGCACCATGTTGATGAATCTCGCAACCCTCGAATGGGACGAAGAGTTGCTCGCAGCATACGACGTCCCGCGCAGCATGTTGCCGGAGATCCGCTCCTCGTCTGAGGTGTACGGCACCGTTGCAGATTCTTCGTTGCTGCGCGGTGTTCCGATCGCTGGCATCCTCGGCGACCAGCAGGCGGCAACCTTTGGCCAGGCGGCCTTCTCAGCCGGCGAGTCAAAGAACACGTACGGCACCGGCTGCTTCCTCATCTTCCAAACGGGTGAGCGGATCGTCCACTCAGGAAACGGCCTGCTCTCGACCGTCGCCTACCAGTTGGGAGACGCCCCCGCACATTACGCACTTGAGGGCTCTATCGCGGTCACTGGTTCACTCGTGCAGTGGCTGCGAGATCAGCTGGGCCTGATTCGCTCCGCTTCAGAGATCGAGCCGCTCGCCGCGACCGTGGAAGACAATGGAGGCGTCTATCTCGTGCCGGCGTTTTCTGGGTTGTTTGCGCCGTACTGGCGTCCAGATGCACGCGGTGCCATCGTTGGCCTGACCCGATATTCACATCGCGGCCACATCGCGCGCGCGGCACTCGAGGCTGTCGCGTATCAAACCCGCGATGTGCTCGACGCGGTGAATGCCGATGTGACCGCTGCTGGCGGTGTTGCGCTCACGGAGCTGCGTGTCGATGGCGGCATGATCGCGAACGATACGCTCATGCAGTTCCAGGCTGACATGCTCGGAGTTCCGGTGGTACGCCCGAAGGTAGCCGAAACGACCGCGCTTGGAGCGGCGTATGCCGCCGGCCTCGCGGTCGGTTTCTGGCAGAGCACGGACGAGCTGCGCAGCAACTGGCAGGAGGGCCACCGGTGGGAGCCGCAGTTGCCTGCCGCGGAACGGGATCGGTTGCTCCGTCAGTGGCGGAAGGCGGTCACGAAGTCGATGGATTGGGTCGACGAAGATACGGCCTAACGATGTTTCGCGGATCGCCTAGCGGCGGGGTTCACTCCACATATCGCTGTCGATCACGAGGGTGATCGGGCCGTCATTGACGAGTTCAACCTGCATGTAGGCACCGAACTGGCCGGTGTTGACCGTTGCGCCCTGCGCGCGCAGGGCAGTTGCGAAGGCGTCGACGAGCGGCTCTGCGACGGCTCCGGGCGCAGCCTTGCTCCACGAGGGACGGGTACCCTTCCGAACGTCACCGTAGAGCGTGAACTGGCTCACGACGAGGATGGGAGCGTTGCGCATCGCGCACGACTGTTCGTCGTCGAGCACCCGCAGGTTCCAGACCTTGTCTGCGAGACGGGCTGCAATCTCAGGCGTGTCTTCGTGGGTCGCGCCCACGAGCACAACGAGTCCTTGCTCGTCAAAGCTGCCAACTACTGCTTCTTCGACGGTGACGCTTGCGCGGCTTGCGCGCTGAACCACGAGCTTCATGCTTAGTAGCCAGCCTGTTCTGCCGTGGTGTCAGTTTTGGGTGCGTCTCCTGCGTTCCACCCTGCAACGATTGCTTCGGTTGCAGAGACGCCGAATCGGGTGGCCCCGGCTTCCCACATTGCTCGCGCGTCTGCCGCGGTTCGGATGCCCCCTGAGGCTTTCACGCCGAGTGCCCCGCCGCCCGCCGCACCGACGGTTTCCGCCATGATGCGTACCGCTTCGAGGGTCGCACCGCCAGCTGGGCTGAAGCCCGTAGATGTCTTGACGAAGTCAGCGCCGGCCGCAGCTGCAGCTTTGCTCGACTCGCGGATCTGGTCGGGGGTGAGCGCCGCGGTTTCCAGGATGACCTTGAGCACATGAGGTGCTGGCACCGCCTCGCGTACCGCACGAATCTCTGCTTCGAGCGCGGGCCAGTCTGCCGCCCGTACGAGGGCAGCATTCACCACCATGTCGACTTCGTCGGCGCCATCGGCGATGGCTTGCCGCGCCTCGGTGGCTTTCACCGCAGCGTGGTGGGCACCCGACGGGAAACCCACCACGGTGACGATTTCGAGTCCGCACTTTTCAACGGGAAGCAATGACGGGCTTACGCACACGCGCGCGACACCGAGTTCAGCAGCGCGTGCCATGAACTCCGCGAGCTCTTCCGGTGTCGTACCGGGCGCGAGAAGCGTATGGTCGGCGATTGCGAGGAAGTGCTCTGGCGTCAGCGTC
The DNA here is from genome assembly GCF_014529985.1 of Leucobacter sp. cx-42. GTDB lineage: Bacteria > Actinomycetota > Actinomycetes > Actinomycetales > Microbacteriaceae > Leucobacter. The sequence continues at coordinate 10,512 of NZ_JACVMU010000001.1, forward strand.
ATGGTCGTCATCCTATTCATCTGTTTGGTCGAACCTCGGCAGGCGCACCCGTTCGGCGCACAGGGCACTTGCTAGGCGGCGTCACTCAACGGGCCAACGCGTCGCACGATGACGACTGGCTCACCGCGCAACTCAGACTCCGCAAGATCGATGTCGCCTTCAATACCCCAATCTCGATCACCGTTGGGGTCAAGCAGTACCTGGCGGAAGCGCCAGATGTCGTCACCACGGTCAAGTTCCACGAGAGCAGCGTTGCGAGCGTTCGAGTCAATAAGAATTTCGTCGTACTCGGTGAAGTAGGCGTCGAGCGCGTCACGCCACTGATCTTCGCCGAATCCGTGGGGTCCGTCGAGCTCAGCGAGTTCCTTGTAGTGCTCGAACGATGCCGCCTGCACTCGTCGGAATAGTGCGTTGCGAACCATCACGAGGAATGCACGTTCGTTAGCGAGTAGGCTGCGCGCCGTGGGCGGCGCGATCGAGTCGCGTGCTTCATGGGCCTGCTCGATCGCAGCGGCGTCCACGCCCTGCTCGAGGTTGAACGCGGCCGTCCATTCGTCAACCAGGCTCGAGTCAACTTGCCGCACGAGTTCCCCAAGCCACTCGATGAGTTCTTCAAGCTGCTCGTTCTTCGCTCCCTCAGGGATCGTGCGTTCGAACGTTCGGTATGCATCAGAGAGATAGCGCAGCACGCCGCCTTCCGCACGGCCGAGCTCGTAGTACGAGACAAGGTCCCTGAACCCAAACGCACGCTCGATCATGTCGCGAACGACCGATTTCGGTTTCAGCTCGTAGTCGCGCGCCCACGGCACTTCTTGGACGTAGGCGTCGTAGGCCTCACCAAGCAGCTCTTCAAGCGGCTTCGGGTAGGTGATCTCTTCGAGAAGCTCCATACGCTCCTCATATTCGATACCGTCTGCCTTCATCTGCCCGATGGCCTCGCCGCGCGCCTTGTGCTCCTGGGCACGCAGAATCGCACGCGGATCCTCAAGCGTCGATTCAATCACCGAAATGACGTCGAGCGCGTAGGTCTCGGACTCGGGCTCCAAGAGCTCGATCGCCGCAATTGCGAATGGCGAGAGCGGCTGGTTGAGCGCAAAGTTCGCCTGTAGATCAACGGTAAGGCGCAGCAGCTTCTCGCCGTTCTCTTCATGAATCTCGACAATGCCGCTGTTGCGCAACGTGCGGAAGATACTGATCGCGGTACGCGCGTGCTCGAACTGCTTCGCCTTCGGTTCATGGCTGTCGAAGATGAGCATTTGCATCGTGTTGAGCGCTTCACCCTCCCAGCTTTCACCGCGGCCGATCACGCCTAGCACCATTGCGTGGGTCACACGCATGCGGCTCACGAGCGGCTCTGGTTCTGACGCGATGAGCTTTTCGAGCGTCTGCTCGTTCCACGCAACGAAGCCCTGCGGCGGAGCCTTCTTCTTCACGGGCTTCGCTTTCTTGCCCCCGGATGCCTTCGCAGCAGCCTTTGCCGCCGACTTCGCGTTCTCAATCTCGTGCTCGGGCGCGAGCGCAACGACATCACCCTCGGTGTCGTAGCCTGCGCGACCGGCGCGACCAGCGATCTGGTGGAATTCACGCGCCGAGAGACGACGCATCTTTTCACCGTCGAACTTCGTCAGCGCAGTGATGAGCACGGTGCGGATCGGCACGTTGATGCCCACGCCAAGAGTGTCGGTGCCGCAGATGACCTTCAGCAGGCCACGCTGCGCAAGCTGCTCCACGAGACGGCGGTATTTGGGCAGCATGCCTGCGTGGTGCACGCCGATTCCCGAGCGAATGAGGCGTGAGAGCGTCTGTCCGAAACCAGCCGAAAAGCGGAAGCCACCGATCGCGGCCGCGATTTCATCACGACCGGCACGGTCAACGATTTTAATGCTCGACAGCGCCTGCGCCTGTTCAACCGCGTGCGACTGGTTGAAGTGCACGAGGTACACCGGGACCTCTTTGTCGGCGAGCAACTGCTCAACCACTTCCTGAGCTGGTGCGACTTCATAGCGGAAGCTCAGCGGCACAGGGCGCTCGACGCCCGTCACGAGTTCAACGCCGCGGCCAGTCGCGTCCTCCAGGTCAGCAGCCAGATCTGTGACATCACCGAGCGTTGCTGACATGAGGAGGAACTGAGCATCATGCATCAGCAGCAGCGGCACCTGCCAGGCCCAGCCGCGATCGTGATCTGCATAGTAGTGGAACTCGTCCATCACGATCTGGGTGAAGCCACCTGCTTCAGCGTTGTCGACATCTTTGTCGCGGATCGCGAGGTTCGCCAGAATTTCTGCGGTGCAGCAGATAATCGGAGCATCAGGGTTAATGGCCGCATCACCGGTCACCATGCCCACACGCTCTGGACCAAAGATCTCGACCAGGTCGAAGAACTTCTCGCTCACGAGCGCCTTGATCGGGGCCGTGTACACGGTACGACGCCCCTCAGCGAGCGCGGCAAAATGTGCACCGAGCGCCACCATCGACTTGCCCGTACCAGTCGGGGTCGCGAGGATCACGTTCGAACCGAGCGTCATGCCCAGCACCGCTTCCTCCTGCGCCGGGTACAGCTTTAACCCGCGCTCTTCGAGCGCCCAAGCCTCGAAGGCAGCGAAAATCTCATCTGGCTCGGTGAACGTCGAGTTCTCGAGAACTGCTCCCAGATTCATGTGGACTATTCCTGCTTTCTACGCGTCGCTCGAGGAGGCGCTGCCCCGCTCAAGCTCCGCAAATTTGGCTTGCATGGTCGGGTTGCCCCGAGTGAGCTTCTTAATCGAAACTCCCTGCGCTTTGTCGTTTGCGAGACGCAGGTTGTTTTCGGACTTCAGTAGCTGCTCTTTGACCTTCTGCATCTCGGCGATGGAGGTGTCGATCCGCTTGATCGCTTCTTGGAACTGCTTCGACGCGAGGTCGTAGTTTCGCCCAAAAGCACCCTTGAAAGCGTCGAGCTCGCCTTCAAAAGTCGTGATGTCGATGTTCTGAGCTTTCACAAGCTCAAGCTCCGCTTTGTACCCCATCGCATTCATCGCTGCGTTTCGCAGCAGCGTGATGATCTGCAGGAAGAACTGCGGTCGCACTACGTACATCTTCGGGTATCGATGCGAAACATCGACGATACCAGTGTTGTAGAGCTCGCTGTCTGACTCAAGCAGCGAGACGAGGACTGCATACTCACAGCCCTTCTCATTGCGGTCTTTGTCGAGCTCTTTGAGGAAGTCTTCGTTCTTGTGCTTGGTTGCGGTTGTGTCGGCTTCGTTCTTCATCTCGAACATGATCGAAACGACCTCAAGCTCGTTCGGATCGAAGTCACGGAAGATGTAGTCGCCCTTACTGCCGGAACGGGCGTCGTTATCTTTCTCGAAGTACGCGTTTGGGAAGGCCGTCGCACGAATCTGATTGAACGTGTTCTCGCAGTGTTGCTCGAGAGTCTCACCAATCATCTTGGTGGAGAGCTTCGACTTCATATCTCGAAGCCGTTCAATCGCGTCATCGCGATCTTTCAACTGCACTTCGAAGCGCTCGGTGATCGAACGCTCAGCGAGCTCCTTCTCAAGGTTTGCCCGCTTCAGGTCACCCTGCAGCTCGTCGCGTTGCTTTGCGACTTCGCCGACGGCCTCCGCAACTGCGAGCTTCTGTTCGGTCGCCGCTGTGTTCAGCCGCGACTTCAGCTCGAGAATCTCAGTCTGCTTAGCCGCCTCAGCCTGCTGCAGCTGAGCCGTGAAGCGCGCCTCAACGAGTTCCGTCTGCGCTGTCTGGGCAGCTTTCACCTCAGCAAGCTCAGACGCAACCTTGTCGCGCTCCTTCTCAATTGCGGCGAGCGCATCTGCGATTGCGATCTTCTGCGTTGACTCCCCTGCGGACACCAGCGCTTCAAGCCGCTGAATCTCGGCGTCCTTCGTGGCGGTTGCTTGTTGCAGTTCGCCGTCAGCCTTGACCTTCGCGAGTTCGAGTTCTTGACGCTTTTCCTGCTCCATGAGCTTGAGTCGTTCGTGGAGTTGCTGGTCAAATTCAGTGTCACGCACCTGCTGCAAGATCTGCGCATAGCCCGCCTCATCGACGGTAAATACTTTGCCACAGTGCGGGCATTGAATCTCATGCATGTGCGCTCCTTGCGACTCGTTCGCGGGATTTCCGTACTAACCTTCCCACAGACCACCGACATTTCGCCTTCTGAGCGGAGTTCACACGGGTTTTGGCGGATCCGCGCCCACGCAGGAAGTCGAAATGTCACTGGCCGGTTTTACACTTACGACATGACTGAACTTCTCTCGCAACAGCATGTCCGTGCACTCCGCGCAGAGGCACAGGGTCTCAACGCGCCCGATGCTGGCCTGGGCTCTGATGTCAGTGCGGCGGCAGGTCGGATGCTCGCAGTGCAGGGGCAAGACTGGCATGCTTCACGTTGGGCGCTTGGGCGTCGGGTGGCAGGGGCTTCTCAGCAGTCAGTCGTAGATGCCCTTAATGCAGGCAGTCTGGTGCGGTCTTGGCCGATGCGCGGCACCATTCATTTGGTTGCGGCAGCCGACATCGGCTGGTTGCAGGCCCTGACAAACAAACGGGCACTGGCGAGCGCCCCGCAGCGCCGCAAGATTCTCGGGATGAGTGACGAAGTGCTTGACCGTCTCGTCGAGGTGTCACTCGACGCACTCCGCGCTGTGGGCAACGGGGGCATCGATCGCGTCGAGCTTTCTGATGCCTGGACCGCGGCAGGGGTCGAGTGGCAGGCGAACTGGCGGTATCACCTCATCTGGTGGCTGTGCCAAAACGGCCTCGCAACGCTCGGACCCGTGCGAGATCTTGCTGAACCGCGGCTGGTGCTCGCAACCGGGTGGCTGCCGGCCCCGCGTGCGCTTGATGAAGATGACGCGCTGCTCGAGCTCGCTGCTCGGTATCCGGTCGCTCGTGGCCCTATCCGGGCGAAGGACATCGCTTGGTGGTCGGGCCTAGGTACGCGCGAGGTAAAACGTGGTCTCGCGGCAGCTGTCGAGAGTGGCCGGCTGGTCACCGCTCGCTTCACTGATGCACACGGCGAGGCTATTCCCGGCGTGGCAGGCGAAGCTTGGCTTACACCAGAGCTGCTCGACGCGAAGATCACCCCACCGTCCGAGGCTTTGCTCCTTGCGCCGTTTGACGAGCATTTGCTCGGCTACAGCATTCGTGAGCCCCAGCTCATTTCGGGCGGTATTGATTACGTGGTGCCCGGCAAGAACGGCGTCTTCGCAGGTACCGTCGTTCGTGACGGTCAGACTGTCGCTACCTGGAAGCGTGACCCCAAGCAGCGCGAGCGCGTGCACGTGATGCCTCTCCCAGGCAATGAAGTCAGCGCGCAAGAACTCGAACGTGACGTCGCCCGGTGGAGCACGTTCCACAACCATAGGCCTCGTGAAGTTGCGATCGATGCTGTCTCCGCATAGGGAGTAGCCCCCTAGGCTAGAGCAATGGAGATCGGGCTCATTTCAATCATCGCGGTGATCGTGCTGATCACCGGGTCAATCATTGGTTCGAGGATCGGCGTCGCCGCACCGCTGATCCTCATTTTGCTCGGCATTGGAATTGGCTATCTCCCGTTCATGCCGAGCGTCATTGTGTCCCCTGAAATCATCCTGGTTGGCGTCTTGCCGCCGCTACTGTACGCAGCAGCAGTCAACGTGCCGCTCATCGACTTCAGGAGAAACTTCAGGCCAGTCGTTGGCCTCTCCGTCGTGCTGGTAATTCTCACCACGATGGTCATCGGTTTCACACTGCATTGGGCGGTCCCACAGGTTCCCCTCCCCGTGGCATTCGCGCTTGGCGCCGTCATCAGTCCTACCGATGCGGTGGCGGCAACTGCAATTGGTAAACGCCTCGGCATGCCCGACAGAATCGTCTCGATCCTTGAGGGTGAGAGCCTCGTCAATGACGCTACCTCGTTGGTGCTGTTGAAAACAGCACTGATCGCGCTGTCCGGCAGCTTTGCATTTATGCCAGCGGTCGGAATGTTCAGCTACTCAGTTGCCGCAGCGGTACTCATCGGGTTCTGCATTGGCATCATCACTGTTTGGGTGAGATCTCAGTTCAAAAATCCGGTGTATGACACCGTGGTGTCGTTCGCGGTGCCCTTCCTCGCATTCATCCCGGCAGAGGAGGTGGGGGCGTCCGGCGTTCTCGCCGTAGTGGTGACAGGCCTCTATACCGGTCATCACGCTACAAAGAAGTTCAGCGCAACCGCCAGAACGAACGAGCGGTTGAACTGGCGCACTATTCAATTCGTCCTTGATAACGGTGTCTTTCTTCTGATGGGGCTCGAATTGCACGGCCTCGTTGACCGCGTGGGCGAGTCTGATTTCCACCTTGATACCGTGGTGATCGTTTCGTTTGTGCTCGTCGGAGTCCTCATCGGGTGCCGCGCGCTCTTCATGGTTCCGACCATCTGGATCATGCGCCGAACTGCTCGACGAATTGAATACCGCAGCCGCGGCCTCGGCCTCATCGTCAAACGCATGCAGGTAAACTCGTCAACAAATGCTGCGCGGCTATCACGCACCGAACGGATGGCTCAACGATCCGCTGCGGACGCCGCACACGAACGTGACTCGCAACTTGGCTGGCGCGACGGCCTGCTGCTCTCCTGGACCGGAATGCGCGGCGTCGTCACTCTTGCCGCAGCGCAGTCAATCCCGACAGATGTACCCTTCCGCGAACAAATCATTTTGACCGCGTTTATTGTCGCAACGGTGACCCTGCTTTTCCATGGGCTGACGCTGCCAATGTTGATCCGCCGCCTCTGGCCAGAGGGCGTCGGGGGCACCGATCGAACCGAGCTTGCAGTACTTTGTCGTGACCTCATGGCATCCGGCATCAACGCGATCGACGACGAGATAGAACGAGAAGTCGCCGCCGGCGGACCTGTTACCCCCGAACTCATTGCCGATCGCGCACGCATGAGCAGCAAAAACGCTCTGGCCTCACTCGCGATCTCGTTGAACCCGGTAAATCCGAATCATCCGTCGACAAAAGAGTCGCCAGCAGAGGCGTATCTCAGACTCGCGAATGTTTCTCTCGAAGCCCAACGTGCCGCGCTTCTAGAGGAACGAGCAATTGGCCGGTACAGCTCACGATCACTCCAGCAGGTATCTCTCGCGCTTGATGCGCATGAGAACCGTTTGACACCGCCGGTGGATCACTGACCGACGCGCACAACCGGCTGTGATGCCGAGCTAGGTTACGCACCAAACCAACGAGGGCGGATGCAGCATCAAAGAAACTGCATCCGCCCTCGTTGGTCACACAAGCCATTTAGTCGATTGAGCCAATAGAGACTGGATTGGCGAAATGACTGAACACGATGCTCGTTCGCGTCGCAGAAACTGCGGGATGAGTCGACAGATTCTCCATCACGAAATCACGAACGTGATCGGAATCACGCACACCAAGGTGCATGATGAAGTCTTCAGTGCCGCCGAGGAAGAACAGCTGCATCACTTCTGGCTGGGCGCGCAACGAATCGCTGAGTTCCATGATGAGCTGACGCGCGCCAGAACGAACTGTCACGCTCACAAGCACCTGGAGGTCAAGACCAACGGCGCGCGGATCAACCGTCGCAGTAAAACCAGTGATCACACGACGCGTCACAAGGTTGCGCACGCGCGCAATACAGGTTGAAGCGGCGACGCCAACACGGTCCGCGAGTTCCGCATTCGTAATGCGGCCGTTGAGCTGTAGCTCATGCACGATCTTGAGATCAACCTCATCAAGATCAGCGGCTCGGCTAGTCTGCTTTGACCCTTCCAACACGTGTCCTCCTTTGCACTTCACATTTCCCAACTCTGCAAAAGCCGCAATTTGTGCGGATTTCGCAGAGAATTCGATGCTTCACTGACGATATCGAATATACTTCACGATGAAGAGAACTTTTCCGAAATCTAGCGCGTATTCACAATACGGGTTAAAATTCCGGTGGAAGCTTCGTTTCCTTACTAAGCAACTCTGAATAATTGGAGAAAAACATGCGCGTCGGTATTCCTACCGAGATCAAGAACAACGAGAACCGCGTTGCCATCACCGAGGCAGGCGTATTCGAGCTCGCTCGCCGTGGCCACGAGGTATTCGTTCAGGCTGGTGCAGGCCTCGGTTCGGCTATCACCGACGAGGAGTACGCGGCAGCTGGCGCGAAGATCGTCGAGTCGGCAGACCAGATCTGGGCTGAGTCGGACATGATCCTCAAGGTCAAGGAGCCCATCGCTTCTGAGTACAGCAAGATGCGTAAGGGTCAGGTGCTCTTCACCTACCTGCACCTCGCAGCTGACAAGGCACTCACCGAGGCAGTCCTCGAGTCGGGCACCACCGCAATCGCTTACGAGACTGTTCAGCTCGCTAACCGTGCGCTCCCCCTCCTTTCGCCGATGTCTGAGGTCGCTGGTCGTCTCTCGGTTCAGGTTGGCGCTTACTCGCTCATGAAGGCAAACGGCGGCCGTGGCATCCTCCTCGGTGGCGTTACCGCTACCCGCCGCGGCAAGGTTGTCGTCATCGGCGGCGGCGCTGCTGGTGAGCAGGCTGCACGTATCGCTTACGGCATGGGCGCAGAGGTCACCGTTATTGACATCGCACTCCCCCGCCTCAAGCAGCTCGAGGACGAGTTCAACGGTCGTATCCAGACCCGCACCTCGAACGCTCACAACATCACCGAGGCGCTCAAGGAAGCCGATCTCGTTATCGGTTCGGTCCTCATCCCCGGTGAGAAGGCACCCAAGCTCGTCACCGACGCAATGGTTGCTCAGATGAAGAAGGGCTCGGTCCTCGTCGACATCGCTATCGACCAGGGTGGCTGCTTCGAGAACTCGGTTGCTACCACGCACGACAACCCCACCTTCGAGGTTCACAACTCGATCTACTACTGCGTTGCAAACATGCCCGGTGCGGTCCCCGAGACCTCGACCGCTGCACTCACCAACGCAACCCTCCCCTACGTCGTCGCACTTGCTGACAAGGGCTGGGCTCAGGCACTCAACGCAGACGCAGCGCTCGCTAAGGGCCTGAACGCATTCGAGGGCAACATCACCAACGCTGGCGTTGCACAGGCATTCCCTGAGCTCCCCGCGTCGGAGCTCGCAGAGGTTCTCGCAGCAAACGCGTAACTCCCAGGAGTATCCTGGACTTCATGGATTTGAAGTTCTCATTCGGAGGGGCATCACCTGATCAACATGATCACGGTGGTGCCCCTTCGGGCATTCCCCTCCCCTTCGCGACGAAGGCATTGGCATCTACCAGCAGCGTGCTCGAACTGCGCGCGCGTCTCGATGGCGATCAGGTGATCGGTGAGGCACTCTCGAGTGACGGCGTTGCATACACGACCTCACGCGTTGCCTTGCAAGGCACCGGAACGGCACCGCTGGCAAAAGCAACTCGGTCAGCAATCAGCCGCGCCGTTGCCGGCCTCGAAGCGCCAATGATTGAGTCAATCTCGGCACTCGTGCTCGACCTCGCTGGCAGTGAAGCGGACGTCCTTACAGAGCTCGGTCTTGCCGTAAATTCTGCCGCAACGCCCGTCGCTACTGTCGACGAAAAGCTGCAGACTCGCGTAGGTATTTCGGTCGGCACCGCGATTCGTTTCACAGAGTAACGCGCGAAGCGTCCGTTCACGAAAGTAGGCCTTGGGCGTCACATGACGTCCAAGGCCTACTTTCGTAGTGTCTGGTTCGAGCTAGTGTGTCGCCTGGAAACGTAGAATGCGGGTGAGCGCTTCCTCAACTGCGGCTTCACCCGCGGCGTATGACAGTCGGACAGCTCGGTCGCCGGTCGCCGTGTCGAAGTCCACGCCAGGAACCACCGCGACGTTTGCTTCTTCGAGGAGCGCCTGCGCGTACGCCGTTGAGCTGCCGAACCGATCAAGCCAAGTTCCAAGCTCGGAGTAGTAATAGAACGCGCCGTCTGAGGGTGCGGCAGTGCCCCAGCCGAGTTCGGGAGCAGCATCGAGGATCAACGCACGCGCACGCCCGAAACCGCTTACGATCGCATCACGTTCGGCATACGATTCGGCCGTGAACGCTGAGAGCGCCAGCTCCTGCGCTGGTGAAGGCGGTGAGAGCGCGAAGTTTGATGCAAGTGCTTCGACTGGCGCACGGAGATCTTCTGGCAGGATGGCCCAGCCGAGCCGCCAGCCTGTCATTCCCCAGTATTTCGAGAACGAATTGATGACCACCGCGCTCGGGTCGAGAGCCGCTACAGAAACGCCACGTGGATCTTGAGCACCGGGTTCAGGAAAGGTGATCCCGTGATAGATCTCATCACTAATGAGACGGGTCCCATTGCGTTTGCACCATGCCACAAGATCAGTCAGTTCGGCTCGATTGAGCATCGTCCCAGTCGGGTTGGCAGGTGAGGCCACGATCAAGCCAGCCAGCTCGCCAACTTCATTCACTGCCGCGTCCAGAAGTTCAGGTGTCGGCTGATACCGTGTCTCCGCCCCTGTGGGGATTTCTACAACCTCAACGCCGAGGGTACGCAGAATGTTTCGGTACGCCGGATAGCCTGGCGACACGAGCGCGACGCGATCTCCAGGGTCGAACGCTGCCAAAAACACCAGCTGGAAGGCTCCAGAGGACCCGGTCGTCACTGCCACTGCTTCTGGCGCAAGGTCAACGTCGTACCAATCGGCGTAATGCTGAGCAATAGCCTCGCGAAGTGGCATCGTACCGAGCGGGCCGGTATAGCCCGCGGCTTTGAGCGTGCCGGGAGCGGGTCGCGCACTGGGTTCGCCAGCACACAACGAGACAATGTCTTCTCCCGCGAGTCGGCGTCGTGCGATCTCATCGGTAATTCGCATGACCTCGAAGTGAGGAATCTCCGAGCGTCGCGAGCCGCCGCGCGCCGTCCCACGGAGTTCGAGCCCACGTGTGGCGTTGACTGGCGGGGTTTTGAACGGGATTGCGTGTCTCATCGCGACTCCTCTGGAGAAAGTTGGGTGACGCCCTGCGAAGCTCCGGCCAATGAGGTCGATGCTGCAAGGTGCCGCAGGAAAATGACCAGCCACAGTGCGATTGCACCAGCAGCGATGACTTCAAACGCGGCCAAGTTGTATGAGCCAATTGGCCAGAAGAACAACGCTGCCACGATGATAGCGATCATCACGCCGTCCGAGAACAGCAGGAAAGGCTTCGCGAAGCCGTCAAGCCACCAGCGAAGACCGATAAGGAGCGCGCCGAAAAGCACAGCCATGCCCGTGGCAAACGTATTGTGCATCAGAAGACTGACGTTGACAGGCACCAGACCGACGCCAGCAATGCAGAATCCGATACCCACGAAGAGCCAGGTCACGTAAGTGACGTTTCGGTGCGTACTCGGTGTGGCGGCAGCAGCCCACACCGACAATTCATTGTGGATGAGGGAAGCAAGCGATGCAAAGAGGAAACCACCAACGAAGAACGTCGCGTTGAACACTCTGCTGCTGAAATCGTCACCGGTGCCAAGCTCGCTGAAGTGAAGTTGCCACCATTCAGCCTCTGAGGTTGTGAGCATTGCAACGATGATCCCGCCGCCCATAAAGAGCGCAAGCAAGGTAGAGAGGGACTTCATCGTAATGTTGCCGCCGGAGATCGTTCCCGTGTACGTTGCGGCTCCCGCAGTGAAACCCACAATCAGGGTGCTCGTAAGCATGTCGAGCTGCATTCCGATGAACCCTTGCACGACCACCGCAGTGAGGAGCATCATCACCAGTGCCGCGATACCAGCATGCGCAAGACCAATTACGACGGTGTCAAAGTACCGTTGCAGCCTTCGACCTCGTGTGTAAGTGGGTCGCATTGACCGGGTGCTTCTGGAGTACTCACATGCCGACGCAAAACCGGCACAGATGCTCGTAGCTACGAGACCAATGCTGCCCGCGGAGACGAGTCCCCAGGCTGAGACAGGGCCTTGGAAGACGAAGAGACCGGTGATAACCCCAGCGATGAATGCCCAGAATGCCGCAGTGAGTGCTCGCACCTCGCGTCGCATCTGTGCGTTCTCGCGCGATGCGTCTTCACCCGGGTACAACAGCCCAAAAATGAGATCTGTCGCGCGATGGACGGCCTCCGTTGCCCTGCTCATGCGGTCAAGTCTAGGTGTGTCGACCGCTCTAGGAGGCGGAGATATCCCGAGAGGGCAGCAAGTGACTCGGCGGTCGTGGGTAAACCGTCCCCGAGGCGATCTGAGACCACGAGGTATGCCGCCCATTGCGCGCGGCTCATCGCCACATTAAGCCTGTTCCGCATGAGGAGAAATTCGAGGCCGCGAGGCACGTCCTCGGGACTTGATGCGGCCAGGGAAACGACAGCAAATGCGGCTTCCTGACCTTGGAATTTATCGACGGTGCCGACACGCACCCCAGTGAGGCCGGCCGCCGCCAACCGTTCCGAAATGCACTCAACTTGCGCGTTATAGGCAGCTACAACGATGACGTCGTCCTGCGTAACACTTCGCCGAGGATGCACTGATTCAGTGATTTCTCCAGCCAGGAGGTTCTGGATGACGCGTTCAACGGCCGCAGCTTCTTCTGGCGAGTGCGTTGCGTTGCCGTGATGGCGAACTGCAAAACTTGTGAGGCCAGCACCACCGACACCATTTGCTACGCGTTCGCTTGCACTTTCGTGGGCCACCAACCTGTTCTCGTAGGACAACTCGGAGACCACAGTGGTGAGTTCTGGCCGCATCCGTCGTGTCTCGGCGAGGAAGTACCCGCGCTCAGCAGGCAACGTGCCCTGGTCGCCAAGGAGCCAACCGAGCGCAGACGTGTCAACGGGCTCTGGATGGCTTCCTTGCGACACCTGCGGCAGTTGTTGTGGATCACCAAGCATCAGGAGTCTCTCAGCAGACACCGAAGCGGCAATCGTTGGCGCGAGCGAGAATTGTCCCGCCTCATCGATGACCAGCAAGTCGAGCGAACGTCGTTCGATGCGATCTTCGTTCGAGAAGTCCCATGCGGTGCCACCAATCACTCCGCCTCGCTGCGATGCACGCAAATCAGCAAGGAATCTTCCGTGCCCGTTTTTGGGCAGGAGCGTGAATGGTGCTCCCGCATTCGCTTCAGGTGAGGCTCCAGTTTGCGGCACCTTGGCAACAGTCTCCGGGTTCAACCCTGCTTTCACTACTCCGGCCAGCACGTTCTCAACGACCTTGTGTGACTGCGCGACAACTCCAATGCGCCAACCGTCGTCTTCCACAAGCCGCTTGATGACACGCGCGGCGAGATAGGTTTTGCCAGTGCCTGGTGGGCCCTGCACCGCGAGCGCGGCACGGTCAAGCAACCGGATAGACGCAGTGACCGCTCCAATCATGCGGTGTCCTTCATCACCGTCAACTACGACGAGAGCGGCATTCGAATTGGGTGCCACAAGTGACTGCCCACCGACCATCTTCGGTGCATTACGGCAGAGCAAGCCGAAGACAGGGTCAGTGACTTCATTCCCGAGTTTGGCAGTTTCGACGAGGGAACGGCCCCACTCTTCAATGGCCCCCTTCTGACGTCCCGGGTGGGGCGGTGCGCCCGGGGTGAGGGCGACCGGGAGCACACTGTATGGCTCGGTGTCACGGCCGAGCATTTCTTCGATTGTGACGCCGTCGAGGTGACGTTCGAGCACCGTCACATTGCGAGCCGCGCGTTGACCTGGCCGCCCTCCCTTTTGGGGGAACGGTGCGGGGTGCTCGTACAGAGCGAACATGGTGGTGCCAGGCTTGAGCGAGCTGCCGGGAGCGACGCTGCCCCGGAGACGAACATGTCGTCGGCTTGAACGTTTACCTTCTGGCGTGTGCCAGTCTTCGTCAACATAGCTCAGCGACTGCTCAGCGACAACCACATCACGAGTGTCTGCCCAGTCATCGATTGGGTCGGTGAGGCGGGCGTAGTGTGACCACCAAAACGACTTTTGCTCACGCTGGTGGTAGTCGATCGCGCTCGAGGCGAGTCGTAGTGCCTGCGCACGCGCAGGGTCTCGCTCAGTCTCAGCGAGTTCGAGCAGGTCGCTGCCTACCTCGCTGAGTTCGACGACAGGAGGCGCGTCATGTTCGAAGAGTTCTGGTTCAACAAACGGCACGACGCCGTGCTCAGCCGCAAGGGAGAGTAGCCAGCCGCGCAGACGAAGGGTCGAAACGCAGTCGTAGCGGTTGTAATCTGCGATACCGTCGAGCCGCCGCTGCCCTTCCGCACGAACTGCCTCGTCGGCGGACTCAACCTGCGCACTCGCCTCTGCGTACTCAGACACCGATTGCGCGCCTGAGGTGACGCCTTCTTGATCTCTCAGCTCATCACCCATGTACAGCGGTTCAAGCTTCTTGATCGAGTAGGAGCGCGAACCAACACGCAGTGCGCTGCGGACGATTGGGTACAGGTCTACGAGAACCTGCTCACGAAGCAGCTGGTCCACCTCAGCTTCCCCCACGCCGTGCCGCGCAGCAATTGAGAGGAGATGCGATTTTTCGTATGCCGCATAGTGGTAAATCTTCATTCCAGGCCACCGCGCGCGGCGTTCGCGAACCAGCTCAAGGAAATCCAAGAGTGCTTGCTTTTCAGCCGCCATAGAGTGAGCCCACAGCGGAGTGAACTGTTCGTTCACGTCGATCAGACCGAACAGATAGTCAAGACCCCAGCGGTCCCCATTGGGCTCGCGGTAGAGTGGGTCACCCTCGAAGTCAAAGAAGAGGTCACCAGGGTTTGGTGCCGGGATGCTCGCGAAGGCATTCGCATCAACCACGCGAACCGCTGGACGGCCGTTGACCGTCGGCGCGATCTGCACGGCAGCCTGGGCGACCGTGCGCTCGAGTGGCCCGCGCGTGATGCCATCAATATCAGGAATGTGGCCTTCGAGCGCAGCCACATCATTGATCGTGGGGTAGCCCGCGGCGACAAGCAGGTCACGCTGCCGGCGGGTGATACCCGCGATGAGGAGCGGATCGCGTGAGGCCTGCACCTCAGGCTCGCACACCTCGCATCGACCACACGCAGATATCTCAGGGTCGCCCCACTGAATCGCTGCAGCGCTCGCCCGTTCACCGTCTGGACCGACCGCGAGCACGCGTTCGAAGAGCAGCCGATGCAAGCGGTCCCGTCGCGCGCGGAACACCGGCGCAATGTCGGCGATCTTATGCCGTGATTCTGCCCCGTCACCCAGGATCAACACCGCCTCAGACGACACCGGAATGCCGATGCGTTCAAGCTGCTCAGCGTAGGCAGCAAGCTGCATGAGCGCGGTGACTTTCGCTTTTCGAGCAAGTTTGGTGTCTTGCACCTCGTACTCACCGGTCGGAGTCAGACGCAAGAAGTCTGCAAAGCCGAGAAAGCCGAGCTCAAGATCACCGGCTGAGTCGCTCACTTCGCTTAACTCAGCAGTCACAACTTTCTGAGCAGGGTCGAAAAAGGTGGCTTGGAACACCACCTCAGCCTTGCTGGCGAGGGCCCGATAGGTCACCGCTGCCGCCGCGGCAAGCGCATCTTCATCGCGAGGATCACACCGTTCAATCTCGACCACGCCGCCTGCTGAACCGGCGCTGCCAGCACCAAGCGCAACCCGATACTGCTCAAGTACTCGCTCTTCATGGACGTCTCCAAGCTCAGCGGCACGCGCGAGCATTGGATCATCATCAGCAGGAACAGTGACCGAACGTCCCAATTTCGCATCTACCCTGCGCAGGAACGCAAACTCGCACATGCTCGCAGCGGTCAGGTCGCTGGCACTCGTCATGATGCGCGTTCCGCTGCCATTTCGCCGCTGCATGAACATGTCTGCTCCTTCGGTTGGGTCGATGCTGATGACGTTACCGGGTACCACCGACATTGCTGGTTGAGCACGACGAGTAGACGCGATCCGCGCCCCAAATCAGGCGTTGGCATCGCGCTCAGACGAGCAATGACGTAGGCTTGACAGCACGGGGCGTCTGTTGACGGCCCCTATCGTCGCTGATGTTATACGCGCAGCTGCCTCATTGGTAACGCGTGGGCACCTGATTAGGTGCAACTTCCTCCGCGGCGAACGAATGCGCAGTTCCGCGCACTCGCCGACCCAGCAGCGATCGCACGGCCTCCCGAAGGCCTGACTTTGTCTTAGGCATCTACACGCTGCCCTTTTGAAAGGTTTCTGTGACCGAACAGACCCCCAACACTCCCTCGTTCATCGATCTCGGTGTTCCCGCGCCTATCGCGGCTGCACTTGAGAAGAATGGCAAGACGGAGCCGTTCCCGATTCAGCGCGACACCCTCCCCGACACGCTCGCAGGCCGCGACGTGCTCGGCCGTGGTCGTACTGGCTCAGGCAAGACCATTGCGTTCGGCATCCCGCTGGTCGCAAACCTCGCAGATGACGCTGCAAAGAAGCGCAAGCCGAGCCGCCCCCGCGCGATCGTGCTCGCTCCGACCCGTGAGCTCGTCACGCAGATCGCTGAGACAGTGAAGATGCTTGCTGATCCAGTTGGTGTCAAGGTCACCACCATCTTCGGTGGCATCCCCCAGCGCCGTCAGGAGGCAGCCCTCGAGGCCGGCGTCGATATCGTCGTCGCAGCCCCCGGTCGTCTCGACGACCTCATGCGCCAGAACCTCGTCGATCTTTCGGGCGTTGAGATCACCGTCCTCGATGAGGCGGATCACATGGCAGACATGGGCTTCCTCCCCGTCGTCACGCGCATCATGAACAAGACCCCCAAGCAGGGTCAGCGCCTCCTCTTCTCTGCAACGCTCGACAACGGCGTGGACAACCTCGTGAAGAAGTACCTCCACGATCCGATCCTGCACTCGGTCGACTCGGCTGAGAGCCCCGTGCCCCTCCTCACGCACCATGTGTTTGAGGTCTCGGGAAAGGGCCAGAAGGAAGCGCTCATCGAGGCACTCGCATCAGGCACCGCACGCCGCATCTTCTTCACCCGCATGAAGCACCAGGCGAAGAAGCTCGCGAAGCAGCTCACCTCGGCAGGCATTCCCGCAGTCGAACTGCAGGGCAACCTGTCGCAGAACGCACGTGACCGTAACCTCGCAGAGTTCGTCTCTGGCGATGCCAAGGTCCTCGTCGCGACTGACGTCGCCGCTCGTGGCGTGCACGTTGACGGCGTCGAACTCGTCGTGCACATCGATCCCCCGGTCGAGCACAAGGCATACCTGCACCGTTCGGGTCGTACCGCTCGTGCGGGCAACGAGGGTGACGTCGTCACGATCGTGCTCCCCGAGCAGCGCGGCGAGATGAAGTCGATTATGCGCGCTGCGAAGATTCGCGTCACGCCGAAGCAGGTCGACACGCTCGCGAAGAACATCGACCCCGAGATCCTCGCCCTCATCGGCGAGGTCGCACCGCGCGTAAACCCCAAGGAGACCGAGCGTCGCCGTGCAGAGGCTCAGGCCGAGCAGCAGCGCGCAGCAGGTCACGCCCCCGCAGGCGCTGGCAAGTCGCAGGGCGCGAACGCCAAGCGTAAGCGCGCACGGAACGCTGGCGGTGGCCAGCGACAGGGCGGCGGATCAGGCCAGGGCGGTCAGCGCCAAGGCCAGGGTGGCCGTTCCTCGCAGGGTCGCTCGGCCCAGGGCGGGTCCGAGCAGCGCGGCCAGGGTCGCGGCCAGGGCTCACGCCAGGGCGGCAACGGCGGCCAGGCACGCGGCGGTCAGGGCGGCCAGCGTCAGGGCGGCGGCCAACGCCGCGCTCAGCGCCCTTCCGGCTCGAACTAGGTTCAACGAGCAAAGCGCGGGTGTGCACCGGGATTGTCCGGCGCACACCCGCGCTTTTGCGTTTGAGCTGTTTGCGAGGCATCTGACGCAGCCGTCAGCCCGTCGAGATCGACCGTTTCTGCCGAAAACCCGAGTTTCTCCGCGCAGAAACACCCCATCTCGGCAGAAACTATCTGTTTCGCGAGGTTCGCCGACAACGCCTTAAACCTGGAGCCTTGCCCGCTAGGCGCCGACCCCATCGACGTACACCCACCGCGCAGCAACGCGGGAGAACCTGCTGCGCTCGCGTTGTTCAAACCGGCCGCCGCTGTCCCGCCCGATCGCGGTGAACTCCACAATGCCCTCCGCGTCGAAGGGTCCGCCAGCCACTGTTTCCTCAATCACCAGGCCCAGCCACTTCACGTCAGCGTCAAGGTCGAGCGAAGCGGGTCGAGTTTCATGATGCCAGGAGCGCAACAGATACGGCGCCAGCCCCAATGCAAAGGCGGAGTATCGCGACCGCATCAGACGCTCAGCAGTAGGCGCTTCAACGGCCCCGAGATGAATCGGCTCGCAACAATTTGCATAGACAGCGCCGCTTCGGCAGGGGCATCGGAGCGCGCTTTCTGGCGCAGAAGATTCAACCATACGAAATAGCCTATGCGTGGCAGTTCGCAAACTGGGCGAGTTCAGGGCAGAATAGTACGGTGTCGACATCTTCGTCGGCTTCAAGATTTACGAGGAGATACTGTGAAGATTTTCACCCGCATCGCCACTGCTGTCACCGCCGCAATCGCCTCGGTGTTCGTCGCAGCTCCCGCATTCGCATCGACTGAGGGCGAGAAGATCGACTTCCACGCGATGTACTCGACCGCTGGCAACCCGCACAACATGGTTGCGATCTCGGTCGTGATGCTCGTGCTCCTCGCTGTTGTCCTGCTGGCTTCGACCGGTCTCGGCAACCTCTTCGAGAAGAAGAAGCAGAACTAAATTTTTTGCGGTTACGAGAGCGGGCGGTCGGCGTAAGCTGACCGCCCGCTCTCGTATTTCTCCACGGTGTAGCGTTCGCCAACGCACAGATATACGGGAAGAGGCCCCGACTCGAATTGAGTCGGGGCCTCTTCCCGTAGCGGGCTGCTAGTTTGCCGTCGCTGTGAGCGGATCGCGCACGACGCGGAACATGCTCACGCTCGCATCAGCCGCACCACGCACGTAGCCGGTGGGTGACGCCGCAACCGCCTGCAGGAAGCCAACGGTTTCTGGCGTGATTTCTTCGCCAGGCACCAGATTAGGAATGCCGGGCGGGTACGCAGCAAGCGTGTCAGCCGAGATGCGGCCAACTGCTTCTGCAGCGGGAACAAGTTCGGCTTCGCTGAAGAACGCGGCTCGGGGCAGCATGCGCAAGGTGCCTGCGTCAGGGAGCGACGGGAACTTCTCAGGCACAACGGCTTCCGATCCAGCTGCGTCGCGGAGCGCGATCGCCTCCGCAGCCACTGCCTCAAGGGCCGCCATGATGCGATCGAGGTTCGGTGCAGCGAGGGCACCGAACACTGCCACAATCGAGGTCGCGGTCGACATCTCGAAGTACACCTTGTGCTCGTTGGTGAGGCGATCCCGCACCCAGTGTCCGCTCTGGCCGAGTGCCGAAACGTCGATGGGGATTCGGAGCGGATCAATCTCCACGATGTCATCGAATCGATCAAAGTGATCGCTGATCACCGTGTAGTGCCCGCTCGCACGAAGCCGCTCACGGAATTCACCAGCGAGGCGGATCGATTCGTCAACCGCTGCTTCACCATTTGCGAGTGCGTGGCGGGCCGCGTCGAGTGATCCGGTCAGGATGCCGCTCGAGGAGGTCGACGCGGTCATCGTAAAGGCGCGGTCAACGAACGGGAGGAGACGATCCGCGAACTCCGTATCACCGAGATGCAGCATCGCAGATTGGGTGAGCGAGCCGGCCAGCTTGTGCGTGCTCGAGATCACCAGGTCTGCGCCGAGACGCGCTGGCGAGTCGGGAAGCTCGGGGTGGAAGCCGAAGTGCGCGCCCCACGCACCGTCGACGATGAGCGCGGCACCGTAGGAGTGTGCGACTGCCGAGAGGCCGGCAACGTCAGCCGTCGAACCGAAATAGCTCGGCGAAACAACATACACGCTCGAGACCTCGCGACCAGCGGCGTGCTCCTCGCGGAGCGCCTCGTCGAGGGCTGCAGGCGTGAGGCCGTGCGCGATACCGTGCTCTTCGTCCACGTTGGGCTTCACAAACGCGGGAAGCAGGCCTGCGAGCAGCACACCGTCGGTGAAGCTTGAGTGCGAGCTTCGCTGCATGAGGACACGTTCACCGAGCGAACGAACGGCAAACGCTGCGGTGCGGTTGCCCTGCGATGCGCCGTTAGTAAGGAACCAGGTGCGCTTTGCGCCCCATGCGTCAGCTGCGAGCTCACGGGCCTGTTCAAGCGGTGAATTCTCACCGAGGTCGATGCCATCCAACATGAGCGGCACATCAAGCTCCACGATGCGTGAGCCAAAGATCTCCGCGAGGTGTGCGCCACCAACGACGGGATCGCACCCGTGGCCGGGAACCATGACGTTTTCAGGGTTGGCTGCCGCGTACCGCTCAATCGCGCGAACGTAGGGCATTTCTTGCTGCGCTACAGCGTCCATGCGAGCACCCTCACTCGCACGGATTCCAGCAGCGTTCATCGAAGTCTTCATGCTTCCAGAGTGGCCAAGTTTCTCTACCCACGGAAGCGTGATTTTCCTGGCGAGCACCATATAAGATATGGAGCACTATGATCGATCTCCGTCAGATCCAAGCCCTCATCGCCGTTGCCGAGGAAGGGTCGGTCGCGCGCGCCGCGATCCGACTGGGGTGGAGCCAACCCACCGTCGATTACCATCTCAAAAACCTGGATCGCCTTGCTGGCATTCCGCTCACCACGCGCAGCAGTCGCGGCAGCCAGCTGACGGCACCAGGTCACCTCATGCGGGAGCGCGGTGAGGAGATCCTCAATTTGGCGGATCGGGCCCTCACCGACGTCCGCGATCTTGCTGCCGTCGGGCGTACGAAGGTTCGCTTCGGCACGTTTCCGACCGCGGCGGCGCGGCTACTGCCGGGCATCGCTGCTCTGCTCGGCAACCGCGGCATCGAGATCGATACCACCCTGGCTGAGGTGCCGAACCTCGTCGAACAGGTGAATCGGCGCGAGTTGGACGCGGCGTTGTTGTACCGAATCCCCGGATTCGAGGTCCCGTTCCGCGCAGACGTCCGGTCGCTGCACGTCCTCACGGACCCATTGCTGCTCGCGCTGCCTGCGACGCATCCGCTCGCTGCGGCCGAGTCAATCGACGAGGCGGATCTCCCCCAGCTCGCAAGCGAACGCTGGGTCCTGGGATCAACACCCGGCGACGCGGTCGATGAGATCGTGCGCGAGGTCGTCGGCGCGGGACGATCACTCGCTATTGCGGTCCGCAGTGACGACTATGCGGTGGTGCTTGGCCTGATTGCGGCAGGAATGGGCGTTGCCCTCATCCCGAGCCTCATGCGAGCGAGCCCACCAGAGGGCGTCGTGTTGCGCCCCATCAACTCCGCGCGCTTCACACGTGAGCTGGTGCTTGCCGCCCCGGCCCCGAAGGGTGCTGATGCTCCGATCATGCACCTCTCCGAGGCCGTGCGGCGCGCGATCCACGACCTTGACTGATCTCGTCAGGGGCGCGGATCACGCACGGTAACGCGTACGAGTGTTACTCGCCGATCACCTCGACGTCGCCGGTCGCAGTCGACACGACTGCCGGGCTTGCCGCAGGGCGAACAAAGCACGCGATTACGAGGCCGATGGTGGCAATTGCACCACCGATGAGGAACGCAGTCTGCGTGCCCTGCGCGAGCGCAGAGCTTGCGGTCGCGCCTTCCTGCTCGCCAGCCGCGACCGATACCAGCGTCATGACCGTAATGAACAGTGCGGTGCCAGCTGCGCCAGCCACCTGCTGCAGCGTCGAAATCATTGCGCTGCCGTGTGACGCAAGGTGCATCGGGATTGAGCCGAGCGAGACCGCGAACAGCGGCGTGAACACGCCTGCAAGGCCGATACTGAGCACCAGGTACACCACCAGAACGGTCCAGATGCTTGTCGTGTCGGTAAAGAACCCCATCGACCACATGGCCCCAGCGGTCACCACCATTCCGGGAACCAGTGCAACACGAGGCCCGCGGGTATCAACGATACGACCAACGATCGGACCGAGCAGACCCATCACCAGTCCACCGGGCAGCATCACGAGACCAGTCTCGAGCGGCGCAAAGCCAAGCACGTTCTGCACGTAGATCGGGAGCAGGATGAGCGAGCCGAAGAGCGCCATCGAACTCACGACGAACAGCACAACTGAGAGTGCGAAGGGACGGCTCTTGAAGGTACGCAGATCAAGCAGCGCACGATCCTCGCGCTGCAACGACAGCTGGCGCCACACGAAGAGTGCGAGCGCGACGATGCCGACACCGACGGGAATGAGCGGGTTCATGCCCTCTGCCCCGTTCGCGGCTGCGCCGACGGCGCTCAGGCCGTAGACCAGGCCACCGAACGCGAGCGCAGAAAGGATGACCGACAAGATGTCGATCGGAGCCTTCCGCGAGACACCAACGTTCGGCATGCGGAGTGCGCCGATAATCAGTGCGGTGATCGCAATCGGGAGCATGATGATGAACAACCAGCGCCAGCTCAGCGACTGCAGCACGATGCCAGACAGGGTCGGGCCGAGCGCGGGAGCGACGGACATGACGATGGCGATCCGCCCCATGATTGCGCCGCGCTGGCGCTCAGGAACGAGGGTCACCACGGTCGTCATGAGCAACGGCATCATGATCGCGGTGCCGCTCGCTTGGACGACACGTGCGACCAGCAGGACGCCGAAGCCAGGAGCGAGCGCGCCGAGGAGCGTGCCAAGGGTGAAAAGCGACATTGCAACGACGAACAGCGTACGAGTTCGGACGCGTTGGATGAGCATGCCGGTAATCGGAATCACGACACTCATCGTGAGCAGGAATGCCGTGGTGAGCCACTGGCCCGCCGCAGCAGAAATACCGAGGTCGGCCATGAGCACCGGAAGTGCGACACCCATGACGGTTTCATTGAGGATTACGACAAATGAAGAACCCAGGAGCAGCCATACTGCGAGGCGCTCGACCGGGCCAAACGTTGGTTCGGAGGTTTCAGACATAAGTATTCAACCTTACGATAACTTCGGGCTTTGAGTCGAATTCTTGTTCGAATAACCCGCATTGCACCGGCGCGTCGCGCCTTCGAGTGGAAGCTACTTCGACTTGTCCTCGTTCTTTTCAGCCGGTGCGCCCGTGCCTGCAGAGTCGGCTTGCTCGGCCTGTTTCGCCTGCTCGGCCTTCTCTGCGGCGCGTTCCTCGGCAATCTGCTCGGCACGCGCATCGCACGCGGCGACTGCGTCGTCTGGCAATCCCAGCGCCTCGCGCACGGCAGCCGCGGCAGTGCCGGCCTGTGTTGCACCGGGCCACTCGTAATTGACGGCCTGCTCGGCTTCGAGCTTTGCCGCGGTCGGCGCCGTCTTCGCATCAGCCTTCAACGAAGACGCGACCTTCACGACGAGTGGTCCCGCTGCGGCAGGCCACACCACGTCGGCAGAGGTGAGCTGCGTCGCAGCCTTGCCGCTGACCTCGCCAACCTGTGAGATCGCGTCAGCGTACAACCGGGTATCGACGACGCCCTCACCGCGTGCAACCGCGATCCGCAAACGGTCAATTTCGGAGTCGGCTGCGTCCCACGCCGAGTTCACCGGACAGACCGCGTCAAGATACTGAGCCGCGGCCTCAGATACCGATAGCTTCACCTGCGGCGTCTCCGGCTCAGACTTCGTACATCCCGCCAACCCGAGACTCAACGCAACGGCCGAACCAATAACGAGAGCCTGAGTAAAACGCTTCATACAGCTAGATTAGCGCGGGCTATGCTTGGCGCATGGCCAGATACCTCACAGAAGAAGCTGCGGCAGCCGACGGATTCACGATTGTCCACGAGCCCGCAAAGTCAGAGTTTGCCCTGTATTCCACCGACGGCGCGAAGACGCGCAAGCTCGGGGAAGCCCACTATTCTCTCGCAGGCGAGGCAGGCACGCCAAACGCCACCATCGACTTTGATCACACGTTCGTTGACCCACAGTTGCGTGGAACCGGCCTTTCTGGCCTGCTCGCACACGTTGCAGTCTCTTCTGAGATCGCGGCGGATCGTCGCACGCTGGCATCGTGCTGGTTCATCGACGGATACCTCAAGAAGCACCCCGAGTATCGACGCGCTTAGGCGTCGTCCTTCGCCCCACGACGGAACCCGCGGCGAACCTTTTCGG
Source organism: Leucobacter sp. cx-42 (assembly GCF_014529985.1). Taxonomy (GTDB): domain Bacteria; phylum Actinomycetota; class Actinomycetes; order Actinomycetales; family Microbacteriaceae; genus Leucobacter. Next base: position 34,492 of record NZ_JACVMU010000001.1, read on the forward strand.
GCTTCGGCGCGTGATCGTGGAGCAGCTCAGTCAAGTCTTTGTCGATGAGCTGCTGAATACGCTCGTCGCGGTGTTCCTGGTACTCGGCGCTGCCGCCACCCGCGTAGTACGGGTGCGATGCGCGCTCCTTGAGCGAGTCCCCCACCTCGTCCCACGCAAGCGCACGAGCACGTTCTGAGGTGTCGTTGAGATAGTTCTCGTCGGCAGCACGCTTGCGAAGCTCTTCCGCGACGCGCTCGTACACTTCCTGGCGGTGCCGGAGGGTACGGTTGTCTTCGTTTCCGTACTCCGACTCGATCCACGCACTGCGGCCAGTGTCACGAATCTCATCACGCATCCGAGCGATGTGTCGAGCATCCTTTTCGCGCTCTTCAGCGAGCTCAATTGCGGCGTCATGCACGAGCGTGCGGATACGCTCTTTGTCGTAATCTTCATGACGCTTCAACGCGTTCATGATGATGCTGTTCTTCACTTCCATGCGAACAGCAACGTCTGCGACGAGCAGCCCCTGCTCAACAATCTCTTCTACGGGCGCGAGGACTCGGCGCGGCAAACGACGCGGTGGCTTCTTTGCAGAACCACCACGCTTGCCATTCTGGCGCTTCGAAAAGATACCGAACACGCTGCCCCTCTCCTGAGACTGCCGGCGCTACTACGACGCCGTACTGCTAGATTATTCCCTATTCACCGGTTCTGTTTACAAGACCGATGCCCAAACGGCACTTGCGGCCGCCGTTCCGAGGCTCACGGGCACGCCGCCAACGATCACCGTGACGGTTTCCGAGAAGGGTTCGCCAGGCAGCATTTCAAGTTCTGCGTCGACAACGATGCCGCGTGACTGGAAGAACTGGAGCATGGCGTTATCGGCATCTGAGATGCGTTCGACACGTACTCGGCACGGCGCGGGCGCGTCACCGAGCTGTACCGCGTCGGGACGATGCACCGTACCGTCTGCGCTGGGAATCGGGTCGCCGTGCGGATCACGGGTTGGCCAGCCAAGCACGCGATCGACGCGATCGATGAGCTCGTCTGACACTGCGTGTTCGAGTCGATCTGCCTCGTCGTGGACTTCGTCCCACGTGTATTCGAGCATGCGCACGAGGAACGTTTCGAGCAAACGGTGACGGCGGATCATCGACACCGCATGCTGCCGGCCCAGGTCAGTGAGCGAGACCGAGCCGTACCGCTTATGGTCGATGAGTTCGAGATCAGAGAGCTTCTTCAGGGCGTCTGACACGGTCGACAACCGCACACCGGCAGCCTCTGAGATTGCCGAGTTGGTTACGGGGTCGTCAGACCACTCCTCAAGGCTCCAGATGACCTTGAGGTAGTTCTGCATACTGGGTGAGAGATCGTCGACGCGCACCCCCCTAGGCTACTCGCTGCCGCCCTGTTTCTGGGTGCGGCGTTCCGAGCATCAGTTTCGCGCAGTGCGCGGGAAGAGCTCGGTGAGCACCACTCGCAGTTCGGTGAGCCCGGCGACAAAGGTGTGGTCATCGGAGCCGCCCATCCCAATCACGAGGCCAGATCGTCCCGCGCCAGCGCGCTGCCAGTACGCACCGAGTGGGGCAACACCGAGTCCCCGACCTGCAGCACCGTCGAGCGCCAAACGTTCGAGCTCTGCGAGCGAGTGCCCCGTCGAGGCTTCTGAGACCGGGAGAAACTCGATGACCGCATGGAGCCCGCCATCCATCGGACGCACGCGTACGCCGGGGATGCCGGCGAGCAGGTCAGAGACGCGGTCTCTGCGATCCGCATATCGACGCAGGAGACGCGCAGTATGACGGCGAAGCTCGCCACTCGCGAGGTATCGGGCGAGCGCGCGCTGCACGACGGCAGAAACCGGGCCTCCGAGGTCGTTGCGCACCGCGGCAATTTGACTGCGCAGGTGTGCGGGGGCGACCAGATAGCCCGCGGAAATCGCTGGCGCCACCGTGCGCGAGAACGTTCCGAGCAGCACGACCGAGCCGTTCACCGGGTCGTCGAGCGCCGCGAGCGCCGGCAACGGGCTGCCGGTGAAGCGCAGCTCGGAATCGAAGTCGTCCTCAACGATGACGACGCCCGTTCGCTTGGCCCACGCGAGGAGCTCGCGGCGACGCGGAAGCGGCAGCGAACCGCCGAGGGGGTACTGGTGGCTCGGCGTCACAATCAGCACGTCGAGAATGCCCTCGGGCAGCCGGGCAGTGTCGAGGCCCTCCGCATCAGTCGGCAGGCCGACCACGCGCGCACCGTAGCGCGACGCTACGCCGCGCAGGGTGGGGAGGCCTGGATCTTCAACGCCCACCACGAGATCACGACCGCGCGTTGAGCCGAGCGCCGTCAGCAACAGTCCGAGGCCGTCACGTGTACCCGCCGTCACGATCACTTCTTCCGGCGCGCGCACGGTGGCTCGCATGCGTCGCAGGTGGTCAGCGACCTCAGCGCGTAGCCCCTCGTCGCCGAGCGCTGGCGCGATCATGAGCGCTTCCGCTGCAGCGTCACGCCAGGCCGCGCGCCAGGCCGGGCTCTCGATCGCGCTCGCGATCGGGTTGCCGGGTGCGAGCGGGAGCGGCGCGGTCCCGAGAGCTGCTGGCTCGTTCGGTGCCGCAGCTCCCCCGAGTTCTCCTGGCGCGGATCGCTCACCTGCGCCGTGCTCGACCGAGCCTGGCCCGCCCGCAAGATCTGGGTTCACCACGGTGCCCCGACCGCGGTGCGCGGCAAGGTAGCCCTCACCAATGAGCTGTTCGTATGCGGCAACAACAACGCCACGTGCGATGCCGAGTCTGGTCGCGAGCGCCCGCGTCGCAGGCAGGCTTTCACCGGGGAGCACGAGCGCGCGGTCGATCGCATCGCGCAGTGCTGCGGCGAGCTGCACGGGAAGCGGAGCTTCAGCCTCCCGGTCGAGCGAAATGGGCAGGCCAGCTGAATTTAGCGTGTGCTGCATGGAGCGAGTTCGAGTTCTACCTCGGTGGCGGTAGCTGGCGCAAGGTGCGAACGCACCTCGTCAGCGTCAAGCTCGTCGAGCGAGCTCGGCTGCCACGCTGGGTTGCGGTCTTTGTGGATGACCTGCGCGCGCACACCCTCAATGAAGTCATACCGGCTCCCGATACGGGTCAGGACGCGGAAATCATCTCGCAGCACGGCCGCGAGATCGAGCGACTCAGCACGGGTTCGAGCGATCTGTGCAAGCGTAATCGCGAGCGATGTCGGGCACATGCCACGCATCGCATCTGCCGTTTCACGGGCGGCTCCGTGCGGATTCGCATCGAGCGCGGCAATGAGCGCTTGCGCCGCAAGCACCGGATCGACGAGCGGATCATGCGCCACGAGCACGTCTTCCACGAGCGGGCACCACCACTCGGCAATGTCTGCGAGCGGGCGGGCACCCGGATCAACGCTGAGCTGTGCAATTGCAGCGGCTGGTTCTGTTCCACCGGCGAGCTCGCGTGCGAGCGATTCGAGCCGGTCGCTCGGTACACACGCGTCAGCGAAGCCAAGCGCAATAGCATCGGCTGCACCGAACTCTCCCGCGGTCACCGCGAGGTACTCGCCGAGTCGATCTGGCGCGTTCGCAAGCAACAGGTGTCCACCAACGTCTGGGACGATACCGATGCGCACTTCTGGCATCGCGAGTCGCGAACGCTCGGTCACCACACGGTGTGCCGCGTGGCCAGAGATACCAATGCCGCCACCCATCACGATGCCATCCATGAACGCGACCACGGGGACCGCAGAGGTATGGATGAGGTAGTCAACGCCGTACTCGAGTGAGAAATATGCGGCCTGATCAGTCGCGCGGATCTCCTTGATATCGCCACCACCGCAGAGCCCGCGCTCACCGGCCCCAGCAAGCACGATTGCCGAGGAGCCATCTGCGTTCGCCGTCAGGATCGCGGCACGCAGCAGGTCGAGCGTCTCACTGTTGAGCGCGTTGATTGCGCGCGGACGATTCAGCGTGATGCGGGTGATCGCACCATCGCGGCGGACGATCACCGGAGTCTCAATCGCGGGTTCCATATCTTGCACGCTAGCAGCTACCACCGACATTTCTGGTGAAACCATTCGGGATCCAGCTGAGCGGCTCACGGCTGCGGCGAGCGCGCGTCATACCTCTGGAAGCCTGGGCTCATGCGGCTGAGGATCACCATGAGGGTAATGATGACGAGTCCGCCGAAGAGGGGTGGCGCCCAGATTGCCGCAGCGGTCGCAAGTGCGCCTGCGAACAGGTCGCCCACCCGCGGGCCGCCAGCGACCACGACGAAGAAGATGCCCTGCATGCGGCCGCGCACCTCATCTGGCGCCGCAGTCTGCAGAATCGTCGTGCGGAAAATGGAGCTTACGTTGTCTGCTGCGCCAGAACCGGCGAGCGCGATGCCCGCGAGCACGATCGCAACGATGCGAGGCTCGCTGAGTTCGTGGATCGGTACGGTGAGGCCCAAGCCAAGGGTCAGTGTCGAGATCAGGAGTACGAGGCCGAAGAGCGCAACGCACAAGCCGTGCACTGCGATCGCTACTGTGACCGCGCGGCCCTGTCGTCGTACGGCGCCCAGTTTGCCGGAGAGGAGCGAACTCACGAGCGCGCCAATTGCGAAGCTCGCGGTCAGGGCGCCGACGGTGATGGGGCCGCCGCCCAAAATGAGCGCGCCGGCCGCAGGGAACACGACGCGGGGGCTGCCGAAGGTCATCGCAATAATGTCGAAGATGAACGTAGCGCGGACGTTGGGTGCGCGCTTCAGGAACCGCAGGCTATCGCGCATTGATTGGAATACGGGAGCGGATCGGTCGCCTTCCGGCGCGATACTTGGCAGACCGACGATACCGAGGAAGGCCGCGGTAAAGAGCACAGCGTCAAGGAGGTACGTCCACGGAACGCCGACCGTCGCGACGAGTACGCCTGCAACCGCTGGACCGACCGTGACGGAAAGCCCCATGGTGATGCCGTTGAGGGCTGCGGCGGCCGGCAACGTTTGTGGGCGAAGCAGGCGCGGGAGGATGGCTCCGCGAGTCGCACCAAGAATTGTGGCGGAGGCCGCATTCACCGCAGCGAGCGCATAGTACGGCCAGGTCACCTCGACGCCGAGGAACGCGATGACCGTCATGGTGCCGATACTCGTCCAGGCAAGGATCGCGGTCACGAGCGCGACGAGTCGCCGGTCGTAGCGGTCAGCGAGCGCGCCGCCAACGAGGCCGGCGACGATCATTGGCCCAAGTGACCACAGCGCGACCAGCGAGACGGCAAATGTCGAACCTGTGAGCTGATAGATGTGCAAGCCCACGGCGACGATCGTGACCTGCGAACCAATGTGCGCGACCGAGCTTCCGATCCACAACCGGGCGAACGCTGGGCTCTCGCGAAGGGGGCTCACATCAACAAACATTGACGTACGTTTTGCGCGCTGTTCCTCGTCGACCACAGCCCCAGGCTATACCCGACCAGTGTTTCCACTGCGAGGACGCCACGAAGCCGTAGGCTTGGGGTGATGTTTGACGAACGCTATGACCTCGACCCCGTCGCAGCCATGAAGGCCCGTCGTGGCCCAGTACAGCGCCAGGTGGTGCCCCTTGCGAAGGGTCTCATCGTGGAACACAGTGAGACCGAGTGGTGCGGCGCCGTCGTCGGCGCACGCGATGGCTATGTGCAGCTTGAGGACTTCCGCGGGAAGGTGCGTACCTTCTCGATGCAGGACGGCTTCATGATCGAGGGCAAGCCCGTCACCTTGGTCATGCCGCAGAAGCAGGCCGCCCGCGCACGCACGGCATCCGGCTCGTTCGCTGCGCCACAGGCACGCGCTCGCGTCGCGATGCCGAGCCGTATCTTTGTCGAGGGCAAGCACGACGCCGAGCTCGTCGAGCAGGTCTGGGGCGATGATCTCCGAGTCGAGGGCGTCGTTGTCGAGCTGCTCGATGGCGCAGACAACCTCGAAGAGGTACTGCGCGACTTTGGGCCTGGCAAGGGGCGCCGTGCTGGTGTTCTGCTCGACCATCTCGTGTCGGGCAGTAAGGAGACGCGGATCGCGGAAGCCATCGCCCGCGGGCCGCACGGGGCGCACGTACTCATCGTTGGCCATCCGTACATCGACATCTGGGCAGCAGTGAAGCCAGCCCGCGTCGGGCTTGCGACGTGGCCCCACATTCCACGCGGCACGGATTGGAAGACCGGTATCTGCCGCGCACTCGGGTGGCCGGCTGATGACATCGCCGACATTGCCGAGGCATGGCAGCGCATCCGCGGCAATGTCAGAGACTGGCGAGACCTCGAACCAGAACTCGTCGGTCGCGTCGAGCACCTCATTGATTTCGTCACGGTAGACGGAGCAAATTCGTAGGAGCCGGGCGTACGATTGTCTCCACACAGTCAGCTGCAACAACGAGGTACGACTATGTCAGCGAGTTTCCTACTCATTCCTTCGTGGCAAGGTTCTGGAGCGTCCCGTGCGCTCCGAATCGTTGATGGTGCGCGGTCACTCCGCGAAGATCTTCCCGCGAGCGCAATCACTGAGGTGCATGTGCCAGAAAAGGCCGGTGATTCGCTCGCGACTCAGGTCTCACGACTCAGTAGCGTCATCGCTACCCGCGATGCCACACGCGACGCGATGCGGCACGCGGCGACACCCGTCATTGCGCTTGGCGGCGACTGCTCCTCAGCGCTTGGCGTGCTCGAACACACTGCTGAGACTCACGAGCGTCTCGCAGTGCTCTGGTTCGACGCGCACCCGGACATGCAACATCCTGACACCACGCGAACAGGATCCGCCGCTGGCATGACCCTGCGTCACGCACTCGGTGACGGCACCCCTGACCTCGCATTTGCCACACCGGTGGCTGCCGAACGCTCGATCCTCATCGGCACGCGTGATACCGACGAAGCGGAATTCGGGGCGATTGAGACCGCTGGTCTCCGTCAGCTCACCGCGGCCGATCTCATGCTCGATCCTGATTTGCCCCTTGCGGTCCAGGTGACCGATTGGCTGCGTGAGGTCCGGCCGAGCCATCTCTATGTGCACGTCGATCTTGATGTGCTCGACCCCGCTGAGTTTACCTCCGTCACCTCAGGGGTGCCGTTTGGGCTGACTGTTACCGATGTCGTTTCCACGATCCGCGCCGCGCGTGAAATCGCCCCACTCGCGAGCGCCGCAATTTGCGGGTTCGCACCAGCCAGCCCTGAGCAGGCTGCTGATGACCAGGGAACGGTGCTTCGCATCCTCGGTGCGCTCACCGCAGGTGGCGCCGCATGAGTAAGCCGCTTCCGCTCGCCAGGTTCGGTTACGCGTACGCAACCGCGGTCGGCTTTACGTGGGGATTCATCATGTCGACCGGCAAAGTGCGAAAGGTCGACGGCCTGTGGGTATTCCAGGGGCTCCCAAAGTGGGCGTACAAACGCGGCGGTGTCTGCGTCGGTGGCTGCTATCTCACGGGTCGCAACGTCTCCCCCGCGGTGCTGCGCCATGAGCGCGTCCACCAGGAACAGTGGCGCCACTACGGACTCGCCATGCCACTCCTGTACGCGCTTGCGGGCAGCGATCCACTCAAGAACCGCTTCGAGATCGAAGCTGGCCTGAAAGACGGCGGCTACATCCGCTAGTTCACGCCGACGCTCCGGTACGCTCATGGAATGTCCAATGATGCTTCAGAGTTTCGGTTCCTCGCAGGTGACGCCGCGCGGGTCGAGCGCGCCACTGCGCTTCCCACGGTGATCCGCACGGAATTCCAGCTTGCCGATGGGAGCGGATCGCTCAGCGCCCTCCGCTTCTCCCCCGAGCAGCCCGCACAGCTCGTCGTGCTCCACGGCGCGGGACTCAACGCGCACAGCTTCGACCCCATGTTGCTCGCGCTTGACCGACCAGCAATCTCGGTAGATCTGCCTGGCCACGGCCGCAGCAGCTGGCGTGCAGACGCCGACTACCGTCCCGAGGTCATCGCACCGGCAATCGTCGAGTTCCTCGTCGCCCTCGCCGACGCACAGCCAGACACCCCGTTTCAGCTTCTCGGTCACTCGCTCGGTGGGCTCGCGGCCGCCTACGCTGCGGCTGCGCTCGAGCAGCTACGCCCAGGAATGCTGCGCGAACTCATGATCGTCGACATCACCCCTGGCGTCTCGCCGAGCACCGATGGCGCAGGTGTCGCGGAATTCATCACGGGCCAGCGATCGTTTGCCAACGTTGATGAAGCCGTAGACCGCGCAATCGCATTCGGCATCGGGGCCGACCGCACCGCACTCACCCGCGGTGTGACGCTCAACACGCGCCTCCGCGAGGATGGTCGCCTCGAATGGACGCACCACTTTGCCCATCTCGCGGGGCTGCCTGCAGCTCCCACGGCAGACCAGACCGACGCGGGCACGGCCGACGCAGAGCAGTCCGCTGCTGCGCAAGACGATCCGCGCCCGTACGCAGGCGCTTGGAACGCACTCGCCAGTTTGACGTGTGGTGTCGTCCAGTTTGCCGCGTCCGTTGGAATGGTTTCTCAGGAGCTCGCAGGCGAGTGGGCGGATCGGTTGCCACTCGCAACAATCGCCACGCTCGAGGGCCCGCACAACCTACACGAGGCGGTTCCACTGGACCTTGCACACCACATTCGAGTACTCGATCCGAGATAACAACACTGCAACACTGCGACTTCTCAGTGGCAGCGAGACAATCTGGCGCGTAATGTCTGCTGTTATCCACTCGCGCAGTGAAGCGCCGTGCACAGTCATATCCCTGTCTGCGGCCGCTCGGTCGTAAGCAATCATGTTCCAAGGAGACCCGACGTGAGTGAAACCACTCCCGCAGCGCCAAGCTACGCCAAGCGTGGCAAGTCGCGCACGCCGATCATCATCACCGCAATCGTAGTTATTGCCCTCATCATCGGCGCCGCAGTGTTCTTCTTCAGCAAGCCAAACGGCGCAAAGAACGCGGCAGACAACGAGATCACCATCGGTCTCGTACTCGAACCCTCGAGCCTTGACGTTCGAGAGAACACCGGTGTCGCCACCGGCCAGATTCTCATCGACAACGTCTACCAGGGCCTCGTCGGCATTAAACCTGGCACCGTCGCAGAGATCGTTCCGGTCCTCGCAACAGACATGCCCCAGGTCAGCGACGATGGCCGCGAGTACACCTTCTCGTTGCAGCAGGGCGTCAAGTTCCATTCGGGCAACGTCATGACCGCCGACGACGTCGTTGACTCACTGACAGCTTCGCTCTTGGACACGACCGTTGGTTTCACGCCGACGATCACCAAGGTTGATGAGCAGACCGTGAAGATCACGCTTGCCGAACCCAACAGCATGCTCCTGTGGGTACTCGCGAACCAGTCGGGCCTCATTCTCGAGACCGCCGCGACCAACAACCTGCAGAGCTCGGCAAACGGCACCGGCCCGTACACGTTCGAGCAGTGGAAGAAGGGCGACAGCCTGACCCTCGCACGCAATGCAGATTACTGGGGCGAGGCAGCAACGCTTGACCGCGCCGTTTTCCGTTTCTTCCCCGAAGGCCGTGCTGCGGTCAACGCGCTGAAGGAAGGCGACCTCGACGTCCACACCGCACTGCTCCCTCCGCTGCGTGCCGAGTTTGAAAACAACTCGAACTTCACTCTCGTTCGTGCTGACAGCTCTGACGTCTTCACGCTCGCGTACAACTCGCAGCAGGCACCCCTGAACGACCCGAAGGTTCGTCAGGCACTCAGCATGGCAATCGACAGCGAAGCGCTTCTCGGCACCCAGAACGGTGACGCGAAGGTCATCGGCAGCCCGATCACCGAGCTCGAGCCCGGCTACACAGATCTGACGGACGTCAACGCCTACGACCCCGAGGCTGCCCGCGCCCTGCTCCTCGAGGCGGGTCACCCGAACCTCAGCCTCACCATCACCGCGCCGAACCACTACGACACGACATCGCTCGATCTCGTCACGAGCCAGCTCGCGGCAGTCGGCGTGTCGGTCAAGGTGAAGTCGGTTGAGTTTGCGACGTGGCTGTCTGAGGTCTACCAGAACCGTGACTACCAGCTCAGCTACGTCGACCACGCCGAAGCTCGTGACTTCGCAAACTACGCGAACCCCGACTACTACTTCGGATACGACAACGCTGACGTGCAGAAGCTCTACGCTGAAGCACTCGCTGCGACCGACGCCGACAAGTCTGACGAGTTGCTCCAGGAAGCAGCGACCATCGTCGCTCAGGATGCGCCCGCAAAGTGGCTCTTCAACTACACGCCGACCAACGTCGTGAGCACCAAGGTCACTGGTTTCCCCGAGGTGAACACGAACAGCCGCGTGAACCTCGCTGAGGTCACCGTCAACTAGCCACGGGCAACGCCCGGTACTCTCGTAGAGTGACTCGTTTCATCCTCACCAGAGCAGGACTCCTCGTCCTCGCTTGGCTGCTCGCCAGCGTCGTAATCTTTGCGACGCTGCGCGTGCTGCCAGGCGATGTTGCCCAGGTGATCGGTGGCACGAATGCTTCGCCTGAGCGCATCGCCGAACTCCGTGAGCAGCTCGGCTTGAATCAGCCGCTCGTGACGCAGTACGTCTCCTGGATGGGAGGCGTACTGCGTGGCGATCTCGGCACCTCCGCGCTGACTGGCCAGCCCGTCGCTGCGAGCCTGGTGGAAAAGGCTGAAGTAACGCTTCCCCTCACCGCACTTTCGCTGATCGTCATGCTCATTGTCGCGTTGCCACTCGGTGTCTTCGCCGCGTATCGCGCGAACACCGCTGCTGGCAAAATCGTGACCGTCTCGAGCACGTTTGCCTCGGCGATCCCCGTTGTCTGGGCCGGTCTACTCGGCATTCTCGTGCTGTCGCAGTGGCTCGGCTGGCTCCCCTCGCAGGGGTTCCCACGTGAGGGCTGGGGCGATCCGCTCGCCGCGCTGCGCGCACTCATTTTGCCCGCGCTGACGATCGGCCTCATGGAGGGCGCGATCCTCTTCCGCTTCGTGCGCAGCGCGACACTTCGCGCGCTCGAGGCAGAGCACGTGCGCGCGGCAATGGCACGCGGCCGCACGCGCTTGCGCGCGCTCCTGGAGTACGGTCTCCCAGGCGTCGGACTCTCGGTGGTCTCGATGCTCGGCCTGCAGGTGGCAGCGCTCATCGTCGGCGCGGTCGTCATCGAGAAGCTCTTCTCGCTTCCCGGTCTCGGCAGCATGCTCCTCACCGATGTTGGCGACCGCGACTTCCCACAGGTGCAGGGCATTTTGCTCGTACTCACAGGTCTCATCCTCGTGATCGGCGCGATCGTCGACGTCGTGCATCGCATGCTCGACCCGCGGTTGAAGGGGGCTGGCGAATGATCCGCACCCTGCAATCAATACTGCGCAACCCTGCCGGGCTCGCTGGCGCGATCGTGCTCTCACTCGTGGTGCTCGTGGCGATCGTCTCAATGTTCTGGCTCCCTGCCGATCCTAACTTCGCGAGTGCCGCGCAGATCTGGCAGAAGCCATCTGCCGCGCACCCGCTCGGCACCGATGGCAGCGGCCGGGACATCTTCGCGCGCTTGATGGCCGGCAGTAAGGTCTCGCTCGGTGTCGCGCTCGGCACCGGTGCCGTCGCGAGCGTGATCGGCTTCCTGCTCGCGATCCCAGGCGGACTCGGCAGGCGTCCCGTTCGCGAGGTCGTCGCGGTGCTCATCGATGTTGCGGTCGCGTTCCCCACGATCCTGCTCACGGCGATGCTCAGTGCGGTGTTCGGCAGCGGCATCCCCATCGTGATCGCCGCGCTCGGAATCGCGTTCGGTGTTTCCATTGGCCGAGTACTCCGCGCCGAACTGCACCAAATCGCCCGCGAGGACTATGTGCTCGCCGCGCGCGCAGCGGGGCTCCCCCGCCGCAAGATACTCACGCGCCACCTCTTGCCCGGGATACGACCGGTATTCCTCGTGCAGCTCTCCCTCTCCATGGGCCTCGCGGTACTCGCGGAGTCGAGCCTGTCCTTCCTCGGTTTCGGTGCCCCGAACCACGTCCCCTCATGGGGTCGCATGCTCGCCGACATGGAGCGCTACATTTCCGTGCACCCGCTGTCGGTCCTGTGGCCGGGCCTCGCGATTTCACTCACCGTGCTCGCGTTCTTCTTGCTCGGTGACGCGTTGCGTGACGCGCTCGAAAAGGGCGGCCGTGACGCAGAGCTGCAGGAGGTACGACGATGACCCAGTCCCTCACCTTGCGGGTGCAGAATCTCTCCATCGCGATCGCTGGCAAGGCAGTCGTGCACGACGTTTCGTTTGAGGTGGCTGCTGGCGAGCGCGTCGGAATTATCGGCGGATCAGGTTCAGGCAAGACCCTCACAGCGCTCGCCATCGCCGGGCTGCTGCCAGACGGCGCAACAGCGACCGGCTCGATCCAGGTCGGGCACCCCGACGGCACCACGACCGAGCTCCTCGCCCTGTCTGACCGCGACTTCGCGAAGCTGCGCGGCGACCAGATCGGCATGGTCTTCCAGGAGCCGAAGACGGCACTCAGCCCGTTCCAGACGCTCGGCAACCAGATGACCGATGCCCTCGCGCTGCACTATCGCCTGAGCAAGAGTGAGCGGACGGCAGCTGCCGTCCGCCTCGCGGAGCAGGTCAGCCTCAAGGACCCCGCGCGCATCGTGAACGCGTACCCGCACGAGGTCTCGGGCGGCCAGCGCCAGCGCGCGGCCATCGCCGCCGCCATCTCGGCGTCGCCCGGCCTGCTGCTCGCCGACGAGCCGACGACCGCGCTCGACGTCTCCGTGCAGCGCGGCATCCTCGACCTGTTCAACACGATCGTTGATCGTGGCGACTGCTCCCTGCTCTGCATCTCGCACGACATCGCGGCGGTCCAGCTCGTGTCGGACCGCATCCTCGTGTTCGACGACGGCCGGCTGGTCGAGTCGGGATCCGCCATCGATATCTTGGAACGCCCAGCGCACGAGGTCACCCGCGCGCTCATCGCCGCGGCAGGAGGCGCCCACACATGACCGAGTCACCCGCACAGCCGCTCACTCAGCCGCTCGTCTCCGTGCGCGACGTCACCAAGGTGTACCGCACACCCGCGCAAACCCTCTTCGGAAAGCACAATCGCGTGCACGCGCTCGCGGGCGTCACACTCGATGTGCTGCGCGGGCAGAGCGTCGCGATCGTCGGCGAGTCTGGCTCGGGCAAGACGACGCTGTCGCGTCAGCTGCTCGGACTGAGCAAGCCCACGAGTGGCGAGGTCTTCTTCGACGGGCGGCGGATCGATCCGCGCACCGACGACCTCGTGTGGTTGCGGCGCCGAACCGGGCTCGTGTTCCAGGACCCCTACTCGTCGTTCAATCCGCGACGCACGATTGGTGATTCGGTAGCCGAGCCGCTGGAGTCGGCAGCGGAGCCGTGCAGTCGCGAAGAACAGCTAGAGATGGCGCGCGCGATGCTCGTTCGCGTTGGCCTCCCAGCAGACGCCGTTGATCGCTTGCCGCGCGCATTTTCCGGCGGTCAGCGGCAGCGGATCGCGATTGCTCGCGCCCTCATCCACCGCCCAGAGCTCCTCGTCGGTGACGAGCCAGTGAGCGCGCTCGACGTGCTCGTGCGGGCACACGTGCTTGAGCTGCTCGCGCAGCTGCGGGCGGAGCTCGGCCTCACGATGATCACGATCACGCACGACCTCAGCATCGTGCCGCAGCTCGCGGAACGCACGGTCGTCATGAGCAACGGCCTCATTGTCGAGGACGGCCCGACGGAGCAGATCCTCACACAGCCTGAGCACCCCTACACCCGAGAGCTGCTCGCGGCACGACTCGAGCTGCCGCCGACAACCTGGCGCGGCTAGGCTCGCGAACGACGCTAGGCCTGGAGCCCTCGCAGGATCGCGTCACGCAGGTCAGCGGGCGCACAATCTGCACGCTCGTCCTCGCAGACGCGCTTGATGACCTCGGTGAGGCTCTCGCACACTGACTGCTCGCTCCGACAGTTCGCACAGTTCGTGAGGTGCTCACGGATAGGTGCCGAGTCTTCGGTGCACAGCTCGCCGCGCAGCCAGTCATAGAGCTTGGCGCGAGCCGTCTCACAGCCGCAGTCGTTGACGGTGTCGTTCTGCATCGTCATACTCCCTTCGCTGATGTATTTTCGTTCTTACTGAGTCCAACGCCCTGCTCGCTCGCGTATTCCCCAAGCAACTGACGAAGCTTCGCACGTCCGCGGTGTAGCCGGCTCATGACCGTACCAATCGGGACACCGACGATCTCCGCGATCTCCTGATAGCTAAAGCCCTCAACATCGGCGAGGTACACCGCGATGCGGAAGTCTTCCTTGAGTGAGGCGAGCGCGTCCGTCACCACGCTCGCTGGCGTGCGGTCAATCGCTTCAGCTTCTGCCGACTGGGTCGACGTGGGTGCTGCGGTGGTGGATTCTGCGCCACCAAGCTGCCACTCTTCGAGCTCTTCAACGACACCGAGGTGCGGCTCTCGCTGCTTCTTGCGATAGCCGTTGATGTAGGTGTTCGTCATAATGCGATAGAGCCAGGCCTTGAGGTTCGTCCCCTCTTCAAAGCGGGCAAACGCCGCGAACGCCTTGAGGTAGGTCTCTTGCACCAGGTCTTGCGCATCGGCCGGGTTTCGCGTCATTTTCATCGCTGCGCCGTAGAGCTGGTCGAGCAACGGCAGCGCGTCTTCGGCGAATCGCGCCTTGAGGGTCTCGGTTTCACTCACATCCCGATCCTATTGCGGTTTACCCGAATCTTGCTGCAAACCGTCACGTACGCGCGCGCAATGGCTTCAGCACAGGCCCGCGGGATAGACTCGGCAGTGATGTTGGTCGGAAAAATGAACTCAGGCAATGACGGCGACGAGGCGCGCTCAGGCGACGCGCTCGACGGCGGCGATCAGGCATGGGCAGCACCGGTTGCGGCTCACGAACTTGCGACGGTCGTACCGCTCCCCGGCTCAAAGTCGCTGACGGGCCGCGAGCTCATCCTCTCGGCGCTCGCTGACAGCACCGGAACCCTGCGTGCCCCGCTCCATTCGCGCGACACGAACCTCATGGTTGAGGCGCTCCGTTCCTTCGGCACCGTGATCGAGGAGCTTCCTGGCAGCGGCCCCTATGGCCCAGATCTGCGCATCACCCCGGTTGCAGAGTTGCGCGGATCGACCTCGGTCGAGTGCGGCCTCGCTGGCACAGTCATGCGCTTCGTTCCCGCGGTCGCCGCCCTCGCGCTCGGCCCGACCTCGTTTGACGGCGACCCCTATGCCCGCAAGCGCCCCATGCGCGCCATTCTCGAGGCGCTCTCGGCCCTCGGTGCTGACATCGCAGACGATGGCCGCGGCGCACTTCCCTTCACCGTGCACGGCACCGGCAGCCTCCGCGGTGGCCGCGTCGAACTCGATGCCTCACTCTCGAGCCAGTTCGTTTCTGGTCTGCTGCTCTCTGGCGCGCGCTTCGATGAGGGCGTTCACGTGGTCCACACCGGAGACCGCCTGCCGAGCGTCCCGCACATCGAGATGACTCTCGAGGCACTGCGCGCTCGCGGTGTCGACGCTGACTCCCCAGCGACGGGTGAGTGGCGTGTGGCGCCTGGGCCGATCCGCGCCCTCGATCTCACGATCGAACCTGATCTGTCGAACGCGGCGCCGTTCCTTGCCGCTGCGCTCGTCGTTGGTGGCTCCGTGACCGTGCCGCACTGGCCCGCCGTGACGACCCAGGTCGGCGATCACTTGCGCGAGCTGCTTCCGAAGTTTGGCGCATCGGTGAGCCTGGATGGCGACCGACTGACGATTTCCGGCACCGGCAAGATCACTGGTGTTGAGCTGCACGTTCCCGAGGCAGGCGAACTTGCGCCCGTGCTCGTTGCGCTCGCAGCGCTCGCTGATTCGCCGAGCAAGATCACTGGTATCGGCCACATTCGACACCATGAGACTGACCGTATTGCGGCGCTGGTGACAGAGATCCGCGCACTCGGTGGCGACGCGGAAGAGCTTGAAGACGGCATCGCAATCACCCCGGCTCCCCTCACCGGTGGCCCCTGGCGCGCATACGCCGATCACCGCATGGCGCAGGCTGGTGCGCTCATCGGTCTGCGCGTACCCGGCGTCATGATCGACGACATCGCGTGCACATCAAAGACGCTGCCGGAGTTCCCCGAACTCTGGACTGCGCTCGCAACCGGGACTGCCATCGACGCTCCCTCGGAGGAGCCAGCCGAACCCATGTTCTTCGATCTCGGCAACGGACTGACCGTATGAGCTGGCTGACGTCTGACGACGACGATCTCGACGGCCCCTACGCGGAGTACGCGGATCATCGTGTCCGCAGCCGCCCGAACCCGAAGGCGAACCGACCGCGCACGAAGCGTCGCCCGGAACACGCAGACGCGGTCATTGGCATGGTCACCGCGGTTGATCGCGGCCGGTACACCACGCTCGTGCCGAAGGGCGCGGATCCGCACGATCCCACCGAGCGCTCCATCACCGCGGCGCGCGCACGTGAGCTGCGCCGCACCCCGATCGTCATTGGTGACCGGGTGCAGCTCGTCGGAGACATCTCCGGCGAAGAAGGTTCACTCTCGCGCATCGTCGGCCTCGAAGATCGCAAGACCCTGCTGCGTCGCAGCGCAGACGACAGCGACACCGTCGAGCGTGTCATGGTCGCAAACGTCGACCAGATGCTCATTGTCATCGCCGCGGCCAATCCTGAACCGCGCGTGCGCCTCGTGGATCGCTACCTCGTCGCGGCGTATGACGCTGGCATCTCCCCGATTCTCTGCATCACCAAGTGCGACCTTGCTGACCCCGAACCGTTCCTCGCGCACTTTGCTGGCCTTGAGGTGCCGGTGTTCCGCAGCTCGCCGGCTGACTGGGAAACGGACGCACCGGACGGCGTACTCGCCGCGATCCGAGCCCAGCTCGAGGACAAGACGACCGTGTTCGTCGGCCACTCTGGCGTCGGGAAGTCAACGCTCATCAACGCACTCGTACCCGAGGCGGATCGTGCGACCGGGCACGTCAACGAAGTGACCGGCCGTGGCCGCCACACCTCGTCATCGTCGGTCGCCTTCCGGATGCCGCGCGGCGGCGTCGGTTCGAGCGAGGACGCAGACGTGGATCCGGGCTGGGTCATCGATACGCCCGGTGTGCGTTCATTCGGCCTAGGTCACGTGACTGCCGAGGGCATTCTGCGCGGCTTTGTCGACCTCGCGACGCTCATCGACAGCTGCCCCCGCGGCTGCACGCACCGCGAGGACGCTCCGGACTGCGAGCTCGACCTCGCGATCGCAGACGAGCGTCTCGACGCGATGGGCGCGCTGCGCGTCGAGTCACTTCGCCGCCTTTTGCCATAGGGTGGAAGGCATGACCGAACGCATCATTCTCGAGCCAGGCCAGGCGGCACCCGACTTCTCGCTGCAGGATCAGGACGGCAACGTCCGCACCCTCGCAGAGTTCCGCGGGAAGCGCGTCATCATCTTCGTGTATCCGGCAGCAATGACGCCAGGCTGCACGAAGGAAGCATGTGACTTCCGTGACTCGACCGCACCGCTCGAAGCTGCCGGCTTCCAGGTGCTCGGACTCTCCCCCGATACCGTCGAGAAGCAGGCGAAGTTTGCAGAGCGCGATGCGCTCGAGTACCCGCTGCTGAGTGACCCCTCGAAGGAAACGCTCGTCGCGTACGGCGCATACGGCGAGAAGAACTCGTACGGTCGCCTGCTGAAGGGGGTCATCCGTTCAACCTTCATCATCGACGCCGACGGCAAGATTGAGCAGGCGCTGTACAACGTCAAGGCCACCGGCCACGTTGCGCGTGTTCGCAAGATCGTCGAGGTCTAAGCCGGCAGATCCGTCACGGCACCATGAGCATTGACCCGATAGTCAACGTACTTTCGCAGTGGGTCACACCACTCTGTGTTGGCGTACTCATGGTGCTTTTTGCCGTGCGGCTGCTCCCTGCGGTGTACCACGACGGTACGCCGGATCGCGCACGGTTCAGAGCCGCACGCGCTGCTGCATTCCCCGCTGCGGTGACCACTCTATGCCTGGTCAGCGCTATCTGGGTCGCGATGCAGTTTCTTCCGGCGCACAGTGAGGTGCTACTGCTGTTCATGGGTCCCGCCGTGTTGATTGGCGGCGCCTGGTCAATCGAGCTCTCGCGAAAAGCAGTGCTCACGAAGGACGACCGCGAGTAGCCGTCCTGAATCGGCAATGAGTTGCCGGCCCTGCGTGCTGCTAGCCGTCGAGCGGTTCGGGCGGAGTCGGCCGCGCAATGATCGCGGCGACGATTGCGACGATCGCGACGAGCAGCAAGGCAATACCGACGGCGACCGTGCCAAGGATTCCCTGCAAAATACCGACCGCCGCCGAGAACATGAGGATGTGGATCGTGATGGCGGATCCGCGCGCCCAACTCGGCATGCCCTTCGCTGCGCCGTATGCGGTCACAGCCACCCAGATCCAGCAGAGCACAACTGAAATGATGATGCTCGCCCGAAGGCCAGCGGGAGCGTCTTTGTCGCCCAGAACGCCGCTGAATGTCTGCCAGAGAACCACAAGCCCAGCGAGCGACTCCAGCACGAGCACGAGGCGCAAAATCGTCCACCCGAGGCGCGATTTCGGGGCATTTGCGGCGTTCAACGCGACCTCGTAGTCGCTGGGTGTGACGTCTTCAGACATTGAAAAATACTCCTGGCGAAAATTACGAGAAATAAACTATTGATTACTGTTCATTTACATGCAACGATATATACATCATCGAGTTCCGCGCACACCGACGTGAGCATTCTCAATCACGTGTTCACGTGCAGCGCGCAACTGTAAGGCTATCTGCCTCTCCTGTTTCGTGCCTGTGCGAAAACCAAACAGGAGGAAATTTAGTATGGATTGGCGCGAGAAGGCTGCTTGTCTCACCGTAGACCCCGAGCTCTTCTTCCCGGTCGGCAACACCGGCCCGGCAGTAGATCAGATCGAGCGCGCAAAGGCTGTGTGCGCACGTTGCTCGGTTACCGAGATGTGCCTCCAGTACGCAATGGACACTGGTCAGGACTCAGGCGTGTGGGGCGGCCTGAGCGAGGACGAGCGTCGTGCGCTGAAGCGTCGTGCAGCACGTGCACGCCGTGCGTCATAAGTTCTTCTCTTTTCACGGGTGACACCCCAGCATTACCGGGGTAAAAGTATTCGCAATAGCCGGGTGGGCTGTTGCGAATATTTTTTTGCCCTGGCGAGGCGGGTGCGCGTGGCGGGGTTGTTCACCTATCTCCCTCAAACCCTGGAGGTTCAGGGCTCAACCCCGCGAGATTAGCCGCTTCTGCCGAGATGGAGTGTTTCATGCGCATGAAAGGGCAGGTTTCGGGAGAACGGGCCGGTTTCGAGGGGTGACCCGCTCAAACGCTCAAACCACACCCCGCCGGCGCCCGAGTTGAGTCGATAATGCCGCCCGGCCGCGAGGCCGGCCCATTCTTTCCCCGGCAGAGCCTGAAGATGGGGAACTTTGCCCGCCAGGCGAGCACAACTGGCCCGGCCCAACGCCGCTCACCTAGCCGTCACCGGCTGAAGCCTGCGCAAGCTCGTTGCCAGCTCTCAGCCGATGACGAGCCAACGCACGGCGGGCTACTCGAGCCCCACCCCAAACACGAGTAAACCCCTCGAAAAGGGCCGTTTCTGCCGAGACAGATAGTTTCAACGGGTTGAAACTATCGTTTTCGAGAGAAAGGCCCCGTTTCGAGGGGTTTGCTTCGCGAGCAGCCCGTTTCGAGGGGTTTAAGCGCGAAAGCGCTAAGGCTTAGTCGGTGCCTGCGTCGAACGCAGCCGAGAGGCCGAGAGTGTCGGCTTCCTGGTCGATACCGCCAACAGCGTTTGCGATCTCTGATGCGCCGCCTGCTTCGAGCTTGCCAACGAGCGCTGCGGTAGCGCCGCCGACGAGGCCGAGTGCCGCGTACTGCTCGAGACGCTGACGCGAGTCAGCGATGTCGAGGTTACGCATGGTGAGCTGGCCGATACGGTCCTGGGGACCGAATGCTGCGCCCACGGTGCGCTCCATCGAGAGCTTCTCGGGGTGGTAGCTGAGGTTCGGGCCCTCGGTGTTGAGGATCGTGTAGTCGTCGCCACGGCGGAGGCGCAGGGTGACCTCACCGGTGACAGCCGAGCCTACCCAGCGCTGCAGTGCTTCGCGAAGCATGAGCGACTCGGGGTCGAGCCAGCGGCCCTCGTACATGAGACGGCCAAGCTTGCGACCATCGTTGTGGTACGAAGCGAGGGTGTTCTCGTTGTGGATTGCGTTGACGAGGCGTTCGTAGGTGATGTGCAGCAGTGCCATACCCGGAGCCTCGTAGATGCCACGCGACTTCGCTTCGATGATGCGGTTCTCGATCTGGTCCGAGATGCCGAGGCCGTGACGGCCACCGATTGCGTTTGCCTCGTAGACGAGCGCTACGGGATCGTCGTACTCAACGCCGTTGATCGCAACAGGACGACCAGCTTCGAAGCGAACCGAGACCTCTTCGGTTGCAACCTCAACGTCTTCACGCCATGCTGCAACACCCATGATGGGCTCGACGATGTCCAGGCCGTTGTTGAGGAATTCGAGGTGCTTTGCCTCGTGGCTCGCGCCCCAGATGTTTGCGTCGGTCGAGTATGCCTTCTCGGTCGAGTCACGGTACGGGTAGCCGTTTGCAACGAGCCACTCGCTCATCTCTGCACGGCCGCCGAGCTCTTCAACGAACTGGCTGTCCAGCCAAGGCTTGTAGATGCGCAGGCTCGGGTTTGCCATGAGACCGTAGCGGTAGAAACGCTCGATGTCGTTGCCCTTGTAGGTCGAGCCGTCGCCCCAGATGTCGACGTTGTCTTCCTTCATTGCACGCACGAGCAGGGTGCCGGTGACGGCACGACCAAGCGGGGTGGTGTTGAAGTAGGTCTTGCCACCCGAACGGACGTTGAATGCGCCAGTCTGGAGCGCAACGAAGCCCTCCTCGACGAGTGCACGCTTCGCGTCTACGTGTCGGGCGATCTCTGCACCGTACTCCTTGGCGCGCGCTGCAACGCCATCAAGGTCGGGCTCGTCATACTGACCAATGTCAGCGGTGTAGGTGCAGGGAATCGCGCCATTTTCGCGCATCCATGCCACAGCACACGAGGTGTCGAGACCACCGGAGAAGGCGATGCCGACGCGCTCGCCTACGGGAAGAGAAGAAAGAACCTTGGACATGCGACCCATCCTATTAGATTCCCAGGCGGATCTTGGCACGCCGACGTAATATCCCGCCTCAGACAGTAAAACCGGGACACCTGGAATAATGGTCTCTGTCATGACACTTCCCGCGCCCCGCATTGAGTTTCCATCTGAGCTTCCCGTATCGCAGATGCGAGACGAAATTGCCGACGCCATCCGCGATCACCAGGTCGTGATCGTCGCTGGCGAAACCGGCTCGGGTAAAACGACCCAGCTTCCCAAGATCGCCCTGTCACTCGGCCGTGAGCGCATCGCGCACACACAGCCGCGGCGGATCGCTGCACGCACCATTGCAGAACGCATCGCAGAGGAGCTCGGCTCTGAGCTGGGTGGTCTCGTTGGTTACCAGGTTCGTTTCACCGATCAGGTGTCTGCCGATACCAAGATCCGCCTGATGACGGATGGCATCTTGCTCAACGCGATCCACCGCGATCGTGATCTCAAGGCCTACGACACGATCATCATTGATGAGGCGCACGAGCGGTCGCTGAACATTGACTTCTTGCTCGGGTATTTGAAGACGCTGCTCCCCCGCCGTCCTGACCTCAAGGTCATTATCACGTCGGCGACGATTGATCCGGAGTCCTTCGCGAAGCACTTCGCTGACGTACAGTCGGGCGAACCGGCTCCCATTATTGAGGTCTCCGGTCGTACGTTCCCGGTTGAGGTGCGGTATCGCCCGCTCGTCGAAAAGATTGAGCGCCCGAACCCGAAGGGTGGCGCGCCAACGGTCGTGACCGTTGAGCGTGACATGTTTGACGCGATTGGCGATGCCGTCGAGGAGCTCGGCAAGGAGTCGCCAGGCGACGTCCTCGTGTTCCTGTCTGGTGAGGCCGAGATCCGCGATGCGAGCGATGCGCTCCGTGGCAGGGTCGGCAACAACCGCGCCCGCCCGAGCGAGATCCTCCCCCTCTATGGTCGTCTTTCTGCTGCCGAGCAGCACCGCGTCTTCGAGCGCGGGCAGGGCGGCACCCGCCGCATCGTGCTCGCGACCAACGTCGCGGAGACCTCGCTGACGGTGCCAGGCATCCGCTATGTGGTCGACGCTGGCACCGCGCGCATCTCGCGCTATTCCGCGCGCAGCAAGGTGCAGCGCCTGCCGATCGAGGCGATCTCGCAGGCGAGCGCGAACCAGCGCTCAGGCCGTTCGGGACGTACCAGCGCGGGTATCGCGATCCGCCTCTATTCAGAAGAAGACTGCCTTGCGCGTCCGGAGTTCACTGAGCCGGAGATCCGCCGCACGGGTCTCGCCTCGGTCATTCTGCAGATGCTGTCGCTCGGCCTGGGGGACATTGCGAAGTTCCCGTTCCTCACCCCGCCCGATCAGCGCGGCATCGCAGACGGTCTCGGCCTGCTCGCCGAGCTCGGTGCGGTCGAGGCGATCGGCAAGAACGCGCGCGGCCGTGGTCGCGGCGGTGCCTCGCACAAGATCACGCAGATCGGTCGCGAGCTATCGCGCCTGCCGATCGAGCCGCGCTTCGCCCGAATGGTCGTCGAGGCGCGCAAGCACGACGTCGTTCCCGCGGTCCTCGCGATCGTGGCCGGCCTGACGATCCAAGATGTGCGCGAGCGCCCCCAGGAACAGCGCGGCAAGGCCGACGAATTGCACGGCCGGTTCTCCGATCCGCAGGGCGACCTCATGACGCTCCTGAACGTCTGGAACTATCTCCTCGAGCAGCAGGAGGAGCTCTCATCGAGCGCCTTCCGCCGTCTGTGCAAGGCAGAGTTTTTCAATTTCCTGCGCGTGCGCGAGTGGATGGACTTGTACCGTCAGATCGCCCGTATCGCTGGCGTACCGCGCGGCAAGCTCGCTCCCACTGCGCAGACGGAGGGCGGATCGGGCGAAGCCATCCACCGCTCCGTACTTGCCGGCTTGCTCTCGCAGCTCGGCGTGCGCGACGACAAGCAGGATCGCAGCGTGCCGGGCCGCGGCGGCCGCAATGTTGCCGGTACCGGCAAGCGCAAGCCAGCACAGGAGTACCTGGGTTCGCGTGGGACGAAGTTCGTGCTGTACCCGGGTTCGGTGCTCGCGAAGAATCCGCCAGAGGTCATCATGAGCGTCGAGCTCGTCGAAACCTCGCGCCTGTTCGCCCGCTCGAACGCGGTTGTCGACCCGGCTTGGGCCGAGGAGCTCGCTGGCCCGCTCGCGAAGCGCAACCTGTCTGAGCCGCACTGGGAGAAGAATCAGGGCGCGGCCGTTGCGTACGAGCGCGTCACACTGTTCGGCGTCCCCATCGTGGATCGCCGCCGCGTGCAGCTCGCCCGCTTCGATCAGGAGCACGCACGCGAACTCTTCATTCGCCACGCGCTCGTCGAGGGTGAGTGGGATTCGCCGCAGGCATTCGACCGTGCGAACCGTCAGCTGCGCCGCGAGCTCGAACAGCTCGAAGAACGCTCGCGCCGCCGCGACATCGTCTCGGACGACGAGGCGATCTTCGAGTTCTACGATGCACGCATCCCCGCAGACGTCACGTCGACCCGCAGCTTTGAGGGCTGGTGGAAAAAGAAGCGCACGACCGACCCGAACTTCCTGCACCTCAGCCGCGAAGACCTCGTGGAGGACGACGCAGAGGTCGTCGACGAGACCGAGTTCCCGCGCCAGTGGCGTCACGGCGATCAGACACTCAAGCTGAAGTACCGCTTCGACCCGACCGCTGAAGACGATGGCGTGACGGTCAATGTCCCGCTGCCGCTGCTCCCCCGCCTCGATGGCGAAGACTTTGAAAAGCTCGTCCCTGGTCTCCGCCAGGAGCTGGTGACGGCGCTCATTAAGACGCTCCCGAAGGGGATCCGCCGCCATGTCGTGCCCGCGGCCGATTGGGCGCGCACGCTGCTTGAAGCGGTCGGTCCGAAGCTCGATGCCGGCGAAGCCTCACTCACGCAGCTACTCGCTGACGAGATTCGTCGCCGCGCAAGCATGCAGGTATCGCCGAAGGACTTCGACACCGACCGTCTTCCCGCTCACCTCACCCCGACGTTCCGCGTGATTGATGCGCGCGGCCGCACGATCGGTACTGGCAAGGATCTTGCCGAGCTGAAGGCGGCGCACAAGCAGCAGGCGAATCAGGGCGTCGCGAAGGTCGCAGCCGCGGCCATGCCGACGAGCACGCTTGACAAGCGCGGAGCCACGACCTGGGACTTCGGCGACCTTCCGAAGTACGTCGACACCGGCTTCGCCAAGGGGCGCGGATCAGGCGCAGGCGTCGTTCGTGCGTACCCGGCGATCGTTGATCGCCGCACGAGCGTCGATCTCGGTCTCGTGGCAGACGAGTCGGAGCAGGTGCGCCTGTCGCGTCGCGGCATCCGCCGCTTGCTCGTGCTCAGCTCACCGTCGCCGGCAAGCTACGTCCGTGAGCACCTCTCCAATCAGGAGAAACTGCTGCTCGGCGCCGGCCCGTACCGCACGCTTGACGCAGCAATAGCCGATGTTTCGCTCGCGGTCGCAGACCGCGTGATCCGCCGCCACTGTCCTGATGGCCTCGTGTGGCGAGCCGACGATTTCGAAGCGATCGCAAACGACTATGCGCGGAGTCTCCTCGACGAGATCTACGGCGCAATTGCGCTCACGGCCCGCGTGCTCGATGGTGCACGACTCGCGCGCAAGGCGATCGACGGCGCAAAGGCGATTCAGGTACTGAGCCAGGTGGCCGATGCCGCAAAGCAGGTGGATGGTCTCGTCTTCGACGGGTTTGTCTCGCAGACCGGGCTCGCCCAGCTCGAACGTCTTCCCGTGTATCTGGAGGGCGTACAGATTCGCATGCAGGGGCTCCGCGAGAATCCCGGTCGTGACCGAGCCTGGCAGAACGATGTGGATCGGGCGCTCGCGATGTTCGCGGATGCCGGTGGCACGATCCCGCTCGGTCCCCGCGCGCTCCCTCAGATTGTGCACACGCGTTGGTTGATCGAGGAACTCCGCATCAGCCTCTTTGCACAGCAGTTGCGAACTTCAGAATCAGTTTCGTTGCAGCGCATCAGAAAGGTGCTTGCCGAGTCGGCCTAGTGGCAAAAAACACGCGCGCGGAGCGGTAGGATTCTGTAATGGGCATCTATCGCGATCTCGGACGGAATCCGGGAGTTTACCGTGTGATCGTTTCCCAGCTCACCGCGAGGTTCCCTTTCGGAATGCTGTCGATCATCTTGCTGCTGCATGTGCAACAGATGTACGGCGACTATACGTCTGCGGGCATCGTGCTGGCTGCGGCGAGTGTCGGCCAGGCGGTTTCAGGACCGCTCGCAAGCCGTTTCATGGGCCGATGGGGCATGCGCCCGGTCCTGTCGATCACCACGCTGCTGTGCGCGGCTGCGCTTGCCATCATGGCATTCGTGCACCTGCCGCTACTCGTGCTCACTGCGCTCGCTGTGCTGACCGGCCTCTTCACGCCGCCGGTCACCCCAGCCGTGCGTTCGATCTACCCGAAGCTCGTTCCGAACAACCAAATCGCTGGCCTGTTCTCACTTGACGCTGCTGCGCAGGAACTCATCTGGGTACTTGGCCCAGTTGTTGCCGTCTTCATTACCTCGCAGCTTGGCACCACCGTTGGCCTCTGCACCGCGGCAGGCTTCATGCTGCTCGGTGGCGCGTGGTTCATTTCGAGCCCTGCGCTCGGCACCGTCAAGCTGCCGCGCGCGAAGCGTGGCTTTGGTGCCGTGCTGCGTCGCCCAACCGTCATCATCACGACGGTCATTGGCTTCTTCTTTGTTGCGTCCTTCGCGGCAATTGAAGCTGGCATCATCGCCGCATTCACGCCGCCGGGTGACGCTGGCGCGCACGGCAGCAGTATCGAGTCAGGCATCGTGCTCGCATGCTTCGCCGGCGGCTCACTCGTCGGCGGCCTGCTATTCGGCCACCGCCAGATGCGCCCCTGGTCAATGCTGCTCCGTATTTGCATCGTGCTCGCTGGCACGCTTGCGACGCTCATTAGCCAGGACATGTGGTTCTTGTGCATTGTCCTCTTCCTCGGCGGTATGGGCACCGCGCCCGTATTTGCAGCAATTTCGAGTGTCATCGGCACAACCGTGAAATTCTCAGAAACCGCTGAGGCGTACGGCTGGATCGGCACCGGCCAGCTCGTTGGTGTCGCGATCGGATCCGCCATCGCAGGCATGGCTATCGACTCGAGCGGCGCGATCGGCGCGATCCTCGTCTCGGCCACACTTCTCCTGATCAGCGCCGTCGTCGCCGCGTGCACGATGAAGTGGATCCCAGACATGCTCGGTCGCGATATCGAGCCACCAGCCGAGACCGGAACACTGACGATTCCGATTCCTCTGAATTAACCCTGAAGGCGACCAAATCAACAGATTTGGTCGCCTTCTTCGGATTCAGTTGTAAAACCCCATCGATTCGACTGATAACATCCAGACACAAGCTTGATCCTCCCCGAAAAGGCAAGGCGCGGTGCCTAGCATCGCCCTCCGAAGTATGGGAGACTTGCTTCACCGAAGCCACCGACGAGTCACTAAGGAGTGAGTCAAGTATGGGCACTTTTGCCGTCATTAACCCGGCCACGGGCGAAACTATTTCGGAATACCCGGAAGCAACCGCAGTCGAGATCGAGGCAGCTCTCGCCTCGGCACAGGACGCATACCAGAACTGGGCACGCAAGACGACTGTTGCCGAGCGTGCAGCACTCGCTAAGCGCGCAGCAGAGCTGTTCGACGAGCGCAAGGACGAGCTCGGCGCAATCATCAACCGCGAGATGGGCAAGCCCCTCGAGCAGGCTGTTGGCGAGGCTGAGTTCTCGGGTGCAATCACCGCTGCATTCGCAGACAACGCTGAGGCATGGCTCGCTGACGAGGAGCTCCAGGTAGAAGACGGTCTCAAGACCTTCTTCCGCTTCCAGGGCACCGGCGTCATCCTCGGCATCATGCCTTGGAACTACCCCTACTACCAGGTTGCACGCTTTGCAGTGCCGAACCTGATTCTCGGCAACACCATCGTGCTCAAGCACGCTGCACAGTGCCCCGAGTCGGCTCTCGCACTTGAGCAGCTCTTCCTTGACGCAGGCTTCCCCAAGGGTGCATACGTCAACGTGTTCGCAAGCCACGACCAGATCGCTGACATCATTGCAGACGATCGCGTCCAGGGCATCTCGCTGACCGGCTCGGAGCGCGCAGGCGCAATCGTTGCTGAGCAGGCAGGCCGCGAGCTCAAGAAGTGCGTTCTCGAGCTCGGCGGTTCGGACGTCTTCCTCGTTCTCGACACCGATGATCTCGATCACGCAGTTGAGCACGCTGTTGGCGGCCGCATGGAGAACACCGGCCAGGCGTGCAACGGCTCGAAGCGCATCGTCGTTATGGACAAGTACTTCGACGAGTTCACCGAGAAGTTCAAGGCTGCAATTGCAGGCCAGTCGTACGAGGCAGGCGACTTCGGTCCTATGTCGTCGGCTGCTGCGACCAAGGGTCTCACCGCACAGGTTCAGGGCGCAATCGATCAGGGCGCAGACGTTCTCGTGGGCAACAACACCCCCGAGGGCAACCTCTACACCCCGACCGTCCTCACCAACATCACTCCCGCAATGGACGTGTACAGCCAGGAGCTCTTCGGCCCGGTTGCGCAGCTCTACCGCGTATCGAGCGATGCAGAGGCAATCGAGCTCGCTAACTCGTCGCCCTACGGCCTCGGTTCGGTCATCATCTGTGACGACCTCGACCGCGCTGAGCAGGTTGGTAACCAGCTCGACGTAGGCATGGTCTTCATCGGCGGCGCAGGCCTCGAGGGTGCAGACGTTCCCTTCGGTGGCGTCAAGAAGTCGGGCTACGGCCGCGAGCTTGGCCGCGTCGGCATGCTTGAGTTCGCAAACAAGAAGCTCTTCCGCTTCGCAGCGAAGTAAGCGCTTTCCCGCATAGCGAATGAGGGGCTCGAGATCCGTTTCGGATTTTGAGCCCCTCTCCGCATATTCAGCCCGCTACACTTCGTAGCAACACGCAGTTTTACAAAGGATGACGATGTCGCATTCCTCTTCTATTTCCCTCTCCAGTGCACTCGCGTCTGCCCTCGCACGGCACGCCGGTCGCAGCTTCGGCCTGATGGGAACCGGCAATGCACATCTTGTCCAAGGGCTCGTTGACCTCGGCGTCCCGTATACCGCGGTACGCCACGAGGCTGGCGCGGTCGCAGCTGCAGACGCGTACACGCGGATCAGTGGCCGTCTCGCTATCGCCACGACTGCCTACGGCCCCGGCTTCACCAACGCTTTGACGTCACTGGCTGAGGCTGCACACGCACGCACCCCGCTCCTCATGGTTGTCGGCGATGCACCGACAGACGGTCGTCGTCCATGGGATGTCGACCAGGAGATGCTTGCGGCAGCGCTCGGCGTGCGCACGTACGAACTCAAGGTACGCGGCATTGACGAGATCGTCGACCGCGCTGTCTCGTACGCGCTTCGGGCTCGCCGCCCGGTCGTGCTCGCAGTCCCGTGCGATCTCGTTGTCGCCCCGACACGTAGCACCACCGGCCCTGTCGACATTCAGCGCATGCCTTCCGAAGCAATCGACGCAAACGATCCCGCTGTGCTCGCTAGTCTGCTTGCCTCGGTCGCGGCGACCCCGACCAAGCCTTCGATTTCTACCGCTCCCACCAAGATCGCACCGACGAAGCTGCAGATCGACAACGCGGTCTCCGCACTGCTCGCAGCAGAGCGACCGCTCGTACTGGCAGGTCACGGAGCCGTGCTCGCGTGCGCTCAGCAGGAGCTCGGTGTCATCGCGGATCGTCTCGGTGCGCTCACCGCCACGACCGCGCTCGCACGAAACGTATTCCCCCGCCCCGAGTTTGACCTCGGCGTCTCCGGCGGTTTTGCGCAGCCAGCAGCGGGTGAGCGCATTGCTTCGGCTGATGTTGTCGTGCTCGTAGGCGCGAGTTTTGATCGCGTCTCGGCCCGCTTCCGCTCAATCTTTGGGGCAGACACCAAGATCATTCGCATCGATGAACAGCAGCTCGCAGCCCCTCCTGGGGTGCACGACCAACGCCACATCATGCTGCAGGGCGACGCAAAGGCAACGCTGCAGACCCTCACTGGCGCGTATGCCACCGCTGGCGGCAAGTCCAAGGGTTGGCGCGAAACCATTGAGGGACTCGAACCCGGCGGCGCGCTTCGCGTTCGCGAGAACGGCCTCGAAGCGCATCCCGACGGTATCTGCGCTGATGGCAAGCTCGATCCGCGCGCGGTAGCTGCCCGGATCGGCGACATCCTCCCAGAGAATATCCACATCACGGTCGATGGCAACCGGTCGGCGACATGGCCAAACATGTACTGGCCTGTGGGTTCACCCGAGCGCCTCATCATGGTGGGTTCAACGTTCCACACGATCGGCCTCGGCATCTCGACGATCGCAGGTGTTGCAGCCGCCGCACCAGGAACCACGACGGTACTGAGCACCGGTGATGGCGGCGGGCTCATGGCACTCGCTGACCTGGAAACCGCAGTGCGCAATTCTCAGAGCTCCATCATTGTCGTATGGAACGACGGCGCGTACGGCGCAGAGGTCGCGCACTACGGCGCGCTTGGCCTCGATGAGGCTCCCATGCTCATCCCCGACGTGGACTTCGCGAGTATCGCAAACGCGTTTGGGGCCCGCGGAGTTACCGTGCGCACGATGCTCGATCTCACCGCCCTTGAACACTGGATTGCCGCCGGCGCGACGGGCACCATCTTGCTCGACTGCCGGATCTCGCGCGACATCGTGCCGCAGTCGCGGTTCACTGCACTGTAGGCTCCCAGCACCGCGTCGTGCCGAACCCCGCGTCGCTTCTCTTCGCTTCGACCGCGTCGCACCGTGCCCGCACCTTTTTGCACCTCAACCCCGCGAGATCGACCGTTTCTCCCGAGACAGGGCCTTTCATGCGCATGAAACGGTCCGTCTCGCAGGGAACTGCCCTGTTCGACGTGGTGACGCAGGGGTCTCAGCGTGGCGAGCAGCCACTACAGCCCAGCACCTCGTCTCTTTCCGTCAGGTTGTGCATCTTCGGTGCGGCCACAGGCCGCGCCCTCTGATCAATTCAGCGGCGCAATATGCGCCGCGTACCCCTCACCAGTGAGAACGCAATAGTTGTGGGCACTACGCGAGGGCCAACGGTCAGCAATGCTCTTGATGCGTGGCCTGCACTCGGTTGCAGGAGGAAGACTGTGTGTGGCGATCAGCACACACAACAGTTCTCTTTGCGCGTGCTTTACCGGGACAGCAGCTACGCTCCGAGCCCCGCCCGCAACACTAGCCCGCACCACACCCAAAGTGGCCCATGACCGATTCAACGCACGAACATGGATCTGAAAGATGAAGAGGTGGTGGGCGACCAGCACCGGCCACCAACCACCTCTCATTCACCACGCACACACGCGCAGCCCCGGAACTAGTCCCAGACCGGCTGCGGCACGGACGCCAACAGCGCTCGCGTGTACTCGTGCTGCGGGTCGGTCAGAATCTCCTCGGTCGCGCCGTATTCCACGATCTCACCGCGCCGCATAACGACGGTCTCGTCGCACACGCGGCGCACAACGCCGAGGTCGTGGCTGATGAAGAGGATCGTCAGCCCGCGCTCCTCGCGAACACGCGCCAGGAGATCGAGCACCTGAGCCTGCACGGACACGTCGAGCGCACTCGTCGCCTCATCGAGCACAAGCACGTCGGGATCAATCGCAATTGCGCGCGCAATTGCGACGCGCTGACGCTGTCCGCCGGAAAGTGTGCGCGGATGCGCCGCAGCAAACTCCTCACCAAGCCCAACCGCGTGAAGCAGTTCGATCGCACGCTGCCGCGCGGCCGCACCCTTCACTCCGGTGTGCAGCGTGATCGCGTCCTCGACTGCCTTGCCGGCAGGGATTCGCGGATCGAGCGACAGGTACGGGTCTTGGAACACCATTTGCGCACTCCGCGCCCGCTGGAGCCGCTCAGCCCGGTTGCGCGGGACCGCCATGCGCGATGCACCAGCGATGCGGAGTTCGCCGCCGTCCGGCTGCTCGAGTCCGATGATCATGCGCGCCAGGGTGGACTTGCCTGAGCCCGACTCCCCCACGACACCGAGTGCGCCACCGCGCGGAATCGCGATGGAGGCCTCAGCGACCGCGGTCACTGGCGCCTTGCCACGCGGATAGTAGGTCTTCGTGAGCTTGTCAGCAAAGACCATGGGCTCACCCGCACCACCATCCGTAGCACCAGCGCCATGCGCGCCAAGCACACCAGCGTCCGCCAGCACCGCTGCTGCTTCACCGGCAGACCCCACCCCGTCGACGGCGATGCTCGGTGTCGCAGCGATGAGCCGCTTCGTGTACTCGGTTGTTGGCTCGAGGAAGATCTGTCGCGCGGTGCCGCGCTCCTCGATCCGCCCCTGTTGCATGACGGTCACGCGATCGCAGATCGATGCGGCCAGGTTGAGGTCGTGCGTGATGAACAGCATGCCCATGCCGCGCGCATCGCGCTGCTCGCGCAGCACATCGATGATCTCGGCCTGGGTCGTGACGTCGAGTGCGGTGGTCGGCTCGTCACAGATGAGGAGCTTCGGCGAGCTCGTGAGTGCTCCCGCGATCATGACGCGCTGCAGCATGCCGCCCGAGAACTCGTGCGGGTACTGGTCGAGGTGTTCTTCGGGGCGCGGCAGCCGTACCGCACGCAGGAGTTCGATCGCTTGTGCCCGCGCATCAGCGGCAGATACCCCCTGGCACAGACGGAGCGACTCGGTCATGAAGTCACCGATCGTGCGCATGGGGTTGATGCCAGAGCGCGGATCTTGAAACACCATCGAGGCGCTGTGCCGTCGCACGTCCAACAGCGTGGCACGCGACGAGCCGAGCACTTCGTGGCCGTCGATCTGTACGCTGCCACCGAGACGAGCGTTCTGCGGCAGCAGGCCGAGCACCGAGCGTGCGGTGAGCGACTTGCCTGAGCCAGACTCGCCGACCAGGCCGACCGTCTCCCCCGGTGCTACCGAGATTGAGATGTCATCAAGCAGGCGCTTGCCTGTGGGCAGGTCGAGCGTGAGACCTGAGATTTCGAGCAGGGTCATGCGACCACACCTCCTCCGATACGTTCAGACAGTTCTTCACCAATAATGTTCACGGCAACGACGACGAGGACGACCGCGATTGCAGGAACGAGGGCTGGCAGGAAGTGCCCGCCAACGATACCGGCCTGCGCCTCGTTGATCATCGCACCCCAGTCAGACATCGGCGCTTGCACTCCAAGGCCAAGGAACGACAGGCCAGCGAGCTCGGCGAGCACGTATCCGAAGTTCAGGGTCGACTGCGCGCCAACGATCGGCGTGATGTTCGGGAGCACGCGGCGCAGCGCGATCCACGCTCCGCCGAAGCCGGCGACTCGGTACGCGGCAACGTATGGGCGGTGACGCTCGGCCGTGATGAGCGAGCGGGTGAGGCGCGCAACATATGGGATGTACGCGATCACCATCGCGATGACCGGAGCGACGAACCCCTTGCCAAACAGTGCGACCGCCATGATCGCGATGAGCAGCGCAGGGAACGCGAAGATCACGTCAAAGATGCGGCCGAGCACGGCGTCGATCCAGCCCCCGCGCCAGCCTGCGAGGAGGCCGAGCAGGATGCCGAAGATCGTCGAGAAGATCACGACAAGCAACGGACCGAGGAGCGCGGTGCGGGCACCGAACGCCATGCGGCTGAGGATGTCGCGCCCGAGGCCGTCGGTGCCGAGCCAGTGCGCGGCTGACGGGCCGGAATAGAACGCGAGGAAGTCGACTTCGTCCGGATCATACGGTGCCACGATCGGCGCGAAGATCGCCGCGAGCGTGAATACCGCAAGCACGACGACGCTGCCAGTGAAGAGCCAGTTCGCTCGGCGTACCCGTGGGGCACGCATCACGCGAACGGCAGTGGTTGCATTCGGGACGGTCATCGTGCATCAGCTCCTGCCGCAGCTCGGGGGTCAATGAGGGGTTCGCAGAGATCGACGATCGCGTTCACCACGACGAAGGCCGTAACAACGAAGAGCGTGATCGCCTGCACGACCGGGAAGTCGAGACGATCGACCGACTGCACGAGCAGCGAGCCGAGGCCTGCAACACCGAACGCCGTCTCAACGATCGTGCTTGCCACGAGGAGGCCCGCAACGAGCAAACCACTCACGGTCACGATCGGGCCGATCGAGTTCCTGAACACGTGGCGGCGGATCACGACACCACGCTTCAGACCACGACTCGTCGCGACCTCCACGTGTTCCTTGCCAACCTGCTCGATCATCGAGGAGCGAGTGACCTTGCCGACGAGCACCACGAAGGTAATCGCAAGCGCGAAGGACGGCAGAATCAGGTGGTACACCGTGTCCCAGAATCCTTCTCCCGATCCGAACGTCGGGAACCAGCCGAGGGTCACCGCGAAGACTGCGATGAGCACGATAGACCCGACGAACGATGGGATCGCGCCAAGTACGGTGAGGAAGATGAGCGTCGCGCGATCCGCGAACTTGCCCTTGTTCAATGCGGCAATGACGCCGGCCGTGATACCGATGATCGCGATCATGATTGCCGACATTGCGACGAGGCCGAGGGTGACCGGGAGGCGGTCGCCGACGACGACCGCCACGTCCTGGCGGAACTGCAGGGATCGGCCGAAGTCGCCCCGGAACATTCCGAAAAGCCAATTGATGTACTGCTGCCACGGCGGCAGGTCCAGGCCGAACTGTTCAGTGACGGCCGCAACCGCCTCCGGGCTTGGCTTGCGGCCACGGAGGAGGAAGCGGACGGGGTCACCAGGTACTAAGAACCTGGAAAAGAAGACCAGGAGCGACGCGAGGAACAGCGTCAAGAGCAACGCCCCGAGTTTCGAGGCGATGCGGCGTGCGTATGCCATTCGGAGTCCTCGTTAGCGTGCGCCGAGCGTTGCCGCCCAGGGGTAGTACAGGAAGTTGATCGAGGGCGAAAGCCCGGTGACGCGTTCGCCCATGTACATGGCATTCGGTACTTCAACAAGCGGCAACCACGGAAGCTCAGCGTTTGCCAGCTGCTGCATATCTGCGTTTACCTTGCTGCGTTCCTTCACGTCCATGGTGGTGACAGCCTGTTCGACGAGTGCGTCATACTCTGGGTTCGACCAATTGCCATAGTTGCTGAATTCGCCGGTACGGAGGATGCCGAACATTTCCGCGGGATCCGGGCTCGACAGGTACCAGTTCGTGTAGAAGAGGTCCACGCCCTCACGCGCAGCGGGGTCAGCGAACAGCGTGGTGTAGGCCGCCGGGGTCACCGTGTCGATCTTGGCGTTCAGGCCGATTGATTTGGCTGCAGCAACAGTTGCCTGCGAAATGACGGTGAATTCTTGGCTGATTGGAGCACTCACGATAGTGAGTTCTGCACCCTCGAACCCTGCGTCCTGAACGAGCTTCTTCGCCGCTTCAACGTCGAAGTCGTACGACTCAATGTCGGTGAACGCCCGCTCGCGGGCCGCAGGGTCAGCATCATTCCACACCGACTCGGTGGTGTACACATCAGTCACTTCACCAACGCCGCTGTATGCCGCGTCGAGAATTCCCTGGCGGTCGAGCGCCATGAGCAGTGCCTTACGCACGTTCACGTCGCCTAGGGGTCCGTCGAGGTTTGAGACCACCATGTTTGCGACAGAAGTGCTCATACCGAAGAGGACGTCTCCCGAACCCTTCGATTGCAGCTCACGGATCGAATCCATTGGGAGGAGCCACGTGCCATCTACGTCGCCAGCTTTCAGAGCGTTGGTGCGCGCGTTTGCGTCCGCCATGAATACGAAGTCAAACTTCTCAGACTTCGCCTTGAGCTCTTCGTTCCAATAGTCATCGAAGCGACTCAGCGAGATCTTCTCTCCTGACTTCCAGCTGTCAAACTTGAATGGACCGGTGCAATTTACGCCGCCCGTGGAATTTCCGTAGTCGCTACCGAGTTCGGCGAGCGTCGCCGCAGACTCGACGACACCTGCGGATCCACCCATACCGAGGTTGAACTGTGAGTCAGGCTTTGACGTGGTGACCGTCACCTCCCAGTCGCCGGTCTTCTCAATAGAGGTGACGTACTGGTAGACGCTAAACCATGACGACCCGACCTCTGGATCAATGTGACGGGACATGGTTGCCACGACATCGTCAGCAGTCATTTCAGTTCCGTCATGGAACTTCACACCCTGTCGAATCTGATACACCCACTTCGTCGGCTCTGGGTTTGAGAACGACTCAGCCAGACCAGGAGTGAGGCTGAAATCGGGGTTCAACCGCAACAGCGATTCGCACACGTTCGCAAGAACCTGGTTATCTGAGTAATCGAAGGCGTACGCGTTATCGAGCGAGAACGGCTCCGCGTAGCTCGCCCAGGTGATCTGATCGATTTCACCCGACGGCGCTGCCGTTTGCTCGGTGAGCTTCCAGTCGACTGGCTCGCTGCTCCCACCGCCCGAGCCCGAACCAGAACACGCAGTGAGCGCAACGACGGTAATCGCTGCACCGATCACCGCAGCGCCGCGGCGCCCGCGGGTAAATGCTGTAACTGACATTGTTTTCTCCTTCGAAAACTGCGGCACTCCACTGTGCCAATGCGTTGAAAGTGGGTGCCCTACTGGGCGCGGGCGAAGGCCTGGGAGCCTTCGATCCAGGTCTGCGTGACGGCGGCATCTGCGATGTCAGCCGGCGCGAGCGCGAACGGGTTAGGTTCGATCACGACGAGATTCGCGAGGTAGCCCTCACGGATCCAGCCGGTGTCGTGGTCACGGTGGTTTACGTATGCGGTGCCCGAGGTGTACGCGGCAAATGCGGTCGACAGCGCGAGGCACTGTTCCTCGCCGCCGAGTGGGCCAGCGGTGATTTCGGGGCCAACGCGCGTCACACCAATGTGGATCGCGGCAAGCGGATCCGCCGTCGAAACCGGCCAATCGCTGCCCGCAGCGAGCCGCGAACCGTCACGGACAAGATCGCCGAACGGGTACTGGCGAGTTGCCGCGCGCTCACTCATGAATGGCAGCGTAAGTGTGTCGAGCTGGTCTTCGTGGGTTGCCCACAGCATCTGCAGGTTGGCAACGGCGTCGACTTCAGCAAAGCGCGCAGTATCTTCGGCAGCGATCACCTGGAGATGGGCGAGGTGGTGACGGCCATCACTCGGGCCGTTCACCTTTCGTGCCGCTTCGACTGCGTCGAGTGCATTACGAACCGCGCGGTCGCCGAGGGAATGGAAGTGCACCTGCATACCGGCCGCGTCGATCTGCTGTACTGCGTCGGTGAGAATCTCTGCGGGGATAAAGGCGATGCCGTGATTGCAGGTGTGTTCGCCGTGTTCGTCGAGGTACGGGTCGAGCATTGACGCGGTGAAGTTCTCTGCAACACCGTCGACCATCATCTTGACCGTGCCGAGGTTGAAACGGTTCGAGGTGCCGCTTGCGACGTTCGCGTCGCGGCGAGCGATGATCTCGGGAATCTGGTCGAGACCGCGATCGCGCTCCCACCACTGTGAGCCGGTCACGTGCACGCGCAGGGTGCCTTCCGCGACCGCGCGCTCATACGCCTCAAGCGTGCCAGTGCCGGGTCCGTCCGAACCCACCCAAGCATCTTGCCAGCCGGTCACGCCCTGCGCAATGAGTTCCGTTTGTGCATGCAGGAGGCCTCGGTAGGTGAGATCCGCAGACGATTCGGGTTTGACCTCATTGAAGAGATTCATTGCCCCTTCGTGGAAGGTACCGGCGGGGAATCCGTCTGACTCGCGCTCGATACGGCCGTCCTCTGGGTCTGCAGTTTGCGCAGTCAGGCCGGCAAGCTCAATTGCGCGAGTATTAGCCCAGACACTGTGGTGATCGCGACTCGATAACACCACTGGTCGGTCACTCACGATCGCATCGATGAGATCACGAGTGGGGGCACCACCTTCGAAGTGGTCCATCGACCAGCCCGCGCCAAGGATCCAGCCTTCATCTGGGTTCGCCGCTGCGTATTCCGAGATGAGACGCACGCTATCTTCTGCGTTCTCCGACTCGGTCAGATCGCACTGCAGCGCTTCAACGCCGCCGCCGATCGGGTGGATATGTGCGTCCTGGAAGCCAGGCGAGAGGAGTGCGCCCGCCAGATCAATCACTTTGGTCTCCGGACCGGTAATGCTGCCAGCATCACTTGCTGCCACGATTGCGGTGATGCGTTCGCCGGTGATACCGATTGCGAGATCCGTGCGCGGATCTCCCTCACCAGTGAATACGGCTCCGCCGGTGAACAGAACGTCAACGTACATGCTTCCTCTTTCGACTCTGAAATCAGGTTTGTTCGGAGCTTAGGCGGGAATCATTACTCTTGTCAAAGGCTTTGACAACATTTCTGACATTGATAGGTTTAGTTCCGACGCGTTGGATGCTCTACGCTGGCAGAAGGACAAAGGGGTGACATGACGACCGCGACACGTACCGTGCGAACCGGGCCACGAAAAGTGCGTCTCGACACGCAGAAAATCATCGCTGCCGGCTTGAAAGTCGCTACCGAGCACCGCAGCTCAACGTTCTCGGCAAAGCGTTTGGGCACTGAACTCGGCGTCGACCCTTCCGCGGTCTACCGTCACTTCCGCAGCAAGAGCCACCTCATGGAGGCGCTGCTCGATGAGCTGCACGTACGCGCGCTCGCGAGCATTACCGCCACACCAGACGATTGGCGCGGTCGCATCCAGGGACTTGCCGATGGCACCCTTCGCGAGTACTGCGAGCATCCAGCAATCGCAGCAGAGGCAATGACACTTACGACGCACGGCCCCGGTGAGTTTGGCGCAATGGAACTCATCCTCAGCGCGCTCTCCACATGTGGCCTTGACGAAGTCGGTGTACTCCAGCATTATTCGCTCATTTCTTCATACACACTCTCCATGTCGTCGGGCATCGCGCGCGCACGCGCCGATGATGGCGGCACATCTGGCGAACCGAGTGGGCCGGAGCGATGGGTCGAGGGACCGCTGCACGCTGATCCGCGCACCTATCCGCACATTGCCCACTACTCCTCGAGACTTACCGAACTCGATGACCAGGCGATCTTCCTCGCGGGTATCAACGCGCTGCTGGACGCGGCAGAGCGCGACGCTCGGTAGCGAAGGCAACAGCGAAGGTGCGCCCAACAGCTACCCGGGCACGCAAAAGCGGCGGGGAGCCGAAGCTCACCCGCCGCTAAAGATCATCGCTCAGTGAGCGATGCAGAACGCCTTACCAGCGCGGCTTGCGCTTGCCGTCTGCACGGTCGTTACCGAAGTCACGGCCGCCGCCACGGTTGTCGCGATCCCAGCTGTTGCCGCCACCACGGTTGTCGCGGTCGCCACGGAAGCCGCCACGATCGTTACGGTCGCCACCACGGTACCCACCGCGGTCGCCGCCGCGGTCATTGCGGTCGCCGCCACGGTAGCCACCGCGGTCGTTGCGATCGCCACCACGGTACCCACCACGGTCGCCGCGGTACCCACCACGGTCGCCGCCGCGATCGTTACGGTCACGATCACCCTTGAAGTCCCAACCCTTGCCGCGGGGGCTGGGGCCGGTGTCTTCGGTGATCTCGATGGCCTTGCCACCGATCTTGGTCGACTTGAGCGACTCAAGCGCACTTTCCGACAGGTTCGAGGGGAGCTCGACGAGCGAGAAGTCATCGCGCACCTGGATACGACCGAAGTCGTCACGGCTCAGACCACCCTCGTTGGCAATCGCGCCAACGATCTGACCGGGCTGCACGCGCTGGCGACGGCCAACCTCGATGCGGTAGGTCTTGAGGTCATCACGACGCTGACGGGGGCCGCGGTCCTGGCGAGGTGCACGGTTGTCATCGCGACCCGAGTCCTCGAGGAAGCGCGACGCCTGCTTGCGGTCACGATCGAACTTTGCGTCGTCTGCCTCGGTCAGGAGGAGCGGGGTGTCACCCTGTGCAACAACAGCGAGTGCTGCAGCGACGTCTGCCTCAGCTACGTCGTGGTTACGGACGTAGTGCTCGATGATCTCACGGAAGCGGCTGATACGAGCGGTCTCACCGAGAGCGGTCGTGATCTCGTCATCGAAGCGGGTCAGACGCGTTGCGTTGACCTCTTCGATGCGAGGAAGCGGCATCTGGGTGAGCGGCTGCTTGGTCGCGCGCTCGATCGCCTTGAGCATGCGCTGCTCGCGAGGAGTAACGAAGCTGATCGCGTCGCCGGTACGGCCCGCACGGCCGGTACGGCCAATACGGTGGACGTACGACTCGGTGTCGATCGGGAGGTCGTAGTTGATGACGTGGCTGATGCGCTCAACGTCAAGGCCACGAGCTGCAACGTCGGTTGCAACGAGGATGTCAAGCTTGCCATCCTTCAGCGCCTGAACGGTGCGCTCACGCTGTGCCTGCTGGATGTCACCGTTGATCGCCGCTGCCGAGTAGCCACGAGCGCGCAGCTTCTCAGCCACCTGCTCCGAATCACCACGGGTACGGGTGAAGACGATGAGGCCGTCGAAGTTTTCCACCTCGAGCACGCGGGTCAGCGCGTCAAGCTTCTGCATGTACGACACCACGGTGTAACGCTGCGTGATGTTCGAGCTCGTCTGGGTCTTGCCAGCGATCTTGATCTCGCGCGGATCGTTGAGGTGCTGCTGCGAGATACGGCGGATCTGCGCAGGCATGGTTGCTGAGAAGAGGGCAACCTGCTTCTCTTCAGGGGTGTCAGCGAGGATCGTCTCGACGTCCTCAGCGAAGCCCATCTTGAGCATCTCGTCAGCCTCATCAAGCACGAGGTACTTGATCTGTGAGAGGTCAAGCGAGCCGCGCTTCATGTGGTCCATGACACGGCCGGGGGTGCCCACGACGATGTCAACGCCACGGCGAAGTGCCGAAAGCTGCTGACCGTACGCCTGGCCACCGTAAACGGGGAGGAGCTTCACCTCGGGGAGGTGGGTTGCGTAGCTTTCGAATGCCTCGCAGACCTGGAGCGCGAGCTCACGGGTCGGTGCGAGGACGATAGCCTGCGGCGCACCTGCGCCGGGCTGGATTCGGGAAAGGATGGGGAGCGCGAATGCAGCGGTCTTACCAGTACCGGTCTGGGCAAGTCCAACGACATCGTGGCCCTCAAGGAGCACTGGGATCGTCGCGGCCTGAATGGCGGAGGGAGTCTCGTATCCCACCTCGGTAATGGCCTGCAGAACTCGGGGCTCAAGGCCCAGGTCTGCGAAGGTCGTGCGCTCGCTCTCGGGGGCAGCAGCAGTCTCGCCGGCTTCAGTCGCGGCGTTCTCAGAAGAGGTCATCATATTAGCTTACCGCGAAAAAATCGAGCATTCAGCATGTCAGTGTTTTATTCGGCTGGTTTTCAGGCAAAATTCGACTCGAATTCAGCAACTCCAAGAACTCGAGTGTCTGGGATCCCAGACAACTACGCGCACTCCCCCGTTGTTTAGCACCTGCAGGCACGGTGTCATGGAAGCAGTCACATTCCCAGGAAAGGAACACCATGACACTCCCCGGCGCACGCTCAGTGAAGAGCCCGCGAGGCACCGACATCAGTGCCAAGAGCTGGCAAACCGAAGCCCCTCTCCGTATGCTCATGAACAATCTCGACCCAGAAGTTGCCGAGCGGCCAGACGATCTCGTCGTTTATGGCGGCACGGGTCGCGCGGCCCGCAGCTGGGAAGCATTCGACGCAATCGTCGAAACCCTGCGCGATCTCGAAGAAGACGAAACACTTCTTGTGCAATCAGGAAAGCCAGTCGGCGTGTTCCGCACGAATGTGTGGGCGCCGCGCGTCATCCTCGCGAACTCCAACCTCGTCGGTGACTGGGCCACGTGGCCAGAATTCCGCAAGCTCGAGGCAGAGGGCCTCATGATGTACGGCCAGATGACGGCCGGCTCATGGATCTACATCGGCACCCAGGGCATCCTCCAGGGCACCTTCGAGACGTTTGCCGCGATCGCACGCAAGAAGTTTGGCGGATCACTCGCAGGCACCATCACCCTCACGGGTGGCTGCGGCGGCATGGGCGGCGCCCAGCCGC
Organism: Leucobacter sp. cx-42; assembly: GCF_014529985.1. Classification (GTDB taxonomy): domain Bacteria; phylum Actinomycetota; class Actinomycetes; order Actinomycetales; family Microbacteriaceae; genus Leucobacter. The sequence continues at coordinate 75,527 of NZ_JACVMU010000001.1, forward strand.
TCTCCGTCACCCTGAACGACGGCGCATGCCTCATCGTCGATGTCGACGAGACGCGCCTGCAGCGCCGCGCTGGCAAGCGCTACCTCGACGAGGTCGTCACCGATATCGACGAAGCGCTCGCCAAGGTGCAGCAGGCGAAGGACGAAAAGCGTGGCTGGTCTGTCGGCCTCGTCGGCAACGCTGCAGAGGTGTTCCCCGAGATCCTCCGGCGCCACCGCGCAGGTGACATCACGATCGACATCGTGACTGACCAGACCTCCGCGCACGATCCACTCTCCTACCTCCCGATCGGCTACGACGTCGCAGACTGGCAGGAGCGCGCGGCAGCCGATCCTGAGACCTTCACCGCCGATGCGCAGGCCGCGATGGCCGCACACGTTCGCGCGATGGTTGAGTTCCAAGACGCTGGCGCCGAGGTCTTCGACTACGGCAACTCGATCCGCGACGAGGCGCGCAAGGGTGGCTACGATCGCGCCTTCGAATTCCCCGGCTTCGTTCCGGCGTACATTCGCCCGCTCTTCTGCGAGGGCCTCGGCCCGTTCCGTTGGGCCGCCCTCTCGGGGGATCCCGAAGACATCCGCGTCACCGACGAAGCGATTCTCGAGCTCTTCCCCGAGAACGAGCACCTGCACCGCTGGATCCGCGCTGCACAAGAGCGTGTTGAGTTCGAGGGCCTGCCCGCTCGCATCTGCTGGCTGGGTTACGGCGATCGCGCCCGCGCGGCCGTCCGGTTCAATGAACTCGTTGCTGAGGGCAAACTCAAGGCACCAATCGTCATCGGACGCGACCACCTCGATTCCGGCTCGGTCGCATCGCCATACCGAGAAACCGAGGCCATGGCCGATGGCTCGGACGCAATCGCCGACTGGCCGCTCCTCAACGCCCTCACCGCAACCTCTTCCGGCGCAACCTGGGTTTCGCTGCACCACGGCGGTGGCGTCGGCATCGGCCGCTCGATCCACTCGGGTCAGGTCTCGGTCGCTGACGGCACCGAACTCGCGGCGCAGAAGCTCGAGCGACTGCTCACGAACGATCCGGGCATGGGCGTGATCCGCCACGTCGATGCCGGTTATCAGCGCGCGGTCGATGTCGCGAAGGAACGCGGCGTCAGGGTTCCCATGGAGCCCGTGATCCGCAACACTGATCAGAGCTGGTAACTCACCAAAGAAGGCACGATGTCTGACTCCATCCTCATTACGAATATCGGCGAGCTGACCACCAACGATGATGCGAACGGCGGCCGTCTCCACGACGCCGCCGTCGTCATCGAGGGTGGGCGGATCGCCTGGACCGGTCAGGCGGCACACGCCCCGGCGGCAGATACACACGTTGATGCCGCCGGTCGCGCGGTGCTCCCTGGCTGGGTAGATTCGCACACCCACATGGTCTTTGCGGGCGACCGCACGGCTGAGTTCGAGGCGCGGATGGCAGGTGAGTCCTACGCCGCGGGTGGCATCAACGTCACGGTTGACGCCACCCGCGCTGCGACCGACGCCGAGCTCGCCGCAAATCTCACCCGGCTGGTCGACGAAGCCAGGCGCGGCGGCACCACCACGCTCGAGACGAAGACCGGGTACGGTCTGACGGTCGCTGACGAGCTGCGATCAGCACGCGTCGCCGGCACGGTTGCCGACGCGGTGACGTTCCTTGGGGCGCATCTGGTACCTGCTGGGGCGGATCCGCGCGCCTACATCTCCCTCGTCACTGGCGAGATGATGACCGCGGTCGCACCCCACGTGAGCGCGGTAGACGTGTTCTGCGAGACCGGCGCGTTCGATGGCGACGCCTCGCGTGAGGTGCTCGCGGCTGCGCAGGCGCACGGCCTCGCAACTCGCGTGCACGGCAACCAGCTCGGGCACGGCCCCGGCGTGCAGCTCGCGGTCGAACACGGCTCACTCAGCGTCGATCACGTCGCGTTCCTCACGCCCGGCGACATCGATGCGCTTGCGGACTCGTGGACCGGCGGATCGCGCGGCACCGTCGCGACAGTCCTCCCCGCATGCGATCTCTCGACCCGGATGCCGCTCGCGCCAGCTCGCGCGCTGGTCGACGCCGGCGCCGTGATCGCGCTCGCGTCGAACTGCAACCCTGGCACCTCGTACACGAGCTCGATGGCGTTCTGCGTCACGACGGCTGTGTTGCAGATGCGCCTCACCGTTCAGGAGGCGGTGCGCGCAGCGACGCTCGGTGGCGCGGTCGCGCTCGGGATGCACGAGGACGGATGGATCGATCCGCGCGGCGTCGCCCAGCCACGGGTCGGCGTGATTGCGCCTGGCGCGCGAGCCGATCTGCACCTCATCAGTGCTCCGTCGGTAACGCACCTCGCGTACCGTCCGGGCATGCCGCTGACGGCAGGGGTCTGGCGCACGGGCGAACGGATCGTCTAACCCCGCCGCGAGGCTGCCTCGCTACGAAGTGACACGACGACCGTGGATGCGCGCTGACAGCGCCTCCGCGGTCGTTCGCACGTCTGCGGCGAGCGCGGAGACCTGTGCCTCGGTGAGGCGCTGCTCGGGAAACGTCACCGCGATTGCAGCGACGGGCCAGCCGCGGTGGTCGAGTACCGGGATACCTACCGAGGCGAGGCCGTCAGTAATGTCGCCGCGTTCGAGGGCATAGCCCCGGTTCAGGGTGTCATCGAGAATCGAGCGCAGCCGCGAGTATCGGTCGATCTGTTCTGGCGAACCGACTCGGCTCACGAACGCATCGCTACTCGGATAGAGCGCGCGCACCTGCGCCTTCGGCATCATCGAGAGGATCGCTCGACCGCTCGCGGTGAGGTGCATCGGCAACCGCACGTCAACGTCGGTGACGAGCGGAGGTGAGCCAGCCGCGCGCTCCTCAATCACGTAGAGCACATCTCGTCCGTGCGGCACGGCGAGGTGACCGCTCACGCCAACGCGGTCGACGAGCGCGGCGAGCAGCGGCCGGCCGATGCGGGTAAGGGGTTCCTGACGTTCGTACGCCGAACTTAGCGCGACCGCGGCAATGCCGAGGCCGTAGCGTCGTTCTTCTGGCAGGTGCATGACGTAGCCGTGTTCTTGCAGCGTGCCGAGCAGGTGGTACACCGTTGAGCGAGGTAGTTCGAGCTGTGCGGCAATCATCGTTGCGGCCATCGGTCCGCGTGAGGTCGCGAGCAGATTTAGGATCCGTAGGGTCTGGTCAGCGGCAGGGACCTTCGACGTCGCGAGCGGCGGTGCCGCCGCGTCTGCGCTTCGTCGGGTTGCCCCCGTGGGGTGATGCTCGTTCATGCTCTCGCTTTATGTTCGGCACTGAATGCGATGGGTGCCCTGTGAGTTAATCACAGGGCACCCATCGGGAACCAGCAGGCTAGGCGAACTGGCCAGCAATGACCTGTTCTGCAGTTTCGCGCACGGCTCCGGTCGCGACGAATGAGGTTGCCGCCTGGATCGTGGGCGACAGGAAGGAATCGGTATCGGGTGCGCTGATCTCGGTGCGGAACAGGGCGTGGATCGCCTGCGTCACCGCCGCGGGATCACCGGCACCAGCTGCCTGCGCACGGAAGTCGAGTGCGCGGGTCGACGCGAGGAGCTCGATGCCGAGCACGCGTGACAGACCGTCAATGCCGCGGCGCAGCTTGCGCGCCGCGTGCCAGCCCATCGAAACGTGGTCTTCCTGCATCGCCGACGACGGAATCGAGTCGACCGAGGCTGGCACTGCGAGGCGCTTCAGCTCTGACACGATGCCTGCTGCTGTGTACTGCGCGATCATGAGTCCCGAGTCGAGGCCAGCATCTGCCGCGAGGAACGGCGGCAGGCCGTGGTTGCGAGCTACGTCGAGGAAGCGGTCGGTGCGACGCTCCGAGATGCTTGCGACGTCAGCAACAGCGATCGCGAGGAAGTCGAGGACATACGCGACGGGTGCGCCGTGGAAATTGCCGTTCGATTCGACGCGGCCATCGGGTAGCACGACGGGGTTGTCGATGGCCGAGCGGAGCTCGATCGCTGCCACCCGCGAAGCATGCTCAGCGGTGTCACGAGCGGCGCCGTGCACCTGGGGTGAGCAGCGGAGCGAGTAGGCGTCTTGCACACGGGTGAACTCGCCCTCGGTCGGGCGCTGGACGAGGGTCGAGCCCTCAAGCACGCGAAGCATGTTCGCAGCGGCACGGCCCTGACCGGGATGCGGACGGAGCTCGTGCAGATCCGCCGCGAATACTGCGTCGGTGCCAGTCAGCGCCTCGACGCTCGCTGCGGCAGCGATGTCAGCCGTGACGAGCAGCGACGAAAGATCGTGGAGCGCAAGGCACAGCATGCCGAGCATGCCGTCAGTGCCGTTAATGAGCGCCAGGCCCTCCTTCTCAGCGAGCACGAGCGGCTCGATGCCGGCTGCGGCGAGCGCTTCAGCTGCAGGAATCGGAGCGGAGTGCGGATCGCGGCTCACCCGCACATCGCCCTCACCCATGAGCGTGAGCGCGCAGTGTGCCAGCGGGCTGAGGTCGCCCGAGCAGCCGAGCGAGCCGTACTCGTGCACGACCGGGGTGATGCCTGCGTTAATAATCGCCGCGTAGGTTTCGACCACGACCGGGCGCACACCCGTGCGGCCCGAGGCAAGGGTGTTGAGGCGCAGCAGCATGAGGGCGCGAACCACCTCGCGCTCAACCTCGGCACCGGTGCCAGCTGCGTGCGAACGGATGAGGCTGCGCTGGAGCTGCTGGCGCTTCTCAACGGGAATCTGCACCTTTGCGAGCGCGCCGAAGCCGGTCGAGACGCCATAGTGCGGGCGGCTATCGTTTGCGAGGTCTTCGATGACCTGGCGGCTCGCAGCGACACGTTCGAGGCCCGCTGCGGCAATCTCGACTCGAGCGTCTGCACGGGCGACGTTTACGACATCGGCGATGGTCAAGGGGTCGGCGCCAAGGACGACAGCTTCGGGGAGATTATTCATAGTCCGATTCTGAGCGCGCCCGTGCCCTTATTCCACAAGAAACTCCCGTCAAGTGTCTGGGATCCCAGACACTTGACGTTTCGCTCCGTAGAATTGAAGCTATGAGCCGCAGTCCCGCCAACCTGACGAGTCTGGTATCCCAGACGAAAGCGGGATCTACCCCCTTGATCGACCACAGCACGCCGATGCTACGGTCACAAGCATGAGCAACGATGCCGTAATTCCGAAGCCCCTGTCCCATGATCCTGCGTGGCCCCGCACGGGCAACTGGGCCAGCGCCGAGACCGCACCAGCTGACCTCATCGTCGTCGGAATTCCGACCTCGGCGACCTCGCTGTCTCCCACGAACGCCCATGAGACCCCCGCAGCGATCCGCGCCGCACTGCAGCGCTACTCCAGCCATGTTGTCGCAGCAGGGTCACCAGCCACTCGCGGTGCAGAGCGTGAGCTCGTGCTCGACGAAGCACTCCGCATCCTCGATGCCGGTGACGTCGACTCCCCCGATACTGAAGAAGGCGAAATCGCAGCAACCGCGTACGTCCAGGCGCTCGCCGCGAAGGCTGAACTCGTCGTCGCACTTGGTGGCGATAACGCCCTCACCGTGCCAGCCGCCCTCGGCGTCGCCGGCGACCAGCTCGCGACCGCAGGGCTCATCACCCTCGACGCGCACCACGACCTTCGTGACGGCCGCTCGAATGGTTCCCCCGTGCGTCGCCTGGTCGAAGCGGGTCTCGACCCCACCCGCATCGTGCAGATCGGCATCGCTGACTTTGCCAATTCCCGCGCATATCGCGAGCGAGCAAAGCAGCTCGGCATTTCGGTGATTCACCGCACTGAACTTTTCGAACGCCCAATTTCGGCTATCGTCGAAGAGGCTCTCAGCATCGCGGGCTCGGCAGGTGGCCCGATTCACGTTGATCTCGACGTGGACGTCTGCGATCGTTCGGTCGCACCTGGGTGCCCGGCCTCGATTCCCGGCGGAATCCAAGCGCACGAACTCCGCAGCATCACCCGACTGCTCGCGGCCGATCCTCGCGTGCGTGGTGTCGATCTCGCTGAGGTTGATGCCACTGCCGATAGCGCGGATCAGCGCACAGTGCGGCTCGCCGCCCTGTGCGTCCTCGAAGCAGCAGCCGGTCTCGCCGAGCGCCTCGGCAAATAGTAGGAAGCATCATGGGTCACACAGACACCCCCGCTCAGGAAGCAACCCTGAAGCGCGGTCTCACCGCACGTCACATTCGGTTCATGGCACTCGGCTCGGCCATCGGCACGGGTCTGTTCATGGGATCGTCAAGCGCGATTCAAACGGCGGGCCCCTCGGTGCTGCTCGCCTACATCATCGGCGGCGCAGCGGTCTTCATGGTCATGCGCGCCCTCGGTGAAATGGTTGTGCGCTACCCCGTCTCTGGTTCGTTCGGTCAGTACGCCTCGCGCTACATTCACCCGTTCGCAGGGTTCCTCGTTGGCTGGAGCTTCGCATTTGAGATGTTCCTCGTCGCGGTCTTCGACGCCACGGCGGTCGGCGTCTACATGAGGTTCTGGTTCCCAGACGTCTCGCAGTGGATCTGGGTGCTCGCGGTCATCTTCTTCCTCGCGGCGATCAACCTCGTTGGTGTGAAGGTCTTCGGAGAGCTTGAGTTTTGGTTCTCGCTCCTGAAGGTCACCGCAATCATCGTCTTCATCGCCGCGGGCATTGGCGTCATCCTGTTCGGCTTTGGCAGCGCAGACAATTCGAGCATGGGTCTGCACAATCTCGTCGACCACGGCGGCTTCATGCCCCACGGTATCGGCGGTTTCCTCGCGTCCTTCACCATTGTGATGTTCGCTTTCGGAGGCATCGAGATCATCGGCATCACCGCTGGCGAGGCACAGAACCCCAAGCAGGTGCTGCCGAAGGCGATCAATTCGGTCCCCGTACGTATTCTGCTCTTCTACGTGCTCACCCTCGGCGTCATCATGTGCATCCAGCCGTGGGTCGACATCACGGGTGACACGAGTCCGTTTGTATCGATCTTCGAGTCGATCGGGTTCCAGGCAGCAGCAGCGGTCTTCAACGTCATTCTCATCACGGCCGCACTGTCGGCAATGAACGCTGATGTGTACGGCGCTGGCCGCATGATTCACGGTCTTGCCGAGCAGGGCCACGCACCCCGGGCGTTCATGCGTACCACCCGGAACGGCGTGCCCATCATGACCGTGCTCGCAATGATTGTCGCGCTCCTCATCGGCGTCGTGCTCAACTTCCTCTACCCCGACCAGGTGCTGTTCTTGCTCGGCGCACTCGCGACCTTCGCGACGGTGCTCGTGTGGCTCGTCATTCTCATCGCGCACATTCGTATGAAGCGCGAGGTCGAACGTGAGCACCGACTGCCGAGCGAGTTCCCCGTGCCACTCTGGCCGGTCGGCTCATACCTTGCCGTGGCGTTCATCCTGTTCGTCATCGTCATGGTCGGCATCGTGCCCGAGTCACGCCCTGCGCTCTGTGTCGGACTCGTCTGGATCGCGCTGCTCGCGGTCTGCTACAAACTTTTCGTGCCGGCGCGAGGTCGCCTGCCGTTCCAGCTCGTTGACCAGACCGAGCGCATCCACGTGGTGCAGCCGTCGGCAGCCGACGTAGCCGAGCGCGCTGCGGCAGACGCCGCGTCCGACAAGCAGTAGTTCCCACTGCACGCAAGCAGGGCGGCCCCGAGAATCTCGGGGCCGCCCTGCTTGCGTTTCACTACCGCTGGAAAGCCGCCAGCGCGACCGGTGTTACTCGGTGGGAGCTGATCCGCGCACCACGGTGATCGGTGTGGTCTTGCGGCTCTTCCGGAGCACGAAATAGGCAATGATCGTGAGAGCGAGGCTGCCTGCACCGAAGGGCAAGGTGGCCCAGAACTCCTGGGTGAACGCGGTCGAGACTGCGACAGCGATCATCATGAGCGCACCAACCCAGGCGCCGATCTTCGTGAAGCTCATCTTGTAGTCGAGCGTCTCACCGCGCTTCGCGTAGTAGCGGCGGAATGCGATGTGCGTGATGAAGATGAGGCACCAGGTGAACATCGCACCGAACATCGAGATCGCGAACATCAGTGTGAACGCCTGCTCTGGTACGAGCACGTAGATGATGGTTGCCACCGCGATACCAGCCGTGGAGAGCGCAAGGGCGTTGAGCGGGCTGCCGTTCTTGGCCACCTTGCCGAAAGCCTTGGGGGCTTCGCCAGCACGCGCGAGCGAGAACATCATGCGGGTCGAGATATACAGCTGGCTGTTCATCGCAGAGAGGGCCGCAACGATGACGACGAAGTTGAGAATCGAGTCTGCGAACGGGATACCAACGACCTGCATGACCGTCACGAAGGGGCTGCCACCCTCGAGGATTTCGTGCATCGGCGCAATCGACACGATGAGCGCGAGCGTGAGGAAGTAGAAGATGACGAGACGAAGAATCGTCGAGCGGAACGCCTTCTTCACGGCCTTCTCAGGTTCCTTCGCCTCGCCAGCAGCGACCGCGATCATCTCGATGCTCAGGTAGCTGAAGATCGCCACGATCACCGCGAACCAGGTGCCGGTGAACCCGTTGGGCATGAAGCCGCCGTCTGCCGTCCAGTTCTGGAAGCCGTATTCCTGCTGCTTGCCGGCAAAGAAGACAAGCCAGATACCAATAATGATGAACGCGAGAATCGCGAACACCTTGATCGTCGAGAACCAGTACTCCAGGGTGCCGAAGCTCTTCACGTTCATCGCGTTGACGAGGATGAGTGCGGCTGAGAAGACCACCACCCAGATCCACGGTGGAACGCCAGGGAACCACAGCTGCATGTACTCACCGATAGCGGTGACCTCAGTGCCGACCGCGAGCACAATGCACAGCCAGTACATGTAGCGGGTGAGGAAGCCCCAGATGGGACCGAGGTAATACTCTGCGTACGCTCCGAATGAGCCCGAGGTAGGGTGCTTCACAGTCATCTCAGCGAGTACGCCCATGAGCATGAGTGCAATGAAGCCACCGATGAGGTAGCTGATAATGACGCTCGGACCGGCGAACCCGATCGCGAACTTACTGCCGAGGAACAGGCCGGTACCGATTGCGCCGCCCAGCGCGATCATGCCCAGCTGGCCCGAGGTCAGGCTTTTCGCGAGACCGATCTCGCGCGTTTGAATGTCTTTGAATTCCTGCATGTTTTCTTCTCCGTTCGCACCCGACCGCACCATTGCGGCCGGACACACAGCTAGGGATACGGCCTACGTCACCGCGCCGCGGATCTGGAACTCAGGCGCACGCCACAGCTCCTCGTCAAGCACGCGACGCAGGGTCTCCACCGAGTCCCACACATCTGCGAACCCGATGTACAGCGGGGTAATGCCGAAACGCAGCACCTCAGGTTCGCGGTAGTCGCCGATGACGCCGTTCGCGATGAGGGCCTTCATCACTGCGAACCCCTCGGGGTGACGCAGGCTGACGTGGCTGCCACGCTCGTCCTCATCGAGCGGAGTGACGAGCGTGAGCGGGTGGTTCGGGATCCGCTCTTCGACCAGCTTGATGAAGAGCGACGTGAGTGCAAGCGACTTCTTGCGCAGCTCCGCTTCGTCGACGCTCAGGGCGATATCGACGCCGACCTCCATGGTCGCGAGCGAGATGATCGGCTGCGTGCCCACGAGGAATCGGCGGATCCCCTGGCTCGGCTCGTACGACACCGACATGTCGAAGGGCTTCGAATGCCCCCACCAGCCCGCGAGGGGCTGCCATGCGCGATTGACGTGGCGATCCGCGACCCAGATGAAGGCGGGTGAGCCGGGGCCACCGTTGAGGTACTTATACGTGCAGCCGACAACGAAGTCGGCGTTCGCCTCATCGAGACGAATCGGGACCGCGCCAGCCGAGTGGCAGAGATCCCAGATCGAAAGCGCGCCAGCGTCCTGGATCTTGCGCGTCACGCGTGCCATGTCCCACAGACGACCCGAGCGGTAGTTCACCTGCGTCAGGAGCACCGCGGCGACGTCGTCACCGAGTGCGGCGTCAAGTGACGCCTCGTCGTCGATAAGACGGAGTTCGTACCCACGGTCGAGGAACTTGATGAGCCCCTCCACCATGTAGAGATCAGTCGGGAAGTTCTCACGCTCCGAGATGATGACCTTGCGCGCAGGGGCATCCTGCGACTGAATGTCGAGCGCTGCACCAACAGCCTTGAAGACATTGATCGAGGTGGTGTCGGTCGCGACGCAGGCACCGGCCGCGCCACCGAGGAGACGTGCGATCTTCTCGCCAATGCGAACGGGGAGGTCGAACCAGTCGTTCGTGTTCCAGCTCGCAATGAGGTCGGTGCCCCACTCGCGCGAGATCACGTCGTTCGCACGCGCACTCGCGTCCTTCGGCAGCACACCGAGCGAGTTGCCGTCGAGGTAAATGACTCCCTCGGGCAGCGCGAACTTGTCACGGTACTGCGCGAGCGGATCGGTCGCGTCAGCGGCAACACAGTCCTCGCGGGTAACGATGGTCGAAACGGTCATGGGATGACTCCTTCGTCTGGGATGGATGAGTCGGCCGAGTAGTGGCCAGAAGAGGTGTGGAGATGCCCCGGATCGCGCTACGTGCGCAGCACCGCTCGCACTGGCGCAGCATCGGCGCCAGCCCACGCAACGGGAAGCGCCGCGAGATCGCCAACACCCTCCGGAACTGCGGCGAGCGCAAGCCCCTCGAGCATGACGACGCCACCAGCGATGGCCGCGTGGTGCGCGGGCAAGCCTTTCGAAGTGAGCGGGTCAAACGAATCAATGTCGATACCGATCAGTCGCCCGCCCTGCCCCGCAAACCAGGTCACAAACTCAGGGTCGAGTCCAGGCGAGTCCGGCAGCCAGTCGTTTCCTGGGGCGGATCGGTGCCGCAGCAGCACCCGTTCGACCGTCATCTGTGCCGCGCTCGCCGCAGCGGGATGTGCGGGCGCTGTCTGCTGTGTGCGCTGCAGGAGCTGTGCGATCCGCGCCCGGATTGCGGCAACCGGTGCTGGTCCGTGCGGTATGTTCGTGCGATCGACGAGATCGGCGACATCGAGCACCAGGCAGTCACCGATGCACGCATCGAGCGGGATCGCCTCCGCCGTTGCCGCACCATCGACGACGTGGGCCGGGGCATCGATGTGTGCGCCGATGTGAGACGTGGTCGTGACGGTACCAACGTTGACCGATGAGCCGTCGGCGATGCGCCAACGCTCGGCACGGGTGAAGTCTTGATCGCCCGGCCAGTGCGGGGTCTCCGGCGTCACGATGGGACTGAGATCGTAGAGTGGCACCGAATTCCCTCCGTCGCGATTCGAGTTGGTTGCCTTAGTTTGCCAGTATGTCCGAATTGGGTCTGGCCATTTCGGAAGGAATCCGAGAAACTGGCAATTAATCGTAAAAGTTTCAGTTTTTTACGCGTATTGGGAGCCGATTTTGAGCACAGTTCACCTCACGGACATCGACCGCAAGATCGTGACCGCACTCGCTCGCCACGGTCGCATGCCCTACAAGGAGCTTGCGGCGCAGGTGGGAATCCCGACGTCTACCTGCCACGGCCGTGTCCAAGCGCTCGAGGAGCGCGGCGTGATCCGCGGCTACCAGGCCGACATTGACCCCGAAGCCCTCGGCCGGGCAGTGAGCGCGCTCATTCTCGTTGCCGTGCGCGCGGATCAGCGCGACCAGGTCCCGGTACTCGCAGAAGACCTGCGCTCGGTGCCTGGGGTGCAGCAGGTGTTCCTCATCGGCGGCGAAAAGGATCTCGTGCTCCACGTGTCATGCGAAAGCGTCTCAGCATTGCGCGCGCTCATCGCCGAGCACCTGAGCAATCGACCCGCGCTCGCACAGACACAAACACAAATCGTGTTCGAGCATCTCTCCGGCCTGCAGCCGGTCTCATGAGGGACGGGTTACGCCTAGTCGTCCCACAGCGTCGCCTGCGGCACGCGCCAATCGATCGTGTCAATCCCCTGCGCACTGAGGGCGGCGTTTGCACGGCTGAACGGTCGCGAGCCGAAGAACCCGCGCGATGCAGACAGCGGTGACGGGTGTGCGCTCTCGATGATCTCGACGCCGGCAAGCAACGGTGCGAGCTTGCGCGCATCCGCTCCCCACAGCACTGCGACAAGCGGGCCACCACGCTTTGCGAGGGCGCGGATCGCGACCTCGGTTACCGCCTCCCAGCCATGACCGCGGTGCGAGCCGGCCTCCCCCGCGCGCACCGTGAGCACGCGATTGAGGAGCAGCACGCCCTGATCAGCCCAGGAAGTGAGGTTACCGTGATCCGCCGGTGCGATCTCCAGGTCAGTCGCGAGCTCACGATAGATGTTCGCAAGGCTGCGCGGCAGCGGCCGCACCTCCTGCGCAGTGGAGAAGGACAACCCGACCGCGTGGCCAGGTGTCGGGTACGGGTCTTGACCGACGATGAGCACGCGCACGTCGGCGAGGGGCTGGGTGAAGGCGGCGAAGATCCGCGCCTCGTCTGGAAGCACCACCTCGCCTGCCGCGCGTTCGGCAGCCTGGAATTCAAGCGCGGCCGTGAGCTCGGCCTCGACCGGGGCGAGTGCCTCAGCCCAGTCCGCAGCCATGCGACCGGTGGCGACGAGATCGGCGAGTGTTGCTGCCACCGGGGTCACTCGGCGGTACGCGCTGCGAGCGGGCCGCGACGCGTGTGGAAGACACTGGACTGCGCGACCGGGCGGATCACAATGAGGTCCTGATTCACGTGGGGCGGCTGCTCGAAGGCGTTCACGAGCACTCGCGCGACATCTTCCGGCTGCAGCGGGGTGACGTCAACGTACGGCTTCTCAGCTGCAACAGCGTCGCCGCGCAGCCGGTTCAGGGTGAACTCCTCCGTGTGCACGAGGCCGGGGGCCAGCTCCATGACGCGGATCGGCTCGCCAGCAAGCTCGTGCCGCAGCACCTCGGTGACGGCGTGCGCCGCATACTTCGCCGCGTTGTAGCCACCGCCACCGGGGTACGCGCTGTGACCAGCAGTCGAGGTGAGGTTCAGAATGGAGGCCCACCCGTGCCCGGCATCGACGCCGGTGGCCTCGGGATCCGCGTGCTCAGTCGCAGCGCGCAGGATCGGCAGCATGGCGGCAGTCACCGTACGCAGGCCGATCACATTGACCTCAAACATTGCGCGCCAGTCATCGTTCGACGCGTCCTCAACGCGCTCCGTGCCGAGCGCACCACCGGCATTGTTCACGAGCGCATTCGCGCCGCCAGTGCGGGCAACCTCAGCGGCCATCGCAGCAACCTGCGCCTCGTCTGTCACGTCACACACGATGACGTGCGCGCCGGTCTCAGCTGCGAGCGCCTGCAGGCGGTCTGCACGGCGCGCGACCGCGACCGTTTCCCACCCCAGTTCGGCAAAGCGACGCACCGTTGCAGCGCCAATTCCTGAGCTTGCTCCTGTGACAACAACGCGATTGCGCATGGGGACTCCATTCGTGCAAAACAGCACCCGGTCGGGATTCTGGCTCAAGGTTACACTTCGTGTCGTATTGCGTTGCTGGTTGTGTGGGAACCTTTTAGTGTCTTACTCAGACCTACACCGCCCACATCTTTTCACTATCGGGGGATCCAACATGACTGAACCGACCGCCTGGAGCTTTGAGACCAAGCAGATCCACGCTGGCCAGCAGCCCGACCCAACGACGGGTTCGCGCGCGCTGCCGATTCACCAGACGACCGCATTCGTGTTCGACAGCACCGAGCAGGCAGCAAACCGCTTCGCACTCGCTGAGTTCGGCCCGATCTACACGCGCATCACCAACCCCACGCAGGACGTTGCTGAGCAGCGCCTCGCAGCGCTCGAGGGTGGCACCGCAGCACTCCTGCTGTCGAGCGGCCAGGCAGCATCGACCTTCGCAGTACTGAACATCGCGAGCGCAGGCGACCACATCGTGTCGTCGGCTTCGATCTACGGTGGCACCTACAACCTCTTCAAGTACACCCTGGGCAAGCTCGGCATCGAGGTCACCTTCGTCGAGAACCAGGATGATCCCGCAGAGTGGCAGCGTGCCGTTCGCCCGAACACGAAGCTCTTCTTCGCTGAGTCGATCGCCAACCCCCGCACCAAGGTGCTCGACATCCGCACTGTCGCAGACGTCGCACACGAAAACGGCGTGCCCCTCATCGTCGACAACACCGTCGCAAGCCCCTTCCTCGTGCGTCCGCTCGAGCACGGCGCTGACATCGTGCTCCACTCGGTCACGAAGTTCCTCGGCGGCCACGGCACCACCCTCGGTGGCGCAATCATCGACGGCGGCAAGTTCCCCTGGTCGCAGCACGTCGAGCGCTTCCCCGACCTCACCGAGCCCGACGCTTCGTACAACGGCGTCAGCTACACCGGTGCAGTCGGCGACGGCATCGCATACATCATCAAGGCACGCGTGCAGCTGCTCCGCGACCTCGGTTCGGCAATCGCGCCCCTCAGCGCATGGCAGCTCCTCCAGGGCGTCGAGACCCTTTCGCTGCGCATGGAGCGTCACACCCAGAACGCACAGGACACCGCAGAGTGGCTCGATTCGCACGCCGACGTTGCGACCGTCTACTACGCAGGCCTCCCCACCGATCCGAGCTACGCAGCAGCAAACACCTACGCACCCAAGGGCGTCGGCGCAGTGCTCTCGTTCGAACTCAAGGGCGGCGTTGAAGCTGGCAAGGCATTCGTGAACTCGCTCGAGCTCTTCAGCCACGTCGCAAACATCGGCGACGTTCGCTCGCTCGTCATTCACCCCGCATCGACGACCCACTCGCAGCTCACCCCCGAGCAGCAGCTGTCGGGCGGCGTGACCCCCGGCCTGATCCGTCTCTCGGTCGGCCTCGAGCACATCGACGACATCAAGGCAGACCTCGAGCAGGGCTTCGCAGCCGCTCGCGCGGTCGTCGCAAACAACGCGTAACCTTCGACTACGCACGCACCACGCGGGCGCTGCCTGAGCTCCATTTGGGGCCCGGGCAGCGCCCGCGTCGTTGTGTGTGGCGGGGCGCGCGGATCCGCCACCACTCCCCCCAGCCCGGTTCCGTAACATTGGCACGCGAATTTCGGAACCAGGCCACAATAGGGAGTATGGACTGGCAGACACCCGAGGATTCATTTCCCACCGACTTCATCACCGACGCGCAGTTGCGCGCGCTCATGGGTCGTCCGCCGATTTCCGGCGGCTGGCGGGACGGCGACCCGGTTGGCGATCGCCAGTTCCTGAACATTGGATCGCTCGATACGGAGGCCGGTGAACACATCCCCCACGTGCGCATCGCGTACGAAACTTTCGGCGAGCTCAACGAGGCGCGAGACAACGCAATTCTCGTCTTCCACGCGCTCACCGGCGACAGCCACCTCGTTGGTCCGGCAAGCTCCGGACACGCAACGAGCGGCTGGTGGGAAGAGATCGTCGGCCCAGGCAAGCACCTCGACACCGACAAGTACTGCATCATCGCACCCAACGTGCTCGGCGGCTGTCAAGGATCGACCGGCCCGGGGTCACTCGCGGCCGACAACCGCGAATGGGGCGGCCGATTCCCCTACCTCACCATCCGGGACCAGGTGCACGCGGCGGCCCGCTTCACCGAAGCGCTCGGTGTTCCGAAATTTGCGGCAGTGATTGGCGGATCGATGGGTGGCATGCACGCCCTCGAGTGGGCCATCATGTACCCGGAACGCGCAGAGCGCCTCGCGGTGATCGCGTCACCGCCCGTCACCACGGCGGATCAGATCGGTCTGAACCTCGTACAGCTCGAAGCCATTCGTTCTGACCCCGCCTACCGCGGCGGCAACTACTACGACGCTCCAGACGGCATCGGCCCGCACCACGGCCTCGCCACCGCACGTCGCCTCGCGCTACTCAACTACCGCAGTAACCGCGAGCTCGACGAGCGATTCGGCCGGTCGTGGCAGTCGGCGGTGAGCCCGCTCGGCAAGGGAGGCCGCTTCGCCGTCGAGTCGTATCTCGACTTCCACGGCAACAAATTCACCCGCCGCTTCGACGCAAACAGCTACCTCACACTCGTGCAGGCCATGAGTTCACACGACGTCGGTCGCGGGCGTGGTGGCGTGCGCGCTGCACTCACCACGATCACTGTTCCGACGCTCGTAATCGGCATCCCGAGCGACCGCTTGTTCACGCTCGACGGTCAAGACGAGATTGCGTTGCACGTGCCCGGCGCCCTCGACGGCGATCAGGCTGTGCGGCTGGAGTCGCCCTTCGGCCACGATGCGTTCTTGATCGAGTTCGAGTTCGTTGGCGCGCAGCTCACGCGGCTGCTCGGGGTTGCGGTGTAAGCTCCTCAGTTCTTGAGCCAACCCCGCGAAAAGTTTCTTGCGCTCAGCCTGCGAAAAGTTTCTTACGCTCAGCCTGCGAAAAGTTTCTTACGCTCACCTCGCGAAAAGAGGTGTTTCTACCGAGATAGGGTCTTTCATACGCATGAAAGTGGCTTTTTCGGGAGAAACACCCCTTTTCGCGGGGTTGACCCACTCCGCAAGTGGGGGCTGAGACTACGCGTACTTCTGGCGACGCGTCGCGTCGTGCACCTCGCCGACGAGCTCTTCGATGACGTCCTCCAAGAAGACCACACCGAGGTCATCGGCAGTCGCCACGTCTTGCACGCGGGCCACGTGGATGCCGCTCGCCTGCATCTCAGCAAGGAGATCTTCAAGGTCCATCGATGCAGGAACCCGCATCATGTCACGAATACGCTTTGCGGGAATAGGGTCGTTGATACGCGAATCCTGGATGCGCACGAGGTCTTTGATGTGCACGTAGCCGTGCAGCGCACCGCTCTCGTCCGCAATCGGGTATCGAGAAAAGCCCTGCTTCACGACCGCAGCTTCAACATCGGCTGGCGTCGCGTCCATCGGCATCGTCACCAGCTCGGCACGGGGCACCAAGACATCGCCCGCATGCTTCGCAGTGAACTCAAAGGCTGCAGACAGCGCCCCGCTCCGATCCTCAAGCACGCCTTCGCGGGTTGAGTGGCTCACGATGTTCGCGACTTCCTCGAGCGTGAACGTGCTGTTGGTCTCCGATTTCGGCTCAACCTTGAAAAGGCGCAGCACGCCGTTCGCAATCGCGTTCAATCCCGCAATGAGCGGCTTGAACACCTTCGAGACGAGCACGAGCGGCGGAGCGAGCAGCAACACGGCCTTGTCAGGCATCGAGAACGCAGCGTTCTTCGGCACCATCTCGCCGAGCACGACGTGCAGGTACGACACGAGGGTGAGCGTCAGGATGAAGGCAACAACGTTTACCGTCGCCACCGACATGCCCGTCCAGGCGAGTGGCCCCTGCAACAAGTGGTGAATCGCCGGCTCAGACACGTTCAGAATAAGCAGCGAGCAGACCGTAATGCCGAGCTGACTCGTCGCGAGCATCAGCGTCGCATGTTCCATCGCGTAGAGCGCGGTGATGGCGCGCTTCGAGCCGGCCTCGGCCTTAGGCTCGATCTGTGAGCGGCGGGCTGAGATCACGGCGAATTCCGCGGCAACAAAGAATGCGTTCGCAGCGAGCAGCACTACGAGCCACACAATTCCGGCCCAGTCGTTCATCGTCGTTCCTCCTCTCGCTCAGTCACCAGTTCGTCTTCAAATTCCTTCGGCAGCGGGGCCGCGATGTAGCGAAGCCTCGCGATGCGGTGGCCTTCCATGCGTTCAACCCGAAGCGTTGCGCCGCTCGGCAGGTGTGCCTCGTCGCCGACTTCCGGGATCCGCCCCAGTTCCTGGAGCACCCAGCCAGCGGCCGTGTCGTACTCACCGTCGTCAGGGATTTCGATGCCGGTCTGTGCGAGAACTTCGTCAGGACGCAGGTCGGCGGGGAAGGTCATTTCTTCGGCGGATCCGACAACGCCAGCCGATGCTCGGTCGTGTTCGTCGGCGACCTCGCCGATGATCTCCTCGACAAGGTCCTCGAGGGTGACCAAGCCGGCGGTGCCACCGTATTCGTCAACGACAATGGCGGTCTGGTAACCCTGTTCACGAAGCTCGCCGAGCAGCTGGTCGAGACGCATGGTCTCGGGTACGCGCAGTTCGTCTTCAGCAAGTGCAGCAACCGGGACGTCGGCTCGCTTTTCGCGGGGAACGGCAACCGCCTGCTTCACGTGCACGATACCGACGACGTCATCGCGATCCTCGTCAATGACGGGGAAGCGAGAAAAACCGGTACGGCCAGACAGCTCAAGCACTGCGCTCGCGGGTTCGAGACGCTGAATGCTCTCCATTTTGAGTCGCGGAGTCATGACGTCTGCCGCGGTGAGCTCTGCAAATCGCAGGGTGCGGTCAAGCAGCGTCGCCGTGTCAGCTTCAAGCAGACCCGCGCTCGCTGAGTGGCGTACGAGTGACGATAGCTCTTCGGCGCTGCGGCTCCCACTCAACTCTTCGACTGGCTCGATGCCGACGGCACGTAGCAGCGCGTTCGCACTGCCGTTAAGCACGGCAATCGCCGGCCTGAACACGGCAGTAAATGCGCTCTGCAGCGGCACCACGAGTCGCGCGGTTGCCAGCGGCATTGCAATTGCAAAGTTCTTGGGAACGAGCTCGCCGATGATCATCGAGAAAATGGTCGCGATTGCGACGGAAACTGGCACGGTAATGACGCTTTGGAAGGACGATGAAACGCCCATCGCAGTGAGCGGTACCTGCAGCAGCGTGCTGACCGCCGGCTCAAGCGTGTAACCAGCGAGCAGCGTGGTCAGCGTAATTCCGAGCTGAGCTGCAGACAGGTTTGTCGACGTATGCGCAAGCGCACGAATCACCCGGTCAAGGCCGGTCTCGCCTGCGTCTCTGCGCCGTTCGAGGTCGTGCCGATCAAGGCCAACCATCGCGAACTCGGCGGCGACGAACACGCCTGTGCCGAGGGTGAGGAGAATTCCGACGAGAAGGAGCCACCACTCGTTCATCGCCACCCCCAATGGGGAAACTGATGCCGCGCAAATGCACGGCTACTACTCGGGGGGTCTGACGATCTTCGAGGGCCTGCGTCCATGATTCAAGAAACATTACCAGTCAGATCCTGAAAATAGATGGGTGTTTCCAAACTTTTTCCACCCCAAAACCCCGTAGGCTAGAGACGCGAAGGAGCGCCGTAGCTCCTTCTGTGGCATCAAAGACGCGCCCTGTTACGGGCGTGACATGAGAGGAAGTAGCTGTGGCTGAGCACACGAGCACGACTGATCACGACGGATCCGCCGAGGACTTCGGCGCAAACGCTTGGCTTGTCGATGAGATGTACAAGAAGTTCATCGTCGACAAACACTCCGTAGATGCATCGTGGTGGCCGGTTCTTGAAGCATTGACCGCTGAGGAGAACGCGGCATCTGCTGCCGCGCCCGCAGCCGCCGCACCTCCCGCACCCGCGCCCACAGCTGCAGTTGTTCCCACAGCGACCACGCCGATTCCGACGCAGCAGGCAACTCCAGCTCGCACGACGAACACGGCGCCTCGTCTGACCCCTATCCCGGCAGATGCCCCGCATCGCGGCGCGAGCGCCGCAGTGCCAGCCGAAACTGCTGAAGACTCGGCTCCCGTGACGACGCCGCTCCGCGGCATGTCTCGCACTCTCGCAAAGAACATGGACCAGAGCCTTTCGGTCCCGACTGCAACGAGCGTGCGTACGGTTCCCGCCAAGCTTCTGATTGACAACCGCATTGTCATCAACAATCACATGCGTCGCAGCCGCGGCGGCAAGGTGTCCTTCACACACCTGATTGGCTGGGCAATCATCCAGTCGCTCAAGAGCTTCCCCGCGCAGAACGTTGCGTACGGCGAGGTTGATGGCAAGCCTGCCGTTATCTCCCCAGCGCACATCGGTCTCGGCATCGCGATCGACGTTCCCCAGGCCAATGGCGACCGGGCGCTCCTTGTCCCGTCGATCAAGCGCGCAGAAACGCTCACGTTCAACGCATTCCTTGATGCGTACGAAGACCTCGTGCAGCGCGCTCGCGGCGGCAAGCTTGGCGCCGCCGACTTCCAGGGCACGACGATCTCGCTCACCAACCCCGGTGGCATCGGTACCGTGCACTCGGTTCCCCGTCTCATGCCCGGCCAGGGCAGCATCATCGGTGCAGGCGCACTTGAGTACCCCGCTGAGTTCCAGGGATCCTCCCCCGAAATTCTGAACAACCTCGGCATTGGCAAGACCATCACGCTCACGAGCACCTATGACCACCGGGTCATCCAGGGCGCCGGTTCTGGTGAGTTCCTGAAACTCATCCATGAGCGTCTCACGGGCGGCCACGACTTCTACGAAGAGGTCTTCGCAGCGCTCCGTATTCCGTACAAGCCCGTGCAGTGGGGCCAGGACATCCACGTTGACATCTCCGGCGCAGTCGACAAGTCGGCACGCGTGCAGGAGCTCATCAACTCGTTCCGCGTTCGCGGCCACCTGATGGCTGACACCGACCCGCTTGAGTACGTGCAGCGCACGCACCCCGACCTAGAAATCGAGTCGCACGGTCTGACCTTCTGGGACCTCGATCGCGAGTTCGTCACCGGCGGTATCGGTGGCAAGCGCTCGATGAAGCTCCGCGACATCCTGGGTGTGCTCCGTGATTCGTACTGCCGCAAGATCGGCGTCGAGTACATGCATATCCAGGATCCGGCTCAGCGCATGTGGATCCGCGAGCAGCTCGAGGTTCCCTACGCGAAGCCCGATCACGACGAGCAGATGCGTATCCTCGAGAAGCTCAACGAGGCTGAAGCTTTCGAGACCTTCCTCCAGACGAAGTATGTTGGCCAGAAGCGCTTCAGCCTTGAGGGTGGCGAATCGGTCATTCCGTTCCTCGATGCGATGCTCATTGACGCCGCAGAAGACGGGGTCGACAGCGTCGATATCGGCATGGCACACCGTGGCCGACTGAACGTGCTTTCGAATATTGCGGGCAAGACCTACGGTCAGATCTTCCGTGAGTTCGAGGGCGCACAGGCCTCGACCGGCTCTGGCGACGTGAAGTACCACCTCGGTACGACCGGTGTCTTCACCGCACCGAACGGCACCCAGGTCCCGATCCACCTCGCTGCGAACCCCTCGCACCTCGAGACGGTCAACGGTGTTCTCGAAGGCATCGTCCGCGCGAAGCAGGACCTCAAGCCGATTGGTTCGTTCACCACGCTCCCGATCCTCATTCACGGCGATGCCGCGATGGCGGGTCAGGGCGTGGTCTACGAGACTCTCCAGATGTCTCAGCTGCGCGGCTACCGCACCGGTGGCACGATCCACATCATCATCAACAACCAGGTGGGCTTCACCACGCTCCCGAGCGATTCTCGCTCGGCGGTGTACGCGTCAGACGTCGGAAAGGTTGTGCAGTCGCCAATCTTCCACGTCAACGGTGATGACCCCGAGTCGGTTGTTCGCGTTGCGCGTCTCGCATACGAGTTCCGTCAGCGCTTCCACGTCGATGTCATCATCGACCTGGTGTGCTACCGCCGTCGCGGCCACAACGAGGGCGACGACCCCTCGATGACCCAGCCGCTCATGACCGACCTCATCGAGGCGAAGCGCTCGACGCGTCGTCTCTACACCGCAGGCCTTGTCGGCCGTGGTGACATCACTGAGGAAGAGTACGAGAAGGCGAAGCAAGACTTCCAGAACCGGCTCGAGCTTGCGTTCATGGAGACGCACGCTGCCCAGACCGGCTCGATTCCGATCATTGAGACCATCGTCCCCGAGACGAACCTCACGCCTGAGCCCGTCACTCCCCCGGTCGTGCTTGATACGGCCGTCGATCGTTCGATCATTGAGCGGATCGGTGACGCCCACATCAACCCGCCGCAGGGCTTCACCGTGCACAAGAAGCTGCAGCGCCTGCTGACGAAGCGTCACGAGATGAGCCGTAACGGCGGCATCGACTGGGGCTTCGGTGAGTTGCTCGCGCTCGGCTCGCTTCTCATCGAGGGCACCCCGGTGCGCTTCGCGGGTCAAGACGCACGACGCGGCACCTTCGCACAGCGTCATGCGGTCTTCCACGACCGTGCGAACGGCCAGGAATGGATCCCACTGCTCAACCTCTCGGAAGAGCAGGCTCGCTTCTGGATCTACGACTCGCTCCTCTCGGAGTACGCAGCGCTCGCATACGAGTACGGCTATTCGCTCCAGCGCGAAGACGCACTCGTCGCATGGGAGGCGCAGTTCGGTGACTTCGTCAACGGCGCCCAGTCGGTGGTCGATGAGTTCATCTCGTCAGCTGAGCAGAAGTGGGGCCAGCGTTCGTCGGTCATCATGTTGCTCCCCCACGGGTTCGAGGGTCAGGGCCCTGACCACTCTTCAGGACGCATTGAGCGCTTCCTCCAGCTTTGCGCTGAGGACAACATGACGGTCTGCCACCCGTCGACGCCTGCGAACTACTTCCACCTGCTGCGTCGCCAGGCCTACGCTCGGCCCCGCAAGCCGCTCGTCGTCTTCACCCCGAAGTCGATGCTGCGCCTGCGTAACGCCACCTCGAGCGTTGAAGACTTCACGACCGGCGCTTTCCAGCCGGTGATCGATGATGCGCGGATCACCGATCCCGCAGCCGTCGAGCGCGTGGTCCTCACCTCGGGCAAGGTCACCTACGACATTCTCGGTGAGCTCGAGAAGCACCCCGATCCCCGCATCGCGGTCGTACGCCTTGAGCAGTTCTTCCCGATTCCCGGGGCAGAGCTCTCGCAGATCCTCGCGAAGTACCCGAACGCTGAGCTGGTGTGGGTACAGGACGAGCCTCAGAACCAGGGCGCGTGGCCGTTCATTGCACAGTGGTACCCCCGCCACATCACGGATCAGCGTTCGTTCTCGGTTGTGTCACGCCGCGCTTCGGCCGCGCCGTCAACCGGCTCGGCAAAGATCCACGCGCTTGAGCAGGCTCAGATCATCGAGCAAGCTACGCGCTTCGAGGATTGATTCTCAGGTGAACGCTTGGGGGCAACCGTCACTCGGTCAGACCGCGGCTTCGCTCGACACTGATGCTCAGTCGTCGAGCGTCGCCGCGGTGACGCAGAGCATCTCATCGGCGATCTCGATGGGCATGCTCAGCGTGGGTGAACGGCTGCCGCCCGAGATTGACCTTGCGCATCAGTTCGGGATCGCAGTGGCGACTCTGCGGAAGGCGCTCGCCCAGCTTCGTGAGCAGGGCGTCGTTGAAACGCGTCGTGGGCGCAGTGGTGGCACGTTCATTGTGCAGACCCCGTTCCCCAAGCCAGAGGAGCTGTGCGCGTCGCTTGAACGCACGAGCGTGATCGCGCTCCGCGACTTCTTTGATGAGCACGCAGCGATCTCCGGGATGGCCGCTCGTCTCGCTGCGGAGCGCACCCAGCTCGGACAGCGCACGCGCCTCGCGGAGTTCGCCTTCCAGGCCCGCGATGCCCGCACCATGCGTG
The DNA here is from genome assembly GCF_014529985.1 of Leucobacter sp. cx-42. Classification (GTDB taxonomy): domain Bacteria; phylum Actinomycetota; class Actinomycetes; order Actinomycetales; family Microbacteriaceae; genus Leucobacter. Next base: position 98,760 of record NZ_JACVMU010000001.1, read on the forward strand.
ACCGCGCGATGGCTGACAGCCGCTTCCACTTTGAAATCGCGGTGCTGAGCCAGTCGGCACGGCTCCTTGCCGCTGAGCAGCGACTCCAGTCTGAGCTTTCCCCGTTCCTGTGGTGCGACGAGGTCTGCAGTGCTTCAACGCACCTCGCATTCACTGAACATCTCGCGATGGTGATGGCGATCGAGCAGCAGGATGCCGAGACCGCAGAGCGTCTCGCGGTCGAGCACGTGCACGGCAACATGCACCTCATCATCACTGGCAAGTTGGCCCTCAACCGCAAACAGCTTGATGGCAGCGATGCAGCTCGCCAAGCGACTGGGGCTGTCCGATCTGGCACGAAGGGGAAGCAATGACCGCTTCGCTCCGCACCCAAGGAACCGTCGAGGCGGTCAACGCCTGGTTCACCGAGCGATTCTCACGCCTGGCTGACCTCTCCGATCGGTTTCTCGCAAAGATTGACCTGAATTCCGGTGGCCTGATCGATGTCACGGCAAGCATGCAGCGTCAGCTTCGCTTGATCGCTGAACAGTATCTTGAAGACAACGCATCGGTAGACGGCTGCGGACTCATCTTCTCGCGGACAGCAATGGGCACCGAGAACGGCCACATCGAGTGGTGGGTCCGTGAAGACGAGCAACGGTTCGCTCGCTACTCGTTTGGCGTCGTGCCCGGCGGTGACCGCTACTACGATTACGAACACCACGAGTGGTTCATTCGCGCGTTCCACGAGGATGTCCCGGTGTTTGTCGGGCCGTACCTCGACTACCTCGGCGTCGAAGCATACGTGACCACGCTGACTCTGCCCGCGACGCTCAACGGTACTCGCATCGGCGTCGTCGGCAACGATATTCAGCTCGCAGACCTCGAAAAGAGCCTGCTGCCGCTGCTGCTCGGATGCCCCACTGACGCGATTCTTATTGGCACACACAACAACGTGCTCATCAGCAATTCGGCGAATTACCTGCCCGGCGCGCAGGTCCCCAACGATCTTGCTGGGTTCCGCCGGGTGTCGGTAGAACCGCTGAGTATCGGGCTTGAACTGCTGCTTGCCGAGTAGCTGATGAGCACGTGTGGTGCTGGTCTCGCGGTGTTGTGTGATGCCGCCTAGCGTGCCTGGGTGATGACCGCTGCGAAGCGATCCGCAATTGGCAGCCACGCCGCTCCGAGCCGAGGCTCGGCGTCCGTGACCGCTGCAATAATCTGGCGCGGATCGAGCCCCAACTCATCGAGGCTTTCGGGATCCTCGTCGACCCAGTCACTTGCGGTCGGGCCAAGCGCTTCTGGGTGGAACTGCACGCCCCATGCCGCCGATCCAACGCGGAATGCTTGGTTCGCACACGCGTCGCTTGAGGCCAGGACCTCGGTGTTCAGCGGCAGGGTGTCAGCTTCGAGCCAGTGCCACTGCACGACCGGAAGCGATGCGCTTGCGATACCTCCGAATACGGGATCCGCGCTCGCAGACTCAGCGAATTCCACCTTGCACAGACCAACTTCTGGGCCGGCAGGCATCGTTCGGACATGACCGCCGGCCGCCGTCGCAAGCAGTTGCGCACCGAGGCAGATGCCGAGCATCGGGATCTCACCGTCGATTGCTTCGGTGATGAGCCCGCGAGTGGCTGGAAGCCAGGGCGCCCGTTCATCCTCTGTTGGCCCCATTGCGCCGCCGAGCACGATGAGTGCGTCGAATCCGTCCAGTGAGTCAGGCACGGACTCGCCGGTGTCTGGCCCAACCGTGACAAGGTCGAGGCCGTTTGCGCGCAAACGCGGCGCGAGCTGGCCAAGGCCAGCGTTCTTCTGGTGCTCAACAACGAGTACGCGTGCGGTCATCGTCCCTGTTCCTCTCGGTAGCGCTGTGCGCTGGTGACGAGCCAGTCAAAGAGTGCTTGCTGACGCCCGTCTTCAGCGGCGGTGTCTTCAGGATGCCACTGCATTGCCAAAACTGGTGCAGCCACATGCTCAAATGCTTCAACTACGCCGTCGGGCGCGCGACCGACCACGCGGAGATCGGCACCGATCCGCCCAATCGCTTGATGGTGATACGACGACACCGGCAGCTGCGTCGATGCGAGCACGGCTGCCATGCGTGAGTCGGGTTCGAGCGTGACGTCGTGTACCGAATTGCGATGCACGCTGTCGGGTGCGACATCTTGGACCAGGCTGCCGCCCTGCTCGACGTTGAGGAGCTGGAATCCGCGGCAGATCGCAAGCACGGGAAGCCCCATCTCGATCGCTGCGGCGAGGAGCCCGGCTTCGAACTCGTCTTGCTCAGCAAAGTCAGCGGTGAGCGTGGCGTCACCTGCTGCCTCGCCATAGCGGGCAGGTGCGACGTCGGCTCCGCCAGGCACGAGCAGCGCGTCGAGCCCGAGGAGGCGCTCAGCTGGTTCGAGACTGCTGAGCGCAAACAGCGTGTGCGGCTCGCCGCCGGCGCGGATCACTGATTTCAGTACCGCGCCGGCGACGGCGCTGCCGTCGAATCGGAGCCCGTGCACCTGGTTAGACCACATGCCCGTTACGCCGATTCGCGGCACCGCCTGCGCCTTCGTGTGCTGCATTTTTACTCCGCGTTCTTCAGTGGGAAGGGCAGCAACGGCATCCACTTCTTCCAGACGGCTTCGAGCGAGCCATCTGCGATGACCGACTCGATCGCCGCGTTGATCTCGGCTCGTAGCTCATCGTTGCCCGGTGCGACGCCGATGCCCCACCGGTTCCCCGTGAGCACGGTGAATGCCTCAACGAAGTCAGGATCTTCCTGCCCGAGCGGAATCATCACCACATCGTCATCAACGAAGCCGTCGACCTCGCCCGACCGGGTCGCCTCGATCATGTCTTTGAAGACATCGTCGCTCGCGCCAAAGTGCACCAGCTCGACACCGGGGAAGGTCTCGGCGAGCTTCATGTTCGTCGATCCGGTGATCGCGCCGATCCTGTAGCCGGCGAGATCATCGGCCGAGCGTGCCGGGTCATCGGCTCGCACGATCAACGTCTCATTGAATACAGCGTACGGATGGGTGAAATCAACGAGTGCTGCGCGCTCTGGCGTCATACCCTGACCGCACCAGACCGCGTCGGCGCCGCCGGCGCGCACGGTCGGGATCATGTCGTCCCACGGGACCATCACCCACTCGACACTTGCCGCGCCGCCCGCGAGCCGCGACATGACCAGCGCGGCAGCCTCCGGCTCGTATCCCCCACGGGTCTTCCCGTCCTGGCTTTTCGAGAACAGGGGCAGCGCCTCTGAGTCGATGCATGCCAGCTTGATGATTCGTTCGTTGTTGGTGCTCACGGAATTGCCTCCCAGTACTGATCAAATTCCCACTGTGTAATGACTCCGCAATAGCGGGCCCATTCGTCACGCTTGAGCTGCACAAAGATACGTGTCAGCTCTTCTGGCATTGCGTTCATGAGGTACTCATCTGCCTCGAACGCCTCGATCGCCATGCCGAGCGTGTTCGGCACGAGGCCACCGTTGGCCTCGTCGCTGAGCTGGCCTGGTTCGCCTGGATCGATCCGCGACTCCAGACCGTGCTCAATTGCGGCCAGCAAGTACAGGTGCGAGAGATACGGGTTCACGCTCGCGTCTGGCAGGCGGTATTCCATACGGCCGTTGGCAGAAATGCGGATCGCAACGCCACGGGTATCGAGGCCCCAATCGGCTCCCGACGGCGCGAACTGGCCAGCGTCCCAGAAACGCTTGTACGAGTTCACAGTCGATGCCATCACCAGCATCGAACCGGGGGTGTGCCGAAGCATGCCGCCCATCGCGTGCCGCGCAAGCTCCGTCGCGTGCAGTTCGACGCGACCGTCCTCAACGACGTTTTCTGCTGGGCCGTCGCCGTCGACCTTCCACAGGCTGAGGTTGTGGTGGCAGCCATTACCCATTTTGCCGTTGTACGGCTTCGCCATGAAGCTTGCCTGAAGCCCGAGCTCACGCGCCGTCTGCTTGCAGATCTGACGGTAGGTGGTCATACGCTCTGCCGTGAGGTCGGCACGATCGTAATCCCAGTTGAGCTCAATCTGTCCGTCGTCTTCATAGTCACCCTGGATCATCGTGAAGTCGAGGGCCTTGCCGTAGCCGTACACCTTCTTGAAGACCGGGCGCATCCTCTCAAGGTTTTCGACCTGGTACGCGGGGCTCTGGTCTTCCTTCGAGACTGGTTCAATCCCGGGACCGATCCAGGTCATTTCTGGCTCGAGACCCGAACGAAGCTCCAGGCCGGTGCGCTCGGTGAAGCCACGCATCGCTGCTTTGAGGAGCGCACGAGTATCGAGCGCTACGAGCCGGCCACCGCCCTCGCCAAGATGGGGCGGATCGTACGCGGTACAGAAGATACGAGCGACCTCAGTATCCCAGGGCAGCACCTGGAAGGTCTCTGGCTCGGGAAGTCCCCAGAACTCGTGTGCGTCGACGCCACCACCGATGAGCTCGCCCTCGCGGCTCGTCTGCAGGTCAGTCAGGGCCGTGCGGTGAAACGCGATGCCCTTCTTCAACATGCGCTCATAGAGTTCTGCTGGCACGACCTTTGCGACCGTGCGCGCCCCCAGCGTCGGGAGCATGTAGTAAATGTACTTCACCCCGGTTTCGCGGATCTTGTCACTGAGTGCCTGCACGACCTCGGGTCGCAGGTTTGCGGCTTGATGTCGCGCGAACGCTGTGTCATCCGCGAGAATTTCACGCATGGCAGCGCCGAAGCTGCCACCCGTTTTCAGATCAGACATGAGGTCCCTTTCGTCTTTGGAAGGTTCGTAATGCCGTGTCGCGTCGTTAGCGTACGGAGAATGTGATGGGGAGTTTGACCGGTCCGTGGTTTCCCGAGTCGGGGAGCCACTCATCGCCACCGGGGCAGGTGATATCGGTGAAGGCCTGGGCGAGCAGCGGGAGCGCAACGCTCATGTCCGCGCGCGCAATGTAATGACCGAGGCAGTGATGCACGCCGCCGCCGAAGGTGTGATGCTGCTTCCGGTCCGTCGCGTTGAGATCAATGTCAGGGTCCGGGTAGGCCTCGGGGTCGGTGCCACTCGACATCGTGAAGAGATGCACCGTGGTGCCGTTTGCGATCTGCAGCCCCTTGAACTCAAAGTCTTCGTTTGCCTCGCGTGTCACCCACCGAGTTGTGGGGTTCACACGCAGTCCTTCTTCGAGCGCAGGCTTTGCGTACTTCGCGGGATCCGCTGCGAGCAACTCCCACTGCTCGGGGTTGCGCATGAACGTCTGCAAGAGCAGACCGATCTGGTTACGGGTGGTGTCCATGCCACCGAACAGCATGAGCACGAGTGCATTCCGCAACTCTTCGGTCGTGAGCTTGTCGTCTGCCTGAGAGAACTGCACCAGGCGCGAGACGACATCTTCACCCGGGTGTGCCCGGCGCTCCTCGATGAGTTCATCAACGAAGTCGTAGAGTTCCTTCACTGCCTCATCAATCGCTTCGATGTCTTCCTTGATGGAGACACTCAGCGCGTAACCGACCGTGTTCGCGCGAGATGCAATGAACTTCCAATGCTTGTGATCGAGCCCCATCATTGCGCAGAGCGCACGGGTCGCAAACGGCTCAGAGAACGCCGCGACGAAGTCAACCTCTTCCCCTGCCGCGTGCAGCGCCTTCATCTCCGCAATGAGCTCATTTGCAATGTCAGCAAACTCTGGCTCAAGTCGACGTGCAACCGCTGGCGAGAATGCGGGGTTCAGGAGTCGGCGAATGCGGTGGTGCTCGTCTCCCTCAAGCACGAGCAGGTTTTTCGCCCACCACTCGTAGAAGATGCCGGTGTGCACCCCGTGGTGCTCCGGCCATTTTGCGCTGCCCTGGTTCAGGCTCGGGTGCTTCAGCAGCTCGGTGACTTCCTTGTACCGCAGAATGCCGTACCCGTAGTTGGTCTTTGCGTACCAACTACGTTCACGCGCATCTCGGACCTCTTCAGAGTTCATCGCAAATGCGGGTGAAGCGATGTCCAAATACGGCACGTCTGTGTGGGTATCCTGGCCAGTCATTCGTACTCCTTTGTCGAATAAATCGTGCTTCGGCCGCCGTCGCGTCATTGCGGCCGGTCAGCAATAAGCTATCCATGAATGTTTTAGATTGCAAGTAAATTCAACGAAACTTTTGCCCAATGGGAAATTCAGTTAATAAAACATTCATCGAATGAATCTTTATGGGTACACTAGTGCCATTGCACGCGAACCACTCAAGCAAAGGAGCTAGAGATGTCGTCACCTGCGAACCTGCACATCGCGATCATTGGGGCAGGCCCCTCCGGCTGCTACCTTGCCCAGGCGCTCTCGCGCGGTCTGCCAGAAAGCACCATCACCATCTTTGATCGTTTGGCCTCGCCATTCGGCCTCATTCGCTACGGCGTCGCCGCAGACCATCAGCACACCAAAGCCATCACGCGCCAGTTCGAACGACTCTTCGCCAGTGGCGCCGCGCGCTTTGCCGGCGACATCGAGGTCGGCAGAGATCTCTCGCTCGCAGACCTGCAGGCGAACTTCGATGCGGTCGTCTTGGCTTCTGGCCTGACGATTGACCGCCAACTGGATATTCCAGGCGCCGAACTGCCTGGCGTGCTCGGCGCAGGCGAGATCACGCGCGCCTTGAATTCGCACCCGGCATCGGCAGCGCTCCGACCAGATTTTGGGACGGAGGTCGTCATCATTGGAGCGGGAAATGTTGCCCTCGATATTCTGCGCTTTCTGGTCAAGGATGCTGCAGGCTACGACGCGAGCGATGTCAACGACGCCTATCTCAACGCCTACCTGTCTGCTCCCGCGCAGCGTGTGACACTCGCGAGCAGATCGCGCACCGCAGAGTCCAAGGGCGATCCGCAGATGATCAAGGAGCTGGCCACACTCCCCCGCGCGCACTATTCGTCGACGACGGCGACCGCGGCTGCCCCCGATGCCGACCGCACAGCGACTGCCCGATCCGCCGCTTTTGCCGACCTGTTCTCCCCCGATCGCGCGCCGGCGCCTGGCCCCGAGGTGCACGTGCTCTTCGGTGCGACCCCCACACGCATCCTTGGCGCGGATCACGTGACCGGTGTCGAGTTTGCGCTCGGCAGCGAGACCACAGTGGTCCCGGCAACATCGGTCATCACCGCGGTCGGGTTTGCGCCTGATGCCGATGACGCATTGAGCGCGCTCACGGCAACGCCGGCGGCGAGCGGCCGCCTGGCGGCCGGCCTGTACCGTACGGGCTGGGCGAAGCGTGGCCCGAACGGCGCGATTCCAGAAAATCGCGCCTGCGCAAAGAGTGTCGCTGACGAAATGCTCGCCGATATTGAGAGCGGCGCACTCGCCCCAGCCGGGAAGACCGGATTCGCTGGGCTGCCAGACACGGTACGCGAACGCGCCGTCAGTTACGACGACTGGCTTCGCTTGGATGCGCACGAACGCAACACTGCGCTCGCGAATCGCGTACGCAACAAGCTTCCCGATCACACGTACATGGTCAAGATTGCCCGCGGGTAATTCAGACACTTCACGCCTCCTCGAAAGGAACCAACCAGTCATGAAATTCACTGTTCTTTACGGCACTGAGTCCGGAAACTCAGAACTCATTGCAGAAGATCTCGGCGAGCATCTGCGCGACTCCAACGACGATGTTGCGGTCCACGATCTCCAGAACTTCGACCCAGCGGACCTCACACCAGACCGGTTTACCATCGTGATCTGCTCCACACACGGCGAGGGTGACCTGCCCAACACCGCGATTCCTTTTGTTGAAGCGTTCGACCAGGTACTGCCAGACCTCACCGGGCTCCAGTACGCGATGTTTGGTCTCGGCGACACCTTCTACGAGGAGACCTACAGTCAGGGCAGCGAGCACATTGACCGCCGCTTCACCGCTCAGGGTGCCACGCGCGTCGGCGAATACGGACGTCATGACGCATCATCGTGGGACATGGGAAGTGACGTGGCAATCGCCTGGATTCCCAGCGTGCTTGAAGCGCTCGCGGAACTCCGAGCTGCAGCGTAACCCGCACACCGAATGAGTGAGGGGCTGGGCACCTCTACGGGCGCCCAGCCCCTCACTCATTCATGCCACATACGCGGCGCGCATCACACCATACGAGTGATGAACTCCGCTGCGCGAGCAAGCTGCTCTTCACCGGCCTGGATCTTGCCAGCCGAGGTGAAGATGCCATGTGCATTGCCAGGCAAGTGCGTCAGCTCAACGTGCGTACCCGCGGTCGCAAGGAGCTGCGTGTACTCAAGCGCCTCATCCGCGAGCGGATCGAGTCCGAGCGTGATGATCCACGCCGGCGGCTGCGCCTGCGCACCGGGTTCTCGCGCTGCGAGCAGCGGCGAGACACGGTGGTCTGCGCGATCCGCGTCTGCCGTTGCCGGATCAAGGAACTCCTGAGCGAACCAACGCATCGTGTCTGCCGTGAGCGGGAAGCCCTCGGTGATACGTGCGTACCCAGCAGACTCAGCTGACAGATCAAGCACCGGGTACAACAGCACCTGAGCCGCGATCGTCGTGCCTTCGACCTGCATCGAGGGCTCAAACGCAAGTGCGGTCGCGATGCCGCCGCCGGCGCTGTCACCGCAGGTGACGATCCGCTGTGCATCCCAGCCACGCTCGGCAGCAGCATCACGAATCCACGCAACTGCGAGCGCAGAGTCAATGTGTGCCGCGGGGAACGGGAATTCTGGGCCGAGGCGGTAATCAATCGCAACAACGGGCAGACCGGTCAGCGTCGCCAGGCGTCGGCACGCAGAATCATGCGTCTCAAGCGAGCCGATGACCCAGCCACCACCGTGCGCGAATACGATCACGCCGTCAGCGGCGTTACGTTCGGGGCGCGGATCGTAGACCCGGACCTTGAACGCCTCGTCGCCCGCACCAACCGTCACATCTTCGACGTGCGCGATGGGGTCGGGAGCAAGACCGTTGGCCTTGCTCGAGACCTCATAGTTCTGGCGCGAGATCGCCATCGTTTCCGCGTCCTGGAACGACTTGCCCCCGGATGCGCGGAAGGCCGCGACCAGCTCTCGCTGGTCCGCGGCCACCACGTTGATCGGAACGATCGTCATTAGTTCGCTGCCGGAACTGCCGAGCGAACGAGGTAATCGTCCATGTTGAACTCACCTGCGAGCGAGCGGTACTCCTCAACGGTGCCAGACCAGTTGTTGATGACCTTGCCCTTCGAGTTCTTGTACCAGCTCGAGCAATCGCTCGAGAACGCCGAACCGTTCATCTCTTCCTGCATTGCCTCGTTGAACTGATCGAGGCGCTCGCGGCGAACGTCAACCGAAACCTTCTCGATGCCAGCGGTCTTTGCGAGCGCGTCCTGCACGTATGCCTGCTGGATCTCAAGCATGGTGACAACCGAGTTATGGTTGAGGTTGGTGTTCGGGCCGTACATGAGGAACATGTTGGGGAAGCCGTCGACGGTGAGGCCAACGTATGCCTCTGCGTCTTCGGTGCCCCAGCGGTCAGCAAGGCTCAGGCCGTCGCGACCGATGATCTGGATGTTGCCCTGGAAGTTCTGCGAGTAGAAGCCGGTGCCGTAGATGATGACGTCAGCTTCGTGCTCAACACCATCAGTGGTGACGATACCGTTCTCGGTGAAGTGGTCGATGCCCTCGGTGACCAGCGTGACGTTGTCGCGGAGGAAGGTCGGGTAGTACGCCGAGGTACGGAGGATGCGCTTGCAACCGAACTCGAAGGTCGGGGTGAGCTTCTCGCGGAGCTCGGGATCCTCGATGACCGATGCGAGGTAGTCGAGCGACTCCTTCGCGCCTTCAGCCTGGCCGCCGGTGTTCAGACGGGTACGCTCGAAGCCAGCCTCACGGAGATCGTGGATCGCGCGACGCGACTCCTCGAAGATCTCGGGGTTCTTCTCGAATGCGTCGAGCTGCTCGTCAGTGAATTCAATCTGGTCGCGGGGCAAGATGTAGTTTGCCGAACGAGCGAATACCTCGAGCTGGCCTGCCTCTTCTGCAACGAAGGGGACGTACTGTACTGCCGAAGCTGCCGAACCGATCGAGATGACCTTCTTGCCGGTCAGATCGATGTCGTGACGCCAGTTTGCCGAGTGGAACTGCTCGCCCTTGAAGTCTTCGCGACCCTTCCAGTTCGGAATCTTGGGTGCGTTGAGCTGGCCCCAAGCCGGGACGAAGAAGTCAGAAGTGTACTGTTCGCCGTTTGCGAGCGAGATGACCCAGTGAGCCTCTTCTTCGTTCCAGCGTGCCTCGGTGATCTCCGAGTTGTACTTCATGTGCTTCTCAATGCCGAATGCATCGCGGAGCTGCTCCTGGTAGGAAAGCATCTCGTCCTGGCCTGCGAACATCTTCGACACGCGAAGGTGCGGGAAGAAGGTGTAGCAGTAGACGTGTGCCTGGGTGTCGCAAGCTGCGCCGGGGTAGGTGTTGTCGCGCCATACGCCGCCGACTGCGCCTGCCTTCTCGAAGACAGCGAAGTCGTTCTCGCCTGCGCGAACGAGCTGTGCTGCCATGCCGAGGCCGCCGAACCCGGAGCCGAGGATTGCTACGCGGAAGTGCTGAGGAGTGCTCATGATTATTTCCTTTGAGGTACTACGTGATGAAGAGAAGAATTGAAAAGTTATGCGGTGGCTGCCGGCATGCGAATGATCTGTCGCAGCACGTTGCCTGAAGCGAGAGCGTCCATGCCCTCGTTCATTTCGTCGAGTTCGATGGTGCCGCTAATGAGGCGCTCAAGCGGCAGGTCGCCTGCACGCCAGAGCTCTTCGAACTTGGGAATGTCGCGGCTAGGAACGGCCGAACCGAGGTAGCAGCCGATGACAGACTGTGCGCGAGCGGTGAGCTTCAACGGCTCGATCTCACTCATTGCGCCGGGAGCCGGGAGGCCTACGGTCACGAGGGTGCCGCCGAAGCCGATCATCTTGTACGCGGTCTCGAATGCGCGGGGGTGACCTACGGCTTCGATCACCACATCGGCGATGATGCCAGCTTCTGCTGCCTGCTGCGGGGTGTACGCCTCGTCGGCGCCCCACTCCTTTGCGAGTTCGAGCTTCTGCTCGTTCGCATCAACAGCGATGACCTTGTTCGGCTTCACCGCAAGCGCAGTAAGCAGCGCGGCCATGCCCACGCCGCCGAGACCGACGATCGCGATCGACTGGTTCGAAGTAAGCTTCGCCGCGTTCAGTACTGCGCCGCCACCGGTGAGCACTGCGCAACCAAGTACCGCTGCGATATCTGCGGGAACATCGCTGCCGACCGGAACGATCGAGCGGCGGTCGACAACCGCGTACTCTGCGAAGCCCGAGCAACCAAGGTGGTGCTTCACGCTCTCACCGTCGCGGGTGAGATGCTCGCTGCCGCTAAGGAGCGTGCCGACCTCGTTGGTCTTCGACCCTGCCGAGCACGGCAGGCGACCATCGGTCAAGCACTCTGCGCACTCGCCACAGCGGGGAAGGAAGGTGAGTACCACGCGCTGGCCGAGTTCGAGGTCGGTGACGCCGTCACCAATCTCTTCGACGATGCCTGCTGCTTCGTGGCCGAGGAGCATCGGAACGGGACGCGGACGCGACCCGTTTACGACCGAAAGATCTGAGTGGCAGATGCTCGCTGCTTCGATGCGAACGAGAACCTCTCCTGCTGCGGGGCCAGAGAGTTCAACCGCATCGATGGTGATGGGACGGCTCCTGCTGTACGGAGCCTCTGCGCCCAACTGGTTCAACACTGCGCCACGGATGGTGCGCGTCGTCGTTGTGCCGCTCATCGTCGCCTCCTGATTGTTGATTCGTGTTGTGCTTCGTGTTGAGAACGACGACCGCGTCGCCGTTAACACTTACGAGAATGCCGCCCACTTTTCACAAACCATGTGTGCAACTATCTATTCTTTTTGATCGAATGTAGAGTTTTCTACATGATCACCGCCGACACGCCACCCGCTGATTACGACTCGCTCATCGAATGGGCTCGGCGACAGCAGCGACTCACGAGCTCAATCTCTGAATTCGCTATCGCAATCACAGCGATTCGTGATGATTCGGCTGCATTGCAACAGCTCGTTGCCCGCACCCGTTCGCTTCTCGATGTCGATATGGCGTACATCAGCTTGAATGGCACCGACGGCAGCGGCTTCACACACATCGTGGAAACCGCGGGAGTGCGCACCGACGCATATCGCACACTCCGCATGCCACTCGGCGCCGGCGTGCTTGGTCGCGTTGCAGAGTCAGGCAGCCCGGCACAGACGAGCGATTACGCCACCGACACTGTCCTCACACACGACAGCGAAGTCGACCGGGTCGTCGAAGCTGAAGGCGTCAAAGCCATTCTTGGTGCGCCAATGAAGTCACGCGGCAAGGTCATCGGCGCACTTCTCGTCGCGAACCGATTCGCCAAAAAGTTCACTGATGAGCAGGTCTTTATCGCGGAGACCCTGGCGAATATTGCCACCGTTGCGATCGACAACATGCATCGCGTCGATTCTCTCACCACCTCCCTCACCGAGCTTCGCGGCTCGGCATCCGAACGCGAACGCGAACTCGAAACGCAACGCAGAATCACGAGCGCGGACGAGTCACTCATGGACGCGATTGCCGGCGGTGGCGGCCTTGCCTCACTCCGCTCAGGCATGGAGCGTGCAATTGGCCGCGAGACACAACTGGTCGACATGACCGTCCGATTCGACATGCGCGAGGCCGCTGCAGAAATCGGTGACAGCGAACGCCCACTCTTTGCCCTTTCAGCCAAAACCGGTGACCCCATGAGCGTGATGCGCGAGGGCGGCACCGAACAGACCATCATGGCCGCGACCCGACGAGGCGAACTCGTCGGCGCGGTCATGGTTGAGGGCGCCATCTCCGACAGCGATGAACTCGTGTTGCGTCGCTGTGCTCACGTGCTCGGTGTCTTCCTGAGCGCGCAGGATCGCGAACGCGGCGACCTCGCACGCCGCAGAAAAGAGCTCATTCAGCAGGTACTCTCGCCGCCACCCGGCGGTCTCGATGTGACCGTCGTGACGCAGCTCAGCGAGCTCGGCATCATGACGGGCCACCCGTACCGAATCCTCATCGCTGATGGCGCAGAGTCGTCGCTCCGAGACTTCCAGCACCGCCTGGAGCTCAACTTCGGCGTGACACTGTTACACGCACAAATCGGCGAGCAGATCGTTGCACTTGCGCCAGAGGCTGCGTTTGAACGAGTGCAGGCCGAGCTTGAGTCTCGCGGCGCTCGACACTGGGGCTCGATGCTCGTCGGGCACTCCCCCGCACTCCACATGTTCGAAGTCGTGCCAGACGAGTTTGCGCTACTCAATCGCGTGCTCGAAGCAGCACGCCGATCAAACCACCCGCGAACCCTTGTCTCGTTGCTCACGTTTGGGGCAATCGGCGCGTTCCTCTCCAAGGTCACGATCGAGCCAACGCGATTGGCAATTCAAGACTTCATCGGGCCGGTCATCGAGTACGACCGTACCCACGGAACCGCGCTCGTGAACACGGCGACGGTATTCCTTGATTCCGGTCGATCAGTGTCAGAGACCGCGCGCACGATGCATGTGCACGAGAACACCGTGCGCCAGCGGATCGACCGCGTGGGCAGTCTCCTCGGCGAGGACTGGGCAGCAGGTCACCGCGTACTCGATTCGCACATCATGTTCGCGGCGAACCGACTCATCGGCGACTAACGCGCCTGCGCGACGAGTTCGGCAAAGATGCGGTCGCGATCCGCCACATTGCCGCCAGGCTCTTCTGGGTGCCACTGCACCCCCACCATCCAGGAGGCCACGCGGTGCCTCGTCGCCTCAACAATGCCATCGTGCGCGCGTGCCATGACAGCGAGCGCGGGCGCCACCTCTGCAACGGCCTGATGGTGACCGTTCCGGACGGTCAATCGGTCGCGGCCATAGATCTGCGCCAACACTGAATCTGGCTCCAGGATCACTTCTTCATCAATGAACAGCGGATTCCCATCGCCCTTATGGAGCTGCCACTCCGCGAGATCTGGGTACAGCGTGCCCCCGAAGGCGACGTTCATGAGTTGCGATCCCTTGCAGATCGCGAGCGTTGGAATGTCTCTGGAGGCGGCCTCCCGTAACAGATTGAGGCAGTATTCGTCACCACGACCATCAACCCCGTAGAGGTTGTCAGGCAGTGCTCCCGCGTAACCGTAGCAGCTGGGGTCGACGTCGGATCCGCCGAGGAACACCAGCGCATCTGCCTGCTCGCACACCTCTGCGATTGGCTGCAGTTGCGCTCCTGTCGTATAGGTCACGAGTCGCGGACGACCGCCTGCGGCTCGTACCGCATCGAACGCAAGCGCGGTCGTGGCGGTCTGAATCTGCGCGGCAGCGGCATTCATGCCTGGAAATCCGAGCGACACAATCATGGCCACGACTGGGCCATCTGATTGCTCGCGATCCGGGTGATTGAACTGCGTAGGGTCGATGACGAGCTGATGCATGGGAACCTTTCGGATGGAGCGGACGTGGGTGCGCCCAGCAGCGCGAAACTGCTGGGCGCACCCACGTTGAAGTGGAACCGCTACGCGACGACCTTGATCGGACCGCTTGCGTCGCCGGCCGGTGCATCACCCTTGGTGTGCGCCTTCGAGGCGAGCATGTAGATCCAACCAAAGCCGATCACGCACACGGTGGTGATGATGAGGAGATAGTCCTCTGCCCAACCGCCGCCAGTCGGCCGCGGCCACAGGATGTTGGCAACGGCAGCGACACCCCAGATCAACGCGATGATGTTGACGATGTACGCCCAGGCGCCGAGACGGAACTTGCCAGCCGGTTTCCAGCCGAGAATGCGAGCTCTGAGCGCCGCAAACACCACCATCTGGAAACCGATGTAAATGCCGACCGTACCGAAGCTCACCATCGCAGTCAGCGCATCTTCAAGGAAGAGCGAGAGCACGAGAATAATCGCAGGGAACAGCGCTGCCATGAGCAGCGAGCGAGTAGGAACCGCACGCTTCTCGTTGAACTTCGACAGGAAGTTCGACGCCGGCAGGAAGTGGTCACGGCTCATCGAGTAAATGAGGCGGGTTGCCGCTGCCTGCAGACTCGTGAGGCACGAGATAAAAGCGATCACGATCACGAGCATCGCGACCGGGTACACCGGACCGAAGGCTTCCTGCAACAGCACCGCGATCGGATCCGCCACCGTACCATCGGCTACGGCAAGGAAGTTCGGTACTGCCATGGTGAGCGAGAAGGTCAGCAAAATCGTTGCAAAGCCACCGATGTACAGCGTCACGCGCATTGCGCGGGGCACCACGTAGCTCGGGTTCTTGATTTCCTCTGCAACGTCACCGTTAGCCTCAAAGCCGTAGTACGCGTACATACCAATGAGCGCTGCCGCAGCGAACGCACCGAGGTAGCCGCCTGGCGCATCGAGACCGATGCCGAAGTTGTCGAAGAAGATCGAGAAGTCCCACTGGCGACCGAAGATGAGCAGGTACCCACCGATCACCAGGGCGCCGATCATTTCGGCGATCAGGCCGATGAGTGCCGCCCAGCTGAGCACCTTCGTGCCCGAGAAGTTCAGCAGCGTAGCGATGACGAGCGTACCGAGCGCGATGAGCACCATCGCCGGCGTCGTGGCTTCTGCACCAAACACAGCGCTCACGAATGGCGCAGCGCCGTACGAGACAGCGGCGATCGTGCCGACGAGTGCGACAACGTAGATCCAACCATTCATCCACGCCCACTTGCGGCCCCAGAGCCTGCGCGACCAGGGGTACACGCCACCAGAGACCGGGTAGTTCGAGACGACTTCGCCGAACACAAGCGCCACGAAGAACTGTCCGATGAGGGCGATAACGACGGCCCACGCCATGGGCGGGCCAGCCGTGCCAAGCGAGATGGCAAACATCGAGTAGACGCCGGCGATCGGCGACAGGTACGTGAAGCCGAGCGAGACGTTGCCCCAGAAGGTCATGTCTCGCTTAAACTTCGCGTCGTACGAATAACCGAGTGACGCGAGATGCGCGGCGTCCTCGTCGTGGTGCTCCGTCACCACAGCGTTGTTCTCTGACATAGTCTTTGGTACTCCCTTGTACGGCTCGTCAGTTGAGCGCGATTCCGCCATTGGAATCACAGGTACAACCTACATCTAGATGTTTTGTTTGGCTAGTGATGAGTTAGAGAATTGGGATACGATCCGGTCACGGTCGCAAATAATCATGCATTTGTGCATGAATCTCGCGCCGAATTGACACAGAAAAGCCGGGAACCAACGCACGTTGGCTCCCGGCTTTCCACTCAGCACTCACTAGAGCATTACGTAGAACTTCTCGAGCGGCTCAGTAATCTCCCACGTTCCACGCCAGCCCACCGGGAATGATGCAACGTCACCGGGACCAAGAGCAACAGGCTCACCGCCCACTTCCGTGACCACCATGGAACCGGAGAGCACATGAATGACCTCACCCATGTCAACGAAGTTCCACTCAGAAACTCCCGGATCGCAGCGCCAGAAACCGGTATGCACCCCCTTCTCGGCATCTGAAGTGAACTCTTCAAGCCAGGTCTGCGTTGGCCCGGTCGTTGAGATTCCCAGTGGCGCCCCTAGCTCACCAGCAGCAGGGATGCGAGCAAAAACTTCTTCAACGGCAACATTCTTCGTCACGCTATTTCTCCATCGTCATTGGCGGATGAGGTTTCGTCTATGAAAACCGCGCACACATCGTGCATAAAAGATTATGACGTAGATGTTTAGAGAAATCTAACGTGAAATTCGTACATCACGTCAGCCACATTCGAATCACATTCGTTTTGGAATGACTACACTGTCTTTCAGCGGCCTGCTTGCCTACTTTGAGGTGGCGCCGCGAGACTCCAAGGAGAACACCACATGACTACCTGGAAGATGCCCATCGAAGGGAACGAACAGGAACGCCTCTGGTTGGCATGGCCCTCGAGTGGATACACGCTCGGTGAGACCGAAGTCGAAGCTGATGAAGCACGCGCAACGTGGGCCGCAGTCGCAAACGCGGCAAGCGAGTTCCAGAATGTCACGGTCATTGTTGACCCGTCAGACAGCGCAATCGCGAAGAAGCACCTGTCTTCGCAGATCACGCTGCTCGCAGCTCCGCTGAACGACGCATGGATGCGCGACATCGGACCGAGCTTCGTGCTCGACGAGAACGGCAAGCTCGGCGCAGTGAACTTTGTGTTCAACGGCTGGGGTGCCCAGGATTGGGCCGAATGGGACAAGGACCAGCACATCGGCCGCATCGTCGCGGAGGCAGCAGGCGCAGAACTCATCAACTCTGAGATGGTGAATGAGGGCGGCGGCATCCAGGTCGATGGCACCGGACGCGTCGTACTTACCGAAACCGTCCAGCTCGACCCGCACCGCAACCCCGGCTACACGAAGGCCCAGGTCGAGGCGGAGCTCAACCGCACGATCGGCACCACGTCGGCACTGTGGCTCCCCCGCGGCCTGACCCGCGACCACGACACCTTCGGCACCCGCGGTCACTCTGACATCCTCGCGGCATTCACCACACCCGACGCACTGCTCATGCACCGTCAGGATTCGGCGAACCACCCCGACCACCTCATCGCGCAGGCAAACCGACTCGCTGCGGAGAAGTACCGCGACGACACCTCAGCAGGATTCGAAATCATCGATCTTCCCGCGCCCTCGACACTCAAGGACGCAGAGGGCTGGGTTGACTACAGCTACATCAACCACGTCGTCATCAACGGCGCCGTGCTCGCGTGCTCGTTCGGCGATCCCGCTGACGACCAGGCACTTGGCGTACTGCGTGAGGTCTACCCAGGCCGCGAGGTCATCGGTATCGATGCCCGCCCGCTGTTCGAACGCGGCGGCGGCATTCACTGCATCACCCAGCAGCAGCCGAAGTCAACGAACGCATAACTCGCGCTCCCCCTCGCGAGTTCTTTGCACTCGCTGGGGATCTGCAACTAATTCGCACTGAACTACTGCGCAGGCGAGGGTGGGCGAGCTAGGCTCTGAGTCATGATGAACCGTAAGCTCACCACTCTCGCACTCGCGGCAAGTGCTACTGCGCTCCTCACGCTTACCGCGTGCTCGGCGAGCGCCACTGACGTGTCTGGCACCTGGGGCACCCCCGAGGGTGAGGGCACACCGGGCCTCGAGATTGCGAAGGCGTCAGGCGGCACCGGCACCTATCAGGGGACCGACGGCTGCAATCGCGTCTCGGGCGAATACACGCTCCACGACGACGGCACCATCACCCTCGAGGACATGATGTCGACTCGCATGTACTGCGAGGGCGTAGACACCTGGCTGTCGAACACCCCTGACCTCTCGGCCATCGTGAAGGACGGCAAGCTCGTCTTCGTTGACGATCAGCTGAATGAGGTGGGCTCGCTCGAGCGCCAGTAAGTTCCTGGGGTGCGTTCGCCCCGGTCTTGCCGTCCATATGCGATCGGCCGTCAATATGCTGTTTGCGCCTATTTTTCGCAGATGTAGCGCAGATCGCATATATACGGGAAGAGCATGGCGGCGGATCGCAGCGCCACACCCCACACACGCGTGAGGGCCTGTCCCGGATTTCTCCAGAACAGGCCCTCAGCGCATTGGTGCGATAGTGCGCTGCTCGCGCCAGCAAGCGGCGCACATTTCGTGCGTGGTTACCAGGCAACCGCCAGTGCAACGTTGACCACAGCGAGGCCAAGGATGGTGCCGATGACGGCGCCCGAAACCTTTTCCTTCTTCTTATTGATGAGCGTCACAACGATGATCGCGAGAAGCACGAGGGTCTTCACGCCGATCTTCGCGTTGTTCGGCTCGAGATCACGTGCATAGAACATGCCGACGAGACCAAGACCGGTGATGAGGAGCAGCAGGCTGCTGTGGAGGATGCCGCCGCTGATACGAGCGGTGCCTTCCTTGACCTTGGGGAGCTGGCCAACAGTGCCAGCAACAACGCCAGCGAACGCAATGATGTGCAGGACGAGAAGGATGTCCCTGATAATTTCCATACTCACATCGTATGTCCAAATTGCATGGGGTTCCTCCCGAACCCCTGAGTAGCTGCTGTGGTCATGCACTCGAGCCGTGATACGCACGCAGCACGCCCACGCACAAGCCACACACAAAGGCGGCCGCCGGGAAACCCCGACGACCGCCTCATTCCTGAGTGCTAGCGCTCAGCACCAGCCCATGGCTTAGTGGAAGAAGTGACGCTCACCCGTGAAGTACATGGTGATGCCAGCTGCCTTCGCAGCAGCGATGACCTCTTCGTCGCGAACCGAGCCACCGGGCTGTACGACCGCGCGAACGCCCGCGTCGATGAGTACCTGGAGACCGTCAGCGAACGGGAAGAACGCATCCGAAGCTGCAACCGAGCCCTTGGCACGCTCGCCTGCGCGCTCGACTGCGAGGCGGCACGAGTCAACGCGGTTGACCTGGCCCATGCCAACGCCGACCGATGCGCCAGCCTGTGCGAGGAGGATGCCGTTCGACTTCACTGCGCGGCATGCGCGCCATGCGAACTCGAGTTCAGCGAGCGTTGCAGCGTCGACTGCGTCGCCGGTTGCGAGCTCCCAGTCCGATGCGGGCTTGAAGTCACGGTCAGCATCCTGCAGCAGGAAGCCGCCCGAAACCTGGCGCATCTCGAGGGGGTTCTGCGAGAAGTCTGCGGGCAGCGCCAGCAGGCGGATGCTCGGCTTCTTGGTGAGGATCGCAAGCGCCTCGGGCTCGAAGCCCGGTGCGATGACGACCTCGGTGAAGATACCCGAAACGGTCTCTGCCATCTCCTTGGTGACAGTGCGGTTCGCAGCGATAACGCCACCGAACGCCGATACCGAGTCGCACTCGTGTGCAAGCTTGTGTGCCGCAGCGATGCCCTCAGTCGAGACCGCGATGCCACAGGGGTTCGCGTGCTTGATGATCGCTACTGCGGGCAGCTCGTGATCGTATGCTGCGCGAAGCGCTGCGTCTGCGTCAACGTAGTTGTTATACGACATGGGCTTGCCGTGCAGCTGGGTTGCCTGTGCAATGCCAACACCGTCGTGCTCTGCGAAGAGTGCTGCACGCTGGTGACTGTTCTCGCCGTAGCGGAGTACCGACTCGCGGAGGCCAAATACCTCGAAGCCAACGGTGCCCTTTGCGCCGGTCTCTTCGTCGAACTCGAAGATTGCGTCGAGCGACTCTTCGCCCTCTTCGTCGATGAAGTCAGCAGCTGCTGCGGCTGAAGCGTCAGCGTTCCAGCCGGCTTCTTCCTGCTCGAGGAACCAGTTCGCAACCGCGCCGTCGTAGTTTGCGGTGTGGATGAACGCCTCGGTTGCGAGCGAGCGACGCAGCTCGAGGGTGGTGCCACCCTCCTTGACTGCTGCGATGACCTCGTCGTAGCGGGTCGGCGAGACAACGATGGCTGCGTTCGCGTGGTTCTTCGCGGTTGCGCGAACCATTGCGGGGCCTCCGATGTCGACGTTCTCGATGACGTCAGCTGCGGGCTTGCCTGCAGCGACGGTCTGCTCGAACGGGTAGAGGTTCACGATGACGAGCTCGAACGGCTTGAAGCCGAGCTCTTCCATCTGGTTGCGGTGATCCGCGAGACGGAGGTCAGCGAGCAGGCCCGAGTGCACAGCGGGGTGCAGGGTCTTCACGCGGCCGTCGAGTGCCTCGGCGAAGCCGGTGACGTCCTTGACGTCGGTCACGGGGATGCCGGTGTCGCGGATCGTCGACGCGGTCGAACCGGTCGAAACAATCTCAACGCCAGCGTCGTTGAGTGCTGCTGCGAGCTCGGTGAGGCGGGTCTTGTCGCTCACCGAGATGAGCGCGCGGCGCACCTCAATGCGGTCGCGGTGTTCGTAGAGGCTCGGGTCCTGGCTCTGAACTGCCATGTGATTCCTTACGGTCGGTGACGGGCGTCTAGTGGGCTGCTGCAACCTCGGCAAGGCGAATCTCGCCCTCCGCGATTGCACGAATGGTGTCGGCAAGCAGTGGTCGTTCGACCTGCTTGATGCGCTCGTGGAGATCGACTTCGATCTCGCCGGGAGCGATCTGCACGGCTGCCTGTCGCAGCACGGGGCCAGTGTCGACGCCTTCGTCGATGATGTGCACGGTGACGCCGGTCTCGGTCGCACCAGCGGCAAGCGCGTCACGCACCGCGTGCGCACCCGGGTACAGCGGAAGCAGTGCGGGGTGCGTGTTGATGAGCGCCGGCGAGAACTCGTTGACGAAGTTCGCTGGCAGGATGCGCATGAGCCCTGCGCTCACCACGAGGTCTGCATCGTGGGCGCGGATCGCCTGAGCAAACGCGGTGCCCCAGTCTGCGCGGCTCGCAAAGTCGGCAGGACGAACGATGAAGTTCGGAATCCCTGCTTCTGCCGCGTAGGCCAGGCCAGCGGCATCGGTGTCTGCACCGACGCACACGATCTGCACGGGGTACGCGGGATCATTGGTGGCGTCGATGAGTGACTTGAGGTTACTGCCACTTCCAGAGATAAGCACGGCGATTTTCAGCACGGGAACAGTCTACCTTGTGTGGCTTAGGGCGATCCGCGCCCTGTGTGGTCGCAGTGCATTTGCTCGCACGCATCCGGTCACGCGGGATGGATTACTTCGTTGGCGGCTGCGAGCGGCTGTGTGCGGGCGAAGAGCGCTGCTTCCTGTGCGGCCCAGTCGTCCCAGTGCGGAGCGAACATCTCACCGTCGCGGGCAAGCGCGCGATGCTTGCGGGTCGCCTGTGGGAGCGCGAGCCACAGCGCATACGCCCAGCCGCGAGCCGCTGCGGCGGCGATGGCGTGGGGGGTGATGGATCCGCACCCTTCAACGATCACGAGGCGGTCGGTCGCGAGCTGCCGAGTTTCCGTAAACGCGGCAGTGTGCCAATCGTAGCGCTGATATGCGCCGTCGGTGATCACCTCGGCGACGCTCGCGCTGCCCGCTGCGAGGCCGTCCCAGCCCGGATACAACTCGTCCATACTCACGATCTGCGGCGTGACGCCCGTGCGCGTCGCGAATTCGTCGCGCAGGTCGCGAGCAAGCGTCGTCTTACCTGCGCCCGAATGACCATCGATGAAGATCACTCCGGCGTTCACGGAGTGGTGCGCGGATCGCAGCACCCGATCGGCTACCGCGGCACTCACGGCCTGCCCGTGGCTCACGCCAGCTCCCCTGCTGCCGAAGTGCCAGCCTCGGGTGCCGCTTCGGTGACGGCGCCAGCGCGCACGCGGAGCACGCGGTCGGCAATCACGTCAGCCTCGCTCTCGTCGTGGGTGACGAGAATCGCGGTCGTGTGCGTCGCACGGAGCATCGCAGCCAGGTCAGTCGCCAGCCGCTCACGCAGTTCGCGATCGAGCGCTGAGAGTGGCTCGTCGAGCAGCAGGAGCCCCGGTTTCGGGGCAAGGGAACGTGCGAGCGCGATCCGCTGTCGCTCGCCGCCCGACAGCTCGGTCACCCGGCGGGCATGGGTGTCTGGCAGGCCAACGAGTTCGAGCAGCTCGGTGACGCGCGCCTCGCGCGCTTCCTTTGGCATGCGCTGCACACGCAGGCCGTAGGCGACGTTCTCTGCGACCGTGCGGTGGGTGAACAGCTGGCCGTCCTGGAAGACGAGACCAAAGCCGCGCTTGTGCGGGGCGACCTCGGCGAGGTCGGTGTCGTGCCAGGTGATCCGCCCGGAACGAACGGGTTCGAGCCCGGCGATCGCGCGCAGGAGGGTCGACTTGCCGCTGCCAGACGCGCCAAGCAACGCGATGACTTCGCCCTCGGGCACAGTGAACGAAGCGTTGCTCACCACGTCGACATCGCGGGAATAGCCCACGGTGACGTGTTCGACCGCGAGGCCGGTGTTGCTGTTGTGCGGTTGGTGCATCACCACTCGCCTCCTGTTCCGCCTGCGGCGACAGTATCAAATCTCATGCGCTCCGCGAGGAGCATGATCGTTGCGGTCACCACGCCGAGCACAACCGCGGCCGCGAGCGCCGACGCGTAGCTCGCGGGGTCCGGGTGCGATGCGAGGGCAGCAATCGCGACGGGAAGTGTCTGGGCATCCGGACGCACGAGGAATGACGTCGCACCAAACTCACCGAGCGATGCGGCAAACGCGAAACCAACGGCAAGTCCGGCGGATCGCCCAAGTAACGGCACATCAATCGTGCGAAGCACGTGCATCGGCGTCGCACCAAGCATCATTGCTGCCTCGCGCGTGCGCTGATCGATGCTGTTGAGCACCGGCAAAATGGTGCGCACCACGAGCGGCAGCGCGACAAGCGCCTGCGCGATCGGGATGAGCACGGTCGACGTGCGCAGGTCGATGCCGATGCCGAGCGGCCGGTGCATCGTGAGCAGCAGGCCAAACCCAAGCGTTACAGCTGAGATGCCGAGTGGGAGCATCATCGCTCCGTCGTACAGCGAGATCGCCCGCTTGAGCCCGGCCGCACGCGGCTTGCGCGAGAGCACAAGCGCGACGAGCGAACCAAGCAGCACCGCGATCGCGGTCGCGATGAGCGCGATCCCGATCGACAGCCCCATCGCATCAAAGACGCTCCCCCGCAATGGCGAGGTCTCGTGTGGCTTTACGAGCGACACATACCCCGCGAAGCTCCAGCTCCCGTCTGGTGCGCGCAGTGAGCGCAGCAGCAGCGACAGGAGCGGCGCGAGATGCACGAAGAGCACGGTCGCCGCAAAGATGAGGATGACGGGGAGGTCGGTGATCCGCGCCCTGCGTGCAGCTGCCCGCTCGCGCCGGATGCTCGCCGATTGCTCGCCCGCGCGGCTGCCCGCGCGCTTCAAGCGTGCCGAAACCCACAGCACCAGCACGATGATGACGAATTGGGTAATTGAGAGGACGGCGGCTCCGCGCAGGTCGAGGAACTGCACCGTGAGCCGGTAGATCTCGGTCTCGATGTTTGCGAACTCGCGTCCACCGAGAATGAGGACGACACCGAACGAGGTCGCACAGAAGAGGAACACGAGCGCCGCAGCCGATGCAATCGCTGGCGCAAGCGCAGGCAACGTGATCGTCACAAACGCGCGTGCTGGGCTCGCGCCGAGCATGCGGGCGGCCTCGGCGCTGCGGGTGTCGAGCTGCGACCAGAAGCCACCGACGGTCCGCGCGACGACGGTGATGTTAAAGAACACGAGCGCGAGGACGATCGCAAGGAACGATCCGTCGAGGCCGAGCCAGTTGAGCGATCCGCCCGGTCCGAAAAGCGAAGTGAACGCGATGCCGACGACGACGGTCGGGAGGACAAACGGCACCGTAAGGAACCCACGCAGGAGCCCACGGCCGCGGAACTCCAAGCGGTACAGCACGTACGCTGCCGGCAAGCCGAGCAGTAGCGCGATCGCGGTAGCGCTCCCGGCCTGCCCGAGGGTGTTGCCGAGTACGCGCCAGGTGCGCGGATCCGCCGCCGCGTCACCGAACGCAGCGAGCGATACCCGACCATCCTCGACCAGGCCCGTCGCGATGAGTGCGACGACCGGCCAGAGGAAGAAGAGTGCGAGGAAGGCGAGCGGGATCGCAACCGCGATCGCCCACCCCGCAACTCGCCAGGGACTCCTGGTCACAGGCCGAGCGTTGCGCTGATCTGCTTCAGCCAGGTCTCGCGGCCAGCCTTGATCTCGGCGGGGAGCAGGTCGTGCGACTGCTCAGCCGTTGGCATCGGCGCGAAGGACGCCCACGCCTCAGGCATCTCGACAGTCTCATCGACCGGGTACATGTACATTGCGTCTGGAATCTGCTGCTGGAATTCGAACGACAGCAGGTAGTCAACGACTGCCTCAGCGCCCGCCTTGTTCGCGGCGCCGTTCAGCACGCCCGCGTACTCGACTTGGGTGGAGCAGGTCTCGAGGAGCGCCTTGGTCGTCGTCGATTCGCCGTCCTCAGAGACGGTCCAAGCGGGTGACGAGCTGTACGACAACACAATCGGGTACGTGCCTTCGCCGCCCTGAGTGAACTGTCCGTAGTATGCCTCATCCCAGCCCTGCGCGACGCGCGCGTCATTGTCGACGAGGCTCTGCCAGTAGGCGTTGTAGCCGTCCTCACCAAATGCTGCGACCGTACCTGCGAGGAACGATGCGCCGGTCGACGACGACAACGGATCGATGAGCACGGTGAGGCCCTGGTACTCGGGCTTCGCGAGGTCTTCGAAGGTGACTGGCTCTGCGAGCTGCTTCTCGGCAAACCAGGCGGGGTCGATGTTCATGCAGGTCGCGCCACGGTCGATACCGACCATCGCGAACTGGCGGTCTGCGTTACCGGCGGGAGCACCATCGGTCGCGAGCGCATACTGCACTGCTGAGGCGGGCATGTCCTGTGGCTCGTAGGCATCGACGACCTCGTTCTCGACGAGGCGCGATGCGAAGGTGTTGTCGACGCCGAAGAACGCGTCAGCGATAGGCGCATTCTTGGTGAGGACCAGCTTGTTGGTGAGCTCGCCACCATCGCCAGCAGTGACGACCTTGACGTTGTAGCCGGTCGCTTCACTCGCAGCCGCCTCAAACTCAGGGCCGTCAACGAAGCTGTCGTGCACGATGATGGTGACGTCGTTGCTCTTCGCGTCGGGTGCGCTTGAGCAGGCGCTGAGTGACATCAGTGCGAGCGCCGCAACTGATGCGGTGAGCGAGCGACGAACGATGGGGTTGTAGGCGCGCATAGCTATGGCTTCCTTCCTCCGCTGGTATGAACCAGATCAGGTTGAACGGTCGAAGCTCGCGTGCTTCCTCTCAACCCCGCGCGTCGGGATTCCCGTGGATAACGCCTCTTACCCTAGCGCCTCTTTGGACCCTTCCGCCAACCCCGATGAGATCCCTCGTCGGGCTGTGGCGCATCCGGCTCGCTGTCCCACGAGTATGCGGCGAGCGCAGCTTCCTCCTCTGCGACAGCTTGCGCGGGGCCTGCGGCTGCACGCTGACGCTCGAGTTCACGTTCGGCTGCTGCAGCGGCCTCGGCGCGGGCCTCAGCTTCTCGGTCATAGAGTGGCGTCTCGCGCGGTTCATCTGTCACTTCAAGGTCTGCTGACGCCTCAGCGTTATCGTCTCCCCCGCCGAAGAACGAGGTGCCAAAGTCTTCGGTAGCGAGAGACTCGGTCTCGTAGTGACCGTCACCCGGAGCCGTCGCACCGCTGTCGTGGTATTCCATGTCAGCGAACGCGGCTTCGGCCGCTGCGGCTTCTTCTGCTGCAGCTTCGGCAGCTTGCCGCTCTGCGAATGCGCTCAGCGAGATCGGCGCTGGCAGATCACCCGTATCGCGCATTTCGGGGTCAGTGACTTCGGCGCCAGCTACCACGGTGGCTCGTGCGTCGGCCTGGTCTGCTGTACCCGCCGTTGTCAGCGCCTCATCGGCGACCACATCCGTGATCGCTGCAGTCACGGCGTCCTCACCGGTGGCTGCGTCGGCATCGGCGCCGGCGTATTCACCAGCGTTGCCGGCAGGAAGACCGCCGGGCTCGGTCGTAATCGGCCCGGTCTCAGGCTGGCCCGCCCGATCACCGAGCGTCCACCAGGGGGTGCGGCTGCGTTCTGCGCGCGCTGCCTGCAACGTCGCGCCTTCACTATCTGCATCAGTGAGTGCGGCACCCAGGTGCGCGTGTTGGTGCTGCGAGTCAGTTCGGCCGCTGAGGAGGCCAGCGCCAGCCTGTGCCGTATAGAGCCCAATGACGCTACCGAACGCGAGTTCGCCGGCAAGCAGCCCGCCCACAGCCCAGCCGTTCGGGCCGGCATGAGCGAGGGTGCCTGGACCAAGCGAGCCCGCAGCCATGACCGAGAGCAGTACCCACGCCAGGCCGACCAGCACAGACGCGCTGAGTACGGGGCCAAGCAGCGAGAGCGGTGAGCGGTCCTCGAAACGGCGGGTGATCGCGTGCCCAGCGAGGACGCCGAGGAGTACCACGCAGAGCGGCACAAGCAGCCCAAGCGCGCCCCAGCCCTCGGGCAGCGCAGCGAACAGCGGGAACGCAGGGAGCAGCGCATCAGGGCTACCAAACGCAGAGAAGCCGCCACCGCCGAGGTCGACACTCGCCCCCGTCAGCCAAGCGCCGCCCCAGATCCAAGCGACCGGCAGGTACAGGAGCTCTGCGATCCAGATACTCACAACGCCCCAGCCGTCGAGCTGCAGCCCCTGGGTGATTGCAATAGCCTCGGCAAACTGACCAAAGAGCGAGATGCCAACGCCACAGGCCGCGAGGCCGGCGAAGCCGACAAAGAGTAACGCAGAGATGAAGATCGTTTCGTTGAACCGCGCACCGAACGATGCCGCGTTGGGCACGTTGAATTCTGCAAGCTGCTTCTCGGTGCGACGGAGTATTGCCTGCCACGTCGCTGGGCGATTTGTCAGCACGTAGGCGAGCGAACCAACCGCGACACTGCCGAGGTACACGACGACTGGCATGAGGATACGCCCGGCCATCGGCCACATTGAGCTCACCGAGAACTGCGCCATGACCGTCGCAAACACTCCGATGCCGAGACCGCTACCCACGATGCCGCCCAGACCCGCTTCGAGGCCACGACCGGCCCAGCGCCAACCAGCACGAATTGCCAACGCGACAACGCCAAGTGTGACGCCAAGGGGCGCGATAGAGAAGACGACCTTAAGCGCCTCATGCGGAAGCCCAAGAGCAGCCATGGTTTCAATCGGCACGTCAAAGCCAAGCGGCACGAAGAACGCAAGAGACCACAGCGAAGCGGCTCCTTCGAAGACGACACCGGGATCTGCGGCGAGGTCAAACGCCTGCCACCAGACCAGGAGCGCGCCCAAAACAATAACGACGAACGCGGCAAGCCCTACGGCACATGCCTCGATCGCCGAAACCACGGCCGTCAGGATGCTTCTCATCATTGTGCGTTGAGTCTATCCGCGGCCTCTGACATCACAGCTGATACGCGCCGCGAAAAACCGTGTGAGCCCGGGTGCTCATGAAAGAACCCGGGCTCACACTGCATCAGAAGTGACTAGCGGGAGACCGCTGCAAACACCTCGCGAAGCAGGTCTGCGGTTTCGGTTGGTGTCTTGCCTACCTTGACGCCAGCCGCTTCCAGCGCCTCTTTCTTGGCCTGCGCGGTGCCACGTGAGCCCGAGACAATCGCGCCCGCGTGCCCCATGGTCTTGCCCTCGGGAGCGGTGAAGCCGGCAACGTACCCAACGACAGGCTTTGTCACATTGGCCTTGATGAATTCTGCGGCACGTTCTTCCGCATCGCCGCCAATCTCGCCGATCATCACGATCGCTTCCGTCTCAGGGTCAGCCTCGAACGCCGCGAGCGCGTCAATGTGGGTCGTACCAATGATCGGATCGCCGCCGATGCCGATCGCGGTCGAGAACCCAAGATCACGCAGTTCGTACATCATCTGATAGGTGAGCGTGCCCGACTTCGAGACGAGGCCGATCGGTCCCTTGCCCGTAATCGTTGCCGGGATAATGCCAGCGAGGGACTCCCCAGGAGTAATCACGCCGGGGCAGTTCGGGCCGATGATCTTCGTCTTGCTCCCCGTCGCCTTGGCATGCGCCCAGAGCTCAGCCGTGTCTTTAATCGGCACTCCCTCAGTGATGATCACGAGCATGCCAATGCCCGCATCGATCGCCTCAATCGCTGCCTCGCGCATAAACGCTGGCGGCACAAACGCGACCGAAACATCGGCACCCGTCTCGGCCATCGCTTCGGCGACGGTGCCGTAGACCTGGAGCTCAATCTCGCAGCCTTCTGCGTAGGTGTGCTTCACCGTCGTGCCAGCCTTACGCGCGTTGACGCCGCCGACAATGTTGGTGCCTGCCTTGAGCATGCGCGCCGCATGCTTCGTGCCTTCGCCGCCGGTGATGCCCTGGACGATGACCTTTGAATCTTTGTTCAGAAAAATCGACATGATGTTGCCTCTTTCGGTGCGTTCGTCGGCGGATCAGCGAGCGGTGGCCAGGTCGGCCGCATTGGCGAGCTCTGCAGCCTTTGCTGCGCCCTCGTCCATCGTCGCTGCCTGAATCACCAGCGGGTGATGTGCTTCATTGAGAATGCGCCGGCCTTCTTCGACGTTGTTTCCGTCGAGACGAACCACGAGCGGCTTGTTCGCTGAGTCACCGAGCTTCTCGAGGGCGCCCACGATGCCGTTCGCAACGGCATCGCACGCGGTAATGCCGCCGAACACGTTGACGAACACCGAACGAACCTGCGGGTCGCCAAGGATGACGTCAAGGCCGTTCGCCATGACCTCTGCCGATGCTCCGCCGCCGATATCGAGGAAGTTCGCCGGTTTCACGTTGCCGTGGTGCTCGCCTGCGTACGCGACGACGTCGAGCGTCGACATGACGAGACCAGCGCCGTTACCGATAACGCCGACTTCACCGTCAAGCTTGACGTAGTTCAGTTCGAGTTCTTTTGCCTTGCACTCGAGCGGGTTCTCAGCGGCTTTGTCGACGTACCCAGCGTGGTCTGGCTGACGGAAATCTGCGTTCTCATCGATGGACACCTTGCCATCAAGCGCGATGATGTCGCCAGCTCTTGTGCGAACGAGCGGATTGACCTCAACAAGGGTTGCGTCTTCGCCGGAGTACACGGCGTAGAGCTTCTCGAACACCTGCGCGACCTGCGGTACGAGTTCTTCAGGGAAGTTTGCTGCGCGCGCGATCTCGAGTGCCTTTGCCTCGTTGATACCGTCAACGGGACATACCTCGACGCGAGCGAGCGCCTCCGGCTTCGTCTCTGCGAGCTGTTCGATTTCCATGCCACCCTCAACGCTGCACAGCGCGAGGTATGACCGGTTTGCGCGGTCGAGCAGCACCGAGAAGTAGTACTCTTCAACGAGGTCTGCACCAGCAGCCACCATGACGCGGTCTACTCGATGGCCCTTGATATCGAGGCCGAGGATGGCCTGAGCCGCCTCATACGCTTCGTCAGGGGTGCGTGCGACCTTCACGCCACCGGCCTTACCGCGGCCACCGATCTTCACCTGGGCCTTGACGACGACAACGCCGCCAAGCTTTTCAGCAGCAGCACGAGCCTCCTCAGCGGTGTCGGCGACAATACCGGCAAGTACCGGCACCCCATATCGCTCAAAGAGGTCTCGTGCCTGGTACTCATACAGATCCACGTAACTGTCCTTAGGTCGTTCGAAAAACAGCTTTTCGAGGCGTCATTGCTTCGACGTCGAAAGGCTCGACTTCGGCCAGCCTAGCAGCGATGAACCCGCAGATCACATACTTAAATGAAACCTACAACTTCTCGATCGGCGCGAGTTTGACGAGGAGTTTTTTCTCGCCAACCGTTGGAAAATCGACGTGCGCGATGCGCTTTGACCCGGTGCCGCTCATGCTCACAACGCGGCCTTCACCGTACTTCGCGTGCTTGACGCGATCGCCAATTTCAAGCACGAGATCGCCGTTGTCATGGCTCGAGCCACCGATCATATTCGGGAACCCGCCGCCAGCCTCCTGCGCAGCCTTCGCCTGCGCTTTTCGCTCACGCCATTTGTCGAGCGCTGACTGCATATTTCCGCTCGCTGGCTCAGAAATCGCGGCTGCACCCGCACCGCCACGGCCGTTCTGGCCGAAGGAAACATTCGAGTCTGCGTTCCGGGATCGGCTCCATCCTGCAGCACCGCCAGCGGCGCGCGGCGCGTTCAGCGCACGGGATTCAGTACCACCACGACCGGTCACTTCTCCTGGCGACTGGCGCCACTCGATGAGCCCCTCAGGGATCTCTTGCAGGAAGCGTGAGGGCATCGCCACCGCGATGTCACCGAAGGTCGCACGAGTCGACGCCAGCGTGATGTAGAGCTGCTTTCGGGCACGAGTAATACCGACATACATCAGTCGACGCTCTTCATTAATGCCGCCCACCTCGTCAACCGACATTTGGTGCGGGAGCAGGCCTTCTTCCACGCCGGTGATGAACACTGCGGGGAATTCGAGGCCCTTCGCCGTGTGCAGCGTCATGAGGGAAACTGTGCCACTCTGATCGTCAAGGTCGTCGGCAGCCGCCACGAGACTCACTTCCGTGAGGAACGCTAGGAGCCCCGCACCCGGCTGCTGAACATCGAACTCACGCGCAACGGCAATGAGCTCTTCCAGGTTCTCTGCACGCGCGTCATCTTGCGGATCACGCTTCGCACGTAGCTTCTCGATCATCTGCGTCTCATCAAGGATGAGCTTGAGAACGTCGCCGACGGGAGCGGGCTTCGCTTCTTCTTCTGGGTTATCGGTAGCCCCGCCACCGAGCGCCATGCGCGTAGCGCGCTGCAACAGTTCGGCGAGCGCCAGAATCGTGCCACGCAGCTTTGGGCCAAGGCCAGGTACCTCGTCGGCGTGCTGCATCGCCTCATGGAAGTTCAGCCCATTGTCTTCCTGGAAGTTTGCGAGGTGCGCCTCAGCCATCGGACCGATACCGCGCTTTGGTGCGCCGAGCATGCGCGACCACGCGATCGGGTCATACGGGTTCGCGACGGTCGTCAGGTAGGCCATCGCGTCTTTAATCTCAGCGCGCTCGTAGAACTTCGTGCCGCCGAGGATGCGATACGGGATCGCAGAACGAATGAACAGCTCCTCCAACGCACGGGTCTGTGAGTTCGTGCGGTAGAAGACAGCGATGTCGCCGTACGCGTGGCCATCGCCGCGGAGCGTCTCAATCTCATCGGCAACGAAGCGGGCCTCGTCGTGCTGCGAGTACCCGGTAAAACCGATAATCTTCGGGCCATCGCCCTCTGCGGTCCAGAGGCGCTTCTCTTGCCGGTCGAAGTTATTGCCGATGACCGCGTTTGCGGCCGAGAGGATGTTCTGAGTCGAGCGGTAGTTCTGCTCAAGCTTGACGACCTCTGCGCCAAGATAGTCGCGTTCGAACTCGACGATGTTCCGAATGTCTGCACCACGGAAGGCGTAGATCGACTGATCAGAATCACCAACGACGGTGAGGCTTGCCGCGGGGATCTGGCCGCTGCCATCGACCTCTGCTGCGCGCGCAGGCGGCGCCAGGCGCTGCACGAGTTCGGGCGAGACCGGCTTCGTAAGCTCGCGGATGAGCGAGTACTGCGCGTGGTTTGTATCTTG
Source organism: Leucobacter sp. cx-42 (assembly GCF_014529985.1). Lineage (GTDB taxonomy): Bacteria > Actinomycetota > Actinomycetes > Actinomycetales > Microbacteriaceae > Leucobacter. The sequence goes on from NZ_JACVMU010000001.1 coordinate 130,669, forward strand.
GTACTCGTCAACGAGAATGTGCCGGAAGCGGCGCTGATAGATCGCAGCAATCTCAGGGTGCGATCGGAACAGCTGCACCGTCTGCCCAATGAGATCATCAAAGTCGAACGCATTCGCCTTGCGCAGCTCGTTCTCGTAGGCCGTAAAGATCTCGGTGAAAATTCGATCGCGCGGATCACTCATGTTCACCGTTGCGCCGTACGCGCGAGCGTCAGACAGCTCGTTCTTCAGTCGCGAAATCTTCGAGCCAGCGTTTGCGGGCGTGAAACCGTAGGTGTCTGCGTCGAGCTCTTTAATGATGCGCTTGAGCAGTGCGCGCGAATCTGCAGAGTCGTAAATGGTGAAGCCAGAAACATACCCGAAGTGCTCTGCCTCGCGCCGCAAGATACGCACGCATGCCGAGTGGAACGTCGAGACCCACATGCCCTGCGCGCCCTCGCCGAGCAAGGACTCAATGCGCTCGCGCATCTCGGCGGCCGCCTTGTTTGTGAACGTGATTGCGAGAATCTGGCTCGGCCACGCTTCGCGCTCGCGAATAAGGTGCGCGATGCGGTGCGTGAGCACTCGCGTCTTGCCCGAGCCAGCGCCCGCAACGATGAGCAGGGCGGGGCCGCGCGCGATGACCGCGCGCTTTTGCTCGGGGTTCAACCCGTCAAGCAGCGCATCACCGCCTGCACTCGCCCCCTGACCAGCAGAAGAGCCAAACGGCAGACCGGACGGATCAAGCAGCTCAAATTCACTCATTGTGGTTCTCAGTTTAGGCGGGACCACTGACATTGGGTTGGAGGGAGTCAACACACCCCTCCCGAACCGGCCCGAATGCGAGAGAATAGGGGGCATGCACATCGCGCCTGAAGAACCTCCGACAATTCTGATCTTTGCCACCGGCGGAACGATCGGAATGCGGGAGACCGCTTCTGGCCTCGCACCCGATCCAGATTTCCCTGAGATCCTCGAAGATCTTGCGCGCGAAATTGCGTCTCCGCTCGGCATTCAGATCCGCATCAATCATCTGCAGCCGGCCATCGACAGCGCAAACGCCGATGCCGAGACCGCGCCAAAAATCGCGCGCGCAGTTCGTGCCCGTGTCGGCGCGATGAAGCCGCGCGGAGTTGTCGTGACCCACGGCACCGACACGCTCGCCTACACCGCATCACGACTCGCATTCGAGCTCTCTGACCTCGGCACCCCGGTGGTCCTGACGGGCAGCCAGCTGCCCCATGCGGCAGACGATACTGACGCTGCTGACAACTTACGTCTCGCGATCCGCGTCGCTGCAAAAGCGGGCCGTCACGCGCCGGTCACCATCGCATTTGGTGGTGAGATTCTTCCAGCGGTGCGCGCGACGAAGGCAGACGCTGACGCGTTCAAGGCCTTCCGTGCAGAGCGCGCTCTCGATCCCAACACTGCTGGCGTTCCTCCGCTCCGGCCAGAGGCCGACGGCCGCGAGGCAGCCCGCGTGCTAACGTACCGCTTCACGCCCGCGGTCACCCCGGCTGATCTCACCGCGGCAGTGAGCGCGGATCCGGCAGCGCTCGTACTTGAGTGCTACGGCGCGGGCAACGCACCGACGTCACGCCCCGGCATGCGGGACGCGATCCGCGCCATTACAGACGAGATGCCGGTCGTCGCGATCACGCAGTGCGCGCAAGGATCAGCGCGGCTCGGTAGGTATGCGGTGGGTTCCGAGCTTGCGAACGCAGGCGTCATCGACGGTGGTGACCTCACGGTCGAGGCTGCCGTCGCGAAGCTGGGCTATCTCATTGACGCAGGCTATGCCGCGGCTGAGGTGAAGACGCTCATGCCGGTGAACCTCGCGGGTGAGATGAGCGCTAGCGAGTAATCGACTCGCGCACAGCGAGTGCGAGGTCAGGATGATCGGCGAACACGCCATCAATCCCTGACCGCATGAGCAGGCGATACTCGCGCGCCCACTGCCCCCGAGCTGTCTGACCGCCGCGGCCAGTGAAGCGACGGTGCAGATAGCGGTTTTCAGGCCGCAACGTCCAAGTGAAGACGAGCAGGCCCTTCCGGTGTGCACGGCGCACCACCGAACTCACGCGCACACGGCCGAAGGCGGCACGCTGGAGGAGCGCCCGCTTGTCGAGGCTGATGCCATCGACGTGCTGACGCAGGTGCCGCAACCCACGGTTGGAGGAGTACCACCGGAACGGCTTCCCATGCGGATCATCCGCGGGGGTCCCCTTGGCTTCGGCGAGGAACACGAGCTTGGCGCCCTGAGCGCGAAGATCAGCGAGCTCACGCAGCACGCCCAACTCGAAGCATTCGACGGTGACGCGGTGGAGACGATCCGCCCACCCGGTCGCCGTAAGCTCGGCGCGCACGAGCGCTCCGAGGTCGTAACCAAGGGTACGGAAGTACGCAGCGTGCTTGATCTCAATCACGAGGTCGACGTATCGGCCCCGACGAGAGCTCTCCTGATCGACGATGCGGAACACATCTCGCAACCGGAGCAGTGGTTCAGTGCCGTCGAAGCGGCGGTTTGCCGAGCGCACTCGCGGCAACCGTTCGGTACAGCGGAGCGTACGCAGCTCGTCCCAGGTGAAGTCTTCGGTAAACCAACCAGTGAGGCGCACACCGTCAACGGTCTTGGTGCGCTTCCGGTCACCGAATTCAGGGTGCGACGCAACATCGGTGGTGCCAGAGATCTCGTTCTCGTGGCGAACGACCAAGACGCCGTCGCTGGTCGCGACGACGTCTGGTTCAACGGCGTCCGCCCCGAGCTCACAGGCGAGTCGATACGATGACTCAGTGTGCTCAGGGCGGTAGCCGGGGGCGCCACGATGACCGATCACCATCGGACTGGTCATCATGGCGTACTACTTACTCAGCAGCGGGCTTGGGGCGGCTTGCGAACTCCTCGAAGATCGCACGGGGCTCCTGCGTAGCATCGAGCGAAACGATGTCACGGCCGAGGAAGAAGTGGCTGATCCAGCCACCGAATACACGCCACTTGCGCTCCCAGGTCGGGATTGCGAGGCCGTGGTAGAAGCGGTGTGCGAGCCACGCGAAGTAGCCCTTCATTGCGAAGTTGCCACCCGACTTGAACACGCCAGTGTTCATGCCGAGGCCTGCAACTGCGCCAGCGTTCTTGTGGTTGTACTCACGTACGCCCTCGCCGCGGAGCGAAGCAACGATGTTCTTCGCGAGCAGGCGACCCTGGCGAACTGCGTGCTGTGCGTTCGGAACGCAGAAGCCGCCGGGGCCAGGGGTCGACGAGATGTCGGGGGTCTGCGAGGTATCGCCTGCGGTCCATGCGCCTGCGACAATCTCGCCCTCTTCGGTGGTGACCTGAAGGGTGGGGCTGCCGATGACGTGACCACGTGCGCCGATGGGAAGATCGGTGCCGCGGAGGAACGGACGGGGCATGACGCCTGCGGTCCAGACGATGAGGTCCGACTCGTAGTTCTCACCGGTCGAGAGCTGCATGTGGCCGCCCTCAGCCGACTGGAGCTGCGTGTTGAGGTGAATGTCAACACCGCGACGGGTCTGGTCCTGGACTACCCAGTCAGCAAGCTTCTCGGTGACCTCGGGCATGATGCGGCCCATTGCCTCAACGAGGTGGAACTTGGTCTCGTCGAACGAGATCTCGGGGAAACGACGCAGCAGCGAGGTTGCGAACGAGCGAAGCTCCGAAACGCTCTCGATGCCAGCGAAACCGCCGCCAACGACGGTGACGGTCAGGAGGCGTGCGCGCTCTGCCGAGTCCTTGGGAAGCTGAGCTGCGAGGTTGAAGTTGCGAACCATGCGGTCGCGAACGTAGACAGCCTCTTCGATGGTCTTCATGCCGATTGCGTTGTCAGCGATGCCCGGGATCGGGAAGGTACGCGACACCGAACCGGTGGTGATGACGATCTCGTCGTACTCGAAGTCGTACGCTTCACCGATGTTCGGGGTGATCGTTGCGGTCTTCGTTGCGTGCGAGATTGCAGTAACCTTGCCCGCGATTTCCTGAGTCTTCTTCAGGTGACGACGGCGAGCGACAACCGCGTGACGCGGCTCGATCGAACCAGCCGCTACCTCGGGGAGGAAGGGCAGGTATGCCATGTACGGCAGCGGATCGACAATCGCGACCTCAGCTTCACCGGCGCGCAGAAGCCCTTCGAGCTTCCATGCAGTGTAAAAACCGGCGTAGCCACCGCCAACGATCAGAATCTTCTTCGACACGAAGCAGTCTCCTTGATGCTGTGAGCACGTTCACACCCGCGCTCTCACGCGGGCAATTTATCCAGACGAAGCGGGCGCAATAATACGCCCAACACATTCAACTGTACCCGGAAAAATACACAGAGGAGCGTATTCCTCAGAATTACTGGGGAAAACGGACGATTCTGCGAAATTAATACCCGGATACAGTCGTTTCCGCAATTATTGCGGCGGGAATTCGATCGCGTGTTAGTGCGAGATACCCGAGCGTTCAAGAGCGAGATCACCGATGGGGTTAACACCGGGGCCAGCAGCGAGCGCGTGACCCATCAGTGCGTGCAAGCACTTCACACGAACGGGCATACCGCCGGAGCTGATGCCTGCGATTTCGGGAACTTCACCGATGCTGTCGCGATCCGCCACGAACTGCTCGTGCGCACGCTGGTACGCAGCGCGCAGCTCCTCGTCATCTGCAAGCATCTCGTTGTACTCGTTCATCACGCCAGCAGCTTCGAGGCGCGATGCAGCCGCAACGATCTCTGGGTGGCACAGGTAGTAGAAGGTCGGGAACGGCGAGCCATCAGGCAGGCGCGGCGAGGTCGCAACGACAGCGGGCGTGCCGTCTGCCGTACGTGCAGCGATTCCGACAACGCCACGTGCCTCGCGGCCGAGCTGCTCGCTGACGATCGCGATTTCTTCAGCGGTGGGAGCTTCGTAAGGGGGGCGAGGCATGTGGCTTCTCCTGTGTCTCAAAATCTTTGGGCGAACCGAGGTTCGCGGGTGCGTCGGGTAAGGCGCGCGACCTTACTCGGCGGGGGTTTCTGCGGCTGGCACTTCTGCAGCGGGAGCTTCTTCAGCAGCAGCGGCCTTGTCTGGGTGCTCAGACATGCCTGCGATGAGGAACGTGGCGCCGAATTCGCGCGCCCAGTTCGTCTCGGTTTCCGTGAGCGTCGACTCGGTTTCTTCGTCTGACTCTGCGGGGATGAGCACGTCATCGATCACGCTCAGCTGGGTCTCCCCCGGCATCACATACAGCAGGCGGTCTCGCGCCTGCGAACGGACGTACGCCGGGTCCTTCCAGCGTGCACGCTCAGCGTCGATCTCCTCGACAGCTGCGCGGTGCTCCTCAACACTTGTACGCAGCTGTGAGAGTTCTCGCTGCTGCTGCACAAACGTCGAAATGTTCGGGCTCAGCATCAACGCGCCAAGCACCAAGACAACAACGGCGAGCACGGTGACACCGCTCACACGCAGACTCGACACCCAAGCCGAAAAATCTGCGGTCCAGCGCTTCACCGTGCTCGCCCTTATCTAGCGCTACTTACGCCTGGAAACGCGGGAATGCCGCGCGGCCTGCGTAACGAGCTGCGTCGCCGAGCTCTTCTTCGATGCGAAGGAGCTGGTTGTACTTTGCAACACGGTCCGAACGAGCCGGTGCACCGGTCTTGATCTGGCCGCAGTCGGTTGCGACCGCGAGGTCAGCAATCGTCACGTCTTCGGTCTCACCCGAACGGTGCGACATCACAGCGGTGTAGCCAGCGCGCTGCGCCATCTGCACTGCGTCGAAGGTTTCGGTGAGGGTACCGATCTGGTTGACCTTCACGAGGATCGAGTTTGCGGTGCCCTTTTCGATGCCCTCTGCAAGACGTGCGGGGTTGGTGACGAAGAGATCATCGCCAACGAGCTGCACCTTGTCACCGAGATCGTCGGTGAGGGTCTTCCAGCCCTCCCAGTCGTCCTCAGCCAGGGGGTCCTCGATGGAGACGAGGGGGTAGTTTGCCATGAGGTCTGCGTAGTACGCCGACATCTCAGCCGCGGTGCGGGTCTTGCCCTCAAAGGTGTAGACGCCATCTGCGTAGAACTCGGTCGATGCAACGTCGAGCGCGAGTGCGATGTCACGGCCAGGCTCGAAGCCTGCACGCTTGATTGCCTCGAGGATGAGGTCAAGCGCGATCGCGTTGCTGGGGAGATCGGGAGCGAAGCCACCCTCGTCACCGAGTGCGGTGTTCAGGCCCTTCTCCTTCAGCAGTGCCTTGAGCGAGTGGTACACCTCAACGCCCCAGCGCAGGCCTTCCGAGAAGCTCTCAGCGCCGAGGGGCACTGCCATGAACTCCTGGATGTCAACGCCGGTGTCAGCGTGTGCGCCACCGTTGATGATGTTCATCATGGGGACGGGGAGGGTGCAAGCGGTCGGGCCACCGAGGTAGCGGTACAGCGGGAGCTGTGCCGAGTCAGCTGCAGCGTGTGCCACTGCAAGGCTGACACCGAGGATGGCGTTTGCGCCAACGCGGCTCTTGTTGTCGGTGCCGTCTGCCTCCATGAGCGCTGCATCAACGAGACGCTGATCGTCAGCGGGGATGCCCTCAACTGCGGGCGAAAGCTCCTCGAATACTGCGTCAACAGCCTTGAGTACACCCTTGCCAAGGTAGCGATCCTTGTCGCCATCGCGCAGTTCGTATGCTTCGAACGCACCGGTCGATGCGCCGGACGGAACCGCTGCGCGGCCGACCGAATCGTCGGTGAGACCAACCTCAACCTCAACAGTCGGGTTGCCGCGCGAATCCAGAATCTCGCGCGCAATCACTGCGTCGATGTATGCCACCATGTACTCCTCGTAATGTGTGCCGGTGCGTGGGGTGCATCGCCCAGATGTGCTGAGCGATACGGAAAGTATGTGCGGGCGTAGGCCCACGGGAAACAGTTTACGGTGTCTCGCGAGAAGTCGTTACTCGCCGAGTGAGCGGATCTCGAGTTCGTCGACATTCGTGACGCCTTGGCGCACGTTTGCCATGCTCGCGAAGCCCTCTTCAACAACCCGCGCGAGCAGCGTCTTCATGTTCTTCTGTCGCTTCTCAAGACGCACACGGTGACCGCGTGCGACGAGCTCGCGCTTGAGCGAGACCAGGTCTGCAAACACCACGTCTGCGTCGTAGACGAGCACGAGCGCCTCAGGACCAACCGGCTCGGGCAGCGAGATGAGATCTACCACGCGCTCAAAGCCGATCGAGAAACCAACCGCCGGCACGTCCTGGCCGAGGAAGCGGCCAACCATACCGTCGTAGCGACCGCCGCCACCGACCGAGCTGCCGGAGCCAGGGTGTGCGACCTCGAAGATGGTGCCGGTGTAGTAGCCCATGCCGCGCACGAGTGTCGGGTCGAAGCGAACCTCGACACCGGCAGGCAAGCCGCCAGCGAGCGCATCGCCCAGATCAGCAAGGTTGTCGATGCCTGATGCTGCACGTTCGTTGGCTGCGACACCGGGAAGCACGGCTTCGATGGCGGATCGCGAAAGTGCAATACCATCGCCCTCAAGCGCAGGCTCGACTGCGGACAGCACCGCGCCGATGCGATCTGCAGCGGCTGCATCAATCTCGCGAAGCTCTTCGACAACGCCAGTGGCGCCGATCTTGTCGAGCTTGTCGATCGTGATGAGTGCGCGATCGTGCGTCTCTGCCGGGAATCCACAGAACTCGAGCAGACCGAACAGGATGCGGCGATCATTCACACGGATGATGCAGCCTTCAAGACCGAGCGCAGCGAGCGCCTGCGAGGTTGCGGTCACGAGTTCAATCTCTGCGAGCTGACCTGCCTCACCGATGATGTCGATGTCTGCCTGCACGAACTGCCGGTAGCGACCCTTCTGCGGGCGCTCTGCACGCCAGACCGGAGCGATCTGGATCGAGCGGAACACCGGGGGAAGCTCAGCACGGTGGCTCGCGTAGAAACGCGTGAGCGGGACAGTGAGGTCGAAGCGCATGCCAAGATCAGCGAGCTGATCGGGGTCGCCAGCCTCTGCGGCTGCGGCGAGCGCTTCAGGCTTGATGGCGCGCTTCATGATCGAGAAGCTGAGCTTCTCGTTGTCGCCACCAAGGCCGGCGTGCAGGCGCGCCCAGTCTTCCATCACGGGCGTTTCGATCTCGTCGAAGCCGTGGGCTCGATACACGCCCTTGATAACGCTGAGCGCGTGCTCGCGTCGGGCCTTATCGGTGGGGAGGAAGTCGCGCATGCCGCGCGGGGGGTTCACCTGTGCTGCCATGCCTGCCATTCTTTCACGATCTCGGCTAATTCCGTGCACCGCGGGTCTTCCGCCGCCGGGATCCTGGGCGCTAGCATGGAATACCTCCGTAAGTTGGGAGTTCCGATGACGCGACTCACTGATCCCGCCGCACAGCGCACGCTCGAAGACGCCGTGGCGGCGTTCGCTGACGCTACGCGCTTTCCGATCGCCTTTGGTGGGTACGAACACGACGGTGGCACGACCGTCACCGCGGTGACCGGCAACCGGACCCCTGACATTCAGGGCATGCGCGTGCAGCTGCAGCGCGGCCTTGGCGGTCGGGCAATGAGCGAGTTGCGTCCACGCTTTGCGGTGAACTACGCCGCTGCCCGCAACATCACGCACGACTACGACCCGCAGATTCTCGGCGAGGGTATTGTCACGCTGTTTGCGATGCCGGTCGTCCTTGGCGAGACCGCACGGGCGGTGCTGTACGGCGGCACCCGCGGCGAAGCACCACCTTCGTCATCGTTCGTACAGGCGGCTGCGTCGGTTGCCGCTGAGCTCGCTACCGAGATCCGCGTGCAAGATCGAGTCTTGGTGCGGCTCGGCGAGATACGCGAAGGCGACGTTGGGCAGCTCGCACTTCCCGGCCGTGTCCAGGAAGACCTTCGTCGTGTACACGCTGATCTGCGCGGACTGTCTTCAGACGTCACGGATCCGCTCTTGCGGGCGCGGCTTGCCGCGATTGAGGCGCAGTTGACCGCGATCGGTCGACCACCTGAGATTGGTGAGGCACCGATCCACCTCTCCCGCCGCGAGACCGATGTCGTCGCGCATGCCGCCCTCGGCCACACCAACGCCGAGATTGGGCTCGCGCTCGATCTCGCTGAGAGCACGGTCAAGAGCTATCTCAATACGGCGATGGGCAAGCTTGACGCGTCGACCCGGCATGCCGCAGTTGCTGAGGCCCGCAGGCTCGGGCTTATTCTGTAACACTCTCCCCCGCTGCGGCGAGGCGCTCGGTCGCGAACGAGTTTGTCGCAATGCGCAGGGCTCGGTCCGGATCGACGCCTGCCCGGTTCGCCTCACGCACGAGGGCGAGCAGGTCTGCACCGATCTCGGCCTCGCTGCGCTCGCTGGGCGCGGATCCGCCGGCGTCCAACGCGCCCGCACGCTTGAGGCGTTCGATGACCTTGGCACTGCGGGCGAGGGTCGGCATGCCTGCGGGGATGCCCTCGAGCGCTCCCCGACTGCCACGCGCTTCACCGGCGGCGTCCTCTTTCAGGCGCTCCCACTCAGCGTTGAGTTCGTCGACGGACATGTAGCCGCGATCTGCGAAGACGTGCGGGTGACGCGCGATGAGCTTCGCATTGAGGCCGGCAGCAACCGTGGCGAGGTCATAGCCCTCGCCGTCACGCTCAGCGAGGACAGAGTGGAACAGCACTTGATAGAGCACGTCACCGAGTTCCGAGGCGACTTCTGCCGCGGGCAGGTCGCGCTCGATCGCGTCGATAAACTCGGCGGTCTCCTCGATGAGGAACGGGGTGAGCGATGCGTGGGTCTGATCCGCGTGCCAGGCGCAGCCGCCCGTGTCCACCATGGTCCGCACCGTCTCGTATGCAGCAAGCAATGCATCAACTACATTTGTTGCGTTTGCAGGAGTTTCTGAGTGAGTCACCATACAAAGACTGTATCTCTCCGCTAAAGACAAGAAACCATATTTTTGCGTCCCGTCGCTGGAATCTGCCAGCCCCCTAAGCTGAATACGTACGGCTCCATAACTTATCTGCCGTGCGCTGAAGGGAACTGATTTCATGACTTTTTCGATTCGTCGCACCACCCTCGCGGTCGCAGCAGTAGGTCTCTCGCTCGGACTCGTCTCGTGTGCAGGCGGCCAGAGCGTCGCCGAGGCGTGCAAGATCGCCGAGGTCACACTGACCGACGCATCGGCTGACCTCGCGACCGAGTCGCAGTCGTTCATGACCGACGCTGTCGCAGGCAAGGACGTCGACATCAAGGCCGCGTTCGATCCCATGCTTGCATCGCTCAAGGATGCGCAGAGCAAGATCACCAACGCAGAGGTCAAGGCTCCCCTCGACGACTTCGTGACCGAGTTCGGCGCCGTCACCGACCTCTTTGGCGAGTTCGACTTCTCGATCCTCGCTGGTCTTGGTGACACGAGCAACCTCGACATGACCGACGCGGCAGCAGTCCAGGAGCTCCAGGACAAGGCAGCCAAGGCGCAGGAGCAGAGCCTCGCGCTCTCGGAGAAGGTCAACGATCACTCCACGAAGCTGCAGACGGCCGCAGATCAGCTCGCGAAGCTCTGCAACGCAGGCTAATTTTTCGGCGCACACGCAGGAGGCCCGGGACTGATTCACGTCAGTCCCGGGCCTCCTGCGTTCCCGGCGTGCGGCGCTCGCGCCTTACTTGGCGGGCGCGTCGGCAGGGGGCGGATCCGCCTCAAGCAGCGTCGCAAAGACGCGACCCGTCCACGCAGCGATGTCGTGCTCGTCGCCAAACTTGCGCTGGCCGACACCCGCAAGCGGGCTCCGCGCAGACGCGGTTGCCCCGGGCAGCGGGATCTGGAGCAGCTTGGTCGATTCGGTGTACTTGCCATCGGGGTACATGCGACGCATGCGCATCTGGCGCGAGCCGGGCAGCTCGACGGGCTCGATGCGCAGGGTCGTACCGGCGGCAATGACCTTCGAGAGACCGAGTCGTGCGGCCCGGCGCCGCAGACTCGAGACCGCAGCGAGGCGCTCGACCTCAACCGGCGGCTTGCCGTACCGGTCGATGAGCTCGTCCATGACGACGCTCACGTGTTCCTCTGGAGCCTGCGGATGCGATGCCGCAGAGAACTTCTGGTACGCCTCAAGGCGCAAGCGCTCGCTCTCGATATAGTCCTCGGGAATGTGCGCGTCGACAGGCAACTCGAGCACGAGCTCGGTCGGCCCGGTGACGTCTTCTCCCTTGAACGTGTTCACGGCCTCGCCGATCATACGCAGGTAGAGGTCGAAGCCAACACCGGCGATGTGACCCGACTGTTCGCCGCCGAGCAAGTTACCGGCACCGCGCAGCTCGAGGTCCTTGAGCGCGACCTGCATACCCGAGCCGAGCTCGTTGTTCGTCGCGAGCGTTTCGAGTCGCTCGTGCGCGTGCTCGGTAAGCGGCTTGTCGGGATCGAACAGGAAGTAGGCATAGGCACGCTCGCGGCTACGGCCAACGCGGCCGCGCAACTGGTGCAGCTGACTCAGGCCGTACTTGTCTGCCTGATCGATGATGATCGTGTTCGCGTTGGCGATATCGAGGCCGGTCTCGACGATGGTCGTCGAAACCAGGACGTCAAACTTGCGCTCCCAGAAGTCCTGCACGACCTGCTCCAGCTGGTGCTCGGACAGCTTGCCGTGCGCGATCGCGACGCGCGCCTCCGGCACGAGCTCCTGGATCTTCGCTGCCGTGCGGCCAATCGATGAGACGCGATTGTGTACGAAAAATACTTGGCCCTCGCGCAGCAGCTCGCGGCGAATCGCAGCGGTAATCTGCTTGTCGCTCCGGGGGCCAACGAACGTGAGGATCGGATGGCGGTCCTCCGGCGGAGTCGCGAGCGTCGACATTTCACGGATACCGGTCACCGCCATCTCCAGCGTTCGCGGAATCGGCGTCGCACTCATCGCGAGAATATCGACATTCGTCTTCAGCTTCTTCATCGCGTCTTTGTGCTCGACACCGAAGCGCTGTTCCTCATCAATGATGAGCAAACCAAGGTCCTTGTAGATGACCTTGTCCGAGAGCAGACGATGCGTACCAACCACGACGTCGACCGTGCCGGCGGCGAGCCCCTCAAGGGTTTCCTTCGCCTCAGCATCGGTCTGGAAACGGCTGAGCGCACGCAACTGCACGGGGAAACCGGCGAAGCGGTCCTGGAACGTCTCGAAGTGCTGATTCGCAAGCAGCGTCGTGGGGACGAGCATTGCGACCTGCTTACCGTCCTGCACTGCCTTAAATGCGGCGCGGATCGCGACCTCAGTCTTACCAAACCCAACGTCACCCGCGAGGAGACGATCCATGGGGATTGACCGCTCCATGTCGCGCTTCACCTCGTCGATGGTGGTGAGCTGGTCGAGGGTCTCCGCGTAGGGGAATGCTTCTTCCAGCTCGCGCTGCCACGGAGTGTCAGGCGAGAACGCGAAGCCGGGGGCTGCCATGCGCGCGGAGTAGAGCTTCACGAGTTCAACCGCGATATCGCGGACAGCCTTGCGTGCCTTCTTCTTTGCGTTCGACCAGTCGCTGCCGCCCATCTTCGAGAGCGCGGGTGCCTCACCACCGACGTAGCGCGAGAGCTGATCGAGCTGATCGGTCGGGACGTACAGCTTGTCCTTCGGCATGCCACGCTTCGACGACGCGTATTCGAGCACCAGGTACTCGCGCAGTGCCTTCGTTGCATCGCGGCCAACGCCGCTCGGCACCATGCGCTGCGTCAGTTCGACGAACTGGCCGATGCCGTGCGTCTCGTGCACGACAAAGTCGCCAGCGACGAGCTTCAGTGGGTCCACGACGTTCTTCGCACGGCGACGCGGCAGCTTCTGGCTGTTCACCGCGGCGGTGGCGGCGGCACGGCCGAAGAATTCTGCCTCGGTTGCGAACAGCAGCTTCGCTTCGGGGCTTTCAAAGCCCTGCCACGCGGTGCCGGTCACGAGGTGGACTACGCCAGCCTCGAGCACCTCTGGCAAGGTCTCGACGATCCGCGCCGCCGCACCGGCCTCGCTCAACAGGTCACGTGCGCGCTCGACCAGACCAATGCCCTGCGCGGCAACAACCGCGCCCCAGCCTTCGCTCAGGCGTTCGCTCAAACGCTGCATCATGGCAGCGGTCGGCTCGACGCCAGGAGCCGGGCGCGGAATCAGCGCGCCGTGCACAGCAATCGCAGCATCACTCTCGACGGCACCGCCGAGGTCTTCTGCCTCGTCTTGCATGAAGGTCGAGATCGTCCACCAGGGGCGACCGATTGATGCAGCACGGAGCTGCTGCATGGTGAGTAGACCAGAGTTATCAGTGTCGACCGGGGCTTCGCCGCCCGCCGTTGCAGCGTGCCACGCTGCCTCAAGGAACTCGCGGTTCGTCTCAGCAAGACTCACGGCGCGCAACGCGACGCGCTCCGGCGCCGCGACCACCACTGCGCCGCCTGATGGCAGCAGCTCTGTCAGCGGAATAAGTCCGGGAACGAGGTTCGGGAGCAGGCTCTCCATGCCCTCAACCGCAATGCCCTGCGCCATCTTCTCGAGCAGTGTCGAGAGGGCAGGGAACTTCGGCAGCAGCTCAGCTGCGCGCACGCGCACCTCATCGGTGAGCAGGAGCTCACGTGCCGGCCACAGATCAATGCCGGGCAGCGGATCGCCTGCACTACGCTGATCCGAAACTGCGAAGCGGTGAATCTGATCAACCTCATCGCCGAAGAAATCAACGCGGACCGCGTGCTCAGCCGTCGGCGGGAAGACGTCAAGGATGCCGCCGCGCACGGCGAACTCACCTCGACGGGTGACCATGTCGACGCGCGTGTACGCGTACTGCACGAGTTCTGCAGCGATGATGTCCAGACCGACGGAATCCTGGCCAGCGCGAAGCTCGATCGGCAGTGCGTTACTCAGGTGGGGCGAGATCGGCTGCAGCGCCGCGCGCACTGAAGCGACGAGAATGACTGGCTGATCCGCGCCCGCTGACTGCAGAACGCGCAAGGCCTCCGAACGCTTGCCAACCGTCTCAGCCGACGGGCTCAGTCGCTCGTGCGGGAGGGTTTCCCATGCGGGGAACTCGGCAGTGATCGCCTCGGGAACGAGCGATGCCAGTGCGCTCCGCAGCGAGTCGGCCTCGCGGCTCGTCGCGGCAAGTACCAGCAGGGCTCCGGTGTCGCCAGCAGCGCGGCGCTTACGCAGGAGTCCGGCGAGCAACGGCGCCCGCAATCCCTCCAGCGCAGAAAACTCGGCGTCGGTCGAGTGCTCCGCAAGCGCGCGCACAAACGAAGGCGATACTTCGAGGAAGCGTTCAATCCCTGCGAGACTCACTTCGCTCCCCCGGTTGCGCCGTGGTACCGCTGCTGTGCAGCAAGCAGGCCGTCGGTAATGACGCGCTCGGTGGCGTCTGCCGCGTCTTCAATGAGCACCGCAAGCGAGGACTTCTCAGACGAGCCGAAGGGCTTAAGGACGAAGTCGGCGACGTCCTGCTGTCCCGGCGGGCGACCGATGCCAATACGCACGCGAGTGAACTCGGGAGTACCGAGCGCCTTCGCGATGTCGCGCAGGCCATTGTGGCCACCGTGACCGCCACCGGTCTTGAGCTTGATGGTATCGAAGGGAATGTCGAGCTCATCGTGCAGCACGATCAGTCGATCTGGCGCAATGTCGAAGTACTTCGCGAGCGCCGAAACCGGGCCGCCAGAAGTGTTCATGTACCCGTTCGACTTCGCAAGAATGAGCTTCGGCCCGCCCGGCACGAGTCGCCCCTCTGCCACGCGAGAATTGGTTTTGTGTGGAGAGAATTTTGCGCCCATACGGTTCGCGAGCACATCGAGGGCCATCTGCCCCACGTTGTGTCGCGTTGCCTCGTACTTCGCGCCCGGATTACCGAGCCCTACGACCAGCCAGTTGTCTGTCGCCACGTCTGCAGTCACTTTCCGGCGTCTCCACCACATATTGCGTCGTCTCTATCGAGTCTGTTCAGATACGAGAAGAACCCGTTGAGTGGGCTTGCGCCCACTCAACGGGTTCACTCACACACCGAGGTGTGTGAAATTACTCTGCAGCCTCTTCGTCAGCTGCTGCGCCACCGCGGGGAGCGGAGACGTGAGCAACGAGCTGGTCTGCGGGGTCGAGGAGGGTTGCGCCCTTGGGGAGCTCAACATCGCCTGCGAGAACCTGTGCGCCACCCTCGAGGCCCTCAACGCTGACCTGAACTGCGTCAGGGATAGCGGTTGCGGGAACGCTCAGGCGGATGGTGTTGAGGTCCTGGAGAGCGCTGTTGCCCGAGAAGGGCTCGCCAACCATGTGGAGGGGAACCTCTACGTCGACGGTCTCGCCCTTCTTGACGATGAGGAGGTCAACGTGCTCGATGATCTGCGTAACTGCGTCCTTCTGGACGTCCTTTACGAGAACGAGAGTCGACTTGCCGTTCACGTCGAGCTCGATGATCGAGTTCGCCTGGCGGATGATGAGGCTCAGCGGGTGGGTCTCAACCGAAGCGTGAACGGGATCGGTGCCGTGGCCGTAAACGACAACGGGGGTACGCTTTGCAGCACGGAGCTGACGAGCAGCACCCTTACCGAACTTCTCGCGGAGCTCTGCAACAAGCTTGTTCGTCTCAGTCATGGGACTTCCTTCCTTTTGGGCGCAACGCCCAGTGTCTCTGACGGTAACCCGCCGGTGGTGTACACGCAGCAGGCCCAGAAGGGTCCGTGACCGCGTCGATAACGGGCGCGAACGCCCCTCGCCGAAGTACAGCAACCAATCTTACACGACTTTGAAACTTAGTCGTTCCACGACCAGATGTCATCACCGCGGAGCGATGCATCAGCGCCACCATCGCAGTAGATCACCTGGCCAGCCATGTGCGTGTTCTCAACGTTGGTGAGCCACACGAGAACGTCAACGATCGACTGCGCAGGCTGGTGGTAATTCAGGGGCATCGGAACGTTTGCGTCAACCATCGCGCGACCCTCGGGCGTCGCGAGAAGCTTCTCGGTCATCGGGGTGATCACGGTGCCGGGAGCAACCGCGTTCAGCGCGATGCCATTGCCAGCCCAGGTCGGGGTGATCGACTCACGGCGTACCCAACGAGCGAGTGCTCGCTTCGAAGAAGGGTAGGTGGTGTAGCCAGCCTCGGGACCCTGTGCGACATAAGTCTCAGCAATCTCAAGCGCCTGTGCCTCGTCACCGGCAAGCTGGGCCTCGACAAGCTCAGCCGAGTTTGCCTGGAGCGACGCCATCGACGAGACAACAGCTGCGCGGGGAGCGTCTGACTTCTTGAGTGCGGGAACGAGGTGTTCGAGCAGCTCAGTCACGCCGAAGTAGTTGATCGAAACGGTCTTTGCGATGGGAGCCGAGATGCCGGCACACGCAATGACACCGTCGATGGCGCCATCTGCGAGCTCCATTGCACGGGTAGCTGCATCCTTGCGGCCTGCTGCGGTTGAGAGATCAGCCTCTACCTCAACATCACGGAGGTCGATACCAATCACGCGGTCACCGCGATCGCGAAGAGTCTTTGCAGTAGCCGCACCGATACCCGAAGCCGAACCGGTCACAACATATGTACGAGCCATGATTTTCTCCTTAGTAAATAACGCTTGCTTGTGGCGAACGTTCTTCCTTGCCCCCGGCCGGGGCCGCCAGGCAGCCACGTGGCTCCCTGGGTTATTCGCGCAACCTCTGCACGAGGTTGCTTGCAGCCGCAGTGACCCGTGTGATCTCTGCGGAAGTCATATCTTCGGTCGCACGCGCGACGTGTTCGACACCAGCTTCAACCAATGCGGCATACATTGCCGCGCCAGCTTCAGTCAGTGAAACGACGATTGAGCGGCCATCCTGAGATGAGCGGGTGCGCGCCACGAGGCCCGCCGATTCGAGCCGCGCGAGCAGCTTGCTCGTGGTAGGTCGCGTGAGACCGAGGTACGTTGCGCACTCAGCAGGGCGCAACTCTCCCCCAGCGAGACCCATTGAGTACAGCGCCCGCACATCATTCGCTGAAACGTCAAAACCCAGCTCGCGCGCATATGCAAGCTGGGTGTTATCTGATGTCCACTGTCGCACGAGAGCAACAACAGCTTCGAGAAGTTCTCGAACTGATTGGTCGCGCGATTCGGTTTCCATAGTCATAAGATTACTCCGATAGTTGCCAAAAGCAACTATTATTTTCACTCGGGAATGTCTCGATACCGAAACACTTTCGCCCGATAGATGTTTTGACATCAAAAAACTATGCTGCGCAACGGATCCGCGCACGCACCGCTTCCGACGCCACGATAATTTCGCCCCAGAAAATGACACAGACCCGGCACACCATGTGGTGTGCCGGGTCTGTGCCATTCAGGAAACCTTACGCAGCGCCCTCGAACATCGACGTCACTGAGCCATCCTCGAAGACCTCGTGAATCGCCTTAGCGAGCAACGGAGCAATGGGAAGCACGGTGAGCTTCTCGAAGCGCTTCTCTTCGGGAACCGGGAGGGTGTCGGTGACAACAACCTGGTCGATGAAGTCCTGCGAGAGGTACTCAGTAGCCTTGCCCGAGAAGATTGCGTGCGTGCAAGCGATGGTGACGCCACGAGCGCCATTCGCCTTCAGCGCGCCAGCAGCCTTGGCAATCGTCCCACCGGTGTCGATCATGTCGTCAACAACCACGCACCACTTGTCCTTCACATCGCCAACGATGTCGTGGACGGTGACCTGGTTCGGAACGAGCGGATCACGGCGCTTGTGGATGATCGCGAGCGGCGCATCGAGCTTGTCGCTCCACACGTCAGCAACACGAACACGACCCATATCGGGCGAAACAACGCACAGGTCATCGCGGTCGATGGTCTTCTTGAAGTGCTCGAGCAGCACGGGCATTGCAAAGAGGTGATCGACAGGACCGTCGAAGAAGCCCTGGATCTGCGAAGCGTGAAGATCGACCGACATGATGCGGTCCGCGCCTGCAGCCTTGAAGAGGTCAGCAACGAGACGTGCCGAAATCGGCTCGCGGCCACGGCCCTTCTTGTCCTGGCGCGAGTACGGGTAGAACGGTGCCACCACGGTGATGCGCTTTGCCGAAGCACGCTTCAGGGCATCAACCATAATGAGCTGCTCCATCAGCCACTCATTGATGGGGTTCGTGTGGGACTGAATCACAAACGCGTCAGCGCCGCGGACACTCTCATCGAAACGTGCGTACAGCTCGCCATTGGCGAAGGTACGTGCGTCAGTGGGAACAAGCTCGGCTCCCAGCTCTGCGGCAACCTGCTCCGCGAGCTCGGGGTATGCCCGTCCCGTAATCAAGACGAGCTTCTTCTGACCCGCCATCTCGATTTTGCTCATGTGAGTTACTCTACGCTGCCCTTCGCATGTTCTGCTCGCTCCGCCGCTTCTGCGGAAGCGGTACCTGACCTATTTTCGGCTACCCAACCAACGATGTTTCGCTGAGGGGAGACACTCATCGCGAGAGAGCCAGCAGGCACTCCCTTACGTACTACTGTACCGGCCGCCGTATACACGCCGTCCTCGACCGTCACCGGTGCAATAAGCACGTTCTTAGAGCCGATACGCACTGCGTCACCGATGACCGTGCGATGCTTGTTGACTCCGTCATAGTTTGCGACGATCGTGCCGGCACCAACATTGCTGCCGGTACCGATCTCGGTATCGCCGATGTAGCTCAGGTGCGGCACCTTGCTGCCATCACCAATCTGCGAGTTCTTCACTTCTACGAACGCGCCGATCTTTCCCTTCGACCCAAGCTCAGTGCCGGGGCGAATAAAGCTGAAGGGGCCAACCTCTGCGCCAGCGCCGATCACAGCGAGCGTTGCCTCGCTGCGGCGAATCTTTGCCCCCTCGCCAACCTCGCAATCGACGAGCGTGGTGTCGGGGCCAATCTGCGCACCAGTGGCGATGGTTGTTGCGCCCTGCAAGTGGGTGTTCGGACGCACAACGACGTCAGGCGCGATAGACACGTCTGCATCGATCCAGGTGGTCGTCGGATCCTGAATGGTGACGCCCGCGCGCTGGTGGGCCTCAACAGTGCGAGCGTTGAGCTCGCGACCAACGGCCGACAGCTGCACACGATCATTCACACCGGCGATCAGCCAGTGATCGTGCGTGGAAACCGCATCAACACGACCGCCACCAGCAAGGATGCGGCTCGCCGCGTCGGTGAGGTACTTCTCAGCCTGCGCGTTGTTCGTGTCGATCTGCGCGAGGGCTGCCTCAAGTGAACGACGCGCAAACACGTAGATGCCACCGTTGATCTCGGTGATCTTGCGCTGCGCGTCGGTTGCGTCCTTCTCTTCAACGATGCCGGTCATTGCGCCGGTCTCGTCGCGGAGAATACGGCCAAGGCCGGTCGGGTTCGCGAAGATCGCCGAGAGGATCGTCATCTCGCGGCCCTCTGCACGGTGGCCAGCGACGAGCGACTCGAGCGTTGCCACGTCGATCAGGGGCACATCGCCCGAAAGCACAACAACGGTGCCGTCGAATGCTGCGGGAAGTGCCGCGAGCGCCTGTTCAACGGCGCGGCCGGTGCCGGGAATCTCGTCCTGGTCAACGATCACCGTTGCATCTGCGTGCTCCAGAATCGCTCCCGCGACGCGCTCACGTTCGTGGCGCACGACAGCGATGACCTGCTCTGGCGCAAGGCCAGCCGCGGTGTCGAGCACGTGCGCGATCAGTGAGCGACCGCCAATCGGGTGCAGCACCTTCGGAAGCGTCGACTTCATGCGGGTGCCCTGACCCGCTGCAAGAATAATGACCGCGAGCGAGTGCTCTGCCATACTGATTGGTCCTTCCCTAACCGGAATGCCGTTCAACGTGTTTTGCAGCCGCTTAGCACCCACCGGACACCAAACTGCACCCACCAGTTTACCCCTGGTTGCTCCGCCTCCAGGATTCGAACCTGAACCTCACAGCTCCAAAGGCTGTCGTGCTGCCATTACACTAAGGCGGACCGTGCGAAATGCACGCGTTACAGTCTGCCAGAAAACGCACATGCGCGTGGGACGTGTTGGGACGATAATAGAGATCATGCACGCACAGGACGAAGTTTCAGGGATCATCTCCGCCTGGACGGACGCTCGCCCAGATCTCGATTTCGGTCCACTTGCGGTGTTTTCTCGCCTTTCTCGCGTCGCGAAGCACCTTGATCGTGCTCGCGCGCAGGCATTCGAGCGCTCAGGCCTGAGCTCGTGGGAGTTCGACGTACTCTCGGTGTTGCGGCGCAGCGGCGCGCCGTTCCGCCAAAGTCCGAAGCTGCTCGTTCGCGCGACCATGGTGTCAAGCGGCACCATGACCAACCGAATTGACCGGATGGCAGAGCGCGGGCTCGTTCGCCGCCTCACCGATCCCAACGACGGCCGTGGTGTTCTCGTTGAGATGACGGTCGACGGACTCACGCTCGTGGACGCGGCGATGACCCGTCTCACCAATGCTGAGGAACAAATGCTTGGCGGCGTGTCACGCGGTGAGCGCGAGCGGCTCGCTGCGCTGCTCCGCAAGCTTGGCCAGAGCATTGACCGCTATGAGCCGATCACTGAACCCATCAAAATTGTTGAGGGCGTCTGATCCCTCGGTAGTGACGCGCACTGGCTCTCATTTCCAGGCGCGAAAACGGGGGCTGATCGTGGTGTTCCACGTTCAGCCCCCGTTTCTATCCACTGAGGTTGCCCGGTATTACAGGGCAGGGGTTGCTGCAGGTGCCTGACGGAGCGATCCCGATCCGCCAGCCTCAAATGCGGCCGCGTATGCGAGCAGTTCGGGGTCCGAATATGCGCGACCAGCAAAGGTCAGGCCGACAGGCACACCGATGTCAGACATGACACCCATCGCGACGGTCACGGTCGGCACACCGAGGTGGCGAATCGCATAGTTGCCGTTCGAGAAGAAGACACCGTTTGACCACGCGTGATCTGCAGCTTCGACGTCGCGCTCGGCATTCTCACGACCAGCATCAGCGTTCGCAGGGAACACGACGCCGTCGAAGTTGTTCTCGGTGAGCCAGGTCTCGAAGAGATCTTCGCGCAGCTGCACCAGCGCGCGGAGGCCGTCGGCGAAGTCATCGCGGGTGCGCGGATCAGGGATGCCAGCACGTGCGTACGCGACGGTCGCGCGGTACCGGTTTTCGTAGTCCTCGACCTCCTCGTAGCGGTCAGGCAGCGTGCCGGGAGGCTGCGGGAAGATCGTGTCAGGATCGACCGCACCGAGGTTCGGGATCGTAGGATCGCCGTTTGCACGGAGGAAATCATCCCAGCCAAACGCGAGGAAGTCGGTGAACTCGGTGTCCATCCATCCCTCGGGCAGCACGCCGAGCTCGCCAACATTTTCCTGGCCCGGACGGTTGCCCTCATAGCGCTCGATGAGCGGGAAATCAGTCTCGACAACGGTCGCCCCGAGCTCCTCGAAGCGCGCACGGGCGTTCTCCCAGAGCGCGATGACTGAGGGACGAACCTCGATCGGGAAGTTCGGATCCTTACCAAGGTACATCTTCGGGATCGCGAAGCGCTTGCCGGCGAGCGACGCGTCTGCGGCGAGCGCAAGGTAGCTCTCAGGGCGGTGCTCGCTCGGCTTCGGCAGCGCAACTGCCGACTGGTTGCGCCAGAAGTCGCCGCGGGTGTTTTCGTCGTCCTGCACGAGGACGTCGAGGAGGCGAAGCATGTCTGGCATCGAGCGAGTGTGCGGCACAACGACGTCGCGTGCGGGGAACAGCGGCCAGTTGCCGCGGATCGACAGCACGCCCCACGACGGCGTGTACGCGCAGAGGCCGGTGTTCGATGCGGGGCTACGACCCGACGAAACGGTCTCTTCACCCATTCCGAAGACGCCCATGCTCGTTGCAGTGGCGACACCGGAGCCGTTCGACGACCCTGACGCGTATGCCGCTGCGAGGTAGTCACGGTTGTACGGGTTCTCTGCGCGTCCGTAGACGCCGCGCTGCATGCCGCCGTCTGCCATGGGCGGCATGTTGGTCTTGCCGATGAGCACTGCCCCTGCTTCGAGGAGCTTCTCAACCGAGAATGCGTTCCACTGCGCGGTGAGGTGCTCGAACGCAGGTGAACCTGACGCGACGGTCAGGCCCTTCACCATGTATGAATCCTTGACGGTGAAGGGAACACCTTCAAGCGCGCGGGCAGTACCGGCCGCCCAGCGACGGTCAGATTCCTCTGCCTGAGCAATGGCTTCAGGGTTCATGACGACGACCGCATGGAGGCCGTCTGCGCCGGTGTCGTACGCCTCAATCCGCGATAACGATGCGCGAACGAGCTCCACACTGGTGGTGGTTCCTGCACTGAGCGCACCCAGCACATCTTCGATCGACGCTTCGACAATCTCGAACTTGGTCATTTCGCCTCCTACTCGACGGTGAGATTGGAACAAGTGTTCCACAATTGGGAAACTGTGGCGAATCGCGTTCATTTTCGCGTGTTCGGATCCGCTCACAGGTGCGGCTGAGGACCGCGGGACGGGTGCGAATCTTGGTGCGCGGATCGCGCTGCCGCGATCCGCTGCATGATTTCCCCGAGCCACTGGGCAGCGGCTGGGGCTCCTTCGCTTCGTGTCACGAACGATACACGGCGATCGCCGAGCGGCTGCACGGTGGCACGCAGATCGACGTCGAAGTCGAGGTCGACCGCAGCCCTCGTCGTGAGCGCGAGGCCGAGCCCAGATTCAACAAGACCGTGGATCATGTACGCATCATCGGTGCGAACGAGCGCGCGCACCTCCCGACCGATGCCGCCGAACACGCGCTTGAGCACGCGGTCGGATGCCTCGTCGCCAGCGCGGCTCGCCATCCAACCGACATCGGTCAGCTCGGTGAGGTCGAGCATGCCACGCTTTGCCCACTCGCTCCCCTCGCCCACGAGCACGCGGTACGGCTCGGACAGGAGTGGCACCGAGCTCAGGTCGGGACTCTCGAAGGCAGGCTCATCTGAGGTGTCGTAGATGATGCCAGCGTGTAGGTCACCCGCGCGCAGCAGACGGACAATTTCGGTCGGCTCACCCTCGGTGATCTCGATCCGCACCGAGGTTCGGCGCTGCAGTTCGGCCATCGCCGGCGGCAGCAGGCGAGAGCCAATCGAGGCGAACGTGCCAACGCGCAGGGTGACGACGCCGGCGTCGCGGCGATCCGCCACTGCGCGCTCGGCCGCATCGAGGCGGTCAAGCACGGAAGCAATTTCCGTTGCGAAGAACTCGCCAATGGGCGTGAGTGTCGTGCCACCCCTGGTGCGCTCCACCAGCGGCGCCTGGAGATGGGCCTCGAGCGTGCGGAGATGGTGGGCAACCGTGGGCACGCCGTAGTGCAGCGCCTCTGCCGCGCGGGTCAGGCTGCCGGTGTCGCGCACCGCAAGCAGCACGCGAAACTGCTGAAGATTCATCACACATCCATCGTATGACATACGGAGTATTACACAGGCCTCGGGGTGTCTGATATTCCGTACGTTGAACATTGGTGAGAATCTGCTTGCATGGCAATGCAAGACTCAGACACCCCCGGTGACCGATCGGCGTTCCTTGAACGCCACTCGGTTACCCCCTACGCAGACGCGCTGCGCTCGCTCGCGCAGCAGGACTGGCAGCGTATTCACGTACCTGGCCACCAGGCGAAGGCAGAAAATGCCCCCGGCGTCGCTTCGCTCGTTGGCGAACACGCCCTCACGCTGGATTTCCCGATGCTCTTCAGCAGCATCGATCAGGAGACCTGGCGCCTCACGACCCCCGGTCGCGTCACCCCGATCATGGAAGCACAGGATCTCGCAGCTGAGGCCTGGGGCGCATCGCGCACCTGGTTCATCACGACTGGCGCTTCCGGCGGCAACCACATCGCAACGAGCGTCGCGCGCGGCCTCGGCACCGACATCGTGGTACAGCGCAGCATGCACTCCAGCGTGATTGACGGCATCGCACGCGTGGGCATCACCCCACACTTCGTGCACGGCTTCGTTGATACCGGCCTCGGTTCGAACCACGGCGTGACCGCCGAGCAGGTCGACACCGCACTGACCGAGAACCCGCAGGCGTCGTCAGTATTCATCGTGTCACCGAGCTACTTCGGCGCAGTATCTGACGTCGCGGCGATCTCTGAGGTTGCGCACAAGCACGGTGTCCCGCTCATCGTCGACGAGTCCTGGGGCTCCCACTTCGGCCTACACCCGGAGCTGCCGGTCAACGCCGCACGCCTCGGCGCCGACCTCGTCGTTTCGAGCACGCACAAAGCCGCCGGCTCACTCACGCAGTCGGCAATGCTGCAGCTCGGCCACGGCCCGTTCGCTGAAAAGCTCGAGTCACTCACCGATCGCGTGGTGCGTTCGCACCAGTCGACGAGCACGAGCGCACTGCTGCTCGCCTCGATCGATGAGGCACGCCGCCACATCGTCATGAATCAGGAGCGCGTCGGCCTCGCGGTCGCATCGGCGAACGAGATTCGCGCGCGGATCAAGAACGATCGCCGCTACCGCGACGCCACGGCAGACATCCTGGCAAGCCCCGGCACGATCGCGATTGACCCATTGAAGGTCGCGATCGATACCCGCGGCGCTGGCATTCGTGGCGATGACGCACACTCACTCTTGCTCAGCGATCACCGTATCTACTGCGAGCTTTCCACTCCGTCAGCACTGCTGCTGCTCATCGGCGCAACGTCGCCGCTCGATGTTGATCGGTTCTGGAACTCGCTGCAGGCACTCCCCGAAGCAGAGATCGAACCAGAGCGCCCCTTCACCCTGCCGCCCAGCTGCGAGCGCGCGATGGGGCTTGGCGAGGCATTCTTTGGTAGCGTAGAGACCGTTTCCTATCAGGACGCGGTTGGTCGAGTTTCGGCTGACCCGCTCGCGGCGTATCCCCCCGGAGTACCGAATGTGCTCCCGGGTGAAATCCTCAGTCAGGCTGCCGTGGACTTCCTGCGCGCCACCGCTGCCGCAGCCTCCGGTTATGTCCGGGGAGCAAACGACCCTGCACTCGATACATTCCGCGTCGTCGTGTGATTGAGCTGGGGTTGCCTGCGTTGGCTGCGGCAACCCCAGACTCCTTATATTTTTTTCTGACTTACACAAAGGAGTGTCATGAATACCTCACACTCGACCACCCAACCAACAGAGATGCAGCGCGGGCTGAAGAACCGGCACCTGCAGCTCATCGCAATCGGCGGCGCCATTGGCACCGGCCTGTTCCTCGGCTCTGGCAAGCTCATCAGCGTCAGCGGCCCGTCGATCATCTTCGTCTACATGGTGATCGGTTTCTTCGTCTTCTTCATCATGCGCGCTCTGGGCGAGCTACTGCTGTCGAACCTGCACTACCACACGTTTGGTGACATCGCGAAGGATCTACTCGGCCCGTGGGCTGGCTTCTTCGTCTCATGGAACTACTGGTTCTCGTGGGTCATCGCCTGTGTCGCAGACATCATCGCCATCACTGCCTACGTGCAGTGGTTCAACGAATCGATCCCCGCATGGCTGCCCGCACTCATTGCCGCCGGCGTGCTCTTGCTGCTCAACCTGCAGCCAGTGAAGTTCTTCGGCGAGACCGAGTTCTGGTTCGCGATCATCAAGATTGTCGCGATTCTTGCCCTCATCGCTGTCGGCATCGTGCTCATCGTCATGGGCTTCCAGTCCCCATCAGGCAACACCGCGTCGGTCACCAACCTGTGGACCCACGGCGGCATGTTCCCGATGGGTGCGAGCGGCTTCGTGCTCGGCTTCCAGATGGGTATCTTCTCCTTCATCGGCGTTGAGCTCGTCGGCACCGCGGCTGCTGAGACTGAGAACCCCCGCAAGAACCTACCCAAGGCGATCAACTCGATCGTTATGCGCATCATGCTCTTCTACGTACTCGCACTCGGTGTCATCATGAGCATCACCCCGTGGGATCAGATTGACCCTGAGAAGAGCCCCTTCGTTTCGACGCTGTCGCTCGCAGGCTTTGGCATGGCTGCCTTCGCAATCCAGCTTGTCGTGCTCACCTCTGCGGCATCGAGCGCGAACTCCGGTTTGTACTCCGGTACTCGCATGCTGTTCGGCCTCTCGAAGGACGGTCACGCCCCACGCGGATTTGCCTGGGTCAACAATCGCGGTGTCCCGTCGAAGGCCGTGTTCTTCACGTCGGTGTTCCTCTTCTCTGCTGTGCCGCTGCTCTTCGCCGGCGAGAACGTCGTTCAGGCATTCACCTTCGTGTCATCGATGTGCGCAACCCTCGTGCTCTTCACCTGGGGTTCGATTGTTGTGAGCTACATCGTGTACCGCCGGAAGTTCCCCGAACGTCATGCCGCTTCGAAGTTCAAGATGCCGTTCGGCCTGGTCACCCCGTGGCTCGTGCTCGCGTTCTTCGTCTTCATCGCTGGCACGTTGCTCTACGGCGCAGATACCCGCGCACCGTTCCTTGCAACGCCGTTCTGGTTCCTCCTGCTCACCATCCTGTGGCAGCTGCGCAAGCGCAAGCTCATCAAGGAGAACCGTCCGCTAACCGCTGCGATCCCGACCCAGGTTCATCCGCTCGACGCGGCTGAAGCTGACGACGAGGACGCGGACGCAAGCCGCTAATCCCGCTTCGCTTCACCACTGCCCCCGGCGCCTCGCATGAGGCCCGGGGGTTTTGCGTTGGGGCGGATCCGCCCACACCTTTGCAGCCGCCGTTCGCCTGACCATCGCGTTGCGGGAATATCCGTGAGGGGCATGTGACCTTCTCCGAACGAATACGTCTGTGAGGTAACTGAGATTCACATCATCCAACGCGACCCAAGAAAGCGTCAACGTCTCGAGAAGGCGGTGTTGTTTCTCGGTGTTGCCTCACCCACGCAGGGTTACACTCGGAGGGTGAAGATTCAGGTTCTCTCCATCGACGACTGCCCGAGCGCAGAGGCAGCACTTGCCCACACGAGAAGGGCGCTCGAGGCCATCGGCCTGAATAATGTCGTCGTGGCTGACGTGACCATCCGCACACCCGAAGATGCTGCAGCGCACAGCTTCGCTGGCTCACCCACCATCATCGTCGATGGCGACGATCTCTTCGAGTCAGGCGGGCGCACCGACCAACTCGCCTGCCGGGTCTACCCAACCGAAGCTGGCCTCAAGGGGGCGCCTACCGCTGAGCAGATCGCCGCTGCACTCGAGGCACGGCTCCAGGCGTAGCGCTCCCCCATTCCGCATGCTGTGACCGACTTCGGCGCTCACAGCATCTCAAAACAGGCCATCGACAAGAAGCCGCATGGGCCGGCCACAGGGCTGCCTGCCCTATCTCACAGGGCTAGATACATTGCTGGCTGCACAGACAAGTCAACCCCGCGAGATGACCACTTTCTCTCGAAAACAGGGGTTTCTGCGGGCAGAAACTATCCTTCTCGGGAGAAACTATCGATCTCGCGGGGTTGACCCGCAAAGAGGACTAGCCGAGCTGCTCGCTCAGCTCGAGCCAGCGCATTTCGAGCTCCTCAACCTCAGCCTCAACCGCAGTAATCTTTGCCATCTCAGCGTTCAGCAATGAGTAGTTCGCCTGATCGAGGGTCGCGAGGCCATCGCGGGCCTTCACGATGTCCTTCTGCAGGCGCTCCATCTTGCGCTCGATTGCGCTGAGCTCCTTCTCAGCGGCGCGACGCTCCGCACCAGAGAGTGCGGGCTCAGCCGAGGCCGAAGCAGCGGAAGCCGCCGATCCGCCACCCGTCGTCGTCGACGTCGCAACCCCAGCACCAGCCTCAGCGCGAGCGTCCTCAGCCGCGCGCAACTCAAGGTACTGCTCGACGCCACCGGGTAGGTGACGCAACGTCTGGTCGAAGATCGCGTACTGCTGATCGGTCACGCGCTCGAGGAAGTACCGGTCGTGCGAAACGACGAGCAGGGTGCCCGGCCACGAGTCGAGGAGGTCCTCCATCGCGGCAAGCATGTCGGTGTCGAGGTCGTTCGTCGGCTCATCGAGGATGAGCACGTTCGGCTGCTCAAGCAGAATGATGAGCAGCTGCAGACGGCGCTTCTGGCCACCCGACAGATCTTTGACGGGGGTCGAGAGCTGGGCGTTGGTGAAGCCCATGCGCTCAAGCAGCTGGCCGGGCGAAAGCTCCTGAGCCTTCGATCCGCTGCCGACGGTGAAGTTCGAGCGCAGGCGCCCGATGACTTCACGGACGGGTTCGTTCTGGTGATCCGCCAACTCATCAAGGCGCTGCGTGAGCGTCGCGACCTGCACGGTCTTGCCGCGCTTCACCGTGCCTTCGGTCGGCTCGACCGTGCCCGAAATCAGACCGAGCAGGGTCGACTTACCAGCGCCGTTCACGCCGAGAATGCCGGTACGCTCACCGGGAGCGAGTCGCCACTCGATGTCCTTCAGAATGACGCGCTCGTCGCCCGTCATCACGTCGTCGTAGGAGACGCCAGCGTCGAGGAGGTTCACGACCTCCTTGCCGAGGCGGTTCACCGCCATCGACTGCAGCGACACCTTGTCACGGATCTCGGGAACGTCAGCGATGAGTTCGTTCGCCGCGTCAATGCGGAACTTCGGCTTCGCAGTACGCGCGGGGGCGCCGCGGCGGAGCCACGCGAGCTCCTTGCGGGCGAGGTTTTGGCGCTTCTGCTCGACGACCGCGGCCTGACGATCACGCTCGACGCGCTGCAGAATGTACGCCGCGTAGCCGCCTTCGAAGGGCTCGACGAGACGGTCGTGCACCTCCCAGGTCGTGGTGCAGACCTCATCGAGGAACCAGCGGTCGTGGGTCACGACGAGGAGCGCACCCTGGCCGCGGGGCCAGCGACGCTTGAGGTGATCCGCCAACCAGGCAATGCCCTCGACGTCGAGGTGGTTCGTCGGCTCATCAAGGAACAGCATCTCGTGATCGCCAACGAGCAGGCGAGCAAGCGCGACGCGGCGGCTCTGGCCACCCGACAGCGAGGAGATGGGAGCTTCCCAGGGCAGGTCCGACACCAGGCCAGCAATGACCTCGCGGGCGCGCGGATCGCCTGCCCACTCGTACTCCGGACGGTCACCGACGATCGCATGACCGACCGTCTCATCGGCCGGGAACTGGTCAGCCTGGTCGAGCACGCCGATTGTCGTGCCGCCACGCATTGTCACCTGGCCCGAGTCAGGCTTGCGGCGGCCAGCGAGCATCATGAGCAGCGATGACTTACCGTCACCATTGCGACCGACGATGCCGATGCGGTCCCCCTCAGCGACGCCAAGCGTCACCGAGTCAAAAATAACCTTGGTCGGTACTTCGAGGTGTAGGGCCTCGGCCCCCAAAAGATGTGCCATAGCTCCTCCAGTTTAGGCCGGTCGCGGCAATGAAAATGCCGCACGAGCCAGGATCGGCTCGTGCGGCACGTTCAGTGCGTCAATTGTTAGCTGCAGCAGGATCCGCCGCAGCATGAGCCGGCGCTCTCGACATCGGTGCCGAGCAGGTTGAGAATCTCGCGGGTCTCAGCGTCAGCGAAGCCTGCCGCGCCGAAGTTTGCTGCCTCGGTGGACTCTTCCGCAGCGGTTTCCGTAGCGGATGCCGCGATGAAGTTCTTGGTGTCACTCATTGGTGCCTCCTGTATTGAACGTGTTGACGTTACTGAGCATCGCGCTCGAGCTGCATGACCTGCTCGAATGCGCCGGCGAATGCGTCTGCCGCCTGCGCGCCAGAGATGCCGTACTTCTGGTTGATGAGGAAGAACGGAACGCCGTTCGCGCCGAGCATACGGGCACGAGTGATGTCAGCCTCGACCTTTTCCGCGTATGCTTCGTCGTTCAGCGCCGCACGCACGCCGTCTGCGTCGAGGCCTACCTCGCTCGCAAGACGCGCAATAACGTCGACGTCCGACAGGTTTTCACCGTCGGTGAAATATGCGCGGAACAGACGCTCGAGCAGCTCGTGCTGCAGCCCGTTCTCCTTCGCGAAATGCAGCGCACGGTGTGCGCGGGCAGTGTTCACGTGCTGGATATCGCCAAAGTTGAAGGTAATGCCTTCGTCTTTGCCGAGGCCGGTCATCTGACCGAGCATGCCCTCGACAGACTCACGCGGCATGCCCTTGTGCTTCACGAGGAAGTCGATCTCGTTTCCAACGAAATCGAGGGGCGTATCGGGGGCCAACTCAAAGCTGTGCGATTCAACTTCGAACGCCACGTCAGGGTTGTTTGCTTGGAAAGCCGCGACACCCGCCTCAAAACGGTGCTTACCTACGTAGCACCAGGGGCATGCAATGTCGGACCAAATGTCTACACGAATCTTTTCGCTCACATCTGTTCCAACGTGCATGTGCCGCGATCTATTCCCAAGTTGTTACTCGATCACGCGAGCGCCAGGCACGGGGCCGGTGGCGGTCAGCGCGCGGATCCCACGACGCGTCAGCACACCGCACAGTTCGGCGGCCGACTGCGCGTCGTGCGCGAGGAACGCAATCGTCGGCCCCGAACCCGAAACGATACCCGCAAGGGCACCGTGCGATTCACCGAGTTCAAGCAGCTCGGTGAGCTCAGGTGCAAGCCGGAGCGCTGCCGCCTGCAAGTCGTTGTGCATCGAGTCTGCGAGCGACTCGGGATCGCCGATACGCACCGCCTGCAGCACGGCGGTCTCCACCTTCACGTACTCCGGCTGCGGGCCGAGCGTGCTCAGGTGATCGTCACGGTGGGTATCGAGCATGCGGTACACCTCAGGCGTGCTGAGACCGAGGTCAGAGAGCGCGAGCACCCAGTGGAAGCTGCCCTGCGCGAGCGCGGGGCTCAGCTGGTCGCCACGACCGGTGCCGACCGCGGTGCCTCCCTCGAGCGCGAACGGCACGTCGGCACCAAGCTCGGCAGCAAGCTCCAGCAGGCCAGAACGACCAAGGCCGGTGCCCCAGAGTTCGTCGCATGCGAGCAGAGTCGCTGCCGCGTCAGCGGATCCGCCGCCCATACCGCCAGCAATGGGAACGCGCTTGATAATTGCGAGCTTCACGCCACCGGTGTAGCCGGTGCGTTCGGCAAGCAATTTTGCCGCGCGGATCGCAAGGTTCGAGTCATCTACCTCGAGGGCCTGCACGTCAATCGGACCACCAAAGGTGACCGAGAAGTCATCAGCGTGCGTCGCGGTGACTTCTTCAAAAAGTGATACGGCCTGGTACAGCGAGGCTACGTCGTGGTAGCCATCCTTCTGCAGGCAGCCAACCCGGAAGAAGACGTTAATCTTTCCCGGAGCTCGTACGGTGATAGACCGTCGCTGAGTGGTCAACATATGGCCACCGTAGCGCACGACCGGCTCATGTCACGCATCGGGTGTAACCGAGCGCGCAATAGCGAGGAAATCACCGGTGCTGAGTTGTTCAGCGCGGGTGGTCGGAGCGATTCCGGCGCGTTCAATGACGGCCGTGGTCTCTTCCATGTTGCCAAGCACTGCCTGCAACGATTGGCGGATCATCTTGCGACGCTGGCCGAAGGCCGCGTTGATGAGCGCGAAGGTGAGCTCGCGCTCAGCCTCGGTGCCCATCGGCTCAGCAGCCTTCTCGTAACCGACCAGTACCGAATCGACGCCGGGTACCGGCCAGAAGATCCGGCGGCTCACGGTGCCGGAAATGCCCCAGTCGCCGTACCACGCAGCTTTCGCGCTCGGTGCGCCGTACTCCTTCGAGCCAGGCTTTGCGGCGATTCGGTAGCCAACTTCCGCCTGCACCATAACGAGGCCAGAGCGCAGGGTCGGGATCAGCTCAAGCAGGTGCATGAGAATCGGCACCGAGACGTTGTACGGCAGGTTCGCAACCAGGCGCTCGAGCGGAGGCAGATCAGCAAACGTCTCAGCCGTTACATCAAGCGCATCGCTGCGGATCACGCGGAACCGCGGCGCCTCAGGGTCTTCGAACACCTCGGGCTGCATGGTGCGGATCGTCGCGCCAAGCTCTGCAGCAAGGCGCGGATCAATCTCAACAGCGGTCACGTCAGCGCCAGCTTCGGTGATGCCGAGCGTCAGCGAGCCGAGGCCAGGGCCGATCTCAATCACGCGGTCGCCGGGTTCTACCCCTGCGAGGCGGACAATCTTACGAACCGTGTTCGGGTCAATCACAAAGTTCTGACCGAGCTTCTTGGTGGGTGAAACATCGAGGCGTTCAGCCAGTTCACGCACCTCAGCGGGGCCGAGCAGTCGCTCACTCATCTTCAGTCTCTTCCCACGAGCCATAGACTCGCTCGGTATTCGCTACCAGTTGTGCGCACAGCTCGTCGAGCGGCTGCGCAAGAACCTCTGCCATGCGGCGCACCGTGTGCGGCATGAGATACGGCGCATTCTGACGGCCGCGGAACGGCTCGGGCGTGAGGAACGGCGCATCCGTCTCCACCAGCACAAGCTTCGGGTCTGCGATCGCGAGTGCCTCGCGCAGCGCTGGTGCGTTCTTAAATGTCATCGTGCCCGAGAACGACATGTACCAGCCGTTGTCGTTGCAGATCTTTGCGAGCTCCGCATCACCGGAAAAGCAGTGGAACACCGTCCCAGCGGGGGCGCCAACACGCTTCAGCGTGGCAACGACCTCGTCATGCGCGTCGCGATCGTGGATCTGCATCGCGATCTTGTTCGCCTTGGCGATATCGATGTGCGCTTCGAACGACTCGTACTGCGCGGCGCGACCGTCTTCTCCCGTGCGGAAGAAGTCGAGGCCGGTCTCACCGACCGCCCGCACGCGTGGCTCACTTGCGAGCCGCGAGATCTCAGAGAGGTGCGTGCACAACTCGCCCTTCACAGCAAGCTCTGGCGCCTCGTTGGGATGCAGCGCAACGGCCGCAAGCACGCGCGGATCACGCGCCGCGAGTGCGGCGCTCCAGCGGCTTGACTCCAGGTCGGTGCCAACCTGAACGATGCCTCGCACGCCGGCCTGAGCCGCACGTGCGAGCGCATCCTCGGGCTCGAGTACGGTGAAGCCGTACTCGAACTCGAGATGGGTGTGGTTGTCGTATACCGGGAGCGGCAGCGATTCAGGAATCGCTGGCAGCTCGCCCCGAGAACCGGAAGTAGCCTGACTCACTCGCCCGCTGCGTCCGTTTCGATACGCGGGAACAGAACTGCAAGCTGGTGCTGCTCGGTGCCCGGCTTGAGCTGACCCCAAGTGCCTGCCTCACGGAGCGGCTGCTCAGCGAGCGCACCGAGGGTTGCCTCTGCGCCGAGAGCGGTCCAGAGCTTCGTGGTTGCCTCAGGGATGACCGGCGAGAGCAGCACTGCGAGCGCGCGCAGGCCTTCGTTCACCGTGTACAGCACGCGGCCGAGACGGTCGCGCTGTGCCTCGTCCTTTGCGAGCACCCAAGGCTCCTGCAGGGTGATGTAGCCGTTCAGCTCATCGACCAGCTGCCAAACCGACGACAGTGCGTCGTGGATCATGAAGTTCTCGATCGAAGCGTCTGCTTCGCCTGCGACGCGCGCTGCAAGCTCGCGGATCGCGATATCTGCAGCCTCTTCTGCGCCGGGCTCGGGCACGACGCCTCCGAAGTACTTGCGGTTCATCGCGAGGGTACGGCTGGCAAGGTTACCGAAGCCGTTCGCGAGCTCTGCGTGATAGCGAGCGTCGAGGTCTTCCCAGCTGAACGAGCCGTCGTGACCGAACGAGATCGCACGCATGAAGTAGTAGCGGAACGCGTCAGCGCCAAAGGTGTCGGTGATCTCGTTCGGTGCGATACCGGTGAGCTTCGACTTCGACATCTTCTCGCCACCAACGAGGAGCCAGCCGTGCGCAAACACGTTTGCGGGCACTTCAAGGCCAGCAGCCATGAGCATTGCGGGCCAGATCACCGCGTGGAAGCGCAGAATGTCTTTACCCACGATGTGGGTTGCGGGCCAGCGGCGGTTGAATTCTGCCTCATCAACGCCATAGCCGGTTGCCGTGACGTAGTTCAGGAGTGCGTCGAACCACACGTAGGTCACGTGCGACGAGTCCCAGGGAATGGGGATACCCCAGTCGAAGGAGGTACGCGAGATCGAGAGATCTTCGAGACCTTGCTGAACGAATGCGATGACCTCGTTGCGCGCGCTTGCAGGCTGCACGAAGTCGGGGCGCTCTTCGTAGAGCGCGAGCAGGCGGTCCTGGAATGCGCTCATCTTGAAGAAGTAGTTCTTCTCCTGAAGCAGCTCGAGCGGCTTGGAGTGAATTGCACACACCTTCTCGCCTTCGAATGCGCCTTCGCCGTCGACGATCTCGCTCTTAGGCTTGAACTCTTCACAGCCAACGCAGTACAGCGCTTCAAACTCGCCAGCGTAGACGTGGCCGTCGTCGTACAGCTTCTGCAGGAACTTTGCGACGCCCTCTTCGTGGCGCTTATCGGTCGTGCGAATGAAGTCATCGTTCGAGATGTTGATCGTGTCGAGGAGCGGCTTCCATGCCGACTCGACCAGGCGATCCGCCCACTCCTTGGGCTCAACACCGTTTGCGGTTGCCGTGCGCAGGATCTTCTGACCGTGCTCATCGGTACCCGTGAGGAACCAGGTGTCATCGCCAGACTGGCGGTGCCAGCGAGCGAGGACGTCCGCAGCGACCTCCGTGTAGGCGTGCCCGATATGAGGGGCGTCATTCACGTAGAAAATGGGCGTCGTCAAGAAGAACGATGAAGCGTTGGACATACCGACCATTCTATCGTCTGCGTCCGACACCACACATTTACGCACCGGTTCTTTACGATCGCGCCCGTAACAGACTGGAATTTCGGGTCGCAGGAGTAAGATTAAGCGCATGAGCGAAGCCATCGTTACGGAAAACACCATCCCCCAGAAGCGCAACGTCGTGACCGATATCCCCGGCCCCCGTTCGCAGGAGCTGCACGCACGTCGCCAGGAAGTAGTTCCGCCCGGCGTTCACAGCCTCCTCCCCGTCTACATCGAGCGTGCACACGACTCGATCATCATCGACGTTGATGGCAACAGCATCATCGACGTGTGTGGCGGCATCGGCGTCACCACCATCGGCCACACCGACGACGCTGTCGTCGCTGCGGCACGCGAGCAGATGGGTAAGGTCACCCACACGCTCTTCACCATGACCCCGTACGAGCAGTACGTGCAGGTCGCTGAGTACCTCGCAAAGTACGCTTCGGCAGACGAGAAGTACAAGACCGTCCTCGTGAACTCGGGCTCCGAGGCAGTCGAGAACGGCGTGAAGATCGCGCGTAAGCACACCGGCCGCCCCGGCGTTGCTGTGCTTGAGCACGCATTCCACGGCCGTACGCTCCTCACCTCGAGCATGAACCACAAGGGCGCTCCCTACGCACAGGGTTACGGCCCCCGCGCAGGCAACATCTACAAGGCTCCCAACTCGTACCCGCTTCACGACGGCCTGACCGGTGCAGAGGCAGCAGCACGCACCATCGCTTACCTCGAGAAGGCAGCCGGCGCGGAAGACCTCGCTTGCCTCGTCTTCGAGCCCATCCAGGGCGAGGGCGGCTTCGTTGTTCCCGCAGACGGCTACCTCCCCGCGCTCGCTGAGTGGTGCCGCGAGAACGGCATCGTCTTCATCGCTGATGAGGTCCAGGCGGGCATCGCTCGTTCGGGCAAGATGTTCTCGTTCCAGCACTTCGGAGTGCAGCCTGACCTGATCCTCACCGCAAAGGGCATCGCGGGCGGTCTCCCCCTCGCTGGCGTCACCGGCCGTGCAGAGATCATGGACAAGTCGCAGCCCGGCGGCCTCGGCGGCACCTTCGGCGGCAACCCCGTTTCCTGTGCAGCTGCGGTTGCAGTGTTCGAGCAGATCGAGTCGCAGAACCTCCTCGCAGAGGCGCAGCGCATCGAGGCTTCGTTCATGGCTGGCCTGCGTGGCCTCCAGGAAAAGTACGAGGCTGTCTCAGACGTTCGCGGTCACGGTGCCATGCTCGCTATCGAGTACTCGAAGCCCGGCACCACGACTCCCGACGCTGATCTCGTTGCACACGTCGTCGACTACGCGGCCAAGAACGGCGTTCTGCTGCTCTCGACCGGTGTCTACAACCAGGCGATCCGCCTGCTGCCGTCGCTCAAGATGACCGACGAGCTCATTGCAGAGGTCATCACCGTTATGGACGAGGCCCTCGCAGCTGCGTAACTCGCACACACGGAAATAGTTCAGCGCCCCGGTTCCCAAAGGAATCGGGGCGCTGAACTATGTAGGCGGTAGGCGTTGCGCTGATCCGCGCCCGAATTACGCCTCGTCTGCCTCTGCGTCGAGAATGAAACTCCCGGTGTCAATGACATCACCGACGGAGTGCACGTCGATAATCACGACCGTAACGTTGTCGCGGCCTGAGTTGTCGAGGGCTTCCTTGAGCAGCGCATGAGCTGCATCTTCTGCGGTGGAGGAATTCGCGAGGAAGTACTGAATGCCGAGGTCAGTTAGCTCCTTGACGAGTCCATCAGAGCACAGGAGGAGGCGCTGGCCAGCGATCGTCGCGAGCGTCGTGTAATCGGGCACGGGAGGCTCGTTGAAGCCAACGGCGCGCGTGATGACGTTTGCGTGCGGGTGCGTCTCTGCTTCTTCCTCAGTAATCGCACCGGTATCGATCAGATGCTGGACTACTGAGTGATCAACGGTGATCTGGCTCAGCGCGCCCTTGAAGTATTGGTACACACGAGAATCACCAATGTTGAAGATGCGCCAGACCGGAGTCTCTTCTTCGCTCGAGAGCAGCGCACCCGTAACGGTCGTACCAGCGCCGAGGTCAGTGTCACCAGCGTCGACCTGAATATCACTCACGGCCTGCGTCAGGAGGGTTTCAATGCTCTGTTCAGTCGCAGTGAAATCATCGCGCAACTCGGCGAGCCGGTTCACGACAGCTGCCGACGCAACCTCGCCAGCGGAGTGACCGCCCATGCCGTCAGCAACCGCAAACACGGGAGGGGTCACCACGAAGCTGTCCTGGTTCGTCTCGCGACGGCGACCGACATCGGTCAGTGCGAACCACGAAAGTTCGACCTCGAGCTCGCTCTCCGCAGAGACACGAAGCCTCCGCCTTACAGCGTTCTCTCCACGACCGATCACCGGTTCTCCTCCTGAGGGTTGGACTGTCATTCTATTCTCCGCGTATCCGACTTCACCGAGCGCCTGGCGCGCCAACGTTCGTCACGAGTTGAAGTGGGGAGTTGTGCGGATCAGTCTCCGCCTCGCTCAACTCCAGCTCATTCGCTGCAGCCCAAGCAAGTAGATCGGCACGGGAGTGAACCTCAGCGCCCGATTCGGCAAGCGCACGCACGAGCGCACCCTTACCGGCTTTATTGAAATGATTGAGTGCACGCACGGTGCCATCTTCGGCACGGCTCAACACATTCACCGAGTCACCCGCGCCGGCAGGAAGCGGGGCGAGTGCGGCGTAGTCTTTGGCACGCAGATCGAGCACGTAATCGTCCGTGTCCCAGATCTCGGCGTGAGCGTCTTGCCAGACCCGCTTCAGCGGGCGCGCGAGCGCAGGCAGACGCGTTGAGGCAGACAGTCGGTAGCTGGGAATCGCATCCGTCGCTGCGATAAGTCCATAGAGCGCTGACTGGACACACACGTGATCGTCAACCCAGGAGCGTGCCTCGGGCGAGAGCGACTCAACGTCGAGTGCGTCGTACAGCACTCCCGTGTAGCGCTCAATCGCTGGCAATAGCTCCCCCGCGTCGAGCACGAGGTTCAACGCTGCGTCACCGCGGTTCTTGACTCCGAGCTTCAGAGCGCGGATCGCGGCGTCCTCATCACGGCTGAGCGTAATGAGCGCGTCTCGCACTGAAGACCGAGCAGCGGTGAGTTCCTCTGCGAATGACAGGGTCTCTGGAAGACCCGATCCGCCAAGACGTTTCGTCTCGGACGGTGGCAGAAGAACTCTCATGTATTTTCCTTAGAAATGGCGCAGGGCCGGTCGCGTAAAGCGAACCGGCCCTGCGGTAACCGCGTGGGAGGGTTAGGCCAGAACTGCCGTACCCGCGACCACGGTCACGTTGTCGTTGTCGACCGAGAAGAAACCGTCTTCAGCGTTGACCGTGATGGTCTCGCCTGCAACAGTCTTCACACGCACCTCACCCTGAGCGAGCAGTGCGAGGAAGGGCTCGTGACCAGCAAGGATGCCGATCTCGCCTTCGACGGTCCGCGCGACCACCTGGGTGGCTTCTCCCGACCAGAGCTTGCTGGTAGCGGAGACCACGCTGACGTTGAGTGCAGCCATGGACTAAGCCATTTCCTTCTGCATACGTGCCCAGTTTTCCTCGACGTCCGAGATGCCGCCGACGTTGAAGAACGCCTGCTCTGCAACATGGTCGAACTCGCCCTTTGCGATCGCATCGAACGACTCGATGGTCTCCTTAAGGGGGACGGTCGAACCCTCAACACCGGTGAACTTCTTCGCCATGTAGGTGTTCTGCGAGAGGAACTGCTGGATACGGCGTGCGCGTGCAACCGTAATCTTGTCTTCTTCCGAGAGCTCGTCGACACCGAGGATGGCGATGATCTCCTGGAGTTCCTTGTTCTTCTGCAGGATCTGCTTGACGGTGGTAGCCACGCGGTAGTGATCCTCGCCCAAGTAACGGGGATCCATGATGCGCGACGACGAGGTCAGCGGATCGATCGCGGGGTAGAGACCCTTCGATGCGATCTCACGCGAAAGCTCGGTAGTTGCATCGAGGTGCGCGAAGGTGGTTGCCGGAGCCGGGTCGGTGTAGTCATCCGCAGGCACGTAAATTGCCTGAAGCGACGTAATCGAGTGACCACGGGTCGAGGTGATGCGCTCCTGGAGGATGCCCATCTCGTCCGCGAGGTTCGGCTGGTAGCCCACTGCCGAAGGCATACGGCCGAGAAGGGTCGAAACCTCCGAGCCAGCCTGCGTGAAGCGGAAGATGTTATCGATGAAGAGGAGAACGTCCTGCTTCTGAACATCACGGAAGTACTCAGCCATGGTCAGAGCCG
Source organism: Leucobacter sp. cx-42 (assembly GCF_014529985.1). Classification (GTDB taxonomy): domain Bacteria; phylum Actinomycetota; class Actinomycetes; order Actinomycetales; family Microbacteriaceae; genus Leucobacter. The sequence continues at coordinate 169,372 of NZ_JACVMU010000001.1, forward strand.
AGAGCGCAACGCGAAGACGCGTCCCGGGGGGCTCATCCATCTGGCCGAAAACAAGTGCGGTCTTGTCGAAGACGCCTGCTTCTTCCATCTCGTGAATCAGGTCGTTACCCTCACGGGTACGCTCGCCGACACCTGCGAAGACCGAAACACCACCGTGGTCCTGAGCCACACGCTGGATCATCTCCTGGATGAGGACGGTCTTACCAACGCCTGCACCACCGAACAGACCAATCTTGCCGCCCTGAACGTAGGGGGTCAGAAGGTCGATCGACTTGATGCCGGTCTCGAAGAGCTGAGTCTTCGACTCGAGCTGGTCGAATGCCGGAGGAGTGCGGTGGATGCCCCAACGCTCGGTAACCTCGATGGTCTCGCCATCAGGCAGGTTGAGGACGTTACCAGCAACGTCGAAGACCTTGCCCTTGGTGATGTCGCCAACGGGAACCGAGATCGGTGCACCGGTGTCAGCAACTTCCTGGCCACGGACCAGGCCGTCAGTCGGCTTCAGTGCAATCGCGCGAACGAGATTGTCACCGAGGTGCTGAGCAACCTCGAGCACGAGCGTGAAAGGCTGTGCGCCTTCGCCCATGTCGACGGTGGTCTCGAGCGCGTTGTACACGGCGGGGATCGCGTCGTGCGGGAACTCGATGTCGACGACGGGGCCGGTTACGCGAGCAATGCGCCCGACAACCTTGGCCTCATTCGCCACTGCGGCGGTTTCGGTCATGTCTCTTCTCTCTTCGTGCGTGTCTTAGTTGGACAGCGCGTCAGCGCCGCCCACAATCTCAGAAATCTGCTGGGTGATCTCAGCCTGGCGAGCGTTGTTCGCGAGGCGGGTGTAATCACGGATCAACGAATCCGCATTATCACTTGCCGCCTTCATCGCCTTCTGCGTTGCCGCGTGCTTCGAAGCTGCCGACTCAAGAAGTGCGTTGAAGATACGCGACTCAATGTAGTCAGGGAGCAGCTTGTCGAGAACGACGTCTGCCTCGGGCTCGAACGAGTAGAGAGGCTGAGCCTCTACGCTCTCGTCAACGCCGTCGACGATCTGCAGCGGGAGCAGGCGGGTAACCTGCGGTGCCTGAGTCACCATGCTGATGAAGCGGTTGAAGACCAGGTGAATTTCCTGGACGCCACCCTCTTCTGCGGGGCGAAGGAACGCCTCGATGACAGCCTCAGAGATTTCCTTAGCAGTCTCGAATGTGGGGTTCTCGGTATCGCCGGCCCAGATGCGCTCCGAAGAACGACGGCGGAAGTTGAAGTACCCCTTGGCCTTGTTGCCAACGAGGTAGTAGCTAACTTCCTTGCCCTCTGAGCGAAGCAGCTCGCTGAGCTCTTCGGCTTCCCGGAGAACCTGCGAGTTGAACGCGCCAGCGAGTCCGCGGTCGGAGGTGAAAATCACCACAGCGGCGCGGGTGACCTTGTCGGCCTCCGTGAGCAGCGGGTGATCAGTCTTCGCGTGCGTGGCGACCGCCGACACCGCGCGAGTGATCGCGTCGGTGTAGGGGTTCGATGCGTCAACGCGGGCTCGTGCCTTTTGAATGCGCGAAGCCGCGATCAACTCCATCGCACGGGTGATCTTCTTGGTCGTCTGGGCAGACTTAATTCGCTGCCGGTAGACCCGAAGTTGCGCTCCCATGTCTCTCCTGTTTGCTTGAGGCTAGTGTCTAAAAGTTGAGGTGACGGGTGGGGGCCGAAGCCCCCACCCTGTCAGCAACTACTTCTTGACGACCAGCTGCTCCTGCTTGATCTCGGACTCGTCAAGGGCGTTGAACTGCTCTGCGAGGGTCTTGCCCTCTGCAGTGCGGAACTCGCTCTTGAACTTCTCGATCTTCGCGGTGAGCTCTGCAACGATTTCGTCCGAGAGGACGTTGGTCGAAGCGAGGTTCGAAAGCGCGTCCGAGTTACGGCCGAGGAAGTCGAGGAACTCGCGCTCGAAGCGGAGGATGTCCTCAACGGGGACGTCATCAAGGAAGCCCTTGGTGCCAGCCCAGATCGAAACGGTCTGCTCTTCGACAGCGTACGGCGAGTACTGGGGCTGCTTGAGGAGCTCGGTGAGGCGTGCGCCACGCTCGAGCTGCTTGCGGCTTGCTGCGTCGAGATCCGAAGCGAACATTGCGAACGCCTCGAGTGCACGATACTGAGCGAGCTCAAGCTTCAAGGTACCCGAGACCTTCTTGATCGACTTCACCTGTGCGTCGCCGCCAACACGCGAAACCGAGATACCCACATCAACTGCGGGACGCTGGTTAGCGTTGAAGAGGTCCGACTGGAGGAAGATCTGGCCATCGGTGATCGAGATCACGTTGGTCGGGATGTATGCCGAGACGTCGTTCGCCTTGGTCTCGATGATCGGAAGACCGGTCATCGAACCTGCACCGAGCTCGTCCGAGAGCTTTGCACAACGCTCCAGCAGGCGCGAGTGCAAGTAGAAGACGTCACCGGGGTATGCCTCGCGCCCCGGCGGACGACGGAGGAGCAGCGAAACGGCACGGTAAGCCTCAGCCTGCTTCGACAGATCATCAAAGATGATGAGGACGTGCTTGCCGTCGTACATCCAGTGCTGGCCGATTGCCGAACCGGTGTACGGTGCGAGGTACTTGAAGCCTGCGGGATCAGATGCGGGCGAAGCAACAATGGTGGTGTACTCCATTGCGCCTGCGTCCTCGAGCGCGCCCTTCACCGAAGCGATGGTCGAGCCCTTCTGGCCGATAGCGACGTAGATGCAGCGAACCTGCTTCGACTTGTCGCCGGTCTCCCAGTTAGCCTTCTGGTTGATGATGGTGTCGATCGCGATAGCGGTCTTACCGGTCTGGCGGTCGCCAATGATGAGCTGACGCTGGCCACGGCCAACGGGGATCATCGCGTCGATTGCCTTGATACCGGTCTGCAGCGGCTCGTGAACCGACTTACGCTGCATAACGCCGGGAGCCTGGAGCTCGAGCGCACGACGGCCCTCGATGCCAGCGATCTCGCCGAGACCGTCAATGGGCTCACCCAGCGGGTTGACCACGCGGCCGAGGTAGCCCTCGCCTACGGGTACCGAGAGAACTTCGCCGGTACGAGTGACCTGCTGGCCCTCTTCGATGCCGCCGAATTCACCGAGAACGACAACGCCGATCTCGTTCTCTTCAAGGTTCTGGGCGAGGCCCAGGGTGCCATCCGCAAAGCGGATGAGCTCGTTTGCCATAACGCCGGGGAGGCCCTCGACGTGAGCAATACCGTCGGCGGCGTCGATGACCGTTCCGACCTCGGTCTTACCCGCCTGAGCCGGCTCGTACGACGCTGCGAAATCCTTCAGCGCGTCGCGGATCTCATCCGGGCTGATTGAGAGTTCTGCCATTTCGTTTCCTCTGTCTGGTCCGGAAGCGCCGCCCCCGGGTTAGGTATGTTGTGCTCTACGCTGCGAGACGCTGACGAAGATCGTCCAGGCGTGCCTGAACGCTGCCGTCAATGATGTCGTCAGCCATCTGGATGCGAATACCACCGATGATGGTCGCGTCGGTCACCGTGGTGACCTTTACCGGACGGCCTGCGGTTGCTTCGAGAATCGAAGCAAGTCGTGACTGCTGCGAGGAGCTGAGCGCACCGGCGACGGTGACCGTAGCGAGCTCGAAGCCCGCCTGGTCTGCCGCGATGCGCGCTGCCTCACGGAGTGCCGCACCAAGGCGACGACCGCGAGGGAATGCTGCGAGATGCGTTGCAACTGCGGTAGCGGTTTCGCTGACCTTGCCCTCAACGAGGCGGCGCAGAAGCGCAACCTTGTCTGCTGCAGGAGCGAGCTTGCTACCGAGGTTGAGCTCGAGCTCGTGATCGCTGTCGATAACGCCCGCAATTGCGAGCAGCTCGTCTACGATCTCGTTCGAGGACTGAGCTGCGGCGCGGAGGCCGAGCTCTTCAATGCCCGCTACGAACTCGTCGCTGCTCGACCACCCAAGCGCCGAAGCGGCGCCGAGGATCGACTGCGAGCCAGCGGGAAGCTGCGCGAACACGCGAGCAACCAGCGCCGACTTCGCATCCGCCGAAGCAGAAGCATCAACGAGTGCTGCAACGAGAGCGGGAGCCTTTTCAAGCTCACCAGCTGCTCCGAGCAGCGACGTTCCGACGCCCTGATCGGCTGCCGAACCAAGGTTCGCGCGCAGTGCCGCGAGGCTTTCGCGTGACGCGCTTCCCATTAGTTAGCCGCCTTCTCAGAAGCCTCGAGCTCAGCGAGGAAGCGATCAACCAGAGCCGAAGCCTTCTGGTCGTCAGTGAGCGACTCGCCAACCACGCCAGAAGCGAGGTCGATTGCGAGCGAGCCAACGTCCTTGCGGAGCGAAACGACTGCGCTCTGGCGCTCTGCTTCGATCTGAACCTGAGCAGCCTGGGTTACGCGGGTTGCCTCAGCAACTGCGTCGTCCTTGGCCTTTGCAACAATCTTGGTTGCATCGACGCGAGCAGACTCGCGAATGTCGCCTGCTTCCTGTCGTGCGCTTGCAAGCTGAGCGGTGTACTCCTGAAGAGCCGCCTCAGCCTGGGCCTGAGCTTCATCAGCCTTCGCGATGTTGCCCTCAATAGCCTCAGCGCGTGCGTCAAGCATGACCTGCACCTTCGGGAGGAAGACCTTCCAGAAAGCGACGAGGATGATGATGAACGCAATCGCCGACCAGACGATATCGTACGTTGCGGGCAGAAGCGGGTTCTGAGCCGCGCCTTCTGCAGCAAACTGCACTGCCTGATTCATCTTGCCTCCCTTTCGAGACTAGGGAAAGGTGGGGTGATTAAGCGAAGATGAAGTAGGTTGCAACACCGATAAGCGCGAGCATCTCGGTGAATGCGATACCGATCCACATCATGCCCTGGAGCTTGCCAGCGAGCTCAGGCTGGCGAGCGGTGCTTTCGATGGTCTTGCCAACAACGATTGCCACACCAATTGCGGGGCCGATTGCTGCGAGGCCGTAGCCAACGGTTGCGATGTTGCCCGAGATTTCAGCGAGAACAGACACGTTAAGTGTTTCCTTCCGTTATGAGTGCGGCGGGAGCCGAACTCAGGGGTTTATTAGTGCTCGTCAGCCAGCGCGAGCTGGATGTAAAGAGCGGTGAGCAGAGTAAAGACGTACGCCTGGAGGCCAGCAACGAACAGCTCGAAGAGCGTGAACGCGAAGCCGAAGGCGAAGGTACCAACACCCAGCAGCGGGAAAAGACCGCCAGCATTCAGGATGAAGAAGTTGGTAGCTGCGAAGAGCAGAACCAAGATCATGTGGCCGACGAGCATGTTCATGAGGAGTCGCAGTGCAAGGGTGACCGGACGCATGATGAACGTCGACAGGAACTCAACCGGGGTGACAAGGATGTACATCACCTTGGGCACGCCTGCGGGGAAGAGCGAGTTCTTGAGGAACTTACCCGGGTGCTTCTTCAGACCCGCGTAAATGAAGGCAACGTACGCGACGAGTGCCATGAAGATCGGGTAACCAACAACCGACGATGCGGCGATGTTGAAGCCCGGGATAATGCCCGTGACGTTGAACGCGAACGTCAAGAAGAAGATCGACATCAGCAGGGGCGCGAAACGGCGACCCTCCTTGATACCAAGCTGCTCCTCAATGACGTTCTTGCGAACGAAGTCGAGAGCGAACTCGAGTACGCCCTGGCCGCGGCCCGGGATGACTCGAAGGTTACGGGTGCCCAGCCAGAAAAGGACCAGCAGTACTACAACCATGATCATTCGAATGATCATGATGCGGTTCATTTCGAAGGGAGTGCCTTCGAAGAGAACCGCTGCGGGGAAGAAGTCATCCAGGGATGGTCCGTGGAAGCCACCCTCTGCGAGACTGAAAGGACCGGGGGCAACGAGGTGCATAGCCTTAGCGAACAGCGCCATTCTCCTGATTCGGTGCGGCTTGACCGCACGGCTCGAACGATGATCGTGCCCCGGCCCGCGACTCGCGCTCTACAGCGTCAAAGCCCGGCAGGGAACGAACATATCCTAGCAATATTTCGCCCCGGGTGAAACTCGGGGCCTGGACTTACCGCGTTTTGCACAAACAAAACGCGAAATATTGGTGTTTTTGTCTTACTCAGGGAGTGATACGCCATAGGGCACGCGTGCGCGCGCCACGATGATCGCATCAAGCACGATCGAAACGAGCACCGTTACGACCAGTGAGATAAAGAGCATCTTTGGATCCAGCCAGGGCTGGTTCTTCAACAGCAACGCCGCAACGACGAAGCCGATGAGCTTCACAACCCATGCGCCAAGCACGATCATGAAGAAGATTTGGAGATACATGGGGCTCGCGACGAAGCGATTGCCAAATGCGATACTTCCGACGGTCATCAGCAGCATAACGCCGCCAATAGCGGCGCCGATGAGGCCACCGTAGAGGCCGCGCGTGTCTGAGACAAGGAAGCCAACCCCAGCAAACACGACCATTGCGGCGATCGTGGTGATGATGCCCCAGCGAATGCCTCGCAACAGCATAGGCTGCGACGTCGGCATGGGGTACTCTGATGCACCCTGTTCTGCGGCACCGGGCTGCAATGGTGAGCTCACTCTGGAGTCCTTTCGTTCGTCATCGACACTGCGGGAGCCGCAGAAATGACGGAAGTATGGTCAGGCGCTTTGTGAGCGCTAGGTTTCCAAGGTATCAAGCCTCGGCGCACCGCGCCGTCCCGCAAGCGTTGTGCGGGGAACATGAGCAGCAGCAGGCAGGCCACGGTGCCAACCACTGCGACGATGCTCGGAATCACATAGCTTTGCAGCGTGAACACCAGGAGCACGGCGATCGAGATTACTGCGGTGCCAAGGTAGAACACGAGTACCGCCTGAACGGGCGAGTGGCCCATGTCGAGCAGTCGATGGTGCAGATGCTTACGATCCGCCTCAAATGGGCTCTTGCCGGCCCTGAGTCGCCGGAGCACCGCCATGGTGAAGTCAGCAAGCGGGAGTGCGAGAACCGCGACCGGCAGGATGATCGGAATGTAACTCGCGATCACGAGCTTGATGTCCAGCGCGGCTGGATTCACCTGGCCGGTGACTGCGACGGTCGAGCTTGCCATGAGCAATCCGACGAGGAGTGCGCCGGTGTCCCCCATGAACATCTTGGCGCCATTCCAGTTGTACGGCAGGAAACCAGCGCAGATGCCCATGATTACGAGCGCGATCAAGCCAGCAAAAATAATCGAATCGACTTGCCCCTGCTGTGCGTTGAGCAGGCGGGTGTAGATGAAAAACGCGGTGCTCGCAATGAGCGCGACGCCAGCGACGAGTCCGTCAAGTCCATCGATGAAGTTGACGGCGTTCATCACCAACGTCATCAGGAAGACCGTGATCACAAAGTTCATCGTCGGTGACCCCACGATGAGGGTGTCACCGAATGGCAGTGACACAATCTGCACACCGCTCCAAGCCAACAGACCTGTCGCGACGAACTGCGCGCCAAGCTTTACCATCCAGTCAAGCTCGAGTAGGTCATCGAGCACGCCAACCACCGCGATGAGGGTGCATGCACCAGTGAGCGCAAAGACCATAGAGGTCTGTGTGAAGAGCTGAGAGAACTCGGGCTGGAAATATGCTGCGCCAAATGCGGCGAGCAAACCGATATACATCGCGATGCCGCCAAGTCGTGGCGTCGGTGTCGCGTGCACGTCGCGTGCACGGATCTCAGGGGCGAGCTTGAATTTTCGGCTCAGCCGCAACACCACGTACGACATCACAAACGTCACGACGACCGCGACGCCTGCAACGACAAGATACGGGGTCATGTTTAGCTTTCGGTCGCCTCGCCTGCTGCCACAGCAGCGGTTGCGCTCGTCTCAGGAGTATCGCGCACGACGGGAGCCTCGGCAGCAGCATCGGCAGGGGCCTCAACGGCCGTCTCGGCCGCAGCCTCGGCTGCTACTGGAGCCACGCGCTGCGTCTTCTTCGCGATGACCACCTGCACGTCAGCAAGCTCAAGGACGTCGCTGATCGCCTCGGGAGAGACTGCCCCCACACGGAGCACACGCACTGCGCCAGTTCCGTCGCTCTTCAGGCCAGTAGCGTCAACAATCGTTGAGGACAGCCCATCAGCCACTCCCCCTTCGAGGTACACAGCAACCGAGTCGCCAAGCATTGCCTTCGCTTCATCGGCGTTGGTTGCTGCCGGCTCTCCAGTGAGGTTCGCCGACGATACCGCGAGCGGACCAGTCTCACGCAGCAGCTCAATCGTGAGGTCACGCGCCGGAATACGCAGCGCGACGGTGCCGCCGGTATCGCCGAGGTCCCAATCGAGTGCGGGGTTCGCGTGCGTAATGATCGTCAGCGCACCGGGCCAAAACGCGTCAGCGAGTGCGGTGAGCGGCTCGGTCACCTCGCGCGCGAGTGCTGCGAGCGTATCCGTATTCGGGATAAGCACGGGTGGCGGCGACTGTCGACCACGCCCCTTTGCCGCGAGCAGACGCTCAACGGCCTCTGGCGAAAACGCGTCTGCGCCAACACCATAAACGGTGTCGGTCGGCAGGACCACGAGCTCGCCGCGCCCAATTGCCTGGCGAGCGGCACGCACGCCACTCAGGAGCTGTGAGGGTTCGGAGCAGTCAAAGAGGTCAGCCATAACTACTCATTCTACTCGCGCGTACCTGACTGCGCGCCACGTCCGCAACCGGGACGCTAGCGCCGAGCGAGCGTCGTCCGGTCGCGGCCGGTCAGATCTTCGTGGGTTGCGGCATCGTGCCAGCCCGCGGCGGTGAGAATGGCGCGGATCGCCTCCCCCTGATGTTCCGCATGTTCGAGCACGAGTGATCCGCCGTCATGCACGAGTCCGCGCCCAATGCGCGCGATAACCCGGATGAGATCGAGACCATCTTCGCCGCTGTAGAGCGCGAGTTCTGGGTCGTGGTCGCGAACCTCTGGGTCTTTCGGAATCATGCCGGAGGGGACGTACGGCGGGTTCGACACGAGCAGGTCCACGCGCCCCATGAGTGGCTCAAAGATTTCTGGATCCAGCGCGGAGACGTCTCCCTGCACGAGGGTGACCCGTCCATCGCCCCATTCAGCAACGTTTCTCGTCGCCCACGCGTGCGCCTCGACGCTTTTCTCCACAGCCCATACCTGGGCGTCCGGCACCTCATTCGCGATCGCGAGCGCGATCGTTCCGCTCCCCGTGCAGAGGTCGACCACAATGGGCGCTTCCGCTCCGGCACGATCGGGAAGCGCGAGGGTGCGCTCGAGCTCCGCGAGGGCACAGTCAACGACCGTTTCCGTCTCAGGCCGGGGCACAAAGACCCCTGGGCCTACCGACAGCTCGATACGGCGGAACGGCGCCCTGCCGGTGAGGTGCTGGAGGGGGACGCGATCCGCACGCTCGTCAGCCATCGCACGCAGGCGCGCAACCTGCTCGGGCGCCGGGCGCTTGCCCATGATCGCGAGGACCTGCAGCCGTCCGCGCGATTCACCAAGCACATGGGCGAGCATGACTTCAGCGTCGATGCGCGCCTGCTCGATTCCGGCCGCAGCAAGCTGGTCTGCGACCTCACGCAAAAGGGAATCAAGGGAGGGAGCCGCGGCATCAGTCATGGGTACAACTTTCCCACAAGCTTTGAGCCACCTGTAACTTTTCGACTCATCTATAACGCGATGTAAAAGATGACATTAGTTTTGGATATAGTTAAGTTAGCTTCGAGTTATCGATCAGAAGAGGTTTGACCCACATGTCCCGTACTTACGAGAACATCACCCAGGCGTTTGGCAATACTCCCCTCGTGCGACTCAACCGCGTCACTGAGGACGCAGGCGCTCAGGTGTTCGCAAAGCTTGAGTTCTACAACCCCGCTGGTTCAGTCAAGGACCGCATCGGCATCGCCATTATCGACGCAGCCGAAGCCTCGGGCGAGCTTCCTGCAGGCGGCACCATCGTCGAGGCAACCAGTGGCAACACCGGTATCGCTCTCGCGTTCGTTGGTGCAGCGCGTGGCTACCGCGTCATCCTCACGATGCCCGAGACCATGAGCATCGAGCGCCGCAAGATGCTCGCAGCATACGGCGCAGAGATCGTACTCACCGAGGGACCCCTCGGCATGAAGGGCGCGGTCGCAAAGGCAGAGGAAATCGCTGCTGAGACCCCCGGCGCAGTGCTTGCCCGCCAGTTCGACAACCCCGCCAACCCCGCGATTCACCGCGCAACCACTGGCCCCGAGATCTGGAACGACACCGACGGCAAGGTCGACATCTTCGTCGCAGGTATCGGCACCGGCGGCACCATCTCGGGCACCGGCGGCTACCTCAAGGAACAGAACCCCGAGATCAAGGTCGTCGCCGTCGAGCCGATCGACTCGCCGCTCCTGAGCAAGGGCACCGCTGGTCCGCACAAGATCCAGGGCCTTGGCGCGAACTTCGTCCCTGGCATTCTCGACCGCGAGATTTACGACGAGGTCATCGATGTTGAGCTCGCAGACGCCATCGCAAAGGGCCGCGCACTCGGCACGAGCGAGGGCATCCTCGCAGGCATCTCGGGCGGCGCAGCCGTCTGGGCCGCTGTCGAAGTTGCAAAGCGCCCCGAGAACGCAGGCAAGACCATCGTTGTCATCATTCCCGACTTCGGTGAGCGTTACTTCTCGACCCCCCTGTACGACCACCTGAACGCATAATCTGAGGGGCGATCCGCGCCCCGAACGATCGCAATTCAACTACGAATCGCAAGGTCCACACCGCGAGGTGACCGGGCCTTGCGATTTCGTGCGTTCGACAGCACTACCCTCCCAGGAGATTCCGATGACCTTCTTCTCGCGCATTCGCGAAGACATCAACGCGGCAAAGGTCGGCGACCCTGCCGCGCGCGGGTCAGTTTCGATCTTCTTCCTGTACTCAACGTTGCACGCAGTCTGGTGGCACCGCGCCGCGCACGGATTGTGGCGCCGCGGGGCACGCACGCTCCCCCGCGCGATCTCGCAGGTCGCGCGGTTCTTCACGGGCGTCGAAATTCACCCTGGCGCGACGATTGGCCGCCGCCTCTTCATCGACCACGGCATGGGTGTGGTCATCGGCGAGACCGCGGTCATCGGCGATGACGTCATCATCTACCATGGCGTGACGCTCGGCGGCACCGGGCACGATCGCGGCAAACGGCATCCGACGGTGGGCGACCGGGTCGTGATCGGCGCTGGCGCAAAGCTCCTCGGCAACATCGAGATCGGGCACGACTCCGCGATCGGCTCAAACGCTGTCGTCGTGCGATCTTCGGAACCGTGGACGACGCTCACCGGCATTCCCGCCCAGCCACGTCCGAGGCGCGGATCGCCACTCGTGCCACGCCCCGACGAGGCAGATTTCTACGTGATCTAGCGATCCCCCGCACACAGCAGCGGCCCCCGGTTCGATTGAACCGGGGGCCGCTGCTGTGTGGATCCGCGCCGACCTAGTGCTGCGCAGGATTTCCGCGCGGCACAAACGAGGTAAGGAGCGCGCCACCAAGCGCCGCGCCAGCACCGATGAGGAAGCAGAGCTTAAAGCCCCACTCCGTCGGCGCACCAAGCTCGCTGAGCTGACTCGTCAACACGATAGCCATGACTGCGCCAGCGACGGCGCCGCCCATCGAGCGCATGAGTGAATTCACGCCCACGCTCGAGGCGGCCTCGTGACGCGGCACGTTCGCGAGAATGAGCGTCGGCATCGATGCGTAGGCGATACCGACACCGGCGCAGGCAATGCAGCCAGCGAGGGTCAGCTGCCACGGCTGCTCAAGGAAGAAGAAGCCGAAAACATAACCGGCGGCCAGCACGATTGCGCCAATGATGAGCGTGAGACGGCCACCCCAACGCGTGAGCATCCGACTGGAGATGGGCGAGAACAGCAGCATCATGAGGCCAGAGGGTGCCATCCAGAGACCCGTCTGCAGCATCGTCTGCCCAAGGCCGTACCCCGTCGCCGTCGGCAACTGCAACAGTTGTGGCATCACAATGGTCTGCGCCATCATGCCAAAACCGACAAGCAGTGCCGCAAGGTTGGTAAAGAGCACCGGGAGCTTTGCTGTCGTGTGCAGGTCAACAAGCGGCTCGTCCTGCTTGAGCTCAAAGAAGCCCCACGCGAGGAGCAGCAGGACACCAACACCAATGAGCCCGAGCGTTGAGAACGAAGCCCAGCCCCACTCGTTGCCCTTGGTGACACCAACGAGAATCGCAACGAGCGCAGCAGCAAGTCCGATCGCACCAATGTAGTCAAATCGGCCGGTCTTTGCGGGCTTCACGCCCGGAATAAGGGTCGCGGCGAGGACCACCATAATCGCCGCGAGGGTCGCTGCGAGCCAGAACAGCATGTTCCAGCTGTAGTACTGCACCATCCACGCAGCAATCGGCAGGCCAAGGGCGCCACCCACACCCAGCGTCGCGGAAATGCCGGAAATGGCACCGTTGACGAGCCGAGGTGGCGTCACATCGCGCACCAGACTAATTGCGACGGGAATGTACCCCATCGCAAAGCCCTGCAGCACACGGCCGACGATCACGATGCCGAACACATCGCTCACCGCGCAGAGCACCGAGCCAAGCAGCATGAGAGATGCGGTTGCGATGAGCACGGGGCGCTTGCCAATGAGGTCGGCGAGGCGACCAGCGACGGGCATCACAACGGCGCCGCCAAGCAGCGTCGCAGTGACCACCCATGATGCGTTTGCCGCCGAGGTGTGTAGCAGTTCAGGGAGCTGGCTCTGCACTGGGATGACCAGTGACTGCATGAGCGATGCGCACAGGCTTGAGAAGCCCAGCACCAGGATAATGAGGCGCGAACGCGCCGTTGAATACGCTTCCTCAGTCTCGATGTTATGCGTGGAAGACATAAGTCCTTTCGAATTCACACCATTATGTAAGCTACATAATGGTTAGGTTATGTATTCTACACACCTGGTATTGTCGCTATGACCATCGAAGGGACTCCGCCATGCCTCACTCCCCAGAAGGCCTGCAAGAAAGCGCAGAGAGATTCGCCGCTGCGACCACACGCTACGAACGTGAGCGACGCGTGGCAGTTGCCCACCTCCCACTTGGCGCAGCAGATCTCCGCATTATTGCGTTGCTGATTGACGACATTCCCCGCACGCTCAAGCAGATCGCTGAAGAGCTACACCTCGAACAGTCGACAATCAACCGGCAGGCGAACGCGGCACTGCAGCACGAGTACCTCACCCGGAGCCGGGGCGTCACAGGCCCGGCGTATGTCTTCACCGTTTCCGAGCTTGGCAAAGCCAAGTTCTCCGAGAGTCTCGGCTATTTCTATCAGGAGTACCACACCGCATTCAGTCTGATGGGTGCGGATCGCGCACGGCTGCTCGTTGAGCTCCTCGAAGAGTTTGTAGAGGCGCACGCGAGCGCGCGCAAGCGCTAGCGAAGCTTGCGGTCGTGGCGGCGCATCCAGCCCTTGGTGCGCCGAGTCTCCAGGAAGACCATGCCGAGGCCGAACAGCCAGATCGGAATCTGCACCGCGAAGGCGAGCTTGAACGCATCAAGCGAGTAAGTTTCTGGCGTACCAGCGCCCTCCAGGTCGAGGACGAGGCCGATGAGGTAGATCGCGATCAGGCTGGCAATGAAGCCGCCCGTGTTCACCAGGCCGGTGCCGAAGCCAACGAAGCTCTTTGGCGTGTGCGAACGCTGCACCTCGAAGGCAAGCATCGAGGCTGGGCCACCAATGGGCATGATGATGAGCAAGGCAAAGATCAGCCAGATCGGCGGGTTGCCCGGCCACAGGATGACCGCGGTCCAGACCGCCGCGAGGGCGATCGTGATACCGGTGTAGATTGCGACGCGACGCTCCATGAAACGCGAGCTCACCGGGCCGAGCACCAGCGAGGCAAAGGATGACGCAATAATCGTGAGGCTCAGCATGCCCTTCGCGGTCGCAGGATCGACGCCAAGACCGCCGACGAGGAACGGGGTGCCCCAGAGGAGCACGAACACGTTCATCGCGAAGGGTGAGGTGAAGTGCATCCAGAATGCCAGGCGCACACCAGGCAGCGAAATGATCTGACGCGAACGCTGCACCATCTTGAAGAGGTCAACGCGCTGACGAACGACGGGGAGCATGGACGTTGCCGGCGGCGCTGCGACGACACCTGTCGCGGCGGCCTTCGTCAGGGCGTTCTCTTCGACGACTCGTTCCTTGCCGATGATCCGCTCACCAATGGTCTGCGAGCGCGGTGAGTCGCGCATCACAACGATGACCAAGATCATCGCGATCAGTGCGACCGCTGCGATGCCGAGGAACCCTGACCGCCAGCCAAACCGATCAACAGCAATCGCGAGCGGGATCACCGACACGAGCTGGCCAGCCTGGCCGAGCAAGCCAGTGAGCTGGCTCACCGTTGGAATCTGCCTGATCGCAAACCATTCCGGCAGAATCTTCATCACGCTCACGAAGACGCACGCATCACCTGCGCCCACGAGAATACGGGCGACAACGACCAGGGGAAGGTCGGTGACGGTCGCCATCAGCGTCTGGCCGATAAACATAAATGCGCCGCCCAGGAGAACCATGAGGCTCGATCCAAAGCGGTCCAGGAGCATGCCAACAGGAATCTGCATGCCCGCGTATACGGCGAGCTGAATCACCGGGAACATTGCGAGCGTTGTTGCGTCAATGCCGAAGTGCGACTGGGCCTGGGGGCCGAGGGCGGCTAGTGACGAACGGTTGACGACGGCGACGACATAACTAAATACTGCTACGCCCCACACCACCCAAGGTAAGAGGGTATTCGAACGGCGCATGACCTTCATGGTACTCCTCTGAGCTGAATACGAGAGGAGTACCACGGCTGGTCATGCGCCGTGAAGTGGAATAATCTACTTACAGATCGGCGAGTCGCTGCTCCTCGTCCATGCGAATGCAGGACTCGATGATCGGCTCGAGCGCACCATCCATCACCGCGTCAAGGTTGTAGGCCTTGAAGCCGGTACGGTGATCCGCAATGCGGTTCTCCGGGTAGTTGTAGGTGCGAATGCGTTCAGAACGATCCATGGTGCGGATCTGAGTCGAGCGGTGTGCCGAAGCTTCTGCCGCCGCTTCTTCCTGCTGACGCGCGAGCAGTCGAGCACGCAGAACGCGCATGGCCGCTTCACGGTTCTGCAGCTGCGACTTCTCGTTCTGCATTGCCACGACGATACCGGTGGGAAGGTGCGTAATACGCACTGCCGAGTCAGTGGTGTTCACTGACTGACCGCCGGGGCCAGACGAACGGTACACGTCGATCTTGAGGTCGTTCTGGTGCATCTCGACCTCTTCAGGCGCGTCAGCCTCGGGGTACACGAGCACGCCCGTGGTTGAGGTGTGGATGCGGCCCTGCGACTCAGTAACGGGCACACGCTGCACGCGGTGCACGCCGCCTTCGTACTTCAGGTGTGCCCATGCGCCCTGCGAGGGGTCAGATGGGTTCGCCTTGATAGCAACCTGAACGTTCTTGTAGCCGCCAAGATCGCTCTCGTCAGCCTCGATGATCTCGGTCTTCCAGCCCTTGGACTCTGCATAGTGCATGTACATGCGCAGCAGGTCAGCGCCGAAGAGCGCCGACTCAGCGCCGCCCTCGCCACCCTTGATTTCAAGGATGACGTCGCGTGCATCGTCGGGATCACGCGGGATCAGGAGGCGGCGAACCTTCTCCTGGCCTGCTGCGAGTGCCTCTTCAAGTACGGGCACCTCCTCAGCGAACGCGTCGTCTTCCTTCGCAAGCTCACGCGCTGCCTCAAGATCTTCAGCAATCTGAATCCACTGCTCGTGTGCAGTCTTGATCTTGCTCAGCTCAGCGTAGCGTCGGTTTACTCGCTTTGCGCGTACCGCGTCTGCGTGCAGCGCGGGATCAGCGAGCTGTTCCTGGAGCTCCTCGTGTTCTGCGAGAAGCCCCGCAACCTGTTCAAACATGTTGCCTCTCCGTATTGGGTTACCGTCGATACCGCCGCGTACGCGGTGTTAGGCGGTAAGTGCCGAGTTCGTCTTCGCCTTACGCAGACGTGCAATCACGTCATCTGCGTCTTCATCGGCAAGCGTTGCGCGGATCGCATCACGAACGCGGATCTCCTCAGCCGACAGCATCGAACCGAGGTTCTGTGTGTGCGACTTCTTCGCATTCGCAATTGCGACGCCATAGGGCGCGTCCTTTGCGAGCGTGATGACCGAGTTTGCAAGCGGGGTAAGTTCGCGCAGGAGGGTTGCGTCCAGTGCGGTCTCTGCCTTTGCCTGCAGCGTCGCGATGAGCGTGAGTGAGCCTGCGTTCTCAAGGTTACGCGCGGCCGAGAGCAGCTTCTTGAGCTGAGACAGGGTCTGCTCGTCGATGACGTCGAGTGCCGGGCGGTGGTTTGCAGGCTGTGCCTGTGCGTAGCCGCGCGCGAGGCGGTTGAGCGAGTCAACGAGTACGACGACGTCGTGGCCAAGCTCAACGAGGCGGCGTGCGCGATCGATTGCGAGTTCGGCGACGGTCGCCTGGTCTTCGGCACCGCGATCGAACGTTGCAGCGACAACTTCGCCACGGATCGAGCGCTGCAGCGCGGTCGCTGCCTCGGGCTGTGCATCTGCGAGCACAACCATGAGGTGTGCCTCGGGAGCCGCTACTGCGATGTCTGCAGCGAGTTCTGAAATCACCTGCACGCCCGACTGCTTCTTGGGCACGGTGATGATCGCACGCTGACCGAGGCCGATGGGTGCGATCGCGTCGATCGTGCGGCTAAGCAGACGATCTGCGCCAACCTCGAGCGCGATGCGCTGGGTCGGGAAGACCGGAGTCATCTCGGTGATGTCTGCGCGCTTCGCCTCTTCATCAACCGGGTGTCCGTTGACCGAATCGATCTTGACGATCGCGTTGTACTTCTGGCGGCCGCCGTTGTCGCCATCGCGGGGCTGGCGGATCGCACCAACTACTGCGTCACCGCGACGCAGGCTGTACTTCTTGACCTGGCCAAGCGAAACGTACACGTCGCTGACACCGGGAAGGTAACCACTGGTGCGGACGAACGCGTAGTTGTCGAGGATGTCGAGGATACCCGCGATCGGCAGCAGTACGTCGTCTTCTGCAATCTCGAGCTCGATATCGTCATTGCCACGGCGCTTGCGGTCACGCTGACGGGTGCGGCTCGACCGCGAGTTGTCGTTCTTCTCGTTCTTCGAGTTGTCGTTCTTCGAGTTCTTGTTCTGGCGCTGCTTCGAGTCGTCGGTGTTCTCATTCGACTCGTTTGCGTTCTGCTCAGCGTTGTCGCGGTTACGGTTGCGACGCTGGCGGTTCCGGCCAGTGGTCTCTTCTGCGGGCTTGTCTTCAGCCTCAGGAGCCGCCGACTGCTCGGTTGCCTCTGCTGCAGCGGGAGCTGCTTCTGCGGGCTGCGCAGCCTGCTTGGCGCGACCGTTCTTCGCTGCCTTCTCAACAGCAGGCTTCTCGGCCGCTGCGTCAGTCTCAGCTGCGGGTGCTTCAGTAGCAGCCTCTGCCTTGGTAGCACGGCGACGAGTGCGCTTGGGCTTCTCGTCTGCTGCTGCGGCTTCTGCCTCTGCAGCAGGAGCGTCGGTCTTCGCCGCAGCCTTTGCCGCGGGTGCCGCAGCTTCAGTCTTCTCAGCCGTTGCTTCAGCCTCAGGCTCGACCTTCTTGCGGGCACGGCTCACGCGCTTTTTCGGCTCAGCCGGAGCCTCGTCAGCTGCGGGAGCGGCATCAGCAGCTGCAGCGGGAGCCGCTGCCGGTGCTGCCTGCTCGGCGGGAGCCTCGGTCTGAGCTTCGGGCTCGACCTTCTTGCGAGCACGGCTTACGCGCTTCTTCGGCTCGGCCGGAGCCTCGTCGGTTGCCGATGCAGCCGGAGCTGCCTCAGCGGGTGCCGCGTCGCCGGCGGGCGCGACCTCTGCAGCTGCACCTGCAGCTGCAGAGACGCGACGCGACGCACGGCGGCGAACCGGCTTCTCAGCCGACTCAGTGGTTTCGGTTGCTGTTGTTTCGACAGTGACAGCAGTGTCTACGGTGTTCTCTTCCACGTTCTTCCTTTCGGAACGTTTTCGCGGAGGCGGCCCATGGCTCTGCCTCCAATGTGCATATTCATGCGAGGAAACTCAGAGCAAGAATCGCTCTGGTATGAACGACCCACGGACTGACGGGAAAACCGTAAACACACGCGAAGATTACGCGAGAACTGCCGGGATCACCTCAACTGTAGCACCCTTAATATCGACAGCGAGCGTCAGAACCTGCCAGTCTGGTGCGACTTTCGTCACCAGATCTGCAGCAGCGAGACGCTCAGCCGGGCCGTTCGCGAGCACGAGCACCGATGGGCCAGCACCTGACACGACTGCGGGGTATCCTGCGTCACGGAGCGCGCCAATCAGGTCACGCGTCGCGGGCATTGCGGGGCCACGGTAGTTCTGGTGCAGGCGATCTTCAGTTGCCTCGAAGAGGAGTTCAGGGCTCTGCGTGAGCGCTGCGATGAGGAGCGCGGATCGCGAGACGTTGAACACTGCGTCCTCGTGCGGCACCTGCTTCGGCTGCAGGCTACGTGCTTCCTCGGTCGACATCTTGAACGATGGCACGAGCACGAGCGGCGCAACGCCACGGTGCACGAGCAGACGCTTGAAGCGCGGGCCTTCGTCGTTGGTCCACGCGATCGTGAGGCCGCCGAAGAGCGCAGGCGCGACATTGTCTGGGTGGCCTTCGAGTGCGGTTGCGAAGCCGAGCAGCTGATCTTCCGTAAGTACGAGTGGCGATGCCGCATCGTTCTCAAGGATGCCCGCGGCGATCATTACACCTGCGACGATTGCCGAGCCAGACGAGCCCATACCGCGTCCGTGGGGGATGCGGTTGTTCGCAACGATGTTCAGGCCTGGCATCTCGCGACCGACCTGCTCAAAGACGTACGCAACCGAGCGCACCACGAGGTTCGACTCGTCGGTGGCAACTTCACCCTCACCGACACCGTGTACCTCAACGGTGGCACCAGGTGTCTCACGCGTGGTGACGACGAGTTCGTCACCGTACGCGAGACCGAGGCCAAGCGTGTCAAAGCCGGGGCCAAGGTTTGCGCTCGTCGCGGGCACACGCACGCGAAGCGAGAGCTGAGAGTTGTTTGCTGCGGTTACGCTCATGCTGCGCCCTCCATGCGAAGTACGCTGAGTACCTCGGTTACTGCCGAATCATTTGCAAGCGCTGCGACGGTCGCTGCGAGGTCTGCCTCGCGCGCCGAGTGCGTGCCGATGATGAGGGCCGCGTGACCTGCCGCGCCCTTACTGGTGTTCTGTTCAACACTTGCTGCAGAGACACCGTTTTCCGCGAGGATCGTGGCGACCTTCGCGAGCACGCCAGGCTCGTCTCGAACCTCGAGCATGATCTGGTACGCGGTGATGACCTCGCCGACCGGGAGCACCGGAAGATCTGCGTGCAGCGAGCTGATGATGCCGGGACCGCCAACGATGTGACGACGCGCGGCCGAAACGAGATCGCCGAGCACAGCCGAAGCCGTCTCAGCGCCACCTGCACCAGCACCGTAGAACATGAGTTCGCCGGCCGCTTCAGCCTCTACGAAGACAGCATTCTTGCCCTCATAGACCGTCGCGAGCGGGTGATCGCGACGCAACAGCGCCGGGTACACACGAACCGAGACACCCTCGGTACCGTCGGTGCCGGTGAGGCGCTCTGCAATCGCGAGCAGCTTGATGACGAGACCAGCGTGCTTTGCAGCTTCGATCTGCTCAGCGGTGATCTTGGTGATGCCTTCGCGGTGCACTGCCGACTCAGGAACTTCGGTGTGGAACGCAATGCTCGCGAGGATCGTCGCCTTCTGCGCAGCGTCAAAGCCCTCGACATCGAGCGTTGGATCTGCTTCGAGGAAGCCAAGATCGCTCGCAACCTTTGCTGCAGCCTCCGCCGAGTCGCCGAAGCGATCCATGCGGTCGAGGATGTAGTTGGTCGAGCCGTTCACGATACCCATGACGCGGGTGATGTGGTCGCCAGCAAGGCTCTCGCTCAGCGGACGCAGAATGGGAATTGCTGCTGCAACGGAAGCTTCAAAGAGCAACTGTGCGCCCACCTGCTCAGCGGTCGCTGAGAGTTCCTTGCCGTGCGCTGCGATGAGTGCCTTGTTTGCGGTGATGACATCAGCACCACCCTGCAGAGCGAGCGTAATGAGTGACTTTGCAGGCTCAATACCACCCATGAGCTCGACGACGATGTCGGCGCCCTGCACGAGACGCTCAGCGTCAGTCGTAAACAACTCAATGGGAAGATCGACGTCACGCTTCGAATTCACGTCACGAACGGCAATGCCTGCAAGCGTCAGCTTTGCGCCGACGCGAGCAGTGAGCTCGTCGCCGTGTTCGAGAAGAAGCCTGGCCACCTGTGCACCTACTGAGCCGCAGCCCAGCAGCGCGACACGAAGGTCACGGTACTCGTTCACTTATTACTCCTGTGTATTCGTAAGGGGTGTTACACGCTCTTGGCGAGCAATTCTTCTTCGGTCTCACCGCGCACGATCATGCGTGCTTCTCCGTCGCGCACTGCGACGACCGGCGGCCGCGGAACATAGTTGTAGTTGCTCGACAGCGCCCAGCAATAAGCGCCCGTCACTGCAACTGCCAGGGTGTCCCCCGGCTTCACATCGCCAGGCAGCACGTCGCGCTGCACAACAATGTCGCCGGACTCACAGTGCTTGCCCACGACGCGCACGAGCGCGGGGGCAGCGGTGCTCACGCGGTTAGCGATCCGCACGTGATAATCCGAGCCGTAGAGCGCGGGGCGAGCGTTGTCACTCATGCCACCATCAACGCTCACGTACAGGCGCTCTGATGGTGCGCCTGTGATGCCGAGCTTAGGCGCGAGGGCCACGTCGGCGGGGTTTGCTTCTGCGTCAGAACCACCGAGCTGGACCGCCTTGGTCGTGCCTACGGTGTACAGCGTCACGCCTGCCTGGCCGATGACCGATCGACCAGGTTCAAAGGCGAGCTTGGGAATCTGGAGTCCGTACTCCTTGGCACCAGCGGCGACGATGTCTGCGAGCTCGGCTGCGATCTTCGCAACGTCGGGGGCAGCGTCTGCGTCTTCGCTCGTGTACGCGATGCCGAAGCCACCACCGAGGTTGAGCTCAGGAATCGGACGACCAGCCTGCTCAGCGAGCTCGGCGTACACTCCGAGGAGGCGCCGAGCTGACTCACGGAAGCCGTCGGTTGCGAAGATCTGCGAACCGATGTGGCAGTGCAGGCCAACGAAGTCGAGGCTGTCGTGGGTCAGAATCTGGCCAACGATGCGGGTCGCTGCAGCGAGCGGCTGGCCGAACTTCTGGTCTTCGTGCGAGGTCGCAAGGAAGTCGTGGGTCGATGCATGGACACCGCTGTTCACGCGCAGACGTACGCGCTGCACCTTGCCAGCAGCCTTCGCTGCGGCTGCCACGCGTTCAATCTCGATCTCACTATCGAGGATGATCGTGCCAACGCCAACCTCAACCGCGCGTGCAATCTCAGCCTCGGACTTGTTATTGCCGTGGAAGCCAATCTTTGCGGGATCTGCGCCAGCCGCGAGCGCGACGAGCAGCTCGCCGCCCGAAGCGACGTCGAGGGCGAGGCCCTCTTCGATCATCCACTTCGCGACCTCTACACAGAGGAACGCCTTGGTTGCGTAGTACACGGTTGCTTCGGTGCCGACGCGCTCTGCCTCACGCTGGAGGGCTTCACGAACCGCGCGAGCCTTCGAACGTGCTGCCTGCTCGTCAACAACGTAGAGCGGAGAACCGAACTGCTCAGTGAGCTCGGTGGCGCGGATCTCGCCGATCTTCAGCTGTTCGCACTGCGATCCCCGTCGTGAAGAAGGAGGGAACACTCGCGCATCAATTGCGTTGGCATTGAAGGCTGGGGTCTGGGTGACCACGGTCTCTGTCATCGTTCGCTCCTTTGTATTCGGAAGGCTTGGGGGATTTTTTCTTCGTTCCAGCGCTCACACACCACCATCTGCGGTGGTTGGCGAGCGGACCCGGATTGGCCCCTGAAGCCGTGCGAACGGAGCGGATGCTCAGAACGAACTTTCTTAGTTTAGCGGGATGACAGATGCCGATCTCGCATGGTGTTGAAATATGACTTGCGACCGCGTCGCGAGTCGGCGCGCGTTACGGGCAGGTGCCCGGCTGGAGCGCTGCGGGATCCGCCAAAATGTCAGGCGAAAAACGCGTGCTGAGTGTGACATCGCCCGACTTCGCGAACTCCAGATCAGTGAGCTCGATACCTGCGGGCAGGTACTCACCAACACAGATCGTCTGGGGTTCGATGACGGGTTCGAAGAGCGAGCCAGTCGCGCGCTTCAGCTCAGCGGCATTGAAATCAAAGCCCGCTGCCTGCACGCTCACTGGCTCGACGTGCAGGTCACCATTGTCAATTGACAGGCGGATCGATGCAGAAACGGTGACGTCCTGGCCAAACACCGGCGCTGATTTACTCAGCTCAAGCACGCCGTCTTCGACGCGGCCGTCATCAACCAGACCAGAGGTGGCGAGGCTGATGATGCTGCCAAGGTTTTCACGCTTGACGGTGAGCTGCGCGGTACCGCCCGTGATCTCACCCTTCTCAGGGTTGAACGGCACGAACTCCGCGTGCGCGATCGCGCTCATCGGGGTTCCCTCAGCGATGGGCGCATCGTCGATCGCAACAGTGACGTCGCCAACGCCGCCGCGAATGGCGTTCCAGAGTGCGGATCCGCCGAGATCTACGGCAACTTCCTGATCAGCCGGGAGTGAGAGTTCATCGCGCACGATGCCCTCAAGCACTCCCGGAATAATCATGCGAAGCGCGCCCTCGCCGATGCCAGCAAGAAGCACAACGCCAACCGCGGCGCCAATGGCTACCTTGGTACCGCGCTTCAGCTTCTTGCGCTCGCTCACAGTCGTTCGGGAGCGGTCACGCCGAGCAGGTCAAGACCGTTGCGCAGCACCTGGCCAGCAGCATCGTTGAGCCACAGGCGGGTACGGTGCAGGTCTTCAACAGGCTCTTCGCCCATGGGAAGCACGCGGCACTGGTCGTACCAGCGGTGGTACGCGGCTGCGAACTCTTCAAGGAAGCGCGCAATACGGTGCGGCTCACGCAGCTCTGCCGCGCCCGCGACAATACCGGGGTACTGCTGCAGCTTGCCGAGGAGATCGGTCTCGGTCTCGTGAGTGAGCAGCTCGGGTGCGAATGCGCTGCGGTCGACGCCTGCCGCTGCCGCGTTGCGGTCAACTGCGCAGGTACGAGCGTGTGCGTACTGCACGTAGAAGACCGGGTTGTCGTTGGTGCGGCTCCGAAGCTTTTCGCCCTCGAGCGCGAGCGGCGAATCAGCCGGGTAGCGTGCGAGCCAGTAACGAAGCGCGTCGCTGCCGAGCCACTCGAGCAGATCGTCGAGCTCAATGATGTTGCCGGCGCGTTTCGACAGACGCGCACCGTTGAGGTTCACAAGCTGGCCGATGAGGACGGTGACATCGGTCTCGGTGTTGTCGCCAGCAGCGCCAGCGATTGCGGTCAGACGGCCGATGTAGCCGTGGTGATCTGCACCAAGGAGGTAGATCTTCTCACCGAAGCCGCGATCCTTCTTCGACAGGTAGTACGCAGCGTCAGCAGCGAAGTAGGTGTAGATGCCGTTGCCGCGTGTGAAGACGCGGTCCTTGTCATCACCGAAAGTCGTGGTGCGAACCCAGATAGCGCCATCGTCTTCGTAGACGTGGCCCTGCTCGCGCAGGCGATCGATAGCGAGCTCGATCGGGCTGGGCTCACCGTTCTCACCCTTGGCGTGCAGGGTGCGCTCCGAGAAGAAGACGTCGAAGTGCACGTTGAAGCGCTCCAGCGAGTCTTTGATTTCTGCAAGCTGCTGCTCGTAGCCGAGCTCCTGCGCGATGTGCTGTGCCTCTTCACGGGGCAGCTCTGCGAGATTCGGAACCTTCTCAGCTACCTTCTTGCCGAGAGCCTGGATGTACTCACCCGGGTACGCATCTTCCGGCGCTGCTTCGCCGAGGGCAGCCGCGAGCACCGAGCGCGCGAACTTGTCCATCTGCGCACCAGCGTCGTTGATGTAGTACTCGGTGGTGACGTCTGCGCCTGCAGCACGAAGCACGCGGGCGGTCGAGTCACCCAGTGCAGCCCATCGGGTGTGCCCCATGTGCAGGGGGCCGGTGGGGTTTGCACTGACGTATTCGAGGTTGATGTGCTGACCAGCGAGCGTATCGCTCGTGCCGTATGCCGCACCCTGCTCGACCACTCGACGCGCGGTCTCGCCAGCGCTCGCAGCGTCGAGCGTGATGTTGATGAAGCCGGGGCCTGCGACCTCAGCCTTTGCGATGCCATCTACCTCGGCAACGCGAGCAATGATCTGATCAGCGAGTTCACGGGGGTTCTGGCCGATGCGCTTGGCAAACTTCATTGCCGCGTTCGAGGCCCAGTCACCGTGATCTCGGTTCTTCGGACGCTCGACCTGGGTGTCTGCTTCCGTCACCTCGATTCCGCTATCGCCAGCGGAGACGATGTCGGCGAGGATACGGGCGATTACTGCAGAGAGTTCTTGTGGCGTCACAAGCACACAGTCTACCGCCACTCACGCACCATTCTTTCCGTGTGATCAAAACGAACTGAAAACATCCACAGAAATACTCAAGTAACTTAGGCATCATGTCTGTTCGCGTCGCTGTGACTCCCCGCGCTCTGTTTCGTATTTTTGCCACCGCGGAGGTGGTGACCTGGGCAGGACTCATTGCCGCACTCATCCTGCGCGCAACCGGCGTCACTGAGGAGGCCGTGTCCGTTGCGGGCGGCATCCACGGCTTTGTGTTCCTCGCATACTGCGCGGTCACGGTGTTCGTCTGGATTAACCAGAAGTGGAACGCGGGCCTCGGCATCCTCGCACTTGCGCTCTCGATCATCCCGTTCGCAACGCTGCCGCTCGAGCTCACCATTGACAAGAAGGGCAAGCTCGCTGGCGATTGGCGCCTCGCAAAGGGCGGCGATGAGCCAGCTGGCGTCTTCGAACACATCCAGGCTTGGATCCTGCGTCGCCCGATCCTCGCAATCTGCCTCGTCGTTGTGCTGCTCGCGGTCGTCTTTAGCGTGCTGCTGTTCCTCGGCCCGCCCGTGTGTTGTGGGTTAGGCGCTGCGTGCCTCGCGCGCAGGCTCCACGTCGGTGGCGAGGTAACGCTCGACACTGTCATCAAGCTCGTCCATCCACGCGGTGTGGTGCTTTGCGGCGTGTGTGCCGGTGATGACCGATCGGTAGGTCAGGTCACGGTACCCCATGATGTTCTTCGCTTTGTGCCCCTTCCAACTGATGAAGATCTCAGCGGCGTCTTCGACGTTGAAATCGGGGTAATCAGAGGCATCAATGAGATCGCGCACGTATGAACCCTGGAACTCGATGCTTTCAACGTCGCCGCCGATTGCTTCGAAGCGCTTCGTCCAGTCTGCGATCGATTCTGCACGCTCCTCAGCGGTGGGAAGCGTACGACGACCAAGAATCACGTCGCGCACGAACCACGCCTGCGCGTCGAACATATTGAACGTAAACCACTGGTCCTGTGCTCCGACGTAGAACAGGTTCGGGTTCTTGTCCCAGACGACACCGCGGTAGAGTCCTGCCGGGTACACCGTGTTCGGACCCGAGAGCGCGAGCTCGGTGGGGAGATACGGGTACTTGTGCACGTAGCCAGTGCAGAAGATCACGACATCGAAGCGCTTCGTCGATCCATCAGCAAAGTGGGCGATCGATCCGTCAAATCGCTGCACGAGCGGACGCTCTTCAAAGCCCTTGGGCCATTCGTAGCCCATCGCCTGGGTACGGTAGCTTGCGGTGACGGACTTGGCGCCCATTTTGAAGCACTGCGTACCGATGTCCTCGGCGGAATAGCTCGAGCCGATAACGAGCACGTCGAGGCCATCGAAGCCCTCTGCGCCGCGGAAGTCATGCGCGTGGCTCAAGATGCCGGGGAACGTCTCGACGCCGGCAATCTCCGGCATGTTCGGGAACGAGAAGTGTCCGCTCGCAACAATCACGTGGTCAAACGTCTCTGCCCGGGTGTCTCCCGTTGGCAGGTGCTCGGAGTGCACTGTGAACAGCTGAGTGTCGTCATCCCACGAAACGTGGCGCACGATCGTTTCGAATCGCACGTGGTCACGCAGGTTGGTCTTCGAGAGACGACCTGCGATGTAATCCCACAGCACGGTGCGGGGCGGGTACGACGAGATCGGGCGACCGAAGTGCTCGTCGAAGGTGTAGTCGGAGAACTCGAGGCCCTCCTTCGGGCCGTTCGACCACAGGTTGCGGTACATGCTGGAGTGCACCGGCTCACCGAACTCGTCAACGCCGGTGCGCCAGGTGTAGTTCCACTGACCGCCCCAGTCAGACTGCTTTTCGAAGCACACGAACTCGGGGATAACTTCGCCCTGCTTTTCCGCTGCTTCGAACGCGCGCATCTGAGCCATACCGCTCGGACCTGCGCCAATAATCGCTACTTTCTTCCTTTGCATTTATCTACCTCACTCACATTCATTCGTAGCTGCCACCAGTGCAGCGCGAGCTGCCGCCCGGCTCAAAACAACAGCGAGAAGTTCGAGGGAGGTTCGAAACGGGAAGCGCTCAGCGTCAGGGAGACTCGCGGAGTCTCAACCGATCACACACTGGCAACCTCTCCACCGTATCAGTTGATACGGTTTTGGCAATCTGGGCGCTGATCAGCCACTTTTTGTGAGTATCGCCATTGACGCAATACACAATTCATGAAAGACTTACGCCGCTCGTAGAAAAACACCTGTCGTTTTGGCGTACACAACAGCGCCGTGACACCCCTATATATAAGGAACGTCACGGCGCCATTACCGAAGTCACCGCGTCACGTCAGTGAGCGCACGCGCGCGGCCACACGCGCTACCGAGCCAGCACCAGCTTCGGTGAGCACGCGCGTGAGACGCAGATCATCATGACGTCGCCCGCATCGCGTTCGTCGTCTGTGAGCAGCGAGTCGTTGTGCTCAATGTCACCTGAGATCACGCGCGTCTCGCACGTGCCGCAGATGCCCATCTCGCACGAGGAAGGAACGTCGACGCCAGCGTCGCGAATGGCCTCGAGAATTGACACGTCAGGTTCGACGGTCACTGTCACGCCGCTCTCGGTGAGCTCTACCTCAAACGAGCCGGCCCCGTCTGCGACGACGATCTCGGGCGGCGTGAACCGCTCGATCACGAGGTCGCTCCCCCGAGCCTGCTTGGTCATTTCCGCGCCGAGCGCATCCATGAGCGGGCCGGGACCGCAGCAGTACACGCCGTGTCCGACCGAGTTCTTCACGAGGGTCGGCAGATCGGCATGCCCCGCGGTGTCCTGTGGCACGTAGTCCACGCGACCCCAGGTCGTCGCCGCGAGCGCGTCGATCTCTTCGGTGAACGCGAAGTTCGCCGCCGAGCGCGCGCCGTAGACAAGACGCCAGGGTTTGCCGGCCGCGGCAACCTCCTTGATCATCGCGAGGATCGGCGTAATACCGATACCGCCAGCGATGAACAGGTACGCCGGAGCGTCCTGCAGTCGGAAGTCGTTGCGGGGAACACCAATCTCGAGCACAGCGCCCTCGGTGAGTTCGCGATGGACCTCGACGGATCCGCCACGGCCATCAACGATCTCAAGCACTGCGATCCGATAGCTTTCGCGGTCGGTGAGGTCACCGCAGAGCGAGTATTGGCGGATCGTTCCGCTCGGCAGATGCACGTCAACGTGCGCGCCGGGCTTCCACCCCGAGAGCGGCACACCGTCGACAGGCACGAACTGGAACGAGCGGATGCCCATGGCCTCGTCGCGCACCCGCTCCACGCGGACGCGGTGGGTCGGGGCGACGTGGGTGCTACTCAGCAGCGTTGCTGCCATAGAACTTCTCCTCAGTGCGGCGCGCGAGATCCAGGAATGCACGGCGGTAGTTCAGCGTGAAGATGTCGGCGGGAGCAGAGAACTCCTCAACCTCGGCATCCCAGGGAACCTCGCGGGGCTGGAGGTTCTCAACGATGGGGATGTCTTCGAGGTAGACGACCTCTTCAATGTGGAGGTTGTGCTCGAGCGTCGCGCCAGAGTAATCGACGGCGTTCGCAACACCCCAGAAGATCTTCACGTGCTCGAACGAGATCGGGCAGGGGAAGCCCGCGACAACGCGACGGCCAAACTGCTCGTAGTCGTAGGTGATCGACGAGAGGCCGGGTGCGACGCAGTGGTACTTCATGGTCGCGTCACCATCGTCAGCCCACTCGCCGGTACCAGCGTTGAGCTCGCGGGTCATCCAGACGTGGCTGCCGTCGCGGGTGACCTTGAGCGGCTCGACGACCTCGGGGGTCGGCCCCATCGACACCTTGTGCACGAACGGGAAGTGCGCGACGTCACGGAAGTTCTCGACGGTCACCGCAACGCCAACGGGTGAATCGAGCGGGTCTGCCTGGAGCCAGACGAACTCTTCTGCTTCCCACTCGGGGAGCTGGTAGAGCGGCTCGATGGGGTCCTCGAGCGCGGTCCAGACGAGGCCGTAGCGCTCCTCGACGGGGAAGGTCTTCAGGCGAGCCTTGGGCGGAATCTTGCCCTGATCCTCGATCGAGGGAACGCGCACGCAGAGGCCGTCACCACTCGAGAACTGCCACCCGTGGTACGGACAACCGATCGACGACTCGTGTACCTCACCAATCGAGAGGTCAGCGCCACGGTGCGGGCAGCGGCGCGACGCGACAGCCGCGTTGCCGTTGCCGTCGCGGTAGACGACGAGCTGCACGCCGAGCAGCACCGCCGCCTCCGGCTTGCCGCCAGCGACGAGGTCTGCCGAACGAGCGACGGGGAACCAGCTGTGGCGCATGGCCTGCTCGACGAGGTCCCGGTTCGTTTTCTTTTCGTGTGTCTCAGCTGTGAGAAGCGTTGCCGCCATGAGATTTCTCCTAGGTATTTCGGTGTCGTGAGAAGCGAAGGGTGAGCGAGGTCAGATGCCGACGCGAAGCGCGCCGCCGTTGACCGACAGGGTCTGGCCCGTGAGGAATCCGGCACTGTCCGAGGCGAGGAATGCGACCGTCTCAGCGATCTCCTCAGGCTTGCCGAGTCGGCCGAGCGGGACAGAGGCGACCTCAACGTCGTAGTACTCGTCGGGAATCATGCGCGTGTGAATCGATCCTGGTGCGACTGCATTCACAAGAATTCCGTCAGGCAGCAGGGCAGCCGCAAGCGACTTCATGAGTCCGAGCTGCGCTGACTTCGAAATCATGTAGCCGAACGAGTGCCCGTCGGGCACCTGCCCCCAGGTCGACGAGATGATGATGACTCGGGCATGCTCACTCGCGCGCAGCAGATCGACGAGGCCGCGCGTGATCGCGTATGGCGCCTTCACGTTCACCCGGAAATAGCGGTCCAACTCATCGGGCTCGGTCACGTCGAGCTCACGCCAGTCATGCATGATGCCCGCGTTGTGCACGAGGATGTCGAGGGCGGCGGATCCACCAGCGAACGAAGCAAGCGCAGCGCGCAAGGTGTCTGCCGCGTCTGGGGCAGTGACATCGAGCACGACGCCGGCGACATCGCCACCGCGAGCGGTCAGGTCGGCAGCGGTGTCGTGCACCTCTGCGTCTAGGTCTGCGATGAGCACGCGTGCGCCACGGGCTGCAAGCGCCTCGGCGTGCGCCGCGCCCATGCCGCGAGCGCCGCCGGTCACGACGGCCGTGCGGCCAGTGAGATCGCTGAGATCGCTGAGTGATGCGAGTGGGGTCATCGGGTTTCTCCCTCGGTGATGAGTTCGGGCTGGTGTGCAGCAGGGATTGGGGCATCGCGATCCGCGATCACGGCGTCCTCGCCGCGGTCCGCCAGCTCGCGCGCGGGGGCTTCGACTTCGGCGAGCTCCTCGGCCGTGCGCGGGTTGCGCCAGACGAACGGCTGCTTGTCCTGCACCACGCGACGGATCGCGTAGAGCACGAGCGAGATCAGGAGTACGCCAATCGCGATGAAGATCTCGCGCGGTCCGCCGTAGCCGGTGATGTTGGCGTTTGCCATGCCGACCACCCATACAGTGACGTCGACAACCACGAGCACGGCAGCAATGTAGATCCATCCCATACCGAGCGTGATCGGCCGTGGCGCATTGGGTCTGTCGATCCGCAACAGAATGAAGCCAGACAGCGCCAGGATGTGGCAGAGGATGTAGCCCATGATTCCCGCGGTGATGACGGCGAGCGCCTCGCCGATGAAGAGAATCAAGAAGATGTTCAGCACGAGGTCGAACGTCATCGCGCGCGCGGGCATGCCGAAGCGGTTGAGTTCGCCGAGTTGGCGGATCGTGAGGCCAGACTCCGCGCTGCCCTGCAGCACACGTCCACCGTCTGCGGTGGTCATCATCATGAGCAGCATGAGGCCAGCGATCAGGCAGAGCGTCACAATGACGCCACTCCCCGGGAGCAGCTTGTCGAACAGGCCGCTGTAGAACGTCACGGGATTGTTGATGACGTCCTGGCGGTCTGCGAGGCCGCCGACTCCGAGCGGGACCAGGATGTAGACGAAGATCACGAAGATGCCCGCGATACGGAGTGCGCGACGGGTGTCAGATACCGGGCGCTTGAACTCGGGGGTGAACGACGAGACCGCTTCGACGCCATAGACCGACCATGCGAGGACAAACATCCAGGCGATCCAGGTCTGGCCGCCGCCGAAGCCGCTGTCGGTCAGCGCCCATTCGAGGTTACTCACCGACCACTGGTCGCTGAAGAATGATGCGGCAGCGAACACGATGATGGGGATGAGTACGATTGCGCCCGTGATGTACATGAGCCACATGGCGATGCGCATACCAAGAATGTTGAGCACCCAACCAAGTACGAGCACGATGAGTCCGACCATGTGCGGGAAGCCAACCTCTGCGAGTCCGGTCGAGATTGTCCAGGTCTGGTCGGGGAACCACTGTGCTTGCACGAGTGAGCCGATTTGGATTCCGTAGATGGCGAGCGAACTCGACCACGCGAACCAGTAGCCGAATGCTGCGATCGGGCCGGGGATGGTCGAGCGGCCTCGCCACGCTTCATTCGCATACGCGGCGATGCCACCGACGATGCGCGGAAACATACCTGCCAGCTCTGAGTAGATGAAGTTCTGCAGGCAGGCGATGATGGCGACGGTCGCAAGGAGTGCGAGGGTGACCCAGCCGCCAACCGCGCCGATTGCATATCCCATACCGATAAACAGCGCTGCGGGGATCGACAGGCTGATGGTGAAGCCATCCCACCAGCGCAGGGTCTGCGCGTATTCTTCGCCAGCGGGGGCTTCGGCTGTCGCCGTGCCTCCGGTTGTCTGTTCGTTCACGTCGTTGTCCTCTCTGACACTGACTGGGCCGCGCCGCGGCCTTCACAAACTGCCGTTCACCTCTGAACAACAGCTCGCATGCACGACCGTGTGCGGAATCCCCTGCGCAACTTGCGCATTTCTTCGTAATTTGGATATGGAATCACGAAATGCGCAACTTCACGATCAGTATTATTGCGTATATCTTGAACTCCGCGTGACACTGGCGGCTCGCTACACTGGCTACATGGCTGCCCAATCACTCGACGCTCTCGACCGCAACATCATTCGAGAGCTCAAAGAGGACGGCCGACGGTCGATCCGCAAGATCGCCCGCAACCTCGATACGCCTGAGGCAACGATCCGCACCCGCATGCGACGACTGACTGATCAGGGCACACTTCGGATCGTGGCCTTTGCCGATCCGCACGACACCGACAACACGCAGCTCGCCCTCGTGAGTTTGAAGGTCGCACCCGGCAGCCACGACGAGATTGTGCAAGCACTCGTCGCGCTTCCGAAAGTGAGTTACGTCTCGAGTGTGCTCGGCGAGTCGGACATCATCTTCGAGGTACTCTGCAGCGACAACGAAGAACTCTGGGAGATCATCAACACCCAGATCGCGCCCCTGCCTGGCGTCACCGCAATGTCGACCGCACCGATCGTGCGCGTGCACAAGCTCGGCTACGGGAACCGCGGCTAGCACCACCGACACGCACGCGCCTGCGATGCGTGCGCATTTTTACGTCATTCGACCCATGTCACTGGCACCAATTCTCCGGAAAGCTGGAGGGCGCGCAGGTCTCTTTCCCCTGCGCAGGTGCAAAGGAGATCCCCATGACGTGCTGGCCTGGCGGCGCCCCCTACGCGGCGACCGTAAGCTTCGATTTTGACGCTGAAGAACTCATGATCGGAGAGAATCCGGCCAATGCCAATGCGCCAGGCGTGCTTTCGCAGGCGAACTACGGCCCTACCGTTGGCGTCCCGCTCATTCTCGGGCTCCTGCGCAAGCACGGCATCACCGCAACGTTCTACATCCCTGGCAAAGACGCGCTACGCCACCCGGACGCCGTCCGCGCAATCATCGCCGACGGCCACGAGGTCGCACACCACGGGCATTCGCACGCCAACCCCACCACGCTCACACCGGAGGAAGAGCGCGCTGAACTGCACGATGGCCTTGCGGCACTGCGGAGCTTCGGCGCCGATGTCACCGGCTACCGCTCCCCCTCGTGGGAATTCACGCCGCACTCGCTCGATTTCCTCGCCGAGGCTGGCCTCGAGTACAGCTCCAACCTGCTGAATCACATCTTGCCGTACCAGCACGAGACGCACGATCTCGTCGAGGTGCCGGTCTCATGGATCCTCGACGACGCACCCCACTTCTGGTTCGCAAACGACACCTGGGAGAAGACAATCCGCGCCCCGCGCGAGGTGCTCGACGTCTGGCTGCCCGAGATCGATGGCATCGCTGCGCTCGGCGGCCACGCGATGGTGACGTTCCACCCATTCCTCTCGGGACGCCCCTCACGCCTCGCGTTCCTTGACCGCGTCCTGTCGCACCTTGCCGCGACCGGGGCGTGGATCGCCCCCACCCGCGACATCGTCACGTACACTCGCGAGCACGGCCCGCTCGCACTCAACACTGAGGGCTTCACCGATCGCATCGCCGCGATCAACCTCGCACCCACCGCCAAGGAGGCACGCGCATGACCGAGACCCGTTACCCTCGCTACCGCGTTTCCGGCGACGCAGCGACGCGTTCGCGCCAGTACGGTGAGCTCGCCAGCCTCGAGATCGCCCGCACTCGTGACGGCTACGAACGCGCGTTCGCGGCAAAGGGCGTCGCTTGGCGCGACGCAGTCACCTTTGCGCTCGGGTTCGTGCCGGCAATCGAGCGCTACTTCCCCGAGCTCCTCGCCGAGCTGCACGGCATCGCTGAGGGTGCCGGTCTGCCGTTTGAAGACGTACTCGCGATGAACTGCCGCACGGAGATTCTCTGGCGCGCGGCGACCGCGAAGGCCGGCTCGCTCGCCTCCTGGGCGCGTGGCGAATGCTCGAGCTTTGCGCTCGCCCCCGATCGCACCACTGACGGCAATGCGCTCGTTGGTCAGAACTGGGATTGGCTCGAAGTACTCGCAGACGGCGTTATCGTGCTCGAGGTCGAGCGCAGCGATGCACCCAACTATGTCACCGTCGTCGAAGCTGGCCTGCTCGCCAAGACCTCTCTCAACGCTGCAGGCATGGCTATCGGAATCAACACGATCGTGTGCTCGCTCGACGGTGGCGCAGAAGGCGTGCCCTTCCACGTGCTCGTGCGCGCGGTTGCCGATGCCGAGCATGTCTCAGACGTCGTCGAGGTGCTGTCGACCGTGCCGCGCGCTTCGTCGGGTAACTACATCGTCGGCAGCGCTGATGGCGCAGTCCTCTGCGTCGAGACCGCACCTGGCGACGCTCGCACCGTGCATCCGCTCATCGCGTCGAACGGCGCTGTGATCCACACCAACCACTTCGTACGCACTCCGACCGGCGGCCACGACCTCGCGGCCTCGAGCATGTCCGACAGCTTCGTGCGATACGGCCGCCTCGAGCGCACCGTGGTTGCCGCGCCGTCACCGCTTTCCGTGTCGGAGCTCCGATCCGCGCTCTCAGACCACACGGATTACCCGAGTTCAATCTGCTGTCATCCCGACGAGCGCGCGGATCACGCAGCGCAGTGGGCGACCCTCGTGTCGGCGATCATGGAGCCAGCAACCCGCACCCTGCACCTCGCGGAGGGCACGCCGTGCTCTGCACCGTGGGCCGCAATCGATTACTCGGATTTCCTTGGCGCTACCGACGCCTGATTTTCCGCGGGAGTCTGCGCCAATACCCGGGACAGACTCCCGCGTTTTCTGCAGTGCCCCCTGAATCTCGATTCAGAAATAGCTCGATCTTGCGGCTACAGTTAGGGCACCCGCGATCTGGCGGGACCGATTGTTGGCGAAGACTCAGAGCTGAGGTGTTGGGAAATGGTGGCTGAACCCGCACGTGGGTTTCGGTTCGTGTTGCAGGCCGAGGGCACCACGGACATTGGTGATCACGTCGGCCCGCTGCTGCAGGAGGCCGTCGACACCACCGAGCTCCTCAAGTACGCTCGGCGCCTCTGGCAGACTCCGCACGATCGGTTGCGATTCCTACTTGAGCTGCCGGCCTCCCGCCGCTGGCTCACCGTGACGCTGACGGCAGAGTACGCTGCAGCGACCGCGGTCACGCTAGTCGAAGCATCGCTTGTCGAGCTGCCGCATCGGCTCACCGCGCGTGAGATTGAGGTGCTCACACTCGTTGCGGCAGGACACTCCAACCCCGCCATCGCCGAAGCGCTTTTCACGAGCCCCCGCACCGTTTCGACCCAAGTGGAAACTATTCGCGGCAAGCTCGGCGCCATCAGTCGCACCGCTGCCGGAGTACTCGCCGTGCAGCAGGGCTGGTTGCGGCTCCCCATGCCGGTCTCCCCCGTGATGCTCGGGACGCTCGATGTCGCAGACATCATGCGCGATGTTGCAACCGAGTCGCTGCAAGACAGCCTGCTCCTCGGCACGCACACAGCGACGCCCGCCCGCCCGCAGGCGATCCGCCTCGCTCTCGTCCACCCGGCGACCGGACCCGCGAGTCACGACGGCGAACAGTCACGGCATGGAGCACTGCTTGCCGTTGCCGAGGTCAATGCGCGCGGTGGCGTACGCGGTCGCCCCATCGAGCCGGTACTCATCGACGCCGACATCTACACTCCGGCGGGTATTCAGAGCGCCTTTGCCGAGGTCCGCGCGCAGGAAGTACACGCGGCGCTCATGAGCTATGTCTTCCACGAGGAGACTGCGTTCGCGGAGGTCGCAGCTGCCGGTATCCCGGTGCTGCACACCATGACTTCGAGCCGTCATCTCGAGACGTTGCGCGCGGATCCCGACCGCTTCAGAGGCCTCTTCCAGTGCGTGCCGCCAGAGAGTAACTATGGGCCGGGACTGTTGCGGTTCTTGGGTATGCTCGCCGGGAAGATCGAACAGGACCAGCCCGCCGGCCGCGACGCCAGTACTCCGTCAATCCGATTCATCGAAACGACCGCCGATAGCGGGCAGATCGCAGACCCCGAGACCCTCGCACGCCTCGCGAATAGCGAATGGCACGTGCAGGGGGTCGACGCCCTCGATGCATCGCTCGAAGGCGCAGGATCGGCCGATCAACTCGCTGCGAGCATCTTGCGTGATCCGCCGACTGTGCTGGTGGTCTCAGAGTTCCTGCCCTCAGTGTTGTCACGGCTCCTGCTCGCGCTGCACGAGGGCGGCTGCCCGTCAGTGATCTACACGATCTATGCACCGTCGGTTCCCGAGTTCGTCGAGCAGATGGGCGAAGCCGCAGAGGGCATCGTGTGGGCGACGGTTTCTGGCACCTACAGCGACCCATTTGGCGCTGAGTTCCGTGCCGCCTTCACCGCGGAGTACGGGTCTGCACCCGGTCTCTCCCAGGCCGGGCTCGCATACGACATGGTGAATATCATCGCGACCGCGTGGCAGCGGACGGCGGATCCCAGCGACATCACCGGCACCCTCGACGCCCTGCGCAGTACCCGCTACCGCGGGGTCAACGGCAGCTACAACTTCCCGGCAGGACTACAGTCGACGGTCGCCTACCCCGAAGAAACCAACGACCCCTCGCTCGGCAACGCGCAGCTCATCTTCCAGGTACAGGATGGTGAGCACGTGTGCCTCGGACCCGCACCGTACACCGACGGGGAGCTGCGCTGGGGCGTGTGATCCGCGCCCTATGCAACCCGAAATAAGGAAGGCCGGTGCCTGACTCCGAACGGAGAATCAGACACCGGCCAATGTGTGCGGACCGCGAGTGGGTACTTGCGATGTGCGGTCCGACGTGGGTTACTTGCCCGCGCGCGCCAGCTCGGTGTGGGGCTCGGTGATGTAGATCATGTTGCCGTCGGGATCGAAGAAGGGACGGTAGCGGTACCACACGCCAGAGGGGTGGTGCCAGGGAGTCACGTCGTCGTGTACCCAATCGACCTTGCCGTCGAGCTCAGCGATTGCTGCGTCAAGGTCTTCAACTTCGAAGGCGAAGGAGTCGAGACCGACGGGGTCTTCGAGGTTGACCGATGAACGGCGGAACACGTTGCCCGTGTTGGTCGTGTGGAAGATGTAGAGGACGACGTTGCCGAAGTCGATGCCAGCCCACTGTTCCTCAGGAACATCGGTTTCCTCGTATGGCAGGAAGAACGGCAGGCCGAGGGTCTCGTGGTAAAACTCCACGAGCTTCGGCAGGTCGTTCGTGAGGATGTCCATGTTATCCATGCGCTTGAGGTTCAACGCCATTGTTCTTTCCTAACTGCTGGGGAACTGGGCCGGGGCTCCGATGAGCACCTTCCCGTCTGCGTTTAACGGTACCGATTCTGAGATCGCAGGCTCATCGGTATATTGACGTAGCTTGTGGGCTAGCCCGCAAAGCCACCGAGCTTCACATTCTCGCAACCTGCGATGCGCTCATCGCGATTTAGGAAGGACACCATGCGCACCCACAACTACGAAATCGCCATCAAGTGGACGGGTAGCACCGGAGAAGGCACAAAGCAGCACCGCGGCTACTCGCGTAATCACGATATTTCGGCGTTCGGCCTCCCACCCATCGCAGCTTCGGCTGATCCAGCATTCAGAGGGGACGCGGATCGATGGAACCCCGAACAGCTCTTCATCGCAGCCCTGTCGCAGTGCCACATGCTCTGGTACCTCGGCCTCGCCGCGCAGGCAGGCGTGGTTGTAACTGCCTACGAAGATCACCCACTGGCGTCATGATCGAAGAGATGTCTGGTGCGGGACAGTTTGAGAGCGTCACGCTTAACCCGACCGTGACGATCACCGCCGAAAGCGACCCCGAGCTCGCCGAGGAACTTCACGCTCGCGTCGCTGACTACTGTTTCATCGCCCGCTCAGTGAACACGCCAGTCCATCACGAGGTCACGATCGTCCAGGCGCAAGTAGCCTGAGCGGCGGCTCGTCATCTGGCGCCTTTCGGGTCCGCGTAGCACTTATCGAGCGCCACATCACCCTCTTCTTCAGGCACCGTATACCAGTCACGTGGTAACGCAGATTGATAATCGCGAACGGTGAAATCTGGGCTGACTGCTCCGAGCCGAATGAGGCAGGCGACGTAGTCTTCCTGCTCGTCCTTGTTAGTGGGGTTCTCCCTGGTCGCCTTGTAAAGATACGAGACCACCTCCTGCCCTGTCTCATCCAGGCAAGCTGTGACAAGTTCATCTTCACGTGCCGCACCACCCAGGCTCTTTGGAGCTTTGTAGATGATTTCAGTTGGACTGCTGAAATCAACAATGGTTATTCCAAGTTGTTCTAGGCAGGAACGAAACGATTCTGTTGTCGACTGCAGCTCAGCATCGGCAATCTGACCATCACTCAGAATTTCGCGTACTTCCTGACCCGAAGTGCGTTCGTATTCTCTTGCAAATTCCGCTGCCCAGGCCCCTTCAAAGGTCGTCCCATCACGCGCGACTACTTCACTTGAATCTGTATTTGAAGCCACCGAACTACAACCGACCAAGAACGCAACAGATATCCCAAGAACGCCAATGAAGACGGGCATTTTGGCATAGTTCATAACATTCATTGTGTTCCTCACGGTCTGGTGCGTGTGACTACAAGAAAGTAATAGCTAGACCGTGCCTTCCACCCAGATGATGCAATCTGAACGCCAAAAAACAGCATTCCCAAGACAGGTGAAAGCGTTGCTCGCCCTGCCATTCACGCCGAAAGCGGAAACCTATACTCGCTGAGAACTGGCGCACATTTCACGGCTTTTCACCGCTGAACCAAAAGCAGTGCTTCCCTGGAAGAGGTCCCAGCTGCGCCATTCCGTTAAAGCAGTCACATCGCAGAAAGTGAAGCAATGAACACCAAAACGAAGGCCATGATCCTTGTACTCGCGATTGGAGGCGCTGCTCTCACCGGCGGCAGCGCCGCAAATGCGGTCACTAGAGGTGCCGAAGGAGGCACCTGGTCGTATGGGGTAGGCCGGCTTTCCACTTATTCTGACTATTACCATCCACGTGAGCGGCACGGGTCAACTGCACGCAATGGGTATGGAATGACCGAAAAGGCATGGGGTATCAGTCGAGGAAGATGGTCCCACGCATCCGTAGCGAGAACAAAGACAGGAAACACCGCCTACTTCCATAGGAGCTAAGCGACATCGTTAACACTCCAGCGCACGAGCGGGCCCCCTGCAACATGATTCTCAGACTACATTGCAGGGGGCTCTCACTTTTCGTCGAAGCTTAGTTCGAGGCGTGCACCCCGTTGCCGCTGCCGTAGTCAGTCGAGAAGCCCGAAGCTACGCGCTCACTCTCAGCCTGATCCGCGTTTGAAACCGCGCCAACGTACTGCGTGATCGCACCGTCGAACGGCGTCGAAGAAGCCCGCTGACCGTACGCATCGGTGTAGACCGTGGTCGATCCGCCAGCATTGTTCAGCGTTGAGTGCTGCACGTAGACGTCGCGCTGCGCACCATCGAAGGGCGACGCGGGGTCTTCCTTCTGTACGCCCTCAGTCACGGTGTTCCAGGGCCAGGTTGTCCAGCTTGCGTCTGCGAGTGACACGGTCGCAAGCGCTTCGCTCCCGCCACCCACACGTGACGGGTTGCGCACGCCGAACCAGGGATCGAAGCGTACGAGCGCCTCACCGTTCTCGGCCGCGATCGTGTGGTCGGACTTCCAGAGCTCGTACGGACCCCAGAACTGTCCAGCCGTCTGCTGCACACACTGCACGTCGGGAATCTCGCGGCCGCCGCCGGTCCCGTTGGGGAGCGCGGATCCGCCAGTTGTGACCGTGCGCAGGTCACAGTTCGCGGTGTATTCGTTCGCGTTGCCGTATCCCGTGAGCGTGTTCACGACCATTTCGGTGCCATCGTTGCACTTCGTCGAGTACAACATCTCGTGCTGGTTGTTACTCAGCGCATCTTTTGAGTGTGATCCCTGATGCGTGTAGATCAGGTAGTCGCAGGTGACCGGCGTGCCATCGGCTGCGGTGACGTATCCCTCACGATCCTCGCGCACGAGGTTGACGTCGTTCAGCACGAACACCTTGTGCCCGAAGTGATCCTCGTGGCGGTGCGGAGCCCCGTCGACCATCATCGACATGTGCGCAGCGAAACCGAAGGTGATGCCGCTTGCTGATCCGCCCAATTTCTCGACGGTCCAGGCCGCGATGTTCGACGTGCTTGGATCGTCACCGTGTTCGTGGCCGAAGGAGCATTCGACGCCGGTATCCGGGTCGGTCGCCGTCGCCGGATGCCAGGTGGGGTACTTCGATCCGTCCTGGGCGGTCACCTGGAACGAGTCGTGGAAGGTGGTCGAACAGGTCGGGAGCGCGGATCCTTCGACCGCAGTCGCCGCCATCGGAACCGTGGTCGCGCCGAGCGCGCCACCGATGAGGACCGCGGTCACGGCAAGCGCCGCGACCTTGCCAGTCTTGCGTAGTGAAATACTCATCGGGTCTTCCTCCGGATCTGGATAGCGAGCGCTGCTCCGCCGATCAGCAGCAGTGCGGCGCCAGCCGTAAGCCAGCCACCGAGCTCAGCACCGGTGTTGCTCAGTGCGCCAGTGTTTGCGTTGTTGTTGGTATTGGCGGATCCGCCGGCTTCGTTGTTGGTGTTGTCGTTTGGCGTGGATCCGCCGCCCTGGTCAACGTCGCCATTGGCGCCGCCGTTACTGCCGCCTTCACCAGGTTCTTCGCCGGGTTCTTCGCCTGGCTCCTCGCCGGGTTCTTCGCTGGCCTGGCAGTTTGCATCCTGTGCCCACGGCACGGTGAAGAGGTTGTACGATCCGTTGCCGTCCTTGCCGTCACCGCCGAGCGCGATTTGCGTGCAGGTGTCGGCGCCAAACTGGTGCACGATGCTGATCGTGCGGCCAAGGTACTTCTGGCCGTCATTGTAGACGACCTTGTCGTCATCGCCGAGCTGGGCAAGGTCGATGACCTTGTCCTCGCTGAGCGCTGTGGTCAGAAGTGCGAACGCCTGGTGCTTGATGAATTCACCGACCACCAGCGTGCCGACATAGTCTTCGCGTGCGGGATCCGCGGCGACAGAGAAACCGAGCAGGTTCGATGCTCCGGTGGCGGTGTCTTGGATCCACCAGCCACGGTCGGTCGGCTCGTCGGCTGATCCGCTGTAGACCGAGAACTTGTTGGTGGCTTCGGGGTCTGTGTAGACGGTGTCGCGCGAATCGCTGCCGAGCACGATCGCTGATCCGCCCTGCACGCTCATGCCGGGGCCACCGATCATGAAATCAACGAATCCGTCACCATTCACATCGCCGACCGAGGCGAGCGACATGCCGAGTCGGTTGCGGACCAGTGACGGTCCTTCCACCCGGAAGCCGTCGAAGTCGCCGGTGAGGTCGACGTCACCGCGGCTCGTGCCCGAGACCATCCAGGTGACACCGGTGTAAGTACGGCCGGCAGCATCCGTTGCCGCATCGGGTGCGCCGACGATGAGATCGTCCGTGCCATCGCCGTCTACATCGCCAGCCAACGCGAGACGCATCATTTTGACGCCGGAGTTATTCAGGCGTATCAGCACCTCGTCATCATTTTCCGTGTGGACGGTCGCGATCCCGTCGCGGCCCTTCACGATAGTCACCTGGCCGGCACCGCCGTTCGCGCGCGGCGAGAGAATGCCGATGTCATCGAAGCCGTTCACCGTCAAGATCGCCGACAGCAGCGAGCTGAGTGTCGTAGCCGGCATCGACGTCAATGTCGCGGTCGATGATGAATCCGCGATCGCCGAGGAACTCGAGCGAGATGTTCTCTGGGGTCGCGCTGCCGTAGACCACCCAGACACGTGAGCTTTCACCCTCATCGATGAGGAGGTCGTCGAAGCCGTCACCGTTCACGTCGCCGCCGCAGGAGGCGCGGAAGCCGACCGAAATGTCGGTCTTCTGCGGGCCCTCGATGCGGGTGATGCCGGTCGTCGGGTCGTCGAGCTGGCCCGAATCCGTACCGTTCGGAATCACGTACACGGCGCCGATCTCGCCGAAAGGTGCGCGTTTCCAGAGCCAGGCACTCGCAATGATGTCGTCCTTGCCGTCACCGGTGAAGTCGCTTGACTCCGGGGTGAGGCCGGTGCCGACGGCGCCCTTCTTGGCGCCGGTCCATGCGCGGAGCAATTCAGGCTCGGTCGAGTCTGCTTCTGCTGCAGCACTGGGTGTTGAGGTTGCCAGCACCGACGCGGTGGTCAACCCTGCGGTTGCGACGAGTCCCGCGCACACCGTGAGCGCGAGTGCCGGGCTCATTTTGCCCCGCAAATGTCGTTGTCTCATGAGGTCCATTTCGTTCTCGGCCCGCACATGACACGGGCATCAGTTACTGCATAGTAGATGCACAGGCGATGCCAAGCATAAAGTGAGGCTTACCTAAATACGAAATCGAGAACGAAGATTATTTGCACTGCGATCTGGTGTTTTCCGAAATTGAGGTCACCAAATCTGGATTCATCAGATGCTTACAGGCCACTCCCGCTTGCAATCGACTGTCGAGCTCAATGCATTCGTCTAGCTTGGGATATAACTAGCCTGTCTAATAAAACTACGTTACGTTAGTGATTGTGAATACCAAGCGGGCAATTACACAGCCATCCACTGTCGTTACGAAGAACTCTGCCGCGACACCACCCGCGGTAGACGTCGATCGACTTCGCAATGCCACTGACCTCCTGACCGAGCGAAACCTTGTGGCCCCTGACCACATC
Organism: Leucobacter sp. cx-42; assembly: GCF_014529985.1. Taxonomy (GTDB): domain Bacteria; phylum Actinomycetota; class Actinomycetes; order Actinomycetales; family Microbacteriaceae; genus Leucobacter. The sequence continues at coordinate 211,383 of NZ_JACVMU010000001.1, forward strand.
GCCTTCGAGGTTCGCCAGCCAGGAACAAGGATCGATCACCCCTGGACCCAGGTAAGCACCAGTGAGTTCGCACGTGAGATACAACGTCTCGCCAAAGGATTGCTCGCTAGCGGAGTACAACCAGGCGAGACAGTGCTCATCATGGCCCCCACGCAGTACCTTTGGGCTGTCGTCGATCAGGCCGCGCTCTTCGCAGGGGCACTCGTCGTTCCGGTGTATAACACTGCACCCGTCGGACAGCTAGCGAGCATTGTCACAGATTCGAAACCTGTCGCCGCTTTTGTTGACACACAGGTGCATCGCGAACTGCTCATCAACGCTGCCCATGCCGCTGGGATTGCAGTGCCGAACATCTGGCTTCTGGAGACAGGCCACTCATCCTCGCTGAGCAACCTCACTGAGTTGGGTCACTCGGTTTCAGATTTGGAGCTTGAAGCACGGCGAACACTAGCCAGCCTGGATGACGTTGCGACAATCGTTTATACCTCGGGGACAACGGGCACTCCCAAGGGGGCACGAATCACTCATCGAAATCTTGTTGGACAGGTCCTCAACACCGCGGCCGCGTACGAGGAGGTAGTAAACGAGCAGGGCAATACCGTACTCTTCTTGCCACTCACTCACGTCCTGGGGCGGGCGCTGCAGCTCATCTGCATCGCAAACGGCATGCGTGTCGCCCATCTTTCAGACCCGAAGGAGGCGGTACAGGCACTCTCAGTACTCCAGCCGACTTTCCTAGTCGTCGTGCCGAGAGTGCTCGAGAAAATTGAGTCAGCTGCGGCTGACTCTGCGCGGAAAAAGCACCTACTTCCGCTGTGGCTCCGGGCCAGGCGCACCGCGATCGAGTGGGCGCAGCACAGTGAAGCAGGAACGGTTCCGCCCTTCACACTCCGTTTGCAACATAAGATCTTCGACCGTCTTTTTTACTCCCGACTCCGAGCCGTCATGGGCGGCAGAATGAAGTTTCTCCTCTCGGGAGCCGCAGCTCTGCGCCCGGAACTCGCACACCTGTTCACGGGAATCGGGGTTCCAGTCATCGAAGGATACGGACTCACAGAAACCACTGCTCCTCTCACAGGCACCCGGCCGGGTGCGCTCACGGCAGGCTCTGTCGGCACCCCCCTTCCCGGAAACGAGGTTCGAATCGCACCAAACGGCGAGGTGCTTGCGCGCGGCATAGGCGTCTTTCCCGGGTATCGCGATAGCGGAGATACCGCTGCCGCATTCGTAGATGGATACTTTCGCACGGGCGACCTTGGCGAACTCGATGAGACCGGAGCACTGAAGCTCACTGGCAGACTCAAGCACGTGATCGTCACTTCAACGGGGAGAACTATTTCACCTGAAGGCTGGGAACAAGTGGTCGAGCTGCACCCCCTTGTCGCTCACGCAGCACTCATCGGAAACGATCGCCCCTATCTCACCGCGTTGGTCGTGATTGATCCCGAGGCGGCCCGCACCTGGCTTCAGGAGCGAAGCAAAGTCCCACCCGAGGCACTCGATGCCCCAAACTTCGCTGCCATCGTCGACGAACATCTGTGCCACGAAATCACTTCAGCCGTTGCCCATGCGAATTCCACCGTGCTGCCTAGCACACAAGCACAAAAGTGGTCCATTGTCACACTCGGCCACGGCCAGCCTGAACTCTTCGTCACACCCACAATGAAGCTCAAACGACAGGCACTTCTAGATGCCGGCACCTCCCTCATCGCAAGTCTGTACGCAACTGAGAGCACCAGCTAGTCTGCGCTCTCACCACCACCGGATCATAGAAAGAACGATTATGACCAAGCCCCATCCGATCGCACTCACCGCAATCATCTGCGTTGTCATTACATTGGGAGCTCTGCTTGCCTTCGCCGGAAGCCAAGGCGGCTGGGTGTTCACCACACCGGGCTCGATGTCTGGTTTCCCAGGGTTTGCCATCGCCGTGCTCGTAACTTTCCTGCTGCAGTGGATCGCCTTTATCCCGGCATCGATCGCGAAGACGGATCGCTATTTCGATGCGACCGGCAGCCTCACGTATATTGCCATCACGATCATGCTGATCCTCATGTCGCCGTCGCTAGATGCACGCGACCTGCTGCTCGCCGCCGTCGTGATCGTATGGGCCGCGCGACTCGGAACATTCCTTTTTGCGCGCAATATTCGCTCTGGGCGGGACGACCGTTTTGATGAGATCAAGACCTCAAAGCTTCGGTTCTTCATGGTCTGGACGCTGCAAGCACTCTGGGTGAGCTTGACCGCAGCGGCCGCATGGATCGCGCTCGCCTCGTCAAACTCCAGGGCGCTTGACTGGACGACGTGGATCGGGCTATCACTGTGGCTGATCGGTTTCACCATCGAAGTGGTGGCAGACGTCCAAAAGAATCAGTTCAAGGCCGACCCAAACAACCGCGGTCGTTTCATCAAGACGGGTCTTTGGTCAACCTCACAGCACCCAAACTACTTTGGGGAAATCATGCTGTGGATCGGCGTACTCCTGATTGCAGCTCCGGTCTTGCAAGGGTGGCAGTGGGTTGCATTCCTTTCCCCCGCGTTCGTCATCCTGCTCCTCACCAAGATCAGCGGCATTCCGACCCTTGAGAAAAAGGCAGCTGAAAAGTGGGGCAACGAACCGGAATACCAGGCATATCGCGCGCGCACATCGAAGCTCATTCCATTGCCTCAGCGAAGCAAACATTCCGAGTAAAGTTCATTGCGCTCTCGCGCTCGTTACGATGAAACGCAATTGCCTTCCAAGTTACGAAACAAAGAAACACCCCTCAACTTCCGCTGAATATCAACGAAGTTGAGGGGTGTTTCTTGTTCTTGCTCGTGCCCCCGGAGGGATTCGAACCCCCGACCCTCAGTTGAGCAGGGTTATTTTGCCCTAGCGGGAGGCAGTGGGATGCAATGGCACTTTACTTGCCCTGACCTTGGGTTTATGTGACACCGACTGGAACGGCGCGGGAGGCGCCGGGTGGCCATCGTATTTAGCCATCGTGTCCCAATCGTGTCCCGATTTTGGTGAGCGTAGACTCAACAGCATGATTACTGCGCGCGTCCTGGTTCGTCTCAACGGCATCACGGAAGACATGCACGCACGTGACATTGCAGACTACGAGGTAGTCGAAATCACCGCACAGGCGGACACGTGGGAAGCCGCACGAGACGCCGCTCTCGCGAAGGTTGGCGAGGGGAATCAGGCGCTCTCAATCAGCCGCGAGCTCGGCTAACTGCACCGCGCGAGCACCGGTTGTCGGTGGTCACGCTTACTCTCGATCGCATGGGAATGCCTCGGTGGCCAATGCAAGCAGTCCGGCGCACTGGCGAGCGCGAATGGCGCATGTACGACCGCGAATGCATCGCGATCATCTGCCACGTATATATAGGTCACCCTGGCAACTCTTGGCTATACCGATCGGTCACCTACGATCCGAGACCAGAACGGCGCATGCTGCTCGGATACTTCCCATCACTCGAGATGGCCGCTCATGTGACGTGGCGGTCATGGGCGCTGCAACACCGACCCATCGAAACGCACTACCTCACCGAGTCACCCGCCGAAACGGCTGCACGCAACCACGTCAGCATGTAGCAAAGGCCTAGTAACGCATTAAATGGTTTGGCTCCCACGCATGCCCTCCCCCTTCCACAAGGGGAACGCTCGCTAGCGGCTGCAAGTCATGTTGGCAGGCTGGTGACGTCTTTCCGCCAACGGCGCAAACTACACTGGGCGAAGCTGTTAATATCGCGACATGCGTCGTCTTACGAGCGGTATTGTTGCCGCCATCATTCTTTTCGCTGGAATCGGATTATTCGCAAATCCAGCAAATGCAGCAACCACTTCACGCTTTGAATACACAATCACTTCAGAAAGCCCGGACTTGTCGAAGGCACCAGGAAGCGTTGAATGTAATAACATACAGCACTGGTACCCAACCTCAAAGCAATTCGAAGTCGTTGAGCTTGAAGTCAGTGAAAATGGCGACTACTTCTTCGTTGATGAACGCAACTATGGCATCGACGGACTGATAATTGTTTTCTCATCATCTTTTGACCCAGCTGACGTCTCTAACTGCCTGACAGTAATCGATGATGCGAGCAGCGTAAGACTGCAAGCCGGAATCACATATTCAGTTGTTGCAAGCAGTTGGGGCTCTCCCTCACCTTCCGACACCTACGCCTACCGGGTGTCCGGCCCCGGTGAGGCAGTGTTTGGCTACAATATGGCTGCGTCCTCTGTAGAAATGTCGCCAGTGACGGTGGATGCTGAAACCCCCGCAACTCTCGTTGCACGCCCTGCCAGTAGCACCCTTGGCGCAGATCTCTCAGGAGCCGTCACATTCAATATCGATGGATCGATTGTCGGGACAGGGACCGTATCACCAAGCACAGGAACCACCACCTTTGATGCAGGTCTACTACCGGTGGGAACGCATGCCGTAACCGCTGAATACAGTGGCGTCTTCGGGAAGACTAAACCGTCCCGGGGCGAGACGACGGTCACTGTTGAGAAAGTTGTAACGACAACAACACTCACAATCTCTCCATCCGCGATTAGCGCGGGCGAAAATGCGACCCAAACCGCGCACGTCACAGGAAACAGTCCTACCGGTTCAGTTGAGTTCTACAGCGGACCAACCTTAGTCGGTATCAGCCCGGTCGTGGATGGAGTCGCGCAGGTCACCGTGTCACCCGACACTGGCACTTACACTGTGACAGCGAGCTACTCCGGAGATGCGAGTTACGATGCTTCAACGTCCGCTCCGGCAACTCTCACCGTTACAGAAAAAGTGGCTCCCGAACCAGAGCCCGAACCGAAGCCCGAGCCGAAGCCCGAGCCGAAGCCGCAAGCAACAACGAAACCAGAATCGGCACAACTCACCGCTAAAGCAGATGCGGCACTCGCGAATACCGGCAGCACGCAAGATGGTTGGCTCGCCGCAGCTGGACTACTTCTTGTTGCAGGCACGTCGGTCCTGATCCTACGCAAGAAATCAAGCCGCTAATCCCTCAAACACGAAAAGCGCCCCGCGCCCACCCAAACAAGGGTGAGCGCGGGGCGCAGTTCTTCTACTTGCCGTAGCGTGGCTCGTACGACGGTCAGGCATCACCGCGAAGAACGACCTTCTCCGCAGAAAATCAGTTGTCTAAATGCATGTGAAGGGGATGATGCTAACAGAGCCGTCACTGAGCTGGTGTGTTTTTGCTGGGCATGATGATGAGTTTTGACGTGCGTGCCTGATACCGCTGATACTCGGGGTCATCACCCCACTTCTCCGCTGCCTTTTTCTCAAGCGTGGGGATTCCACTCACTTTGGTGAGCAACAAGATCACAAACACAGGGGAGAAGAGTGCAACCCACTGCCACCCGTGCAGGGCTGGAGCGGCGATAAGGAGTACTCCGATCCACAAGATGATTTCACCGAAGTAATTTGGGTGTTGGGAGACTGACCAAAGTCCCGTACTGATGAAGCGGCCATGGTTACGCGGGTCAGTCTTGAAACGGTTCTTTTGCACGTCTGCGACTACTTCAATTGTGAAGCCGATCAGCCACAGCGACAGTCCGACCCAGGTCGTCCAGTCAAGCGGCGCGGTGCTTGATGATGCAAGCGAGATCCAAGCGGCCGCGGCGGTCAGACTCACCCATAGCGCCTGCAGTGTCCAGACCAAAAGGAAGCGAAGTTTTGATGTCTTGATGTCATCAAAACGGTCGTCCCTGCCTGAGCGAATATTGCGAGCAAACAGGAAGCTTCCGAGTCGAGCTGCCCATACGATCACAACGCACGCGAGGAGAAGGTCCCGCACGTCAACTGATGGTGACAAGACGACGAGCACGGTTGTCACCACAATATAAGTAATGCTACCGGTCGCATCAAAATAGCGGTCTGTTTGTGCGAATGCCGAAGGGATGAAAGCGAACCACTGCACGAGGAAGGTCAGCAGTACTGCAAACGCGAATCCAGGAATCGTCGGTAGTGGACCAGAGCTGCTGAGGGTCCATCCGCCTTGACTTCCGGCTAGTGCAAGTAGCACGCCAAGAGCGATGACAGCGCCAATAATTACGGTCAGTGCGATCGGATGAGGCTTGGTCATGGTCGTTCTTTCTGTAGTCGATGTTGGATGAAATGCGGACTATGTGGTGCGGTCGGATGAGTACAAACGTGCAATGTAGGGACCGCTCGCTTCGATTAGTGCTTGCCGTTTTAGCTTCATAGTCGGGGTGATGAAGGCCCCTGGGTTTTCTGTGCCGAGCGCTACCAGCGACCAAGATTGAGCTCGTGCACCAGGTTGCATTTCGGCGTTGGCATTGGAAATGGCGGTAGCGATTTCGTGGTGTAAACGTTCGTCGACGATGGCAGTGAATGTAGGTGAGTTGAGATCCTCGAGTGGGGCCTCATTTCGTGCTTGAAGCCAGGCCTGAACGGCTTCTGACTCAATCACAACAAGTGCCGTGAGGTAGGGGCGATCATTTCCGATGAGTACTGCATGAGCGACGAGGGGATGCAGCTCGACTACTTGTTCCCATCCTTCGGGTGAAATAGTCCGACCTGTTGAGGTGACGAGTACATTTTTGAGTCTGCCTGTCAGAGTTAGTGATCCGTCTGCGTCGAGGTGGCCGAGGTCACCAGTGCGAAAGTAGCCATCAATGAACGCTGCGGCAGTGTCTTCAGGGTTTCGATACCCGGGAAAGACGCCGATCCCTCGAGCGAGAATTTCCCCGTTTGGTGCGATTCGTACTTCGTTTCCAGGAAGTGGTGTGCCAACAGAACCGGCAGTGAGCGAACTCGATCGGGTGCCCGTGAGGGGTGCTGTGGTTTCAGTGAGCCCGTATCCCTCAATGACCGGAACGCCAATGCCGGAGAACAGTTGCGCAAGTTCCGGTCGTAACGTTGCAGCGCCTGAGAGTAGAAACTCCATTCGTCCGCCCATCACTGCTCTGAGCCGCGAGAAGAATAGTCGGTCAAAGATTGCCCATCGGATACGGAGCGAGACAGACGTTTTCCTCCCCGCTTCGCTGTATTGCGCGCGGACAATTGCCGCGTTTCGAGCCCTGCGCCAAAGTCGAAGGAGATGCTTCTTCTCCGCGGCAAGAGCCACTGCGGACTCGATTTTTTCGAGTACTCGCGGCACGACGACCAGGAATGTCGGTCTGAGTACTGATAGCGCTTGGACTGCCTCTTTGGGGTTGGCTAAGTGAGCGATACGCATGCCGTTTGCAATGCAGATCAGCTGAAGCGCGCGTCCCAGTACATGAGTGAGAGGGAGAAACAAAACGGTATTTCCTTGCTCGTTCACCACGTCCTGGTAAACGGCGGCAGTATTAAGGACTTGCCCAACGAGATTTCGGTGAGAGATAAGTGCACCTTTAGGGGCCCCTGTGGTTCCTGACGTATACACGATCGTCGCAATGTCATCCAAAGCGGCGTCGGTTCGGCGGGTTTCTAGCTCTGAGTCGGTCACTGAATGCCCGAGCGCGCAGAGAGCTTCGAGTGAGTTTGGGCTACCGGGTTCGAGGAGCCAATTTGTCGGAACCTGAATGTTGGCCGCAAGTGCTGCGTTAAATAGCAACTTACGATGCTCCTGTGTGCCTGTAAAAGCCGTGACTGGTTTTGCGTCCGAAAGAATACTCGCAAGCTGCCCGATGGGTGCGGTATCGTACACAGGCACAACGAGCGCACCTGCAAACAGTGCGGCTTGGTCCACGACAGCCCAAAGATACTGCGTTGGGGCCAGGATGAGTACCGCATCGCCAGGTTGGACGCCGCTTGCGAGTAGCCCCTTGGCGACACTCTGAACCTGCTCAAGAAACTCGCTCGTGCTCACTGGAGTCCAAGGATCATCGATATTGGTGCCTGGTTCGCGTACTTCGAAAGCAATGTGGTGAGGAGCCTCGCGGTTTCGCTGTGTGAGGAGATCGGTGACATTGCGAAGCTGAGTGATGTCCACTGCCGCTGGGGTCGAGGCAAAGTTTTCCCGGACGATTGTGGATGTGTGTGCAATGGGCTTCTTGTGAGTCACAGTAACCAACTTAGTGCAATTTTAGTTAGCCTGGTTAGATATATCCAGGGCTAAGTATCAGCGCATCACGAGCGAGCTAACAAGCCCTGTTTGAATTCAACATAACCCAGCCTAGAAAATGCGCTCCTCAATCAGCGAGCTAGACCGTCATACGCCTGGAGCGCGTGTGTTCTGGTGGATTTCAAGTCGATAATTTTCGGCAAGGTCAAACTATATGGAGCCCATTTACCGACATACGCACCGTCTGCGTCAAACTTCTTTTGTTGCAGATCGGGGTTAAAGATGCGAAAGTACGGGGCCGCGTCTGCACCGCACCCAGCCACCCACTGCCAGTTGAATGGGTTGTTTGCTTCATCTGCGTCAACGAGGGTTTCCCAGAACCACGCTTCACCTAATCTCCAGTCGAAGCCCAGGTTCTTTGTGAGCAACGAAGCAGTAATCATGCGCACACGATTGTGCATGAAGCCTGTTTGCCAGAGTTCCTGCATTCCGGCATCAACAATTCCAAAGCCTGTGCGTCCTGACTTCCACGCCACGAATGCTTCGTCGGTTTTGAGACGCCAAGGGAACGCGTCAAAGCGGCTGTTGAGGTTGCGCTTATGCAATGGACCAAGGTGAAATTCGGTGTGCTTCGCGAATTCACGCCAACCAATTTCGCCCAGGAACAAACCGACATCTCCTCCAGTTCGTAGCGTCCTGTGCCAAACCTGGCGGGGACTTATCTCTCCCCAGCGCAAATAGGGGGAAAGCTCAGATCCCGTGTCTTCTGAGGGAAAGTCTCTTCGAGAGTACCGTTGCGCCCGGGTCTCGAGGAACTCCTCGAGCTTTTGTTGAGCTGCAGATTCGCCTGGTTGCCACCGGCTGGCAATTCCGGTCGCCCAGTCAGGAGCCGAGGGGGTTAACCTCCATTCATCCAAAGATTCACTCTTGGCAAGGTTTTGCGAGCTTTTCAACTGTTTGGGCACTGAAAGTGGTACTGCGGGGTCGCGTCCCGATGTACAAGTCCTCCAGAATGCTGAGTACACCTGGTACGGCTCACCTGACTGGCTCGTGACTATCCAGGGCTCGAAGAGCACGTCACCAGGGTAGGAGTGGGCCGCGACTCCAGACTGTCGTAGCACAGCCTTGAGTTTCGCATCATGCTCACGGGCCGGCCCATAGCGGCGATTCCAGAACACTCGATCTGCTGCACATTCAGTTACTACAGCGGGGATAACTTCTTCTGCAGCCCCGCTTCGCAAAACAAGTGGGATCCCAAAATGAGTCAGCGATTGCTGCAGGGAATGAAGGGAATGGTGCAACCACCACTTTGCGGCGCCACCGAGTGGCCGAATGTGTTCCGACACCTCATCGAGAAGGTAGAGCACCACAATTCCATCTGGATCTTCCGCAGCTGCGCTGAGAGCCGCATTGTCAGTCAGCCGCAGATCATCGCGGAGCCACACTAGGGTTGTCATCACACGATTGTACGGTCCTCGCTGCGGCGCCTATCCACGCACCAACGCGGCAGAACAAGTCAGGAGTAGAACGAATGTTTGTCACGCGTATTCGTACTGTGGTGTTATTGGATTGCTCGGCGGATATCGCGTGGGGTGCAGTTCATGATCCGGCTGTTGCAGCGCAGTTGTACAGGCCGATGCTCCAAATGCGTCCCAAAGCAGGGCGGCAATTTCCACGAGAGTTTGTCTCTGGCTCACAAATAAATGTCGGAATATATTTTTTGGGCAGGTTCTGTGTCGGTTCTCAGCGGATCGCGATCGAGGATTCCTGTCAGGCGACATGCGCTTCAGCGCCAAGAACGATGCAGGATGTCGGGAAACCTTTGTCTGGACCTTTGGCACTTTTGCGTTATTGGCACCACGAAATTAGCATCAAGCCGGCGAGTTCATACACGAGTATTTGGAAGGACGAACTCACAGTTGGCGGGTTTTTTGCGCCGCTGTTCTTCGTGCTCCTCCAGGGTATGTGGCGTTGGCGAGGAGTAAAGCTGAGAAAGTTAGCAAGGCTTTGGGCTAAAGAACGTTTCTAGCGCAGGATCAGGGGATTGGCCCGAGCCACGATAACAACGACCCGTCTTCTCAGATGACCAAGTATCCGATCGATGCAAGTAGGACACTTCTTCCCTAACTACAGCGAGCGAAAGCAAATTCCATTCCTTTCTTGCTGCATCAAAACATCGGTAGCTCATGAATTTCTCTTGGACTCAGTGTGGCCGTCTCAACTGTTTATAGCTGCTGAGACGGCCACACTCTGTAGTCACTCAAAAACAGAGAGACTAATCATGCATAGTCAGATCAGCTTGGTCTTTCCGCCACGATGAATAAATCTTTTGCTTCCAAGCCTGGCTTTAGCAATCAAGCACAGTACTTGGAGCAAGCATTGTTCAAGTTGACTTTGGCAGGGCCAGCGCCAAGGTAGCGGGTGGACATTCTTCCTTGGCGCCGAGACGGCACCACATCACCAAAATAATCACGTCACCCATTGAGGGTGTCCTTATGCGTTGGGTTGCGTTCCCAGAGGATCACGTATGAACAGATCACCGCAGAAGTAGGGTTGTACGCCCCGTGTCTTTGAAGACGTGCGGACTGGTGGCACCGGCGCATCGCGCTGAACGTATCAGCACAAAATGCCCCGCACCTACCCAAACAAGGGTGAGCGCGGGGCGCAGTTGCGTTACTCGTTCTTGAACCTGCAGCACCCAAGCGGCGCCGTGGCAATGCTGACAGCTCCGAGCTTCAACATCCGTGAAGTCCGGTAGCAAATGCATCCATCTCGATATTCAGCCGGGTGCAATGATCGATTCCTTACAAAAGCAATCAATAGTACTAAGTTTTGTAGCCAGTCGAAAAATGCCTTGACATTCCCCAGCCGTCGGAGTGAAATTGTGCAACAAACGAAAGGATTGATCATGGGATTCTTGGCATTCGTTCTACTGGGTTTGATCGCCGGAGCGATCGCGAAAGCGATTCTCCCAGGAAAACAAGGCGGTGGATGGTTCGCAACACTCATTCTTGGAGTCATAGGCGCAATGGTTGGCGGTTGGCTAGGATCGTTGCTCTTTAACGCAGACATAGACAAGTTCTGGTCTCTGTCTTCCTGGGCGCTTGCAATTGCCGGATCGATAATCGTTCTACTAATTTGGGGCCTCATCACGGGTCGCAAAAAGAACTGAACGCCGATTTGAATATGAGTGACGCGATGTTCTAGGTAAGACGCGCATCCGACTGTTAGGGCATCTACAAGAAGGTAGCTGACTTTGAATGTAGCTCCGAGATCGAAAAGCGTTCGAGCAGTTAGGTAACGATGCATTACGAACGCGATCCGAATCACAGCGAGCAGCATTCTGCAACCGCTGCCTAATCCAGGAATCCTTTGACAGGAAATGTTGTCGTCTAGAAAGAATCGTCCTTCACTCGCGCAAGAGCGAAGGACGATTCTTTACATCCCCACAGCGCTAGACCGATGGGTAAGACCGCCTAAATCAACTGTTCTGGCCATGTCCGCCGATGGGGTAGCAACACTATAAATTTGGGACTCTAACCCTCTAAGCGCGTCGAAACTCCGCAACCATCGGACATTCAAACGGGTCTCGCGCAGCAAGTCCAACTTCGTTCAAATATCGAATGACAATCGCATATGAGCCGATGAGTGAAGTCTCCACGTACGGCACATCATGCTCCAAGCAGAATCGCTGAACAATTAGCCGTGCCTTCGCAAGCTTTGGCCGAGCCATACTGGGAAACAGATGATGCTCGATTTGATAATTTAGGCCACCCATAAAGATTGTCGCCCACCAGCCACCACGGATATTACGAGAGGTGCGGACTTGCTTTGTAAAGAAGTCAATACGCTCTCCCGCCGCAATAACGGGCATGCCCTTGTGGTTGGGCGCAAAAGATGCGCCCATATAGATGCCAAACACCGCAAGCATGATGCCAGAAAACGCGAACGCCATTCCGAGTGGCAGAAAAACAAAAATGGGCACGAAAACCAAAATGGTTCGGATGAAAATCATGCTCAACTCGCTCCAGCGAGATTTTACCGACTTCTCCGTTAATAGATATCGGAAACTATGTCCGTAGAGGTTCAAACCTTCCAGCGTGAGCAGGGGGAAAAATAGCCACCCCTGACGTTTGGTTATGAACTTGCGAAGTCCGGTAGCCGAGGCTGCGTCTTGTTGCAGGAAGGAAATGGTATCGACTTCAATGTCGGGGTCTTTACCTTCCATGTTTGGGTTAGCGTGGTGTCGACTATGTTTCGAGTCCCACCACGAGTAACTAATACCAACAAACGCCGTGAGTACCCGGGCAAGTGCATCATTGGAAGGACCGGCAGTGAGAATCTGTCGATGTCCCGCTTCATGTGCTAAAAATGCGACCTGAGTAAACAGCAGTCCCAAACAAGCTGCAACAATGAGTTGCAGCCAGCTCTCGCCGAGAATAATTGATGCCGCCAACACGAGCAGAAAACCGAGAAAGATCGAGAATCCCGTAAGTATGTAAAACCAGGGGCTCCGAGACAACAGACCTAGCTGCCGTATCTCCTGAGAGAGTCGCGTATATGCGCGCGCAATATGCGGAAAATCCTCTTTTCGGGCAAAAGTCTTACGGAGAGGACCCAGTGTGCTGACATCGTCAGCGAGAATGTTAGAGATGTATGAACCTATTTCCTAAGGGCGGCCACCGAGCGTTTCACGCAGAGTCAGCGTTTCAAGCTTCAGCAAGTACCGTTTAGTCAAATGTAAGTCACATCACATGCAAGGTCACCCATATGTTCTTGCCTGACAGCGAAGTACCAGGAACTGACACTTCGCTGCCTCGAAGAAACTTTTAGATAACCTGGATGTTGGCTGCCTGGGGACCTTTCGGACCCATCTCAGACTCGAAGGAAACCTTCTGGTTTTCCTCAAGGCTGCGGTATCCAGCTCCGTTAATTGCTTTGAAATGAGCGAAGAGATCGGCGGACCCGTCATCGGGGGCAATGAAGCCGAAGCCCTTGTCAGCGTTGAACCATTTCACTGTTCCTGTTGCCATTATTGTTTCCTTACGTTGTTTGAAGACCTAGACGGTCAGTTATGCCTCGGCAGTTCCGCCGGGGAAAACGAGTGGCATGGCTTTTAGAACTTGCCGCACCGGGTAGACGATGTGTGACTAGAGATTCCACCAATGCGAATGCCCCTACCATGGAGCTCATTTGGGCCAGCTCAGTGCTGTGCGAATCATAGACAATGAAGTTGTCTTCATCGTCGATCGCGACAAAGCCAGCAAATTCTCCGCTGATATTTGCAACGTAGACGTCATGATCAACTTGGGTCCAGGATACGTCTGAGTAAGCCACGGTGGTAGCAGGGATAAAAATAAAAGACCAATCAAATTCGAGCAACCACATCTAGAAGTGAGATTCATCATCACTTCAATCAAGTGCTTGCTTCCTCGCAAATATGCAGAGGTTGCAGGAATGTCGGCCTGAACTAGATGTTCAGCAGAAACACGACATTACAATCTAAAACTATACACCACCGCCGAGAGAAACTGCACCTTCTACGCGCTTTGCCGCTAAAAGCATGCCGATTGCCACGAACCGGAGGAACAATGAAAATCAGATCCGACAACAGCTTCGGCGAGCTGCAATCACGTTTCGACGCGAATGCGGCAAAGGAAACGCTCCGGGAACTCGACGAACAGTACGCAAACGGAGAGCTGGAACGCCGCACGTATTTTGAGAAGAAACGCTCCCTCGTCCAACTATTCATAAAAGCCACAACAAACCCGCGGCGCAAACACCGCGAAGAAAACTTCGACGGCGATTAACTAAGAAGCAACGCCCACCATCACTCGATGAGGCGTCAGGCTGTCGAATCTTCGCGTTCATAACGGTTCTTGCGTTTCATTTTCAGCGCAGCTGCCCGATGTTGCTCGGCTCGTAGTGCGCGGCCATGGCTGGCTCAGAGGTTCATGTGCTCCTTCATTCTTTGATTGCTTTTTGCCTGCACTTGCGGAATATTTGGAAGCCTCACGACGAAAGGAAAACTCATGGGATTTCTGGAAGACGCAAAAGAGACCGCCGAGGCTGCCGCAAAGAAGGTAAGCCGATCAGTTGAAGACACCGTCGATCGCGCCAAGGACAAGATCGACGAGGTGAAGGCTGAAGCCAACGTAAAAAAGGCAGAAGCTGAACGTGACGCAACCAAGGCTCGCAACGAAGCCAAAGAAGACCTCCGCGACAACTAGCTCGTGAAACACGAAAAGCAGCCCCTCACTCCCGAAGGAATGAGGGGCTGCTTCTTTTACTGTGCGTAACGTGGCTCGTACGACGGTCGGGCATCACTGCCCAGCATGACCTTCTCCACAGATGGCCAGCGATCGCCAAGCCACTGTGCGAGCTGCACATACAGCAGGATCACGACAGCAGTGGTAGCTGCTTGCACGAGCGCGAGCGTCGACAGGCCAGCATAGCCAGCCTCGGCAAAGATGCCGTCCACGAACGCGAACGTGTCACTGATGACCGGGATCGCGGCCACGAGACGGGCGATGAGTACGCCGACGAACGCGGCGACGAACGTACGGACTTTCTGATCTTGCATCAGATCTCCTATCGGGGCAGGCCGTCAGGCCAAGGTGGTAGCGGAATCTTGTGCTCCGCCATGTGGTCACGTTGCACACCGATGAACGCGCGATAACCACGGTTCTCCGTTTCGAGCGCATCCAACCTGCGGTCAGTGCGCTCCCGGTAACGTGTGAGCTCTTCTTGCAACTGGTCAATGAGCCTGTCTTGCGCAGTGTCCTCAGAAGCTTTGATTGCTGCTCGAGCAGTGGACTTCGCGCCCTTCGCTTGCGCGCGACCTGTCAGCCACGAACCGAGCGCAGTACCAGCGGCACCAGCAACAACAGCAGCTCCACTGATGAGCGCAATCACTACAGCGTCACTCACGAGCACCTCCCCGGAAACGGAAGAGGCGCGCTACCCAAGAGCAGCACGCCTCCACCTTCAACGCCGCGCCCGCAAGGAACGCGATCACACCAGACTCACTCACTTGAGTCCAGGAATGACAGCCTGGAGCGCCTTGATCTGCGCCTCGTCAGTGAACACCGGCACACCCGCAGGAGCAGTACCGCCGATGAACTTCGCCTCGCCCTTGATGACGGCGTACAAGCCGCCTCGACGCGCATTTGCCTTGCCCTTGATCTGAATGAGGTACATGTCGTCCCCTTCCTGCCCAACATTGTTGGACGCTTGTGAATGGTTGTTGAGTCGAGCGTTCGCTTCGCGGATGATCCAGTCGATCTTGCCCAGCACGTACGGGCCAGGGCAGGCTGTCTGCACGTACTGCTGATGCCAAGCGACGAAGAAGAGGTCAGGCTGATCCTTTCCCGGTGTGTTCTTGCCGATGACCTTGTAGCCGCTTTGGCGTGCGTGATCGACGATGACATCGATCACCGCCGAGAGCGCCTTGTCTGATACCGGCCAGTCTCCACCTGTGCTTTCGTTGTCGATCTCGAACGTCACCGCGACCGAGTCCACTGAGTGCGAGGTCGAGAACGGGCGCCGATCAGGATGCACGATGCCGGTCACACGCCCACCGTCGCTCACGTGGTAGGTGGGGTGTGAATCGCGGCTGTTCGCGTTCGCGACGTAGTCGAGCACGTTCGTGCCTGCGCCGTGGTGGAGTACCGCGCCTTCGATGGTCTTGCCGTTACGCGAGGTGCCGAAACCGTTGTCACGGATCTCACTGGTGTTTGCTGCCCACTTCGACATGGACACCTCCCTTTGAAATACGAAACGGCAGACCGGTTGGCCTGCCGCAGAAATGAAGAAACCCCCTACACGGAGGGGGTTTCTGGTTCGTTGACTGCTTTAACCGCTGCGAGGATCATCGCGTCGGTGATGATGTCCGGGTCAGCGCCGATAGCACCCGCCCACGCAGCCGGGTCAGTGATCTTTTCGCCCGCGAGCGCCTGCGCGTACGCCTCAGCCCAGCCAGGCTGAGCAGTGAGCTCCCACAGGTTTGCCATCACCCACTCATGCACGCTCGGGATACGTTCCTGCGCGGCGCAGGCTTTCAGCCGGTCGATGATGTAGCTGTCTTCATTCAGTTTTGCTTGCGCAAGGTAGCTCATGCTCAGACTCCAAACACGTATCGAAGTGCCCTCGTGTTACGAGGGGCGGTCGCGTTGATCGAGTGGCCTTTGATGACGGTGTCTTCCACGTACACGTACTTCACGACCATTTCCGGGTTTGCAGCGGTTGCCGCGTTGGGCATCAACATCGGCAGACCACCGGCACCAGAGACGCCGATGTGTGCCTTCGGGACAAAGAAGTACGTCCAGTTGTCGTTGTACTGTTTATCTCCAGGAACGTAGCGGCTCCATGCCAGTACGATGCCGTTCAGCTGCTCGCTCACCCGTTCATTCAGGTTTGCTGAGTGGGTGTCGAGCATGTAGTAGACGCCTGACCACAGCGTTTTCTGTTCTTTCGATACGAGTCCACCATTTGCTGAGCCGACAATCGTTGCGCGCCGGTTCTGCACCGATACATAGACCCGGTCACCGACTAAGAGTTTCCAAGACAACGACGATGGGACACCCGCAAGCGGTTCAGTGTCGCCGTCGAGCCGGATCGCGAGCGGGGACACCGCAGTCACGATGCCCCACCGGAAATCGGGCTTGCCGGCAATGTCCGATCGCATCCGGTCAACTCGCATCATGAGTTCGTCAAACATTTTGTACTTCCCTCCATTCCGCATCACACAACGCCATGGCTTCAAAGTTCCAGGACATGCGTTGTACGGTCGCGGAGACAGGTTCGCGGTCAAGCGGTGCGAACCGTACGACATCGTTGGGTTGGAGCGGCAAGATGGCGTGCGTCACGTCAAGCTTTGCGACCGGGCTCATGCGGTCGAGCAGACGCTTCTGAGCGAGCAGGTTCGCGGCTGCCTGGTCAGCAACTTCCACGCCTTCATCCACCGCGGTGATCACTCGCCCGTCACGGTTCTGCACCGAGAACGGGCTATCCGGGTTCTCATTCACGGCGACGCCGACAAGCCCTGGTTTCTCGTCATCGCCTTGCCCAACGACCACGAACTTGTTTGGCACTGATGACAGCTCCTGAGTGCGACCCCAATCCGGGGTATGCACGGCAGCCGCTCCAGCAGCGAACTCGTACGCGGGTGAACGTTCTGCCGGTGACACGTACGGCTCGACCCGGAACATGCCAAACCCGTCACACCACAACGACCAGTACCCGGCAGCTTCGAGCAGCTCATTGATGATCGTGAGCTTTGGTGTGCCAGGTGGCCACATCGTTGGGCCGCGCGTGACCGCGTCAGAATCGGTCACCGCGATGTTGAGTTCCCCCGTCGACTTGATCAAATCGACCACCGTGGGGATGATCTTCTTCCCCGCGGGATACGACAATGTCATCTCTGTCGTATCCTCGTCAACGACTGCAAGCGGCGAGAGAAGACCAACATCGAACGTGAGTCCGTCCGCGCCGAACTTTTCAGCAGGCGATGACAGCAGCAACGTGCACACAGGCCACGGCTCAACCCCTGGGATGCCTGGGTTGTAGATTGCCCGCATCCGGTGTCGCATGAAATCGATCTCATGCCCGGTGTTTTTCACTTCGATGCTGCCTGACCAGCCCAGGCGACTCAGCGCGGCAACCTCGCAGCTGCCGCCCTTCACACCAGGAACATCACTGATGGGAGCGTTGTCACGGTCAAGGAGCTGGAAACGCCACGATGGGCGGCGTACGCCGTGCAAGTTCATGCCCGCTCCGTTTCCTCGACAGCAAACGAGTACGTCCAGATGCCGTCAAACTCTCGGTCTACGACGAGCTCACCAGCAAGCACCCCATACATGCGTTCACCGGTTGGATCCCGATACAGGTGCACCGGTTCCGCGACCAACGCAAGATCCTGCAGCGCTCGCCGGGTGACAACGTCTTGGTCATCGTCGAGCAGTCGACCTGAATGCGTGACCGAACGATCCACATAGGGAGATGAGTACGCGACCGCGAGCGGGCGCCCCTCAAACCGGTGCTTGGTTCGAGCGCGTGCAACGCTCACGCTCACTTCTGGGTCATACGGGAGGCGAGCGGTCACCATGTAACCTTCACCGCCGCCCAGCCAGACCGCCCAAGATTCAGCCATCAACACTTCAGTGACATCCGCAGACGCCCCGAACTGGGTGTACGCGGTCACGCGATACATGGTTTCCCCGAATGAACGACACTCGGCATCTGTCACTTGCGCGACAGGTTCGAGACCTTCAACAACGAGTTCCCACGTTTCACCATCGAACGATCGTTCGACTTGCATCGAAACGGTCGGCTCAACTACGTCTTCACTCTCGCCAGGTTCCACCGCAATGGATCCGGTGCCGCGTTCGTCATCCCAACCCAACATCACCGAGGGCAGAGCAGGCGGCAGGAACTCGACAAGGAATTCCTGCACTGACCATTCTGAAAGCACCGCACCGACAGCCACCTGCACGGCAACCTGGAAAGTTGCGCCGTCAGGAAGTCGCGTGCGCAGCGCGACCTGAGTTGTTGGGCCCGTGCCAGAGCGTGTCTCGAGCACGTCTTCTCCGGAGCGAAGTTCCACAAGCCACGAGGACTGGGCAAGCGAGTCAGCTTGCACGGTTTCCCACACGACGGTGAGCGTTGGCCGCTCATGCACCTCACCAGGCGTCACCACAGTCACCTGTGGCAGCTCGATGACTTGCGTGACAGCAACAGCTGACCAAGCACCGAACTCCGCATGCCCGCCCTTGGTGCGCACCTGCCATTCCAGAGACCCCGGACCCACATCAAGGTACGCAGCTTCCGTCCCGTCTGCGACGGTGACAGTGATCCACGCTCCCCCTGCAACGCGGTATCGCAGCTCCGCAGCAGACTGTGGAGAGGTGTCCACCGAGTTGTGTCGCCACGAAAACGGCACTGAACCTTCACCGGTGAAACCACCGTTGGGGGCGAGGTTCGTGGGAGCGCCCGGAGGTGCCGGAACGTACACGGTTGCCGAATATGCAGACCATCCGCTTACGAGGTTTCCAAGTTTCGCTCGCACCCGGTATCGATGTGAGACCGTGTTCGACGGGGCGGTGTGCGTCCACGGTAGCTGCACCGAGGACGCAATTACCGCGCCATTGTCTTCGATGTCGTACGAGGTCGCATATGGCGGCAAGGTTGAGGCTGCCACCGCGATTGACGTGCCCGAACGAACCGCGCTCACACCAGATGGTGCTGCCGGTGTCGTATACACCGCGCCTGGCGTTCCCGAGAACGCAGACGTACCATTCGCGTTGACGCCACGAACCTTGTAGTAATACCGCTGATTCGCCTTTGTGGTTTTATCAACGTAGGAGAACGCGTTCCCTGATGCAGTACCGATCTGCGTCATGTTCGACGTGCTCGTGCCACGCCACACCTGCACTGACGTGTACGTCGAGTTACGTGACCAGTTCAGCGAGTGCTGGGTGTCCGAGTTCCGTGTCACCGTTGGGGTGGAAGGCGCAGCAGGCGGAGAAATCGAGGGAAGCTTCGGCGGCGTCAACGTGCCGTCGACTGTTCCCCCGCCGAGCTCTCCATACCCAGCGATGTCGTCAAATACGCCGCGCCATGCACGAGGAGCATCACCAGCGAAAGTGACAGTCCCAGACTTCAACGTGAGTGTTGAATAATTCCGGAAGTCATAGCCGCTGATAGACCCACTCGAAACAACTGCCGAGTGTGGCGAGCGCACCGACCAGTAGCCGGTGCCGCTCGCCCATTTGCCCGAGCCGCTGTTCTTGATCAGTTGCAGCGAGTACGAGTAGGTGGTGGTGCGTGCGGACGCGTTTTGAGACTGAACGACAACCGTCAAACGAAGCGTGTACCCGCTTGACAGTGTCTTGTTGAATACAGCCATTGCTAGCCTTCTAGTTCAGTCCTTGACGCGTCCGCATGCGCGCCGCATCTCGTCGCCCTGCTCGCTGGATCCGCGAATCGGCCTTGTGCTCGACATATGCGTCGAATTCCTCTTCGCCCACACGAAGCACGAGCTGATCGCCAGACCTCAGCCCGCCGCCGTCACGGCTTGCCCGAATGTCATCCCACTGAGATCCAGTGAGAATGGGTTCTGGGCGTCGTGTCTTGTTCTGCACCAGGTGCGTACCCGGGTCGAGGAACCCGCCGTTGTCATACAGCAGCGGCGCAATTCCGCCGCCCCAAGGCAGCATCGATTTGCCCCATTTGATAGCTCGATCGATGCCATCAGCACCGATCCCCCAGGCCGCATCGATCCACATTTCCGACCCTGGGAAGGCTTTCGTGAACTGCCCCTTGAGCAGTCCTTTCAAGCCTTCGAAGATGTCGAGCATTCCCGCGTCCCCTGCACCGTCGAGGTATGGGCGCGGATTGATCCGGTCGCCGTTCTTCAGTACCTCGTAGTGCAAGTGAGGGCCGGTCGAGTCACCAGTGGTGCCTTCGTAGCCGATGACCTGGCGCTGCTTGACTTTCTGCCCGACCGCCACAATCGGCGGTGACATCATGTGCTTGTAGCGGGTGCCCAGGCCTCGACCGTGGTTCAGGCCAGCCATCCAGCCGCCGCCGCCGTACCAGCCAGAGAAGTCGACTGTGCCTGACGCGGCCGCGCGGATCGGTGTGCCCTGAGGCAATGCAAGGTCGATGCCCCTATGTCCCGGGTAGCCGCCGTACTCTTCAGTAACGACAGCGCCAGGCATCGGGTGCACCAGACCGCCACGTGCGAGCCCTTGCAGCATCGAAGCGAACCCGATTCCACGTCGCCCCGCAGCATTTGCTGCAAGGAACGCCGACCGGTCTGCAGAAGTACGCAGCGCCTCGGACACCATCATTCCCTCGCCACGGCGAGCCATGATCAACTGGTCATCCCCGTCACTCATGCGTGACATTCCCGGAAGGATGCCGCCACGAGCAAAACCCTTAGGAAGCGAGAGCTTCGGAAGGTTCACGCCAGGGATTTTGTTGATCGCATCGATGAGACCGTTGAACACGGTCTCAACAACGAACTTCACCGGCTTCTTAGAAAGATCCTGGATTGCGCTCCAAGCGTTGCCAATACCATCTCGTGCACGCTCAAACGCTTTCACTGGCCCGTCTTTTACGAACGAGATCAGTGCATCCAGGATCGACTTAATGCCGTTCCACACGTTGGCGAGGGTGTTCTTGATCCCGTTCCAGACGTTCGTCCAGATCATGCTGACGAAGTTGATCCCGTTTGAGATACCCGTCTTCACGCCTTCGATGTACCAAGTAACCAGCGTGACGATGCCATTCCAGATGCCAGCAAAGAACGTCTTTATGCCGTTCCAAATGTTCGTCCAGATCTGGCTAATGAACGTGCCGACTACACCGATGATGGTTTGAATCTCGGTGATCTTCTGCAACACCCATTCAGTGATCGAAGTCCACAGGTCCACGAAGTACTGTTTGATCGCATCCCAGTTCTGAATGATCTGCCCGAAGACTGTCCACTCAAGGAACATCTGCACAACCCAATCGAGGGCCGTCTGGAAGACGCTCTTAACGCCTTCCCAGAACTGACCAAACCAGGCGGTGATTGCATCCCAGTTTTGGATGATCTGCCCGATTGGTGTCCAGTCCAGGAACAGCTGCACTACTGCGGCGAGCGCGTCTGAGAAGAACGTTGTGATCTTGTTCCAGAATTCGCTGAACCAGGCGGTGATCGAGTCCCAGTTCTTGATGATCAGACCAAGCGGCGTCCATTCCATGATGAATGACGTGATGAGTTCGATGACCTTGCTGAATACCAGCGTGATCTCGTCCCAGACATCAGAGAAGAAGGATGCAATTGCGTCCCAGTTCTTGATGATGAGGCCAAGTGGCGTCCAATCAAGGAACAGCTGTATGAGGAAGTTGATCGCGTTCGTAAACGCGATCTTGATGTTTTCCCATGCTTCGGTGAAGAACTGGGTGATCTCGCCCCAGTGTTCAACAACCCATTGGATGGCTAGGCCGAGTGGCCCGATGATGAATGAGAGCAGAAGTCCCCAGTGGTTCTTCACGAAGGACACGACGTTTTGTACTGCCTCGGTGGTGAACTTGACGATGTTGTCCCAGGCTTCACCCAAGAACTGAGTGAATTCGCCCCAGATCTTTCGTCCGAGTTCTGTCTTGGTGAAGAACCACACCAGGCCGGCAACTAGCGCAGCGATTCCTGCGACAACCCATGTGATTGGGCTCTTCCAAAGTGCAGCGTTGAATACCTTCTGGGCTACTGCGCCAGCTTTCATGGCCAGCGTCTGGCCTTTGGTCGCGCCAGTCAGTGCTTTTGTTACGCCTGCGCCGCCGAGCGCTACTGCGTTCCAGCCTGCTTGCATAAGCTTGATCGCACCAATCGCTGCGGGTAGTGCCTTCAGTGGAAACAGCAGGAGTTTGGTGACCTGGATGAGAGTGCCTACGCCGGTGATGATCTTTCCGACGATTGAAAGCACTGGGCCGAGCACTAAAAGTACTCCGGCGGCAACTCCGATGAACTTCTTTTGCCCTTCAGAAAGCCCGTTCCACCAGCCGATCAGTTCTTTGATTTTCCCTGCGACTGTGGTCACCAGTGATGCGATCCGGTTGCCGATGTCTGTGGCGAACTTAGAGAATTCTTCCGATTTGAGCGTGTCCAGGAAGCTCGCTGCCTCGGTTTTCATGAGCTCGAATGTGGGCTCCATGAACTTCGCGCCGATCTTGCCAAGGTTTGACAAGATGTTTGAGGTGACACCAGCCCATGTCTCGGCGTACGATTCAGCTGCTTTTCCAGCGTTCTTATCGAGGACTGCGTTGAAGTCTTCAATGGAGATTTCGCCTCGGTTGGCCATCCCTTCGATTTCGCCAGCCGCAACGCCATAGTGATCAGCAAGCTGAGTGATGATCGGGATCTGGTTCTGCACCATCTGGGACAGGTCGCCGTAGGTCACCTTGTTCTTTGAGAGAACGTTGTTCAGTAGGTACCCGGCGTGCTCGCTCTCCACGTTGTAAGCGGCGCTTACATTCGCGACACGTTTGAGCTGAGCTTCCAACCCCTGTAGTGGCACGGATCCCGTTGCCAAGATCCCGACTGCCAGCGAAGCGCCAGTTGCCATAGACAGTGAGGTGTTAGTGACTCCAGCATCGACTTGCTTCATCACCGCGTCAGCGTCCATGCCAAGACCCTTGAACTGGCCTCTGGCGGTATCAATGCCAACGAGTCGTTTGAATCCAAGTGCGCCTACGAGTGCTGCTACTGATCCTCCAGCGATCAGGACAGGTGTAGTGATCTTTGATGTGATGCTGTCGCCTACGCCTGAAATCTGAGCGCCAGCACTCTTCCATTTGTTGCCGATCTCATCGAGGCGGGCGCTTGCGAGCGGGAGCCATTCGAGAGCTCGCGCGCTCTTGGACCCCTCAGCCTCCAGCGCCGATGTGTATGCCTTTGACGCTTCTGTCGCATTTCGCTTAGCCTCAGTAACCGAGTTCTGTGCGGAAACCACTGAGCGGCTAGTTCCGGCAGCATCAGCCTGCGCCTTCGCCAGAGCCGCCTCAGCTTTTTCAAGATCTCCAGTGCTGGCCTTGCCACTGGCACGAAGCTTCTCGAGCTTCTCTTCGGCGCTTGTGACCTTGGCTGATGCTGTTCCGTGCTGTGCGCGTGCCTTCACCAAGGCGTGCTCTGCGTCAGCAAGTTTCTTGGCCGCGGTGGTTTGCTTATCAAATGCGGCAGCGGTTGCCTCCGCGAATTTCTTCGCAACCTGATTCTTCAATGATGCGCCGACCGAGTCAGAGATCTGTTTGCCGATCCTCTTCCCAGCAGCAGAAGTGTCTACCCCTCCAACCGCCTTATTGATCTCTTTCCCGATACCGGGCGCTTTCACGATTAGAGAAAGATACGCAGATGCGACTTCGATTCCGTTTGCAGCCATGAATGCCTCCGGGACAGCAAAACGCCCCACATCTGTAAAGAGGTGAGGCGTTTGGTGGTTGAAAAATGCCATCCGCTAGTTGGCTGTTCTGGTCGCGCCATTCGGCAGGACTGCGGAGAAATCTATGGAGCCGATATGCTCAGCTCTATGGCTATGAACACTCGTCGACTTTTGGTAACTGCTGCCACATTGTCAGCAGCTTTTCTGCTTACTGGATGCTCTTCCCCAGAACCTGTCACGGACAGCCAGGAAGCAGCTCAACCTGCAGAAGCGCAAGAGCTGACGACCGCCGATGTCGAAGTACTCGACTTGAGTACAGATGATCGGAAATTCGTTTCAGTGAACTTCCCGGTTGAAGACGCCATGACGAACTCTGGCGTTGTCTCAAGCTTGCAAGAAGGGTGTGTTGTTGCAATCCTTGCTGCCAAGGAAAAAACTGACTCTTGGTATGACTACAACACGATCCAATGCATGGGATCAATCAACGGCGAACACCATGTTGGTAGCGCAAACTTCAGTGGTGCAGCTCTTTCTGAAATCTCAGATCAGCATATGAAGGATGACCCGGCAGCTTTCTGGGAGAGCGCCGAGTCATCCAGCATTGCACCTGCCTACAACTGATCCGATACGCTTTGGCCTCCTTCGGATGCCTTAGTGAATGTTGCGTCCGAGAGCTTTGAGAAGCTCGTTGTTGCGGGCGTCTTTTCGCGCTGTCTCAACATCGGCGGTTTGAACGTGTCCACGGCCAGTCCACCGGTGTTCGTTTGAGACGTACTCATAATTGCCATCGGCATCAGCAGCGATCTCACGGCCGATCTTGTCGACCGTTGGTTGAGCTGACTTCAACAGTTTGTTGATGCCTCGCAGATTGAGCTTCACTCGCGGTTTGCTGGACACGTTGCGCCCTCCGTTTCTTGAATGCTTGCACGTTGCGCGACAGCTGAGCGCGCTTACGCTCGCGCGAACGAATACCCTCTGGCGGTGCCGGCCTGGTCAGCTTCTTCGAGCTGTTCACCTGAGCAAGTGTGAAGTTGAGCTCACGAATCGCTGCCACTTCATCAGTCATCGCGAGCGCACCACCAACCCACTCATATACGGCACTGCCTGCTGGCACATGGACAAGCATGTGAGCGACCTCGAGCGCGTCTTCTCGGCCCGCCTCCACGTCAGAGAGGCGCACGCCGTAGTACCGCATCAGGTCGGCGGTAACACGGTCGCGGCACTCTTTGATCAGGGAGACGAGCAGGATTAGTTTTTTGCGCCAGCCTTCTCGAAGAACAGCTCGAACCAGGCGGCAAGGTCTTCACCATCGGTGAAGCCTTCTTCATCAGCGATGAGGGTCAGCAGGTCTTCAAAGCCCTGCTTGCCGATCATGCGTGAGATCGCGACATCGATGTCGCCATTCTTGAACTGCATGCCAGTGCGAATGTCGCGAGCGTAACGCGCATCGACTTCGAAGGCCTGACCGCGGAACTCGAACGAGATCATGTGCCCGTTCTTTGGCTGATGATCGTCAGGCTTGCGCGGCGACAGCTCACGAGTGCTCGCAGCGCGCTCTTCTGCCTTCGCAGCATTGCGTGCCGCAATCGCAGCATCAAGGTCAGCGTCGCTCATCATCGCGACAGGTGCAGTGGTGTTGGTGTTCTCAGTCATGGTGACTCCATTTCGTAAAAGATTGTGTGTGACTCAGAAGGTGTGGTTGGGGCGCGGAGTCACCACGCACCCCAACCGGTCTAGTTAGGCCGCAGCCTCGAGGAACTCCGGCTCGTTCGACAGCCAGTAGCTCTCGCCAGTCTCGGTGTACGTGAACTCGTAGACAGGATCATCTTCAATGTTCGCGACATACGTTCCACGCTCAGCAACAGCGGCAAGCTCGATGCACTTCATGCGCGTGTGGCCAGCGTTGTCGACAAGCTTGATGATGAGCACTCGCTCAATCGTCGGGATCGAAGAAGGCATGTCGATGCGGGCGATCTTCTTGTCCTCCTCACCGACGAGGACGGGCTTGCCGTGGCCGTAGTAATTCTCGGTCACGATGATGTTGTCTTCGAGCGCCGCGAACTTGTGCGACTTCTTGGTCGATGTGTTGCGGAGCTTCACGATCTTGGCGCCCTGCCAAGCCTTCGTCTCCTTCGACTCGACCTCGACGCTCTCTTCGAGGCCGCCCTCAGAGATGAGACCGAACTCAAGGAAGTCCGCAGGGATCTCGAACGAGTCAGTGGGAAGCGTGGTTCCCTTCGGCGCGATATAGATGCCGCAAGCTTCGGCGTTCCACTCGCGCATGTTGCTGCTATTAGTTGCCATTCTTCTTGGCCTCCTTCTCCGCGATTGCGGGCTTTGGTGACTCGGTCTTGGACTTCTCATCAGCAGGCGCAAGACGCGCCTTGCCACGATGATCGAGGTCACGCCAGACACTCGGCGTCACTTCGACAACCGCACCTGGCTTGTGGTACTGGCCGTTATGGTCAGTCCACCCGTTTGCGATCACAACCTTGGTCATGTGTCGCTCCCTTCAAACAAAAGACCCCCTACGGTGAGGGGGTCAGGTTCTTCCCGCGCAAGCGGGACTGAATAGTGAATTGATACCGGTCAGCTCCAGACAACGGATCTGGCCGGTACAGCGGAGAAGACACGACACGAACTCGGTTCGCGGCGATACCACCAGGACGACCGGCGCGCTGCACGACGTGCAGTACCTCAGCAGCAAACGCTGCAGCTGCCGCGCGTGACTCCGCCCAACACAGGAACATCATCAGAGCAGGATCGATCGATAGGCCAGAAGCGCCACCGGTGCGCTCCACCTGGATGAAGCGTGTAGGCCGTTCTTTCGGGACATTCGTCGAAACAGGAGCCTTCTGCTCACGTTTCAGGTATGCCACCCACAGATCTTCTGCAGGGTCAAAATAGATGTCACCCATTGACCCTCCGCAGCTTGACTACATCGCCTTGTGGCCCACGTCGCGGGTGAACCCACTGAGCCGGTTCGCCTTCTACCGAGTACCGGTGTCCTCGCACATCGCATTCGTCATGCGCTTTGAAAGGTGAGCCGAACGGTAGGTAAATGGTTGGCTCAGACACGACAGCATCTCGTCCACCGGTGCCGGGTTCCTTGGAGCCACCAGGGTCAAAGGCGTAGATGCCAATTTCTACGGCATCACCAAACTCTTCAATTTGGTTTCCTTGAGTGTCTTCGCCATCACCGGTGTATGGGTAACGCTGAACAGTTTCGGTGATTTCCCGTGTCAGAGCGGCCATGAGTCTGCACCTTGGCTTCTTGCTGGCATCAGGTCAATCTCGAAAGCGGTTCCTCGCTTGAACTGTGGCTTCAGCTTTGCGAGCTCTTCAGCTGCCAAGTACAGCTTGCCCGGGTTGTCGCCGCCGTGAGTGATTGTTCGTCCCTCAGACATTGGGCCAGTGCCGATGTTCTCGGATACTGACCGCGTACGTTCGGGATTCAGAAACACCCGAGTGACCATCTCCACTGCGACATCGATTGCATCAGCCAGCAGGTCTTCCCGCGAAGGATCCTCTGCTGCCTCAGCGTTGATGCGAGCTTGGATGTCTGGCACCTGTCGTCGGATCTCTCGTTCAGCTTTGTCCAACCAGATCTGCACCTTATTGGTGTCAGTTGGTGGATTCTCGCCTATCCAAGAGTCGATGAGATCATTTGGTTCTGCCCAAGACATTGCATCTCCTTAAGGCAGTGAGGGGTCGCGTTTGAAACGCGACCCCTCACGATGCGGTTACTCTTCGATGCCAGTCTCAGACTCTTCTGAATCAGCAGTCTCAGCTGCCTCTTCTGAATCGGCGGCTGTGTCAGCTGCTGCTGGCTCTGAGGTAGGTTCCGGCTTGGTCTTTCCGCGGCCACGCTTTGCTGCCGCCTTCGGCTTGTGCTCTTCAGCAGGCACCCATTCGTGCCCGAGTGCTGCTGCCGTGTCATCGCTCACTGAGACCAGAACACCAGTAACACTGTTTCGGAGATCCATGATGCTTAGTCGCCCTTCTTGATCAGCGAGAACGCATCAAGATCAGCAACGCCCCAGCCGTATACGACCTCGACTCGGAAAGCTACCTGGTTGAAGCGCTTCAGGTCACCCAGACCGTCAGGATCGCCATACTTGATGAGTTCCAGTCCGATCTGCTCCTGAATACCCCAGCGCACTGCCGAGAAGTCGCCGACAACTCCAAGAATGTCAGTGTCCACTGCAGCAATCTTGTTGGCACCAACGGTGCGGCTTACCGATGCTCGGTGTCCGTCAAGCTCGGACACGTCCGTGGTGAGCTTGAACCCGGGGTAGAGCTTCTGCTCCGAGTTCTTGCCACGCATCGTCGAGAACTGCGCAGCGAAAGTCGGGTCAAGCGCAACATCACTTGGCACGAATCCGTTCGCAAGTACAAGTGCATCCGCCGCGTCAAGCGCTTCATATGGCTTTCCGCCAACCGTCTGAGTGACGACTGACGTGGTTGCTGCCAGCTTCTGCGTCATCGCCGCGACAGCAGTACCACCGGTCGGGTTGATGCCATGGAAGACACCGAAGTCCAGCGCACGCGAAAGCGCTGGCTGGCACTGAGCAAGGATCTGCTCGACCGTGGCGAGCTGATGATCCTCGTCAGCCCACAGCACTTCTTCATTCATGCGGATTGTCTTGTGGAACTTGAAGGGGTCGGTCTTCTGAACCTTGTCCTTCACCTCAGTTCCACCCTTGGCCTGGCCTTCGCCAACGTACTCGGCCTCGCCAATATCGAAGACCATTGCTTCGCCCTTGCCGAACTTCATCGGGATTGCACCCGAGAGTGCGGCGATGCTCGAGCCAGCCTGAACCTTGCCAAGCCATGCGTCGAGCTTCTGAATGGGGACATTTACCGCCCCCGAGGTAAGTGCAGTTGCAGTCATGCCTGCCTCCTAGTTCTTGTTTCCGAAAAGGCCAGTCAGAATTGCCTGATCGGCCTCGTTCACGCCAGCGTTTGCTGGCGCGTCACCTTCGCGCGGGACAACAACGCGCTGTCGCGTTACTGCCTCGCCCTTGAATGCGATGAGCGCGTCTGCTGAGGCCTCGAGTTCCTCTCGAGTGGATCCGGTCAGCAGATTCGCTGGAACCGTGATCCCCTTCGAGGAATCCGACTTCTCCGCAGCAACAGCCGAACGCAGCTTTTCCGCCTTAAGCTCTGCCAGCTCACGATCACGTGCAGCATTCTGTTCCTGGCGCTTCTGCTCTTCCGTCTTGTTCGCTTCCTCAACTGCGCGTAGCTTCTCGGCGTCTGCCTTGAACTTGTCGTAGTCAGGGAACTTTGCGCGCTCCCGAGCAAGACGTGACTGAATCGCGCGGTCGAAGCCTTCCTGCGATGTGATCGCCTGGAACTCCTTCGACTCGTCGACCTTGTCGATCTGCTCGTTCTGTGTTTCTTCCGTGCCCGTAGTAGGGGCCGTCTGCTCCGGCATGGAGCCTCCTTGATCCGTTTTCGGGCCGTGCGCCCTGTTACCGCGAAACCGTCGCGTACGGCCACGGAAGAAACCGTGGAAACAGAAAAGGCGACCCGTGAGGATCGCCTTGTGGTCTAGGTGCCCTGATTCTGGGCAAAGAAAAACCCTGCACCAGAGATGGGGCAGGGTTGAGTAAGTAGTGGCCTAATGGGTAAGCAAAGCTGCCGTCTTGCGAAGGTCCGCAACGTCTTCGATGATTTCTGCATCAGAGGCTTCAAGTCCGAACCGTTCGAGCTCATCAAGAACTGGCTCAGAGATAACGACGTGTCGCTCGATGGCTTCACTTATTGCCATAGGAAGCGCCCCGCCTGAGCCAGTCAAGCGCAACGTGTCCTCGATTTCGAAGAGCAACCTATCACTAGATTTTCCGGCGCCGCGAAGGGCCGCGACAAATTCGCGGGTGACACCTTCCAACAGATCCATGCCCACCATGATACGCCGCTCCTACGTCTTCGGGAAGATACTGGTTACGCGAGCAACGCCTCGCCTCACAGCGACCGAGACGTGCACCGTGACACCATCAACGACGCCTTCGAGCCGCTTGCTTCCTTGAACTGGCATGCCGTCTCGCGTCACCTTCGCAGCCGCGGCTACAAGCCATTCCAGCGTGTGCGTCGCATCAAACTCTGGGCGGTCGTTAATCCAGCCGTAGCCATACAGATGGCCACCTGCCAGGTTTTCGCCGTACAGAGCGTGGTTCCACTCCTTCGCACGGAGCATCGGAAGATCTGAAGGCCAGCCTGCAGGGGCCTGAGCTGGATTTCTTGGAGGCAAGCGCCTGGTGCCGATGTACCCATCGGGGAACTCACGTTCGAGTCGAGTAAGCACTTCAAGTCGACGCCGATCCCAGTCTCGTTGCTGCAGCGTCCCGTCCAAGGTTGCGCCGTTTCGTTCTTTCGAGAGCTGTTTACGAACTTCGCGGTAATTCACCATCGATCGATCCCACTCGGCAACGATCTCGGCATCTGTGGGCGCGAGTGAGTCGATCCGAGAACGTACATCTAGGTACTGGTTGTACAGATGGTCGACCTCCACGTTTTGTGCGGTGAACTGTTCTTCGGTGAATGAGAAGTCCGGCACGGCTTCACAGTCGCAACGGTCATGGCCCCAGGCGTGCGCTGTTCCGGCGGTTTCTTCTGTCTTGTAGATGAAGCCGCGCGACGCGAGCATACGACACCAGCCGCACGTTTCTCGACCCTGCATTCGACGGGCCCAGCGTGGTTTGGCCGGGTCCCGCTTGATGCTGTCGAGAACCGTATCCCGCCCAGCACCACGGACATGCCGTTGCACGATTGCGCTCATCTTGTCATGTGCAAGATTGAGGTCTCGTCGTTTCCCGAAGAGATCTCCGCCAGCCCAGCGGACAGATCCACGCACCGCATCTAGGTTCGCAGTCTGTGTGCGAGAACGAAACTCACTATTCAACACTGCGGCTCTGGTCTCTTCGTACCACTGTGCGGCAGCTGAGCCAGCAGCTTTTCCGTAGTCGTCGACGAGAGCTGGCAACAGCTCGAGCAGAAGATCTTGGAACTGTTGTGGCGGAAGCGTCGAATACTTTCGCCACAGATCGTCAAGTGCAGCTTTCGCGAGATGAGCAATACGCTGCTGAGAGCGGGTGAGCTTGCTGATGTGGTCCACAAGCTCACCCCTTCTCGATGGCTACTGTTCGAACGCTGCTGCATCCTCTTTGGGAAGACGCAACGCGACCGGCGTAGCACCAGTGAATTTGAGGCCCGTAAGTCCTACTTGTTCAGCCGCGTTCTCAGGATCAACACCAGCTCGAATTGCAACGCCAAGCGCGTCGAACTTTGCTTTCTTGGCTCTTGCTTCGTCTGCTTCATTCAGGAACACAACATTCGTTTCATCGCCAGTTTGCGCGTTGAGCTCCAATGCACGGTCAAGAACGTTGGCGCCACGTGCTCGTGACTGTTCTGCCTGGAATCGCAAGATCTGTTCGGGACTCAGGCCGCCATATTCCAGCCCAACCTCGGACTCAGCAAAGCCCGGGATATTTGCTGCGAACTTAGAGAACGCGTCTGCTCGCGCGCTTGGCGACACAAGTACTGGGTCAGTGAACTGCGCGCGTAGAGAGCGCATCTCGTCGCTATCGACATCACGCCCATCTCGAAGACGGATAGCAGCGTTCATTGCTCGCACTGCGCCAAAACCCCAACTGCGATTCGCGGTCTTGGTGTCGGTGATGAGTGACTCCTTGGCCGCAAAGATCGCCTCAGCTGATGACGGGTTCGCTGCGTCAGCAAACCGTACGTCCAAGTCCATCTCATCGGCGAACTGGGCAGCCCACATCCGCAACTGATCAGTATGCGGCTGAGGCGAGGCACCAGTGAAACGTTGAAGCTCTGGCGGTTTCTCGTCAGCAACGGTGTCAATGTCTTTTGCTTTAATGCGCCCCATGATCGCCGACCACTTGTTATCGCCGATGAAGCTCTCAACCGCTGAACCAAACAGCCAGTACTCTGGTGCACTGTAAAACTCCGCTGACACCTCAGAGCGCACGATCGTTCGAAGTGCTGCATCAGAGAAGTACATTGCGGCTCGTGAGATCCGCGACTTTCCAAGCGGCCGTCGAAGTTCATAGTTATGGACAAGTTGATACGCAGGAACCTCACCCATATGGTGAGGGATCGCATAGCTCTTCCACGCGCCAGCAGTTCGCTCGATGACTCGAACGTGCTCTGCCGTGTACAGCACCATTGAAGTGGGGTTTCGGTCTTCGCCGGTGGCGATGATTGACAAGAAACCGCCAACCGCTCGGCGGCGGTTGTCCCAGATCGCCGCTGAGCTTTCTGCGCTGCGCATCGTCATCAGAACGTCTGGTTCACCAGCGTCGAGGTCGCCGTTTGTAACTGTGATGAAGCTGCAGCCGTGCATCGCTGACGAGATGCACGATGCTGGGAACTCTGTCTGAAACTGGTTGTCCCACATCAGTTGACCGATGTCGAGTGGA
The DNA here is from genome assembly GCF_014529985.1 of Leucobacter sp. cx-42. GTDB lineage: Bacteria > Actinomycetota > Actinomycetes > Actinomycetales > Microbacteriaceae > Leucobacter. The sequence goes on from NZ_JACVMU010000001.1 coordinate 243,763, forward strand.
TCGCTAGATCCTGATGTCGTCACGAAGCCTGCGAACTCAGAGCGGTTTGTGAGGGCGCGTGTCCCCTTACCGATCCATCCAAGAGCCGCTGAGACGTTGCGCATCTGAGGTGGCAGCGAGATCCCGAAGTCTTTAAGAGCTGCTTCACCGTCATAGTAAAGCGAACGTCGCATGTTCATGCGTTGTCGCTTCTTCCACGTCGCTAGCAGCGTGCGCAGAAGATTCGTGTCAGCGCCAACATCGATAGAAGGCATCCATGAAGTAGTCACAGAATCGTCCCTCCCTTCTTCGCCGCCGGCACCGCGCCAGACAGCTTGCTTGTTCTTGCTCCATAGAGCGCGAAACTGATTGCTTCAATCGGTGTCTCATCACCATCAGAAGTGCTTGAATCCCATGCCCAAGCGCCGTCCTTGCCTCGAGGTGCTTTCTTCACGATCTCCGCAGACGCGTCAAGCCGTTCCTGATCTTTCTCTGGGTGAGTGACAGTTTCGGCTTTGAGTTCGTTGTCGAGCATCTGCGCAGCGGCAAGCACCTGAGGCGTGTTCGGTGTGATGATCCATTTCGGAGACACTTTCTGCCGCCGCAACATCTCCACGAATGTTGGCGTGTGCGAACTGCCAGAAACCACGATGCCGCGAGACCGACGCCACCTGGCAATACCGTTGTTATCTGTCTCCGCAAACCACTTAGCGAGCGCCTGCATGCCGTCATCAAGCGCACCCTCATCCGCGTCAAGCAGTTCCGCGAACGCGTCATCGCCGTCAATAATTGCTGCACCGAGAGCCATTCGCATGCCGTTTGCGGAGAATGCGATTCCGTACGTTGGTGCCCCTGCGAGGGCGGTGTCTGTAGCGGTCTTCGCCCAGAGCGCTTCTGGAATGGCTCGTGCGAGGTCCCGGTCGTCGTCCCATATGCCGAGTCCTTCTCGACGGTAAGAGTCGTCGTCGGCAAGGTTTTTCTTCACTCGCAGGATCGATTTCTTCGATACGCGGTGTGGGAATGACGGGTTTGCTTTTGCGATCTGTGTCCAGTCATCGAGTTTTGCGTCTGGGTCGGCGCCCATCTCGATGTAGAGCATGTCGGATTCGATGGGCTCGTTGCTGAGGCGCTGTTTCTTGATGTTGAGGGCTTCGTTGCGTCGTGTGCGGAACGCTTCGCCGGGGTCGACTGGCCTTGGCGGGGTGCCCATCAGGATGATGAGCGGGTTCTTTGCGGCGCTGGTTGCTGGCACCATGTCTTCGAGTGCTTTGTTGGTGAGGATCTGTGCCTCATCCATGACGACCATGTCGACATCTGCGAAGCCTCGTCCGAATCCGTTCTCGCGGGCGCCGAACATGATGCGTGAACCGTTGGTGAACACGATCTGTTGTTGTCCGTTTGCGCGTCGGATAGCCGCGATGTGTGGCGCGACTTTCAGTTTCTTTGCGAAGGACTGTAGTGATTCGAAGGTTTCATCTGAAGTGCGTGAGTGGTGCGCGGTCCAGAGCACGGTGAGGTTTGGGAAGATGATGCACAGCGCGAAGATGATTGAGCCGATGGTGAAGGTCTTGCCTACTTGTCGACAGATCGAGATGATTACTCCGCCGATGCCGGCGGCGTAGGTTCCGTCGCTGGTCTTTGCGAGCATTGCTCGCCCGAGTCCGGCTTGCCATTCATCATGGAAGACACCCATTTTTGCGCACTGGTCGCGCACCGCAGGCCAGCCGGTCGTCACGATGCCATCAGGCAGCACCAAGTGCTTGGCGATCTCAGATAGCTTCTTCGTTCCAGGCTTCGTCTGGCGTGTTTGCTGCGTCTTCAGCTTCCTCACGCTCCTTCGCCTCTAGAGCGACGATCTCAGCGCTTACATCGCGGATCTGCCGCGAGAGCGCTGCAGCGTCACGAGGGCTCGCATCTCCCATCAGCTCGACAAGATGAGTTCGCAGCGCGAGGCTCTGTTCGAGTGGAGTACCAATCTCGTACGCCATGTTCAGTGAGAGTTTTCGCGGGCCAAACTCTTGGGCAGGTTCAACCGGCGCGGAGGCCGGCGCTTCAACGGCGACCGGCTTCTGTGGCTGCCGGCAGGAATTGCAGTACTTGCGGCGACGATCACCTTCGAATCGGTTGCCACACTTTCGGCATGTGATCTTCGACAGAACAGTCACCTCCCTGGGCTTTCACACAGGCAGATACAATCCCCGTCTCGCCTTACTCCCTCAAAGGATGCACAGTGTTTTGGTGTCCGGCTCGTGTGGAAAAATGTGGGGAGATTTAGGCACTATGCCGGGGGTGAACCGTGCCGGGGGTGGGAGGGGGTGGGTACCGGGTTAGTAGTTTCCGAGTGGTCGCGGCCTTGGTGCCGGGGCTTGTGTGGTGCCGTGGAGTTTGGCTCGTGCTTCTGCGATGGTCATGCGGTCTTTCCAGTTGTTGCATTTGCGGTGCATGAGTCGGCAGTTGCTTCGTTGGTATGGGGATCCGCCTCGTGAGCGTGGGATGTCTTCATCGACTTCTGGGCTCATCGGGTGTGGGCTGCAGCCTTGGCAGTCGGTGCGTGAGCACTTGGGTCCGTGTTGTCCTGGCGTGTACTTGAGTGTCTTGTCGACGGGCTTGTCACACAGTGCGCAGTGGGTTTCTTCTGCCAGTACTCGTGAGCGGAGTTCCCGTCGGCGGTGCCCGTTACTGTTGAGCGGGATCTTCATGCTGCATCCCCTGCTGTGTTGGTTCGTGTACATCGAACGTCCACTCGTACGCGTACACGATGCTCGCTGTTCTAGGGATGTTGCTGATCACATCACCACTGAACGCGATGAGTTCGATTGAGTCTGCTTCTTCGAAGCGAATGCGCTCACGCACGGTGTCAAAGCTCACAGACCGAAACCCATTTTCATTTGCTTCTGTGAGCGCGAGAAGTGCCGCCTCTTCAAAAAACGGATCATCGTTTTCGGGATGTGGCATGAGTCGGACAGAGCTGCTTGTTTCCACGAGCACTCTTGCGTTAGTGCCCTTTCGAGCGGCATGTGTTGATGGTTTGATAAACATTGTCGGCCATCCTGTTCTAAACGCTTACGCCCGGATCACTTCACCTGTGGGGCTGGCAGCCACGCAGCTGCGCAGGCTTTGCAGGTCTAATGCGCTCACCAAGCGGTCAACGCCAGCATCAAGAAATACCGTGTCAGCACTCACCCCACGATGGCCGCTCGAGCCGTAAGACCGGAACTCTATGCGCCCGCCGGAGTGGTACGAGATGCTCTGCATCCCGTTGGTGCTGGTTACCGCTTTGATGTTGCGGTCGTAGTCGCAGAGAAGATTTAACGCGTATGGGATCGTCGCTGCACGCTCTGTGATGACAAGGATCTTTCGACCAGACTCCGCTGATTCAGCCAAGCCTCGCGCTGCATACTTATTCATGCGGTCTCCTTCTCGTATCCGTTGCGGTCGTACCTGTCACAGTTGCAGTGCATCATTGCGCTGAGGCTGGTGTGGTCGTCGCGTCCGCAGTCTCCGCAGATGTAGTCGAGGTCGTAGGTGTCACGGCTCATCATGGCTCCCTCTGAAATCCAAGCTGGATGTCTGGCAAGCGTCGTTCGCTGTCATCGCGCACGGTGTCCGGGTGAGATAGTTCAACCTGCGCGTGTGCGCCTTCTGGTTGCGGATCCTCTGGTTCATCGTGAATGAGCGTCCATTCCCAGTGCGAGTGTCCCGGGATGAGTGATCGTCGGCGGAGCTCCCAGAAGGATCCGCAACGACAAGACCAGATCGCGCCTGAGCGTGCTTGTCGGAGCCAGATTCGGAAGTTGCCTGGACAGGTGCATTGGTGCTTCCAGCCCATAGCGTGCGCCTCCGTGGTGGTGGGGTTCCCTGTGCCTGGCATCCAGTGTGTGAATTGTGCCACCGACATTGCCTTGTGGCGTTGATGTTGGTGATGATGCAGACACAGGGAAGAATGATCCGACGCGATGGCCGGGAAGTTTATGTCTCGGTGTTCGACTGGATTTGTTCACAAGGCAGTTGGGGTTCAGCATGCCGCATCCTATGCTTGTGCCATGAGAAAATTTTCAATACTTGTTGCAGCTAGCACGTTTGGACTCCTTCTGACAGGCTGCTCCGCCACTGACGCCAAGGAAACTTCAGTAGCTGAAGAACAGACTTCAGCAAACCAGGACAACTCTTCTGATGAATTCTCATTCGCTGACATCAAGTCATGCGACGACATTAAGCCTTTCGTTGAGACGTGGACCGAAGGGTTCGTTCCATACGATTGGAACAACGTTTCAGAAGATGCTGTTCAATGCGGCTGGAACACTCCGCCTGAGGAAGTCACTCCAGAAAATGCACGCTCCATCGAGGTAAACCTGTCGAAGGTTACCGAGCGGCCCGATTACAGCCCACTTGAGAATATGGGCGGCTACGAGGCCATCAGTGACGATTGGGTCAAGGAGAACGGCGGACAGGCCTACTCGATGACTGTCGACATTGGTTTGTCAGCTGTCATTGGCACGACTATCTGGGTTCCAGGTGTTGAGGTCACAGTTTCTGGGGGCAGGTGGGAAAACCTTCCAGAGCTTGATGGCGCCGCAGCGCTGGAAGTAGCAAAGATGATCCTCGGCGCTCAGTAAGCACTTGGGCGCCTTTTGGCCTCGGTGTTTGCCAGCTTTTTCTGCGGTGCGTGGTGCGTTCGTTTGCGCGCAACGACTTTCGAACGCACCACGTCTCTCCGATCCACCGCGAGAGTGTCGTTTTCTTCCTTCGGCACGACTGACCGATCCGAACAAAGCATGAAGCATCGCGGAAGACATGACTAGGGGCGGTCTGCCGAACATGCAGAGCCGCCCCTAGAACCACGAAAGCCACCCTGCAAGAGAGTGGCTGATTTTGGACACAATCGTCCGAACTGCTACTACCGTAGCAGACTTTTACGCGACGAACGCATTTACGTCGATTCCGAGTGTCGAAAGCACGTCCTCATTCACCGCACCAAGGTTGAATTTCATGGCACCCCATCCAACCCATTGGTGATCGCAGAAACGGCACTTCGCTACTGGTGCTCGGTCGAGTTCGTCCGGGTACCATTTCACGACCACAGCGGTTACTGTGTCGCCTCGCAGGAATGCGCGCGTCTCGCCGCACTCTGGGCATGGGGTGATGATCTCGGTGGAGGCTGGCGGGCTCACTTCTTCTGTGATGCGTCGAACCCAGTCAGGGAACTCTGCTTCGAAGCGTTCCCACGCGTGGTCGTCGATGCGTCCACCCGATCGTTCCACTTTCGCGCACGCCCACACCTCGGCAGTACTTTCGAGTACGCCAGCGCGTGGAGGCAGGTTGAGTGCTTCACGCATCTGCTTCAGCTTCCCGCTAATGCGATCCTGCAATGCGATCACGGCAAGGTTGATTGGGATGCCGGCACCACCAGATCCGCTCCCCCGTCCGTCTTGTGCTGAAGCGCACTCGGAGAGTTCGAAGAGCAGTGGTGCGCGTTCTACCGCTCGGCCACCCTCGTACTCGGTGTGTGTTGTTGTGAGCCGGGTTACAGCTCGTTCAGTGGTTTCCATGTTCCCCTTTCGTGGGTCGTCCCGTCTCAGCTGCCAGGCATCTGGGACACAAATAGGCTGCGCGGTGGTTTACCGGGTCTGTGGTTACGAGTTCACTCCCGCACCCGCCTCCGCATCGAATAACGGTCTCCCGCATTGGGTTTCCCCTTCCTGTAGGTATAGAAAAACCCCGCACGCGGCGGGGCAAAATTTACAACTTGCGAACGTGATATACTTGGTGATAGGATACGCACTTTTGTTTCGGCGGCACCGCCTATCCTGAGCCGCCCCTGTCAAGGAGACAGATTGAACTTGATCGACACCACCCAGTCCGCAGCAAGCTTGGTTGAGGTGCAGAACCACCTCAAGCGTTACCGACACCTCAAGGGGAACAAATATCATGAAAGCGATGAGTCGAAGCAACTCCATGATGCGATCCAATTTCTAGCAGCAGCAGTCGACTCGTTAGTGAGCCAGCTCGACACCCAGAATCAAGGCTGAGCCATTTACGGCGCACCTTTAGTCCTATCTGGAACGCCGAACCACCCCTCCATGAGATCCTGCAGTAACCCCAGTACCGCGTCGGCTGCCTGGAGATCGTGACTTGATACGCGCAGCCGGTCGCCGGGCTGGTACTTCTCTTGGCGGCTCTGTGAAAGCACTTCTGCGATCTGTTCTCGTGTGGGTGTGAGCTGTGCTTGCGCCCACACGGCACCGGCGACAAACGCGTCTGCGATCAGCTCGTTCTCGGGCGCGAATGGCGTCTCTGCGTAGCGGCGGTCGCTCTCTGCTTCCGCTGCGGCTCGAATATCAACAGTCATCGCGGCACCCCGCAAATCCCACATGCCTGACCGCCAGCGTTGAGCCAAGCCCACCGGTGATTGCCGTACTGGCACGGGTGCAGCACTGGCGCTTGGCTGTTGAACTCGTGGATCGCGATTTGCTGAATTTGCTGTGGCTCACTCATCGTTCTTCTCCTTACTTGTATCGAGAGCAGCGAGCGCAAGCACGGTCTGGCATTCCTCGCTTTCGACGATCACATTGCAAGTAGGGCACCACGCAATGAAGTGCTTCATCACCGGCTTGTGCAGCGCCCGTACTCGTTCTATCGCTGCCTCAGCACGCTCAGCACACGCGATAGTTTCGTCGCGCTCGTCTCGCACAGCCACTAAGTCGTTGACCAGCCTTACGTTGATCTCAACCACTCGGTTGAGATTTCGGTTCATGGTGGCGTGAGCTTGCTCGTCGCAGCTGTTTGCGAGCAGCGGTCGCAGCTTGGCAACATCAATCTCAGTCATCGGCTTACTCCTTTCCACATGAGGCGTCCGAGCTTTGAAATCTCGCCGCCACGGTTGTTGCGTGTCCAAGTGTCAGCGCATCGGTCGCCACAGAACCGGCGGCGCTGATAGCCGTACTTGGACTCGCTCTTGCGCGGTTCCATGCGCCGCTTGCATTGTTCGCAAGCTCGTCTCGGGGTGTTTGGTAACGGACTCACTGCGCGCCACCTCGCAGCCACTCAGCGACATCGTGGGCGATGTAAGCACTTCGATAGTCCGGTGCTCCGCAGGCGTGACTCTCACCGCTCCGGTCACTCAGGTTGTATTTCATGCTTGCCTTCGCAATGAGCTCTGCGAGCTTCGCTTCATCCACCTGCACCGGGGCGGCGAGAGCTACCGATGCCTGGCGCATGACCTCAGCTTCTGCGTAGTAGCGATCCGAGAAGCAGACGTATTCTGGATACCGGGCGTACTGGTCACCCTTGCTGCGACGCTTTATTGCCAGCTTCAAGACCTCGCTGGCAAGCGCTGCATGGTCACTCGAAGCTTGTGGTGCGACACCAGCAGCAGCCACGAGAGCGGCTTGAGCTACTGCCCGCTGCCGATGCTTCTCAGGTTCAGGAACCTGTTCCCAGGGTTGCCGCAGCCATCGACCGCATCTCCAAATAATCTCCGCGGCGGCTTCTACCTGTTCAGGTGTTGGATATTCGGTCATTGCTCTTGTTCTCCTGTTACCGTGTTTCGTATGGAAATGATGTTTGGGATTGGTGGCATTGTTCTTGTTGCTGGTGCAGTCATGTGGCTTGCAGGTGACATCATTGGTCGTCGAGTGCGCGCGAAGAACGCTGCGAAGTACAGGAGCCAGTAGGGCTCACCTACCGGTTCCACCAGCCAGAAGTGCATCATTTACAGGTCTTTGGGTTTTGCTGGTGCGGCGCCAGCAGCCACGGTTAAGGCTTCTAGCGCGTCCGCAAGCTGCACCAACAACAAATGCGCATGACTCTGAGCTGGTGCCATCGCTTTCCCGTACCGGTTCCGCTCCAAGTCATCCATTTCGACTACTCTCCGAGCCCGCGAGATCAGTTCTTCATTCGTCATGGATTCTTCCTTTCAATTGTTTGCCCGCATGCCGCGCACACAGGAGGGATCATCGCCGCGAGCTCGTCAGCGGGACCAATCAGCTCGGCCTGACGTTCAAACTCGCGAGACAGGTCATGCGGCCGATACTCACTGCGATTTGGAGACTGACTGAAACTTTCTAGGGTCGCCAAAGCAACCTCCAATCTTGGATAGAGTTCGGGAATGGATTTCACAATTGGCGAAGTTGAGATCGAACTGTCAGAGGCAGTTCTCGTCAGCATCGGGCTGCTCGTCGTATCTCTGTCCGCGCTGCTCTACACGGTTTCAGCAAGGCCAAAGATTGTGCTTACCGTGCAACGCCGGTTCGAGCCACGCCACGGAAAGGATGTGTATGTCGGTGACGTTTTGGCTCTATACAACGTTGGGCGAAAAGGAACACTAGTCACTCATGTCGGAATACGTGCAGAGGGGATATCCGTCAGAAACCCATCTGGCAAGGTCGGGACAGTAGTAGAACCAGCTGGCGGTTTCACTCTTCCAATGACGCTTGCTGCGGGCGAAGGAGCACTGTTCCCATTCCCTGCAAACTTTGGCGATGAGCACGAGAAATTCCGCTTGACGCGTGGGTATGAAGTGACGTACTACGCGCCTCGTAGCCCGTGCCGTTGGAAGTCCTACCCAAAGAGAAGTTGGCCCTACTACGACAAATTCGGTTGGAAGCTTTTCAATCCGCTTGTGTGGTCACGTTCGAAGTCTGTTCGCTTCAAGTTAAGAGGGGCTGATCGCAAGGCCAGCCCCTCTGGGTATAAGAAAACCCCGCCTAATTGAGCGGGGTTGACAGTCAGTAAAGAGCGGTTTACTTCTGCTTGACTGGCTAAAACAAAGGTGGGGCCCCGAGCAGGGACCCCACCTTTACTGCCTTAGGAGAGCGTTCGATATGGATTCGAATGGTTACTTAAGATACAAGCTCCTTTCGTCCGGCATCAGCTTTCGCATTTGATTGGACCTCGATCTTGCGGGGCTTCGCCTTCTCACTCATTGGAATGATGAGGCTGAGTACGCCATTGTCGTAAGAGGCAGAGATCGCGCTGGAGTCAACCCCTTCGCCGATACTGAACTGGCGCACGTAGCCACCGGATGGCCGCTCTTGGGAGAGCCATTTGACGCCATCGACATTCGCTGTGGTTCGGTTCGCTCGGATTGTGAGCACCTGACCGTCTACATCAACATCGATGGAGCCTGGATCCATACCGGGCAGATCGGCGTTGAGCACGTACCGGTTGCTGTCTCGGTATAGGTCAACCGGCATTACGCGGGTTGAGGAGCGCTGGAGCATGCCGTTGGCGATGCGTTCCATCTCGGCAAAAGGATCAAAAGACATGGACATAATGAATCAATCTCCTTCCGATATGAAACTTGAGCTTCGGTGACTCAAGTGAGTTCAGATTAGCACTCTGCACCTGAGAGTGCTAATAAAGATGGCTGAAAAATTGCTTAAATTTCCAGCGTCTAATTCACCCCTAAAACGGCTGCTGATCGTCAAATCCGCCGCTGTCCTGGAATCCGTTTTGAGCGCCGTTTACGCCTGGTTGCACCCAACCATTCATTCCGGCACCTGATCCAGCGCTAAACCCGCCGTGGCCTGCGTCCTGGCGCGGCTTCAAAGGCACGACCGCGAGTGATGCGAACTGGATCTCAATGTTTGCGGCAGGGCGTCCGCCGCCGTCCTCGTACACGTTCAAGCGTGGTTCGCCTTCCAAACGCACCAGTGTTCCCTTCGTGACTTGGGTTGCGAGGAACGCTGCCATGTCGTCGAAGAACGTGGCGCGCGCCCACAGCGTGACTTTGTTTCCCTCACGGTCGGTCACGTCTTCCCACTGGTTCGTCTGCTTGTTGAACTTTCGTGGCGAATGCGCGACTGAGATGTCGAGCATCTGCTTCCCTGACTGCGAGACTCGCTGCTTCGGTTCTGCAGCGAACCCTTCGATCACAAAGTTTGCTTTGCTCATTCGTTTTCTTCTTCCTGTTTGAGTCGGTCAAAAATGGCCTGCACGGTGTCAGGCCGGAACGCGGGCGGTATCTCAGTGACACGGAACACCACGCACCCAGCACCTTCCTTTTTGGGTCGGTATGTGGGGCGTGGCATCAGCTTCACCATAAACTCCGCCGTGTCATCAGGCACGAGTCCGCCGTCCACGAGGCCGTCACAGAACGGCTTCAACGTCGCGACCGGGTTCTCATCGTCACGTCGATGGCGTGTGTTCACGAACCATTCGAGTTCGACCACGCACCGTTCCATGCTGGGTAGCGTGCGCGCCCAAGCCTCAGCGGCTTTGCGGATCCGCTTCGTCTCGTTCGACTCCACCATGCGGTGCAGCCGGTAGTTCAGCGAGAGTGGCAGCTTTGGCCAATCAAACGTGATCTCGTGGATCCTCATGCTGCCCGCCGTTCCACCGAGGCTTGCGCAATCTCCCACGCCCGCGCTTTCGACAGTCCAGCGGGTTCCACTCCCCGCGTCTGCCACAGCACCTTTTCCGCGTCGGCAAGGTTCGCGCGTTCACGATGCAGCAACTCGGCGCACAACACCGCGAGCGTTGATGCCGCCGTATGGGACAGGCAAGCATCAATCACGAGCCGGTCTCGGTCAGCGACAGCTCGCACGAGCTCTTCAACAGCAGCGAGGTGCTCCATGGCTTCTTCGTCGTTCATGCTGCGTCCTCCTCTCTTGCTTCACACGTGTTGCACGCGCCAAGGATCCACCGGTGAACATGCTCACGGGCAGGCTTTGGGCGTGCAGCCTCAGCCGCCTCCCACGCTTCGAAGTCTTTGCGGTCAGCACCGCAGATGTGGCAGTTCTCGTCGTGAACCCATGAGGGATGTTTTCGACAATTCTTGGAAGGGGGCGCAGCCTCTCCCCCCTCAATGTCGTTAGATATTGAGGGGGGACGGGCCGGGTCGGGACGGGCCGGGTCGGGGGCACCGTTACGCTCATGGTTCGAACCGTTTTGTAACCCGGTTACACCCTCGGTTACGTCACGGTTACGATCCCTCCACTTCCTAAGCTTCTCCGCGTTCTTCTTCCGATCCGCTTGCAATTGAGCCTTCGTCGGCTGGTACTCGCCCCAATTGTGGAACTGCCAGTTGTAATCGAGTTGCGATTGAGTTGCACCTGAGTTGCATTCAAGTTGTGACCCAGTTGCATTCGAGTTGTGATCGAGTTGCACCCACAATCCGACCGCAACAAGCTGTTTCACGAGCAAGCTAGTACCACCCCATTCCTCGATCATGTAGTCAGGAACGACACCATCCGTCTCCTGATCAGCGCACCATGAACCCGCTAGAGTCCACAGACCGAGGGCAGCAAGCCGATGCCTGCGTGGGATCTTGAGCAGCTTCCTTGACGCATGCAACTTGTCATCGACTTTGAACCAAGCCACCCTTCTACCTCCTTCCTGTTGTGATGTGCCAGCAGCCAGTCACTGGGCACTTGTAAGTACGGGCAAGGCCGCGCCCAGTGCGTAACGCATGATTGAACGCGGCCTTGCGAGACTTGAAACGCTGCTTCTGAATGCCAGCACGAGTCCGGCAACGGCAGCTAGACACGAGTGATCCCGCCTTCGTCGTCGAGTAGTACAAGGTCGCCCTGGTACAGGAATGGCACATCGATCGGGTACATCAGCCCGTTACGTCGAACAAGCCACCCGTTCTCGTACGCTGTTGCCCGGTCTGACTCAACTTTGCCGTGGCACCCGGTCGTACCGGATCCGCACAACACCACACCATTCGCGGGCTTACCTACCCAGGAGAGGCGTGTGCCGCCCATGCCGCGCGGTGAACGGTGATGAATCGACCACGACCGGCCACGTTCGTGAAAGTGCAGACCACGTGAACAGATCGCACAAGACCCGTGATCACGCGACCAAATCACATCAACGACCGCGGGCGAGAACTTCCCGTCACTCACGATGTCGCCAGATGTTCGCAACGGCTCTGCTGATACTTTCCATGAACGCACGCCACGCACTCGGCTTCGCTACCGGTTCACGTTCAGCCCGTTCACCAGGCGTCTCGGCATGGGTCCGATCCCACGCAGCAACACAGCGACGGTTCGTGTCAGCGATGATGCGAGCACGCACAGCGTCAAGCTCAGCCTTATAGTCGAAACCGCTCATTCCGCACCCATGAGACGTTCGTTGTAGTCTTCCAGCGCTGCGTGGAACTCAGATGCCTTAATCTCTGCCCAGCCGCCTTCAACCGGGAACAGGTCTGATGCCTGGATCGTGGTACCCGAGTAGGCAACACCGTCAAGGACAATCAGTGTCGGGTTTCCAACACGCATCATTCCGTCGCTGTCAGAAACGCCTGTCAGCAGGTCGGGCACTCCTGGGACTTTCTCTGGTTGGTGCACGAGCGCTTCAAATTCGGAATTCAACGGATTGTTCGCGTATGGAATCCAGCCGTTTGCGGTTCGGTGAGCTTTCTTCCACCGCCCACTTGTTGGCTTCTCGTTGCTGGCGATTCCGGTGCAGCGGTAGCCGGCGAACGTTGAGTAGTAGAAGTTGCCGTCCTGGTCGCCATGTTTCTTAGCGAATTCAGTGGCACGGTCACGCACTTCAGCTTTTGCAGCCTTGTTGCGTTCGATTACCGCGATCACGCCGCTATCGGTAGTGCTCGCAAACACGGGGAATAGGCGTTTGCTCATGCCACACCGCCTACTGCTCGTGCCGTGTGGCATGGGAACGATGTGCGGCAATGAGCACACACCGTGAGATCGCCGCTCACCTGTTCCTTCGCGTGCAGAGCCTTCACCGCTTTGAACGCAAGCATGATCTCTTCGTCAATCAAGATTCCTCCAATGGTTTTGTCGTGCACTTGCACGCATGAGAAAGGCCCGAACTGGTTTCACACCAGCCCGAGCCTGAACAAGCACTGCAACTAGGCAGCGGGAAGTAGCGACTACTCATCAACTGGTGCCGCTTCTGTGTAGACCGCCTGCGCCGCGGCATGCCGGTCGAGGCCAAGAGAACGCCAAAGCCAGTCGATGCCCTTCGTGTCGAAGTCCTCGATGTCCATTCGTTCTGGCATTTTGTGGATCACTGAGCGGGCGCCAGTAAGTGTTGCCTGGCCTCGAGTTGGCATTTCGATAATTGCGTCAACGTCGTATGCGAGGTTGCGTTGGCCTTTGACCTTGTCCTGTTTTGCCGCTGTCGGCTGCCCGCGGTCGTTCATCACGGTCGTGGTGTCCATACGGGCAGTGATGATCACTGGCCCGTTGTGTGCTCGAAGCGCACGCAGAAAGCTGTTCCATTCGCCAGTGACCTGGTTCCACAAGTCCATGCCGACAATCGGTTCACCCGTGTTCTTGTTGATCGATCCGCGTTGACGAGCCATCCACGTTGCTTTGTCGCGCAACGTGTCCCAGATGACCGTGCCAGAGTCCACAACGATCAGGTTTGGTTTGCCGTCTTCGTGTGGCTGCTCGACCACTGCCCTGGTGAGCTGCTGCAGCCCAGTCAGTGTTCCGTCGTACTCAACGATCTCGAATCGTGCGCCTGGGATCGCGCCGTACTCGTCTGGGTCTTTCTCACCGAAGCCGAGCCAGAACGCGCGACCGATCAGCGCCGAGCTCGACGCGAGCGCAGCGTGATAGCTCTTACCTGTCTTCTCACGCCCAGCCAGAAGGATCACCGGCCATGACGGCAGTCCTGAAGGTTTACGTGTCACGAGTGTCGGCGGGGCTGGCTTTGCCCGCTTTGCTGCCTGCACTGGTGTCGGCTGCTGTGGTTGCTGGTTCAGAATGTCACTCATCGCATTGCGTCCATTTCTTCACTGAGTTCGTCTTGGTATCGGTTGACCGCCCACGGCGGCGGCGAAGCGGTCTTAACGCCAGCCGGGTAGCCCGGCCACACTCCACTCTCGAGCGACTGGATGAGTCGACGGCGTGCAGCGTACGCGCGCACGTGCCCCATGTCTTTCCAGTCCTGGTTGAGTTGGATCACGTTGACGTTGTACGGCGGCACATTCTCGACAGCGATGAACAGCATGTCTTTGATGTGATCGATGCCGACAATCTCAGCAAGATCCATGTAGTGGCCGTATTGCACGTCGTACTGCCGATCTTCGATAGCGCGCGTGAACCCCTTGAGAGAAGCGTCCATCGCGGTCTTGAGATCCAGTGCGACATGATGATCATCTGGCATGAAGTCGAAGCGGCTCCGCAGCGGCAACCCCGTCTCGGGGCACACCCCGAAGCACGACACCTCAGGGCTTCCAGCCTGCTCGAGCGCGGGCCCGCAGTCTGGGTGCAGGCGAATATTGTCAGCCATCGTCGTGATTGCTTTGAGCTCGTCTTCACTCACGATGATCAGACCAGCGGCTTCTTGCTCCGCGATCCACGACTGCGCATCCTTGCCTGTGGAACGCCTCCCGCTAGCAGTCAGCATGTCATCAGGCCACGGCGCGGTAACGTCACGCCCCTCGAGCACGAGCGCATGAGTGGCCGTGCCAATATCCATCGCGCGGGTGCGCTTGCTGTTTCCCTTGTTGTATTCCCAGTCGTAGTGCGCCGCAGATTTGAGAATCGCTTTCGCACCAGACGACGAGAACTCCGCAAGACGGAATTGCTCGAACTCGCCATGCCCGTGGTATTCATCCTCGGACATGCCGTAGACAACGCCTTCTCGATTCATGAGCTCGCTCACCAGTCCTCCCTTCCCCCGTCTACGAGACAGTCAATGTGTTGTGATTCGTTCCACGCCAAGACCTCATCAGCCTCAACATCCTCGGTTGTGCGTCCGTCAGGCCGCCCGTCACCTTCTTGCAGGTATGGACTGATCTGAGCAGCGTGCTTCTTCGGCTGTCGCTTGTTCTCGTCACGATTCGGGCAGTCCTTGTTTCCCTCGTTAGCGTGCGGGGTGAAGCACAACCCGCACATGTGACCCTTCCGACGCAGCGGCTTTACTGGCTTGTTGCTGTTACACACGTCACTACGCATCAGCCGCCTCCGGCCAAATACGACGACCAGCGGTGATCGTGCCTCGTGCGTTTCCGTTGCTCTTCACATCGACACCCCACGGTCTGAACGTCGAGTAGCCATCAACGACCTGCGCTGTTTCAAGAGCCCCTGACTCGAGCAGCCACACTTCGCCAGGCTTCGCCTCGTGCCACGGCTTCGGCTCATGCGCTGTGAAATAGTCGCGAGCTGCTGACCGGTACAGCTGAGGGACACCAGAGTCGATGTCCACTTCTTCTTTCAGTACCTGCCAGGTGACGCCAGTCCGTTCATCAAGCACACGAACACGGCCTTCACCGAGCGGGTAAACGACGAGGTTCTCACCCTCAGGCCAGCGCCACCGTGAGCATTGCTCGTCCCATTCATCACGCGTTACCGTCATTTGCTTTCCTCCTTGAATCCGAGCCACACCAGCAGGAGTGGCACATACTTTTCGCACACCATGAACACGACCGGTGCAGCACCAAGCGCGAGATGTGACAACACATAACCGGTAGTCATCAGCGACCCCTTCTCTGTCGAAACTTGTGTGAGATCGGCTAACCAGCAGCAATCTCACGCCCGACATTCCCCATCAACCCCGCAGTGAGAAGGTTGTGAATCGCGTCCTCACCAGTGGGATCCGAATACGTGATCACTGACGGCATCGTGAACGTCTCAACCACGACCGGGAACCACGGCGCAGAAACAATATGACGCGCATACTGCTTCGAACGCCGCGCCGAGTACCCCATATCGAGTGCGAGCTTCTTCAAAAACGTTTCGGTAATTTTGGGCACGACAAACGCCCCTTTCGGCTTAACGTCGCCCGCGCCGAAGCACGGATACGACAAGTTGGTTTTGGGTGCACAAAGCACCGGTAGGGTCGAAACCCTCGAAAAGTGGCTACGGTTTAGCTATGACCATCGAAATGGGCGGGTTTCTGATCTCCGCAATAGTCGCTATCGCTTCGTTACTCGCGTCCTGGGCTGCCCACCGCAGTGCGAAGAAGGCGAACGACAAGGCAGAAGCTGCGAACGAGATCGCGGGGGATGCGCTCGAAGCCGCTCACCGTTCCAATCAGATAGCCGTAGAAGCGAACCGCATTGCAGAAGAGGCGAACGCGCTCATCGAACGGCAGATTACTGTTCAAAACAGCGAGTCCACAGTCAAGTGGGAAGGCCACTGGCACGAACCCGGAATGTACCGGCTCGTAAACACTGGCCACGAGCCAGCCATCGACGTAACCGCGAGGATCACCGTTGATGAGGTTCAAGGCGAGCGGCAAGCGAAACTTGTTGGGATCGGTGAACATATCGATGTGTGGCTCCCCGAAATCCGAGACGAGTGCTTGAGGGAACAGGTACCTCCCGCCCGGCCCGAGACGGGCCACCCATTTGCTGCGCGTCTCGCTGCCGCTCAAGCGGTGAGCATGGTTCAGCAGTTCCATTTCATTGAAGAGCATGTTGTCTTCTCCACGGAGCTTGGCAAGAAGGTTGTCTACAGCCAAGATCACCGTCTCGCTAGCATTCAGCCCGACTGAGTCGCTCATGCCGTCACCGCCTGAGCCACGAGGTCAGCAGTCTTGCCGTACAACCGCGCGATAGCCACCGCACCAGCAGGCGTGATCTTCAACGTGTGCATCACCTCGCCCTTGAAACGTGGCGCGTTATGGTTCGGCACAGGTGTGAAGTATCGCGTCTTCTTCGAATCAGCAGAGTACCTGGCCGCAGTCTCCTTCTCCTGCTTCGACTCAGACCAACGTGTCATGTACTCCGCATAGATCCACTTCCGAGCAAGCAAGTCAGAACGCAACTCCCCCTCAGTCATGCCGAGCGACTTCGCCACGTTCCGCAGCAAACGCAGATCACCGTCAGCAACGAACGTCTCCACATACGCAACCTTCGGCGCGTCCCGCTCAGCCTGCAGCTCAAGCCGCTCCTTGGTCTCGACCGTAAGAGCGAGTTCACGAAGCGCGTCCGCATACGAGACAGGCAGTGCCGGTGCGGCGAGCGCCTGACGCATCGCGTAGAACTGCTTCACGAGTTCGACCTTGAATGCACGGACAACATCACTGTTGCGCATGAACGTGACAAGCAAGGTTGCCTGCTGTTCGTTCAGTAGCGCATAAATGGTGTCGCCGCCGCCATGCTGGCCAGGCACTCTTGGTGCGATTTCAAATCCGACCAAGCCGAATGCCTCGAAGTCGCCCAGGTTGTCGCGAATGACTCGAAGCACTGAAGCGTGCTGCGTATCGGTGCGACCAGCAACGATCAGCGATGAAACTCGAAGTTCACCGTCCGCGTGCTCGATGATGTTGATAGTCTGTACCTCAGACATTGATTGCCCTCCTAGGCGTTTATGTTCTGGCCCGTGGCTGCAACCACGGGCTTTTCTTCTTCCATGAGGCCCTCATCGAGCCAAGTGAGTACGTCGCGCCGGTAGTACCGGTAAAGCTTCGTCCCTGGGGCTTTCGAGAACCGCGGCCCCGTGCAGTCGCCGTTCGGCCATGTCTTGCGCCACCGCTCGAGCGTCTTCGGGTCTAACTCGAGGTGCTCAGCCAGCTTCGGTGCCGACATGATGGGCGGTAGATCCTCAAACCCATCAGGAGCCCGTTTCCCATCGCGCACTTCATCAAGGCTGGTGATGGTGGCCATCGCGCTGCCCTCGCTGGCTGCAGCGGGCGAGTGAACTCAGGTGGGGTCAGCGTCCATGGCGCTACGCCCAGTACATCGGACAGCAAGAAGAGTTCGCGGAACGTGAACTCTGTCTTCCCTGAAAGCTTTCGGTTCAGAGTTGGGTAAGGAATTCCGGTTTCATCAGAAATGGAACGCTTCGATCGACCTGATTGGCCGATGGCTTCTCGCACCGCCTTCGCGGTGCTTTCCGTGACGTGATTGCTCATATGAACAATCTAATTGCGCGAGCAGACAACTGTCAACATGGTGCGATTATCAATATGAGCACTTGCGTTGCTCGAAATGAGTGCTACTGTATCCCTATGAACAAACGAGATCGCTCCGAACTGTTCGCCCGCTACGTTGGGCTGGCACTCAAGGGCCGCATCATCACGCAGGGCAAGACAGCGAAGGCCGTGGCGACAGAGATGCAGCGGAGTCCAGCTGCATTCAACCGGTGGCTCAACGGAAAAGTTGAGATTCCACTCTCTGTGTTCGCAGAAGCATGCGAAGTGATTGATGTGGAACCACACACCATCGTCGAGGATGCCTACAGCCGCCTTTGCCTCGAGCACGGCGAGCGTGACGGGACCATGCACCCTGAAGACTCGTCAGAGGATTACAGCTACCCAGGCGAGCATGAAAGCAACGTGATTGTCGGTGGCTTCGGGCAGAATGCGAGCACCGAAGAAATACCCGAGAACGTAGAAGAAGAATGGGCCGGCCTTTATGCCGCCCAGAAAAAGGGCGTAGAGCCCGAAGAACACACCCCGTAACTGACGAGCCACCCGCGGCCCCGGGCGCACCCTCTAAGCGCCCGGGGGTGACTCAGTGCACCCAATTTCAGATTGGAGACCACATGTACGACCCCGCATTTGACCCGCTAGAACGTCTCGCGGATCGAGGCGTCCAAATTATCCAGCACCAGCTCCACAAGAACGACGCAATCTGGATACCCCGCAGAAACCTCATCATCGTCGATGAGGCACTTCACCCGATGATGCTGCGCCCAACGCTCACCCACGAATGGGTACATGTCATCAACAGCGATCCAGGCGGACACTACCCGCGCTTTGAGAACCGTGCAGATCTCATTTCAGCACGCATACTAACCGACCCAAACCAATGGGCAGACTTAACCAAGATCCACGGCGACTACGACCACATCTGCCTCGAAATCGGCATCACACGAGGACAATTTATGGCGTATTACCAAGACCAACTCAGGAAGGCCGCATAATGGCTAAAGCATGGGTGACCGACCTGTGGGTAAAAGATGCAGTTGTCGAACTGCCAGATGGTAGCTCAATGAAAGTGCCACCATCCGCCGCTCAACTAAAGGCAATCAAGACCTTGCCCGACCAGTTTCGCTCTGGCCGATTTGGTCGTGGTAAGCGCTGGCGCGTCACCTGGGAAGACGCAATGGAGCAGAAGACCAAGGCGCGCCTTTTTGCAACCAAAAGCGAGGCCGACACCTACCGCGCCGAATTGGAGGACGACATTCGCATGGGTCGCTACATTGACCCTGCAGATAAAGAGCGCCCGTTCTCGGAGGTTGCCGAACTCTGGTACGAATCCAAGCGCCGAATCAAAGGTTCGACACGTGGCCGCTATCGCCGCGAGCTCGACAACTACGTAATCCCCAAGTGGGGGAAGTTGCCGATCGGAGCCATCACACGCGTCAAAATCGACAAATGGGTAACACAGCTCGAAAAAGGAACAGCACCGTTCTCATTCGACAAGAACAAGCACATCAAAGCCACGGTCCGCACCCCTAAGCCAGCTTCAGCAACGTATATCGACCACATCGTTCGGGCCACTTTCGGCAGCGTTATTCGCTACGCCTTGAAGGAGCACTGGATCACGACGAACCCACTTGCAAATGTTGAACTCCCGCAGCCTGAGATGAAGCCTGAAAAACTTCCAGTTCTAACTTTCGCTCAGGTTGAGCAGCTCGCCAGGGATGCCTATGATCTCCGAAAATGGCCAACCGATGCTGTCTTGGTTCTATTCCTTGCATACACGGGAGCACGGATCAGCGAAGCGCTCGCCTTACAGATCCACGATCTGGAACCGGAAAGGCTGCGCGCAAACATCGTGCGCACTTGGACAGAAGACGAGAACGACACGAAGGTCATCGGCAGCCCCAAAGGTAAACAAGCTCGCGCAGTTCCTGTCCCCGACTTCATCATGGCGCTTATCGGCAGCATTACGGCAGGACGCGATAGCAAGGACTGGGTCTTCCTCTCCAAACGGGGCGTCGTCATTGACCGGAAGCGCTGGTACTTCCACACATGGCGAAAGCTAATGGCACTTCGCGAGTACCCGGAAGGCTTTAGGATCCACGATCTAAGGCATACTGCCGCATCACATTCAATCGCTGCCGGAGCCGATGTGAAGATTGTGCAACTCATGCTTGGACACAAGGACGCTACCGAGACCCTCAACATCTACGGGCACATGTGGCCTGACAAGTTAGACCAAGTCCTGGATCTTGTAGGGCGACAACGAGCCATCGAAGTGAAGGCCCCACTCGAACTAACAGGATGACTTGGGAGCCTGGCGAACTTTGCCATCGTGTCCCAATCGTGTCCCAGCACTACTCGGCGCCAGAATACGTTTGCTCCAAAAACAAGAAAACCCCCTCAACTTTCGCTGAATATCAACGAAGTTGAGGGGGTTTCTCTCTTGCTTGCAGTGCCCCCGGAGGGATTCGAACCCCCGACCCTCAGTACCGGAAACTGATGCTCTATCCCCTGAGCTACGGAGGCGGACACTTGCAAAACGAGCCTATCGCATTTCCAGAAGCCGCCACGCCACCTGCGCACAATCTCCCCCAATTCGCGACCTCCCACTTGACAAAACCAATACCCCCGGGGGTATCATAATTTCACCGAACACCAACCCGCGACCGCGCGGGAACCGTCTCCGAAAGGATCCGCCCACTATGTGTCGAGCGACCACCTGCCGCACCTGCAATAAGACCACCTGGGCTGGCTGTGGCCAGCACATCTCGTCCGTCAAGCGCGGCGTTCCCGCGGCACAGTGGTGCAACGGCAAGCACACCCAGGCCGAAATCAATGCGGCCAAGGAAAGCCGCCCCGGTTTCTTCGCGCGCCTGTTCGGCCGCTAAGCCTCCCCAGCGGGCACTTTTCGAGCGGCCGACCCGCTTTTACACTGACTTTTCCTATCTCTTTCTGCAAGGATCATCATTATGGCTACGAAAACGCTCACCACTGAGAACTTCCAGGCAGCTGTCGACGCCGAGGGCATCCTCTTCGTTGACTTCTGGGCAGAATGGTGCGGCCCGTGCCGCAACTTCGCGCCGACCTACGAGAAGGCTTCAGAGACTCACGCCGACATCGTGTTCGGCAAGGTCGACACCGAGGCTGAGCAGCAGCTCGCGGCTCAGTTCCAGATCACGTCGATTCCCACGCTGATGATTTTCCGTGATGGCATTCTGGTCTTCGCGCAGCCCGGCGCACTGCCTGGCCCACAGCTTGAGCAGCTCATTCAGGGCGCTCGCGACCTCGACATGGACGATGTCCGTCGCCAGATTGCTGAGCAGGAAGCGGCAAACGCCGACTCCGCCAACTAATCACTCACACAATATTTAAGGAATCACACCATGTGCGCACGAGTAACCTGCGAGAACTGCAACAAGCCGACCTGGGCTGGCTGCGGCAGCCACATCGAGGAGGCGCTTGCGGGCGTCGCTGAGGCAGATCGCTGCAGCTGCAACGCCTAATCGCGTTGTTGAACTGAGACGGAGGGGCAAGCACCACTAGGTGCTTGCCCCTCCTTCGTTACGTGTGGGCGGATCCGCTAGCGCGCATCAAGCGCTCGACCACCGCGCTCCACCAGTCCCCAAGCAGCCGCGGCCGCAATGAAGAAGAAGACAGCGAAGACGCCGAAGGTGACGCCCGATCCGCCAGCCACGAGCAGCACGGGCACGAGCAGCGGCGCGATGATCGACGCGATACGGCCGACGCCTGCGGCCCAGCCAGCTCCGGTGCCGCGCAGTGAGGTCGGGTATAGCTCGGGGGTGACCGCGTACAGTGCACCCCACGCGCCAAGGTTGAAGAACGACAGCGCCATGCCAGAGGCGATGATCGCAGGCTCGGCGTGGACCGTACCGAAGGCAATCGCCGAGGCGGCCGAACCAACGAGGAACACCGACAGCGTGAGGCGGCGGCCCCACTTCTCAATGAGCCATGCGGCGACGGCATAGCCGGGCAGCTGAGCGAGGGTGATGATGAGGGTGAAGCCGAACGACTTCACAAGCGGGAATCCGGCGTCAACGAGGATGCTCGGGATCCAGATGAATGCGCCGTAGTAGGCGAAGTTTACGCAGAACCAGACGGTCCAGATCGCCGCGGTGCGGCCTCGGAATTCCTTCGACCAGAGCGCCCCAACGCGTGACTTGCCCGGAGCACCAATCTGCTCGGCGGGGTTTTCTTCTACCTCAGGGGCCACCTGTGCGATACGTGCGGTGCCTGCCGACTTCTCGAAGTCAGCAACGATCTTCTCAGCCTCGTCGAGGCGACCACGGCCGGCGAGCCAGCGCGGCGACTCAGGCAGTGCCCAGCGCACAATGAGGGCGTACACCGCGGGAATCGCGCCGATCGCGAAGGCCCAGCGCCAGCCGTTGTCAGATGCGGGGACGACGAAGTAACCAATGAGTGCCGACGCGGTCCAGCCGACAGCCCAGAACGCTTCGAGGATGACGATGATGCGGCCGCGGATTCGTGCCGGCGCAAACTCACTGACGTACGTCGATGCGACCGGGAGCTCGGCACCGAGTCCCAGACCCACGAAGAAGCGGAACACAAGCAGAACGCCGATGCCGCCAACAAGCGCACTCGCGCCGGTAGCGAGACCGTAGATGAGGAGCGTGATCGCGAACACCTGGCGGCGGCCGATCTTGTCAGCGAGCAGGCCACCGAAGCTTGCGCCGATCGCCATGCCGGCAAAGCCGATCGAGGCGACAAGGCCAGCCTCGCCCTTGGTGATCTCCCACTGCGCGATGAGCGCGGCGACGATGAACGAGATGAGACCGACGTCCATCGCGTCGAGCGCCCAGCCAATGCCGGAGCCGACAAGAATCTTGCGGTGCTTACGGGTGAAGGGCAGCGCGTCAAGGCGCTGCGAGACCGACTCTGGAGTCGTCTGGTGTGGTTCGGACATACCTGGAAACATAAGCCAGATTTCACAAGCACGTCCGACATATTAATGACATTCATAGTTGGCGGATCGCGCCACCCACTGCGCCGGTCCGGGACTGCGCACCCCGAAAAGACGCGAAATCCCGCCCGGTCCACGTGCTGGGACCGGGCGGGATTTCGTTCGCTGGGGCGGATCCGCCCCCACAAATTCAGTGGCGCTCAGACCGCGCGATAAGTGAGATCGCGAATATCTCGGCCCTTGTCGAGACCCTTCTGCTCGAAGGCGGTGAGGATGCGACCGTCGAAGCGCTCGGCCCATTCGCCCTCAAACGCGCGCTCAAACTGCGGTACTGCATCCATGACCTCGCGCATGTGGTCTGCGTACTCCTGCCAGTCAGTCGCGGTGCGCAGGATGCCGCCGGGCTTCAGCGCGCGGTGCACGATCGCAGCGAACTCGGGGCTAATTAGTCGGCGCTTGTGGTGCTTGGTCTTGGGCCAGGGGTCCGGGAAGAAGACCCACACCTCGTCGACCGACGACTCAGGGAGGTAGCGCTCGAGCAGCTCGGGTGCGTTGACCTCTGCGAGGCGCAGGTTGTCGAGGTCGAGGCGCTCAGCACGAATCATCGTGCGCGCAAGGCCACCCGTGTAGACCTCAACCGCAAGGAAGTTGGTTTCAGGGTTGTTCTCTGCTGCGTTCAGGATCGCGTGACCCTGACCCGAGCCGACCTCAACGATGAGCGGAGCCTTGCGGCCATACAGCTCTTCGGGGTCGCCCGTGACACCCTCAGCGAGGCTCGCGGTTGCGGGGCCGTGCGGGATGTCGAGCAGGAAGCGGGGGCTCAGTTCCTCCCACGCACGCTCCTGCGAATCGGTCGTCCGGCCGTTACGGCGCACGAACGACACCGGGGCATCGCGGAACGTTTCGGGGTTGTTGTGGCGGGCCGAGTGTTCGTTCTCTGCGGCCACATTCTGGTTCTGATCTTCACTCACAAAGAACAACGGTAGTCGGGCTTACTGAGACACCGCAAAGCGAGCGCACTAACATGGGGATTATGACTCGCCGCATCCTGCTCGTGAATGGCCCGAACCTCAACATGCTCGGCACGCGTGAGCCTGCCATTTACGGCCACGAGACCCTGGCAGACGTGGTTGATCTCGTCACCAACACCGCTGCCGAATTCGGCCTCGAGGTGCGCGCGATGCAGTCAAACCACGAGGGCGACATCATCGACGCGATTCATGCCGCGCGCACGGATTGCGAGGCAATCGTCATCAACCCGGCAGCGTTCACGCACACGTCAGTGGCGATTCTCGACGCGCTCATCGCCGCAGAACTGCCCGTCGCAGAGGTACATATCTCAAACGTGCACGCGCGCGAGGAGTTCCGTCACCACTCCTACGTCTCCCCCATCGCGAAATGCGTGATCGTGGGCTGCGGCGTGCAGGGCTACGAGTTCGCTGTTCGGCGGATCGCGGCGCTGCTCGCGGGCCAATAGCCACTGGCGCTGATCCGCCAATACCCGCTACCCCACGAGCGGGAAGATATTCAGCATGCCCGGATTGTGCGCGTGCACCAGCACTGCGAACACAATCGCGTCGAAGATGAGGTGCACCGTCACCACATAGCCGAGCGAGCGGGTGCGGACGAAAATAATTCCCTGCACGAGCGCGAACGGAATTGTGAGCAACGGTCCCCAAGACCGGTAGCCAAGCTCCCACAGGAACGACACGAACACCACCGCCTGGAGCATGTTCGCGAGCCAGACCGGGAAGTGGCGCAGCAGCACGTGGAAGACCGTGCAAATGAAGAAGAGTTCGTCCCAGATCCCGACCGCGCCAACGCCGACAAACAGGCGCGTGATGAGGTTCGCATCGTCGACGACGGGCCAGTTCGCGTACACCCCCGACGTGATGAAGTACCACGGCAGAATCAGCCACGCGAGCACGACCACGGCCGCGAGCCAGGTCCAGTGCAGGCACCCCCAGGGCAGCCCCGGTCGCCACGGGAATCCGGTCGCGCGATCGCGATAGACAAACCGCGAGACCAAGTACGGCACCGCTACCGCGCCACCGAGCGCGAGCGTGAACCGCACCATCGACCAGGTATCGAGCTCCGCCGCGAGCGGGATCAGCCTGATGATGCCGAGTCCCATCGCAATGAGCGAAAGGTCACGCAGCAGGCTGGGCGGGCGGGCTTCACCTGGGGCGGATCGCGGCAGCGGCACCGAGCAACTCGCACCGGTCGCCGTGTCAACGCAGCCGCCACGGTCGGCGTACCAGGCAGCGGCGAGGCCAAGCCCGAGCAAGATGACACCGGCCCAAATGTCGCCGAAGACAAAGAACGCGGGAGCAGCGAGCACCGTCAGCACCGCAGCAATGACGTGCCACGGCTTGACGCTGGGCACGAGTGTGCGGGGCGCGGCAGACGCGATGGGGTCGATCACTCTTTGAGGCTATCCCAGTGCCTTGAAGAAAACGTGAATTCGTACCTCACAATGTCAGTGGTCCGAAGTACGCTATCTCCATGACTGATCGCACCGAATCCCAGCTGCACCCTGCTGACAGCCACACGCGCATCATCGTGAGTGGCGCCCGCGAGAACAACCTGAAGAACGTGAGCATTGAGCTTCCGAAGCGGCGCCTCACCGCGTTTACCGGTGTCTCAGGCTCAGGCAAGAGCTCACTCGTGTTTGCGACAATTGCGGCAGAGTCGCAGCGTCTCATGAACGAGACTTACAGCGCCTTCGTCCAGGGCTTCATGCCGAGCCAAGATCGACCTGATGTCGACGTGCTTGAAGGCCTCACCACAGCGATCATTGTTGACCAAGAACGCATGGGTGCAAACCCACGCTCGACCGTTGGCACGGCAACCGACGTGAACGCGATGCTGCGCATCGTCTTCTCGCGCCTCGGTACGCCGCACCTGGGCTCCCCCAATGCGTTCTCGTTTAACGTTGCCTCAATCTCAGGTGCCGGCGCGGTGACCTTCGAAAAGGGCGGCAAGAAGGTGAAAGAACGCCGCAGCTTCGAGGTCGTCGGCGGCATGTGCCCCCACTGCGAGGGCCGCGGCTCGGTCAGTGACTTCAACCTCACCGAGGTGTATGACGACTCGAAGTCGCTCAGCGACGGTGCACTCAAGGTGCCCGGCTTCAGCATGGACGGCTGGTACGGCCGTGTGTTTGGCGGAGTCCTCCCGATGGACATCCCCATCCGTGATTTCACGCCCGAGCAGCTCGATGATCTGCTTTACAAAGAGCCCACCAAGATCAAGGTCGACGGTACCAACCTCACGTATGAGGGCATGATTCCCCGTATCAAGAAGTCGATGTTGTCAAAGGACCGCGAGGCGATGCAGTCGCACGTGCGCGCGTTCGTTGATCGCGCCATCGTCTTCCGCGCGTGCCCGGAGTGCGAGGGCACCCGCCTCAATGCTGGCGCACGCTCATCCAAGATCGACGGGAAGAGCATTGCCGACGCCTGCGCCATGCAGATCTCTGACCTTGCGGAGTGGGTGCGCACGATTGACGAGCCGGGGCTCGCTCCCCTCCTCGCGAAACTTCTCGATACGCTCGATTCCTTCGTGCAAATTGGCCTCGGCTACCTGAGCCTTGACCGCGCAGCTGGCACCCTCTCGGGTGGCGAGTCGCAGCGCACAAAAATGATTCGTCACCTTGGCTCGCCCATCACCGACGCGACCTACGTGTTCGACGAGCCCTCGATCGGCCTCCACCCGCACGACATTCAGCGCATGAATGGCCTGCTCCTGAAGCTGCGTGACAAGGGCAACACCGTACTTGTTGTCGAGCACAAACCAGAAATGGTGGAGATTGCCGATCACGTGGTCGATCTCGGCCCCGGTGCGGGCTCACATGGCGGCGAAATCTGCTTCGAAGGCACCGTCGAAGAGCTCCGCGCTTCCCACACCCTCACCGGCCGTCACTTCGACGACCGTGCGGCGCTCAAGCCCTCGGTGCGCTCGGCGACTGGCGCACTCGAGGTGCGTGGCGCAGACCGCCACAACCTGCAGTCGATCGACGTCAACATTCCGCTCGGCGTGCTCTGCGTGGTGACCGGCGTTGCTGGCTCTGGCAAGAGCACACTCATCAACGGCTACGTCGCAGGCCAGGAGGGCGTCGTCGCGGTCGACCAGGGTGCCATCAAGGGCTCTAAGCGTTCAAATCCCGCGACTTACACCGGCCTGCTCGACCCCGTACGCACGGCATTTGCCAAGGCGAACGGCGTTAAACCTGCGCTCTTCAGCGCGAACTCGGAGGGCGCGTGCCCCGAGTGTAAGGGCACCGGCACTACCGTCACCGATCTCGGCATGATGGCAACCGTCGAGAACGTGTGCCAGGTGTGCGAAGGCAAGCGCTTCCAAGCAGACGTGCTCGAGTACACGCTTGGCGGGAAGAACATCGCCGAGGTCTTTGAACTCTCGATGAGCGATGCGCGAGATTTCTTCGCCGCTGCTGAGAGCAAGGTTCCCAAGGCCGTCAAGATCCTCGACCGTCTCGTCGATGTCGGCCTCGGCTACCTCTCGCTCGGCCAGCCGCTCTCGACGCTGTCAGGCGGCGAACGTCAGCGCCTGAAACTCGCCATCCGCATGCTCGAAGACGCAGACCTCTACGTGCTCGATGAGCCGACCACCGGCCTGCACCTTGCAGACGTCGAGAATCTCCTCGCGCTGCTCGATCGACTGGTTGACGCTGGCAAGAGTGTCATCGTGATCGAGCATCACCAGGCCGTCATGGCACACGCAGACTGGATCATCGATCTCGGTCCCGGTGCTGGCACGCACGGCGGCAAGATCGTGTTCGAGGGCTCACCTGCCGACCTGATCGCCGAAGGCAAGACACTCACCGCGCAGCACCTCGCCGAGTACGTGAAGTAGGGCCTACGCACTCATAGCCGACGGCAGGTCGTTCAGCATTCGAATGAGGCGATGCAGCTCCCCCACCTTTCGTGGTTCAAGTGTGAGCTTGATCCGCGGAAGGTGGAGCTGATCTGCATCACGTACCTCGGGCGGCAACGGCTCAGTGATCTCGATCCCGCCAGTGGCGCACAGGCTTCCGAACCGCGCGTTGAGCGACTCCATCTCGGCATCGCTCGGCGTCGCCCGCACCCGCAACACGAGTTCATCGCCGACCCAACGAATCGAATCGTAGTTGCGCCAGAACCGCAGCACCTCAGCAACAGCCTCGTCGGCCGAGTGGGTAATGAGGACACGGTCGAGATCACCAGGCGTCGTATAACCGCCGCCTTCCAGCTCATCGATGATGAACGTTCGGAAGTGCTCCCAGTAGTTCCCGCCGAAGCTGTCAAGCAGCACGATCGGAGCGGGCTCTGCCTTGCCGGTCTGCTGCAGCGTGAGCAACTCGAACACTTCGTCCATAGTGCCGAAACCACCTGGCAGCGCCACGAACGCGCTCGACTCTTTCACCAGCATGAGCTTGCGGGTGAAGAAATACTTCATCGTGACGCGAAGGTCTTCGCGCTCAGTCTCAGACGGCGCCTCAAACGGCAGGCTGATCGAGACACCAAGCGAGTTGTCTAGCCCGGCACCGAGGTTTGCAGCCGCCATGATTCCGGGGCCAGCACCGGTCACGAGCATCCATCCCGCGTCTGCGAGTTGGCGCGCAACTTCCTCCGCCTGCTGCGAGAGCGGGTCGGTCGGACTCGTTCGGGCAGAGCCAAAGATCGTCGCCTTTGGCTTGTCCACGAACGGTGAGAAGAGACGAAACGCCTTGCGCATTTCTTCAAGCGCAGCCGCCGAGATCTTGAGGTTCAAGCGGCTCGCATCGTCCTGGCCGAGTCCGAGACCGGATGCGATGATCCGCGCCACCAAGTCTTTGTCGGATTCGATGCCAGCATCGGTCAGGATCCGATCGATCTCCTCGTTCAGAACAGCATGGAGGCCAAGATCCGCAAATGGTCGCTTACTCATATTCGCACCCTAGCAGCTGCCAGGGTACGACTCAGGCCCCCTCGCAGTGTGTGCGCGAGGGGGCCTGAGAAAAGCAATTAGCCGAGGAAGACGTCGGGCGTACCCGACTCGGTCTTGTGACCGATCTCTTCTGCGATGCGGTTCGCTTCTTCGATGAGGGTCGCAACGATCTCCGACTCGGGAACGGTCTTGATAACCTCACCCTTCACAAAGATCTGACCCTTGCCGTTGCCCGACGCGACACCGAGGTCTGCCTCACGCGCCTCACCGGGGCCGTTCACGACGCAGCCCATGACGGCAACGCGCAGCGGCACGGTCATGCCTTCGAGGCCCTTGGTGACCTCTTCAGCGAGCGTGTAGACGTCGACCTGTGCACGACCACACGAGGGGCACGAGACGATCTCGAGCTTGCGTTCACGCAGGTTCAGCGACTGCAGGATCTGCAGTCCGACCTTGATCTCCTCAACGGGAGGAGCCGAGAGCGATACGCGGATCGTGTCGCCAATACCCTCAGCGAGCAGTGCACCGAACGCGGTTGCGCTCTTGATTGTGCCCTGGAATGCGGGACCGGCCTCGGTCACGCCAAGGTGGAGGGGCCAGTCACCGCGCTCAGCGAGCATGCGGTAGGCCTTCACCATCACGATGGGGTCATTGTGCTTGACCGAAATCTTGAAGTCATGGAAGTCGTGCTCTTCGAACAGCGAAGCCTCCCAGACAGCGCTCTCAACGAGTGCTTCTGCGGTCGGCTTACCGTACTTCTCGAGGAGACGACGATCGAGCGAGCCAGCGTTGACGCCGATACGCAGCGAGGTACCCGCTGCCTTCGCGCGCCGCGCGATCTCACCCACCTGATCATCGAACTTACGAATGTTGCCGGGGTTCACGCGGACTGCTGCGCAGCCTGCGTCAATCGCCGCGTACACGTAGTTCGGCTGGAAGTGAATATCAGCGATCACCGGAATCTGGCTCTTCGCCGCGATGATCGGCAACACGTCTGCGTCATCGCGCGACGGGCACGCGACACGAACAATGTCACAACCCGCTGCGGTGAGCTCAGCGATCTGCTGAAGCGTTGCGTTGATGTTGGTCGTCGGCGTCGTAGTCATCGACTGCACCGAGATCGGTGCGTTGCCGCCGACCTTGACCGAACCGACGTTAATCTCGCGCGACTTTCGCCGGGGTGCGAGCACCTCGGGGACCTTCGGCATTCCCAAATTTACTGCTGCCACACCACTAGTCTAGCGATCTGGGCTGTGTCTGAGGTGTTAACCGAAGAGCGAGACCGGCTTGACGAGGTCTGCGTAGATGAGCAGCGCGGTCATTGCGCCAAGCACAACCACCACGACCATAGTGATGGGGACCATTTTGGCGGTGTCGATGGGGCCGGGATCCGGCTTGCCAAAGAGCTTTGCGAGACGGCGTTTCACGCCCTCATAGAGCGCACCAATAATGTGGCCGCCGTCGAGCGGCATGAGCGGCACGAGGTTGAAGACGAAGAGCGCAACGTTCAGCGAGCCGACCAGGCCGACCATTGTCTGCACTCGGGCAGAAATCGGTGCATCGAGTGATACGACCTCGCCCGCAAGGCGGCCAACGCCGACGACACTGATGGGGCCGTCGATCTCACGCTCGTCTGGCCCGAACGCCGCGTTCCAGACGGCGACCATGCGCTCGGGCATGCGCACAATCACGTTCGCAACCTGCACGATGTTGTTGCCGACGTACGCGGGCACCTCGGTGATGCTTTGCGGGACCATCTCGCTCGCTGGCGTTACACCGACCATGCCAACGAGCTCGGTGCGCACCTTGCCGTCAGCGTCCTTCAATACGTTGCCTTCGGCATCGGTCATGGTGCGCTCATTCGAAGCGGGGACGAGCGTGAACGTCTGCTCAGTCCCGTCGCGTTCGACGAGCACTTCGATCGCCTGGTTCGGGGACTCACCAACGGTGTCGCGGAACTGCGCCCAGTCAGTCACCTCAACACCGTCGAGCGCGAGCAGACGGTCGCCCGGTTGCAGGCCGGCTGCGGCAGCGGGGGCGGCGGGTGACTCGTCGGTGCACGCTGTCGCCGAGCTATTCGCCGGCACGAGGCACGCACTGACACTGCCGAGCGTCGTCGTGTTTTGCGGCAGGCCGAATGCGGTGAGGAACACCGTGAAGCACAGGAATGCAATGACGAGGTTCATGAACGGACCGCCGAGCATGATGACGATTTTCTTCCAGACAGGAAGCTGGTAGAAGCTGCGGTGGTCTTCGCCCTCAACGATCGTCTCAGCACTCGCCTCGCGCGCATCGTCGACGAGCGCACCAATGCCCTTGCTGCGCACCGCAGTCGCGCCCTCTTCGGCGACTGAGTTCATGAAGCCGGTTGTTGAGTCGCGGGGCGCCTCACCAGGCTTCTTCGGCGGGTACATGCCGCTCATCGCGACGTACCCACCAAGCGGAATCATCTTGACGCCATACTCAGTCTCGCCCTTGCGCTTCGACCAGATCGTCTTGCCGAAACCCAGCATGTACTGCGAAACCCGCACACCAAACAGCTTCGCCGGAAGCAGGTGTCCGATTTCGTGCAGCCCAATAGAGAGGGCGAGGCCGACAACCAGAATGAGGATGCCGAGCACGTACAGCAGAATGTCCATCACTGTGTCAGGCTACCGCTCAACACTGTGGCTGCGCCGAGTGGCGCGGATCTTTCTCTGCGCTTACTTCCCGCGAGCGGCAATGACGCCCTGCGCACGCTCACGTGCCCAACGCTCAGCCTCAGAAAGCGTCTCAATCGTGAGGGTTGTGGGTGCTTCGTGTTGTTCGACAACTTCCCGCACGGTGTCGACGATGTCGAGGAAACCGATCCGCCCATCATGGAACGCATCGACGGCTTCCTCGTTTGCCGCGTTGAACACCGCGGGGTAGGTCAGTCGTGCCTGGCCCACGTGCTTCGCGAGGTCAACCGCGGGGAACGCTTCTGCGTCGAGGGGCTGGAAGTCCCAAGAGGTGGCCTTGGTCCAGTCGAGGGGCGCGCCAACGCCGGGTACGCGGTTCGGCCATTCGAGGCCGAGCGCGATCGGAAGGCGCATATCGGGCGGCGACGCCTGCGCGATGGTGGAGCCGTCGACGAACTCGACCATCGAGTGCACGATGGACTGTGGGTGCACCACGACGTCGATAGCCGAGAACGGCACGTCGAAGAGCAGGTGTGCTTCGATGACCTCGAGACCCTTGTTCACGAGGGTGGCGGAGTTTGTCGTGACGACGCGACCCATGTCCCACGTCGGGTGGTTGAGCGCCTGCGCGGGGGTCACGTCAGCGAGCTCAGCGCGGCTGCGACCGCGGAACGGGCCGCCGGAGGCCGTCAACACGAGGCGGCGCACCTCGTGCTTCTCGCCAGAGCGCAACGCCTGCGCAATCGCAGAGTGCTCTGAATCGACGGGCACAATCTGGCCAGGCTTCGCGAGCTTCGTGACGAGATCGCCACCGACGATGAGCGATTCCTTGTTTGCGAGCGCGAGCGTGCGGCCGCTTTCAAGCGCTGCGAGGGTTGGGCCGAGGCCAACCGAACCGGTGATGCCGTTGAGCACGACGTCGGCGTCAACATCGCGCACCAGCTGGGCGGCTTCGTCAGCGCCGACCGCGGTGTGACGCACGCCGAACTCTGCGGCCTGCTCGCGCATGCGCTCGACGTTGCTGCCGACCGCGAGGCCAACGACCTCGTACTTGCCAGGGTTCGCTCGAATGACATCGAGCCCCTGCACACCGATCGAACCAGTTGACCCCAAAATAACGACGCGCCTCATACAGCAATTGTATGAGGCGCGTCTCTCGTCTGCGTGACGCCCGCCTGGGCGGGGTCAGACCTGACTACTTCGCGGGAAGTACTCCGACGATGTCGAGGACGAAGACCATGACCGCGTCAGGCTCGTGGCCCATCTGCTGGAGGCCGTCTGCGCCGTAGCCTTCCGAGGGCGGCACGATCGAGATGATCTGCGAGCCGACCTTCTGGCCCTCGAGTGCCTTCTGGAAGCCGGGGATGACGCCGGTCGTCGGGAACGGGGTGGGCTCGCCACGGCTCCAGCTTGAGTCGAACTCTTCGCCGGTGCTCCAGATCACGCCCTTGTAGTTGACGTACACGGTGTCGCCGGGGTTGACGACGTCGCCCTCACCCTCAATGATCGTTGCGATCTCGAGCTTGGTGGGAGCTGCTGCGCCCTCAGGCATGGTGATGGTGGGTTCGCCGTCTTCAGCGAGCTCGACCTTGGGGAAGCCTTCGGGCGCTGCCTGTGCGGTGCCTTCTGCCTTCTTGAGCAGCTGGTCGGGGCTCAGCGAGTCCGAGCTGCCACCGGTGTCAGGCTCGGCGTCTTCCGCTGCGGTGAAGTCTGCGACGACCACAATCGCGGTGTCCTTCTTCACTCCCTCGGGTGCGCCTGCTGCTGCGAGGTCGTCGCCGAAGAAGTCGGTTGCGGGCATGGTGAGTGCCGCCTGCTGGCCAGGTACGGCGCAGCGAATGAGGTCGTCTACCCATTCGGTGCCGGTGTAAAGGCCGGCGGTGTTCTGCACGAGGGTCTCGCTTGCGCCGTTGATTGCCGCACCGTCAGCACCGTTGTATACGAGGAACGAGATGTTGATCGATCCGCCGTCTGCAACGACGTCGCCCTTGCCTGCCTTGAGAACGGTGCGTTCTACCGAGGTGGCCTTGATCGGGGTCTTGGTTTCGAGCGACGGCGTATCTTCGCTCGTCTTGACCTTGATCGAGTCACTGACGGAGCCTGCCGCGATGCAGGCTTCGCCGCGTGCATCCTTGCTCGGGCCGTTCGACGACGAGCAGCCGGTCAGCAGGAGTGCCGCGGTCGCAACCACAGCGGGAACGATGACGTGTTTGCGCTTCACAGTATTGAGTGTCCTTACTCGTAGAGAATTGGGCGCCTTCGCTATTCTCTCGTAATTGAGTGGCGAAGTGGCTGAGAAACTTAAGAAACCTCTATGCGGCCCGGGTCACGCGCTGCATGAGCGCCTTTCCGGACAGGGCGGTGAGCAGCAGCAAGAGCAGCACGGTCACAATGTCAGCACCGATGTAGATGTAGTGCCACGGCGACTGGCCTGGCTCAGCGCCTGCGATGACCTGATCGGTGCGCGCGTTGAGCGGCGGGCGAACGACCGACACCTTAAACACGAATACGGCGGCGAGCGCGAGCCAGACCCAGACACGTACGCCAACGGCGCGGTAGGCCGCTGGCCAGAATGCGAGCACGGTGTAGGCGAGCAGCAGGATGCCCTCTGCGGTATTAAGCGCGGCGAATACCAGGCGGCCAATGCCGAGACCGAGCGGAATCGTGATGCCGTCTGCCTGGAACTTCAGCGGTGCTTCGAGGAACGAGATCGCGAGCACCATGCCGAGCCAGAGGACGGGAATGGCAAAGCGCCACAGCTCCGTGCGGATCAGCCCAACCGGAACCGCGGGTACCTTGGGTGTCTGCTGCTTTGAATTGCGTCCCATTGTGCTTCGTGCCTCCTACGGCTGCTGGTCGTACGGATATCGTCTGGACAAGCCCGGGCTCGGTGTGAAGCCCGCGCCCCTCACACTACTTACGTGCCTTGCCTGGCTTGCTGCCAGCTGGCTTCGCTGCGAGCGCTGCTTCGTACAGCTCCCTGGCGGAACGGCCGGTCTCTGCCGCCACCTCGCGGGTGGCGTCTTTCAGGCGCATGCCGGCTTCTGCGCGTGCGAGCACGGCGTCGAGCGCGGATGCCTCATCAATGACCATCTCGGGGGCGCCACCGACAACGAGTACGATCTCGCCGCGCACGCCGTCCTCTGCCCAGGTGGCGAGCTCTGCGAGCCCACCCCGGCGGACCTCCTCGTGCATCTTCGTGAGTTCGCGGCAGACCGCTGCTGGGCGATCCGCGCCAAACCCGGTTGCAAGATCGGCAAGCGACTTGGCGATGCGGTTCGGTGATTCGAAGAAGACGAGGGTGCGACGCTCGCCAGCGAGCTCGGCGATCATGCGCTCGCGCTCGCCTGCTTTGCGAGGGAGGAAGCCCTCGAAGGCGAAGCGGTCAGTCGGCAGGCCCGCGATTGCGAGTGCCGAGACGACGGCCGAGGGGCCGGGGATCACGGTGACATCGACGCCCTGTTCGGCTGCGAGCTGCACGACACGGAACCCGGGGTCCGAGACCGTGGGCATACCTGCGTCACTCACAAGGACGATGTCCTCGGTGCGGGCACGCTCCACGAGCGACGCAGCGCGCTCATGCTCGTTGTGGTCGTGCAGCGCGATGAGCTCTGGCCGGTTCTCGATCTCGAGCAGACGCATGAGCTGGATGGTCTTTCGCGTATCTTCAGCAGCGATCACCCGCGCATTCGACAGGGTTTCGCGCAAACGGAGCGAGACGTCCCCGAGGTTTCCAATAGGGGTCGCAGCAAGGACGATCATGCTCCCATCGTACGCTGTTAGTCTGGGCAGGCTATGCCCAACACCAACGCTTCCTCGTCGTCTCAGGGGCCCGGCCTGATCGCTCAGACCGGCTTCACCTACTTCCCACTCGCGCTCATCGCGCGCCTGCCGTTCGCCATGATGGTGATCGGCGTGCTGACGATCGTAGTGTCCGCGCGCGGATCGATGCAGCTTGGTGGTCTCGGCTCCGCAATGGTCGGCATCGGTTCTGCCGCGATCGGGCCACTCATTGGTGCGGCGGCGGATCGCTATGGCCAGCGCCCGGTACTCCTCATTACCGCTGTCCTGCACAGCGCGGCCCTCGTCTCGCTGGTGTGGGTGGCATATAGCGAACTGCCAAACGTTGCAGTGTTCGCCGCAGCGTTTGCCGTTGGCGCGACAAGCCCACAGACCTCCCCCATGTCGCGTGCCCGCCTGGTTGCGATCATTCGCCGGTTCTTGCCGATTGATCGCCAGGGCAAAGTCACGTCGAGCACGCTCGCGTACGAGTCGGCGGCTGATGAGGTCGTCTTCGTGTTCGGCCCTGTCATCGTCGGTCTCCTCGCGACGACGTTCAACGCCGGCGCCCCGATCATTGCTGCTGCAGTGCTCACGCTGCTCTGCGTCACTGCGTTCGCACTGCATCCCTCGGCGAAGCTCGCCCCGACCGCAAGCACAGAAAAGGAAGCAGCCGCTCCCGTCAGCGAGCTGTTCCGCCCGCGCCTCCTCGTGATTGTGCTCGGCATCGCGAGCGTTGGTTTGGTCTTCGGTACGACCCTCACCTCGCTCACCGCATACATGCAGGAGCACGGCGACCCTGAGGCCGCAGGTCTCGTGTATGGCGCAATGGGCGTCGGATCCGCCATTCTCGCCCTCGCGGTCTCGCTCTTCTCGCCCCGTTTCACGCTCCGTGCGCGCTGGCTCGTATTCTCGATCTTTGTCACCGTGGGCGGCGTGATTCTCGCCACCGCGCACGATGCTGGAATGCCGCGGATCATCCTCGCACTCAGCATCATGGGCATCGGTGTCGGCCCGTTGCTCGTCACGCTCTACACCTTTGGCACCGCCCGCAGCCCACACGGTCGCTCGGCAACGGTCATGACGATGCTCGGTTCGGGCATCATCCTCGGTCAGTCGCTCGCTGCCGCGTTCACCGGAACCATCTCAGAGAATGAGCTGCAGGCAACCGGCGAGGTGCGATTCTCACTCATGCTGCCCCTCTTCGCTGGGGCGTTCGGCCTGGTGCTCGGCGCGGTGAACTGGTTCCTAACGCCTGCACCCGCTCGCGCGGGTGCCGACGACTGAGTCTTTACGGACCGTGACGCGGGGAATAGAAACCGTTTCCCCGTGGTTGGGTTCAATGGAAGAATGGAGAACATGTCCAGAGAGCCTTTTTCGCCAGCAGAGGTCGCCGGGTTCCGTGCTGACTTCCCGTACTTTGTTACGCAGGACCGCGAGGGCGGCGCTGCGTACCTCGATTCCGTAGCAACGTCGCATCGTCCGACGCAGGTTCTCGATACCGAGCGTTACTTCCTCGAGAACCTCAATGCCGCGGTTCACCGCGGCACGAGCGGTGCCGTTGGTGCCGCGACCGAGGCGTTCGAGGGCGCACGTGCAAAGGTTGCCGCGTTCGTTGGCGCAGCAACCCCCGAACAGATCGTGTGGACCGGCAACGCGACCGGCGCGCTCAACACCGTGGCCTTGGGCATGGGCGAGGCGAGCACCGCGCTCGGCGCGTTCACCGAGGGCAGCGAGCGCTTCGCACTCGGCGCAGGTGACGAGATCCTCGTGACCGAGGCAGAGCACCACGCAAACCTCATCCCGTGGCAGCGCCTTGCAGCAAAGACCGGTGCAACGCTCAAGTACATCCCGGTTCGCCCCGATGGCACCTGGACCGTCGATGACGCCCGTGAGGCACTCAACGAGCGCACTCGCGTATTCGCATTTGGCCACGTCTCGAACGTCACCGGTTACATTGCGCCCGTCGCAGAGCTCGTCGAGCTCGCACGCGCGGTCGGTGCGGTCACCGTGCTCGACTCCTGCCAGGCGGTCCCCCACATCCCCGTGAACTTCGAAGAGCTCGGCGTTGATTTCGCCGCGTTCTCCGGCCACAAGATGCTCGGCCCGAACGGCATCGGCGTCTTGTACGGTCGCCCAGAAATGCTCGCAGCGCTGCCCCCGTCGCGCACTGGCGGATCCGCCATCACCCGCGTCACCATGGAGCGTGCCGAGTTCATGCCGCCGCCCCTCCGCTTCGAGCCTGGCACGCAGCCCGTCTCGCAGATCGTGGCACTCGGCGCGGCTGTCGACTACCTGGTCGCTGCCGACATGGAGCGAATCGCGGCAACCGAGGACCTGCTCGTCGAGCACCTCGTCGCAGGCATCGAAGAAATCCCCGGCGTGAGCCTGCTCGGCCCGGCATCGAACTCAACTGCGCAGCGTACTTCGCTCGCAGCAGTTTCCGTCGAGAATCTGCACGCGCACGACGTGGGCCAGTTCCTCGATCAGGAGGGCGTCGTTGTGCGCGTCGGCCACCATTGCGCACAGCCCCTGCACCGCGCGTTCGGCATTGCGTCATCGACGCGTGCGAGCGTGCACATGACAACTACCAAGGACGAGGTCGATCGATTCCTTGACGCGCTCCGCGGCGCTCAGCGGTACTTTGGAGTGGAGGTGTCCGCGTGAATTCGCTCGACGGACTGTACCAAGAGGTCATTCTCGATCATTCGAAGCGACCCATCGGTAAGGGCGAGCTAACGCCGGCTGAGGGTGCGCTTACGGCGTCGCACCACGAGTTCAACCCGAGCTGTGGCGATGAGCTCGACCTCGCAATCGCGGTCGACCCCGAGACCGGCCACATCTCGCAGCTCTCCTGGGAAGGCCAGGGCTGCTCGATCTCGATGGCTTCGGTGTCGATTCTCGCGCAGCTCGTGCGCGACGAGAAGCTCACCATGGACGAGGCTCGTACCCGCATCGCTGCGTTCCGCGAAATGATCCAGGCACGCGGCGAAGGCGAACCCGATGAAGACCTGCTCGGCGACGCTGTTGCACTGCAGGGCGTCTCAAAGTTCGTCATGCGTGTGAAGTGCGCGATGCTTGGTTGGGTTGCGCTCGAAGCTGACCTCACCAAGGTTGAGGCGCAGCAAGCCGTATAGGTTTCGCTTTTCCGACTATCGGCGCTCACAGGCTTCTGTGGGCGCCGATTTTGTCGTTTCTCGCCTACGCGTTGTGCACAACTGATCGTCACTTCGTCGAGCTCGCAATGATCAGTGCATGACATCCAACAGTTCAGAAACCATCAGATGCAGTAGCACCGCAGATTTCCTTCGAGTACTCCCCCAGCTCACAGGGTTCACCGCAACAAACTGCTTGTTCATTGTCTTTTTCTCCGGGAAGCGCGCAAAGCGATCAGCACGGCTTGATCTCCCAGAGTCATTCGGCGGCGCCATTGAGCGATCATATGTTGAAGGGGTGAGCGACATGATTCGCGAGCTCAGCAGCCGCTTTGACGCGACGTCTGAACCAGTTCTCGTCATTTCAACTACGGCGACCTTCGCTGGCAGTGGGGGTGCTCCGCACCGCGGTTTCGCGAACCGCCTGCAGCGTTGCCTCATGCGAGACGGAGTAGTACTGCGTGACCTGTGCGTCGTTGCTGCCGATGGCTGGGGCGCGTATGACGACCCGAAGCTCCCGCTCAGTGGTCGACCACTTTCAGCCATTGAAGTGCGCGACGATTTGCGTGGCTCCTCGCACAACACCGGCACTGGCGGGCCAGGTAGTTCGCAACGCGCGTCATGCGATTCTTCGCCGCCGAGCCTCACAGATATGGGCGATATTCCAGCACCAAATGAGTCAAAGGTCGCGTTGGTTGCCTCAGTCAGGCGCGAGCTCAAGGAGCTTCCGGCCGTTGGCTCAAAGCACGGGTCAGTGCCCGAGACTCATCGCCGCATGCGCGAAGTATGCGCTGTCACCAGAGCGCTTCTGCAGTTTGATACCCCAATGCCGCCGCGCATGATCGCCCGTTTGCTGCGGCTCTCAGCTGACTCTGACCTATGGTTTGCACTCGCGCTCGCGCTACTCACCCGGCCAGAATCCCCGGAGGAGATCGTACGTGGCGGGGGCCACACCTCATTCGACTTTGTACCCTTGGGCAGCCAAGATGAACCACACGATGTTGATAACCATCGATGGACCGTGTTCGCCATACTGGCGAGCTTCTCACCTGAATGTGAGCACCCACACATCTTCGTGAGCCTGCGAAAACGCATGACTGAAGTACTCCCCTCAATCGCCGAAGCTGATCGGCCGCGGGTGCTCGCACTCAGTAGCTGGATTTGGTGGACGTCGGGGTTACAGTCAATTGCACTTCAGCACATTTCTGAGGCGCTTCGAATCGAGCCGGAGCACAAGGTCAGTCAAATGGTGCAAGAGCTCGTAGACGTACCACTGTTCGGCCGCGAGTCGTATGCCTCAGTTGAGTCTGAGGCGAGCGACTGTCGGGTGGCTTGAGCTCAACTGACCAGAATCGATAGCTCATGATGAAAGGTGGGCAGGATTGTGCCTGCCCACCTTTCACCCTCAGGCGAGATCGACGCTATGCGGCTGAGACATTTTCCTGGTTTACGGCAGTATTGCGTCGACGTAGCACCTCGCGCGAGCATGCGGCCGCACCAGCCGCTGCCAGCACGCCGAAGCCGAGCACGTATATGCCGCCCAGGTTCACGCTTTCAGACTCTCGAACACTCGCGATTGCGGCACTTTTGTCTGCGACAACAGATTTCATCGGAACCGCCGCGGGTTTCGGAGCGGTCGGGGCCGAGGCTGCCACCGGCAAAGCCACCGAACGTGCCGTTTCGCGTGTATGCGGCGCGGCAACCGGCGCGGCTTCAGCCTGAGCTCGCACGAGCGTGGTGACTGGCTGGGGAGCGGGAGCGACATTCTGAACCTCTGCCGGTTGAACGTTTATCGTGACTCGTTCACCGGCCTGCTCCAAGGGGGCCGTTAACTCTACGCGACCTACTGCCGGCAATGTTGTGTTGTCAGGCGAATACACGGGTTTGTCTACTCCGGGTACTGCTTCGACCACGTCGTTCGCTGGGACCTGCGCGGGCACAGGCTCAGCGGGCACAGGCTCGGCGGCAGGCAGTGTTTCAGCGACAAGCACCGTTTCTGCCACAACATCGACTTCTGCGACGGTTTGTGCGGTGTCGTGCGGTTGCTCACCCGCCTCTTGCTGGGCTGCTTCAGCAGCCGCGCGCTCTTCAAGGGCACGCTTTTCGGCTTCAAGCACTCGTTTCGCCTCTTCAAGGCGATCTGCCTCGGCAGAAACATCAGCCGTCACGCCAGTGGCAGCCTTTGAGTCCTCAGTCTCGGGCGAGTCATCTGGCTCCGGTTGAGTGGCAGCATGAGACCCGATCTCAACGTCTTGCTTCGTCTCGCTTTCGGCAGGTTGATCAGGCTCGGTCTCGGGCTTCTTTTCGGCAAGTTCTCGCTGTAGCTTCTCAAGCTCGCGCTGCTTCTGTTCAAGTTCGCGCTGTTCAGCGGCAAGCTTCGCTTCGGCTTCCCGTGCGGCGGCCAGGCGCTTCTCTTCAAGCTCGGCGAGCGCCGCGAGACGCGCCTCTTCAAGGCGAGCTTCCTCCACAGCTTTGGCGGAGGGGCCGAGCGGCAACTGCTCTACTGCATCGTCAGTCACTGCTTCGACGCTGGATTCGTCTTCCTCGCTTGTCTCCGTGGTGATATCTCCTGGATCGTGATCAAACGTTTCAACAACGGACGAGCCTGGGACGACCGGATCGACAGGATCGACCGGCTTCTCTGGTGCAACATGCGTCACCGGCTCAACCGGCTTCTCTGGCGCAACAGGTGACACCGGCTCAACCGGCTTCTCTGGCGCAACAGGTGACACCGGCTTTTCTGCGACAGCAGGCACCTCAATACTGAACCCAATCGATGCCGATCCGCCCTGTACTGGCCTCACCGTATCGATGTACTGCACAACCGTAAAGGTGGTCTTGCCGCTTGGCAGACCAGTAAAGGTGTGATCCCGCCATTTTCCTTGGGCGTCCGCCAGAATAAAGGCTTCCTCGCCCGTCGAGTCTGCGCGCACATGCACCTTTGCATTCGGTGTCGCCGTGCCAAAGACCACCGCTTGCTGTTTCTGGGTACTAATAGAACGTAGCCGAATCGTCACGGGCTGCGACACGGTAAAGGTGGCGTGAGCTTCAGAAGCTTTGACGCTGTATCGAGCAACTTGCTTCGCCGTAATTTCGACGGTCTGTCCTGATTGGAACACCGTCCCAGCGTCAAGGAACCAATAGCCGTCATCGCGCACTGTCGTCGTGCCAAGCAGCACACCAGTCGTCGAGTTCCACACTTGGATCGTTGCGCGTATCGTCCCACGACCAAAGATCTCCGGCTTCTGCGACAGACTCGTGGAGACTGGTCCCTGAATAGTCACAGTCTTCGGGTCAGACACAGCTTCGATATTGAAGTACTGCTGATTGCCGGTCCAACCGATTCCATCGCTGCCCGGCAGCACCCCGAGCTTCTTACCCCAGTTCGAGCCGACCGCGCCAACAAAACCAAACTGATTGAGCTTGCCGCGGCGGACGGTTTTCACATTCTCACACTTGCGAGTGCCAACTTCAGCCCAAGTGAGTTCGACGCCCACAGCAGTCTGATCTGCTGCGAGACAGTACGTGCGAGAACGGTGAGCATCGCTGTACGTGATGGGACCCGTCTTATCAATTGCCGGAATTTCAAACAATGCGTTGGGCAGGTCGCGTCCGGCACGTACTTGTCCATTGGAGTTTTCGGGGCCAAAACCGGGCGTAGCACCCCAAGAACCTATGGTTGTGACAAGTCGTTCACCATAGACGGACGCTTGTGCGGGTGTTGCTGCGGCCAAAAGCCCAAATGCGCTGCATGACAGCGTGACTGCAAGTGTCGTTGCGGTCGCGCGCAGAGCGGAATTGGTCGGTTTCTTCCCAAACCGACCTGATGTGTTCTTCAAGGCGTTCACCATCTTTCGAGTGAAATGAATGCCCCCCTGTGAGAAAAGCTTAAACGCCAGGCTCTACAAATACCAAGACGAAGTGTCGCGCAACGCACAGGCTTTTCACAAGAAATCGAACATTTTCCCTAAATGAATGTGCCGTTCTGGCCAGCAAGCCGCCGGATTCCAGCGAGCATCGCTTCCGCAACCACACCGCTCGTCGTCGGTGTTGCGGGCGACGGCTCATTGACGATATCGAAAGAGTAGGAGCCCGCTGAGCCACGCGCTGCAATCGAGTGCCGGGTGAGTTTGGCCTGCGGATCCGCAACCAATCTCACCGATACTGTGTCCCACATATCAACGGCAGTGGCGAGTGCACATGCAACGTTGAGCGAGGTCGGAAAGAGCTGCACTGCCTCTGCAACACTGCCCTCGAAAAGCGTGAATGGTTCAGTCGCAGTTGCGAGACGCGTGCGCTCCATATTGCT
Organism: Leucobacter sp. cx-42; assembly: GCF_014529985.1. Taxonomy (GTDB): domain Bacteria; phylum Actinomycetota; class Actinomycetes; order Actinomycetales; family Microbacteriaceae; genus Leucobacter. The sequence goes on from NZ_JACVMU010000001.1 coordinate 286,309, forward strand.
CATCCAAGGCTGAGCAAGGGTTGATGATTTCTTCGTAGAGGTGATGCTTGCTTCACTCACACCGCCATCACGGCTCGCAGCGACAAGTAAATCGAGTCCACCAATCGCACCGGTACTGAGATACAGCTCGCCTGGACCCGCGTAGAGCGCCGCCCGGAGCGCTGGGTCAGCGAGCGCGCCAAGAGACACGAGGAGAAGGTCGCCTCCGGCGGCGATGATGCGCTCACCATGCTCCTCCACCGCGGGGATTCCTGCGCTTTCTACGATCAGATCACCCGCGGCGAGCGCATCGTCAAGCGTGATCTCGAGGTGCCCACCGCCTGAGCCCGAACGTCGCACGATGACTCCAGCCAGTTCAGCGCCGGGAACTTTTCCAGCGGCGAGTTCGGAAGCGATGCGGCCACCGATTGCGCCATGTCCAAATACGGCTACGCGAAGACTCATTGGTTCCTCCTGAGGTTTCCATTCAGGCTAGCCGGAAATCCGTACGCCGTAGAGAAGAAATCAGATTGCTCCAGCGAATATCTCGCGCACGATTCTCAAAGACTCGGCCAGTACTTCATCAAGCCCACGGCGCGCGGATCCACTTTTCGCCCATTCCCAGACAGCAGCTAGCAGGGCGCCGGCAATTCCGGCACCAATAATCTCAGCCTTTCGACCTTCGACTCCCGTACGCCTGAGCTTGCGTACGAGCGCATCGGCGATGCGCATTTGCCGCACCGCTCGTCCCTGCGCAAGCTCATTCCCAACCCCCATTGCGTCAGCATTCACGATCGCAATGAGCAGACTCTCGGGGGCTGCGCCAGTACCGAACATTCCAAGTGCATCATCAAGCGTGCCAGCATCATCAGCAAGGGCATCAAGCAGGTGCGTGATGCGTTCGTCGAGTGCAAACCAGAGAATTGCACCCTTGCCATCAAAGTAGTTGAAAAAGCTTGAGCGGCTTACCCCCACACGCTTCGCGAGATCAGTAACCGAGGTGGCATCGTACCCACGTTCGAGAAACAGTTCACACGCCGCCTCTGCGAGAACCTCGCGGGTGGAAGCCTGCGGGCGGCCTCGAGAAACTGGTGCACTCATAGTGCTTGAGCTTAGCGAGCAATCAGATTTCCGCACCAATTTGTGTTCTCTCACGGATCCCGTAAGCTACTTAATTGCACTCAGTCCAACAATACGAAAAGCGTGCCCACCAAATGCTTCACAATGTTCTCCATTCTGCGTCACGCCGTCCGGGCAATGCGGTCCGCACCAGCGCCGTTGCCCTGATTGCGATCCCCGCGCTACTGCTCACAGGTTGCGCAGGCGGAACGTCAACCGCGACCAACACTTCAACCCTGACCTACGCGACCGGCGACGCGGAGCCGACCTGCCTTGACCCCCACGTTGGCGGCAACTACCCGCAGGCGCTCATCTCGACGCAGTACCTCGAGCCGCTCACTGGCCGCACCGCTGATGGCAAAATCACCCCGTGGCTCGCGAAGAGCTGGACCACGAGCGAAGACGGCCTCGTCTGGGACTTCACGCTGCAGAGTGGCATCACCTTCACCGACGGCACCCCGTTCGACGCGGAAGCCGTCATTGCGAACATTGCACACCTGCAAGACCCAGACACCGGCTCCTCAACCGGCTACCTCGCGGTACAGAAGATTGTGAAGGCTGAGGCCGTCGATGCCACTCACGTTCGCTTCACGCTTTCGTCCCCAGACTCGGCACTGCTCGAGTCGCTCAGCCAGCAGTGGACCGCAATGCAGTCGCCCGCGGGCATGGAGCGCGGTAAAGACGTGAACTGCGCTGAGCCAGTAGGCACTGGTCCGTTCAAGGTCTCAAGCTGGGAACCACAGGAGAGCATCACGCTCGTGCGCAATGACGACTATGTCTCGACCATCCCCGAGGCAACCCACGACGGCGCTGCCAAGCTCGAGAAGATCGTTTGGCGCTTCATCCCCGATGCCGCAACCCGCTACGCTGCCCTTACGTCTGGCGAAGTGCAGGTCATTGACAACCCGCTCCCAGCAGACATCGTCGCTGCGAAGGCCGCAGACTTCGGTCACATCGATGCGCCTCGCCCCGGCGCATCGAACCGCATCGAGCTCAACTCGGCGCAGGCGCCGTTCGATGACATTCGAGTCCGTGAGGCGTTCGTCTTAGCGGCGGATCCGTCACCCGGCATCGAATCCCTCTTCCAGGGCACGGCCACCCGCTCATACTCGGCACTGTCGAGTGTTGAACCCGCAGGCCTTTCACTGCCCGAGCTCTTCAAGACCGATGCGACCAAGGCTGCCAAGCTGCTCGACGATGCAGGCTGGAAGCCCGCCGGAGCAGCAGGGATCCGCGCCAAGGATGGCAAGGAACTCACCGTCCGATTCCCGGTCAGCACGAACCAGTCGACCGCGGCAGAACAGTCGCTGTTCGAACAGATCCAGGCGAACGCAGGAGCGGTCGGCTTCAACGTTGTGCTCGAGCCGGTCGATCTGTCGACCTGGTACGGCAAGCTTGCCGCGCACGAGTACGAGGCCGTGAGCGCACCGTACACGAAGGTCGGACCTGACGTGCTGCGCACGATCTTCCACTCAAGCAACACTGTCCCGGCCCCCTCCGGCTACTTCTCAAACCTCGCAGAAATCACAGACCCAGAAGTCGACGCGCTCCTCGAACGGGCCGCAGCAACTCAGGACGAAGCCGAGCGCGCAGCAATCTATGCAGATGCACAGCAGCGCGTGCTCGAGTCATTCGCCGTTCTGCCGCTCTATGATCAGCAGAACCACTTCCTCACCAACGGGGTCGAGGGAGTCACCACGCTCGGCACCATCAGTACGCCGACGTTCATCAACACGGAGTTCACTCAGTAATTGACTAGTCAGCTGGCAGCTTCACCGCGCGAACACCGTGTTGTTCGCGCGGTGATTCGCCGTCTGCTCTCGGCTGTGCTCGTCGTTTGGGCAACCGCGACCATCGTGTTCTTCGCGCTCCGCGCGGCGGGCGACCCCCTCGAGGCGATCATGGGTGGGCCCGGCTCGCAAGCATCAGCCGAGGCCACCGCACAGGCGCGAGCCGAATACGGTCTCGACCGTTCGATCTTCGTGCAGTACTTCCTGCAGTTGTGGCGGATCGCGACCCTCGATTTTGGCGACTCGTATGCCCGCAAGCAGCCAGTCGCTGATCTCCTCACCGCACACGTTCCACCCACGCTCGTCCTGGCTTCACTGAGCTTTGTGTTGGCCTGGGCCTTGGCGCTTGTCAGCGTCGTCATTGCGGTGAACGCGCGGGGTCGGTTTGGTGGGGCGATCCGCGCCGTGCTCACCGCGATCGAAACGATTGCGAGCGTCACCCCACAGTTCTTCCTCGGGGCACTCCTCATCTTGGCGTTCGCCATGACCTGGAAAGTGCTACCAGCAACGGGTACCGGACCTGGCGGGCTCGTGTTGCCAACGGTGACGCTCGCCGTTCCGGTCGCGGGATATCTCGCGCACGTGCTCTACGGCCCGCTCACCGAAGCAACGAACTCACCATTTGCCACCACTGCGCGAGCGCGCGGCGCTTCCGAGACGCGGGTACTTTTCTCACACACGTTGCGGCACGCTGCGTTGCCCGCAATTGCACTATCGGGTTGGGCATACGGCTCACTGCTCAGCGGTGCGGTCGTCGTTGAAGTACTGTTCGCGCGACCAGGCCTTGGACGCTTACTGCAGGAGGCCGCAGCCGTGCGGGATGTGCCCGTCGTCGTTGGCGCGGTCGTGGTGATCGCGTTGTTCTACGTTGCGGTGATGATCCTCGCTGATGTGGCCGAGTGGATCGTTCGTCCACGGGAGGTGATCGCATGAGCCAGGCTGAATCCCAGTCGACGCGTCTACTTGCTGTGGCTCCGCAGGCCAGGTTCTCTGTGGTCGAGTGGATTGCGCTTGCCGTTCTCGGCGTCGTTGCTTTCGTCTTGGCTTGGCCGAGCATTGTTGCGCCAGGTGACCCGCTTAGCATCAACCCTGCCGCCGGCTTGCAACCGCCATCCTTCGAACACTGGTTTGGCACGGACGAGTCAGGACGAGACATCTTCACCCGTGTGGTGCACGGTGCCCGCGACTCCGTGGGTATCGGTGTCGCGGCAACCGCAATCGGCGTGGGCATCGGGGCCGCACTTGGCTTCGCTGCTGCACTGAGCCCAGCCTGGCTCGATCGCGCGCTCTCCCGACTGTTCGAGGTCATGTTCGCCATGCCAACGCTCGTGCTCGCGCTGTTGTTTATTGCGGTGTTTGGGGGCGGATCCGCGCCCGCGATCCTCGCCATCGGCATCGCCACCATTCCCGGATACGCGCGCATGCTTCGGGCTCGCGTGCGAGAGATCGCCGCGAGCGGTTACGTGGAATGGGCACTCCTCGATGAGGTCCCGCGGCTCACGGTCTTCGTCCGCCACATTGCACCAAACTCGCTCTGGCCGCTCGCCTCGGCGGCGACGCTCGGTGTCGGCCAGGCCATCGTGTGGGTTTCGGCGCTCGGCTTCCTTGGCCTCGGCGCAGCGCCGCCAGCGCCAGAGTGGGGTGCGATGCTCGACGCCGGCCGTGTCTACCTCGGCTCGGCCTGGTGGATGACAGTCTTCCCCGGCCTCGCGATCGTGCTCACCGCTACGACGCTGACCGTACTCGGCCGTCGCCTTGCCGAACGGAACCCGTCATGACCCACGCCCTCCACATCGAAAACCTCTCTGTCCGTTTGCACGGCGTACCGCTGGTGGATGACGTGTCACTCGCGGTCTCCCCTGGCGAATGTCTCGCAATCATCGGCGAATCTGGTGCGGGCAAGTCACTCCTTACCCGCACCCTACTCGGCTTCACTCCGCGGCACGGGGCATGGCGACAGACTTCGCAGGCGTTCCGCATTGGCGGACAAGATGTGTCAGCCGCTTCAGAGCGCACCTGGCGCAGTATCCGCGGCCGCGAGGTTGGCCTCGTACTCCAGGACGCGCTCCAGTCGCTCGATCCGTTGCGCACCATCGAGCATGAGGTCGGCGAGACGCTCGCCATTCACGGCGGGCCACGTGGTGCGGATCGCCGATCCGCCATCATCGATGCGCTTTCCCGCGCGGGGCTCCCCGAGCCCGAGGCGCTGCTTGGACTGCGATCACCGCAGCTCTCGGGCGGCATGCGACAGCGGGCGCTCATCGCTTCGGCAATGATTGGCAAGCCGCCGCTGCTCATTGCTGACGAGCCCACTGCCTCGCTCGACAGTGACACCGCGGTCGAGGTGTTCGACGAGTTCGCACGGCTGCGCGACGCCGGAACCGCGCTCATCATCGTGAGCCACGACCTTGCCGCGGTCGCTCGCATCGCTGACCGCGTCGCCGTGCTCGCACGGGGGCGGATCGTCGACAGCGGGCCAACCGCCCGAGTCTTGGCCGATGCGCGGTCCCGGCCCGCGGCAAAGCTGATGACGGGGTTGCGGCTGCCCGAGCTTCGGGGTGGAGGTTCTGGTGGTGGTGTGTCCGGGGCCGAAGCTGGCTCTGCCGCGCCACTCATGTCGCTCGATCGAGTGACTCGTGAGTTTGGAAAGCGCGACGGTCGGCCGGTTGGCCTGCATAACGCGTCACTCGACATTCACCGCGGTGAGATCATCGGACTCACCGGCCCCTCCGGTGCCGGCAAAACCACGCTCGGGCGAATCATTGCTGGCGCGGAAAAGATCGACAGCGGCACGGTCTCAACACCCAGTGGGCCGGTGCGGGTGCGATTGATTCCGCAGGACCCACTTGCAACGTTCGACCCGCGCTGGAGTGTTGCGCGGATCATCCGCACCTCCCTGCGACCCGGCTCGACTGACACCGTGGTGTCTTTGCTGGCTCGCGTTGGCTTGACGCCCGGGTTGCTCAAGCGCTCCCCCAAGACGTTGTCCGGTGGTGAGCGTCAGCGAGTGGCGATTGCGCGGGCACTGGCGGCTTCGCCGGACGTGCTGGTGTGTGATGAGCCGGTTTCGGCGCTGGACCCACACCATCGGGCAAGCGTGCTCGCGCTGCTCGCGGGGCTGCGCGACGACCACGGGATTGTGTTTATCTCGCACGACCGCGAGGCCGTACAGGCACTGTGCGATCGCGAAGTACAGGTGAGCGGTGGGGTGGTCTCTGGGCGCTGAAGATCCAACCCCGCCACCATGGATTGACCCCGCGAAAAGGGTGGTTCTGACAAAGGTGACTTTTATGCGTATGAAAGCTCCTGCCGTGTGGGAAGGTCATGTGTTGATGCGGCAAGCATGGCATTCCGGCGCGGCAGCGTCCTAAGCGTGATCTGCAGCCCGGCAAGGAACGTCAAGCGGCGATATAGGCAAGGCATCATTCACAAGCAACGACCGTCACGGCCATAAGCCGAAGTACGACATTCCGAATTCAGTGAGTCCGCGATGAGCTGTGCACGGCATGTAATACTTCGAACATGGACAATCAACCGCCAACGTCAAAAACAGAAGCGCTCGTGTCGAACGTTGACCCAACTTTTGACTCCGCGTCAGGACTCGACCAGGTTGATCTGAAGCTCGTTCGATTGCTTGAGCAAGACGGTCGCATGAGCTACGCCGATCTCAGCGAGGCAGTCGGTCTCACTCCCGGAGGTGCTCGTGCCCGGGTCAAACGATTGCGCGAACGCAACGTCATTCAAGTGATCGGCGTCCCAAGCCCTGCCGCCGTTGGCCTCAACTCGATCGCAAGTCTGCAAATCGAGGTAAGCGGTGACATTGATGAGATCGCAGACACCATTTCACAGTTTGAAGGCGTGCGGTACATCGTGCTCGGGTCTGGCAGATTCAGCATGCTCGTCGAGGTTTATGCCGCAAATCATTCCGAGCTATTTTCAATCATTAACCGTAAGATCCGCAAGGTTTCTGGAATCAGTCGTCTTGAAACATTCGTGTACGACAGCGTTCACACGCATGAGCCGTTCTTCCCCGCGAAACAGCAGTACGGTCGCTAACAATTGTGCGCTAGCGACCGTACTACTGTTGAGTCTCAGTGCCCGTAGGTCATACCAAGCTGCTTTGCGAGCTCCGCAGATTGCCCGATTACGTCTTCCTGAATGCTAGTGAGCGTTTTCGTTGGCGAATTCCCAACCGACTCGTTGAAGGGATCCTCGACGTCGGTCTTGATTCCGCTGAGCGTTTCTAAGACGGCGATTCCGCAGAATGGAACATGCACTGCCGAGTAGCCACCTTCATGGGAAAAGACGATCCGCCCGCTGCAGACCTCATCAGCAATTGCAAGCAAGCGCTCGGCGACACCGCGGAAGCCATTCGAAGTGACGCTCATCCGACCAAGCGGGTCGAATGCCGAAGGATCAAATCCACTCGAAACAATGATGATGTCAGGCGCAAATGACTTGATCGCAGGGGCCGCAACTTTCTCCACAACTCGCCAATATGCTTCATCACCAGAACCGGCAGGCAGAGGAATATTGAGATTGGTACCAAAACCAGGACCCTCACCACGTTCATCGGCGAGACCAGAATCCTGAGGGAAAAGCCGGTCCTGGTGCACCGAAATAGTGAGGACATTTGGGTCCTCCCAGTAGATCTTCTGCGCCCCGTTTCCGTGATGCACGTCGTAGTCAAAGATCGCGACCTTGTTCACCTTACCCTGTGCACGCAAGGCCTCAATTGCCACCGGAACATTGGCAAATAGGCAATAGCCACGACCTTGATCTGGCTCCGCATGATGCCCCGGCGGGCGAACCAATGCGTAGGCGTTATCCACTACTCCGTCGAGCACCGCTTCGGCTGCTGCGAGCGTGCCACCGGCAGCGAACTTCGCGAGTTCAAAACTTCCTTTGCCGAATGGGGAAAACCCGTCACCAGCGTCTCCTCCACCTGCCTCGGATTGTGTTCGAATACGTTCGACATGCGCTGCTGTATGTACGCGCAGCAAGTCTTCGTCGCTGACTTGACGCGGGGCGACTCGGGTAAGTGACTCGAGCAGTCCAGATACCTCTACGAGGCCTGCAAATCTAGCTTTTGATTCCGGACTCTCGAAGTTTTGGTAGGGCTGCACATATCCACCTGACGGGAATATTCCCGCATGAGTTCCTGTGTCATGCCATCCATACCACTCATGCCAGACATAACCGGTCTTACGCGCCATTGCGTTGTTCCTCTCAAGTGTCCTTTTGATGGTGGCGTCAGTGCCATCCATCGAGGTTCGACCCACGATAGCTGCTCGCATTCATCATTCACAAACAAAATTCATATTTTTATCACGCATAACGAATCAAAATTACGTTTTGATGACGTATCAAGAAAGAAAACAAGGTTTTATTGACTATTCGAATTTGACATGGTCGGATGGTCGATACCGTGGCGTGCGTTCACAGAGCTTCAAAGATGAGGCCCACGCACTGAGACAAGGGAGTCACACGTTATGAAACGAATGCAGCGAATCTTGGGCGCGATCGCTTTGACGTCTGCCGCCGCGCTCACGCTTGGCGGCTGCTCTTCAACTGATGGCGGATCAGCCAGCTCAGAGAAAGGCGCTGTCGCGATGAGCTTTGCCGGACTCGACATCCAGATCTGGAACGACATGCTCCCCTTCATGGAGGAGAAAGTCACCGGGGCTGGCTACGAGTTCGTCACCGACGATCCCAAGTGGAACGCTCAGACCCAGGTCCAGGACTGGGAGTCTTGGATCGTACGCGGCGATATCAAGGCGATCATGGGTTACCCAGTCCAGTCTGACGCGATGGTTGCTGTGACCTCTCAGGCAAATGATGCGGGCATCCCCGTTGTCGGATACGGCAGCAGCTGGGAAGGTGTGGAGGCCGCAGTTGCCCTCGACCACGAAAAAGACGGCAAGGAAGCCGGCGAGCGTGCCGCCGAATGGATCAAGGAAAAGTACGGCAACGAAAAGGTTGAAGTTGCTTTCCTTGGCTGGCCCGATACCGACCTTGGCCGGCTTCGCGGCAAAGGTATCTCCGACGCACTCGCAAGCTCAGGCCTCAACCTCGATATTACCGAACACAAGACTCTGAGCCTCGACGACGGCTACGCCGCAGTTCAGAACCAGCTCAATGCCGTGCCGAACACCAAAGTCTGGCTAGCTATCGCGAACGATCCGGCGCTCGGCGCCTATCAGGCACTCACCGATTCAGGTGTGTCGCCGACTGACGAAAGCATGCTCCTCCTCAACCTCGACGCTACCGATGCGGAACTCGAGATCATCATGGAGCCCGGCTCTTTCTGGCGGTACACCTACATTGCGCCTGCCCGCCAGCTCGCAGACGCAACTGCACAGATGCTCATCGACGCAGCAGAAGGCAAGCCGGTCAGCGACCAGACCGTACCGGTCACTGAAGTAACTAGCGAAAACGCGGAGCAGTTCCTGCTGAAGAACCAGTAACGGAATTGGGGGTGGCCTATGGCCTCCCCCAATTTTCAGCATCTGACCCCTGCAATTCGCTCAGCTGCAAGAGGACTAAGGCACACATGACCCACGAAAACCGACGCCTTGTTTACAATGGCGTCACCGTAGATTTCGGTGCAACCAGAGCACTCGAAGACGTAAACTTCTCTGTCGCACCCGGTGAGATCGTTGGACTACTCGGTCACAACGGGGCCGGAAAGAGCACTCTCTTTAATGTCACTACCGGCGTGATTCCAGCCACCTCCGGTGGCTTTTCAGTGGATGGCACAACAATTGAACGGAGCTTGCGCCCGAAAGAGGCAGCGGCGCTCGGCATCACCGTAATCCATCAAGAGCCTGCACTTGCGCCGAACATGTCGATTCAGGAGAACCTTTTCCTTGCTCGACAGACTCCTTCTCAGGCGGAGCAGCGACGCCTTGCCACAGAAGCCCTCACAGCAGTCGGCGCCTCACTTCCGCTCGACATGCCTGTTGAAGCGCTAGGTCTCGGCGAACGCCAGCTTGTTGATCTTGCCCGGGGCATGCTGTCTGGCGAGATGAAGGTACTCCTACTTGATGAACCGACAGCTGCGCTCGGAAAGGCGGAAACCGATGCCCTCCATGCACTCATCCGAAGCTTCGCCGCGCGAGGTGTGTCGGTGCTCTATGTATCCCATCGACTCCCAGACATCTTGGAAGTTTGCACGCGCATCATCGTTCTTCGCGGAGGCACGGTAGTCGTCGACGGTCCAACTGATGATTTCACTCCGGCGAAACTTGCAGAGGCGTTGGTGCCAGACCTTCGCTCCCTAGATTTCACGCATGTCGCGCCAGGTAAGGAGGTACTCGGCTACGAAACGTCTGGTGGGAGGATTACCGCAAGGGCGGGCGAGGTTGTCGGACTTTTCGGAATGGCCGGCGGTGAGCAATTCGATATCGCAGCCAGTATCGGTGGGGCAAAGGGGGTGTGCATCTATGACTTCTATAGCGCTTCTCTGCGGGTGTCTTCACCTAGGCAGGCCATACGAAGGGGCGTGTTCTTTGTCCCCCCGGATCGCGACACTGATGGCCTCATCGGCTCAGAGACCGCCCTCGACAATGTGATGCTCCCCTGGTACGGCGAGACAAAAGCACACGGCTGGTGGGTAAATGGTTCTTCTGGCGCAGGCGTCTACGCCCAAGCCAGGGAAGCTTTGGACATCCGTGGCCCCGGCTCCGACGCAGAAGTCTCACAATTCTCAGGCGGCAACCGACAAAAGCACCTATTGGCTCGATGGCTCTACCCCTCGAAACCAAAACTACTCATCCTTTCTCAACCAACCCAGGGTGTCGACGTTGGCGCAAAGCTCGACATTGTGGAGGCGGCCCGAACCGCAGCGGCGAACGGCGCAGCCGTCATCGTCGCTTCAAGCGAATCCGATGAAATCGCAAGCATGTGCGACCGTTCGTACACAGTGCTCGGCGATTCCCTTGCTGAGCTGCCCCGCTCAGCAACCTTTAACGAAGATCTTCTCGCTTCCCTTCTGGCACTTGCCGAAGCAGCAAGTGCTTGACCGAAAGACAACCCATGAACACTGAACGCATCAAAATCTTCGCCGCGAAAAACGGCATCTTCCTGGCGCTGATCGTACTGATCGCTGTATTCTCCATTCTTCGCCCGAACTTCTTCTCCTTCGCGAACGGCCAAAGCATTCTGCTTCAGGCTTCTGAGCTGGGCCTCATTGCTATCCCAGCAGCATTCCTCATCATGTCTGGTTCCATCGATCTTTCGGTTGGATCGGTTGCTTCCGCCGCCGCAATTTCCGGCGGTATGACGATGAGCAGCACTGGTTCAACAATGCTCGGATTTCTCGTCGCAATTCTTACCGGCGCACTTGCCGGCGCGATCAACGGTTTCCTGATTTCGTATCTTCGTTTGAACTCGTTCGTGGTGACGCTCGGAGCGCTCAGCGTCTGGGGCGGCCTCGCCTTGCTGATGTCTGAGGGCAAAACCATCCCCCGAGCGGAACTTCCAGAGACATTCCGGGCGATCGGCACTTTCAAGATCGGTCCTGTGCCGATCCAGATTGTGGCTCTGGTCTTGGTAATTGCTTTGGGCTGGTACGTGCTGAACCACACAAAGTTTGGCAAGGAGGTGAAAGCAATCGGTGGCAACGAGCGTGCTGCACGACTCATGGGCGTCAACGTCCAGCGCTCACGATTCCTCTTGTTCGTTGCGACCGGTGCATTCGCCGCGCTCGCGGGTCTTTTCTTGTCCGCAAAGGTGCAGTCCGCGAACCCGAACATTGGCTCAGGCCTTGAACTCGAGGTCCTCACTGTGGTTCTTCTCGGTGGCGTCGCATTCGAAGGCGGTGTTGGTCGGATTAGTGGCGTTGTGGCAGGCCTGCTCTTCTTCCGCGTACTTCGCGCGGGCCTCGTATTCATGCAGGCTTCGCCATTCCTGCAGACGATTCTTGTTGGCGCGACCCTGATTGTTGCTGTCGCACTCGACAGTTCCGTTCAACGCATTATTCGCAAGTCGTGGGCGAACCTTGGCAAACGAGCGGTCGCAGAAGAACCAGCGAACAACGCTCCAGAAAGAAGCTAGCCCCTACACGAAAGGGTCATGCGTCACATCCAATTTGGAGTGGCGCATGACCCTTCCGTATGTATACAAGAATTCAGCCAGCTATCCGAATCTGCAGAGCCTCCAAGTGGTCGCGACTTTCCTGGGCCGCGGCAACAGTATCTCCCGCTCCGATCGCGTCGACGAGTGCGGTGTGCGTGGCGTCGTCTTGCTCGATCCTGCCTGCGCGCGGCAGCTCAAGCATCTCCACCATCGCGTCGCGCAGCCGGGGAGCGAAACTGTCAAAGAGCTCCACGAGCACGGGGTTGTGCGAGGCAACAATCACGGCCCGGTGGAACGCCGTGTCGGCAGCGACCAGGCTCACCACGTCAGGGAAGTCGCGCTCGCGTTCGGCGAGGGCCGCACGCAGGCCTTCGAGATCCGCGCCCGTGCGTCGCTCTGCGGCGAGCGCGGCAGCTTCGGTTTCGATCGCGATCCGCGCCTCAAGTACGGCAGCAATATCGGAACGCCGAAGCACATCAGAAAGATCTTCCGGCGCTTCGAGCGCGGTGACGAAGACACCGGCGCCTTGGCGGGAGGTAAGAATTCCGCGACCTGCGAGTTGGCGGATCGCCTCGCGCACCGTGGACCGGCCGACGCCAAGCTCAGGGACGAGTGTCATTTCGCTCGGGAGTTTTGCGCCGATCTCCCATTCACCGCCGCGAATGCGCTCGAGGAGCAGATCGGCTGCTTGATCTGCGAGCGAGACGCGCGTTACCTGTGCCATGTGTCCAGCATATCTTGTCAGCTTGTCAACCTGTCTACTTGTCTGAGCAGTTGTGGTACGGTGTTCACATGACCCGCATGAGTTTCCTTCTTCTTCGCCGCCACGGCGGGGCGTAGCCAAGACCGGCTCCCCGTCGTGGGGTTGAGCCGTGGGCCGGTCTGGCGATCCGCGCACGAAGGACTCAGAAAAATGCACACCAACACGTTCCCCACGATTTCCACCCCCGCTGGCCCGGTGCCGGCCAATGCGCCCGACTGGAACACCCAGCGCCAGTCACAGATGCCATCGCACCGGTACACCGATGCGTTTTCCCGCGTCGACGTTCCACTCACCGAGCGCGACTGGCCAAACCAACGCCTCACCGCAGCCCCGCTCTGGGTGCCGGTCGATCTGCGCGATGGCAACCAGGCGCTGGCCGAGCCGATGGATCCCGCGCGCAAGCGCCGCTTCTTCGAGCTGATGGTCGCGATGGGGTACAAGGAGATCGAGGTCGGCTACCCCTCGGCGTCACAAACAGACTTCGACTTCGTGCGACTGATCGCCGACACTGACATCGCCCCCGAAGACGTCACGATCGTCGTCTTCACGGCCGCCCGCAGGGACCTCATTGAGCGAACAGTGGCGTCGATTCAGGGGATCCGCAATAACGTCGTCATTCACCTCTACACCGCGACCGCGCCGGCCTGGCGCGAGCACGTGCTCGGGCACAGCCGCGAGAGCTTGCAGGAACTCATCCTGGATGCCGGTCGCGACCTGCTCGAGCTCGCGGGCGGTATGCCGAACGTGCGCTTCCAGTTTTCGCCAGAGGTATTCAACCTCACCGAGCCCGACTACGTGCTCGACATCTGCAACGCGATGACCGAGCTCTGGGACGCGCGCCCCGAGCGCCCGGTGATTCTGAACCTACCTGCGACCGTCGAAATCGCGACCCCGAATGTGTACGCGGATCAGATCGAATACATGCACAAACACCTCGCCCGACGCGACAGCGTGATCTTGTCGGTGCATCCGCACAACGATCGCGGGACGGGAATCGCTTGCGCCGAGCTCGCTGTAATTGCTGGGGCGCAGCGCGTCGAGGGCTGCATCTTTGGCAACGGCGAGCGCACGGGCAATGTCGATCTCGCGGTGCTCGCGCTCAACCTGCACGCGCAGGGCGTGGATCCGATGATCGACTTCTCCGATATCGATGAAGTGCGTCGAACCGTTGAGTATTGCAATCAACTGGAGGTTCATGAGCGCCACCCCTACGTTGGATCGCTCGTGCACACCGCTTTCAGCGGAACCCATCAGGACGCTATCAAGAAGGGCTTCGCCGAGCACCGGGCGCGCGCACTGGCGACCGATGCCCCCGAGAGCGAGATCGCATGGCGCGTTCCGTACCTGCCCATCGATCCCGCAGATATTGGTCGGAGCTACGACGCAGTGATCCGCGTGAATTCGCAGTCAGGAAAGGGAGGCATCGCCTATCTCCTCGAAAGCGAATACGGCGTCTCACTCTCCCGCGGCGAGCAGGTGCAATTGGCACGCGCGGTGCAGAGGTTCACTGAGGCGACCGGTGCCGAGGTGAGCGCGGCTGACATTTGGCGGATCCACCAAGAGACGTTCGCTGGCGCCGGTGCCGTCAGCGCCTAGATTCACTCGCGGCTCGCCCCTCAGTCCATTACATACCCAGCACCCATAGACTGAGGGGCGAGCGTACTCGCGCGATCGATCCACCGGGTAAAGGGGCACCTTGAACTACCAGCCGATCATGCCGTACATCAATCTCGCCCAGCACCTCATTGGTCAGCAGCGCAACCCCGAGGCAAGGCGGCTGACTTCCACGATCATCGTCGGATATCAGGAGCAGCACGAGGTCACGTACGACCTGAACTACTGGGAGTCAATCGAACGCGTCTACGTTGACCGCACGCTCGTCGTCACTAAGCCAATGCGCACCCACTACGTGCAGGTACACGTACTCGAACTCATGGTCGGTGTACATGAGAAGCACCACGTCCGCTACGAGTACGACCGCGAAGTGTGGAACTACAAGAACTGCCCTATTTACCTGCGGGTCTATGTGGACGGATACCTCATCGAGACCAAAGAAGTGTAGACCACCCTATGCGACCTCCCACGGCAGTATCTTCACAAAGGCAAAGCAAATTGATACCGTTTTCTCAGGCGTGTCCTACTCGAAGAAACCGTGAAGGCCGAGGAATCAATGAAATCTAGTCACCGCGCGTCTCTCCGAGGCGCTGCTGCCCTATTGGGCATCTGCGCACTCACGGTAAGCGGAGCGGTGCTTCCCGCTTCAGCCGCAGAAGAACAAGACGCTCCTGCGCCCGTCGAGCAAAGCACGGAATCCGGAAACAGCCCAGCCGGTAACGGGAGTGACACCGCGGGTGCGCCCGCGACTGAGAGTACACCCGATGTTCCGCTCACAGATGAGGCACGACACACCGAAACCCCGCAGGACGGCATCAACGAAGAGTCGACCAGTCCGAAGCAGCAGCCATCAACGCCTGCCCGGACGCCGCGAGCAAACTCCACCCAGGCGATCGAGCCTGACAAGTTCGTACTCGCCGCCAACAACTCCGGCAAGAGCGCCGACGAACTCCGCCAGCTTGAGGCTGCAGGGACCATTTATGTCTCTGCGAACGGCTCGATCCGCTTCACCGATCAGCGCGCACACCATTTCGGCCAAGAAATTTCCGGCCTGCGTTCGGCCGAGCCAGACTCAGAAATGGCAGACGAATCTACCTCAGGGACGAATCCGCTCTCGGTCAACCCCGGTGGAGCAGAGATTCCGGGCAACCCAGAAGATGGCTCCCGACCCGACGCCCCAGTCACGATCTACCTTGATTTCGACGGTGAAACACTCGTTGACACCGCCTGGAACTACGACGAGGAGGTCGAGTCGCTCGATTTTGCACCCGCGAGCGCGGCCACGGGAAACCCTGACTTCGTCCACGAGGTGTGGGCACTTGTCGCAGAGGACTACGCCCCATTCGATGTCAATGTCACGACTACGAGGCCGAGCGATGCAAATCTCTATAAGACCTCGCTCGACGACAACAGCTTCGGATCACACGCGATCATCACCGATTCATACACAGACGTTCTTCCTTCGGCCGACGGTGCCGTCGGCCTTGCCCAGCTGTACGGGGCAGGTTCACGCTTCGAAACCGGTGCCTTCACATTCACCTCGCCCATGTCTTCGAATGACCCAGCACAAGTTGACCCAAAGAATGTTGCTGAGACTATCAGTCACGAGGTCGGTCACAACTTCGGGCTTGAACACGACGGCTATGCCGACGAAGAATACTACACGCCAACATCGGGTGTCTGGGGTCCCATCATGGGCGCCCCTGACTTTGTACCGCTCGGACATTGGTCAATGGGTGAGTACGCGAACTCCACGAACGACGAGAACGATTTGCTCGTCATTACCGACCGCGACGAGGACGCAGAGTACTTCACGCTGGCTCGTCTACCTAACGGCACCCGCTACACCGGAACGATGTGCCCGGCAGGTGACGCTGACCCCGATGACCCGAAACGCGGCGACGTGTTCTATGTCGCCGACACCATTGAGGGGTGCAACGTACCGGGAGAACCACTCACCCTGGAGTGGGACTTCCGTGGCCGCGCTGATGCCACCCCGGACACCGTGGGCAACACCCTCGAAGACGCTGCCACATTTGACCTGTCCGCCGGCGAAGCATCAACAGCAAACGTCATCACCAGCGCAGAAGACGTCGACGTCTACACGTTTGAGACGTCGGGCGGATATGTGTCGGCCAGCGTCGCCGCAGCGGCAATCGCCCCGAACCTATTCAGCTCGCTTCGCGTGATCGATGCGGGAGGCAACATTGTGGCTGACTCCGCGAACGAACTCGCGTGGGACGGCGATGTACTCACCGGCATGAATGCGACAGTCAACACCTTCCTACACTCGGGTACCTATTTCCTTGAGGTGAGTGGTGCGGGCTGGGACGACCCAAGCACCGTTACCTCAGACGAGGCAAACGCATTCACCGACTACGGCAGCATCGGAAACTACAACCTCACCGCCGACCTCCGCGAGTTCGCCGTACACGACATCTCGATCACGAGCCCTTCGAACGGTTCCAAGATCCCCCAGGGCGACCTCGTCGTCACCGGTCTCGCAATCGCGAATGCCGACGTCGAGGTGATCGCTGGCGACAAGACCGTTGCTCGGGTAGAGGCTGACGCTGCAGGTGCGTGGTCGGCAACGATCCGCGCCGATGATCTGGGTGAACTCACGATCGAAGCACGACAGGCAGTGGATGGCCAGCCGATTGACGGCACCGCAACCGTGACCGTGACCGTCGAAGGCACCGGCGGCCCCACGAAGCAACGGCTCGCAAACACTGGCGCGGAAACCGGGCCAGCACCCTACGGCGCATTGGCCGCAGTGCTGATCGCACTCGGTTCAGCCATCACGATCGCAGCAAGCCGACGTCGCACGGCATAGGCGCGCGTACACACGCAGGAGGGCTGGTTCCGTGCTCTGGAACCAGCCCTCCTGCGTGTGGTCTCAGCGCTACGCCGAGTACACCACCTTGCCGCCGATGACGGTGGTCTCAACCGTGAGGTCGCGGATCGTCGTCTGATCGATTGCGAAGATGTCATCGCTCAGAGCGATGAAGTCAGCAAGCTGACCGTCTACGATTCGGCCGCGCTCGTGTTCAGCATCAACCGCGTACGCCGAGCCGTAGGTGTAGGCCACGACAGCTTCTTCCACGGTGACGCACTCGTGCTGCCCAAACGGCTTGCCACCACTTGTCACGCGGTTCACGAGATCGTGGATCGAGACGAACGGATTCGCGTCAGACACCGGCGAGTCAGTCGAGCCGGGCACCACCATGCCAGCGTCGAGGAACGACCGCATGCGGTAGGTACCGGCCGAACGATCCTCGCCGATGGCGTCGAGAATGCCATCGCCGAAGTCAGAGATGAACACGCCCTGCGGCACGGGGATGAGTCCAAGCTCCGCACCGCGAGCCACCTGCTCGTCGGTCGCGATCGCGAAGTGCTCAATGCGGTGACGCACGTCACGCGGTACCGCCGCCTGCGCTTCTGCCACGGCGTCAAGTACGTTGTCGATCGCCCGGTCGCCGATCGCGTGGGTTGCGACCGTCCAACCTGCACGGTGGTACGCGAGGATCGCCTCGTGCAGCTCTTCAGGCGTAACCTGCAGCACGCCGTAGTTGTCAGGTTCGCCGCAGTAGCACTCGTGCACCGCCGCCGAACGGCCGATGAGTGAGCCATCAGACACGATCTTGACCGGTCCAATGCGCAAGCGGTCATCGCCGAGTCCGGTGCGGATCCCCCAGTCAAACGACTTCATGCCGTCAGGGGCCTCAGCGATTGAGTGCAACGCGGTGTGGAACGGCATGACCGTCATGCGCGGCAGGATTGTGTCGTTCGCGACCGCACGGAGATAGTGGTCCATCTCAATCGTGCCAGCACCAATCGCGCCATCGATTGCAACGCCGGGCTCGGTGATACTCGTCAAGCCGTAGCGCACGGCCTGCTCGCTCGCGAGACGGAGCGCTTCAGCAACCACCTCGGGATCACGAGAAGCCGCAGCACCGGCCGAACGTACGGGGTCCATCGCAGTTTCCTGCAGCAGTCCCTCGGGAAGGCCATACGCATCGCGGAAAACTCGACCACCGGGAATCTCAGGGTAGTTCTCGCGACCGGGGTATCCCGCGCGCTCGAACGCCGCAGTGTTTGCGACGATCATGTGGCCCGATACGTGCTCGAGCAATACGGGACGGCCACCGGCAACACGGTCGAGGCCCTCAGCAGTGGGATGCTCCCCACCCAGGAAGTTCTGGTCATACCCACTTGCAAAGACCCAACCGTCAGCGGGGGTCTCGGCCGCACGCTCCGCGATCCGCTCGTACAGTTCTGCGAGTGAAGAAATCTCGGTAGGTCGCACGTTGACGTTCAGCAGTCGACGACCGGTCAGGCCGAGGTGGTGGTGTGCGTCGTGCAAGCCAGGGATGACACGTTTGCCACCCAGGTCGATCCGCACGTCGGATTCAAGCTCCGACACGTCTCCGACGCACACGAGTCGGCCGTGCAAGACACCGAGTTCGGTGGCCTCTGGGCGATCCGCGTCACCGGTCCAAATTCGTCCGTTTTCATAAATCGCATCTACGCGCATGTTGATGTCCTTTCAGTGTGGCGGAGGGGTTACCGGGCAGCAGGCTGCGCTGGGTCGGTTGCATTGGCGTCGTCTGCATCAGCCGCGGCGCCGACGCGGGCCTGGTATCGGGCAAGCGAACGGGTCGCGCCCCAAATGCCGATGATCGTGAGCACCGAAATGCCAATGTAGAACGCTGCGACTCCCCACGGACCGGAGGCGGTGAGAATGGCCTGGGCGATGACGGGAGTTGCGCCACCGATGAGCACTGCACAGAGGCCGTTCGCCAGCGCGACGCCGGTGTATCGAACGTTCGGTGGGAACATCGACGAGAGGAAGCCGGCGAGCATTGCGTAGTATGCCGCGCCACCCATCATGAGGATGAACATCGTGATGACGAGGAACACCATGTTTCCGCTGAGGATCGCGAAGAAGTAGGGAATCGTGATGGCAATCGAAAGTAGAACGCCGTAGTACATCACGCGGTCGCGACCAATCTTGGTCGCGATGAGCGACGAGATCGGCTGCCAGATGAACTGGCCAACGGCCATGATGAATACGAGCAGGAGAATCGTCTGGCGATCGCCCTGGAGCTCGTTCGTCCACCACGAAACCAGGAAAGTGTTCTGGAAGAATGCCGCAGAAATGCCGAGCGCACTGGCGAAGATACCGAAGATAACGATGCCCGGCATCTCGCGGAACACCTCGAACAGCGGCACCTTCACGACCTGCTTCTGCTGCTGAGTCTTAGTGAAGTCTTCCGATTCTTCCACGCGTGAGCGGATCACGAGGGCTACCACGAGGAGCACAGCCGACAGCAGGAACGGCACGCGCCAGCCCCAGCTCATGAACGCCTCGTCAGGCAGGTTTCCAACGAGCAGGAAGACGAGCGTCGCGAGGATCGAGCCAGCGGGCGAACCCTGCTGTACCCACATGCCTGCGCCAGTTCGCTTGCCACCTTCAGCGCTCTCGGTTGCCATCACCGTTGCGCCAGCCCATTCGCCGCCGACGGCGAGACCCTGCATTGCGCGCAGGAGAATGAGCAGGATCGGTGCCAGGATGCCGACCTGGGCGTAGGTAGGCAGCAGGCCAATCGCGGTCGTGCCAATACCCATCAGGAACAGGGTGGTCACCAGGACCTTCTTGCGCCCGATCTTGTCGCCAAGGTGACCGAAGAGAATTCCGCCAATGGGACGGGCGAGGAAGCCGACCCAGAAGGTGGCAAAGCTCGCCAGCACGCCGATGGCCGGGTCAGCTACCGGGAAGAACACCGGCCCAAACACCAGTGCCGCTGCGGTTCCAAAGATGAAGAAGTCGTACCACTCAATTGCGGTGCCAACGAACGCCCCTACGACGGCTCTGCGTCGCCTCTGATCGGCGGTGATCTCGGTTTTCCCCATGTTTCCCTCCATTGGGTGTCTTGCGCTGGCGACGTCGCCAGTGTTCCAGACTAGAATTCCTGCTACACCCCATACTGTCTACGACCATTAACGCATGGTCTCTATACCGAATTGCGATAGTTATGCTGCACTTGCGACGTCTGACCTATTTCCTGGCGGTCATCGATCATGGCACCCTCATGGCAGCTGCAGATGCGCTGCATGTGGCGCAGCCAGCATTGAGTCGTCAGATTCGCACGCTTGAAGACGAGCTCGGACTCGTGCTCTTCAACCGCGAGCGTGGGCGGCTCCGGCCAACCCCGTCGGCACATCGCCTGGAGACAATCGCCCGCACCCTCCTCGACCAGGCAAGTCTTGCGGAACGCGCCACCAAAAGCCTTCGCGCAGGCCACCTGGAACAGCTCGTGTGCTCCAGCGCTCG
Organism: Leucobacter sp. cx-42; assembly: GCF_014529985.1. Classification (GTDB taxonomy): domain Bacteria; phylum Actinomycetota; class Actinomycetes; order Actinomycetales; family Microbacteriaceae; genus Leucobacter. The sequence goes on from NZ_JACVMU010000001.1 coordinate 306,986, forward strand.
CGCCACCGCAGACAGCTTGCTCGCACCGTTCATCGAGTCCCTCGAGCCAGATGACCCCATCTTCCTCTGTAGGGAGGTCGACCATGCGGAAGTCGAGAGCGCACTCTTCAAGGGCGCGGATCTGGCTGTTTCGCCCGCACCGCCCTCCGACCAGGTCGCATCGCTCCCCCTTGGCTCGTTCCCGGTGATCGCCGCTGCGCACCCAGATCACCCGATCGCCAAGGGAAACCCCGGCTCGATCCGCATCGCTGATCTCACCAAGGAACTCCTCATCTTGCCGCCGAGCACGAGCATGAGCAGACAAGAACTTGACCGGGCCTATCGCCGGGACGGTATCTCACTCGGCACCCACACCGTTGAAGCCTCAGACATGACCGCCCTGGCACTCGCCACCTCGGGGCGGGGCCTAGTGATCACCACCTCAGTGCTTGACGCTCCGCTCTGGGTTGCGCCGGTCACCACGGCCGATGGCGCCGAACTGCGCATCACCCTGTATGCGTGCTGGCAGCGCGAGCACTATGCGGCCGATCAGCTCGCGGGTCTCGCCACCCGGCTCGCGCACTTCATGCGAAACTACGTCCTCCCTTGGCATAACAAAAGCGCATAATCTGGCAACCTTTTTGGTCGTTGTTGTCATAGCTTTGTCCACCTAGGCTCCTGATCGTTGGCACGAATCTGTGACCACTGATCGACTGGAAGGACAAGGATGTCGACTCACGAGGGCCATGTTGGCCTGGCGATTGCTCGCTCACTCGAACTGCACGGAGTAGACCGGGTCTTTACCGTTCCCGGCGAAAGCTACCTCGCGGTACTCGACGGACTCCGCGACACCGGAATTCGCAACGTGGTCTGCCGCCAGGAGGGTGGCGCCGCATACATGGCCGACGCCTACGGCCGCGCAACGAGTTCCGTTGGCGTCGCAATGGTCACGCGTGGACCGGGCGCAGCGAATGCGTTTGTCGCCGTGCACACCGCGTGGCAGGATGCGTCTCCCCTCGTACTGTTCGTCGGCCTGGTTCCCGTACCTGACCGTGACCGCGAAGCGTTCCAGGAATTCGATCCGCGCGCCTGGTTTGGGAGCCAGGCCAAGCGCGTACTGATTCTCGATAACGCGGATCGCGCAAGCGAGGTCGTGGCAGAAGCGTTCCACGCGGCACGCAGCGGTCGACCCGGCCCGGTCATTGTCGGCCTGCCGGAGGACGTTGTCGCAAGCGGCTTCGCGGGCGAGCTCGTTGAACCGTACGCCACGGCAACCGGAGCAATCGCGCCCGAACACATCGCCGAGCTCCAGGCGAGCATCGCGGGCGCCGAGCGGCCGCTACTGTTCCTCGCAGGCGAAGGCTGGTCTGACGCGTCAGCGACCGCCGTACGCACCTTCGCCGAGCAGCACGAGCTGCCCGTCATCAACGACTGGCATGGCACCTGGCGCATCCCCACCACCTCGCCGGCGTGCATCGGCCAGAGCGCATTCGGCACCGCTCCCCACGCGACCAAGGCGCTCGAAGAGGCAGACCTCATCGTGTGCCTCGGCGGCACGCTCACTGATACGCCGACCGACTCGTTCCGCATCACCCGCGCGGCTGGCTCACAGACGATCATCGTGAGCGGTGACGCAGCGCTGCGCGGTCACATGGGACGTGTCAACCGCCACTACCTCGCAACCCCAGAGGTCGTACCCGCGGCGCTTGCAGGTATCTCGGCGCTCGGCGTCCCCGCGTCGCAGTCGCGCACGGCTTGGTCCACTTCGCTCCGCACCGCCTACCTCGCAAGCCGCGAAGTTCAGGCCCCTGCTGCACCCGCTGGCTACGCAAGCATGACCCGCGTGATCTCACAGGTCGCTGCGCAGTTCGCCGACCCCATCGTGACCATGGGCGCTGGCAACCACGGCGCATGGGGTGCACTCGTGCATACGACGAGCCCACAGTCGGAGCTCGGCCCCCGCAATGGCTCCATGGGCTACTCGATTCCCGCGGCAACCGCGGCGGCCCTCGCCCGACCGAACCGCAACGTGCTCGCGCTCGCGGGTGACGGGGAGTTCCTCATGAACGGCCAGGAGCTTGCTACCGCGGTCCAGGAGGGCGCCGCATTCCTCGCAGTCGTGATGGACAACCAACAGTTTGGTACGATCCGCGTGCATCAGGAACGCGAATATCCCGGCCGCGTCTCCGGTACGCAGGTGACGAGCCCCGACTTCGCTGGCCTCGCGGCGGCGTATGGCGCACACGCCGAAGACGTCGCGACTGACGACCAGATCGAGGGTGCGGTGACCCGCGCAATCGCCGCAGTGGCGGCTGGCCGTGTGGCATTGCTGCACGTACACGTCGACCCTGCGGTGCTGCTCCCCGAGTAAGCTGGCAGCTTCACTCGTCTGATACCGGAACGGCTCCCCACGGTCCGTCTAATTCTCACTTAACGCTCAATTATCAAACCAAATTCCTCGTTTCATAACCGCGCAGGTGAGGCGAGAGCTCTGGAAAAGCGTTGGATCATTACAGAACCACAGTTTCCGCCATAGCTATGGTCGTGCGATAAAAGACGACAGTGCACAACCTGCGTCGAAACACCGCTGGCGAGCGCATTTTACGTAGCGAGGCGGACTTCTTATACCGGTGTTTGCCTAAGCAAACACCGGTATAAGCCTAAATATCACCACTCTGCATATACATATGCTGCTATAGGCGTTGCTAGCCGCACGCTTTCAACAGCTAACAGCGTTTCCTCAAAACTGGACTTTCATCGTTTCGCGAGGTTTAGATGGAGATGGCCTTGCCACTCGTCCCTAGCCAACCTCTCCACATAGCCAAGACAACCTAATTCCGTATTCTCGGTTACGACTCGGAGCAGGTAGTTTCGAAGGCTGGGGCTGGGAAGCAGAGCCACCGCATATCTCAGAGAAACGTCGCCGTGCTTCTTAATGGTTGCGCGCTCACCGTTGATGGGGCTGCCTTACCAGCGTCACCCGCCAAACAAGGCATTCATATAGCTTTTAGACAAAACTCAGGTTCAGAGAGTGCCGGCTCGACAGCAGAGAGCATGTCCTCTGAGTATCCAGCTCCATCACTAGAGCCAGACCCAGAGTGCGAGTTGGCTTTTCCTCGATGACGTTCAGCATCAGCGAAATCTACACAGGAACGTTGTGCCGTGACTTGTTCTCGATATACGCGATTCTATCGGTAGCAATAAGACTTAGCCCTATACATGACTGAATTTAGCCCCCAGCAGCCTTCTTTACACTCAGAGAGTCTGAGGATAAATAGAAGTACCCCAGAAGTCTGAGCGAAATACCAATGGCAGCTCTTACAGGATCCCCCTGGGTGACATTCACGGGAAACTTTCAAAAAGTTAGCTCAAGACAAATTCGCAAAGACCTGCTCATGCCATTTTGAATTCTCCACAGACATGCCCTAGGGATTCCAAAGGCAAATTCGTGTGCTAAAGATGCTCAACGCCAGAAGCCGATTGGGAAGCCACGCACCAGAGCATGTCAGCAATTGATCTAGGTTCGAAAATCGATCTCGGGATTCGAAATCGTCGAACATCAATACCCACATTGGAGATGGTTTACGTCTCTCCACACAGTTAAAGATTGTCAAGCACAGCGGTTTCGCGCACGCTGTTCTCAAGCCCTTCAAAGCTTACACTGACGTACTCGATACCCAGTGAAGACTCGTAGTTCTCCCCTGAGAGGTAAAGGAAAACGCGGGTATCTCCAGTTTCCCATCGAGCATATAAAGACAAGTGTCCCGACGCAACCGCGAGCCCCCATTCATTTGGATTATCCTGCCAAAGAGTGTTGCTCCAGAACTTCTCGTCTGAAACTGGATCCCCGTATTTCTTAACGAGCAGCGCTTTCAAAGCCGCATATTCGTCTAGGTATCGCCTCTCGTCCACCCAGTCCTCTGTGACCATGTACTTACCCCGGGTAAGAAGGTCATGGGTAAAGATGTACACTACATCGCAATTAAGAGTGCCGAGAGAAAAGTTGTTCCAGACCAGAATGCTATCGCCTACTTCTGGATTACCTGTCTCATTGCTTTTCACTGCCGCTGAATTACTTCCCCACGTCGATCCGCGAAAAGCGCCTTCACCTATGGGATCTGAGTTAGCCGCGATTCTCCACGTTCCATCGTCCTTAATTTCTAAAGCTTTTCCATCTTCTCGAAATGCACGCATTTCAAATTCTCCTGCCCGGATCATTTAATCTCATCAATGATTTTCAAGTTTTCGCCGTCTTCGGCAATGGTTCCAGCTGCGATTCCCCAGTTGATTGCGTCTTGCATTCTGCTCTCAAGAATCGATCCGTTTCGCGCCCAACCATAAAGGCGGACAACATGGGTAATCACGTCCAAACGGGCAGCACTACCCACGTCGCTCAATAGAAGCTCAATTGCGCGCGCAAACTCCCCGATCGGGACTTGTTCCGGTTTTCGTCGGTTATCTATTGGGCGAACTCTAATCTCCGTGCGATTTGGAGCATCGATAAAATCGCCATCCCGGTGAGCAGATGAATGTTCAATGGCCAAATCAATATTTTGTTTGATTCGAGCCGACACCCGTCCAATAAACCACCACTCGCGCACCCGCTCGTAAACAAGATCCATATGGACTGGACCTTCTTCACGCGCAAGATTAAATAGCAAATCCTTCATATAGATGTGGCTGCCTGGCTCACCGGCATCTACCCAACCAGGTAGATGCTGGGGAGTCGCGGGCTTGTAAGGCTCCGCCCAAACGTATTTCGTACCACCAGACACTGGAACTGTCTCAACTTCTGGCCGTGTGATCTCAGCGTGACCACGTCCGAAGGTAGCCGACTTCTCTGCAATCGCTTCTTCGATTGCGGTACGAAGCCTACGCTCTTCCGTCGCTCTGTCGCGGTACCAGGAGGTTCCCCAAATTCGATGGAGTGTCCAGCCGAGGCCTTCGAGAACCTGGTCACGAAGCCTATCTCGGTCTCGCGCCGCCGGCGACGAATGGTACTGGTATCCGTCGCACTCAACACCCAATGCAAAAACTCCGGTTTTGACGGGATGACGCACGGCCATGTCAATTCGGAAGCCTGCCGCACCTACCTGTGGCTCGACTCGATATCCCCACGACTCGATGACGCGGATTACGGATTCTTCAAATGGGGATTCAGGCATCAATCCTGTAGCCGAAGACTGTGTTCCAAGTATCGGAATGCCATGCTTTGCGTAGTCAAGGTAGGCTCGCAGTGCTTCAACATTCTCATTTTGCGAAGCCGGAATATCGTGGGCTTCCATAGAGGAAACCACCTCAATACGCTGCCGGGCTCTCGTGATGCCAACGTTCAGGCGACGCCATCCCTTTTCCTTGTTCAACACACCAAAGTTTGTAGATACTTTGCCTGCTTCATCGGGGCCATAGCCGATAGAAAAGATGATCACGTCTCGTTCATCGCCCTGCACTGATTCAAGCGACCGCACGAAGAAACCATTGAGCCGATCACTCTTGTCAAAGTAACCGTCCAGATCCCGGTTCAGTTCGCGTAGCTCATCAACAGCAGCCGAAACAGCTGTAGCCTGCGCAACTGAGAACGTTACAACCCCGAGAGAGGCTCCTGGTCGTGTTCGGTAGTGATGGATAACTCGCTCGGCTACAGCACGTGCTTCCTTCGGGTTGTCTGCACCCCCTCCTCTACGATACGTGCCATCTACTGGGAAGAACTCCACGCCCACATCCGGTCCATCTTCCTGAGCCGACGGATAGGTGATCAGTTTTCCTTCATAGAACCGGTAATTTGAGAACGCAATCAGTGCTTCGTGTCGTGATCGGTAGTGCCAGCGGAGTCCTATGTTTTGGAACGCACCTGCAGATTTTGCCAGCTCAAGAATGGACTGGAAATCTTCCACATCAGATTCAACATCAGAATCATCGTCTGATTCTGTGGCACGTTCGAAAAACTGGGTCGGAGGAAGCTGTTTATCATCGCCCGCCAGAATGAAAGCACGTCCCCTGTAGATGCAATTAATAGAGTCACCGGGAGTTACCTGTGACGCTTCATCAAAAATAACAACGTCGAACCGTATGTCTGACGGAAGATACTGGGATACAGCCAGTGGCGACATCATAAATACGGGCTTGATCGCTTGAACAGCTGTACGGGCTTGCGAGATGAGACTTCGAACAGCCATATGGCGTCGTTGCTTCATTCCTTCGCGTCTAATCAGCGCTGGTTCTCCCAATGCTGAGTTGGCAGGACGCCTGAGGTTTGCAGCACGAATGATGTCACCGGTGGCCGCTGAGATTACTTCGAGGTCAAGTGCTCTGAATTCCTCAACAAGCGCGCTCCGGTCAACGGATGTTAATGGATGAAGTCGACTGTCTTCCCGAATGTGCGCATCGGCCCAAGCGCGAAGAAGTGCTCGCTCCACCACCTTTGAAACGTCAGCCGCCGAAATACGTTGGTCGATACAGAAATTAACAGTGTCGTCGAGATCATACGCGCGAAGCTCTTCCCGGACACTCAAATAGTCGAACCACTCCTGTTGGCCAACAGGGTCCTCGCCAAAGTCCTCAATTAATCCAAATGCAGAATCAAACTCTGCGAATTCAGTAAGCAATTCATTCTGTCTTGTCGGGGCAAAAGCGTTCGCAACTGCATCACGTGCGTTCTCCCATTTCGCAATCGACTGAGGCAAAACGTCCACAGGCGTTGACGCGCGCAGAGATTCCAACTGCGATTCTGAAAGCATGCCCAATTTCGATTCATTGCGCACTTCATGAACCCAAGCAACTGCAGCGTCTAAATCTGCTGCATCCGTCGCCGTACCGCGGAAAAGTCCTCCGAACTGGCGCTCAAACCGCTCTCGCGACTCCTCCAAGCGCATCGCTGATTGCTGAGTATCCACAACGGCGTTTAAGATTTCAACGGCACCCAAAAGAGTGTGGTCTCTTTGAGACACGGTATTTGCAGATTCGACTAGCTCGATCGCTGCCTTGACAGGATTCTGATGCGCTTGGATCCAGCGAATCGACTGCTCAATTGGTCCAACAGAAAACTCAGGTCTTCCAGCTAGAGCGGGGGCCGACGCAAGTGTATTCCTCCAGGCGTCCATAGTGTTCCGCGCAGACTCTGCCATCTGCTGGTGGTTCTTATCCGGACTCTCACTGTTGAAATAGATCTGTGTTTGTAGCGGCACTTCACCGTTATACAGCCGAATGAGTTCATCAGCGATCGAAAAGGCTCGGTCTAGATTCTCCCAGTTGCTGCTTCGCCCTTGCCAATGGCTCCCGAGAAGCTGGCTATGCACAACCGCTACAGAGTTAAAAGTCTTGGTAGCATCTGACCAAGCAATTGCATCTGACAAGCGCGAAATGCCCGACTTCACTTGCGAAGCATCCGCTAGCAAAGAAGAAATGACGCTTTTGTCAGCTCGATATGTTCCAGAAAGTTTTCGAAGCCCTCTATGCAGATTTTTGAATCGGTCTTGTAGATCTTGCAACGGAGCCTCAAGTGCCTCCGGACGATACACGCTCAGAGCTTTTGCCTCGGCCGCTTCCAACGCCATCATTTTTAGGCGTACCTCAGCTGCAGACGTTCTTGCTGCTTGTAGCCCGGCAGGACTTAACCAGGAGGCTTCGATTCGGATCCCGCTTGCGCGAAGCTCGGCAATACGGAATAGCCGGTCGGCCTCCGTAAAAGTAGCAGGCTCGCCAAAACCTGCAAGGTCAGCAAGGCCTCTAATCGTCGTCAGAGCGCTTTGCAACTCTCGGTCATAATGATCTAGATACTCAGCAAGTGCACGAAGGTGCGAGATTCCCAAAGGTGATAGATCGACGGGATCCTTAGCTTGGATAGTGGGCAGTGTTATATGAGAGCTCGATGGGAAAGAAGTGTAAGCAACTCCGCTCAAAGCCTCTACTGCATCCGACTTAGTCTTGTAGGAGTCGAGAAGGCCCAAAAGCTCGTCGCGGTCCACTTCGAGTGAACTCAAATCAACGCGAGTCAGCCACTCAGGCTTGACGTGCTCGGGTTGCGACGTGTGCCAATTCGCAAGCAATCTTGCCAGAGAGCCAGCACCAGAAGGTTTGTCCAATTCGAACGATGTAAGAAGGTCAGAATTCAGATGCATCGTACCCTGAAGCTCGTTGAGTACACTCTTAGCGTTCCAAAGCCGAGTTTCTAATGAGGTGGGGTCAACCACATCTCGCCAGAGGTACGAGCCGCCTTGTGCGGCAGGCCTCCAAACCCGCTGCAACCGACGCAATGATTCATATATTTCTGCAAGCCCAGCCTGATCGAGTTCGAGTACTGAGCGATCAGGAACCGGAGCAGCGGGAACCTCAACCAAAGTTGATAACAGGCCAAGAACTTCATGCAGAGATGTTGAGAGTGGCTGTCGCAACTCGTTCATTGCAAATGCGTATTCAGTGAGCTTTCGTCGTCGCGCTTCAAGCGCAGCCCGCGAAGTGGCGTTCATGCCGTTCGGCGAGAGAACCTCATTATCGAGGGTCTTCACTAACTCTGCTGCGACTTCACGTCGATTGGTCTTGTGGGAGTGAAGCTCCAAGAGATAGCTGCCCAGTCCAGCCCCTTCAAGACGGTTACGAACGACGTCGAGCGCGGCAATTTTTTCGGACACGAAAAGCACTGTTTTTCCGGCATGCATCAGTGCACCGATCATGTTCGCGATAGTCTGCGATTTCCCGGTACCAGGCGGACCGTCCATGACAAAGCTGCGTCCTGCAACAGCTGCAGCGATCGCAGCACGCTGAGAAGAGTCAGCATCGAGCACTAGCGGAAGCTTATCCGCAGGCGCGATCTCATCGATTACAGAGGGGTCAATTGGTTCAAACTGAAATGAATCAGTCTGTGCTGTCGGGTCGCTACATGCTAGTGCCTGCACCACTGGGTGGCTAGAGATTGCGTCTTCGTTGTCCCGAAGGTCCTTGTACATCGCTTCTTTAGTGAACGAAAAGGTTGCAAGATGAACCTCAGGCCTAATTTCCCAGTCTTTGAAGTCAGGAGCTTGCGAAAGCACAGTCCGGAATTTCTCCAGAATCGCGGTGATGCTTAGGTCTTCGAAGTCTTCAAGATCCGGCCAGCTCACTCCAAATTCCGCGAGTCGTAGCGGAAGTGCAGAATTGAGGAGTGGGTCGTTTTCGCTAATTTGTAGCTTCGGCGTAGCACGTGGTCCCTCAGGAACCAACTCCACAGGCAATAAGTAAAGCGGGCTCGCCATGTCCCATCTATCAATATCTTTCCAACGAAGCATGCCGAATGCAACATAGAGTACGGACAAACCGCGATCCATGAATTCTTCATTTGCTTTCCGCATCAATGTGCGAGCGACAGGACCGACTTCCTTGTCTTGCCGGTTAACATAAAGAACCCCTGGACGGACTGGTGGTCGCAAGGAACGAGAATCACCCGACTCAGCTTCCTCGGTGAAGTTGCCAACGAGATCCAATGCGCGCCCCGTGTGGAGCAGCGAGAATACATCATCAGGTTCTGGAACGTCAAAGGTTAACGACGAAGACTTCGGTGGATTGAACCGAATAAGACGACTACGTCGATCGAGCCCTACAAGACCTTCACGCCAGGTTTTTAGCGCATTTGATGTAGCGTTGTTGCTCGTCACGTAATACCCTCTTTTTCTGCGTCACTGCGAGACCAGTCCATCGGTCACTAACGACATTCCCAATTGCAATAGTCTACTGGGGCCTTAGCGAAACCTTTGGTAGGCCCATGTGTTGCTGATGGGGTTAGGCAAATTCTTTCGATATCCTATTTCGAAGAACGAAAGGGTCGGTCATTGCAGTGCTGGTTCCACCTACCAGGCGCGATTCGACCAAGATCCGCTTCGCCGCCGACAGCTAGGCATCAAATTCGAAACCCGTCTACTCATAGACTAAGTTTAGGCAACAGCGGCCACACGCACAGCTTGTAACGCAGTTTTCTGCTCGCTTCTACAAGCACACAAAGCAGCTATTCTCTTAGCCAGGCGAGATGCCTCTAGAACAACTCCACGAGTTGAAGCCTGATCTGACAAAGACTTCCAATCACGACTTCGCGAATCCAGGTAGAAATAGCTCACATTAGATCACCGTTCGCGCAAGCTTTGCCGCGCAGAGAAACTGGCTTCCGAACTACGACGAGGCATAAAGGTCACAGAACCGCCCCAGGCGTCTGTCCAACATCAGCAAATACCGCGGCTCCCAATGAGTTGCACTTATGTGCACATACTGGGATGCCTCCTCGACAAGAGCACGCGGGCTACGGCTGCACTATTCAATACAACTTGCGGCGAACCGACGTTGTAGTGGGGGCAGGCGAGCGAGAGGCGCGTCGAGCGCCACTGTTCACTTAAAAGAGATCGAGGGGTTCCTGCGAGAAGACCCGTATCGGCCTCACGAAGCGGCCTGCTCCATAAGAAAGGAATCGTTAAAGATAGGAAAGACGAGGAAACTAGAAAACCCCCGGAACTTCAATGAAGTTCCGGGGGTTAGCAGTCGGGATGACAGGATTTGAACCTGCGACCCCGTCGTCCCGAACGACGTGCGCTACCAAGCTGCGCCACATCCCGATTTGCGTTTGCACGCAGGTTTTAGTTTAGTGGTCGACGCCCAAAACACGAAAACGAGGCCGCGTTTCATGCAAACCCGGGCGATCCGCGACGATCCGCCGCACTCGCCCACAAACGCACGGTGCCCGATCCCCCAAACGGGAGACCGGGCACCGTGCCAGCCGGCAGCTAGCCGGCCAAAGCGCTCAAGCGCAGAAGCGAATTACTTCTGGTTCTTGTTACGCGAAGCGGTACGTGCACGCATGGTCGAATCAAGTACGAGCTTGCGGATACGAACGTGCTCAGGGGTCACCTCGACGCACTCGTCCTCGCGAGCGAACTCAAGGCACTCCTCGAGGGTGAGGCGACGGGGAGGAGTCATCGACTCGAAGTTGTCAGCCGATGCCGAACGCATGTTCGTCAGCTTCTTCTCCTTGGTGATGTTCACGTCCATGTCTTCCGAACGCGAGTTCTCACCGATGACCATGCCTTCGTAGACTTCCTGCGTCGGCTCGACGAAGAACGACATACGCTCCTGGAGGTTGATCATCGAGAACGGGGTAACAACGCCCGCACGGTCAGCAACGATCGAGCCGTTGTGACGCGTAACGATCTGGCCAGCCCACTCTGCGTAACCGTGTGCAATTGCGTTCGCAATACCGGTGCCGCGGGTCTCGGTCATGAACTCCGAGCGGAAGCCGATGAGGCCACGCGACGGAACGATGAACTCCATACGGACCCAGCCGGTGCCGTTGTTCACCATGTTCTCCATGCGGCCCTTACGAGCAGCGAGGAGCTGGGTGATTGCACCGAGGTACTCCTCAGGAGTATCGATGGTGAGGTGCTCGTAAGGCTCGTGAGTCTTACCGTCGACCTGCTTGGTCACAACCTGGGGCTTGCCAACGGTGAGCTCGAAGCCCTCACGTCGCATGTTCTCAACGAGGATCGAGAGAGCGAGCTCGCCACGACCCTGTACTTCCCAAGCGTCGGGACGCTCGGTGTCGAGAACGCGAAGCGACACGTTACCGATGAGCTCGCGGTCAAGGCGATCCTTGATCATGCGAGCGGTGAGCTTGTGACCCTTGACCTTGCCAACGAGGGGCGAGGTGTTTGCACCGATGGTCATCGAGATCGCGGGCTCATCGACGGTGATGGTCGGGAGAGCGATCGGGTTGCTCGCGTCAGCGATGGTCTCACCAATGGTGATGTCCTCGATACCAGCGATTGCAACGATGTCACCGGGGCCTGCCTTCTCAGCAGGGTAACGGGTGAGCGCCTTGGTGAGCATGAGCTCGGTGATGCGCACGTTCTGAGTGGTGCCGTCGTGCTTGATCCAGACGACGTTCTCACCCTTGTGGATCTCGCCGTGGTGCACGCGAAGCAGTGCGATACGGCCGAGGAACGGCGACGAGTCAAGGTTGGTGACGTGTGCCTGAAGAACGTGCTCGTCATCGTAGGTGGGAGCAGGAACGCGCTCGAGGATGACCTGGAACAGGTCCTCAAGGTTTTCCTTGTCAGGCAGGGTGCCGTCTGCGGGACGGTTGTGCGAAGCAACGCCTGCACGGCCCGAGAGGTACACCGTGGGAACTTCGAGCACCGAGTCGATGTCAATGTCGGGGTGATCTTCTGCGAGGTCCGAAGCCAGGCCGAGGAGGAGGTCCTGAGCATCGCTCTCGACGCCCTCGATGCGAGCATCGCCACGGTCGGTCTTGTTGATCGCGAGGATCACCGGCAGGCGAGCCTCAAGTGCCTTACGCAGCACGAAGCGGGTCTGGGGCATGGGGCCCTCAGCCGAGTCAACGAGCAGTACAACGCCGTCAACCATCGAGAGTGCGCGCTCAACCTCGCCACCGAAGTCAGCGTGACCCGGGGTATCGATCACGTTAATCGTGACAGGGCCGTTGGTTGCGTGGTCGCCCTCGTAAGAAATCGCGGTGTTCTTCGCGAGGATCGTGATGCCCTTTTCGCGCTCGAGATCGTTCGAGTCCATGACGCGGTCGCCGACTTCTTCGTGCGCATCGAACGAGTTCGTCTGCGTCAGCATTGCGTTGACGAGGGTGGTCTTGCCGTGATCGACGTGTGCGACGATAGCGACATTGCGAAGGTCTTCGCGTGTTGCGAGAGCCATAAAGGTGGGATCCTAACGAGACATGCGGAGGGTCGGCGGCGGGTGCCTATGACCGTGCGAGGGATCGCAGCAGCCTGAAAGAAGCCGACGCACTATTCTACACAAGCATTTCTGAACTTTTCACGGAAAAGGCTTGTTCAATCTCAGTCTAGGCGACCCCGATCACAAAAGTGGCTGATGAGCGTATAACGCCCATCAGCCACTTTTGTATGAAACTCCGCTTAGTTGATGCCCAGCTCGATGCTTCGACCGGGGATCGCGTTCAGCAGGTTCTGCGTGTACGCGTGCTGCGGGTTATCAAAGACCTCAGAGGTCGTCGCCTGCTCGATGATCTGACCCTGCTGCATCACGCAGACACGATCAGCAATGAGGCGAACCACTGCAAGGTCATGAGTGATGAACAGGTAGGTCAGACCAAGATCACGCTGGAGTTCAGCGAGCAGCTCGAGGATCTGCGCCTGGACCAGCACGTCGAGCGCCGACACCGCCTCGTCGAGGACGAGAATCTCGGGCTTGAGCGCAAGACCACGGGCAACAGCTACGCGCTGACGCTGGCCACCAGAGAGTTCGTTCGGGTAACGCGTCGCGAGTTCACGCGGCAGTGCGACCTGATCGAGCAGCTCGTTCAGACGTTCCTTGCGGCTTGCAGCATCGCCAACACCGTGAATCTTGAGCGGCTCAAGAATCGTGTTGCCAATGTTGTGCAGCGGATCGAGCGAACCGTACGGGTCCTGGAAGACCGGCTGCAGGCGACGGCGCAGGTTGAACAGCTCACGACCGTGCAGGCCAGCCGTCGACTTGCCGTCGATCAGGATGTCACCGCTCGTCGGCTTCTCAAGCTGCAACACCATCTTGGCGATGGTCGACTTACCCGAACCCGACTCACCAACGAGTGCCATGGTCTCGCCACGGTTCACCACGAAGTTTGCGTTCTTCACAGCTGCGAGATCTTCGGTGCCGAAGTTCCCCTTACGGAGCTTGTAGATCTTCGTCAGATCACGAACCTCAATAACGGGCGTCTTCGAAACCTCAAGCTTCTCTGCACGAGCGGTTGCCATCGCTGCGAGGTCGAACGCGGCGTCACCGGATGCAACACCGGTGCCATCTGCCTCACCAATACGACGTGATGCGAGGCTCGGTGCTGCAGCGACGAGGCGCTTCGTGTAGGGGTGCTGCGGGCGCTGCAGAATCTCGCGGCTGGGGCCAGCCTCGACGATGTTGCCCTTGTACATCACGATGAGCTTCTCAGCTCGCTCAGCCGCAAGGCCAAGGTCGTGTGTAATGAAGACAACAGCGGTGCCCTGCTGCTGAGTCAGCGACTCAAGGTGATCAAGCACCACACGCTGGACGGTCACGTCGAGCGCCGAGGTCGGCTCATCAGCGATGAGCAGCTTCGGGCTTGCCGACATACCAATGCCGATCAGCGCACGCTGCTTCATGCCGCCAGAGAACTGGTGCGGGTACTGACGCATACGCTTGTCAGCATCCTTCAGGCCAGCCTGCTCGAGCACCTCGACTGCACGCTCGCGAATTGCCTTGCGGCCCTTCGCAACGCCATTTGCGCGGATCGCTTCCTCAACCTGGAAGCCAACCGACCATACAGGGTTCAGGTTCGACATGGGATCCTGCGGAACGTGACCGATCTCTCGGCCACGCAGCGACTCCATCTCACGACGGCTCAGACCAACGAGCTCGCGCCCGTTGAGCTTGATCGATCCGCCAGTGACGGCACCTGTGCCAGGAAGCAGGTCGATGACTGCGTGCATGGTCGTCGACTTGCCCGAACCGGACTCACCCACGATTGCAACGGTCTCGCCGGGGTACACGTCGAAATCAACGCCGTGCACGACCTCGGTCTGCTTCTTCTTTGCACCAAACGAGATACGCAGGTCGCGTACGCTCAGCAGCGGTTCCATCTGCGACTTGGTCCTTTCGTTCATCGACGAGCCCTCGCCTTCGGGTCAAGCGCGTCGCGGACGACCTCGCCCATCATCACGAAACCGAGCACGGTAATCGCGAGAGCGAGAGACGGCCACATGAGAATCTCAGGCGAGTTACGCAGATCGCGCTGCGCCGCACTGATGTCGTTGCCCCAGCTCATGAACTCTGCAGCTGGCAGACCCACGCCAAGGAACGAGAGCACAGCCTCAGCCACGATCGCCGCCGACAGCGACAGCGTCGTCACCACGATGAGCGGTGCGATCGCGTTGGGGAGGACGTGTGACATCAGGGTGCGGATCCGCGACAGGCCGATCGACTCTGACGCCATCACGAAGTCCGAGTTCTTCACACGAAGGATCTCGCCACGCAGAATACGAGCGGAGACCGGCCACGAGAAGCCACCGATCGCGAGCGCGATCACCCACACGTTGCGGTAGTCAGCGAAGACGGTCATCACGATGACTGCAGCGAGGATGTAGGGAATCGAGAAGAAGATGTCACCCAGACGCGACAGCACGGTGTCAACCCAGCCACCGAAGAAGCCGGCGAGTGCACCCATGAACGTGCCGATCACGAACGTGATGAGAATCACGATCAGACCGACGGATACCGAAGTACCTGCGCCCCAGACCACACGCGAGTAGATGTCGCAACCCTGGGCATCAAAGCCAAGCGGGTGTCCAGCGGCAGCGGGGTTCTTCGAGAACGCGAGATCACACGCGCGCGGATCGACGCTGGTGAACCAGGTCGGGAAGAGCGCAACGAGGGCCACGATAAGGATGACGACTGCCGAGATCCAGAACATCGGGCGGCCGCGCATATCGCGCCACGCGTCGAGCCACAGGTTTGATCGCTTGGCATCGATACGAACCGCATCGACGGCAGCAACCGGGGTGTCTTCGAACGGAGCGACGTAGTGCTCAGTATTAGGCTTCTGGGACTCAGGCATAACGGATCCTCGGATCAAGTACTGCGTACAGGAGGTCAACGAGCAGGTTTACACCGAGGTAGACAAGCACCATGACGGTCACAAACGACACCACGGTCGCGTTCTCGCCCTTGATGATTGCCTGGAACAGTGCGTTACCTACGCCAGGGACGTTGAAGATGCCCTCGGTGACCGTTGCGCCGACAATCAGGATGCCGAAGTCGGTAGCCGTGTTCGTGACGGTAGGAATCATCGAGTTACGGAGCACGTGTACGGGGATAACACGACCGCGGCTCAGGCCCTTCGAGTACGCGGTGCGCACGAAGTCCTGGTTCAGCGTGTCGATAACCGACGCACGCGTCAGTCGCATGCTCGTCGCGTACAAGCTGATGCCCAGAACGAGGCCAGGAAGCAAGAGGTCCTGCAATGGAGCGCCAGCACCGACCGTGGGGCTGAACCACCCAAGCTTCACACCGAAGAAGAACTGTGCACCGAAGGCGATCACGAAGATCGGCACGCTCATGAGGAGCAGGCCAATGATGAGGTTCACGTTGTCGAAGATGCCACCCTTACGCAGACCCGAGAACAGGCCTACTGCGATTGCGACGAAGAGCTCAACAACGATTGCGATGATCGCGAGCTTCACCGTAACGGGGAAGGTACGCGCAAGAACCTCAGAAATTGGCTGGCCCGAGAAGCTCATGCCAAAGTCACCGACGAGGACGCCCTTGAGGTACAGGAAGTACTGGACGATGAAGGGCTGATCTAGGTGGTACTGCTCTTTGAGCTGCGCGACCACTGCGGGGTTCGGCGTCTTGTCGCCAAACATTGCAAGGATCGGGTCGCCCGGCATAGCGAAGACCATGAAGTAGATCAGGAATGTGGTGCCCAGCAAGACTGGGATCACCTGAAGAAGCCGGAAAAGGATGTATCTCAGCATGAGCTACTCCTCTCCGGCATGACTGGAAAAGCCAAAATGCGCATCCTCTCAAGAATTTTGATGCGTAAGTTCAGTGTTACTACAGATTAATACCCTAATAAACCGAGAGTCGAGTTCGGCTGGGGCTGTTATCAGAGAGAGGCCCCGAATCCGAAGATTCGGGGCCTCTCCTGAACTCTTAGCTACTTCTTGGTGATTTCGTAGTAGAGGGGAACCGAGTTCCAGCCGAAGGCTACGTTGTCAACGTTCTCGCTGTAGCCGCCGTTCACGTTCTGGTACCAGAGCGGGATTGCGGGGAGATCCTGCAGGAGGATTTCCTGTGCCTGGTTGAACGCCTTGTTTGCGTCCTCAACCGTGTCAGCGGTCGAACCCTGCTTCAGCAGCGCGTCGAACTCGGGGTCCGAGAAGTCGCCGTCGTTTGCGCCAGCGTTAGTGCCGAAGATCGGGCCGAGGAAGTTGAACAGACCGGGGTAGTCAGCCTGCCAGCCGGTACGGAATGCCGCGCCGATGGTGCGGTTGGTGACCTCTTCACGGAGGACGTCGAACTTGGGGTAAACCTTGCCCGCTGCGTCGATACCGAGGTTGTTCTTGATGCCGTTGGTGACTGCGTCAACCCAAGCCTGGTGGTTTGCGTCACCGTTGTACGCAATCTCGAAGGTGCCGCTCCAAGGCGAGATCTTGTCGGCCTCAGCCCACAGCTTCTTTGCCTCTTCAGGGTTGAACTCGAGAACTTCCTTGCCCTTGAGCGAGTCGCTCCAGCCGTCGATGACGGGCGAAGTGAAGTCAACTGCGGGGGTACGGGTGCCGTCGAAGATCTTCTCGGTGATCTGATCGCGATCGATCGCCATCGAGAGCGCCTGGCGGCGGAGCTTGCCCTCTTCGCCCTCGAAGTGCGCGAGGGTTTCGGGGATGGTGACGGTCTGGTTGAGCGCAGCAGGCTGGCTCACAGCGCGGTCACCGAGGTCAGCCTCGTAGTTTGCGTACTGGGTATCGGGGATCTCATCGAGAACGTCGAGGTTACCAGCGAGCAGGTCAGCGTATGCTGCGTCGAGGGTCGAGTAGAACTTGATGGTCAGGCCGTTGTTCTGAACCTCGCGGGTGCCCGAGTAGTCCTCGTTCTTGACGAGCTCGATCTGCTCATCGTGAGCCCAAGCCTTGTCCGAAGCAAGCTTGTAGGGACCGTTGCCGATGGGAGCCTGGCCGAATGCCTCCATGTCCTCGAACGCAACGTCAGGAAGCGGCGAGAACGCGGTGTAGCCAAGGCGGATCGGGAAGTCAGCTGCGGGCTGGTTGAGGGTCACGGTGAAGGTGGTGTCGTCGACAACCTTCAGGCCCGAGAGCTCTGCAACGTTTTCGTCCCAGCTGAAGCCTTCGATGTCCTCGAAGAAGTAGCTGTTGAGCTGAGCGTTGTCGAGTGCAGCACCGTAGTTCCACGCCTTGACGAAGTTCTCAGCCTTGACCTGGGTGCCATCGCTGAACTTTGCGTCAGGCTTGATCTTGATGGTGAAGGTCTTCGAGTCAGTCGTCTCGATCGACTCAGCCATATCGTTCTCAACCGCACCGGTCTCGGTGTAGTGGATGAGGCCCGAGAAGATGTTATCGGCGATCTTACCGCCGCCAACCTCGTTGATGTTGGTCGGGATCAGTGCGTTCTGCGGCTCAGTACCGTTCGCAATGATGATGCCATCGCCAGCAGCTCCGCTGCCGCTGTTCGACGAGCAGCCCGACAGCGCAAGTGCGCCTGCTGCAGCCAGAGCAATAAAGCTCAGGCTAATTCGAGATCGCTTCACAGTCTTCTCTCTTTCTGTTTTGGGTGGCTATCTGGTGCGTGTGACGGGCAGATCGAGGTCGTCCAGGTTCTCCCCCACAGGCAAACCGCAGCAGTGCGGTCAATAGCCGTTGACTCCTTCATCGTATCGAATAGAAAAATTTCGACGACAAGTGATGTTCCAAGCGTGATCGAGTCGTGACAGAAACTGTCGTTTCCACGAATCTTCCTGCACATTTCTTCGTTTTTCATGCAGGGTTATACAAAATGTGAGGTGGATTTCGAATTTTCTTGGTTCTGTGAGTTTCGGGTTTGGCGGGCGAATGTTGACGGCCACCCACGTCTTTGTCGGCGACATCCCACCTGCTGAAACAACACAACGGCCGGACCCGCTTGGGTCCGGCCGTTGAGTTCTCGTACTGAGTGGTTATGCAGTCTTCATGCTGTCGGCAGCTGCCTGCATCAGACCCCATACGTTGTCGTAGAGCGCCTTTGCGTCGTCACAGGTTCCCTCGGGACGGAGCAGCTCGAACTTGCCATCGGCGAGGCGAGTGATGCCCCAGCCGGTGCGGAGCGCAGAGCAGCTCTCCGGGAACGATTCAACAAGGTCAGTACACATCACAAGGTTTTCACCTTCGATGTTGTAGCCGCACGATGAGCCGAGACGATCAGAAAGATCGAAGCTCGCGTTCCACTGGGGAACGGGAATCGGGTAGGTCGCGCCAACCTCGACGGTGGGCGCCTCATCAGTCTTCGGCTCTTCGACAACCTCTTCAGGCGTCTCTTCCTCAGTGACGTTCGTCTCGGGGGTCGGAGCTACGGGCTCGACCTTCTCAACGGGGGCGGGCGCTACCTCTTCGGCACCGCCGCGCAGGCCACCAATCAAGAAGGTCGCACCGATGATCGCAACGAGCGCGACCACTCCAACGACTACCCATGGCATGAACTTCGCACGCGCATCCTGCGGCTTTTCGTCAATGGTGGGGGTGCTGGCGCCAGCGCTCCCACCATTGCCACCGTTTCGTGCGTATGCCGGAGCGGGAGCAGCAGGTGCCGGCGCCGCCACACGAGGTGCAGCCGCGGGGCGCACCCGAGGCGCTGCCGCTGCGGGTGCTGCGGGAGCTGACGAACGAATCGGTGCGGTCGGTGCAGCAGCTGCCGCTGAAGTCGAGAGCGGCACAGTGGGCGCCGCAGGTGCCGGCGCAGCAGCTGTGCGAGCAGCCTGCGTCGGCAGCGGGGCTGTCGGAGCTGCAGCTGCAGCGGTGGGAGCTGCAGCTGGCGCAGTGCGCGCAATTGGCGTCGTCGGCGCAGCGGGCGCTGGGGTCGGCAATGCCGCAGTGGGCGCCTCGGTCTGGGCCTGGGCGATCAGTGCTGCAGCGCCGCGCTTCGAGCGTCGCTTCTGCTTCGGCTGTGCGTCTGCACGGGGAATATCTGGCTGCCGTTCGTGCGTGCGCACCGACTGTTCTTGCGAAAGTCGTTCGCGTGCAGAAACGGGCTGATTTGCCTGCGCGTCAGCCTCAGCGGCTTCATCCAACAGGCCAAACAGTTCTTCGAGCGGATCCTTACTCACACTTCAAGATTACTCATACTGCTGAACAAACGCTGACGGTCAGGCGGGTAAACGCTGGGATAGCTCCTCACGAATTCCCGGTTTTCTGGCGTTAAACCCAGTCACTCGAGCTTCGTGCTTTGCCATGATTCCTGAGTCACGCAGGGCGATCGTTCCGGGATCCTCCGCCGCAATTCCGGCACGCCAGCGCTCGCTAATGAGTTCCATGCGATCACTCACCGCGTCGAGCAAATTGAGCGGATCGATGCCCCCGTATGAGCGTGCAACGAGCTCGATTCGGCGTGCGACGTCTACAACCGGTGCTTCACGCATCAGCGGAATAGCACTCCAACAGAGGAACGCAACATCATCAATTGGCCGGCCAGGGGCCGCGCGGTCCCAATCGATCATTCCGCTGAACTCATCGCCGGTGACCACCCAGTTCGTCAGCCCTGGATCGTTGTGGCAGATAATTTCACCCGGTTCAAGCGCGCGCGTACCTGGACGCCAGACGTCGCTGGTCGGAGTGAAGTCAATAACGGCATCGTGAAAGGTACGAAGCCACGCAGCAGCCTCAGCAAGTACCTTGTCAGACACGGGCTGACCGTCAGGGTCGACCGAGTTGCCTGGCAGAAACTCAAGCACCTCACGTCCGTCAGCATCAATACCAAAGAGCTGCGGAACACCGACAACATTGCGCGCATGGAGATGGCGGAGGAGTTCGTGCACCGCAGGAGTCCATGCCCCGGTTGGCCGATGCACGCGCACCTCGCCAGATGCGGTCACGATCTTCCATACTCCGCCAGAACCGCCTGGCAGGTGCACGCCGACCGCGGCATCGTTCGCCATGTCAGGTTCGTTCATAGGAGAGGTGTTCATGCAAGATACTCACGCTGGTCGGGGTCTGGCAATCGGATCGGGGTGGTCTCCGTCGGCACACCGTGCAGCGTTGTATGCAGGCGTTCCATTCGTTCGTCGAGCTCAGATGCAGTGACTGCTGCGCTTCGCAACTCGTCGATCAGACCGTCTGGCACGTGGCGCTGATACTTGTAATAGATCTTGTGCTCAAGGCTCGCCCAGAAGTCCATCGCAATCGTGCGGAACTGCACCTCAACGGGAACATCAACGCGGCCGCTGGAGAGGAACACCGGCACCGAGATGATCGCGTGCAGGCTCTTATAGCCGTTTGGCTTCGGATCAACGATGTAGTCCTCAACCTCGAGCACCGTCACGTCGTCTTGCTGGGTCAGCAGATCAAACAGCTTGTACACGTCACGGCGGAACGCACAGGTCACTCGCACGCCTGCAATGTCACGAACCTCGCGACGAATGGTGTCAATATCGGGGCTGATACCGCGACGTTCGACCTTGGCGAGCAGGCTATCAATGCTCTTCACACGACTCGAGACGTGCTCGATCGGGTGGTACTCGTGCATGTGCAGAAACTCTTCGCGAAGAATGTCGAGCTTCGTTTCGACCTCTTGCAACGCAAAGCGGTACTCGAGGTGGAACTTTTGGAAACGGTCACCCAGACTCCGCAGCTCACTCGGCGAGATAGAAATCTCATCACCGACAAGATCGGTGGGGAGCGCAAGCGACTCACTGCCCGATGGAAGCGTGTGTTCGTTCATGAGGTCAGGCTACAACCGACCACTGACATCGCACCCGGAAGTTACGGTGAGTCAGCTGCGAGCGAAAATAATTACAGCAGGAAGCGAGTGAGCGATGCAATGACCGCGTCAGGCTGCTCCGAGTGCACCCAGTGGCCCGCATCACGTACGGTGACGCGAAGCACTCGTGGGAAAAGCTCACGCATTGCCGGCAGATCCTCGTCAGTGACGTAGCTCGACTTCTCACCGCGCATCCACAGCACCGGTCCGCGGAACTGGCGACCAGTCATGTCAGGGAAGTCCATGATCGTCGGCAGCTCATTGCTGAGCAACTCCAGGTTTGGCTGCCAAGCGAAACCGTCGTCGGTGCGCTTCAGGTTCTGGAGCAGGAAGGATCGCACCGATGCCGACTCAATCGATTCCTCAAGCATCTTTTCTGCGTGACGACGATCGGGAAGCGTTGCCAGGTCGATTTTCAGGAGCGAATCGAAGAGGTGACGGAAGTTGCCGCGATCCGCGCCCCTGCCGACGGGCGAAATGTCAATGATCACGAGGCGACGGATGAGCCCCGGATGACGAAGCGCGAGCACCATCGCAACCTTGCCGCCCATGGAATGGCCGATAAGGTCAACGGGACCTTCACCTGGGAAGTTCTCGAGAATGTGGGCAGCGACAAGATCGGCCATTTCTTCGAATACAAAGTGTTCGGTCCAGCCAGAAGCGCCGTGGTTCGGGAGATCAATGAGCAGGCTGTCAGCATTCGGCGCGAGCGCCTGAGCTACCTTCGTGAAGTTCTTGCCGCGGCCAAAGAGCCCGTGCAGAAAAACGATTCGGTGGCGCGGCCCACCCGACGCGTCAGTGGCGGTAGCAGAGTCCTGATCGCCAGAGATGAGGGTGGAACGAATGGGGCTTGAGAGCTTCTCGATCACCGTTCCACGCTACCCGGTGATCCTGAAAAGTAGTAAATGGACGAGGTATCGTTTCTTCAACGATCAAAAAATTCGGCGACCCGTGGCGCGAATCAGGCAACAGCGGGCGAAGGTGAACCCTGCGGATAACTGCCATCTGCGCGCTCAAAACTGGCGTCAGATCGCGTCACGCAGAATGCGCCACACAGGACTCACCTTCGCAATGGACCGCGGCTCCCCAGCCGTGATCCGGAGCCGCAACGGCCCCACCCAACCCACTATCTTAGGTACAGATTCTGGGAAAGCACGGGAGGCTGGAGCATGTGTCACGGCCTCCCGTGTTTTTCCATGCGCGCACATCAATCTGGCGCGCTAGACCGCATTCCGGCGGCGTGTCATCAGTAGCGGTCGTACCGAGACGGCTCCAACTCACGGGGCGCCATGCCTGCACTCAGTCTTCGAGGTCGTACACCCCTTCCGGGGGAAGCCCGAGAATTCGGTCACGCATCTCACGTTTCAGCACCTCGAGTCGTGCGAGTTCTTCGTCGCCCTTCCCTGGACGCGCGGTGAGTTCGATGAACTCGGGCACGACGATATCGCTGTCACGAATCACGCTCGTCACTGTCACCTCGCCGACACTGAACTCGAACACGTACCGCTGCAGGGTGTTTCCCCGCTCTGGCCGAGCGAGTTCAGAGACGATCTCGTATCGGTCGCCGGTCACGGATCGCGTCATGAGTTCGAATGCATCGCGCGCACCGGGGCCACCGAACGGGGTGCGGATCCGCAAAGCTCGGCGATCCACACGACCAGATTCGAGTCGCGCTTCGAGCGCGGGAATCGCGCGGCCCAGGGCAGCAAACGCGTGCGCAACGCCACCGGGGAACTCCGAGCCGTGGTACCGCATGCAGTCAGCAAACGTAAACGTGTGGGCGAGACCGTTTTCCCACAGCGTGATCTCCCGGCTTGCCTCCCCCTGCCCGGGTGCGGTCGATTCGTTCGCAGCGTCTCCCGCGGCAACCTCATCCGCCAACCACGCCAACGATCGATAGAGCAGCTGCGTCGCACCGGGCATGAACCCTGAGCCATGGTGGTAGACGGGGTCCATCGTGCTGACCAGCACACGCGCGCCGTCGGCGGGCTCCCACACCGCAAGGATCGAGCCGTCAATGCTGCCGTCGACGTGATCCAAGTCAACGAGACTCGTCGCGTCAGTAGGAAGCTCGAGCACGCCGTGCGAGTGCCAAATGACCGAGCGGTCAGAGAAGTGTCGCTGCGCGGGATGGTCAAGCGCTACGCGACGCTTGCGGTGCGGCTCCCCCGTGCGCCACCACCAGAAGATGGTGGGTCGCTCGTGTTCGACAAACTGCGGGAACCACGTACCGACGCGGTTTTCCCCGAGCACGACGCCGGGAACGCCCGCCGCAAATCGTTCGAGCAGCGCGGGACCAGCCGCAGCAAGCAGATCCTGACGCAGGCGGTCGCTCACGAGGATCGCGTCTGCGCCAGACAGCACGTCCACAGCGGACTCCCCTGCCTTGGCATTACGGGCCCGGAGTACCTCGTCGCCGAGCTCACGCGCGAGATCCCGAATGTGTACCGGAATCAGGTTGTAGATGCCGAGCGCAGGATCGGCGAGCGTCGCAAGCTGAGCGTGCGATCCGCCGTGAACGAAGGCGATACGCCGGGTCATGCTGCAGTCTCTTTCTGCTCGTCTGCCGCGCGGAGCCATGCGGTAAGCTGTGCTCCCATGTGTGCGGTACCGCGATCCGCCGAAATGAAGTGAGTCAGGTCGTTGCCGCAGTGCACGAGCACGCGACCGGCACCGAGCGGATACTCATAGTCAATTGGCGCCAGGAGCTCACCCAGGCCGTGAATGATCATGGCGTGCTCGGGCAGCCAGGCGGGGTAGCCGCGGCCGTAGAATCCAGCGACGCCGATCTCTCGCAGCCGCTCGAGCGACTGCGGCCCGGGCTCGCCGGTGCTAAAGAGGAACAGGTCAGGGTCGGCACCTTCCCACACCGGATGGTCGTTCAGCCGAGTGAGCCGCAGGTCGCGCGGCCCAGCGAACGCGAGCTTGCACCAGGTCGCGAGTCCCGTCAGGAACGGCCGCTGCACGTGCCCGTTCACGAGCACACGCCCGCCACGCTCTACGAAGCCATCGAGTAATTGCTGTTGCTCGGCGAGAAACACCTGATCGGCGTCGCCCGCGATGATGATGCCGGTCACCTCGCTGAGATCGGTCTCAGGCAGCCGGTACACGTCAAGCGCCACCGGCTCGTCAGACGCGGCAGCGGGCAGCGGCGGCGTCTCGTGCATTACTGCGCGAATAATCACACTCGCACTCCTTCTTCTGTGGGCGCGGATCGCACCGCGGCAGACCATGCCGCGGGAACGGCCGGGCCAAAGTCTGGAACAATGAGGCGCCGCAACGCACTCGGGGTCATCACGTCAGCGGTCTGCATGCCGAGCCCGTACAGCTCAGACAGCAGATCTTCGGTGAGCAGCTCCCCCGTGGCACCGACGCGCACGTCATCTGGGCCCACGATGAGGAGTGAGCGTTCCGCGATATGGAACGCATGGTCAGGGTGGTGCGTGGTCATCACAATGGCCATGCCCTCATCGGCGAGCGACCGAAGCACGCTCAGGACGCGTCCTTGGTTGCGCAGGTCGAGCGCAGACGCTGGCTCATCGAGCACCATGCTGCTGCACTCAGAAGCGAGCGCACGCGCAATCAAGACAAGCTGCCGCTCACCGCCGCTCAAGCGCGGGTAGCTGCGATCCGCCAAATGTGAGATGCCGATGCGCTCCAGGGCAGCGTCTGCAATCTCCCGGTCATGCTTACCAGGGGTAGACATTGCACGCACGTGACGCGCGCGTCCCATGAGTACGACCTCGCGCACGGGAAAGGCGAAGGCGCTCGCGTGGCTTTGCGGGACGAATCCGACATGGCCCTCGCGCTCGACGTCGCCAGCGGCGGGAACCCGCAGTCCTGCGAGCGTCGAGACGAGCGTGGTTTTGCCGCGCGCGTTCGGCCCAAGCACCGCCAGAATTTCACCGGCGGGGATGGTGACGTTGACGTCGCGGAACGTCCAGTCAGCTGAGCGCCCATAGCGGTACCCGAGCCCGGTTGCCCTAATCATTGCCGCCCCACATTCGCTTTCCATTCTTTATAAGGAGCCCCACGAAGAACGGGGCACCGATGATTGCCGTGAGAATGCCAATGGGAATCTCGGCGGTGGTGATAGTGCGCGAGAGCGTATCGATGAGCACGAGGTAGCTGGCGCCGAGCAATGCGCTCGCGGGGAGCACAAAGCGGTTATCGACTCCGATGAGCATGCGAACCAAGTGCGGCACGACGAGGCCAACCCAGCCGATCACACCGGTGACGGCGACCGCTCCCGCGGTAATGAGTGCCACTGCGACCAGGAGGACCATGCGGGTGCGTGCAGGATCCGCGCCCAAAGCCCGCGCATCTTCGTCGCCCATCGAAAGCAGGTTGACGCGCCAGCGCAGCGCGAGGATCACAGCACCAGCAATCACGATCGGGAACGCGGCAAGGACGAGCTTCGCGTAGCTCGCGGTCGCGAGCGAGCCCATCAGCCAGAACACGATCGACGGCAGCTCACCGTTCGGATCAGCGACGTACGTGAGCATCGAGACAAAGGCGTTAAACATCGCGCCGATGACCGTGCCAGCGAGGATCACCATGAGGAGCGGCGACCCGGGAGTCACCCGCGCGATGAGCAGTACGAGGACCAGCGCAACGAGCCCTCCGACGAATGCGCCGCCGACGAGGTAGGCACCGCCGAGCCCTGCGAGAATCATGAGCACCCCGCCGAGCGAAGCGCCGGATGAGACACCCAACACCTGCGCGCTCGCGAGCGGGTTACGGAAGACCGCCTGCATCGCGGCGCCGCTCAGCGCCAGCCCCGCACCGACGAGTGCCCCGAGCAAGACGCGCGGTAGACGCACGTCGAGCACAACGGTGCCCTGCTGATCGGTCCAGGTCTGATCGACCGGGAGGAAACTTCCGAGCAGAATGCGGGCGGTGTCCGTCACCGGCACCGCGAAGCGGCCGACCGAGAGCGACACCAGTACCGCGAGCACGAGCAGCACCGCGAGCGCAGCAATGACCGAGCCGGGGCGGATCACGCGACGGGCAGCAGGCACCGGCGCTGCGGCAGTGCCGGTCGCGCCGGCACCGCCCGTCACAGCTGCCGAGTTAGCGGCGGAACTGGTCATAGTTCGCACCCGACACGTTGTCGTCGAAGCGCAGGACGCCATCGAGCTCGTCCTCCGAGAGGTCATACGCGAAGAGGTCATCAAACGCGTCGATCGTGTCTTCGCGCAGGTCAACGTTGCCCGCCTCCGGGTAGAGCAGGTGGAACATCCACTCCCACATGAGCGGCGACTCCGAGCCGGGAACCTGCCAACGGTAGCCACCGAGCGGGGTCTTGTACACGCGGCCATCCTTCACCGCCTGGACTGATGCGAGGCGCGAGTCGGCCATGATCTGCTCGGGGGTCGACTCGTCGAACGCACTGAGGAAGATGACCTCGGGGTTCCATTCGAGGATCTGCTCCGGGCTCACCTGTCCGGTATCCGAGACGAAGTCCTGCGAGACGAGGTCAGCACCGACGAGGTCAAACTGGAAGCCGTCGTAGCCGCTGCCGGTCGTCGCCGAGTAGCTGTCTGCCGCTGCGGAGAGCATGATTGCGCGCGGACGCTCAGACTTCTGCGCGGCAACCTGCTCCTGCATGTCAGCGATCTGCTCGTGCTGCCAGGCAACGAGTGCTTCGCCTCGCTCTGGCTTACCCGCAATCTCTGAGAAGAGCGTGAGCCAGGTCTCGAGGTCCTCCTGCGTGCCGTACTTCAGGCCAACGACCGGGATGCCGGCGTTCTCGATCGGTGCGATGACGTCGTCACCACGATCGCCCCACTGCACGACGACGTCGGGCTGCAACGTGAGCAGTGTCTCAACGTTCGGTACGAAGTCTGCGCCAGCAACCGTGGTCGTGCTCGATGACTCAGGGAACATCGTGGCAAACATGCCGCCCTGGTTCGCCTGCAGCGTCGACTCGTTGATGCCAACGATGCGATCGTACGAGCGGTCTACCGCTGCAAAGATCGACGGCGCTGGCATCACCGTGAACGCCACCTTCTCGACATTTGCCGGAAGTTCGACAGTCTCGCCTCGCTGATCTGTCAGAACGATGCCGCTGTCAGCAGATTTCGACTTCGCTTCGCTTGCAGATTCCGAGGTGCACCCGGTGAGCAGGAGCGTGACAGCACTCACGGTTGCGAGCGCGCCAAGTCCAGTGCGTCGGAGCTTGGCGGAGAACGAGTGGGTTCTGGACAGGGAGGACATTCGTGCCTTTCGGTGGCGAAACTATGAACGTCGTAACCATATCTGACGTTAGTAAGGTTTGCCTAACTAACATCAGATTAGCTAACATAACGAGCCTTCTGCCCACCGTTGCCCCACTCTGGATTCCATTGCGCACGTTGTCCCCACACCGATCGTGCAAACCGCAGGTCTTGCACCTCAAGTTCAGCGGGAGGGGCACCGTGGACAGCCCGAAATGCACGCGTAAAGGCAGGCAGATGCGCATACCCCACCTCACGTGAGACCTCAGATGGCTTCGCTCCAGAACCGAGCATGTGCCTTGCGCCGGTCATGCGCAGCAGTCGGCGCAACACCGCCAGCGAGACCCCGGCACGCTCACCCACCGCACGCTGCAGCATGCGCTCATCCAACCCCAAACGACCCGAGAGCTCCAGGTTGGTCAGATGCGGCGAGCGCGCGCTCATACTGGCGAAGCGCGCGAGCACCGCGTCTCCCGCGGTCACCTCGGCCACGGTGGCGCCGGCAAGCACTTCGCGAAACCCCTGTTCTGCGTCAACCCCGACGGCGCCAACGGCGGTGTAGGCGGCAAGCATCATCGACAGCACGCGAACATCCGAAATGTCCCCCAACTGCGCGGGAACGAGTGGTTCACCCACCCCGCCTGCCGCGCCCGATCGGAACCCAACCGGAAGCACCATAGATCCTGGTGGAATCTCCAGCGAGTTTGGCATTCCAGCAGGGATCACCGCCGCCTGCCCCTCGGCCAGGTCAATACTCCGACCGCACACCATCAGCCGCGATCCGCCAACCGCCGCCCAGACGGCAACGTGAGCTCCGTTCGCTCGCACCCAGGTACCCTGCGCGTGCCCGCGCACCACACGTGGCAAGACCACACGCGCCTCATGAACCCGCGACTCACCACTCAGCATTGCTTCGCGCCAGCGCCCCGGCGTCGCACCCACCTCACGCGTGAATGCACGAATAAACCCAGCAACGCTCTGATAGCCGACGTGGTGTGCCACCCATCCGAGGGAACGCCCCTCCTGAATGAGCTTCGCAGCGGCCACCACCCGTGAGCGACGTAGCCAGCCAGCCAATGTCATGCCGGTCTCAGCGAGGAAATTTCTCTGTACATTGCGCTGACTCCACCCCAATCCGGAGCGCGCGAGCCACTCAGCGACGTCAAGCTCCGGGCGCGCCGCAAGCACCTCGGCACATGCCCGGAGGTCCCGCGATGACGGCCACACGAGTTCGGGTATGGCCAAATCGTCAGCACCGTGCACTTCAACGGGAGATGGCGACGCGTCGAGATACCCAAGCGAGCCGCCGAACGCACGCACGAGCTCTGGCAGGATCCGCTGCTCCACGGTCACGCGCGCCCCGGACGTCGCCCCCATTCCCACGGCAGGCACCGGGAGCACCACGTCTCCACGCCCAACTCGAATCGCAAGCACGTCACCGGCTGCAATCCATATTCCGCACCCGGCACGCACGACGATCTCGCCAGCAGCCGTACGGAATCGGGCCGCCCCAGCGAGCACCACAAACAGCACCGATTCACGCATTCGAACAGGATCCCCTTGGGGAGCGGGTAACACGATGTCGTTTCCTATCAACAGATCTAGGTTAGGTAAGGCTAACTTTGATGCTATCGCGGGCAACTGAACCGCGCAGAATCACGTACATTTCTTTGAAAGGCTGCACTCAGCATGGCCAGAAGACTGCCCACATTCATCGCCGCGATGGGAGCTATCTTGCTCCTCGCCGGCTGCTCGGGCACACCGGCAACCACCACCGACGACACCACCGCAGGGAACACCGCAAGCGGCGACTGGCCCCGCACCATCGAACACGCAGCGGGGAGCACCACAATTGATGAGGCTCCGCTTCGCATCGTGTCGACCTCGCCGTCACTGACGGGCAGCCTCCTCGCAATCGATGCACCGCTCGTCGCCACGGGTGCCGCAACCGTCACCCCGCTCACTGACGACAAGGGGTTCTTCACGCAGTGGGCAGACGTCGCTGACGAGCGCGGTGTCGAGGTCGCCTACGCCAACCTCACGCTCGACATCGACGCGATCGATCAGTTTGAGCCAGATCTCATCATCGGCTCAGCGAATGGCGGCGACGCGACGAGCGATGCCTACGACCAGCTCTCGGAGATCGCTCCCACCGTGCTGCTCGACTACAGCAGCGTCACCTGGCAGGACCTCACGACGGAGCTTGGCGAGATCACCGGCCTCGAAACGAACGCGACCGAACGTCTTGCCGAGTACGACAGCTGGGTCGCCGGCGAGGCAGCAAAGCTCAGTCTCCCCGAACAGCCCGCTACGGCGCTCGTCTACATGGGCGCCGAGGGCGCCTGGTCGTTCTTGCCTGAGAGCCCGCAGGCGCAGCTCCTGTCGTCGCTCGGTTTCACCTACGAGCGCGCGAACGACGCATTTGCCGCTGAGGGCCAGGCCGGCCGCGATGTCGACGTACTCTCCAGCGAAAACATGGCAGCAGGCCTCGAACAGGCTCAGAGCATCTTCATCGTCGCGATGGGCGGCGGCGACCCGGTCGCTGATTTCACGGGTGACCCGCTGCTCGCAAACCAGGCGGCCGTGGCCAACGATCGCGTGTACAGCCTGGGTTCGCAGTCGTTCCGCCTCGACTATTACAGCGCCAAGCAGACGGTTGCACTCATCGTCGACGCCTTCGCCAAGTAGGCCATGGCACTTTCACCAGCGACCGCTCCCGTCGGGCAGGCCTCCCCTGCCCGACGGGCTTCGGCCGTGTTCGCCCTCACGCTCGCGCTGCTCCTTGCCACCGCTGTGCTCGGTATCGGAGTCGGCTCGCACCCACTCCCAGCGCGCACGGTACTCACGGCACTCGTGTCGTATGACCCCGGCAATAGCGAACATCTCATCGTCGTGCAGTCACGGCTGCCGCGTATTCTCCTCGGAATCATCGTCGGTGCCGCGCTCGGCCTTGCTGGCGCGCTCATGCAATCGGTCACCCGAAACCCGCTCGCTGACCCGGGCATTCTCGGCATTAACGCTGGCGCCGCGCTTTGCGTCGTCATCGCGATCAGCGTCTTTGGCGTGAGCGCACCCGCGGGCTACCTCTGGTTTGCGTTCATCGGTGCGGCCCTCGCTGCCGTGGTGGTCTATGCGCTGGGATCCGCGCGCGGAAGCGCAGCAACCCCGGTACGCATCGCCCTCGCCGGTACCGCAGTGAGCATTGTGATCGGCTCACTCACGCAGGTCGTGATGCTCAGCGACGAAACCGCGTTCAACTCCTTCAGGTTCTGGGCCATCGGCTCACTCCAGGGACGCGGCTTCGATGTCTTGTTCACCGTGCTGCCGTTCATTCTCGTCGCAGTGATTTGCGCCATGTTTCTCGCGGCCCCACTCAATGCCATCGCGCTTGGAGATGACGTTGCCGCGTCACTCGGCACCAGCGTCACCGGGGCGCGGATCGCGGCAGCCATCGCCGTCGTCGTCCTCGCTGGCGCCGCGACGGCTGCTGTTGGCCCCATCGGCTTCATCGGTCTCGGGGCCGCTCACATCGCTCGCTTTGCAACGGGCAATGAGCACCGACTTCTGCTTCCACTCGCGACACTCGTTGGCGCGACGTTGCTCGTTGTTGCAGACACGCTTGGCCGTTGGATTGTCGCTCCTGCGGAGCTGCAGACCGGTATCGCCGCCGCCCTGTTCGGCGGCCCCGTCTTCATCGCACTCGTCCGTTCTCGAAAGGTGTCTGCACTGTGACTGACCTCACCGCACTCGCCCCGGTGACGGGAACGTTCCTTCGTCGAAACGGATACTCCGTTCGCATACATCCGCGCACCATGTGGGTGAGCGCCATCGCGATCGCCGTCTTGCTCCTGCTCATCACCGCAACCCTGGTGATCGGCACCAAGCCGCTCTCTGCGGGCGAACTCGCCACCCTCTTCAGCGGCGATGCCAAGCCATCACTCACTCGTTCGGTGTTCGGTCGCAGGCTCCCCCGCGTCATCACCGCAGGAGCGGTGGGCGCGCTCCTGGGGATGAGCGGCGCCACCTTCCAATCAATCTCTCGGAACGCGCTTGGCTCCCCCGACATCATCGGGTTCACGGCTGGCGCGGCGACCGCAGCAGTGTTCCAGATCGTCGTGCTCCGCGGCGGCCTGTTCGCCACCGCTGTTGCCTCGATCATTGGCGGCATCTTGACCGCACTCATTGTCTACGCTTTGTCACGTCGCAATGGCACGACCGGCGGCTATCGACTGGTGCTCGTCGGCATTGGCGTCGGTGCCGTTGTCAGCGCAATCTCCTCGCTCCTCATCGCCCGCGCTGATGTGAGTGACGCAACCCTTGCCCAACTGTGGGGAGCCGGATCACTCATCGGTCGGGGTTGGCCGCACGCCCTCGTCACCGTACTTGCGGTGTGCGTGTGCCTCCCGCTGTTGAGCGTGTGCGCGCGCGGCCTCACCCTCATCGAGATGGGCGACGAGACGGCCGCCGGCCTGGGGCTCCGTGTCGAACGCACTCGGTTCTTCGCCATGCTCGTTGCGGTCTTGGCTGCCGCTCTCGCCACCGCAGCCGCGGGCCCAATCGCATTCATCGCGTTTGCTGCCGGCCAGATTGCGCGCCGCCTCACGCGCGCCCCCGGCATCTTCGTCGGCCTCTCAACCTTGATCGGATCGCTCTTGCTCGTGGCAGCCGATCTCCTCACGCAGAACCTGAACATCGGCATGCGCACCCCCGTCGGCTTGATCACCAGCGTGCTCGGCGGACTCTATCTGCTCTGGCTGCTCGCCCGCCGCATCTAATCCAGAAACACTCTCATGATTCCTCTCGATTCCGTCGCGCTCTCTGCCGCATCCCTTTCGCTCGGCTACGCCGGCGAGCCAATCATCACCGACCTTGATGTGTCGATTCCCGACCGCAGTTTTACGGTCATCATCGGCCCAAACGGGTGCGGAAAGTCAACGCTGCTAAAGTCACTCGCTCGCATGATCCGCCCACTCCAAGGTCACGTGTCACTCCACGGTGAAGATATTGCGGCGGTTCGCCCGAAAGCACTCGCTCGCCGCATCGGCATGCTCACGCAGTCGCCAATGGCGCCCGCCGGACTCACCGTTGGCGATCTTGTCGCGCGTGGTCGGAACCCGCACCAAACGTTGCTCCGCCAGTGGAGCGTCTCAGACGAGGAAGCGGTTTCGGCCGCGCTCGCCGAGGTCAATATGACCGAGCACGCTCACCGCTTCGTCGATGAGCTCAGTGGTGGTCAACGTCAGCGCGCCTGGATCGCGATGGCACTCGCCCAACACACCCCGGTGTTGTTGCTCGATGAGCCAACCACCTACCTCGACGTCGCGCATCAGCTCGATGTGCTCGATCTCTGCTCACAGTTGCACGCTGGCGGCCGCACCCTGGTCGCCGTATTGCACGATCTCAACCTCGCCGCACGGTATGCCACGCACATTATTGCCATGCGGGAGGGGCGGATCATTGCCACCGGTGCACCAGCAGAAACGATCACGCCGGAGCTGCTGCACACGGTGTTTGACCTCGAGGCCCGCGTGATTCCAGACCCGGAAACCGGCAGGCCCCTCGTGATTCCCCGTGACCGACGTGCAAGTGCGCTCGTCACGACCCCAGCGGGCGCCTGACCCGCGTTTTCTTCCCGTTCGTTTCGTATTCCAACACAGGAGCATCCAATGAAGTCCACCGCACCGCTGCAGCAGTCAGCCGCAATTCAGTCAGACGATCACAACCGCGGGCTCCAGCTCGATACCGCAACCGTGCGCGCAATCATCGAGGTGAGCCCACAGCTTGCCCGCGTAGTGCTCGCCGTCCCGAACTTTGACGACGAGCCCCTGTGGCAGCGCCCGAACGCCGCCCTGCGGTTCTACTTCGACGAGCGCTTCGATTCAGAGACCCGGGTCTACACAGTGCGCTCGTTCAACGTCGAAGATCGCACCGTTGATGTTGACGTCGTGCGTCACGGCAGCGCGAGCCCGATGATGCGCTGGCTCGACAGCCTCAGCATCGGAGACACCGTCGAGTTTGGCGGCCCGCGCCCGCACTTTGTGTTCCCCGAGTCGCAGGGTCGTGAGCTCGCGATATTCGCCGACGCGACGTCGCTCCCTGCGCTCTATGCCATCCTTGCTGCTGCGGCAGAGGACACGGAGAGCGAGCCGCTGCGTGGACGCGGGTGGGTCGCCACCGACGACGAAGTAGCCTTCGCTGAGCTGCCCAGTATTCCGGGCATCACTCTGACGCGGATCGCACCAGGTCGTGGGTTTGACGCTCACGTTGCGAGCATTCCGGCGACCACAGAAGTTGCCGTGTGGGCTGCGGGCGAGCGCGACGAGATGAAGGCCATTCGCTCGCATTTCAGGAAGGAACGCGGGCTCGCAAAGGGCGACGTCGCAGTCTTCGGCTACTGGAAGCGCGGGACAACAAACACCCAGATCGACGAGTTCCGTCTCGCCGCCTACGAACAGACGCTCGCTGCTGGCGGCAGCGTCGGCGATCTCGACGACCTCGCGCTCGCAATCTAAACGTTCCCGCCAGCACCACCGTGTTCTGCGCGGAACACGTGCACCACGGCGTTTGCGTGCCCGTGCCCCATACCCGCTGCTTTCAACGCAGCAACCTGCGCCATGTGCTTCTCTCCGGTATGGGGCGCGAGCAACGCGAACCACTCAGACATCGGCTTCCCATATTTGGCCTCGATAAATGGGAAGTAGGACTTCGGTCCCTTCGTCGTCAGCTCGGCCCCTGCAGGCTGCTCAGCCACTGCCATCGCTAGGCCTCCTCGCACGAGAACGACCACATCACGCCGTAGCGGTCAAACACCTGGCCGTACCAGTCGCCCCACGGCGCTTTCTCGAAGGGCATACCAGCCTCGCCGCCGCCCTCGAGGAGCCCTGCGATGAGCGCCCGCGCTTCGTCGGGCGTATCAGTCGTATAGAGCATTGAGTACGCAGTGCCGCGTACCGGATACTCCGTGCCCGGATCCATTGAGTCGCCCCCGGCGATCACCCCGCCGGGCAGCGTCAGAGTCGCGTGCGCGACCGCGTCTGCCGGCGGCTCGAACGGCATGCCTTGCAGTTGCATGTCGCCGTAGCGAATGATGTTCAGCTCTCCGCCGAAGACTTCGTGCCAGTGTTGCATCGCCTCGCCGGTCACACCATCGAGCGAAATATAGGTTGCAATTGAGTGCGCCATGACGTCTCCCTTGACGTTGTTTAGGTGGCTGCGCTGAGCCGTGTGCAGATCAGTATGCAGCACAAAGCTGCGAGACACACAGCATTTGTGTCAAAACTCGTGGCGGCTCCGTCCAGGCGAAACCCGCATAACGAGGCCTTGTTGCCGAGATCGATGGTTTCTTGCGCAAGAAAGGGGCCGTTTCGAGAGAAACGGCCCCTTTCGCGGGGTTTGCACCAGTGTGGAGTTAGCGCAGTGTGGAGTTAGCGCAGTGCGGTGCTGAGCGCTAGCGCGCGGCGTGCCGCGGGCGCTTACGACGCGTCCACAGGACGAGCGCGCCACCGCCAAGCAGCACGATCGCAGCGGCTGCTCCCCAGAACACGAGTGGTCCACCACCCGTGTTCACGAGGCCGCCGATTCCTTCTGGCTCACTCGGCGTGACCACCGGCACAAACGCGAACGGGAAGTCGAGCGACAGGTCATCAGTTACCTCGCGCACGAGGATCCGTCCGTCCTCCCCAACGGTCACAATCTGCGCCGTAAGGGTCACGACCTTCTCACCGTCGAAGCTCGCCGTGACGTCCGCGCCCTGGCTGAGTGCGTACCCAGCAGGAACCGTGGTCGTCACCCGGTACTCGCGCGGCAGGAGATAGCCCGCGGAGATCTCCGCGTAGTCGGTCGGTGAAACGACGAACTCGTATGAGCCGTCGACCCCGCTGACCCGCGTGGAGTTTCCGTTGCGATCCTCAACGACGACCCATTCTTCGTCAATGCGTTCCCAGAGCGTCAGCTCCTGATCCGCCATCATCCCCTCGGAGGCCTGACGCGCACCGTCCTGGTTTGCGTCATTCCAGACCACGCCGCCGATGATGGCGAGGTGCGCGTTGGTGACCAGGCCGATGTCCTTCGACAGGTCGTCGCGCACGGTGTTCGCCACGATCGCGCCAGCGGCGTCATCGGTGTCGACGATGCTGAAGGCGTCGGTGAATCCGCGGTGAAGCGATCCGCCCTCTGCGCCGTCCATGGCCTCGTCGAACGCGATGTCACTGTCGAGCGCGCGGTCGTCGCCGACGTGTACCGGCGACCATTCCTGGTAACCGAGTCGGTTGGTGCTGACTCGGTATTCGCGCGGCTGCAGGAAACGCGGATCGGCCTCGTCGTACACCGTGGGGCTCACAGTGAAGCGGTACCGGCCGTCGGTGCCTACGGTGACGTTCATGACACCGTTGCGATCGGTCGCGTGGGCCCACTCGCCGTCAACACGCTCCCACAGCGTGACGGTGTTGCCGCCCTGGTCGGTGTCGCCGGCGTCCTGAACGCCGTCGGCGTTCGCATCGTTCCACACGCGACCACCAATGGTGATTGCGGGCTCGATGAGACCGAGATCGACGTCCTCGTGGGTGATGGCTTCGCGGGTATCGACCGGCAACAGGTGTCCCTCTGCGAGCTCGCCGAGCACGTAGACATCAGACACCGCGGTAGCGGTTGCTGCGCCCTCACGCGCGGTCTCGGCGAAGTCGCTGTCGATCGCATCAGCGTTGTCTCCGGTACCAGCGTTCTGCGCCGTCAGCTGCAGCCACAGCGGAATCTCCGTGATGACCACCCGGTACTGGTTGAGCACACCACGATCCTCATGGTGGATCGCGAGCCCCTCGAACCGGTACGCGTTCACGCCGTGCTGCGAGGTCACGTCGGTCCAGGTTTCCCCGTCAACGCTCACCTGCAGGGTTGCGGTGTATCGCTCGGTGGCCCGATCATCGCCGTTCTTCGCGCCGTCAGCGTCAGCATCGATGAATACCTCGCCAGCGATCACGCCGGTGGCGTGCGCCATGAGGCCCAGATCGACCGAGCTGGTGTCGACCGCGAGTGCCGATCCGCCCTCCATGTCCAGCAACGAAATGAGGTTCGCGCCGACGGCTCCCTCGTGCATCGTGCCGTTCAGGAAGAAGTCGGAGTCGGCCTCAGCGTCGTTGCCCGCCTGGGTGGGCGCGAAGGTGAAGCCGCGGGTGAGCTCACGCACGACGACCTGGTACCGGTATTCGATCGGGTCAGTGTCTTCGCCGCTGAACGCGGGAACGTCGGCGAAGTAGTAGTACCCGTCTGCGCCCGACACCGTGGTGCGGGTGAAGCCGTCCTGCTTGACCCACTCGCCGCCTGCGCGAACGTACTGCTCAAGCTCGAGCTGCTGGCCGGCGATGCCTGGCTCGTTAGCGTCCTGGATACCGTCGCGGTTGAGATCGTTCCAGACCCGGTTGCCGATGACGGCGGTGTCCTGACGCTCGGTGAAACCAACGTTGATCGCGTTGATCGCCGCGAAGTCAGCACCGAACAGACGCTCCAGGTTGAAGCTGAACGGATTCGTCACCACCTGGCGTGCGCCGGACTCACTCTTGCGGAGGAAACCGTCGTTGTCGTCCGTCTGAGCGAGCGGATCGTGCGTCAACAGAATCGGAGTCACCGGCATCTCGACGTCATACGTACCGCCGGGATGCGTCGCCTGAATCGTGTAGTTCCCCCCACGCGGCAGTGCCGAGAAGAGGTAGCTCCCGTCGGCCGCCGACACGGTTTCCAGCGCGTCACCGCGTGCGTCACGCACGGGCTTGCCCGTACCGTCCTTGAGCGCAACGCGGTAGCCCGCGAGGCCCTGCTCGCCGGCATCGCGCACACCGTTTCGGTTCGCGTCGTTCCAGATGACACCACCGAAGTCGGCAAGCTGCCCAACACCGAGGTCGAAGCCCATACGAATCTTGTCGACGGTCTCGGTGGTGATCTCCTGCGCTGAGGTGATCGCGACGAGCGCTTCCGTGGCGTTGGCCGCCGGAATGTTCGCTGCGAAGCCGGGCTCGTAGACCGTCACGCCTGCGCCAGAGATGAGTTCCTGTGTCGTGACCGAGAACCGGTCGTAGGCCGCAGGGAATGCAAACATCACGCGGTAGCTGCCAGGCGTGATGTTCGAGAACACGTAGTAGCCAGCGTTGCCGTGAATATCGGAGCGCGTGGTCGTCACGAGCGGACCGTCAGACGGGGTCGTCTGACCGAGATCATCCGTGATGACCTTGCCAGTTTCGTCGTTCACAACAGTCCACTCGCCCCCCTGCTTCGCAACGGAGTTGCCCGCGTAATCCACGAGACGTCCGTTTGGCGAGAGCAACGTGACCTGCACCCCGTTGATGCCGGGATCGTCAACCGTGCCATCGAAGTTGATGTCCTTCGAAGGCTGCAGCAGTTCGCGACCGTTGTCATCAGTGATGATCGTGCCCTCGTCCTGCTTCGCGTTGTAGTTCGCGTCATGCCAGACGTAATTACCGATCGACACGGAGGTCTTGCGCTCGGTCACGTAGGTGCCAGCCTTGTTCGATTCCTGGGGCTTGAAGCCAGTCTTGCGCTGGGTACCAACGAAGGAGTTCCACTGGCCGACGTCTGCAGGCTTCGCCTCGGGCTGCCATGTCTCGATGTACGCCGGAGCGTTCAGCGGCGAGCGCATGTCATAGCTGAGCTTGAGCTTGCTCTGGCCCGGCAGCGATGCGTCCTTGGTGTTGAACAGGGTGAGGAGCGTCTGCGCCTCGCCAAGCAACGCGGGATCAG
Organism: Leucobacter sp. cx-42; assembly: GCF_014529985.1. Taxonomy (GTDB): domain Bacteria; phylum Actinomycetota; class Actinomycetes; order Actinomycetales; family Microbacteriaceae; genus Leucobacter. The sequence continues at coordinate 345,403 of NZ_JACVMU010000001.1, forward strand.
CGGCAACCGCTGCCGTGAACTGTGCGAGCGTCACAAAGTGCGCGTCACGCACCGCCGAAGCAGTGCCGGGTACACCGAGTGAATCGTAGAACGCTTCAGTGCCGACCGTCGTGCTCTCGAGCATGTCAGCGGCAACGACTTTGCCGCCCTGCATCTTGAATGGACCAACGTAAACGGTGTACTCGGAGGCCGGGTACACACCGCCGCCGTCGCCCTCGCGGCGCAGCGTAATGCTGGTGAGGTCGAGCTCAGAGGAACCCATCGACTCGCGCGAGGTCGCCGCGTTCATGATCGAGGTGTCCCCCGCGAACGGCAGCACGTCGTACATGATCGGGTACGGGTACGCGGTGGATCCGCCCGGTTCCTTGGTGTTATCCATTGCAAGCTCGTAGGTGAGCGTGCCGCCCTCACGCACGGGAGTGCTCTGCGGCCAGACCGTTCCCGCGCGGTTGAGATCTGAGTAGGCAACCTTGCGCTTGCCAAAGTTGTCGTACGTTTCGTACTCGAACAGCACGCGCTCGGCGAAGACCAGGCGCTCGTTGAAGAGCTTGTTCGCGTCGAGGTCGTAGCGGTCAGTCATGTAGCCCAGGCGGTTGCCGCTGTTCTGTGCAGAGTTCAACGGCTGCACGAGACCGGTGCTGTTCGTGACGTAGACCTTCGACTTCAGGTCGTCAGACTTCGCACCGGGAGTGTAGGCGTCGATCTTGCCGATGAAATCGACCACGACCTTGTCGCCGGGGAAGACGGTGCCGTCGAACCACACGGTCACGACGTTGCGGTCCATACCGGGCCAGGAGCCCGTGTGGATCTTTGTGTGCTTGATGTGCGAATCAGCACTCGCCTCGGTGCCGTCTGCGCGAACGAGCTTCCACGTCCACAGGTACGCATCGTTGTCGGTGAGGCCGTACCGCGAGCGGTGATCATCGCTCAGCGGATGCGAAGCGGTGATCTGATCGTTGGGCACATAGGTGAAGTTGTCGCCGACCGTCATGACCGACGGCAGCTCGAACGACACCGTTGGATTGATGAGGGTGTCTTCAGCGTAGGTGTTGCCCTCGGTGTCGGGATTCCACATCGACTCGTCGGCGTTCACGACCTCACCACGGAACTTCAGGTGCGGCGAGACATCCGGCTTAATCGCGGTGTTCTCAGACCAGCCGTAGCGTTCCTCGGTCGGCTTCGTTGAATCCGACCGGTAGTAGGTAGCGTCGTGATAGACGTTGACTACGGGGCGCGAAGGCGTCAGGTATGCCCGTGCTTCGCTGTTGTCGAGCTGCAGACGAGCATTGGCTACGTAGTTGCCCCACATCTGCACGGTGTCGTAAATGAAGATCGTTGCCTTGCGCTCTGAAGCAGCGCGCAGACCGATCCGCATCGCGTTGTCAGTCACGCTCGCCGGGTACTCAGTGATGCTCTGATTCTCGGGATCGGTCTCGGTGACTTCCTGGCTGCCGTCGGTGTCGGGATCCGCATCGATGGCGAGCCTGGTGCCCTTCGGCACGAGGAAATCAGGGTCGAGGGAACGCACAATCACGCGGATTTTGCGCTTCCCCAGCCGGTCGGCCGTTGGCACCTTAAATTCAGTATTGACGCGGATCGAGCTCGTGCCGAGCGACTTCCACGTACCAGCTTCGTACCCGGTCTCGGCGAGCTCGTTCGAGACCAATACCTCGGTCTCGAAGACATCGTCGACGCTCTTGCCAGCTTCTGCAAGGAGTGCGGTGGTTTCCGTAGGAATCTCCCACATGCCCGTCGAGACGTAGAGCAACGTGTTGTTCACGGGTTCGGTGCTCAGCGAGTTCGTCGGATCGTTCGACTCGTTCGTCGGCAGGGTGTGCTCAAACGCGAACTCCTTAAGGCCAGAGCCCGTATTCTTCGCGTGCGTCACGATGTATTCGATCGTGTCAGACGAGTTGAAGTACGGGTCACCCGTACGCCCGTTCGAGTACTCGAGGCGGGGACGCGTCGTGTTCACACGCACCTCACCGCGCGGCTTGACGATCTCAATGCGCGCGGGGTTGTGCGCGAACGTCGTCGCCAGCTCGCCGTCGTTGTCGTAATCGACGAGGCCTTCGTTTTCAGCGACGCGCGTCTCGTAGGTCATCGCAGCTGCGTTCTGGACGATGAAATCGTCCTCACGCTGGTCACCAGCGATGAGCGAGGTGTCATCGGTGATGAGTGAGACGTACGAGTCGATCTTGAGTGCATCACCGTGCCAGGTCGGCTCCTCATTCGGAGTCGTGTCCTCGTAGCCGTCAACCAGCCGCAGCTTGTGTCGCACGGTGATCGAGGCGCCCGATGCGAGCTTGCCGCTCGTCCCAATCGCGTTCGGCGGTGTCGTCACGCGCCACTGGATGAGCTGACGGTCGTTGTTCCCAGCTGCAGCACGTTCGTCTGAGGTGAGCATCTTGACCGCGTAGCCAAGCTTCTCGTACTCCGCGGGAGCGAGCACCTTGCCATCGACGACGAGCATGGGGTCGCCGATCCGCTCAGCGAAGGCCGAAACGTACGCGCTCAGCACGAAGCGAGAATTGTGCACATCGCCAGAACCGGTGATCATCTCGTACGGGTTCTCACTCGTCGCGGCACGGTTCGTGATCTCCTGCGAGAGCCAGAAGTCGCCTGCTGCGTCGACGAGTTGAGTCTCGACGAACTCGCCGTCCTTCGTGAGCCCAGTCTTCGTGTTGTTCACGATCGTCGGGCGGCGCAGCACCATGCGGGTGCCGCCATACGCGCCGGGATTCGCTTTCGAGGTCGAAATCTTCGTCGGCGAAATCAAGCGTTCGGTGATCTTGATGACACCGAGATTGTTCGCCTTGCCGTTCGTCGGGGTGTGCAGCCACTCGCTCGTGGAGTCGAGGCGGTCACGGTCGGCCGGGGCACCGGTCGGCACCGATCCGGTCGGCTTTGCAGCGACCACCACCGGCTGGAACGACGGACGCTCGCTGTTCGCGATAGCGATGATCGGCTGGTACTTGGCGTCGTCAGCCGTTGCGGCGAGCGTAGCTGCCGCGCCGGGCACCGGACCGTCGACCGTCTTCACGCGCGGTGAGATGGTCAGCGACTGGCCGAACTTCACGGCGTGCATGGCAGCGCGGGCCGCCTCGGTGTTCTTCGCGGTGAAGCGCAGAACGTACCGTTCACCCTCGTCGGTTGCGGTGCGCTCGACGTTGACGTCGAGGTACTCGCTGACGTCGGCGACCTGCGTCGAGGACTTGTAGGTCACGTCGCTGATCGCGGCGGTGAAGACCACGTCCTGCTGGTCGGCGACCTTACCCGTGTATCGGGCGGGCTGACCGTCGGCGAGCATCGGCACGATGCCGTACGGGAGCGAGACGGTCACGGTCGGATCAAACCAGGTGCCGCGGGCGCCGCCCGTGGTTTGGGGCTGGTTTTTCCATTTGTCTTCGGTGTACCCGCTCGTGAAGTAGGCGGGGTCGGTTTCGACCTGCTGGTTCTCGACCGTCGAGTGCACGGTGAATTCTTCGTACAGCTCGGCGGTGAAGTTCTGCAGGGACTTGTCGAACGACGAGGCCCCGCCGGTCTGCGAGTCGGCGTCCTTTTCGATGTTGTTCCACACACGCAGCGTCGGTGCACGCAGTGCGAGGCGATCGCCGTTCACGATGGCAGGCTTGCCGTCGAGTTCGGTCGCCGTGCCCTGCGAATTGATGCCGCTGATGTACATGCCCCACGGTTCAAGTGCGAGGTACGTCGAATAGGAATAATTCGACCACAGCAGGTCGACAACGTCGATGCCCTGCTTCATGCCGTCGTTCGGGAACTTCAGGGGGTTCCAGATGTCAGGCGCACGGTGGTAGCCACCGTATGAATTGTCATACAGCTCGAGGTACGGCTCTTCTGCGACCGTGGTCACGGTGAGCTGGTCGTACCAGGTGAACTTGCCATCGACGAGCTGCGTCGATTCATGTGCAACACGCACGCGCAGGTCGACGTACTGGTACTTCGACTGCATGGTCGACGCCGAAGCGTTGAACATGCCACCGAGTTCACCGGTCACCTGCACGCGGATCACATACGGCACCACCTCATCGCGGGTCATCGCCGCGTAGCTGCCAGCTTCCTGCTGCTGGGCGGGGGCACGATAGCCGTGGTCGCGACGCGGCGACTGCACGACGTCAACCGTCACACGGTCAGCGTCAATTGCGGCGCCGGTGCCGTCATACGCGGTCACGCCAAGCAGTTCGCCGTGACCGTCGTAGGGCGAGATGCCCTCTGGCAACACCTCGAGGTACTCGATGCCGCTCTCGATGCTGCGGTCGCCGAGGTTGGCGGCGTGCAGTCGAACGGTGAGCTGCTCGTGCAGTTCAACCGCATAGGTGTAATCGTCGTACGCGTACTCCGTGATGTTGTTGTCAGGTTTCCGGAGCGAACCGTCGAACTCGTAGAAGTTCGCTTCGTCTACGCCGCTCGCTTTCCGCTGCACATCAGGCAGCATCTCACTCGCGCCGTACAGCCAGGCACGATTGAGCTGCAGATTATCCTGTGCCCAGAGCACGCGTTCGCCGTGACGCACGCTCCCGTCATTCACGCGCGAGGCGCCAACGAATACGAAGTTATCGTCGACCTCTCCACCAGTCGCAGCTTCGTAGAGCGGGTTGGTGTACGTGGTAGCGACGCGCTCTTGCATGAACGCTTTGTGACTCATCGAGCTGTTCGCCGAGGAGTCATAGTAGGTGTCGAGCGTGCCGCTGCTGCTTGCCGGGTGTCTGCGCTCGGTGTTGCTGCCTGGCTGCCACGCAAACGAGGTTGACAGGAACTCGGTCGCCGTCATCTCGTCGCTGCGGGTGCCAGTAATTCCGGCATCGTGCAGCAGCGCAGCCATGTCCATATTCGTCTGGTGCATGTTGCTCGCGACGGGGGTATTTCCGCTGTACCAGCTCATGAGCGGCGCAAAGACCGCGTGGCCGTCCGCATAGGTCGCCGAGGGCAGGTCATGCTCGCGGATCGTGCCGGCATACATGATCTCAATCCGCTCGCCACGGCCCAACTTCGTGGGGAACGTGTAGGTGAGCAGCTGGAACTTGATCTTCGCCGCGGGGTTCTTCGCGGTGAGTCCCGAGGCGTCATTCGGTTCCGTTGCAGAGAGCAGACCGTACGTATCGTTGTGGCGATTGTTTGCGAAGGTCTGCGATCCGCCCACATCAAGACCCGTGACGGTTTCGACGGCGACGGCAGGGAGATCCGCTCCAGAAATGAGCTGGCCAGTGCGGTCGTACCGGTTGATCGTGAGCTTGCCAGCCGCGATTGCGGCCGCGACGTCGAGCGTGCCGCCGGTGGTGAACGCTTCAAGATCGCTCGTGATGTACTCGGGGATCTTGTCGTACATGATCGGCTCGAGCAGGGGCGCCTTGCCGAATCCGGTGTTGGTTGCCGCGGGCGTGTCCGCGTTGCGGGCAGTGAGCTTCATGTGGACGTCGTCACCGGGAAGGTACGAGGTCTTGCCGAGCTGTGCGGCAGACGCATCGGTGTACTCGGCGGCAGCCTCGTCAGCGGTGTCGAACGACTGCAGGTTCAACTCCACGACCGGAATCGCCTTGTAGATCGTCTGCTGGTCAGTCGCGGTCACTGAGTAGCTTGCGACGGCAGGATTCTCAGCCTGCGCACCATCGTGGTGCGTGAGCGTGAGGACGGCCGACGAAGCGATGACCGAGCTCTTGGTCGCCGCTCCCCCGGTCGCCTGCCAGTGGCCGATGCCTGTGATGGTGAAATCAGGCAATTGGAACTCTGCACCGGCTTCGTCGCGAGCCGGCAAGATGCCGTAGTCAACGCGAAGTTCATTGACCCCTGCGAGCGAGTGCTCGTTCTTGCCGTATGCCACCCACTGGCCATTGACGCGGATCAGTACCTGCGGCGCATCGAAATCACCGACAAACCCTTCAGGGTAGGTCGGTGCGGGAAGCTCGGTGAGCGTGAAGCCACGGGCGCGCGTATCGAGCGTAATATCGAGCGTTGCGTGCGTATTGCTGTGCACGATCTTGTTACTGATCTTCGACAGCGTGAGCGTCATGCCCGTGCCCGAGAGGCTTTCCTCAGTGAAGGCAGACTTCAGCGTGAGCCCCGTTGGGTTCGCGTACGTCGTCGTGCCGTAGGTGCGCGCGAGGTATTCGTTGGTCTTGTCGCCGTCGTAGTCGCCGGCGACCGAGGAATAGCCGGTAATGCCGTCACCCGTCACGCCGGTCACGACGTAGTTCTGCAGGTGATGTTGGTAGCCAGGACGCGCGTACGAATAGGGGTAGACGATCTGTTTCTGGGTCGCGCCAAGCTCCTTGGCGGGATCCTTCGCGTAGTCGTTCACGGCGACGTACTCGACGAGCACGAAGACAGACTCCTGCGCCCCGACCGATACGCCGCTGAAGACGACATCGGTGCGCTTCTTCGCGGTCTTGTCGGTCACGGTGAACTGGCCATCGGCGACCGGCGCCTGGGTGCGACCAGCCGTTGCGATCACGCCGTCGAGGGTCTCCGAGGTGCCGGGCTGCACGACCGTCACCTTGGCAATGTCGATGCCCTGCGGTGCGGTGAAGTGCGCCGAGGGGTCGGCAACCGGCATGCCACCGTTGCCGGGGGTCGCCGCGTTGCGCAGTTCGTAGAGCACCTTCGCGGTGTCACCCACCACCATGTTGTTGGCCGCGATCGGACCGTCGGTATCGGCGTCGAACAGGTAGTTCGCGGATCCCGTCGCCTTCGTGAGGTCGTTGTTCAGGTGCATGCCAAGCAGCTGCAGGCTGCTCACGCGGTTGTGGAGCACGGGCGCCGCCGACGTCGTCTTTGAAAGCGTGGGGGTCATGCCCGAGTTGCTGCCGCCCGCGTTGACGGTGAAGCGCTGCGGACTCTTCATGTCGGTCACGTGCACGCGGAACGAGGTGTACGCGTAGTTTCCTGCGTCGAGCTTGGTGCCTTCTGCACGGAACGAGGGCTTCGAGTTCCAGTCATGACCGGCTGCAGTCTCGTCGACCCAGATTCCCGTCAGGAAGGCGTAGCTGCCGTCGATCATGCGCGCCGACAGCGTCGGGTCGCTTTCGCGAGCGAAGGAACCCCACATGCGGGTCTCATCAGTCGCCGCGGCAAAATCAATGCTGATGTTGCTGATTGCGAGCTGCAGGAGGTCTGACTTGCCACCGAAGGTGACCGGGACAGTCTTCATCGTCAGCAGCGCAGCTTCGTCACCCTGCGCCTCGAACAGCGCGACGAGGTCGAGCTCGTAGCGATCAGTGTCGGGGTTCAAGCTGAACCGGTCGAGCGGAATCTCAACGGGCTTGCCGCTTGGCTGCGTGATCTTCACGCTCGCCGTGCGCCAGTCTGCGTCGAAGATCGCCGCAGGAATCTCAAGCTGCTGCGAACGGAATGACGCGTCAGGCACGATGTTCATCGTGAAACTCGTCACGTCTGCCTGAGCCGAGTTCGCCATGCCCATGTGCACGGTGCTCGTCGTCGGAGTGATGCCGTCGGTTTCGTAGTCGTAGACCGAGAGCGCATCAAAGGTCATGTCGAGCGTGCCGCCAAGCGTTGGCGTCGCGCCGAGCAGCGTCGCCTTCGTCTCGTCCATCTTGGTGCGAGCAGTACCGTTCGACTCCCGGTACAGCGCCGTCGTGCCCACCAGTGCCTTGTTGCCGTTGACGACACCGCCGACCTTGACGTCGATTTCCTTGAGGTCTGCGCCGAGGCTGTCCCCGGCTCCGCCCTGCAGTTCGGCCGTCGTATCGCCGAAGCCTGCGATCTTCTCGAAGCTCGCCTCAAACGTCTTGGGGTACGTGGCTGTGACGCCAGCTGAAATCGCAAAGGTCGTGTCGTTGACACGGTGAATACCCGCCGGCTGCGAGTTGTCATAGACCAGCTTGAGCTGCGGCTGCTCGAGGATCTCCTTGCGCAAGTCAGCGTCAACCGTGAGCGTCGCGGTCTTCTGATTGCTGAAGGTCACGCGCAGTTCGGTGAGGGAGTTCAGCAGCTTGACGTTCGGCAGCGTGATCTGCGTCGCTTCGAAGTTGTACTCTTTGTCGTCCTTCGGGCTTGCGGGGTACGTGAATTCGTACGTCAACCTGTCGTGGAACGACTCAGGGTTGTAGTGGTACAGCCACTCGTCGAACTCCGTGGCGACCGGCGTGTAGACGTCAGGGCCGTGGCCGTTGTAGATGTACCACGAGGCGGTATTCACGTTCCAAATGCTCGCGAGATAGCTCGCCTCGGTGCCCATCGTGACGGTCTTCGACGCGGTCGAAGTGGAGTCCTGTGCGCCGGTGCTCGACTTCGCAAACGGGTGGCTGACGATCGAGTACACCGGGTTTGCAACGTGGGTGCGCAGCGTCGCCGCCGTCGTGCCAAAGGTGTCGGCAGAGGTCACCGAGGTGGGCTTCTTTGCGTCCGTCGTCGTCGCATAGAAGCGGCCCATGAATTCGACCACGCGACTCGTCGTGCCCTTGAGCTCTGGCAGCGCGTTCGCGTCAGCACGTGAGAAGTCGAGCGTGAAGGCAACCCGGCTCACGGGCTGGTCAGGTACGACATCAGCCGCGAACGGCGCCTTGTAGTACGTGTGCCCCTCGGCGTCGACCGTGGCAAACGTCTCGCTCAGGTCCGTTGCTTCGGGGTCTGCGGTGGCGATCCGCCAGAAATTGCCCTCGGTGGTGTTTGCCGTCCAATCGGCAGCAGGCACGGTCTTCCACAGGACTTCCTTGCCCTCAACCGTGCGGAAGATATCGACCGACCGCAGGTACGGCTGCAGATCGCTCCGAATCTTCATGTAGTACATGTCGAACTGCGCAGCGGGCAGCGTCGTGCTGACGACTGTCGTCTGGTCGTTGTTCGCCGCTGCGGTCGTGGGACGCGTGATCGACGCCGCAAAGCCGCCGAGCGACTTGTAGCCCTGGTCGAGGGTGTAGTCGGTCTTTGAACCGCACCCACTCGTCGAGCAGTACCACTGACGATCGACCCACTGGTCGTACGAGTTGCCAGCGCCGGTCGACTTGGTGACCTGGTTCAAGCCTTCAATCTTCACCGTGGTCTTCGCCTCGGGAACCGTCACCACGTTAGTCTTCGACGCCGTGCGGGTCGCGGTATCGGGCGGCACCTGCTTGCCAGTGAAGGACGCCTGAAGCGTCTGCGATCCGCCCATCGCCAGTGCCGAGGAATAGTCGACGATAGCAATCGTTTCTGCGCTCGTAAGGGTGAGCATCTTTCCCGAAATCACGATCTTCGCGACGTCGGTCAGTGCGAGGTCGCCGAGCGTCACCGTCGTGTCTGCGGTGGTGACTTTCTCACCGGCCGCATCGATGAAGGTGAGTTCGAGATCAGTGGCGGATCCCACCAGCGCATCCGACAGCGCAATCTTCGTGGGCTTCGCGACGCCGGGGGCCACCGTTGGCGCGCTGAGATCCATCGTGTACTCGAACGAGGCCGCGGGAACGCCACCCGTCGACAGTTGGTACTCCGCCTGGAACGGTGCTTCGTAGGGCACCTGAGTCGAATTCTTCGTGCGAGCGTTGCCATACACACCGATGACATCGACGACGGGCTTGAGCACGTCCTGCGGCTTGGGCTTGACGACCGTAAAGACGGCATCACGCTGCACCGTGTGCGGCACGTCGGTGTAGACGGTGTCCTCTGCGTAGTCGTCGTTGCTCGCGTAGCGCTCGTTGTATGTCACTGCCGCGGGATCGGTAATGGTGCCAGCGGTCGGCGCGGCGCCATAGACGCGGATCGTCAACGGCAGCGTCTTGCCAGGGTTCAGGCGACCGCTCACGATCGAGAACGACAGCTCGCGATTCCAGTCGAGCGCATGCAGCTTCGAGACATCGAAGGTGAGCTTGGAATGATCCGCGCCTTGCTCGGACTCCCCCAGGGTGCCGGTGAGCGTGCCGGTCTGCTCTGCGCCCTTCTTATCGGTGTAGGTGTACGTCAGGGTGGACTTGCTGAGGTCGGGATCGGACTTTTCAGTCGGGAACTCAAGCGTGACGCTATCGGCAACGAAGCCCGGGTCGATCGTGTAGGTGAGATCGGTGTTGAAGATCGGGGCGTTCGAGGTGTTCTTGATCGCGGAGATCTCGGTGTAGGTGCGCTGCCCCTCCTCGACCGTAGGCTTCTCCGGTGCGTGCGTGAAGGTCAGCCCGTAGCGAGGCACATCGACCTCGCGCACAGCCGTGTGCGTTTTGGTCCAGTTCGCAGTCTTTGCAAAGAGCACGTTGGTGATCGCGGTGAGCTTGAAGTTCGTGGGGAGGTTCGGGAAGCCCTGGCGGCTCATCGGCAGCGAGACCATGAACTTGTGCTTCTCGCCGGGCTTCAGTCCGTGCTTCGCTGCCCCGTGCTCGCGATTGATCGAAATCACGCCGGCGCCCGAGTAAGAGTACGGGATCTCCTCCGTGAGTTCGCTCTCACCGTCCCAATCGGTGATGTCGTAGATCAAGACACCGCCCTTGCCAGGCACGCCAATAAACTCGCCCTCGGTCGCTTCGGGGTCGGTGTTCGGTTCGGTCTTGCCGTCTGCGGTGTAGCTAAAGCGGTTGATATCGAACGGAATGATGCCGTTGATATTGTCGGTCGTATCGATATCGAAGGTTCCCGTGTACCCCTCGATATTCGATCCCGGGTTCGTGGAGACGTTGTCTACCGTGTAGACGTAATCGAAGTACTGGTAGCGATCCCACATCGGCACCGAGGTGTCACCGTTGCCGTATGCGTACGGCTCGATCTTCGTTTCCCACTTGAGGTCGGACGAGATGATCGCAACGCGCGATTCGTCGTCGAGCTGGCCGGGGGTCTCCCACTCGCTGCCTTCAGCGCGGTCGAACATGTCGTAGGAGACGAAGCCGTTGATCTCGAACGGGGTGCCCTCGGGGATGCCACCGTAGACACCGTTCGTGCCGTCGTTGTAGGTCGTCAGGAAAATATCGAACGCGGGGTTCGCGCCACCACGCAGGTCACCGTCGTACTCAAGCACGAGCGGGCCGCCCTTGACCGTGGTGTCAGAGATGACGTTCCACTCGCCGCCGGAACTCACGCGCCCCTGCACACCGAGCGGAGTCGGGGACGCGTCACGCGCGACCACTGAGTACTCGCCATCGACGAACTCGAGCGACGGCATGAACAGCGTCACCCGCACGCCGGATGCTTGGCCGGCCGAATAGTTCGGCACGAGGCGATAGTTCACTTTCACTTCGTTGCCGGTCGCCAGGATGATCGACTTCGAGGTGAGCGCACCGGGGTCACCCTCGGTGACAGTGCCGTTCAGGGTGATCGATGGGGAGGGTGCCGCCGCAGCGGCTGCGCCCGCGGAAGTTGCAACGTCCGTAAACGCCAACGCTGCGACCAACACGCTCGCAAGGACACCCGTCAGGATCTGCCTCAGCTTCACCAAACACCCCATCTTCCAGTGTGCGCGCATGGTGGCTCGCACAGAGTTCTGTTACACAACAAGCGTAACGAATGTTTGGGGGCAAACATTCTCGTATATGAGTAAATAATGCACTCAGTCCGATAACGTTTTGGGTGTCTTGAGTACCCGAACGAGTGGAGCCACAGGTGCAGATCAGCCCGCGACGCATCGCTGCGATCACCCTTATCGCAGGCCTGACCGCCCTCTCAGTCACTGGCTGCACGGATTCCGGGAGCGAATCACGTGACGGTGAGCACAGCGTCATCGAGACGGAAGTTCCCACGGAGGCAGGGCCGACGAGCTACTCCGACCGCACCCTGATATCTTCTCGCACAACAATTGCGATCACCGAATCCCGCGTGATTCCCGGCGACAGCGGGGCGATTCTTGTGGTCTCGTATGACCTCACGAACACCTCTGGCGAAACCGTCGATGCGCTGGCGGCCTGGCTCACGCACTTCCGCGCGGTGCAGGAGACTGGCGCGGAAGCACCAACCGAGCTCACGCTCGCAGCCTTGCCCGATGAGCAGGTGGCGGCAGGTGCGGAGGCAGCGGAGGGCGCTGAGATTCCCGCGGGCGAAACCGCGTCCAGCACGATTGCATACACGCTCGCTGCCCCTGAGGCAGACGTCGCACTCATCGTCAGCGACGCAGGGCTCGTCGAGATCGGCCGAGAGACGCTCAGCGTCCGGTAGCGCGAAGCGGGGGTTTGGTAGCGCGGTGTGCGGTTCGGTAGCGCGAAGCGCGGATCCGCGCCCCTATGACGCAGGCAACTCGGCCGCGAGGCTCCGGTTCACCGTGCGGGTCGCAGAGAATTTCAGCACCGTGTAGTCATCGACGTGCGCGACCGTGTCGGTGCCCGCGAGCTTGCCATCCTCAGCGACACTCTGCACGCGATGCCCCTTGTGTTGCTGCGGGTAGAAGCGGCCAAAACCGGTGAGCGTCAAGTGGTCACCGCGGCTCACCACCTCAACGATTTCAGCGAGCGCCGCATTGACGATCTCCGTCGTGAGCTTCACGTCGGTCTCAGCGCGACGCGCAACATCGCGCAGGAACTCACTGCGATTCACTCGTGAACCGTCTACCTCGTTCTTCGTCATTTCTCGCCGCACTCCATCGTGATTCGACAGGCAGGCGGGCCAGAATCCGCTGGGATCTCCGGCCCGGCACCGCCCGGTGAAATTTCATTCGGTACCTACAAGCCCTGGGTAGCGCTGGTGATTTCGCGCACCGCAGTCCCATCAAGGTAGCTGAGAAACGAGAAGATTTCACTCTTCTGAGGGAATTCTTTGCAAATTCGATGTTTCGTGACGAGATTTGGATGGTTGGTCTGGTTTCGGGAGAAGGGTGAGTCGGCCTACGCCGTGCACCAGTCTTGCCGGTAGAGCTTGTAGCGCCTGAAACGCTCGCCGCCATAGATGACCTCTCCGTCAGCGTTGAACCCTAGACGTCCGACGACCTTGGTCGGCTGACGTGAGTACGGGAGCGCGATCGTCACCGTGTGAACGTCAAATTCTTCAAAGCCTGTTTCCAGCGCTTTGCGGGTGATCATTTCACCCATACCCCACTGACCCGGCAGCAACACCAGCGCAAAGTCGGCAGAGTCCGCCTCAGCTTCAAACCCGCCCCAACCAGCAAATTCACCATTCACCAAAATTGCCCACGGGCCAAAGCCGTGAATCGCCCACTGCGCGTCCTTGTCCCGCACCCAGTCGGCAGCTTGCTCTGGGGTAAACGCCGTCGCGAGCGGCATATGCCTGCTGTTGCGCGGCTCGTTTAGCAGCGCCGTCACTTGCTCAATCGGTATTTCTGGGAGACGGGTGAAGGTTATGCGCGAGTTCGAGGTCTGCTTCGTCATCTGTGGTGAGGCCTTTGGTCCAAGTGTGCTCACCCTAGGTTAGGCGCTACGGCTTTGGCAGGAGCTGACTACCCACCACACCATCTAGGCTGAGATCACCGTGAGTCACGCAGTGAGGGGCAATGAACTGAACATGGCCAGTCCTGGAGCATCAAAGAAGAGCGACGTCACCGCAGAGCATCTCGCAGCGCTCAACACAGGCAAGGCCGAGGCACGCACCCTCACAGAGGCACTTGTGATTGACCATCCAGCACTGCTGGCCGCCGCCGTCCCCGACGCACCGAGCGAGCTCGTTTTCGCGGCTGAGGCAGCGCAAAGCCTTGGCATCCTCAAGCGCATGACCGCCATCGGTCAGGCATTGCACGAGCATCTGGGGGCGGATCACATTCACGCTCTAACGCAGCATCGGTCGGACACCGTGCGCGGGTGGACGTGCTTCGCAATTGCCGCCGACTCCAGCCACAGTGTGGCCTCGCTCCTGGATGCGGTGAAGCCGCTTGCCGATGACCATCTGTTCACCGTGCGCGAGTGGGTGTGGATGGCAGTCAGGCCACGAATGGCGGAAGAGCTCGAGCTCTCGATTCACGAACTCACGCCATGGACGGGCGAACCGTCAGCGAATCTGCGCCGGTTCGCCAGTGAATCCCTGCGTCCGCGAGGCGTGTGGGCAAAGCACATTGCCGAGTTCAAATCTTCGCCGCAGTTCGGTGAGCCATTGCTTGAGCCGCTGCGCTCAGATCCGCACCGATACGTACAAGATTCCGTCGCGAACTGGATCAACGACGCTGCCAAGGACTCCCCCGAGTGGGCCCGTGCAATCTGCGAACGCTGGAATGCGGAGAGCCCGACAGCAGCCACTGCCTACATTACGAAGCGGGCGTTGCGGTCGTTGAAGTAGCGAGCGGGTTGGGTGCTGCCCGCTGCAACTGCAGCAAAACCGGCCCGCTCTGACAAAAGACCCCTTTCATGCGATGAAAGAGGTCTTTTGTATGAACGCTTCGTTTCGAGGCTTGAGGTCGGAAGCCGGCCGACTACCAGCGTTGAGTCAGTTCGCGCGCTTTACCACGCTGGACTTGAGCTGCATGTTGCCGAAACCGGGAACTCGGGCATCGATGTCGTGACCACCAGCGCCGCCAGCGTTCAGCCGGATGCCCGTCACCTTAGTGCCGACCTTGATGGTGCCGCCACCGCCGCCAGAGACCTTCACGGTTTTGACGAGCGTGACGGTATCGCCGTCCGAGAGCACATTGCCTACGGCGTCACGAATGACGTCTGCTGAAGACTCGTCTGAACCGTGAGCTGCATCAGCGCCAGGATCTGCAGTGGACCACTCGTGACCGCACATCGGGCACACCAGCAGTGCACCCTGTTCGTACGAGTACGACTCTGCACATTCCGGGCACGGAGGCAGGGAGTTAGACATTAAAGCGCCACTCGCAGACGTCGCCGTCCTGCATGATGTATTCCTTGCCCTCCATGCGAGCCTTGCCCTTCGCGCGAGCCTCAGCGATCGAACCGGTCTCTACGAGGTCCTCGAACGAGATGATCTCGCCCTTGATGAAGCCCTTTTCGAAGTCGCCGTGGATGACGCCAGCAGCCTGGGGCGCGGTTGCACCCTTGCGGATGGTCCATGCGCGTGCTTCCTTGGGACCTGCGGTGAGGTAGGTCTGGAGGCCGAGGGTGTCGAAGCCGATGCGCGCGAGCTGGTCGAGACCGCTCTCGGTCTGGCCGGTCGAGGCGAGCAGCTCAGCTGCGTCCTCGGGGTCGAGCTCCATGAGCTCGCTCTCGATCTTTGCATCGAGGAAGATTGCCTGTGCAGGAGCAACCAGCGCAGCAAGCTCATCGAGCTTTGCCTGGTCCTGCAGTACGC
This sequence comes from Leucobacter sp. cx-42, assembly GCF_014529985.1. GTDB lineage: Bacteria > Actinomycetota > Actinomycetes > Actinomycetales > Microbacteriaceae > Leucobacter. The sequence goes on from NZ_JACVMU010000001.1 coordinate 360,514, forward strand.
CCTCATCAACGTTGAATACGTAAAGGAAGGGCTTTGCGGTGAGCAGACCAAGCTCGCGGATCTCAGCGAGATCAATATCAGTCTGCGACAGCAGCTTGCCGTCGTTGAGCGCAGCCTGAGCTGCCTTTGCGGTCTCAACGACCGAGGCTTCGACCTTCTTGTTCTTGAGTTCCTTCTCAAGACGCAGGAGTGCCTTGTCGACGGTCTGCATGTCGGCGATGATCAGCTCGGTGTTGATCGTCTCCATGTCGCTGGCCGGGTTGACCGAGCCGTCGACGTGCACAACGTCGGGGTCAGAGAAGCCACGCACGACCTGTGCGATTGCGTCTGCCTCGCGGATGTTTGCGAGGAACTGGTTGCCCAGGCCTTCGCCTTCGCTTGCGCCGCGCACGATACCTGCGATGTCAACGAAGCTGACGGGCGCGGGGAGAATTCGCTCACTGCCGAAGATCTCCGCAAGCTTGTCGAGGCGCGGATCCGGCAGGTTCACAACACCTACGTTCGGTTCGATCGTCGCGAACGGATAGTTCGCAGCGAGTGCGTCGTTGTGCGTAAGTGCGTTGAACAGGGTCGACTTGCCCACATTGGGAAGTCCCACGATGCCGATTGTAAGAGCCACGAGAAACGATTCTACCTGGCCAGGAGCCGTTCGACGACCTGGGCAAGGCCGTCTTCATCATTCGTGCCGGTAATTTCGTCTGCGACTGCCTTCACCGCGCCGATCGCGTTGCCCATTGCGACGCCGTGACCGGCCCAGGCGATCATCTCTGCGTCATTGAGTTCGTCACCGAATGCGTACACCTCATCCCGCGCAATTCCGAGGTGATCACACAGTTCGGCCAGACCTGCTGCCTTGGTAATTCCTGCGGCCATCACATCGACGAAGGGTGCGCCAGAGAGGGTGAGTTCGCAGCCGTCGAGGTCGAGATCCGCCACTGCCGCAAAAATCTCTGCGACCGAAAGCGTCGCGTCGCGCATGACGAGCTTGAGCGCGGGTTCACTGGCGATCTCTGCGAGCGTGCCAAGATCCATCTCGGCTGGCGCGCGCTTGTGATCGCTGAAATCTGCGAGCGCGGCATATCCGGGCTGCGCGAGGAATCCATCGCCAGCATCGCGCACTGCCGCAAACACCACTGACGGAATTCGGGCGTGGATCGCCGACACAATCTCAGCCACCACCCGAGCGGGAATCTCGTTGGCAAAGAGCAGCTCGCGCGTCTGCAGGTGGATGCCGAATGCACCGTTCGAGCAGAGCGCCCACTCCTCAAAGCCCGCTTCGCGCGCAATGTCCACGAGGCCGATGGGCTGCCGGGCTGTCACTGGTACGACCGTAATTCCCGCTGCGCGTGCCGCGTCGAGCGCTGCCCGGGTGCGAGCCGAGACGTGGCCCTCACCGTTGAGGAGCGTGTGGTCGAGGTCTGTGGCAATGAGCTTCGGCAGTCTGGTCACGGATCAAGCCTAATGGGCGCACGATTCCAAATGTCAGGGGGCTGTGTCAGACTTTTCGGGTGCCCGTAGATTTCACCGCGATCGATTTTGAGACTGCCAACAGCCACCCGTCTTCGGCTTGTGCCGTGGGTATGGTGCGCGTTCGAGACGGCAAGGTCGTTGATCGGGCGAGCTGGCTGATTGCACCGCCCGCGTCGCACGGTGAGTTCTTGCCGTTCAACATCAAGATTCACGGCATCACCCCGGCGATGGTCGCAGAGGCGCGCGGCTGGGCCGAACAGCTCGACGAGTTGCGTGAGTTCATCGGTGACGACGTCGTGGTCGCGCACAATGCGAGCTTCGACATGGGTGTCATCAAGAGCACGTGCGCCGAGACGGTGACGCCGACTCCTCGCCTGAAGTATCTGTGCAGCGTGCAGGTCTCGCGCCGCACGTACGACATCCCCTCGCACCGGCTTCCCCTCGCCGCCGCTGCGGCCGGGTTCGCAGAGTTTGCCCACCACGAAGCACTCGCCGATGCCGAGGCCTGCGCCGCGATCATCGCTGATGCCGCGGTGCGCCACGAGGTCACCGATGTGGCTGCGCTCGCGAAGAAGGTCGGGCTGCGGCTGACACCGCTGAAGGCGATTCCGCTCAAGCTGTAATTTCCTCCGTCTGGGGCGGCGGATCACCGCTGCGCGCGAGCCTCAACCTTGAAATGTCAGTGGCTCGTGGGAACATGCTTCCATGACAGGTCTCACCATCTCACTGCTCGTACTGCTTGCCCTCGCCATCGGCGTCGGCGGCGGGTTCGTCGTGGGTACGGTCGTGCGTGGGCGTGCTGCGGCTGCTGCGCTTGCAGCCCAGCAGGCCTCCATTGCGCGCGACACTGCTGTGGCCGTGCAGCAGGCAAAGCTTGAGGCCGAGTCCAGTGCGCGCCTGCTGCGCGAAGAACTTGCTGCGTCAGATGCCCGCGTGATGAGTCTCGAAGAGCGGCTGCAAGACATGCAGGAGGACGCGCGCCGTCGCGCGGTCCTTGATCAGGAGGAGCAGCGCGTGCTCCAGCAGCTCGCTCCCCTGCGCGAGTCGGTCGGCAAGCTGGAGCACACCGTCACGACGATGGAACAGCAGCGTGCTGAACAGCACGGTGAGCTTGCCGAGCAGCTGCGCCAGGCCACTCGCGCAGAAGAGAAGCTGCGCGGCACCGCCGAGTCGCTCGCAGCCGCTCTGCGTTCGAACAACACCCGCGGCATCTGGGGAGAGACCCAGCTGCGCCGCATCATCGAAGCCGCTGGCATGCTCGAACGCGTCGACTTCGACGTGCAGCACCGACTTCCCTCTGAACGCGGTGAGCTGCGCCCCGATATGGTCGTGCACTTGCCAGGGGGCAAGGCCATCGCAATCGACTCGAAGGTGCCGTTCGACGCGTACCTCGAGGCGCAGCACATTTCCGAGTCTGGGATTACAGACGACGCAGCGGCGGAAGCCCGTCGCACCGCACTACTCGCGAAGCATTCGAAGGCGCTGCGTGAGCACATCATCGCGCTGAGCGCTCGCGACTACGCGTCGGCGCTGCCCGATTCGCCCGAGTTCGTCATCGCATTCGTCCCGAGTGAGTCGCTCCTGTCGAGCGCCCTCGACACCGACCCGATGCTGCTGGAGTTCGCCTTCGAACGCCGCGTCGCTCTGGCTTCGCCGGTGAGCCTGTGGGCGATCCTGAAGTCGGTTGCGCATAGTTGGCGCCAGGAGTCGCTCACCGCAGAAGCCCGCACGCTCTTCGACCTCAGCCGTGAGCTGCACACTCGCCTCGGCCGTACCGCCTCACACCTCGACAAGCTGGGTCGCACGCTCTCCCGCGGAGTGCAGGACTACAACGCCTACGTCGGCTCCCTCGAACGCCAGGTGTTCCCCACCGCGCGCAAGATTGGCGCCCTCAACGGCGACAAGATTGGCACTGAACCCGCGCAGCTCGAAGACGCGGTGCGCCCGCTGGTCGCCCCCGAGCTTCGCTTCGACGCTGAGCCTGAGCCTGCGTCTGCGTCTGCGTCTGCGTCTGCGTCCGAGCCTGCTGAGACGCTGCCTGGGTTGTAAACGCTCAGGTCCGCGCTGGCGAGCGCGACTGAAGTCAAATGGTTACTCATTGGCTCGAGATTCGTGGCGCATACTGCGCCGCCTTCGAGCGAGAAGGGCGCGGCCAGCGGCCGCACCGACACTTCACAGCCTGAGGGAATCTGACGTGGCGAGGAGCGGTGTTGCTTCCTGCTCGCGCGAGCTTGCGCGTGTCAACAAGGGCAACTTCGCCGAAACAACCCCTTTCACACGAAAAGGCCCCTTTCATACGCATGAAAGGGGCCTTTTCGATAGAAACCCTGGTTTTCGACGGGTTAACGGTCGAAGTAACCAGAAACCCTAGTTTTTACGGGGTTTAACCGCAAAACCAAGGCCGAGGGAGCTTAGTCCCAGCGGGTGGGGTCCATGTCGCTGGTGATGTGGCGGATGGTGCCCGAGTGAGCGCGCATCACGATGCTCTCCGCACGAACGAAGGGACCAACACGCTTCACGCCGCCGATGAACTCAGCGTTGGTGATGCCGGTTGCCACGAAGTAGCAGTTGTCGCTTGAAACGAGGTCGTTTGCCTCGAGCACGCGGTCAAGGTCGTGACCTGCAGCGATCGCTGCCTGGCGCTCTTCCTCGTCCTTGGGTGCGAGACGACCCTGGATCATGCCGCCAAGTGCCTTCACTGCACACGCGGTGATGATGCCCTCGGGGGTGCCGCCGATACCGACGCACATGTCGATGTCCGAGTCCCAGCGAGCTGCGTTCACGCCGCCTGCAACGTCGCCGTCCATGAGGAGGCGGGTACCTGCGCCTGCTGCGCGGATGTCAGCGATGAGCTGCTCGTGGCGGGGACGATCGAGCACTGCAACGCGGATGTCAGAGACGTCAACGCCCTTGACCTCAGCCAGCGCGCGGATGTTCTCGCCAATGGGCTTACGGATGTCGACAACGCCGACGCCCTCGGGGCCACACACGAGCTTGTCCATGTAGAAAACAGCCGAGGGATCGTACATGCTGCCGCGATCCGCCACTGCAATCACCGAGAGTGCGCCGGGGCGGCCCTCTGCGGTGAGGCGGGTGCCATCGATCGGGTCAACTGCGACGTCGCACTCTGCGCCGAAGCCGTTACCAACGACCTCGCCGTTGTAGAGCCAGGGAGCGTCGTCCTTCTCGCCCTCACCGATAACAACGGTGCCCTTCATGTTGACGGTTGCGAGGAAGCGACGCATTGCGTCAACCGCCGCACCATCGGCTGCGTTCTTGTCGCCGCGCCCAATCCAGGGGGTAGCCCGCATCGCTGCGGCCTCCGTTGCGCGTACGAGCTCCATAGCGAGATTGCGGTCCGGCTGCCAATCGCCGAGCGATACAGGTTCATTCATGTCTCTAATCCTACCGCGTAGACTGAGTAAAGATACCGGCCAAGCGCCGGAACCCCTCGACGTCAAGGAGTAGACACATGCCCGTCGCATCACCGGAGCAGTACGCAGCAATGCTCGACGCCGCTAAGAACGGCGGTTTCGCGTTCCCCGCAGTAAACGTTTCCAGCTCGCAGACGCTCAACGCTGCACTGCAGGGTTTTGCTGAGGCAGGCTCGGACGGCATCATTCAGGTGAGCTTCGGCGGCGCTGACTACTTCGCTGGCCACACCGTAAAGAACCGCGTTGGCGGCGCGCTTGCGTTCGCAAAGTACGCAGAAGAGGTTGCAAAGGCGTACGACATCACCGTCGCACTGCACACCGACCACTGCCCCAAGCAGCACCTTGAGAACTTCGTCCTCCCGCTCGTCGCTGCGAGCGAAGAGCGCGTCAAGAACGGAGACGGCCTCCCCTACTTCCAGTCGCACATGTGGGACGGCTCGGCTGTGCCCCTGACTGAGAACCTCGACATTGCGAAGGAGCTGCTCCCCCGCATGGCTGCAGCAAACATCGTGCTCGAGGTTGAGATCGGCGTCGTCGGCGGCGAAGAGGACGGCATCGTTGCTGAGATCAACGACCAGCTCTACACCACCCTCGAAGACGCAGTGGCAACCGTTGAGGCACTCGGCCTCGGCGAGCAGGGCCGCTACCTCACCGCACTCACCTTCGGTAACGTGCACGGCGTGTACAAGCCCGGCGGCGTGAAGCTCCGTCCCTCGCTCCTCAAGGAGATCCAGGACGGCCTGCAGTCGAAGTACGGCACCGGCGAGAAGCCCCTTGACCTCGTGTTCCACGGTGGTTCGGGCTCGTCGGCAGAAGAGATCGCCGAGGCAGTCTCGCACGGTGTCATCAAGATGAACATCGACACCGACACCCAGTACGCGTTCACCCGCCCCGCAGTTGACTTCATCCTGAAGAACTACGACGGCGTGCTGAAGATCGACGGCGAGGTCGGAAACAAGAAGGCGTACGACCCCCGCGCATACGGCCGTCTCTCGGAGTCGGGCATGGCAGCACGCATCGCGCTCGCTGCTGAGCAGCTCGGTTCGGCAGGAAAGTCGATCAGCGCATGACCGACGAGTCCACGACCCCGGTAACCCCCGAACAGGGGGCGGATCAGGCGAAGCCCGCACACCCCGCAACTGCGCGCCCGAAGCCCGAGTTTGGCGAGTACGCGCCTGAGGGTTGGCAGTGGACTCCTCCTGGGGAGGAGAACGCTGCGGCAGCTCCCGCGGGGTCCGTGGACACGGCTACCTCGGCGGCTGGCCCGCTGCCCGGTATCCCGCACAACCTTGGCTCCGGCTCGAACGCTGGTGCGGGCGCTAGTGCACAGCGCCCTGCGGCTGCTCCGCAGCAGCCCGCAGCGCAGGCTCCGCAGGCGCAGCAAGCGCCCGGTGCTCCGTACCGCGCCAACGCACCGCAGCAGCCCGGCCAGCCCGTTGGTCCTCCGCAACCGATCTACCAGACGCAGACGCCCAAGAAGGGTGGTGCAGACAAGGTCTTCACCATCATCCTGCTGGTGCTCGGCGCCATGGGTGCGCTCTTCACCGCGCAGTCCATGCTGGTGTTGCGGTCATCGTTCGCGATGATCGCTGAGGCGCTTGAGGTGTCGAGCTCGGCAGTTCCCGCGTCAATCGGCACGCTCGGTACAGTGAGCGCACTCGTCGTACTCGCGATCTACGCACTGACGCTCATCTTCTCGATCCGCCGCCTACGTGCAAAGAAGGTGACCTTCTGGGTACCGCTCGTCGCTGGCGTTGTGGTGTCGATCGGTTTCTTCATCGCGACCACGATCGCGGTCTCGAGCATGCCCGAGCTGATGACGGCACTGAGCGATCCTGATGCAGTGCAGAAGATGCTCGACTACATGGCGACGAACACGCAGCCATAGTCTCAGCCTTTCGGCATCACAGGGGTGGTGCAGGTTCCCAAAGAACCTGCACCACCCCTGTCTGTGTGTTACCAAGTTCCCGTCAAATGTGACCGGGTGCGTACCCAAGCGATCCGCCGTCATACTCAATTGGCCGCCCGACAGGATGCGCCCGGCGGTCCCGTGCATAGGCTGCGAGCGTGAACAGTAATTCTTCTCCAGTCCAAGCAGCTCGGACGCTCCCACCACGAAGCTTTGTTGCTTTCGCAGCGATTCTGCTGCTTGCGGCGCTCCTTACTGCTTTCACATCCGTGCACTCCGCGCATGCAGCGTACGAGAGCGACCGCCCCGGCGTCTCAAGCCCGACTGGCGGTTCGAATGCGTCTTGGAAGCCCGCGCCAGAACTCCCCCTCATTGCGCAATTCTTCACTCAAGACACAGACGGCTCGCTCTCTGAGATTCGTCTCCAAGTCAATGACTCACTCCCCTACGAGTTCACTTCTGCTGCGCTGCACGACCGAACGGGCGTGGCCGACGCACCTGGCAACCTTGTCGCTGAGGCCACGCTCGATTTCGAGACCGAAGGCGGTGAGACGTGGGCGGTGCTGACGTTTGCTCCACGTCTCGCTGTGACTGCCGGCACCGAGTACGCGATTGTGATTGATCCGCACCTGGTGTCCGATCCAGGGAACACCGTGTCGTTCCCGATTCGCGGGTTCTTGCCGAGCAACAGCCCGTTTGAGGCGTGGCACGAGCGACCAGCTGGTTGGAGCTTCTTCAGCTCTGCCGCGATCGTCATGACCTCAACGCTCGTCGACACGTACGCCGAGACCGCGGCGCCTGCGCTTGAGCAGAACGTCCCCTGCGGGGTGCTGCCCGGTGTGATTCCCGCGGTGAGCGAAGGGGTGCTCTACGCTTCGACGTACGACGACGTCGCGAAGGCGTGGAACGTCACCGCAGAGATCCAGCCCGGCTTCCTCGACGATGGCGCACAGACGCTGAGTTGGTCGGTTCTGGCTGAGGTGGTTCCGTGCGCGCCGAACCCTGATCCTGAGCCGAAGCCCGACCCTGAGCCGAAGCCTGAGGTCGCCCCTCAGCCCGATGGGACGGGAACTGCGCAGAAGCCGGTGACTCAGCAACAGGCCACCGCGCAGCTTGCGAAGACTGGCGCTGACCGCCCGTCAGCTGGCGCGCTCCCGCTCGCTGCGGGCCTCGGTCTCATCACCCTCGCGGCCGCCGCGTTCGGCCTGCGAAAGCTCACGCGAGCGTCTGCATAGATTTCTAGATTCCGGCAGATCGGGTCCCCCGCTTTCCCCCGATCTGGCCGGCGCACAAAAGAAGGCCCGGGCTCTCAGAGCCCGGGCCTTCCTCTATTGATTCGACCGGTTAGCGGCGAACGCGACCGCCGAGGGCGCGAGCGTCCTTGTTGCCGGAAGCATCCTGGCGGAGTTCCTTTGGCAGCGAGAACACGAGGTCTTCCTCAGCCGTCACGACCGCGCGCACGTCGTCGTAGCCGGCATCGCCGAGATCGTCGAGGAGATCCTGCACCAGGCTCTCGGGCACCGAAGCACCACTCGAGACGCCGACCGTGCGAACGCCTTCGAGCCACTCCTGCTTGACCTCGTGCGAGTAGTCAATGAGGTACGCAGCCTTGGCGCCGTACTCGAGAGCGACCTCGACGAGGCGCACCGAGTTCGACGAGTTCTTCGAGCCGACCACGAGCACGAGATCGGCCTGGGGCGCGATCTTCTTGATTGCGACCTGACGGTTCTGCGTTGCGTAGCAAATGTCGTCGCTAGGCGGATCCTGCAGCTTCGGGAACTTCGCGCGCAGGCGGTTCACCGTCTCCATGGTTTCGTCGACCGACAGCGTGGTCTGCGAGAGCCAGACGAGGCGCTCGGGGTCTTTCACCTCGAGGGTGTCAACGTCGTCAGGCGAGTTCACGATCGTGATGTGCTCGGGAGCCTCGCCCGCGGTGCCCTCGACCTCTTCGTGACCGGTGTGACCGATGAGCAGAATCTCGAGATCTTGCTTTGCGAAACGAACCGCCTCGCGGTGCACCTTGGTCACGAGCGGGCAGGTTGCGTCGATCGCGTGGAGACCACGGTCATCAGCCGCCTGCACAACAGCGGGCGATACGCCGTGCGCTGAGAAGACCACGTTTGCACCCTCGGGCACTTCGTGAATCTCGTCGACGAAGATCGCACCCATCTTTTCGAGGGTCTCGACCACGTGAACGTTGTGCACAATCTGCTTGCGCACGTAGACCGGCGCGCCGAAGCGCTCGAGTGCTTTCTCAACGGCGACAACGGCGCGATCCACGCCCGCGCAATACCCGCGCGGAGCCGCAAGTAGCAGCTGCTTGGGGCCGTCTACATCGGTCGCTTTCAGGCGTCCTTCGACGCGGCGCATACGGGGCATTGCCAGGCTGACCACAGGGGCACCGATGGTGCGCTGGTTCACAGCCGGAGAGTCGGCGGATGCAGAAGTCAGAACGTCGCTCATAACCTTAGATACTACGCGGGTATTCTGGGTGTCATGGCCGAAGCAGGAACCACCCCAGCGACCCGTGATGCCCCGTGGCCCGTTGGGCTCATGAGCGAAAAGCTCGCGGGGTGGATCGACCGACTCGGTCAGGTGTGGATCGAAGGCGAGATCACGCAGTGGAACGTGCGTGGCGGCAACGTCTACGGCAAGCTCAAGGACCTCACCCAGGACGCCACGATCAGCTTCAACATCTGGCGTTCGGTGTCTTCGCGCCTCACTGGCGAGTTTGCCCCCGGCGATCGCGTGATCGCGCTCGTCAAGGCGAGCTATTGGGTAAAGGGCGGATCGCTCAGCATGCAGGTCTTCGACCTGTCACACGTTGGCATCGGTGAACTGCTTGAGCGCCTCGAGCGTCTGCGCCGCCAGCTGCAGAGCGAAGGTCTGTTTGACGTGTCACGCAAGCGTCAGCTGCCGTTCCTTCCCGGCAAGATTGGCCTCGTGACCGGCCGCGATTCCGACGCTGAGAAAGATGTCATTCGCAACGCGACACTGCGCTGGCCGGGCGTGCAGTTCAAGGTTCATTACTCGGCGGTGCAGGGCGATCGCGCTGCGGCCGAGGTGACGGCGGGAATTATCGCTTTGGACGCGGATCCCGAAGTCGACGTCATCATCGTCGCGCGCGGCGGTGGCGACTTCCAGAACCTCCTGCCGTTTAGCGACGAGAGCGTCGTGCGCGCGGCCGCGAACGCGCAGACCCCGATCGTGAGTGCGATTGGTCATGAGGCGGATCGTCCCCTCCTCGACGAGGTCGCCGATCTGCGTGCGAGCACCCCGACTGATGCGGCGAAGCGCGTGGTGCCGGATGTGGGCGAAGAGCTCGCCGGCATCGATCAAGCGCGTTCACGCATGACCTCGCGCATCACCCAGCTGCTCTCGCACGAGGCGGATCGCGTGGCACAGCTGCGCGGGCGGCCAGTCTTGGCGACGCCTGAGCGCTTGGTCGACGATCGTTCTGAGGAGCTGGTGCGCTGGATCGCGCGCGGCCAAGAGCTCGTTGAGCGCGGCATCGAAGAGCGCTCGCGCGAGGGCTCGCACCTTGCCGCGCGGCTGGCGGCGCTGTCGCCCCAGGGCACTCTGGCTCGTGGGTACGCGATCGCGCAGGTGGTTGACGCTGCTGGCGTGCCAGGTGCGGTGGTGGCTTCCCCCGAGGATGCACCGGCAGGTGCCGCGCTTCGGGTCACCGTCGCCGGTGGGCGGATCGCTGCAACCTCTGGTGGCGCTGCGTAGTTTTTGCGCGCTGCCCGCTGGCTTCGGGCTGCTTCGGTCTAATGCAGTCTCCTGCCCGACCCCGCGAACCCCGCCAGCCCCGCGAAAAGTGGCGTTTCTCCCGAAACAAGGTGTTTCATGCGCGAGAAAGGGGCCTTTTCGGGAGAAAGGGTGGTTTTCGAGGGGGTAGCCCCACGCTCGCGCCCCAGATCGGCGCCCGCTGAGGTGTACTGAGCACCACTCCGTCCCAAATGTGCGCTGGCTGTAGGAATCTCGTGCGGCCGCAGGCTGCGCCCTCTGAATTGGAGGGCGGCGCAGGATGCGCCACGTTTTCTTATCCTGGTGGATTTCTTTTGGCTGGGGGCATGCAGCTCAGTGCCCCGCACTTCGCTGGCGCGTGGCCATTTGCGCCCTGGCAGCTTGATGGGGCTTTCCTGTGCATCCGCGGCGATTGCAGCTGGGAACGCCCGTTGCCAGCAAAACCCCGCGAGATTGACCGTTTCTGCCGAGAAGCAGGGTTTCTACGCGTAGAAACTGGTGTTCTCGAGAGAAAGGGTCGATCTCGCGGGGTTGAGTTGGTCGAGCGGTCGAGCGGCCGAGGATCTACGCCTGCGGCGTGAGGATCCCTGCGAAGAACTCCGCAACAAGCTCAGGCTTGTCGAGCGGGAGCACCGCCGACACGTACTGGTCGGGGCGCACAATCACGACCGCACCGTCACGCGAGATCTCGCGCAGGTCGAAGATGTCCGTGCCCTCACCGGGGTGTGCAGCGTAGATCTTCTCGTAATCCGTAAGGCCGAACGGGCCCGACGCGGGAAGGAAGAGCTTCGACACCTTCGAGATGTCGACACTGTGGTGCTCCTGCTGGAAGACCGCCTTCACATCGAGCACCGAGTCAATGTCAGCTCCGGCGGGAGTGAACTTGCGCACGGGCGAGGCCTCGTCAGTCAGCATCCACGACGCCCACTGCTCAAGCTGCTCGCCCGACGCATCCGCGAACGCGTAGACGCGGAAGCGGCCGTCGGCGCGGTGGTGGTGTCCGAGGTGAATGTCGACCGCGTCAGAGACACGAGTCGTCATGACCGACTTGAAACGCTTGCCGAGGGGGAAGCCGGCTGCGAGGTGCTGGTGATCCGCCGACCCAGTGGTCATCGGATGCTCGTACTGCGTCATGAAGCCCGCGGGGAACTCGGCGGTGCGGACGTAGAACTCCTCGACCTCCTTGGGCGAACCGAACTCCTCTGGCTTCTTCGCCATGAGTGACGACCACTCGTGATCGAAGTCGATGAGGTTCTTTGCTGCGACCTGGCGCTCTTCCGAGTAGGTCTTGAGGAGCGACTCAGGGCTGAGGCCTGAAAGGACGTAACCGAGCTTCCACGCAAGGTTCCAGCCGTCCTGCATTGAGACGTTCATGCCCTGGCCAGCCTTCGCGCTGTGGGTGTGGCACGCATCGCCCATGAGGAAGACACGGCACTTGCCGTCAGGCGAGGTGGTCTCATCGTCGAAGCGGTCAGTAAGGCGGTGTGCGACCTCATAGACGCTGTGCCATGCAACATTGCGCACGTCGAGCGTGTACGGGTGCAAGATCGCGTTCGCCTGCGCGATGATCTGCTCCAGGCTCGTCTCGCGCACCTTGCCGTGATCGTTCTCGTCGACCTCGCCGAGGTCAACGTAGATGCGGCAGAGGTGGTTGCCCTCACGCGGAATGTGCAGGATGCTGCCCGACTCCGAGTGGATGATGCTCTTCTTGCGGATGTCGGGGAAGTCGGTGACCGCGAGTACGTCCATGACGCCCCAGGCGTGCATGGAAGCGGAGCCCTGCAAGGATCCGCCGATTGAACGACGAACGCTCGAGCGCGCGCCATCGGCACCGATCACATACTTGGCGTGCACGACGCGGGTCTCGCCGTCGTTCGCGTCAGCCGAGCGCTCAGCGTTGAGGCCGGCGCCGGTGTGGCCCGACACCTTACGGAGGGTCACCGCGACCGGGTACTCGCCCTCGCCAACCTCGAGGCCGACGAAGTCCCAGCCGTAATCGACCTCGCCACGGGCGGGTGCCTGGCGGGCGAACTGGGTGAAGTAGTCGATGACGCGCGCCTGGTTCACGATGAGGTGCGGGAACTCGCTGATGCCGGTGGGGTCGTCAGGGGTGACGCCCGTGCGGATGATGTTCGCAGGGTTCGCGGGATCTGGGTTCCAGAACGAGGTCTCGGTGATCTGGTACGCCTCGTGGATGATCTCCTCGGCGAATCCGAACGCCTGGAAGGTCTCAACACTGCGCGCCTGGATGCCGTCTGCCTGGCCGAGCACGAGTCGGCCGTCGCGGCGCTCGACGATGCGGGTCACCACATTCGGGAACTCAGCGAGCTGAGCCGCTGCTGCGACACCGGCGGGGCCGGAGCCAACGATGAGCACGTCGATCTCATCGGGCAGGTCTGTCGGGCGGTCGAGGCCAACGCCTGCTGCGGGGCGTACGCGCGGATCGGTCGACACATAACCGTGGTGGTGGAACTGCATTGTTTCTCCATTTCGTATCGCAAACAGCCTTCGTTTACGATATTGTTCGATTATCGAACAGCGATTCCGATAATCGCACACTCAGCATAAATCTCATTCTGAGATGACACAACTTCTCCGGCAAAGAATCGAGAAATCATGGCAACGACGCCCGCACGCAGCACGTCACCCGACGGCGCACCAGCCCCGACTCAGTCGGAGGCAGCGGCGATGTCACTCACCCTGCTGCGCGGCCTCGAAGCACTCGAACTCCTCGCCGACGCGAAGACCCCGCTCACCATCGCCGAGCTATCTAAGGGCCTCGGCGTGCACCGTTCAAACGCCTATCGCATTCTGCGCACGCTGGAGCATCGCCGATTCGTGGTGCGTGATGATGCTGGGCGGATCCGCCTCGGCCCAAAACTCACCGCCCTGTCGCGCGGTGTCGCGCCCGAACTGCACGCCGCCGCGCTGCCGGTCGTCACCGACGTCGCATACTCACTCGGCATGACGGCCTTCCTCACGGTGCTCGACGCCGACGAGGTGGTCACCCTCGCAACGGTCGAGCCATCGAATGTTGAAGTGTCAATTGCGCGTGATCCTGGCGTGCGACACTCGGTCGATCGCGGCGCCCCTGGCCACGCGATTGAGAGCTCGCTGTCGGCGCCGGAGCGGTTGGCGCTGCTGGGATCCGCCGATTTCAGTGACGACGCGATCGAGGCCCGCAAGGCGGGATACGCGGTGAGCCGTAATGAGGTCGTGAACGGGGTGTCTGGCCTCGCCGTCCCGCTGCGAATCGTGGGCGAGCCGCCGGCTGCCCTCGCGATCGTGCACTTCGCACTTCCAGACGCTGTCGACGAAATTGTAGACACCCTGCATAGCGCCGCAGCAAAAATTACGCAGAACTACCGCTAATCCGGAATTTGCCTCTACACTGAGTTCGTCCAGCTCGGCCAGGTTCATCCCGGCCCGGCCGGGTAAGGTGCGCGAAAAAGGGGCACTGCTGTCACGGCACTGATGCCGCAGACGAGACATACACGGAATCTCTTCGCTCGATTTTTTCGACTCCTAAGGACCTGTGATGTCTTCACCCCTTCAGACGCTGACGCCTACCCTCACGCAGACTCTCGCTCGCGCACTTGCCCAGCACGCGGATCGCAGCTTCGGCCTCATGGGCAACGGCAATGCCCACCTCATCGATCATCTTGGCAAGGCCGGTGTCCCGTACACCGCGGTGCGCCACGAGGCAGCAACCGTAGCCGCAGCCGACGCCTACACCCGTGTAAGCGGCAAGATCGCAATCGCCACCACCACCTACGGCGCCGGATTCACCAATGCCCTCACCGCCCTCGCTGAGGCCGCGCAGGCGCACACCCCAATGCTCGTCGTCGTCGGCGATGAGCCGAGCTCTGGCCCGCGCCCCTGGGACGTCAACCAGACCATGCACGCGACCGCGATCGGCGTGCGCACCTTCACGCTCGGTCTCGCAGATGTCACCGGCACGGTCGATGAGGCTGTCGCCTACGCACTCCAGGCGCAGACACCCGTGATCCTCGCGATTCCGTACGACCTGGTCTCGGCCCCCGCCGAGGCAACGGGCGCGGATCACACAGCCGCAGGCACCGCAGCCGATGCAGGTCTGCCCGCCCTCGACCCCACCGCTGTCGCGCCGGTCGCATCATCCCAGCTCGACGAGGCGGCGCTCGCGCTCACCCAGGCAGCACGCCCCGTCGTGATCGCCGGCCGCGGCGCACACCTCGCTGGCGTCGCACCCCAGCTCGACGCGATCGCGGATCACCTCGGCGCAATCACCTCCACGACGGCCCTCGCCCGCGGACTCTTCGCAGGCCAGGCCACCAACCTCGGCGTCACCGGCGGCTTCGGCCAGATCCAGGCAATGGAGGTCATCGAATCGGCCGACGTGGTGCTCGTCGTTGGCGCGAGCCTCAACCAGTTCACGATGCGCTTCGGCGACCTGTTCGGCGCTGGCACGCGCGTGATCCGCGTTGATGCCGCGGCCGTCCCGGCGCCCAAGACCAACTCCCCCATCGACTACACCCTGCTGCAGGGTGACGCTCGCGAAGTCGTTGCCGAGCTCGGGGCGCGGATCGCGGCCACCCCGCGCACTTCCGCGCCGTGGCGCGACACTGTCACCGGACTCGAACCCGGCGGCGAGCGCCGCCATCGCAACTCGGGCCTCGACGAGCACCCGTCTGGGGTGTGCGCCGATGGGCGACTCGATCCGCGCGCCGTTGCGACGCGCATCGGCGAGCTGCTTCCCGCGGATCGTCACGTCACCTCTGATGGTGGCCACTTCCTCGGCTGGGCAAACATGTACTGGCCCATCGCGTCTCCCGAGCGCATGATCATGGTCGGCACCGCCTACCAGACCATCGGCCTCGGCTTCTCGACGGTCGCAGGCGTCTCGGCGGCCGCCCCCGAGAGCACGACCGTCCTCACGACGGGCGACGGCGGCGGACTCATGGCGCTCGCCGATTTGGAGACCGCGATCCGCACCTCCACCAGCCTCGTGGTTGTCGTGTGGAACGATGGCGCGTACGGCGCCGAGGTGCACCTGTATGGCGTGATGGGTCTCGACCAGGCGCCCATGCTCATCCCCGATGCCAACTTCGCTGGCATGGCCGCCGCACTTGGCGCGACCGGCGTTGTGGTGTCGTCGTTGGCCGATCTCGACGCGCTCCGCGACTGGACCGAGGCTGGAGCGCACGGCACGATCGTGCTCGACTGCCGCGTCTCGCAGTCGGTCGTCGCCGAGTATCAGCGCGAGATTCAGCGCGTGAACGGGCTCGACGTGGAGTAGGTCGTGCCTTGGCTTTGCGGCGCGAGTGCCGCGAACCCCGCCGACCCCGCGAACCCCGCGAAAAGGGGCCTTTCTGTCGAGATCACCCGTTTCATGCGTATGAAACCCTGGTTTTCGAGAGAACGGCCCCTTTTCGCGGGGTTCGCTCACGTGAGGGCCCGTTCTACCCGACCCCGACGGGCCTTGTTTCCACCTGTGCCACACCTCAAAGTGACCTTCCAAGGAACTAGGTGTAGTCTCTCGGCAAGGAAGGTGGGCTTGCCCCATCGCACTGCACAACAATGAGGTGAGTACAGATGCAGATCGCACAGTCGCGGCCAGCGTCGAACGAAGCTGCCCAGGCCACAACGCCGCGGTCGTCACACGAACGCCAGCACCAGCAGGCCGACGACACTAGCGGCGTCGAGCAGTTCAACAGCCTCATCAGCTCATCGTTTGTGCCCCTCAAGATCAGCACCGAACGTGACGAACCGTTCGTTGGCCGCACCTCTGCAGAACACGCAGACGACGTCGTCTTCACCGAGGTCGTCGCACGCCCGCACCTCGTGGAGCGGACCGCCGAAACCATCGCGGCCGGCGGCAGCGGGTACTACAAGGTCAGCCTCATGCTGTCCGGTTCAAGCATTCTCGTGCAGGACGGACGCGAGATCGTCCTGCGTGCCGGTGATCTCTCGGTCTATGACACCTCGCGCCCATACTCGCTGCTGTTCGACCAAGACTTCCGGAACCTCATCATGATGTTCCCGAAAGATCGACTCGAGCTCCCCATTCCCTTCACCGAGCAGCTCACCGCTACTTCGCTGAACGCCGAGAATCGTGGTCTTGCCCCGGTGGTCACCGCGTTCCTGTCGCAGTTCCCCACCCAGCTGTCTCCGCTCGACGAGCGCCTGCGCGCTAAGCTCGCGCACACAAGCCTCGATCTGATGAGCACGCTGTTCTCGAGCATCCTTGATGCTGACCCCGCGCAGCGCGATCCGCACCAGGTCATGCTCCAGAAAATCACGAGCTACATCGAACTCCACCTCGGTTCTCCTACCCTGTCGCCCGGATCGATTGCCGGTGCCCACTTCATTTCCACGCGCCACCTGCACGCACTGTTCAAGCAGTCGGGGACGACGGTGTCGACGTGGATCCGCGAGCGCCGTCTCGAGCGCTGCCGTACCGACTTGCTCGATCCCGTATTGGCGGATCGCACTGTCTCGGCAATCGCCAGCCGCTGGGGCTTCCCCGACGCTGCGCACTTCAGCCGGGTGTTTAAGTCCGCGTATGGGGTAGCGCCAAGCGAGTTCCGCCACCTGTAGTCCAGGCGGATCCGCCGCACTCGCAGGCGGTTGCCGTACATATGCGATCCGCCGTCGATATGCCAGATCAGGACCCAAACAGCATATTGACGGCCGATTGCATATCTACGGCAAATGATCCCGCGATATGTTAAGTTCTACGCATGGAGAATTTAGTTCTTCGCACAGCCTCCCAATGTTGGGAGCAGCCACGATCTTGGAGCCGCTGATGTCTCACCCCACCGCAGATTTGATCCTCACGAATGGGCGGATCTACACCGCCAACACCGCGCAGCCGTGGGCAGAGGCCATCGCGATCACGGCGGGCCGGGTGCTGGCAGTCGGATCCGCCACAGAGATCGCCGGCTACGCAACCAGCCAGACCGAGGTTCGTGAGCTCGACGGTGCATTCGTCATGCCCGGCCTGGTCGACGTCCACAATCACCACTTCCTCGCGGGCAAGACCGACCTGTACGAGCTGGCGATTCCGGTGGGGGCAACGCTCGACGACATCATTGCGGCTGTGCGCGAGTATGCGTCGACTGTGCCAGCCGACGCCTGGATCACCGGTGGGCCGTGGGCGAGCGACCGACTCGACGCCGTCAACTCCCGTGACGCGCTCGAACGACTTGATGAGGCAGCGAGCGGCCGCCCGGTCTCGCTCGCGGACGATTCGCTCCACAACCGCTGGGCGAACACCCGCGCGATGGAACTTGCCGGCATCGATGCCGCCCAGCCGGGGGTGCTGTGCGATGGTGCCGACCCGACTGGCGTCCTGCTCGAGGCCGCGGCATTGCCTGTGTCCCTCGCAGCCGAAGCACAGGGTGCACTCACGGCCGCGCAAGAGCGCGAGGCATCGCGCCGCGGCATCGAGATTCTCAGTTCCTTCGGGGTGACGGCGTTCCAGGACGCTGGCGTCTCAACGCACATCCTGGAGGCCCTGCGCACGCTCGATGCAGCGTCCGAGCTCAATGCCTGGGTCGTGAGCTCGATGCTCGTGAATGATGAGATTTTCGGGTATTCGGAGATTGGTGATGACCTGGTGTTTGCGGGTGAACGGTTCCGAACCGAACATCACCGCCCGGATTTTGTGAAGATCTTCCTCGATGGTGTGCCGCCGACGCGCACCGGTGCTTTCCTTGAGCCGTACCTCCCGGATGACGCGCATGGCGCCCACTTCCACGGCGAGACGCTACTGTCGCACGACGAACTCGGTGACTGGTTGCGACGGGTGGCTGAGGCTGGCCTGTCGGCAAAGATCCACTGCACGGGTGACGCCTCGGTGCACACGGTCCTGAACGTCGTCGAGGAACTCCGCAACGAAGGCATCACCAATACGACCTATCACGTGGCGCACGGCCAGTTCGTGCACCCTGATGACATTCCCCGCTTCGCGAGGCTCGGCGTCGTCGCCGATATCTCCCCGTTCATTTGGGTCCCCGGGCCGATCGCCGAGGCAATCAGCGAGGTACTCCCCCGCGAACGCGCGACCCAGATGCAGCCCAACCGCTCGCTGTTCAATGCGGGAGCGATTGTGGCTGGCGGATCCGACTGGCCCGTTTCCCCTTCGCCAAACGCGTGGGAAGGTATCCACGGCTTGGTCACCCGCGAGGATCCGACGGGTGCCTACCCCGGCACGCTCTGGCCTGAGCAGGCGATCACGCTGGACGAGGCGATCCGCGCATTCACGATCAATGGCGCGACCGCCATGGGGCTCGATGCCGAGACCGGCTCGCTCGAGGTCGGAAAGTCGGCAGACTTCGTGCTCCTCGACCGCGATCCGTTTGCGCAGCCCGAGCGCGAGCTCGTGCAGACCAAGGTTCGGGAGACGTGGTTTGCCGGGCGGAAGGTGTTTGCGGCGTAGATCCCTCCTACGCAGCCACACCAAGACGCGAGGCAGCCAGACGGTTCAGCGATACAGCCTGCTCTGCCGCTTCTAACGCGAGAGCACGATGCTGCTCTGGGGGAATGCGAATGAGGAATCGGCCGGAATATGAGCGTTCTCCGATTGGCACCGGTGGAGTTTCGCCGCTTTCAGTCATGTCAACAAGCACACTTTCCACGAGCCGCCGAATACCCACAAAGGCCTCAATCTGGGCAGTATCCAGCCAGGAAAGACTTGGGAACTCTGCAACACTTCCAATGAACTCTTGATCTTCGGAAGACCATCGAACCCGATACGTGTAGTGCTCTGCGTTGCTCATTTCTCCTCCTCAGAAATCCTGGTGATTGCGTGAAGCACCTGCCTCACCTGATACGCCTTAGCCAAACCATTCTTGCTTTGAATATTCACGCGCGGGTCACCGGACCAAGGAACCCGATATACCCGATGCGAAGTTCCGGTTTGCCGCGGCAAACCGAAATAGTAGTCACAAACCTTTGCGAGATCTGCGAATCTCAGGGCATGAGGCGCCACCTTCATGTGTTCAAGAATCTTGTCAATGCTCGGCATGAACTAGTGATATCACTATTGATACCTTAACAGGCAAGCCCGTGATGTGCACTGGCGTTCAGATCGATGCATTTTCCTCTGATTCGTGTCGACCGCCAGGCCAGCAACCTGAACGGCCAACGTCAACATCGCTGGCCAACGGTGGCTAGTCTGGAGTCATAGCTCTGACTCACCTGTCTAGCTCCCGACTCCACGGTGCACGTACCCGAAACCGGGCTCGTGCACCGGCGTACGCAAGGATCATCCATGACTCAGTCCCCGATGCGGCGCCGAATTACACGTATTTCGGCACAGGCTCGCTCGGCGGTGTACGCGACCCTCAGCGCACTGTTCTCACACCCGGCTCCGTATCGCACGGCGAATCTGCCATCGTCACAGCGTGAACCGCGTCGTTCACACACGGCTGCCACTGTCTTTTGGGCTGTCACCGCTGCTCTGGCCGTGTTTGTGATTGTTGCCGCGTTCGTAGGCTTCGGCTTGGTCACCCTCATCGTTCTCGTCATTGCTGCAATCGTTCTTGCTGGTTCGATGCTCGCGGTGCGCCGCGCGAACCGCGCCTGGCGTACCGCTTCTGATGCGCATTTTGCCACCGGAACGAACGAGCTCCGGGCTCACAAGCCGCAGTTCCTCGTGCACTTCGACGGCTCGCGTGAAGCGGTCTACCAGCTCGAGATGTGGCTGCCGTATTTGGCGCAGATTGCGCTCCCCTACGCCGTGATTGTTCGCCGCGCCGAGTCCTTCGATTGTGTCGCCAGCGCGGTGCAGGGCGCACCCGTGCTGCTCGCGGAAGATGCACTCGACGCTGAACAGCTCCTTGTCTCCTCGGCAACGAGCGTCTTTTACGTGAACCTCGCTGACCGCAATAACCAGATCACCCGCTTCGAACATCTGCAGCACATCCAGCTCGGCCACGGTGACAGCGATAAGGGTTCGAGTGCCACGCGCACCTTCCGCCTGTTCGACCGCGTGTATCTCGCTGGCCAGGCCGGTGTCGATCGATTCGCAGAGCATGGCGTGCGGATCGACCAGAACGCCATCGCGATCGTCGGTCGCCCGCAGGTGTCCGGCATCGAGCAGAGCGATCAGCCTGTCTCCAGCAAGCAGCAACCGACATTGCTCTACGCCCCGACCTGGCGCGGAGATTTCGAGGCAACTTCGCACACCTCACTCCCCTACGCGGCTGACCTCATCAGTCTGGCGCTGGAACATGGCTGTCGCGTTGTCTTCCGCCCACATCCGTACACCTGGCGGTACCCATCGACTGCCGATGCAGCTGCAGAGATTGACCGTCGCCTCAGCGAGCACGCAGCCACCACTGGAACCGACCACGTCTTCGGCCGCCGTGCCACGCACGAACTCTCGATCAAAGAGTGCTTCAACCTCAGCGATGCGATGATCTCTGACGTTTCGGCAGTCCTCTCGGACTACCTCTACTCAGGCAAGCCCCTCGGAGTTTTCATCCCGACAACCAGCGCTGGCGTGCAGAATGAGGACGGCTGCTACCTCTTCACGGAGGACGCTTCGTCCTGGGCCGCGCAGCTGGTCCGCCTGCTGAAGAGCGACCCCCTTCGCGGTGCGCGGATCGCGCTGCGCGATCACCGCCTCGGGAACGCTGCTGTCGCGCCACCAGAGCGGCTCTTTGTTGAAACCGCACGTGGGGATGTGCTTTCTACCAATGCTTAGGCGCTTTGCATACTTGCCACTTTGACTTGGAAATTCGGCCCGGACTTACTCAATAAAATGAGAGCCGTACGTAATGCCCTTCTTCATAGATAAGTGAACTCGCATGGCAATCAAAGTAACGATGCCTGAGGCGCTCATGCATGAGCTCTACGATCGCAACATCCTTCCGAAGTTCAAAGCGCCCGTCACGATCGAAGAAAACGTCGGGATCTACGGCGGAGCGTACAAAGGCTTCCGGGCGGCCTCAAAAGCCAGGGGTTTGCTACAGTTGGCGCCTTTACGTACAGTTTTTCGGCTCTGCCGGAGCCACTAACCGTTGGTCGATACTGCTCCATTTCCACAGGTCTACGCTTCTTAGATTCGGCTCACCCGCTCGACACCTTGACGACTTCGGCAGCGATGTTCCGGCCAAATAATCATCTGTTTGCACGTACCGTCACACCGGCTACCCGAGAATTCGCGAAGGGTTTTTCTGTACAACCGGGCTCGTACCCCCAGATCGGTCATGACGTTTGGATCGGAGCGAACGTAACCCTGTCTGCGGGAATTACAATTGGCACTGGTGCAGTGATTGCTTCAGGCGCCCTTGTCACCAAGGATGTAGCTCCCTATGAAATTGTGGGAGGCAATCCGGCAAAGCCAATTCGAAAGCGCTTCTCCGATTCCATGGTTGAAGATCTCCTCGCGTCGAAGTGGTGGGAGTACGAACCGTCGCAGCTATTCACAGAAGATCCGCGCGACCTGTCTGCCGTTTTGGCGCGCATTGAGCGCGGCGAACTCGACCCCTACGTTCCCCGAACAATCACGCTAGGCGCCTAGCCGAGAGCTGTGCGACGCACCTCCTAGTCCACGCCACTGCAATATAGGCGAATCGGCAGGCTCAGGGCCTCGGATTTGTCTCCTGGGCGATTGATTCCAGGGGCAACCTGAGAAATGAGAGGAGCGCTATCCACGGCAAAAGCTATGGACAGCGCACCTCTCTTGCACCGGGTGGAATCCGATTTAGAAGACGTTACAAATGCTTCTTTCGCCCGGCTAGCGCAGCTAGCGCCAGCTCAAAATTGGACAGGTCGTCCGCGAGGATTACCTCGTCAAACTTGGCATCGTCCAGCCGTCGCCGGTATTCCCGATCACAAATGCGCAGGAGAGACGCATCCTCTTCAAGCCTTTTTCTTACCTCGTCAACGCTGAGTTTTTGGCCACGAACAAACTCGAAGAATGACTCTTGCTCTTCAGGAAGCATCTTGGGGCCGGAAATTGCGCTCGGAACTACCGCGAGCCTATATGCGTTTGCTTTCAGCCTCTCAACATCGGCTTTTGTCATGATCGAGTCTCGCGCAATCACCATAGTGATTTGACGGTCCTCGTTTTCGAGGGCTTCAAGCACTCGGTCAAGGAACGCCTTTGCATCGGCGGCCTTCTTGAAACGTGATGCCCAGAACAGGGTAGTTGGTCGGTCATCGCGAGCTGAACGCACGAGTTCTGAATCCAATTGGTCTTTAAAGAAGAAGTCCACAACACGCTTCGTAGCTTGCCCATCTTCATGTGGAGCAAACCTAAGTTGGGCAGCCGCATACCGATCACCCTGCAAAGGCAAAACAGCGTTAGCCGCGCCTTGATCAAACGCCCGTACCAGTTCAGAAGCTTCAGAGACTGCCGCTCGCAACTCTTCAAGGTTCATTGCAATCGAACCAGGCAATTCATCGACCCCAAGATAGAGTCCTCGAGCCGATTGGTACTCCTCAATGTCATAGAGGTACTGCACAATTGGCTTCCCCGTAGGCAAGAAGTCGAAGAAAATGCTCGAATAGTCGGTAATCAATACGTCGACGACAGAAAGCAGCTCATTTGTACTGATGCTCTGCGGGGGCACCAAAATCTCCCCAAGTTGCCCACCGATGGCGTTAGAACCAAGCAAGCGTGTCACTCTGTGGTGGCCGCGGAAAAGAATCTCGGCGTCAACGTCAGCCAGCGCCGAAAGAGCGTTCGTCAGTTCGCTGTGGTCGCTAGACGTACCATCACCGTTCGAGCGCCATGTTGGAGCATAAAGAACGACTGGTCGTCTGCTCTGACTAGTACCGTCAACGGGTAATCCGATGAGTTTCCGAATCTCAGACTTTCTTGCTTCTTCAGTGTTCACTGTCACGTCCACACGGGGGTAGCCAGTTTCACCGATTACAGCAGTAGAAGCACCGACCGCAGAATACGCTGCCAGAATTTTTCCAGTCATAAAGGAGCAAGGCGTCACCAGGTGAGTTGCTTTGAAGAAGTTCTCAATCGTGGTAGGGGCACCAAACCTCGCGTTGTTTGTCTCCCGGCCAAGTGCCTTATACGGGACTCCGTGCCAAGTATTGAGAAAACGCTGGCCCTCTCGCCTCACAAAATATGAGGGCACACCAACATTGCGCACGATGTGTCCAGCCGTTGCAAGGTATTTCTGGAATTCAATGCTTCCTAGTCGCACAAAGATGACGTTGTCAGCTTCCTTATACCGCTCAGGGATCTCTACGTCCTTGCCAACAGACCAGACATGAGTGAAATTCCCGTATTCAGGATGGGCATGCAAGTACTCGAAAATCGCCAAAGGATTGTCGTTAACCCGCTCGCCTGACATTGATTCATAGAACACGACGGTGGGGTCCACGGGTTCTTCCATGCTGAACCGCAGGTACTCCTGCTCTCCGTTGCGGACGTCTTCCATCTGAGGAAAACCAGCGTACGCGAGGCGCAATTTACGACGGGCCTTCAGCTGGTACTCCTTCGACGATGTACCGGCGAAGATAGGCAGCTCAGTCTTGAGTTCCCCCAATGAAAGCATCGCTTCTGCCGTTGTTCCGGTGACATCTTTGAAGGCGAAAAAGAGCCATTCATAAACGTTTTGGAGGAGTTTCTCGTCTTTCTTGACGCCTTTGTCGAGTGCCTTTTCTATGGCCGTTACCACTTCATCGGCACGCCATTTCCCATGTTCCAGGGCTCGATGACCATACCCAATTGATTGGTAAAAGTCTCGAATCTCGGGGTTCCATGCCAGGCCGACTGAAGGAATTTTCAAAGCATAAGACGCAATACTTGCATGCGCGCTAAATGAGATAACACCAGCGCACTGTTTCAGCTCGCCAAGCAACCCCTCTGGCGTGTTAATTACCACAGCTGCCATCGAGGGTGGGATGAGCTCGCCACGCACCATTGCTTCAAGAAATGCTTCATCCGCAACATGACCGGTCGTGAATAGACGCACTTCGTACCCACGGGCAGAAAGTGTAGAAATGGTCTTCAGCCAGAGTTGCCGCTGCTGATTCTCTGTAAAAGCAATGCCTTGCTCGTTGAAGAGATTGGCACGAGCGACTAGCAGTCCGATTCTCTTTGGCTTTGTGGGCTTGACCTCGATGGAAGCCACAACAGGAGGCTCAGGCGCTGGGCTATGTACGACATCTTGACCCATCATTTTCTTCAACTGGATCTTTACACGACTCTTGATACTCACTGGCACTGGTACCCGTCGCAAAACGCTTCGAGTAACCGAAAGCGGAGTGCGCTTCATCTCGGGAAGGGGTGCTACAGGCGCAGGTCGCTTTCGGAAAACCACATCTGTAAAGACTGTTGGATCGCTAGTCTTCACCGCAGAAAGTTGTGAGTCTTCGAGGTATTCATCCAACGACGCATCCTCTTCAAAGGTCGAGATGTGTCGGACACAGGGCAGGCTAAGCGCAGCCTTGAGCCGGACTAGGACCTCATTCGATTCATCAAAGCACGGCGCGCTAATGCCGAAGAGGATCACAGGCACATTTAGCTCGTTCGCGACTTCGAGCGTCTTCGCTGTGCGAAGCTCTAGGTCGTCGTCGATGCCGTCACGGCGCGATGCCCCGACGATAAGCACGACCTTGGCGCCGGAAACAGCGGTTCGAAGCCTCGCAAGCGTTGCGTCTTCAGATGTTGTCGTTGCCGATGGGGGAACGATGTCGAATGACCGGGAATCGATCACAAATGTATCTTCGTGATAGTCGAGATTCTTCATCACGCCTGCAACAAGAGAGACCATGTTGGCTTCGACAAGCTGGTCGCCAACGTTGTCTGAATCACGGTTCGAGAGCAGCAGAATCTTAGTCTTCGACATTATTTACTCCGTATAACGCGCCAAATATCGGCGGTAAAAGTGTGTCGGGGTGATGCAAGACTTCACCCCGAGCTTAAGCGAACTACGAGTTCTAGTTCGTAGCTTCCTCGAACGATTGAACCGCTCGGTTCACACCTTCTGCAAGACTAACCCGCGGTGACCAGCCAAGCGCGCTCAGGCGGCTCGAATCAAGACCGAGCGAAGCAACAGGCGAGAACGAGCGGCTATCATCCGGATTCGCGAATTCAAGCTCGATGCCCTTAGCGGGACGTGCAGAAACGAAGATCTCCGCCAGCTGACGAATACTAATGTTGCCAGCGTTGTCTGCGACGTTGTACACGCTGTCGTCACCCTTGAGGTGCGCAGTGAACGTGCCCAGCGCGGCATCTGCAACATAGGTATAGGTACGTGTTGCTGCGCCTGCGCTCATCATTCGAATGTTGCGACCGAGAACGACGTCTGCCAAGAAGTCAGCCTGAACTCGGCCATCATCGAGCGCCATACCAGGACCATAAATGTGCCCAAAGCGCAGCACGAGCGGGCGGATGCCGAATTCAGCCTGGTACGCAGCAAGCGCTGTCTCAGCGACGCGCTTGCCCTCTGAATAGGCTGCACGAGGAGCAAAGTGACCGAGAACACCCTGCGCATCCTCAGCGATCAGGTCAGTGCCGGAAACTGCGCCGTACACCTCGGAAGAAGACAGGAGAACGAACGATCCGCCCCCACCAGCGACCTGTGCGTCGAGCAGATTGATCGTACCGAGCACGTTTGCTTTCAGCGTCGTCGTCGGCGACTGGTTGTGCAGCGCCGGACGAGCGGGCGATGCCCCATGGAACACCGTCTCGAAGCTGCCAGCAGGCAAGGATTCTGCGTCACTCACATCACCCACGGCGAGTTCAAACGCAGGGTTCGAAAGTGCGGCACCGAAACGTGACTCTGCCTTCGCGCGGTTACGCACGAGACCCACGACAGTGAGCCCAAGGTCATGCAACTCATTCGCAGCGAGGAGCGCGCCCACAATGTACATCGGGATCATGCCAGATGCGCCGGTCACGAGGATGCGGTGACCGCGGTATTTCTCCCAGGGAAGTTCCGCCGAAGCGATCGCACGTGCGTCCTCCTGGAATACCGGAGAATCGAAAACTACGATGTCGTTACTCTGCACCGAATGCCTCCCGGTCTTCTGCGAGGGTCATGAACGTGCGGCAGATGTAGTAATCCGAGGCAGTCGTAATCTTGATGTTTGTTCGGGGACCCTCAACGCGGTGCAGGGTGCGACCGTAATGACGCATGAGTGAGCAGGAGTCGATCGAATCGTATTCTCCGTCGGCAACGGCCTGGTCGTATACGCCAAGCACATCGCCCGCGAGGAAGCTCTGCGGAGCCTGTGCGGTCCACAGCGGGTCACGAGGGATAACCTCGCCAATGCCTTCGCCATCAGCGACGACAACCGTCTCGGTCATCTTCGTGCAAGTGATTGCAGAGCCATGCTGCTTGACCGCCTGAATGTTGTTAGACACGAGGTCCGCATCAATCAATGGACGCACACCATCGTGGATAAGCACTACCGCATCATCACCTTCATCTGCGACGACGGCGCGAAGCGCCTTGTGGCGTGACTCCTGGCCGGTCGCACCACCATCAACGATCCAGCGAACCTTGTGGAGCTCATAGCGCGCCACGATGCGTTCAAAGTGCTCCCGCCATTCGGGGAGAATCGAAACCGCGATGCCGTCAATCTCAGGGTGACGTTCAAATACCTCAAGCGTGTGCACGATAACGGGACGACCGTGAATCTCGAGGAACTGCTTCGGGCGGGTGCTCGTCTTCATGCGCGAGCCAACTCCGCCGGCAAACACTACTGCGATGTTGGACATGTTTTACGCCGCCTTGGTGGTCTTGGGGTCGGACAGGATCAACTGATCGATTACGCGGTCAGAGTTGTTCGTATCGATGTGATCGAAGTTCTCTGCGAGGAACGCCTCAGTCTTTTCAGTCGAGAGGTTGGGTTCACGGATCAGTTCGAGCAATTCAGTGAAGTTCGAAGCGATGGGGCCGGGAGCTACTTCGTGGTAGTCACGGTGCATACCGCGAGTCGCCGAATATACGTCGAGATCGTATGCAAAGAAGAGCATCGGGCGACGAAGCAGAGAGTACTCGTAGATGATCGAAGAGTAATCCGTGATCATGACATCTGACAGCAACAACAGGTCGTTCGTGTCGGGGAAGGCCGACACATCGATCAAGCGATCACGCAAGTGATCGGGGATCGGGGCCGGTTCGACGACAAAATGATGCTGTCGGAACAGCACGACGCTGTCTTCGCCACATGCCTCGTACAGCGCTTCGAAATCGATCTTCTCGTAGGGGTAGTGCGCATCGGGTGCGCCCTGTCCACGGAAGGTCGGCGCAAAGAGGATCGTGCGCTTTCCGACTGCGTTCGGGTAATCCCGTTCGAAGCCCGGACGAACCTCATCGACGCGCCCCTCACGGAGGAACTGATCGATACGGGGCAGACCGGTTGCGATGACTGCTTCACGTTCGATACCGAACGCCTCGGCATACACATCGCGAAGGTGCTGTGAGCCAGCAATTGCGTAGCTGTAGAGCCGATGCGAGTTTGAGAGATGCGGCGAACCGTACTGGCCGAATCGACTGTAGCCAATCGACTTAAAGCCGCTGCCAGCATGCCAAAGCTGAATGACACGCTGCTTCGAGGTGTCCGAAAGGTCCTGCAGAATCGGGAAGTAGTCGTCAATCAAGACGATGTCTGCTCGACCGAGTTCCCAGCCAAGACGGAACGCCGAAGAACGCGACGTCGTGTGTACCGTGCGGAACGAGTAGTTGAACTCGAACTGTGCGTCGAGACCACGCTCCACCATGCGGTCATGGACAGCCTTCAGGTTGCCCTGCATATTCGGTCGAGCTTCAGAGGCAAAAAGAATGCGGGGCTTATCGCCCTTCTTGCTATTCAGACCTGCACGGAAAACCGCGCGCAGCGCGGCTCGCTTCGTCTTATTCCAGTCTTTGCGACGGCGACCAAGACGTTTCTGGATCCAGCTTCGCTTCACACCGTTGCCCGAACGACCAAACGCGTAAGTACGCATCAAGAAGTCGGGAGCGGTCTCATCGTCCGCAACACCAAAGGTCACTGTGTATGACGAGTGATTGTTGTTGTACACGAACGCTCGTGAACGATCCGGAAGCTCCTCAACTCGCTTCAGATCGAAGCGAGCCGGAATCACCTCGCCATCGATATGAGCGCAGATCTGCCACGTACCATTCGGAATCTGACGGCGGTCATTGAACTGGGTCACATTGAGGAATAGTTCGTACTTACCATCGCCTACGCGCTGGGCGGGAACGGGAAGCTCCTCCGTCACTTCAGTCTGATCCGCGCGGCACAGGAAGAAAACGGGATCTGCCTTACCTGAGGCATTCACTTCGAGTGTGAGATTCACCCGCTCCCAGCGGATTTCAACGACTTCAAAGCGTTCACCCATGTGTACGTACACCCCTGCTTCACTTCAGAACCAGATTCTTGCAAGTTCTGAAGCTCTCAATAACTAGAAAAAATCTACATCAGCCTACCACTGGCGACTCACAGCCCCCAGAGCGAGGCTGCGTTACCTGCAGCAAACCCTAGATGTGCTCGCTGAGAGCTTCGGTTTCCTTAAAACGCAGTGCGAGCTCATCCTCAAGGGAAAGGGCGAAGCTAGCCGTCATGTGATGCCCGTCACGGAAAACGATGTTGTTTCGCAAGTACGAGTAACAGGTCTCCTCGCCGGGGCAGAACTGGTCAGCCATCTGCACTGTTTCAACCTCTGGAACGTTTGAAGCAGCAATCTTGTCCGGATGAGGCTGGTTAGTCACTGCGTCCACGTAAGTAGCGCTGCAGGCGTTGGTGTCACCGAGATTTTCAAGGAGACATTTTGGAGAGTCAATCGCCAAATAGGGCGTATCCAGAATTGCGACCAGGTCACTTCCGTCGTCTACAACACCCTGCCATGCCTTACGCATACCTTCAGCACGCGCAGGTTCGTTGGCTTCCTTGCTGAGACGCTCACCGTCTTCTAAGAGCGGTGTGCGCGAAGAACTTGAGACAATCACAACATCTGGCTTCACCTCGCGGAGGTGTTCACGAAGGTTTTCGTTCCAGACATTGCATTCTTCATAGGCGCCAATACGACCATCATCCGAAACGTAGTCGCCGAAACTGCATCCACGCTTGCCGAAGTAGGCGAGATTCCAGCCCTCCTCCTCAGCGATGGCTTCGACTGGGGGAAGCCAATGTGCTGAGTGCGAGTCACCCACCATCACTACGGAAAACTCAGCATCTGGATGCGTGAGCGTGCAGTCTTCTGGGCTGCCACTCGTGAGAAGCGTGCTCTCACGAGATGCGTAGCAATCAGTATCGTAGACCGTCGACATGTCCTCCCGGGACTGTTCGACGACCTCAGCGGTCAACGCCACGTCATTTCCCGCGGGGTCACCACAACCGGTGAGGCCTAGCAGCAGCGCACCCATTACAGCGGCTACACCGAAACGACGAAGTGTTCGAGCGTCATTACTCTCAGTAAGACGTGCAAAGTTCAGCATGAAAAGAATTGTATGTGTATTAATACGCTCACAAATTCGGTGCGCGATGTGAACATGGCCTGAGCAGGCAAAGCCAGCCCCGCGCGGCACTCTTTCCAGCGTGCAACGAGCTAACAAACTTGCAAATGGCCGGGAAGCGCCTTCATCACTTCCCGGCCATTTCACCAGGTTGGCTATTGCCCGCAGGCCGCCGTGCGACGGATCTCCACGACCTCTACCGCTCCCCCGCCAGCAAGAACTTCGCCCCCTGCTCGCCAATGAGCACCGAGGGCGCATTGGTGTTGCCGGTTGACACCCGAGGCATCACCGAGGCGTCGATGACGCGCACACCGGAGACACCGCGCACCGTGAGACGCGGGGTGACGACCGCGAGTTCGTCGACGCCCATCTTGCAGGTGCCGACCTGGTGGTGGTAGGTCGCGACCGTCTGACGCACGTATTCGACGAGGTCTTCGCCGTCGCCAACCTCGGGTCCTGGGTAGATCTCCGTTGCACCCCAACCGCCGTCGGCCACGCTTGCGGCGAGCGCGGGCTGACGCCCAATGGAACGGCACTGGCGTACCGAAGCGACGAGTGAAGCGACGTCGTCTTCGTGGCCGAGTGCACCGAGATCGATGTTGATGGGGTCGTCTGCACCGGGGCCTGAGAGCGTGATCTCGCCGCGGGCCGCTGGCGTGACGAGGCCAGCCATGAGCGAGAAGGCGTTGTCGCCACGTGGCTCGAGGTTTTCACCGTACATGGGCACGGAGAAGTTGATGGGCTGGGTGTCGGGACGGTCGAGTTCGGGTCGGCTCTTCCAGAAGAGGTGGCTCTGGGTGACGGAGACGCCGGCTCGCGGTGCATCGATGGGCTTCTCGGTGTCGAAGATCACTGGAGCGAGCAGGTGGTCGTGCAGGTTCTTGCCGACGCCGGGCAGGTCTACGCGCGGTTCAATACCCACTGCACGCAGTTCATCCGCCGGGCCGATACCCGAGCGCAGCAGCACGCGCGGAGAGTCGATTGCACCAGCGGCCAGCACGACCTCATCCGCATACAGGTCGCGGGTTTCTCCGTTCTGGGTGATCCGCACACCAATGACGCGCGGATCAGTACCCGCAGCCTCCCCTGCCACGTCAGCCGTATCCTCAGCAAACAGGAGTTCGTCGACGCGGCAGCCGGTTTCGACGGTGACCCGATCGCGCACGGGCTTGAGGTATGCCATGTAGGTGTTCAGGCGCTCACTATCGCGAATGGTGACCTGCTGCTTCGAGACTCCTTCGAGCGAGTCACCGTTGTAGTCGAGGTTGTGGGCGAGGCCTTCTTCGATGCCAGCGTCAATGATCGACTGCTGGATGGGTGACAGCTCATAGTCATCGGTGACGTCGAGCAGACCCTGGTCTCCGTGCAGCGCTGATGCTCCGCCAGAGAAGTTTTCGATGTCTCGGTAGACGGGCAGCACGTCGTTCCACGCCCAACCGTCGTTGCCGAGCGCTGCCCAGTGATCGAAGTCGAGGGGTGAGCAGCGCACCCAGATCATGGCGTTGAGCGCGTGCGATCCGCCGAGCACCTTGCCGCGCGGCAGATGCATGCGGCGGCCTGCAGCTCCTGCCTGCGGGGTCGTGTAGTAGTCCCAATCATCTGCGCTGTGCCAGAGCTCGCCAGCTCGGCTGAGGTCATGAATCGCCGGGTTGGTGTCTTCGCCACCGGCCTCGAGCATGGTGACGGTGACGCCAGCATCGGCGAGACGGCGGGCAACGACGGATCCTGCAGATCCTGCGCCAACGACGATGACACTCTTTGGTGAGGTTTCGGTGGTCGACTGTTCCGGCATTGGTGAGTCCTCTCTGACGCGGCGACGGTGCTCGCGATCTTCCTGGCAGGCTTTCACGCACGCGGGGCTGCGTGCGGCCGGAAGTTCAACCTCGGCACGGAAAGTCAACGACGCTTCCTGCGGCGACAAGCCCCAGCCGCGACCCGAAGCGTAGCCTGGTATCAACTACAGGACTCAAAGTGGAGGCTCCAATGGAAACCTACGAGAAGCTGCTCGCAGCGATCACCCCGACCAGCGGTGAAACCCGCGAGGTCTTCGACCCGGCGACCGACGCGAAGATCGGTGACGCACCGGTGCAGAGCATCGCGGATCTCGAAGCGGCAATCGACACCGCCGAGGCGGCGCAGCCCGCGTGGGCAGCGCTCAGCCACGAGGAGCGTTCGGCGTACCTGCACAAGGCTGCTGACGCGATTGAGGCTTCGGCTGAGGCACTCGCTGAACTCCTGTCGCGCGAGCAGGGTAAGCCACTCAACGGCCCGAACGCTCGCTTCGAGGTTGGCGGCTGCGTAGCGTGGACCCGCACTCCCGCTGATACTCCGCTTCCCGTCGAGGTGCTCATTGATGACGAGTCGGGCTACGCAGAGATGCACTACCGTCCGATCGGTGTCGTCGGCGCGATTTCGCCGTGGAACTGGCCGCTCATGATCTCGATCTGGCAGATCGCGCCGTCACTGCGCATGGGCAACACTGTCGTCATCAAGCCGGCAGACACGACCGCGCTCTCGGTGCTCGCACTCGTGAAGGTGATGAACCAGGTACTGCCCGAGGGCGTGCTGAACATCGTTGCTGGCCCCGGCCGCACCGTCGGTGACGCGCTGACCCGCAGCCCGAAGATCGGCAAGATCATGTTCACCGGTTCGACCCCGGTCGGCAAGAACATCATCGAGGCTTCGGCCCCCAACGTCACCCGCCTTACGCTCGAGCTCGGCGGCAATGACGCTGGCATCGTGCTTCCCGACGTGGATCCGGCAGCCATTGCCGAGGATCTCTTCTGGGGCGCCTTCATCAACACCGGTCAGACCTGTGCAGCGCTCAAGCGTCTGTACGTGCACGATGACGTCTACGACGAGGTCGTCGCTGAGCTCGTGAAGTTTGCTGCCGCAGTTCCGATGGGCGTTGGACTCGAGGAGCAGAACGTCCTCGGCCCGCTGCAGAACCGCAAGCAGTTCGAGGTGGTCGATCGTCTTGTCGAGTCGGCGAAGGCATCGGGCGCGACCGTCGCACTCGGTGGCAACCCCGACCGTGAGGCACCGGGCAACTTCTACCCCACCACGATCATCACTGACATTGATCCCCAGCAGGAGCTCGTCCTCGAGGAACAGTTCGGTCCTGCACTTCCGGTGATCCGCTACTCCGATCTTGACGACGTTATTGCGCAGGCCAACGCGCTCGAGTTCGGTCTGGGTTCGTCGGTCTGGTCGAGCGATCGTGCGAAGGCGATTGCGGTCGCATCGCGCCTGCAGGCTGGCACGACCTGGATCAACTCGCACGGCGGACTCCACCCCATGGTTCCCTTCGGCGGCGCGAAGCAGTCGGGCTACGGTCGTGAGTTCGGCGTCGAGGGCCTCAAGGCTGTCGCTGAGCCCCACGTCATCAGCGGCTAATTCCCCGAACCGCACGAGCCCATCACGGGGACAGGCACGAAGCAAAGGACACAGTTAGTGGAAGCAGAAGTTCGCGCAGCGGTCGAGCTGTACGTCGAAGGCGTGCACACGAATGATGCCGCAAAGGTGAAGCAGGCGTTCAGCGACGACGCCGTCATGTGGGGCTACCTCGGCGACGACTACGTCTCGCAGTCGGGCGTCGCCTTCGCAGATAATGTTGTGGCGACCGCGCCGCCGGCAGATCCGGCGTACGCATACAAGATCCACAGCATCGAGGTCACGGGCAACGTGGCGCAGGCCATCCTGGAGGAAACGGCGTACCTCGGTGCGAACTTCCGCAACCAGTTCGGCCTCGCGCGCATCGATGGCCGCTGGCGCATCGTGAGCAAGGTGTTCACGACCGTCGCATAGGTCGGGAGTGCGGGCCCGATCCGCACCCGCACCCGCATTGGTGGCGGATCGCACCGATCGCTCAGATGGGCGTCGTAGGGAATTCCTACGGCGCCCATCGTGCGTTTGAGGGCGCGGATTAGCACCGCACAAGAACCCTGCACGGATTGTCATACCCCGTGCACTGCCAGCACACGGATCGACTTTCCAGTTGGACAGTCCCGTATTTACACTCGTTGAGAAGAACGGGATTCGCGCGCTACATGGAGCGCATCGGCAGCGTTGCCAGCCCGTGAAGGAGATCAACGATGACCCTGCAAGACCAACAGCTTTCACACGCGACCGAGGCCGGTGACGAAGGCCTCAGCCGTCGCGTGCTGGGCGTGCCATCGATCACGCTCATGATCATCGCTGCATCTGCACCACTCACCGTGGTGGCTGGCGGCGTCACCACCTCGTTCGCAGTGACGGGTTCGCTCGGCGTACCGCTCGGCTTCCTACTCATCGCAGCGATCCTCGCGCTGTTCACCGTCGGCTACACCGCAATGGGCCGCTTCGTGACCAACGCTGGCGCGTTCTACGCCTACGTGTCGCAGGGCCTGAGCCGTGCACTCGGTGTCGGCGGCGCATTCATCGCGCTCGTCTCGTACAACGCGATGCAGATCGGCATCTACGGCCTCTTCGGGTTCCAGCTCTCGGTGTTCCTCGAAGCCAAGTTTGGCTTCGCCTCACCGTGGTGGGTCTGGGTTGGCCTCTGCATCATTGTCGTCGCGATTCTCGGCGTGAACCGCGTTGACCTCAGCGCGAAGGTGCTCGGTGTGCTCGTCGCACTCGAGTTCGTCGCCGTCATCATCTTCGACATCGTGTCATTCACGGTCGCGCCCGAGGGCGTCACCACCGCCGCGCTGAACCCCGCTGCGCTCTTCGGCCCCGAACTCGGCCTCATTCTCGTCTTCGGCGTCGCCGCCTTCATGGGCTTCGAGTCTGGCGCGATCTACGGTGAGGAAGCCAAGGATCCCAAGCGCACCGTCCCCCGCGCCACCTACGCAGCAGTTGCCATCATCGGCCTCTTCTACGCGTTCAGTGCGTGGGCATTCTCGGTCGGCATCGGCCCGAGCGCGATCGTCGATTCGTCGCGCGAGTTCGGCCCCGACCTCATGTTCGTGTTCATGACCGACCACGTTGGCGTGCTCATCGCTGACATCATGACGATCCTCTTCATCACGAGTCTCTTCGCAGCGCTCCAGGCGTTCCACAACGCAGTCGCTCGCTACCTGTACTCGCTCGGTCGCGAGGGCGTACTCCCCCAGAGCTTCGCGCGCACCACCAAGTCGGGCGCTCCCTGGGCAGGCTCGGTCACGCAGACCATCATCGCGGCTGTCGTCGTGGCTGGCTTTGCGCTCGCGGGCGACGCATTCGGCGGCGCAGAAGCGATGCTCGGCGACATGTCCTTCCTCTTCCCCGTCCTCACGATGTTTACCTGGCTCACGAACACCGGCGCTGCCGGCCTCGTACTCCTCATGGGCCTCGCTGCGTTCGCGGTGATTGGATACTTCCGACGCATGCCGCACGGCAAGAGCGCATGGGTGCGGATCATTGCCCCCGCACTCTCGGGCATCCTGCTCGTAACGATGTTCATCATGATCCTCATGAACTTCCAGCTCATGCTGGATCAGGAACAGCCCGACATCACCACCTTCCTCCTGCCAGGCATCATCGTGCTGGCACTCGTGATTGGCGTGATCTGGGCGAACGTGCTGCGCAAGCGCAAGCCGGAGCTGTACCAGCAGATTGGTCACGGCACCGAGCCCGGCGCGTACGGCACCGAGCTCATCGAGGTTGTGGGCGAGTAATGTCGACGACCACCCTCCCGGCTGAGCAGGTCACCCCTGCTCAGCCGGGCCGCGACGCCCTCCTTCGCGCGACGGTCACCGTCGTCGCGAAGGGCGGGCTGCGCGCCCTCACCTACCGCGCAATCGCGGCAGAGGCAGGCGTCTCGCACAGCCTCGTCAGGTACCACTTCGGCAGCCGAGACCAGCTCATCGCGCAGGCACTCGACTACTCCATTGACCAGAGCCTCGAAGCTTCGAGCATGCGTCAGCCGTCTGCGAGCTATCGCGACTTCGCCGCCGGGCTCGAGACGCTCGCCCGCCGCGAAGAAGACATTCACGCGTTCCAGTACGAGCTGCTGCTCGAGTCGCGCCGCCGCCCGGAGCTGCGGCCGCACGTCGACCGCTACTACGAGACCTACCGCGAGGCGATCTCAGCCCAGCTCGCGCACCTCGGATTGCACCAGGCCGGCCTCGCCGAGACGATCTGGTTCGCGCTTGATGGCATGGTCTTCCAACAGCTTGTCGCCCCAGGTGAGATCGAACCCGCCCTGCACTACCTGCGCCAGATCATCAAGTCTGCAGCGCAGCTCGAAACCTAGCGCTCAGCTCGCGCTGGTGCGACGCATTGCCCACGCACACCGCCGAACAGGGTCCCACAGTTTTCGCGGATCAGCAGTCCCGATCCGCGCCCCACACACGTCAACCACAGATCATTGGAGATACACATGACCGACACCCAGATCGACTTCCTTTACCTCGATGAGAAGGACATGATCTCGGCAGGCGTGACCGACATGGCCGCATGCGTCGACACCATGAGCGACCTCCTCAAGCTGTTCGCAGCGGGCGACTACCGCATGGCAGGCAGCGAAAACAACTCGCACGGTGCGCAGATCTTCTTCCCGACAGAGTCGCCGTTCGCCGGCATGCCGCTCGACGGTCCCGACCGCCGATTCATGGCAATGCCCGCCTACCTCGGTGGTGAATTCCAGACCGTCGGCTGCAAGTGGTACGGCTCAAACGTCGAAAACAAGAAGAAGGGGCTCCCCCGCTCCATCCTCATGTTCACCTTGAGTGACAAGGACACCGGCGCACCCCTCGCGATCATGAGCGCCAACCTGCTCAGCGCGTACCGTACCGGCGCGATCCCCGGCGTTGGCGCCAAGGAACTCGCGCGCGAAGACGCCAAGGTCGTCGGCATCGTCGGCCCCGGCCCCATGAACCGCACCTCACTTGAGGCGTTCGTCGCAGCCCGCCCCGGCATCACGACCGTCAAGGTCGCCGGCCGCAGCCAGTCCAGCATCGACGCCTTCACCGCGTGGACCAACGAGACCTTCCCGCACCTCGTCGTCGAGCAGGTCGCCGACATCGAGCACGCGGTGCGCGACGCAGACATCGTGAGCATCGCAGTGCCGAGCCCGATGGGCTCAGAAAACTACCCGTACGTCGCGAGCGAATGGGTCAAGCCCGGCGCATTCATCTGCTGCTCGGCGCACCTCGCCCTCGACGAAGAGCTCACCCTGCGCTCGCGCCACGTCGCTGACGCCCGCAAGATCTACCAGGCCTGGGCCGAGGAGCTTCCCGCTCCCGCGCACGAGACCGTCGGCATCTGGGGCATGCACCTCGTCGACCGGATCCGCGACGGCCGCATGCAGCCCGAGCAGTTCGAAGACATGGGTGAGATCCTCATCGGCCAGACCCCCGGCCGCAAGCACGACGATGAGATCTTCATCTACTCGGTCGGCGGCATGCCCACCGAGGACGTAGCCTGGGCAACAAAGATCTACCGCAACGCACTCGAGCAGGGCATCGGCACCAAGCTGAATCTGTGGGACAAGCCCGCACTCGCCTAACCATTTTCGGGGCGCGGATCGCAGATCACGACCGTGGGAAACGATCCGCGCCCCGCATCGCACACATCGCACACTGATTCACGGAGGAAAGAGAAATGGAACTCCAGAAAACTGACGTTCTCGTCATCGGCACCGGCGCTGTTGGCTCGATGGCGCTCTGGCAGCTGAGCAAGCGCGAAGGGCTCGACGTTGTCGGCATCGAGCAGTACGGCCGCGTACACTCGCACGGCTCGTACGCTGGTGAGTCACGCGTGTTCCGCACCGCGGTGCACGAGGGTGGCACCTACGTGCGCATGATCCAGCGCTCGCGCACGCTCTGGCGCGAACTCGAAGCAGACTCGGGCCGCGACATCTACACCGAGGTCGGCTGCTTGAGCATCGCTCCCGCAGACTTCCCCGACCTGCAGGTCGCGCTCGGCACCGTCAAGGAATTCGATCTCCCGCACCGTGTGCTCTCGGCAGAGGAATTGCGCGCGGAATACCCGCAGCACATCATCAGCGATGACGACATCGCCCTCTTCGATGAGCAGGGCGGCGGGCTGCGCCCCGAGGTCGCTGTCATGAGCGCCCTCGACGTTGCTGAGCGCAACGGAGCACGCCTGTTCTTCAACACCGAGGTCATCGGCATTGAAGAGCGTGCAGATGGTGTTGTCGTGCGCACCACGCAGGGCTCGTGGCTCACCCAGTCGGTAGTCGTCGCGTCGGGTTCGTGGTCGACGCGCCTCTCACCCGAGCTCGACGAGCTGCTTCGCTTGCAGGTGCTCGGCCTCACCTGGTTCATGCCCCGCGACCCCGCGGCGTTTGTGCCAGACAAGTTCCCCGTGTTCCTGCGCGACGCTGGCCCCGTGCACTTCTTCGGCGCCCCGAGCTTCGACGGCTATGCGTTCAAGGCGTGCACGAACCCGGAGTGGCCGGTGTTCCGCGACGTTGCTGAGGTGCCGAAGCACCACACCCGCGAGGAGCTCATCAAGATCGGCCAGCGCGCAGCAGAGCTGTTCGACGGCATCAACCCAGAGCCCGTACGCGAGAGCGTGCATCACTGCGCCTACACGCCTGACCGCCTGCCCGTCGTAGACCGCAGCGAGAGCGGCCGCGTCGTGACGCTGACTGGCCTGTCGGGACACGGCTTCAAGTTCGCTCCGCAGATCGGCGAGTGGGCCGCACAGCTCGTCACGGGCGAAGACAACACCATCGACCCGCGCTTCGCGCTGGCCGCTCACATGGAGCGCCTCGCGAAGACCGGGCCGTACACCGGCGGTGGCCACTAGTAAGGGAGTCCGGGCTGCGCCCGGGGCTTTCGTCGGGGCAATTTTTGCCTCGGTATGAAATCGACCTTCGGTAAGACGAATTCTGCTGTTTTCGTCTTACCGAAGGTCTTTTTGCATACCCACGGTGAGTGGTTTCCGGCCTGCACCCCAAGGCTTTGTGTGCGCCACTTCTCCGGGCAGAGCAGCATATGAGTCTGCCGCGGCGCGGCTATCGCCGTGCCTTGCCGATGGCGTGTTGGCTTGCGTCTGCTGTTGCCTGCGCGCCGGGCACAGTGTGATTTGCCGTAAATATGTAATCGGCCGTAGACATGCAATTTGGAGCACAAAATACGCGATTGAGGGCAGAACGCATATCTACGGCAAATCCCCGCCGCACCTTCCGCCCGTGCAGATTACACCGCGGCCAAAGCTCACCCGCAGCAATCTTGCCAAGGGCAAGGTTGGCCCACGGCCAACCGCGGCAGTATTTGCTTGACCAGATCAGACCAGGACTGACCCAACCCGACCAGAACCGACCCTTCCCGTCCTATCGAGCGGAGGACGATTCATCCTGCGCATGGTCATATCGATCACGGAACGCGACAATTTCGGTTTGGTGAGTCAATGCCCATTCGGCAATTGCCATGACTGGTCCGACGAGCGTGCTCCCGAGTACGGTTGCTCGGTATTCGACACGAGGCGGAATCTCGGCATACACCGTCCGCTCGACGAGCCCGTCGCGTTCGAGCTGCCGCAGCGTGAAGGTGAGCATTCGCGACGAGATACCCGGAGTCATCCGTTTAAGCTCAGTGAAACGGTAGGGGCCTTGCTGCAGCATGCCAATAAGCATCATGCTCCATTTATCACCCACGCGTGCAAGGATCGACCGAAACACCTCGGCCTGTTGGTCATCGACCGCGCAAATATGTTGCATTCGCGGTTCATCATGCCCCGCTGACCTGACCAGCTGATGGTCGGAGGCTGCGCCCTCGGCGAACACCGCTGTCTCCCCACCAAGCTTGTTCGGCGTCTCTACGCCATACACCGTAACGTTTTGACCACTCATCAGTCTTCCATTTCCGCTTTAGTGAACC
Source organism: Leucobacter sp. cx-42 (assembly GCF_014529985.1). Classification (GTDB taxonomy): domain Bacteria; phylum Actinomycetota; class Actinomycetes; order Actinomycetales; family Microbacteriaceae; genus Leucobacter. Next base: position 400,313 of record NZ_JACVMU010000001.1, read on the forward strand.
CATAGTCAGTCACACGGGAGTAACTCAGTCACGTTGCAGTGCCTGCCACCCCGTAACCGATACTTACTCACTGTACCTCAGTTACATTTAGTTACTTATGGAGTAGACGCAGTGCTCGTTCTTTCAATCATCACCTGGGTGCTCTCAGGAATCCTCGCGTTCATGTTCCTGATGGCCGGCGGCATGAAGCTCGCAAAGCCGCACGCAGACATGCCAATGCCTACATTGCAGGAGCTCAGCCCCGGCAGCGTGAAGTTCATTGGAGCCGCTGAAGTTCTTGGCGCCATCGCCGTGATTGTGTTCCCACTCATCGGGTTCGTCGCCATTCTCGGGCCAATCGCTGCTATTGGTCTGGCAGTCATCCAGTTCCTCGCAGTGTTCGCCCACCGCCGCTTCAAAGAGCCCTTCTACATGAACATCATTCTCATGCTGCTTGGAATCACTGTTGCTGTTCTTTGGTTCGTGACACTGTGAGCGAGCACTCGTCTGGGGCATTCGCCCCAGAACATCCCCTGCCTGCCACTGGTGCTAACACCGCTCACGTCAGCAGCACCAAAGCGATCTGGCTTCTCCTCGGTGCAGCATTTGTCACGATCCTGAATGAAACCGTGATGGGCGTGGCACTCCCGCATCTCACGGCCGACCTCGGCATCACGTTGAACGCCGCGCAGTGGACGACAACGGCATTCATGCTCACGATGGCAATCGTGATCCCCACAACGGGCTATCTCCTGCAGCGTTTCACCACACGTCAAATCTTCACGCTCGCCATGTCGCTGTTCACCGCAGGCACGTTACTCGGAGCACTCGCTCCAACCTTCCCACTACTACTCGTCGCTCGGGTCATTCAGGCAGGCGGCACGGCAATGATGATGCCAATGCTGATGACCACGATCATGGCGCTCATCCCAGCGGAATCACGTGGCCGATTTATGGGACGAATCACCATTGTCATGGCGGTCGCGCCTGCGCTTGGCCCGACCGTGTCGGGGCTCATTCTCAACGCTTTCTCGTGGCGCGCGCTGTTCTGGTTCGTCCTGCCGATTTCATTGGCGATGCTGCTCATAGGCTTCTTGCGGTTGCCCAACGTTGGCGAGACCCAAAAAACGCAGTTTGATGCAATTTCCATCCCACTTTCAGCTCTCGGCTTCGGTGGGCTTGTGTACGGGTTCTCAACCATCGGATCTGGCAACGCAGACGGCCTGTTAACCGGCGGACTTGTGCTTGCTGCAGGCATCATCGGACTCGCACTATTCGTTTGGCGTCAACTAGTACTTCAGCGTGCAAATCGAGCGCTCCTTGACCTCAGAGTATTTGCCTCACGGCCATTTGCGCTCTCGTTGTCGCTTGTGACGATCATGATGGCAGCGATGTTTGGAACGCTCATTCTGCTTCCAATTTATCTTCAGAATGTACTCGGCCTCGATCCCGTAGCTACGGGGCTCACCATGCTTCCCGGCGGCCTCATTATGGGGCTTATCGCTCCACTTGTTGGTCGTCTCTTCGACCGCTACGGGCCACGCCCTCTTGTCATTCCCGGTTCAATGTTGGCGAGTGCCGTACTGTGGTCGCTTACCCAGCTCACCGAGAACACCTCGCCGATTTTCGTCACCGCGGCCCATATTGGACTGTCCCTTGGGCTCGCGATGATGATGACTCCGCTGATGACGAGTGCACTCGGCTCGCTTACTCCGCAGCTCTACTCACACGGATCAGCAACCGTTGGCGCAGTGCAACAGGTGGCCGGCGCCATTGGAACAGCCCTGTTTGTAACGGTGCTCGGCGTGCGGTCAGCAAGTTCAGCTGCATCAGGAGCAAGCGCCATTGCCGCAAGCGCTGACGGTATTGCGTTCGCGTTTCTGATCGGCGCGATGCTCTCAGTTCTCGCGGTAATTGGTGCCTGGTTCGTGAAGCGAACCCCAACTCAGTAATCTGCATCCGCCTCCCATAGCCATCACGTAACTAGGTGATACCGTCAGCGAGCTACTGGCAACGCAAAGCACTCAACCCACAGCACGACTAGCCAAAGGCCAACCGCGGCAGCGGTCGACCTCCACCTGGAAATCGACCGTCGTCAGCATGAAAACAGAAGTTTTCGTCTGGTTTTCGGTCGATTTCCAGACGAGGGCGAAAAACGCAGCACACCGCGCACACAACGGAGGCCCGGTGCGCAATGCACCGGGCCTCCGTCAAACAGTTCTCGAGATTACGCGTTGTGCGCCTTCTCCCAGATGAAGTGACCCTTTTCCTGGATCTCTTCACTGTCGGGGTCGAGCGGAATGTCCGTACGGTCACGCAGCAGCAGGGTCGCGATGAACGCGACGACGAGCACGCCGGCAATGTAGAACGCGACAGAGGATGCGCTGCCAGTGGTCTTCACGAGCCAGGTCGCAATCATCGGAGCGAACGCGCCACCGAGGATGGCACCAATCGCGTAGGTGATCGAGACGCCCGAGTAGCGGATCGAGGCGGGGAACAGCTCCGCAAAGTACGCCGCCTGCGGGCCGTACGTAAAGCCGTTACCGATCGCGAAGAGCGACAGACCGAGGAAGAGCAGCCAGACGTTGCCCGTGTTGACGAGCGGGAACAAGATGAAGATGATCGCGAGGAACGCAATCCAGCCAATGACGTAGGTCTTCTTGCGGCCGATGCGGTCAGAGATCACCGCGGCGAAGTACGTAACTGCCAGCCACACAATCGAGGCGCCAGCGACAGCAAGCAGCACGGGAGTGCGTTCCATACCTACCAGGCCACCCTCTTCGATGGGGGTGGTTGCGTAGTTCTGGATGTAGCCGCCAGTGGTCATGTAGCCAGCTGCGTTGTTGCCAGCAAAGGTGAATGCCGCGAAGAGCACGAGCAGCCAGTGCTTCTTGAAGAGCTGCGCTGCGGGAACCTTGGTCTGCTGCTTGCGCTCCGAGATCTCGGTGAAGACCGGGCTCTCTTCAACCGAGCGGCGCACCGCGAAACCAACGATGATGAGGACGATGCTCAGCAGGAACGGAATACGCCAGCCCCACTCAAGGAAGGCCTCGCCTGGTGAGATCACACCGGTCATGAGCGCGAGGACGCCCGATGCGAGCAGCAGGCCGATCGGCACACCGATCTGCGGGAACGCACCCATGCGGCCACGCTTGCCAGCGGGCGCGTGCTCGACAGCCATAAGCACTGCCGCACCCCACTCGCCACCGGTCGAGAGGCCCTGCAGCACGCGCAACAGCACGAGCAGCAGCGGTGCCGCGACGCCGATCTGCGCGTAGGTCGGCAGCACACCGATGAGGGTCGTTGCTGCGCCCATGAGGACCAGGGTGAGCACGAGCATCGACTTGCGGCCGAGACGGTCACCAAAGTGGCCGGCAAGGAACGCACCGAGCGGGCGGAAGAGGAAGCTGACGCCGACCGTGAAGAACGAAATGATGGTGCCGTATTCCGAACCGACGGGTTCGAAGAACAGCTTGTTAAAGACGAGTCCAGCTGCGCTGGCGTAGAGGAAAAAGTCGTACCACTCAATGGTGGTACCGATTACTGTGGCCGCGGCCACCTTGCGCAACTCGCGTTGTTGCGCCGGTGTGACAGCTGATGATGACATCGTTGCTCCGACTTCCTTGTCTGGATGTGTGGTGAATGTGACAGCGCCCTATTGCCGCCACATTGCGGCGCCACCCAATTAGCGCCTGTGCGTACTGACCTCCAGAACTGGGGATCGTATACGATTCCAAACATCGTAAGACCGATCTTTCGCGGACGCAAATCACATTTCACGCATCTCCGGTCGGAGAAAATCCCTGTCCAGAACAGTGTTTAACTATCGAACAAATTTCCCCCTTTTCGAGCTGGCACAAGAGCCCGGGAATCGTATACGATTTGAGCAAGTCTTACGCGGCAGCGCAGTCGCAGATTGGGAGGGCACATGCTCGAGCAGGCACAGATCAAGGCAATTGCAGAGGAATTGGTGCAGGCGGATCGCGACCGCACCATCCTCCCGAAGCTCACCAGCCGCTACCCCGGCATGGTCATCGAAGACTCCTACGCCATTCAGAAAGAGTGGTCAGATCGCCGCATCGCAAATGGCGCGAAGCTCGTCGGCCACAAGATCGGCCTCACCTCGAAGGTGATGCAGGTTGCTACCGGCATTTCGGAGCCGGACTACGGCGTCATCCACGATGACATGGTGCACGAGTCGGGCGCCGTCATCGAGTTCGATCGCTTCTCGAACGTTCGCATCGAGGTCGAGCTCGCCTTCGTGCTTTCGAAGCCGCTCTCGGGTCCGAACGTCACCATCTTTGACGTGCTCGACGCGACCGCATACGTGGTTCCCGCACTCGAGATCCTCAACTCGCACCTCGAGCTCGAGGGTCGCACGATCGTTGACACCATCAGCGATAACGCCGCAATGGGCGCCATGGTCATCGGTGGCCGCCCGGTCAAGGTGGACGAGGTCGATCTCACCTGGGCAAAGGCACTCCTCTACCGCAACGAAACCATCGAAGACTCGGGCGTCGCGGGTGCGATCCTTGGTCACCCCGCCCTCGGTGTCGCGTGGCTCGCAAACAAGCTCGCACAGCACGGTCAGTCGCTTGAAGCAGGCGAGATCATTCTTGCTGGCTCGTTCACGAAGCCCATGTGGGTGGAGCGCGGCGACACCGTACACGCTGACTACGCAGAACTGGGATCGATCACGTGCCGATTCATCTAAGCCTCCCGGCGACGCTGACGCAGCGCCTCGCTGAGACCGCCCGCCCGCTTATCGGCCTGTGGGCCTGCGCCGGCAGCCCGATCACGGCTGAGATCGTCGCCGGCAGCGGCTGCGATTGGGTGCTACTCGACGCAGAGCACTCCCCCAACGGCCTCGAGTCGGTGCTCGCGCAGCTCTACGCGATGTCGGCCTACCCGGTAGCGCCGCTCGTGCGCCCGCCCTACGGCGACACCGTCACGATCAAGCAGTTCCTCGACCTTGGCGCACAGAACCTGCTCATTCCCATGGTCGACTCGGCAGCGCAGGCCGAGCAGATCGTGCGCGCGGTGCGCTACCCCGACGGTAGTGTCGGCGGCGGCGTCCGCGGAGTTGGCTCGGCGCTTGCGCGATCCGCCCGCTGGAATCGCGTCGAGGGATATCTGGGTCGCGCGTCCGAGACGATCAGTCTCACCGTACAGATCGAGTCGGCAGAGGCGGTTCGCAACGCGGCCGAGATTCTTGCGATTGATGGCGTTGACGCGATCTTCATTGGGCCGTCCGATCTTGCTGCGTCGATGGGCTTGCTGGGCCAGCAGAACCACCCCGATGTCGTCGCGAATGTGCTCGACGTGATCGCGGCCGCCAAGGCTGCTGGCAAGCCGGTTGGCGTGAATGCCTTCGTGCGCGCGGATGCGGATCGATACATTGCGGCCGGCGCTTCCTTCGTCGCCGTCGGTGCAGATGTGGCAATTCTGGCTCGCCAGACTGAAGCGCTCGTTGACAGTTTCCGTGGGGATGACGGCGGATCCGCCCCTCGCGCGAGCTATTAGCAAGCTCCCAGGATTTGTCATTTCACAAATCCACCCAGATCGTATACGATAAGAAATATCATCAAGCAAAGAAGCAGAGGTTGTCATGACGTTCGGCATCGATTCACTCGGAATTGAGACCCCCGGCAAGATCATTGCTGTGCATCTCAACTACCCGTCGCGCATTGCGCAGCGTGGTCGCACTCCTGAGTTCCCTTCCTACTTCTTCAAGCCCGCTTCGTCGCTCGCGCCGACCGGCGCAATGATTGAGCGCCCCGCAGGCACCGAGCTCCTCGGTTTCGAGGGTGAAGTCGCACTCGTCATCGGCGAGCCAGCACACTGGGTCACCCCCGAAGACGGCTGGAAGCACGTCTCGCACGTCACCGCAGCAAACGACTTCGGCCTCTACGACCTGCGCTCCGCAGACAAGGGTTCGAACGTTCGCAACAAGGGTGGCGACGGCTACACCCCGATTGGCCCGGTCGCAATTTCGACCGACGGCATCGATCAGGACAGCTGGCGCGTGCGCACCTGGGTCAACGGTGAGCTCGTCCAGAACGACACCAGCGACACCCTGAAGTTCTCCTTCGGTCAGCTCGTCGCCGACCTCTCGCAGCACATGACGCTCGAGACCGGCGACGTGATCCTCACGGGCACCCCCGCTGGCTCGTCGGTCGTCGTTCCCGGCGATGTCGTCGAGGTAGAGGTTGACGCTCCCACGGCGCCCGGCGCTCCGACGACCGGTCGCCTGGTGACCACCGTCACGCAGGGCACCCAGGCGTTCGGCGACTTCGGCTCGAAGCCAGCGATCAACGACCTGCAGCGCGTCGAAGCATGGGGCAGCGAGGAAGAGCACGCGGCAGCAGTTGCCGCCGGCAAGGCTTCGCCGCTCGACAAGCCCGTCGAGGCGCATCCCCTCACTGCAGAGCTGCGCGAGCTGCTCGACGGTGTTGCGGTCGCAACGGTGTCGGCAGCGTTGCGCAAGCGCGGCTACGTCGACATCTTCATCGACGGTGTGCACCCGAACCACGAGGGCGACCGCATTCTCGGCATCGCGAAGACCCTGCGCTTCATCCCCTTCCGTCCCGACCTCTTCAAGAAGTACGGCGGTGGCTACAACGCACAGAAGCGCGCATTCGACAGCGTCAACGAGGGTGAAGTGCTCGTCGTTGAGGCGCGCGGCGTTCGCGAGACCGGCACCGTCGGTGATGTGCTCGCACTGCGCGCACAGTTCCGCGGAGCAGCTGGCATCGTCACCGATGGCGGCGTGCGCGATTACTCGGCCGTTGAAGAGTTTGCGATTCCCGTCTTCTCGCAGGGCGCACACCCGAGCGTGCTCGGTCGCCGTCACGTCCCCTGGGAAACCGACGTCACGATCGCGTGCGGCGGCGCAGCTGTCCAGCCCGGCGATGTCATCATGGGCGACCGCGATGGCGTCATCGTGATCCCGCCGTTCCTGCTCGAAGAGGTCGCTCGCGACTCCGCAAAGCAGGAGGCAGAGGACGCATGGGTTGCTGACCAGGTTGCTGCCGGCGCAAAGGTCGACGGCCTGTTCCCGATGAATGCTGAGTGGCGTGCGCGTTACGAGGCAGAGCTCGCGGCTGGCGAGGGCGCGTAACCATGACCTCACGTTCAAAGTCTGAGGTGGCCTACCTCAAGATCAAGGCGCGGATCGAGGACGGCGAGTACGGCCCCGGCTTCCGCCTCGTGCTTGCAAGTCTGGCTTCTGAGCTGGAGATGTCAGTGGTGCCGGTTCGCGAAGCGATCCGCCGCCTCGAGGCAGAGCAGCTTGTGACTTTTGAACGCAACGTCGGCGCCCAGGTCGCACTCTTCAAGGAGACCGAGTACCTGCACACGATGCAGACGCTCGCGCTTGTCGAGGGATCCGCCACCTCGCTCGCAGCCCCCGCGGTCACCCCGGAGCAGATTGCCCGCGCTCGTGCGATCAATGAGCGCATGCGCGAGACGCTTGAAAGCTTCGATCCGCGCCGGTTCACCGAACTCAACAAGGAATTCCACTCGGTCTTCTTTGAGAGCTGCCCGAACCCGCACATTCTCGATCTTGTTCACCGCGGCTGGAACCGCATGAAGGTACTGCGCGACTCGTCGTTCAGCTTCGTGCCCGGTCGCGCCCAGGAGTCCGTCGCAGAACACGACGAACTTCTCCGCCTCCTCGAATCGCACGCTGACCCGTTCGACATCGAACTCGCAGCTCGCGCGCACCGCTTGAACACACTCAACGCAGTGCTCGCATACCGCGAGGAGACGCGCCACGACACCGCTGAAGCGGTCGCCTAGTTTTCATTCACCTCAATTTTCATCCTCCAAGAAAGTAGGAATCATGATTCAGGAAAAGCCTGCCGGCCTCCCCGACAAGATCCGCCACTTTATCGACGGCAAGTTCGTCGACTCGATTGGCGGCGAAGAATTCGACGTGCTCGATCCGGTCTCGAACGAGACCTACATCAAGGCTTCTGCAGGCCAGAAGGCCGATGTTGACCTTGCTGTTGCAGCTGCACGCCGCGCATTCACCGAGGGCCCCTGGCCCAAGATGCTCCCCCGCGAGCGTTCACGCATTCTGCACAAGGTTGCCGACATCGTTGAGTCACGCGACGAGCAGCTTGCACAGCTCGAGAGCTACGACTCGGGTCTGCCCATCACTCAGGCGAAGGGCCAGGCGCGTCGTGCGGCTGAGAACTTCCGTTTCTTCGCAGACCTCATCGTTGCGCAGCACGACGACACCTTCAAGGTGCCCGGTCGTCAGATCAACTATGTGAACCGCAAGCCCATCGGTGTTGCAGGTCTCATCACCCCGTGGAACACGCCCTTCATGCTCGAGTCGTGGAAGCTTGGCCCCGCGCTCGCAACCGGTAACACCGTTGTGCTGAAGCCGGCAGAGTTCACTCCCCTCTCGGCATCGCTGTGGGGCGAGATCTTCCGCGAGGCAGGCATCCCCGACGGTGTCTTCAACCTCGTGAACGGTTTCGGTGAAGAGGCTGGCGACGCGCTCGTCAAGCACCCCGACGTTCCGCTCATCTCGTTCACCGGCGAGAGCAGCACCGGCTCGCTCATCTTCGGCAACTCGGCTCCCTTCCTCAAGGGTCTGTCGATGGAGCTCGGTGGCAAGAGCCCCGCAGTGGTCTTCGCAGACGCTGACCTCGACGCAGCACTCGACGCAACCGTCTTCGGCGTCTTCAGCCTGAACGGCGAGCGTTGCACCGCTGGCAGCCGCATCCTCGTCCAGCGCGACATCTACGACGAGTTCGTTGAGCGTTACGCAGAGCGTGCGAAGAACGTTGTCGTTGGCCTCCCGAGCGATCCCGCAACCGAGGTTGGCGCACTCGTGCACCCCGAGCACTACGCGAAGGTCATGAGCTACGTCGAGCTCGGCAAGACTGAGGGTCGTCTCGTCGCAGGTGGCGGCCGCCCCGCAGAGTTCCCGACCGGTAACTTTGTGTCGCCGACCGTCTTCGCAGACGTCGCTCCCGATGCACGTATCTTCCAGGAAGAGATCTTCGGCCCGGTCGTTGCAATTACGCCGTTCGACACCGACGAGGAAGCGCTCGCACTCGCGAACAACACCAAGTACGGTCTCGCAGCGTACATCTGGACCTCGAACCTCAAGCGTGCGCACAACTTCGCGCAGTCGGTTGAGGCTGGCATGGTCTGGCTGAACTCGAACAACGTTCGCGACCTCCGCACCCCCTTCGGCGGCGTCAAGGCTTCGGGCCTCGGCCACGAGGGCGGCTACCGTTCGATCGATTTCTACACCGATCAGCAGGCTGTGCACATCACGCTGAACGAAGCACACTCCCCCAAGTTTGGACTCGGCAAGTAGCCGATCCGCCACTCATCAATTACGAATTACGCAAGGAAGCATAATGTCAGATCTCAAGGGTCGTGAGAAGACCTCGTCCGGTTTCTGGGTAACCGAAGAAGCACCGATCAAGACCGACAACCCGGTCTCGACTCCCAAGTCGCAGGCGCCCGACATCCTCCGCTGTGCATACATGGAGCTCGTCGTCACCGACCTCGCGAAGTCGCGCCAGTTCTACGTCGACGTACTCGGCCTCTATGTGACCGCTGAGGACGACGAGGTCGTCTACCTGCGCTCGACCGAGGAGTTCATCCACCACAACCTCGTGCTCCGCAAGGGCCCGATCGCTGCAGTGGCTGCATTCTCGTACCGCGTCCGTTCGGCAGAGGACCTCGACCGCGCGGTTGAGTTCTACACCGAGCTCGGCTGCGACGTTCGCCGCAACCCCGAGGGCTTCGTCATGGGCATCGGTGACTCGGTTCGCGTTGTCGATCCCCTCGGCTTCCCCTACGAGTTCTTCTTCGAGACCACTCACGTTGAGCGTCTCTCGTGGCGCTACGACCTGCACACCCCCGGTGAGCTCGTCCGCCTCGACCACTTCAACCAGGTCACCCCTGACGTTCCCCGTGCGGTCCGCCACTACCAGGACCTCGGCTTCCGCGTCACTGAGGATATTCAGGACGAAGACGGCACCGTCTACGCTGCATGGCTGCGCCGCAAGCCCACCGTGCACGACACCGCTGCAACCGGTGGCGACGGCCCCCGTATGCACCACGTCGCGTTCGCAACCCACGAGAAGCACAACATTCTCGCGATCTGCGACAAGCTCGGTGCACTCCGCCTGAGCGATCACATCGAGCGCGGCCCCGGCCGTCACGGTGTCTCGAACGCGTTCTACCTCTACCTCCGTGATCCCGACGGCCACCGCGTCGAGATCTACACGCAGGACTACTACACCGGCGATCCCGACAACCCCGTAATCACCTGGGACGTTCACGACAACCAGCGTCGTGACTGGTGGGGCAACCCGGTCGTACCGTCGTGGTACACCGACGCTTCGCTCGTTCTCGACCTTGACGGCAACCCCCAGCCCGTCATCAGCCGCACCGATGATTCGGAGATGGCTGTCACCATCGGCGCCGACGGGTTCTCGTACACCCGCGACGGCGACAAGGAGCAGGGCTTCAAGCTCGGCAACACCCTCTAAGCACTCGCTCAGAGGTCGCACTCTCACCGGAGTTGCACTCACACCGTTGGGCCCCGGTACTCGTTACACGCGAGTACCGGGGCCCAACACTTTTCTCGCCAGGTTCTGAGCCACGTAATTACGCAACACTTGTTCCCCGTTTTGCGTCGCCCCACCGGCATTACCCCTGGTCGGGAGGGCGGTTTTTCGTCTACAATGTTGGATATAAAAGTTTCCTGTGTCGCAAGTCAGTGACCCCGCTGATCCGCCAACCAGGTTCAGTGCCGCCACGACCAGTCAGCGAGGACGAATGCCCAAGATCATCGATCACGATAAGCGCCGCGAAGACATCGTCGAGGTGACCTGGCAGCTCATCGTGGAGGGCGGCATCGAGGCCGCAACGATGCGTGAAATCGCGACGCGGGCAGGGTTCGCCAACGGGGCACTCAAGCACTACTTCTCTGGCAAGGACGCAATCATCGAGGGCGCCTACGCGCGCTCACTCGGCAGCCTGCAGAAGCGCCTGGAAGACCAGGTGCGCGGCAAGCGCGGCATCGACGCGCTCGAGACCGCGATGCGGTACACGCTTCCGGTCGACGAAGAGTCAGCAACTGCGGCCCGCGTACTGCTCTCGTTCTGGGAGCGCTGCGCGTTCAGCTCCGAGATCGAGCAGGGCTACGGCCAGCACCTCAGCGAGTGGAAGGCCGGCTACCTCGAGTACCTGCGCCAGGGCCGCGAAGACGGTGACATCGTCACCACGAAGCCCGATGAGCAGATCGTGTCGGAGATCATCCTGCTGAACATTGGCGCGACCGTCGTGCGGGTCGTGAGCCCCGAGCACCTGAGCGCGCAGATTCTCGAAGACCAGGTCACTGACTTCGTCGCGCGCCTGCGCCAAGCGAAGTAGGGCAAAAACCTAACGGCCTAGTCGTTTTGCAGCAATAAGGTAAACGTTCAGGCTATTGCGCTCGCCAACAGCAACCGCTTCGAGCGCGATAGCTTCGATTTCATTTGGCGTGTAACGATACACAAGCCTGTACCTCGGCTTGCCAACCCCAATCGGATCAAAGTAGAGCTTGAAACAGTCCGAGAGGTCGCCAGTTTTCACATGCTGCCCGAGGGGCTTGCCTTGTATCCGGCCGTCTCGGATAAGCGCGAGCATGTCGAGCGCCATCTTCTTGGTCCGCAAATCAGGGAGCGCATGCACGTCACGTTCAAATCCGGGAAGGCTCGTGAGTGCAAGCTTGCGGCGCACGAGCTACTCGTAATCAGCCGAATTGAGCCCAAGCTCCTCAGCAAATTCGCTCAGGGGGCGAGCCTTTTCCGCGCGACGATCACGTACGAGCTGCGCAATTTCAAGCTCTTCAATTGCGGGTAGCAAAGATACATAGAGCTCGAACGGAATAACAACAGCCTCTGGGCGTCGATGCGACCCAAAGATCAACGGCTCTGCCAGCGCACCTTCCTCACGGAAGCGGCGCAGAGCTTTCGGAAGCTCGGTGCGAGCTTCCCCACTGGGGAGCACTGGTGAAATAGCCATGGCACTATTCTAAATCTTTGTTCACCTTTTCGCACATAAATGTGTTCATAAAGATGTACATATTTATGTCCACGAGCCCTCCGGCTAATTTGAGAGGATCCCCAAAGACTAAACGCGGGGCGCCCGGAACGCGAGTACGCGAGCCGGGTTGGCCACCATCATGGCGTCGAGTGCTTCGTCGCTCACGCCGAATTCGGCGAGCGTCGGCAGGAAGTGTTCCTCGATGTAGCCGTAGCCGTGTCCGCCGTGGCGGCGCAGCTGCACGCGCTGGCACACGTCGCCACCGAGCACGAGCTGTGATTCCCAGCCGTCGGCGACGAGCTGCGCGAAGCCGCGTGCGACGCCACGGTCGGTGAACGGGAACAGGGTGCCCCACGGGCTGCCGGTCGTTCCCAAGAAGTCGGCCTCGAGCGTCACGCCGCGATCGAGCAGTTTTCGCGCGAGGGGCATGTCATCGGCCGCGGTTCCCGCGTGACCGAAGACGACAGCGCGCGGATCCGCCCCCTCTTCTTCCAGCGCATCGAGCACGCGGAGCTTCGCCTCACCGAACCCACCCATGTGGAGCGTGATCGGGGCGCCCGTGAGCGCCGAGGCGCGGCCGGCTGCGCGGACGCTGCGCATCTCTTGCTCGTCAACGGGGTTGCCCTCAGCGCCGACCTCACCGATGATGCCGGCACGCACGCGCGAGCTGGCTCCGGCGCCGGGACCGACGCGCTCGCCGAGCACGATGTCCCGGACGAGGATCTCAGTGAGCTCCTCGAGCGTGCGGTCTGCGAAGTCTGCGGGGTGCAGCTGCTTCTGGTACCAGCCGGTGCCCATGACGAGGTTGAGGCCAGAGGCACGGCTCAGGCGCGCGAGCGCTGCGGCGTCGCGGCCGACCTCGCGCGGGGTGACCTCGACCATGGTGCCGCCACCGGCGAGGGCGAAATCGTTCACCTCGTCGAGCATTTCTGCGAAGTCGCCGAGCACGTCGTTGTCTGCGCACGGCTGGCCACGGCGCACGGCCGCGAGGTTGTCGAGCGTGAGCGGAGTTTCTGCCGCGTTATCCCACTCCCCCGGCCGCGGTTCTGCGGCGTGCAGGGGGCGGCGGATGTCGAGGAAGATGTGCTCGTGCATAAGCGTGCGGCCGAGGTCTTCGGGCCGCACGAGGCCGAGCACGGTCTGCACGAGGCCCGCACGGTTCGGGATGTTGAGGTCGTCGATCATGCCTGCGCCTCCTCGGCTGCGGTGAGGGCGAAGATGCGTGCGGCGTTCCCGCCGGTCACGGCTGTGAGCAACGCTGCATCGGCACCGAACATCCCGAGGTATGGCGCGTACTGCTGCGTGATGAATCCGAGGCCGTTGCCACCAAACGCCGTGAGCCGATGCTTCTGGGTAATGCCGCAACTGAGCAGCAGGCGATCTGCGTGCCCGTCGGCGGCCAGACCCATGATCGCCACCGCGATGTCGTGATCTGAGACGACGGTCGTGACGTTCGGGATCCGCCCCAAACCATCGAAGCACAGGGCGGTGCCGAGCGCCGTCACGCGACCGAGGCGTTCGGGATCGATGCCGACGCCGAAGCGTCCCGATGTGTGTCTCTCGGCGATGAGCGAGGTGATTCCCGCGATCACGACCCGGTCGCGGCCAAGGCCGGCCCGGTCGATGATGTCGAGCGCGGATCGCACCCGCGCATCCCAGCCATCAGGCGTGGGGGTGAGAGCGGTTTCACCGTCCAGCACAAGCGAGACGCCAGTTTCTGCGGCGAGGCGGGCGGCCTGCTCCAGGAATACTGCGGCCTCGTTCGTGCTGGGGATCGGCAGTGCGCCGATGACGCCGGCTGGGCCGGCGGGGTCGTTGAGGGCGTCGGTGATCCGCGACACGGCATCCGCAATGGACACGTCAGCTGCCCAGCCGCCGTTGGTGCCACGCAGGAGCGTGACACCCGTCTCCTTACTGAGCTCGCGCAGGGTCGCACCGTGATCGGCAGCCTGTGGGGCGCGCTCATAGCCCGCGGCAGCGAGCGGTTCGAGCGCGACGACGGCACCGGTCGGGGCGGCCTGGGCCGCCGGGGCCGCTTCGACCGCGCCACCCCAGACGCTCGCGAGTGCGGTGAGCTCTGCGTAGGCGTCTGCGGCGGCGAGGGTTGCGTCGTCCCGGTTTCGGCCCCCCATCATGAGCCTGCCGAGCGCACCGATCGAGACCGGCTCGCGCTCGAACGCAGCGGCAGTCGCGGCCTGGCCGCGGTTGCCCGGCACCCGCACCGGAGAGATGACGAGCGTCTCTGCCGCGAGCACCGAGGTGAGGTCGGTGGCTAGCTGGCTTCCGCACACAGTGCGCCAAATGGCGGTGTTCGTGGGCATGACGGTCGGTCCTTTCAGGGCGGGTGCAGGGCAGGGCGCGGGCGCGGATCGGGTCGCTTAGACCGCGGTCGCGACGAGCACGCGGGGGCAGCCCGGGAGTTCTACGAGACTCTCGAACTTCCAGCCCGAGCCGTCGAGCCATGCGGTGACCTGCTCGACGGGGTACACGAGGGTGCCGTCGATGTTGAAGTACTCACCCGCATGGATCGCGTCGATCGCACGCTGGCGATCATCCTGATCCAGGAAAAAGTCGATGATCATGAGGTTCGCGCCGGGCTGTGCAGCGTCGCGCGATGCCTTCAGGATGTCCTGGTTCTGCTCGGGAGTGAAGCGGTGCAGTACGCCACCGAGGAGGACGAGGTCGTGCTCGCCACCCGGGGTTGCGGTTTCGGTGGGCACTTCTTCGATGCTGATGCGATCCGCCACGCCAGCTGCCTCAGCTGCGCCGCCGATGCCGTCCCCGAAACCGGGCGCGTAGACGAAGCGGGTGGTGAGCCCGGGGTTCTGCTGCATCGCGGTAATCGCGAAGCCGGCTGCGAGGCCGCCGAAGTCGAGGATGCTCGTGTACTTCGCAAAGTCGAGCGCCTTGCCGAATTGCTCAGCGTGCAGGTCGTTGTAGGTCATGACGCCGGCCATGAAGTCAGCCCAGCCAGCCTCCGACAGCTCGAGGGTACCTGCTTCGTCGGTGTCGACGGTCTTGTCGTACCCGAGCCACTGCTTGTAGCTAATGTCACCGAGGAACGCAATGAACGGGGTGAGATCGATATCGCCCTTGCCCGAGAGGTACTCTGCCGAGTCGGCGACGAGCGAGTAGCTGCCTGCCGCGCGGTCGAGCAGGCCGAGGCCGTTCATTGCGTCAGCGAGGGTGCGCACCTGGCGCTCCGAGTGAGCGGTTGCGGCTGCGAGCTCCGCGACGGTCTTGGGGCCGTCTGCAAGTGCGCGGAAGATGCCGATGCGAGCAGCCGCATCGAGCTGCTTTGCGCCCATGAAGCCGATCGCGATGTCGACAATACGTTCTGGGGTTGCAGTCATGAGGATTCCTTGTGTTCGAGGTCCTCCCGGTGGCGGGACGACGTTGTCCGAGGGGGTCTGCGGGAAACTCTACAAGCGTAGACTAACAATGTCTAGCCGCGGTTTCATTTATTTTCTACTACCATAGAAAAACGCGGTGGGCGGATCTTTCGAACACCCCTCACCCGCCACCACCCTTCACCGTCGAAAGGTTTCACCGTGACTCTTACGTTCCAGCGCATTGGCGCTGCCACCTCAGAACTTCCCCCGATCGCCCTCCTGCACGGCTTTGCGTCGAGTGCGGCTGAGGATTTCGGATCCGCCGACTGGTCCGATGCCCTCGCTGCGGCCGGCCGCACCGGCATCGCGATCGATCTCCCCGGCCACGGCGCAAACACCCCCGTCGAAGGTGCAGCGACCGACGCCGCAAGCACCTCGGCAGTGACCGCGGCAATTCTCGCAACGATCGCTGGCGAATTCGGCACGGCCGAAGCTGTCGACGTCGTCGGCTACTCACTCGGCGGACGCCTCGGCTGGGAACTTCCCAGCCAGTCGGCACAGATTCGCCGCGTGGTACTCGGCGGCGTAAGCCCCTTTGAACCATTCAGTGCGGTATCTTCGGCCGACCTCGAAGCTGCACTCGGGGGCGCGGATCCCGCAAACCCCCTCGTCGGAATGATGGCCGGCATGATCTCCGCGCCGGGCCGCGACACCGCATCGCTCGCGAAGCTCATCGTCGGGCTCGCGTCTGAACCCTTTGACCCTTCCGCAAATGCACCTCAGGTTCCCGCACTGCTCGTCGCAGGCTCTGAAGATCAGATGACGCAGGGCATCGAGGGCCTCGTCGAGGCACTGCCCGAGGGATCGCTCGAGCGCGTGCCCGGCGACCACCGCAGGGCGCTCGACAGCGCGGAGTTCCGTGCGGCCGTGGTGAACTTCTTGGCGTAGGCCTGGCTCCACCCCGGCTGAACCCCGCTCCATTCTGCTCTATTCTGCTCAGCCCCGCTCAGCCCCATTCAGCCCCGCGAAACGGGCCCTTTCTGCCGAAACAGATAGTTTCTGCGCGTTGCAACTATGCATCTCGCGAGAAAGTGCCCGTTTCGTGGGGTTGTGTGCTGCCTAAGGTCGGGCGCGGGCAGATTCAACCCGCCCGCTCGCACCTGTGGGAGTTCCGTGCGGCCAGCGGCCGCACCGCAACCCCAAAGGCTGACGCAAAGTGTCGCGGCAGTGGGACAGACAGGCCGGGCGACGCGCCGGTCTGCCAACCTCACCCCGTCGAGAAGCACCGTTCCTCGCGAAACAATCACTTTCAGACGCAAGAAAGGGCCCGTTTCGGCAAAACGGGCCCTTTTCGAGGGGTTGAGCAAAGCCCGGCGAACGACCGAACGGCCGAGCTTCAGAGCGAAGCGAACTACCCAGCAGGCTCCCACAGCCCATCGGCGCGCACGTCACGGTCGAGCCACAGGTCAGCGGTAGCCTCACGTAGCGCCGAAGCGCCAACGCGCTCAAGCAGCGTGATGGCACCAAGGTTGTCATTCAGCTGCTTCACACTCGAAGCGCCAAACAGCACGTTCGCGGTCGCGGGGTTTGCCAGCGTGAACGCCAGTCCAAGCTGCGCGGGCGTCGCGTCGAACGAACGCGCAATGCGCTCCACCTCGGGGTACGCGGCGACGATCTGCTCGCGGATTCCACCAACATCAGCACCAATCTTTCGTGCAGGCGCGAGCTTGCCGACAAGAATGCCGCCTTCGAAGGCGTCAGATGCCTGCAATGCAAGGGTCCCCTCCTCGAACCAGCGCCCATAGAACTCCCCCTCGGCCATGCTGCGGCGCACGAGTCCGTACTTCAGCTGCGCAAAACTCGGCGGAGTCAAGCCCTCTTCAGCCGACACGTCGAGCGCGGTCTGCAGCGCCTCGGCCGCCCAGTTGTTCACGCCCCAACTTGCGAAGCTGCCGCGGTCAATCTCGGCCTGCACATCGTGCACCACCTGACGGATATCAATGTCGCCAAAGAAGTCGCCAACAACTACAGTGTCGAAGGACTCGGGGCCCCCGTTGCCTGCACCGATCCGCGCCAATGACTCGTCCATCTGGCCAGCGAAGCCGGTCGCGGGATATTCCCACAGCCACAGCTTGCCGCAGAGCTGGTACTGCGAGCGCGCGAGGCCGAGCTCGCGCAGGGTCTCGCCGAAGAGCAGGTCGGTGCGGGACGCCTCAGCGTGCGGGCCCATGTTGTAATACGCCACGTCAAAGAACGCGGCGTCGACCTCGACCGCGCGCGACATGAGTGCGCGGCGCGCGTCGGCATCCATGCGATCCCAGATATTCCAGGATCCGAGGGCAAACACCGGCACTTCGGGGATTCCAGCACCAAGCTTGCGCTTGGGTACGCGTACGTCGGTCATGATCGCTGCCTCCTTGCAGGTCAAAGTCAGATCAGGTCACGCAGGCGCCAAAATAACGCACGCATCCCCTATTCCTTATTTTCTACAATCGTATAATATAAGGATCACGGGTGCCAGAGCTGGCACCAAAAC
The DNA here is from genome assembly GCF_014529985.1 of Leucobacter sp. cx-42. Classification (GTDB taxonomy): domain Bacteria; phylum Actinomycetota; class Actinomycetes; order Actinomycetales; family Microbacteriaceae; genus Leucobacter. The sequence continues at coordinate 418,226 of NZ_JACVMU010000001.1, forward strand.
CCATGACAAAGGAGTCACATGACCCCCTCATCAGCACAGCGCACGGTCGCCATCACCGGCGGCGCGGGCGGCATCGGCCAGGGCATTGCGCGCGAGTTCGTCGAAGCAGGCGATCGCGTGATCCTCATTGACCGCGACGCAGCGACCGTCGGGCAGGCAGCGGCCGCACTCGGCGATGCCGCAAGCGCGATCACCCTCGACATCACCGACGCCGAGGCAGTCGCGGCAACCTTCGCAGGCCTCGCCGCGGCAGGCACCCCGGTCGATGTGCTGGTGAACAACGCTGGAATCCTCTCCGTCCACGGCGGAGTCACCGAGCTCACCCCCGAGGCCTACCGCTCAATCCTCGACGTGAACGTCATCGGCACCTTCACCATGACCCAGGCATTCGCGCGTCACCGCATCGCGGCCGGCGGCCAGGGCTCGATCGTCAACATCTCCTCAATCGGCGGACGCCAGCCAACCCCCGGCATGGGCGCCTACGAATCCAGCAAGGCCGCGGTCGACTCGGTCACCCGCTGGGCTGCAATCGAGCTTGCGGCACACTCGATCCGCGTCAATGCCGTCGCCCCCGGCCCCGTCCTCACCCCGATGCTCGAGATGGGCATGCCCGAGGGATCCCCCGCACGCGAGGCATGGTCCAGCCGCATCCCCCTGGGTGATTTGGCGCGGATCACCGACATCGCCCCCGCAGTTCTCTTCCTCGCGGGCGCTTCACACATTACTGGCGTGAGCCTGCCCGTCGATGGCGGTCAGCTGCTGACGTAAGGGCTGCGCAATCTGCTCAACCCCGCGAGATGGGGCCTTTCACCCGAAACCGATAGTTTCAGCGCGCTGCAACTATGGTTCTCGAGAGAAACGGTCGATCTCGCGGGGTTGAGTGCTGTTTGGCGTGAACAAAAGTAGTCACACCCCGACGCCGTGACACCTAGAATGATGCTCGTAGTCCCCGGATATGGCCTCTCCCGACTTGAGCGGTGAAGCCTCCGGGGTTCTTTTGATTCTCTAACATGCAAGCCAGGCGTCGCATGCTTTAGCCGTTGCAATACCTAGGCCACCTGCCAGCCGTTCCACAACTCAATGGGAACGCAAGGGTGAGGGAATCGTGGCGCATGCTGCGCCGCCTTCCAATAGAGAGGGCGCGGCCAGCGGCCGCACCAATGCTTCACAACCTGAGGGAAAGTGGAGCAGGGGTGGGCAAGGCTGTCCGGTCGACGCGCCGGCCCGCCAAGCTCACCCCGTCGAGAAGCACCGTTCCTCACACAGGAGGCACTTTCTTGCGCAAGAAAGGCCCCTTCTCGAGAGAAAGGGCCAATCTCGCGGGGTTTGCCTGGAGGCGCCCCTACCGCTCGAACACCACCGACCCATCGACAACAGTGAGCTCAACATCAAGTCCGGGTAGTCCGGCAGCGCCAACCTCGAACGGGTCGCCCGCGAGCACGACAAGGTCAGCAACCTTGCCAACCTCGACGGTGCCCTTCCAGTCGGCGGCACGATCTTGGCGCGCGGGAACCGCGGTGTAGGCGCGCAGCAATCCAAGAAGTCGCTGGTCGGAGTCATCACGACCAGCACCCGCACCCACACCAGCACCCGCACCAGCACCGCCCCCATCGAGCTTGGTCACAGCACCAGAAGCAAGCGAAGCAGCAAACAGCTCCCCACCAGTCCCGCCGGCACGAGCCTTCAAGATCCGCGCATCAGCATTTGCGATACCCACACGCCAGTCGAAGTCGAGCACGGGAGCATCCGACGACAGCGCGAGCACCCCTGCGGCGAGCGCGGCCTCGAATGGCCAAGCAGAAACAGCAGCTTCCTCGCCCATCAACCTGACCAACCAGTCGCCGGTAATCGCGGCAATTCCGGCCTGCGCATTCACGAACATGCCCAGGCGAGCCATGCGCTGCACCTGGTCGACGGTTGCGAGGTCGCCGTGCACGATGACGTGGGCGAGGTCGGCAGCAGCAGGGGTGCCGGGTTCGGCAGCAACGCGTTCCACGGTGTCGAGCACGAGCTCGATCGTGCGGTCGCCGGTCGCGTGGACACCGACCTGCACGCCGGCACGGTGCGCCTCGGCGATCATCTCGGCAAGGCCTGCGGCCTGCGCCTCAAGCGTCTCCCCCTCAACGAGCAGCCCACCGTGCGAACCATCGTCGTAGGTGCGCGCGGTCCACGCGTTGCGCGACAGCGGGATGAGATCACCGAACAGCTTCACACCCGGGACAGCGAGCCAGCGCGGATCAGGCGCCTCCCCCAGAACCGACGAGCCATCAGAACCGACAACAACGCCGCGAGCAAGCGCCTCCTGCCCACGAATACCGTCAACCACAGCCCCAACAGAACTCGGCCCGTCCAGGATGCCGTGCAAGGTGAGCAGCGTCACGCGCTGCTGCAGCTCCCCTGCTGCGGCGAGTTCGCGGTAGACGTCGAGCACCTCGCTGTGGAAGCAGCCGGTCTCACCGTCATCCTCGCCCGGGCCAATACCGGGCTCGGTGTAGCTGGTAATTCCCATCGCGGCGAGGAGCTTGCCGGCACGCAGGAGTGCCGCACGGCGATCCGCCCGCGATGACACCAGTGCCCCGGTAGGACCGGGTTCGGCGCCGGGCACCATCTCTCCGAAGAGGGTGTGGGGGTAGCGTGCGCCCATCCAGCTCGCGTGGAGGTGGGAGTCATTGATGCCTGGCAGTACTGCGCGCCCGGCGAGGTCGATGACGCGGGTGCTATCGCCGATCCACGGCTCAATATCTGCGTCGGTCCCCACAGCGACGATGGCGCCGCCCTGCACCGCAACCGCTTGCGCGCGGCTGCCCCGCTCGTCAAGCACCAATACTGACCCGCCGCGCAGCACCAGGTCGGCACTGCTCGCATGCACCATTGCACTCATGCGACTCTCATTCCTTGTTATTCACGACTCTGTGCGGCCTCGCGGCTCATTGCGCCTCGCGGCTATGTGAGCCTCGCGGCCGGCTTGACCGTGCGGTCAATGACTGAACCCAGCCCTGCCAAAGTTGGGGGCTATCTTTTAAGTTCAACGTATGTAGAATAAAACCACAGTTTCGGTCCCTGAGCAATGATGCGAGATCGAAAACATTCGAAGACGGAGTATTTCAATGACGATTCCCACCTCTACTCGCGCAGCCGTGCTCACCGAGCACTCGGCACCCCTGACGATGCAGACCCTCCCGCTCCCCGATGCCATCGAGCCCGGTGCGGCGCTCGTGCAGATCACCTGCGCAACACTGTGCGGCACCGACGTAGAGATCTGGGCCGGAAAGATGTCATTCCCTGGCATGCTCCCGATGGTGCTCGGCCACGAGATGGTCGGTGAGGTCATCGCTGTTGGCGAGGGCACGGTTGATGCGCTCGGCGCTCCGCTCGAGGTCGGCGACCGCATTGGCTGGTCAGAATCAGTCTGCGGCGAGTGCTTCGGCTGCGTCGTGCTGCGCCAGCCCGTCGCGTGCTCGAAGCGCGGATACGGGTTCCTCCAGCGCTCCGATGTGCACCCCTTCTCGACCGCCGGTCTCTCGGAGTACGCCTACGTCACCCCCGGCGCGCAGAAGCTCAAGTTGCCCGGCGGCGTGAAGGACACCTGGGCCTCGGCCGCTGGCTGCACCGCGAAGACCGTCTTGCGCGCGTTCGACCGTGCGGGCGGCGTTCGCCCCGGCTCGCGCGTCGTTGTCCAGGGCTCTGGCGCCCTCGGCATCTTCGCCACCGCGGTCGCGAGCATCTCGGGCGCTGCCCAGGTGATCACGGTCGGCGCACCCGCTGCGCGCCTCGAGGTCGCCAAGCGCTTCGGCGCGACCGACGTCGTTGACATTGCCGGCGGATCGGAAGCCACCATCGCCCGCGTGCTCGAGCTCACGGGCGGCGCGGGCGCTGACCTCGTGCTCGACTTCGCGGGGGCACCGTCGATCGGCCCAGAGGCCGTCGCGATGGCTGCCCAGCGTGGCACCCTCGCAATCGTCGGTTCGACCGGGCCCACCGGAGATGCCTTCCCGCTCTCAGCAATCATGGGCAAGGAGCTCACCGTGGTCGGCTCGCTCAACGGCGACGTCTCCGACTACTACCGCTCGATTGAGTTCTTCCGAGCCTTCGCTGATCGCTTCCCCTGGGATGACCTGTTCTCGGCACCCTGCGGCCTCGAAGAGGCTTCGGCTCGCATCGCCAACATGCACGAGCTTGGCGAGGTCAAGGCCGTCATCGATCCGCGCATCGACGCAGCGTAACCCCACAACTTCTTCACCGAAAGGACACCAATGTCCCAGCCCATCTCCGTTCCGCACAACAAGCTCGGCACGAGCGATCTCACTGTCTCGAAGTTTGCGCTCGGTTCGTGGCACGTCTACGACCGCATGCACTTCGAGGAGACCGTCGCTCTGCTACGCACCGCAATCGACCGCGGCATCAACCTCTTCGACGTTGGCGTCTACACCGCGCCGACCATGCCGCCCGGATACACCGACATCCTCTTCTCGGCCGCCGTCCGTGCTGCCGGCATCAAGCGCGAAGAATACTTGCTGTCCTCGAAGCTTTGGCTCGAGGCATTTGACGCGGATCAGGGCGGCTTCCGCCCCCAGCTCGAAGGCGCCCTGTTCCGCGTTGGTGCGGAACACGCTGACCTCGTTGTGCTCGGCGACCTGCGCCGTGACGACCTCGAGCTGCGCGACCTCGTGCACTCGCTCGCAGAGCTCAAGGCTGACGGCCTCATCAACGCCTGGGGCGTGAACAACTGGTCGGCATCGAACGTGCAGGCCCTCATCGACATCGCACGCGAAGACGGCGTCGACGGTCCCTGCATGGCGCAGCTGAAGTACAGCGTCTCGCGCCGCTCGATCCCTGACGGCGCCCCCTTCGCGAAGCTCTGGGAGCAGGGTTTTGCGATGCAGGCATCCGACGTCATGGAGGGCGGCTACCTCGCTGGCAAGGTCTCGACCGAGCGCGAGGTCGGCCGCGACCCTGGCGGGATCCGCCAGCGCATCATCGACGACGTCCCCGGCTTCGTGCAGCTCGCTGAGTCGCTGGGCGCAACCCCCGCGCAGCTCGCGATCGCGTTCACGCTCACGCACCCCGCGAACGCCACGACCCTCTTCGGCGCTTCGAGCGTGACGCAGCTCGAAGCCAACCTTGGCAGCCTCGAGGTGCTTGAGCGCGTGGGTGCTGAGGCGATCCGCGCCGCTGTCGAGCCGTTCTGGGCCGACCGTGACGTTGTGAACCCGGAAGGACCCTAACCATGGCTTCCACCCCGATCTCGACCGGCGCTCCGCAGCTCGCGCCGGTCCCGTTCGATCCTGAGATCGCACCGATCCTCGAGGCGATGGCCGCGCAGGAATCCCCCAAGATGACGCGCGAAACGCTGCCGTTCATGCGCGGTGGCGGGCCGGCGTTCCCTGACGCAGCGGCCGTTGCCGAGCAGTTCGGCGTGCGCACGCGCGATCTGGTGATTCCCGGCCCCGCTGGCAGCCCCGCGATCGAAATAACGGTGTTCTCCCCAGTCGCCCCGGCGTCTGACGCGCTGCCCGTGCTCGTGAACTTCCACGGCGGCGGCATGATCGTCGGTCACCGTACCTGGGAGCACGGTCGCGTCGCCGATCTCGTCGCACGTCACGGCGTCGTCGGCGTGAACGTCGAATACCGGCTCGCGCCCGAGGACCCCTACCCCGCAGGCGTCGAGGACAACTACGCCGCAACCGCCTGGGTCGCCGAGCACGCGGCTGAGTTGGGGGCGGATCCACACACACTCATCGTCATGGGAGGCAGCGCCGGCGGCGCCTTTGCCGCAGCGGTTTCCCTCATGGCGCGGGATCGTGGCGGCCCCGCGATCGCAGGCCAGCTCCTGCTGTGCCCGATGCTCGACAACACGAACTCGACCCCGGCGAGCCTGCAGTATGACGGCATCGGCACCTGGCAGCGCGAGGCGAACCTGCTCGCGTGGGAGTGCGTGCTCGGCGCTGACTTGGCCTTCTCTACGGATGCGCCAGCGTATGCTGCGCCCTCGCGGGCGACGTCGCTCGCTGATCTGCCGCCCGCGTTCATCGAGGTCGGTGCGGCTGAGATGTTCCGCGATGAAGACACCGACTACGCGCGGCGCATCTGGGCCGTTGGCGGCGAGGCCGAGCTGCACGTCTGGGCCGGCGGGTTCCACGGCTTCGACATGTACGCCACCGAGTCCGAGATCACGCGGGCCGCACTCGCGTCGCGTGACTCGTGGCTGCGCCGCGTGATCGGTACCGGCGCCGGCGCGAACGGAGGTGCCGCGTGAGCGCGACCCCGTTCCGTCCCGTCGGGCCGAACCCGCGCCCGACCCCCGTCCCGTACGATCCCGCGCTCGAGCCGGGCCTCGCGATGTTCCTTGAGAACATTGAGCGGATCCCGCTGCGCGAGCACACCATCCTCGAGAATCGGGCACTCTTCGAGAGTCTGATCCCCGCGATGGACGTGCAGGTCGGCGACCGCCCCGTCACGTTCGAACACCGCTCGGTGCCCGGCCCTGCCGGCGCTCCCGATGTTGACGTGACCATCGTGCGCCCCGCGAACCCCACGTCGAAGCTGCCTGCGCCTGCGGTGCTCGGCATTCACGGCGGCGGATACGTGCTCGGCACCCGCTTCTTCGGCACCGGCGAACTCATCGACCTCGCTGAGCGCTTCGGCGTCGTCGGCGTCGCGGTCGAGTACCGCCTCGCGCCCGAGCACCCCGCGCCCGCGGCCGCCGAGGATTGCTACGCAGCCCTCGTCTGGCTCGCTTCGAACGCATCCGAACTCGGCATCGATCCCTCGCGCATCGTCGTGAGCGGGGCGTCTGCAGGCGGTGGACTCACCGCCGCCGTCTCCCTCATCGCCCGCGACCGCGGCGGCCCCAGTATTGCTGGCCAGCTCGTCGGCTGCCCGATGATCGACGACCGCAACGACACCGTGTCTGCGTGGCAGTACGACGGCATCGGCGCCTGGGATCGCAACAACAATGACACCGGCTGGGATGCCTATGTGGGGGCGGATCGCGGCACCGATCGCATCACCGCTTATCAGGCGCCTGCCCGCGCCACCGACCTCAGCAATCTCCCGCCAGCGTTCTTGGAGGTGGGTTCTGCGGAGATCTTCCGCGACGAAACCATCACCTACGCGAGTGGGATCTGGGCAACCGGCGGCCAGGCAGAGCTGCACATCTGGTCCGGCGGATACCACGGCTTCAGCGGGTTCTCCCCCGAAGCCGAGGTGTCGCACGCCGCGAACGCTGCCCGCGATAGCTGGTGGCGTCGGGTTCTCGAACTGTGACCGCGGCGAAGCGCGCGGCCGGGCGCTCCGGCAAGCCGCAGATGAGCGTGCTCCGCATCACGCTCGTCCTCGGCGTGCTCGAAGCGTTCGGCCCGCTCTCGCTCGACCTGTACCTGCCGCAGCTGCCGCAGCTCGCGCGCTCGCTCGAAACCACGGACGCACTCGCGCAGGCCACCATGTCAGTCTGCATGATCGGCCTCGGACTCGGCCAGCTCATCGCGGGGCCGCTCTCCGACCGCTTCGGTCGCAAGCGGCCCCTCGTGATCGGCGTCGCGCTCTTCGCGCTGCTGTCAGCGGTGTGCGCGATTGCGCCGACCATTGAGATTCTGCTCGCGGCTCGCTTCTTGCAGGGTCTCGCTGGCGCGGCTGGCGTGGTCATCAGTATGGCTGTTGCGCGCGACCTGTTCGAGGGCGTCGAGCTCTCACGCATGCTCTCGCTGCTCGCGCTCGTCACGTCCCTCACCCCGATCGTGGCGCCCGTGATCGGCGGCCAGCTTGCCCGCTTCATGGACTGGCGCGGAATCTTCTTCGTCCTCGCCGGCATCGGCGTCGCGCTCGTCTGTGTGGCTCAGTTTGGGCTGCGTGAAACCCTGCACGAAGGCCGCCACGAGGGCAAGGTGATCCGCACGACTGCCGGGAACGTGGGAACGGTACTGCGTGATCCGCTCTTCATGGCGTTCATGACGGCGTCGTTCCTCGGCGGCATTGCGTTCTTCTCGTACATCTCTATGTCGAGCTTCGTATTGCAGGGTGAGTTTGGTCTGACTCCGCAGATGTTCAGCATGGTGTTCGCGATGAACGCGCTCGCGCAGCTCGGTGGATCGCAGCTCAGCCGCGTCTTCGTACGCAGGCTCGGCATCGCGCGCATGTACCTGACCGGTCAGCTCGCGAGCGCGACCGCCGCGTGCGTGCTCGTGGTCTCGACGCTGCTCGGAGCCGGACCCATCGTGTTCATCGTGCTGCTCGCGCTGTACCTCGGCTCCGCCGGCCTCGGCGGACCCAACGGCACCTCCATCGCGCTCAGCTCACACGGCGCCCGCGCCGGCACCGCCTCGGCGATGCTCGGTCTGAGCATGTTCGCCGGTGGCGCGGTCATCGCGCCGGTCGTCTCGTCGGTGTTCGGCACCTCGACGATGACGATGGCTGCGACGATCGCGATCGGCTCGGCGCTCGCAACCTGCGTCGCGCTCTACGCGATTCTGCGGGTGCTGCCGCGCGAGCGGCCCGGGCTGCTGTAGCCCTTCCCGCTCAACACGTGCAAGGCCTGGGCTACCTGGTCGGGTACGAAAAGCAGAACGCGACTCCATTTCCCGCGGACAGACTCTGCAGAAGGACTCCCCGCAGATAGAAGCCCTGCGGGGAGTCCGATAGCGTCGCAATCTCCACTACGTGACTCTGATCCGGTAACCTTTCGATTCTCAGGCGAGCTGATTCGTTACTTTTGTGGGCGGCCCAAGGCGTGCCTCTCGTTTTCTTGCGTTTGTGTGTGAGAGAAAAGGTCCGGAGCCGCCAGGCATACCGGCTGGCACACAAACGCAACAGGGCGAGCGCTTCGCGTGGAGCCGGGACAGACCAGGTCTGAGATTTCGGAAGAAGTCAAAGCGAATGGCTGTTCGCGCTCCATCAAACTTCCGACAGGAATCTGGGTTCGCTACGGTTCCACGATCAGGCCCAGTTGTGCATCGTGAGCGGAGCTGTACCGGCTGGACTGAGCAGAAGTCGCTCGCTCTGGCATGTTAAACGTTCCCGTACAAACCACCGGTTTTACCTGCTTACTCTTACTGCGCCTTCATTCGGAGCAGTACGATCGTGTTCCGCGAGAAGTTAAGCCACTCAGTGGCCAGTGTGGCAAGTCTCAATCGGTGAGGGAAGCCTGTTCTTGAGGAGTGCCGAACGATAACATTGCTTATGACTGCTCCGGCCTAGTCGATTGGAACCGTGATAGCGGCACACTCTAGGCAACATGGTGCGAAGAATCCGTGACCGATGGGACTCGTCCGAGTTCTTTCTCGTCCGCGTGTGGCAAGACCTTGGCGTAATACATATGCATGCCAATGTCCGAATCGAGCGGCACGAGTCACCCGCCCCAATCTGCTTCGCGATGTTTCGCGCACTGCGGTCGCCGTTTCCAAAAAGATGACACCGTCACCAGATGGGGCACACAAGCACGTTACGATGGGTTTCGTGCTGATGGTGACGAGGCAAAGACAGTTTGGCACCTGACAAAAGCGCTCGATTACGTACTCAAAGAAGTCGTTCCCGAAGCTCAGAACAAGATTCCTGAAACTTGGCATCATCTGAGCTTGCTCGATCGGGCTTCTCGGGAAGTGCGTTGCCGTCCAGAGTGCGTTCCAGTTAGCTGCGGATCAACGGGCCCTCAACGGTTTTGCGCAAAGCCCGACGTTGTGAGCGCATCACGAAGGTCTTCGAATCGCGATGGTTGCTCTTGAACGCATTTGACGATGAAGGCTCAACGTTGTCTGCGGCTAGAGTGGTGGCTCAAGTCGATAGCGACGCCCAAGATACCCGAACGCAGCTTCTTGTAATGACGACTTGGGTGGCTTAGAGGTCCGTAGGCTGACTTCACCCTTGCTGCTTCTGTGTTGCTAGATCTGGACCGGCGTGCCGTCTGCAGGGCGTTGCACGGCTCGTTGCCGCACAGCTTGTGCTTCACCAAGTGCAGTGAGCTTCCAATACACTGCCTTATCTGTAACACTCCGACGTTGGTTACTCACCTCAGTCAAGCCAAGTGCTTTCAGCTGCATCAGAATAGTGCGGAACGCCGTGTCATCAATATCAACGTTCAAGCTATACATTTCACCTACAGTTTTACCCGTTGGTATCTTTGCCTCAGTCCTCAGCTCTTCGATAATTCTAGGACGACTTTGAGCCGAGAATGTTTCAGAAAGCTCGGTCTTTAGCGCGTCCTCTGAAGCCTCTGTTAGAAGCAACGGAGCGACAATACCGAGGAGTTTATTCCAAGTAGTCTCTTGCTCTATCCAAACCGAAGTTTTCCCGCTTTCCAGGACCGCTCCCGCATGGAAATTCACCACCACCACATCATCGCCTTGCGAGAGGTTTTCAGCGCCAGTGGGCGGCTTGGACTGGACTGCTTCAAGCTCCGCTTTGAGCTCTGCTACTACCTTTTTCGTGTGGGCCAGCTCTTCCAGCATGCCCACCGATGCCACACGATCACCTCTCACCCATCCGATGGCGGGAGTTTGACGCTGCATCTTGTTGAAGCTCAACGCCACCTTTCCTGCAAGGTCTTCCGTTGACGTCCAGTACTTAACATGCTTCGTGGCCTCAACCCGATCGCGGAATGCCTGAAGCTTGGCTCGAGCTTCCTCAGTGATTTCAGCCTGACTTACCGCAAGAGCAGTAGGCTCACCATGCAAGAAGGCCATAACAGGCTTACCCGTTGACCGGGCGTAGTTGAACTCCTTTTCCGTAAAACTAATGTCTTCCGTCGGATCCAACGAACCGTATTTTCCACCGATAACTAGCAGGTAGTAATCAGAGTCGTCGATGACGCTAGTAATCAAAGCCCAAGCATCATCATCTGCAGCAGGAAACATCTCCATCCCCGCCGGAAACGCATCTGATTCTAGGAGAGTCGATACTATTGCCTGCCGTTCCGCTTGCAAGTCTAGATAAGTCGAGCTAATGAAGACTTGGTACCTTCGCTGGTCTGTGGTCATATGAATCGCTAGTTCCTTGATCTTGTATTGAAAATTTCGGGAGCCAGTCATGAGTCGTGACTAATCCAGGTAAGCGATTTCCTGCCGTTACCCAACTCCAAGCGCCTACCACGCAGAATATCGGCAAGCTGAGGTTCCTTCTACAGCTCGAATTCCCACGCCAAATAGTCTTGGTCATAACGCATCGATTCAACTCGCAACTCTCCCACTACCAAGTTGGCAACTACAGCGACGAGGACAGACGACTCCACGCCTCCTTCGAACGCGAGAGACCAATATCGGCTAGCCACTTCAAGCTATTCCGAGGGCGTCCATTCTTTGTTCCACTCCGTAACCCGTCCACCTGCAACGGGCTGTACCGGATTTCCCGTTCGAATCTCAACTGCATTATGTAGCTCAAGCGCTTCGAGCGCCCTAATGAGTCTGTCAAAGCTTGGCGCCCCTTCTTTAGAGGCTCAGGGTACAAAACGATGCCTCTTCAACTTTCGAGTCGAGCAACCAAACCGCATTCGACGACTTTGTCGAAAGCTGTTGGGAGCGCGGATTGAACCGGAGGACGAGCAGGGGCGCACCCCACGCACCTCCTCTCCTTACCAGGCGGCAGCGACTGCGCGGTGCGCTTCAAAGAGCGGAACCGTCGTGCCCTCGGGCGAACGCCCAAAGCCACACTCGGTCGCGACGCCGAAGTCGCGCGTGAGGTGCTGGCGAGCAGCAGCGAGGCGACGCGATGCGCCTTCCGCACCGTCTTCGCGGTGCACGAGACCGACGTAGAGCTCAGTCGCGGGTGCGAGTGCGAGCTCAGCGAGCGGAGCGTAGAACTCTGCGTCGTCTCGCTCGATCGGCACGGGCAGGTGCACCCAGTTGATGTCGCGCTGGGTCGCTGCAGCAACGAGGTTTGCGAACTTGGTGAGGTTCGCTGCGTCCTTGGGCTCAACGAAGTGCTTCTCAGCGACGTCGCCGTAGCAAAGGTGCACACCAGCTTCGACGTCTGCGGGAATGCGATCGAGCTGGCGCGCGAGACGCTCGCTCGTGCCGGTCCAGACGTCGTCGAACCACTCGTAGCGCTTGCCGCCACGCTCCGCGTATGCGGTCTGCTCGAGAATCGCGAACTCGAGCGCAGCATCCCACTGCACTGCGAGCTTGTCGTGGGGAATCGCTGCGAGGATCTGCTCGAGTTCGGCCGCGAGAGCAGCCTCGTAGACGGGTTCGAGATCCGCGCGATCTTCCTCACGCACGAAGCTGGCGAGGGTCGCAAGCGGGGTCGGCAGCGAGACCTGGAAGCGGATGCCCGCGGGAATCACGCCCTCTTCCTGGAGGCGGGCGAACACTGCGTACGACTCGAGCGCGGCGTCGGCGTAACCGAGGTTGGCGATCTTGAGGTCTGCGGCGTTGACGCCCTCAGAGATGCGAATCTGGCGGAGGTCGAGCGTACGCAGCAGGATCGGCTGATCACCGATCTGCTCAAGGCCCTCGGTCTTTGCGAGGCGACCCGGCTGGAACGCGATCCAGTGGAAACGCTCGCCGACCTCTCCGTCGGGAATGCGCTTCAGGTGGTCGCCGAGGTGAGCCGCCGCAGTGCGCATGGTCTCTTCAGCGGTGTCGAAGTTGATGCTGCCTACGAGGTGTGCCCCGGTAACGTTTGCCTGTGTCATAGCTCCAGTATTGCTGTCCTGTGCGGATCCCAGTAAATGTGTGACAAAGTGCTACGAATTGCGACTGACGGCTACATGATTGGCGGATCCGGGCCGCACGTTCCCACGCAGAACCGCGCCCCAGGCACGACACAGGCCGGAGCGGAATCCCGCCCCGGCCTCTGCCATTCATGCAGTCACGCACGCGCGACTACTGCGCCCCCGCAGGCTGCGCGTCCTTCATTGCCAGCCATTCCTTGCGGCGTTCGGCCTGAAGCACGGGATCCGCTACAGGCGAGGCAGCGAGCAAGCGCTGGCTGTACGGGTGCTGCGGGTCGCGCGTGATCTGATCACCGTCACCCACCTCAACGAGGTTGCCGCGATACATCACGGCGACGCGGTGACAAATGCTGCGGACGACGCCGAGGTCATGGGAGACGAACAGGTACGCGACGCCGGTCTCGCGCTGCAGCTCGATGAGCAGCTCAAGTACTGCGGCCTGCGTCGTGAGGTCGAGCGCGCTGACTGGCTCATCACAGATGATGAGGCGCGGCTTCCGCACGAGTGCTCGTGCGATTGCGATGCGCTGGCGCTGGCCACCCGAGAACTCACTCGGGAAACGGTCGATCACGTTCGACGGCAGGTGCACGCGCTCAAGCATTTCGGCGACGATGAGGCGTGCTTCCGTACGATCCATGCCAGAGGTCGAGAGCGGCTCTGCGAGAATCTCGCCGATCGTCATGTTCGGGTTGAGTGAACCGTAGGGGTCCTGGAAGACGACCTGGATGTCCTTCGACAGGGCACGGCGTTCCTTGCCAGACAGATGCGTGATGTCTCGTCCGTCGAAGAAGATCTTGCCGCTCTTGACCGGCACGAGGCCGAGGATCGCCTTGCCGAGCGTCGACTTTCCCGACCCGGATTCACCGACGAGGCCAACGCACTCGCCTGCAGCCACATCAAGGGAGACCTCGTGAAGCACGCGGTTCGCCTTGCGGCGCGAGCCGTACTCTACAACGACGTTTTCTGCCCGCAGCAGCGGGGTGTTCTCGCTCATGCGTTCTCCTTTGCGTCAGCGGCTGTACCTGCACCTGCACCTGCACCTGCAACAGCGGCATCGAGTTCCGCGCGGCTTGCCGCACCGTCGAGCGATGCAGCGATGAGGGTGCGGGTGTACTCCTGCTCGGGGTGCGCGAAGATCGGCCCGACATCGTCGATCTCCACGATCGAGCCAGAACGCATCACGACCACGCGGTCACAGATGTCTGCGACAACGCCGAAGTTGTGCGTCACGATGATGAGCGCCATCTGGTACTCGCGCTGCAGTTCACGGAGCAGCTCGAGCACCTCGGCCTGCACCGTCACGTCGAGCGCGGTCGTGGGCTCATCGGCGACGAGCACCGACGGCTTACCCGAGATCGCGCCAGCGATGAGCACGCGCTGCGCCATACCGCCCGAGAGCTCGTGCGGGTACGACTTGAGCACACGCTCGGGGTCGACGATGCCGACGCGGTCGAGCACCTCGAGTGCGCGCGCACGCGCCGCGCTCTTCGAGAGGCCGTGCACCGCACGCAGCGGTTCGGTGAGCTGGTGACCGATCGTGAACGACGGGTCAAGGTTCGTCATCGGCTCCTGCGGAATGTAGCCGATCTCGTGGCCGAGCAGCCGGCCGCGTTCGCGATGGCTGAGGGTGGTGACGTCCTCGCCACCGATCCAGATCGCGTCAGCCGTGTAGTAGCCAGACTTCGGCAGCAGGTCGAGCATCGAGAACACCGTCTGCGACTTGCCAGAGCCCGATTCGCCGACGATGCCGAGCACCTCACCCGGTGCGACGTCGAGCGTGATGCCGTGCACCACTTCGACCTCACCGCGGGCGGTTTCGTAGTTCACACGCAGGTTCTCGAGTCGAACGGCCGAGTCCACCGCTGCGACCGAGATCGAGCCGGTCGCGGTCGCCTTCGCCACCGGTCCACGGGCTGCGTTCTCTGCTTCGATGGCCTTGCGCTGACGGCGCGAGAGCATCGGCGTCTTGGCGTTGATGACATCGCCGAGGGTCGAGCCGAGCACCGCGAACGCAGCGATCGAAATGCCGAGGGCGATCGAAGGCCAGAGGAGCAGGAGCGGATCGGTCCGCATGACCTTGAAGCCCTCGTTCATCGCGGCGCCCCAGCCTGGGGTGGTGCCGCCGCCGATGCCGAGGAACTGCAGGCCTGCCTGCATGCCCATCGCCATACCCGCGGTCAGCGCCGACTGGATCACGAGCGGGGCCACGACCTGACGGATGATGTGGCGGCCCATGATCCGCGCATCGGTGAGACCGGAGACGCGAGCGGCGTCGACGTACATCTCACCGCGCACGGAAAGCACCGTGGATCGCGTGAGACGGAAGTAGCCGGGCGCCATGAAGATGCCGATCGTGATCATGAGGATCGTGAGATCGTTCCCCGAGTTCGCGCCGACGATCAGCAGGATGATCATACCGGGAACGGACTGCAGTGCGTCACTGATCCACATCCCGATGCGATCGGTTGCGCCGCCGTAGTACCCGGCCGCGAGGCCCGACGGGACGCCAATGACGACCGAGGTGAGGATCGCGACGAGCGCACCCCACAGCGTGATCTGGGTGCCGAGGATGAGTCGGCTGAGGACGTCACGACCGGTCGTATCGCCGCCAAGCCAGTGCTCAGCGCTCGGCAGCGCGCGGGTCTGCGACAGGATGACTTCGTTGGGATCGTGCGGCATGATCCAGGGCGCGAGGAGCGCCACGAGGACAATCACTGCCAGCACGGTGAAGGAGATCAGACCGGCGGGACGGCGGATCAGGCGGATGAACAGCGATCCGCGATCGCCGCCGCGCGTGTCAATGTTTACGGCGTTGGTGTCAGCGATAGTGGTCATTTCACACGCACCTTGGGGTTGATCCAGCCGAGCACGATGTCAAGCAGGAGGTTAACGATCACAACAAAGATGACGGTCACAACCGTGACGCCCATGAGCATCGGGATGTCGCCGTTCTGCGCCGAGGTTTGGGTGAGCTCACCGATGCCCTTAATACCGAACACCTGCTCGACGATGATCGCGCCAGAAAGCAGACCAACGAACATGAGGGCGAGGATCGTGAGCGATGCGGGTGCGGAGTTGCGGAGCAGATGCACCGCGATCCGCCAACCGGGAAGGCCGCGGCTGCGCAGGGTGCGCGCGTAGTCCTGGCCGTCAGCCTGAATGATGCCGTTTCGCAGTTGCTCGGCGATCATGACGATTGCGCCAAGCGCGAGCGCAACAGCGGGCAGCGTGATGGAACGCAGCCACTCAGACACCGACGTCGAGATAGGCACATAGCCGATTGCGGGGAACCACTTGAGCTGCACCGCGAACGTCATCACGAGCACGACAGCCACCCAGAAGCCGGGAAGCGCGAAGAGGATGACCGAGCCGGCCTTGACGAGCTTGTCGATCCAGCTGTGCGGGCGCAGGCCGGCAGCGGTGCCGAGGACGCCAGCGAGGACAGCCGAAAGAATGATTGAGGCGGTCACGAGCGACAGCGTGACCGGCAGGCGAATGCCGAGAATCTTGCCGACCGGCTGGTCGTTCTTCCACGAGGTGCCGAAGTCACCCTGGAAGAGATTGACGAGCCACTCCTGATACTGGACGAAGACTGGGCGATCCGCGCCAATCTTCTCAGTCAGCGCAGCGATAGCGTCGGGCGTCGCGCCGCTACCAAGCAGGCCGAGCGCGGGGTTGGGAATCGCCCAGTGGGCGAGGAAGAAGGTACCGCTGGCGACAACGAACAGCAGCACGATGCCAGAGAGCAGTCTCTTAAGCACGAACGAGAGCATCTGTGAATCCCGGTGAGTGTAAAGCGAGCATGGGAGCGGGAGTGGGGCGACCCGTGATGGGCCGCCCCACTGCCCGGATTAACCCGCGAGAGTGATCTGGCGGAGGGTCGGGAACATCAGGCCGACAACTGCGTCAACCTTGAAGTCAGCGGTGCTGACGTAGGTGTTCTCGTTCTGACCCCAAACTGCGTTGTACGCCTGCTCGGTGATCGTCTTGTTCAGGGTCTCGATCGCTGAGATCTGCTCGTCGCCTGGGGCTGCGGTGAAGACCGCGTCGACCTGTTCCTGCACGCCGGGCATCGTGTCGAGGCCCGGGTTCGGGTTGTACCACTGCGGATCCTTGATCTGGCGCTCGACAGTCGCAACCGGGTTCGAGTCCATTGCGATGACACCGACGAACATCGGGTACTGCGATGCCTTGCCCATGTAGCTCATGAAGTCGGTCTCTTCCCACTTCACGGTGATGTTGAGCTCTTTGAAGGTCTGCTCAATGATTGCCTGGTAGCCAGCGAAGGGCGGCGCCATGGGCATGGTGACATCGAAGCCGTCTGCGTAGCCCGCCTCAGCGAGGAGCGCCTGTGCACGGTCGAGATCGTACGGGTAGATCTTGTCGATGCTCTCGTCGTAGCCGGGGAGGCCAACGGGGAACATCTGGTTGGTGACCTTGCCCTCACCGAGCGCGATCGACTCGTGCATCGCCTGACGGTCGAACGCGTAGTTCAGCGCCTGACGCACCTTCACGTCACCAAGCGGCGAACCCATCGCGCCCGAGCGATCTGCGAAGTAGAGGCCTGCCCACATCGAGAGGCCCTTCGACGAGTTCCAACCGTTTGCCTCTGCGAGCTCACGACCGGTCTTGTCGGTGTAGATCACGTTGAGCTGGCCAGCCTCCATTGCGTTCAGCATTGCGGTGCCGTCGCTCAGCGGGGTGATCTTCAGCGGATCGAAGGGGAAGGTGTCTGCGTCCCAGTGGTCAGCAACCTTATCGAAGGCGTATTCGGTACCGGGGACGCTGTCTGCACTCAGGGTGTACGGACCCGAGCCAACCGGGGTCTCCGAGAGCGTGCCGGCCTCGATCGCCGCGGGAGCGGCAATGTAGCTGCGGCCGAGACCCATGAGGTAGAGCATGGTGTCGTCGCGCTGGGTGAGGTCGAACTCGATGGTGTCGTCATCGACCTTCTTGATCTCAGCAACGTTCTTGTACGCCTCGAGGGAGGTCGTGCCTTCCTTGAGGTGATTCAGCCCGCCGACGATCGCATCCGCGTCAACTGGGGTGCCGTCGGAGAACTTTGCGTCGGTGCGAAGCTCGAAGGTGACGGTCTTGAAGTCTTCTGATACTTCCCACTCGGTTGCGAGACCGGGCTGGGGCTCACCACTCGCATTGGTGGTGACGAGTCCGTCGTACACAGCCGACAGGTAGGGGCCGTCGAAGCCGAGGTCGGCTGCTGCGGGATCCCAGTTCGTAACGTCAAGGAAGTTGCCGATGTTGAGCGGCTTCACTGCACCGTCGGCGCCGGCATCATTGCCGCCACCGCCGCCTGAGCAGCCCGTCAGTGCGAGTGCAGCTGCAGCTGCAGCTACGACTGCAACACCCGTAAGTGATTTCTTCATGTCTATCTTCTCTCGATTTCGGGACATGGGGATGGTGATGAAGACGCCACCGGCCACGCCACCAAGCACCTGACTATCGTTGTCGGGGCACGAGATGGACGGCACTTCTATGGGTCGTCAATTTTCATTCTACGCATGTTGACAATAAGCACAACTCCGATTTTGGTAACGAATAAGAAACACTCGTCAGAGTGCAGAAAAGCGCCGAACATCAGATGACGTTCGGCGCTTTCGCGCGAGTAATGCCGCTCGCTAGTGACTAGTCATCACGCCCAACCGGTGCCGCGTGCGCTGCACGCTCTTCCACGAGCGCAGCCTGCTCAACCGAGGTGCGACCAGGCAAGAACATGCCGCCAATGAAGACCGCAACGAGCACGCCGCCCCAGATGAACGACTCAGTCACCCCACCCACCAGTACCGGGAGGTTCGAGACCGAGATCGCGAGCACACCGAGCAGCCCCAGACCGCCGAGCACCGCAGCCACGACCACACCTGCTGGCGGTCGAGTATCGCCTCCAGCCTTGGCGGATCGGCCAAACGCAATGACCGCAACGCTCGTGAGGGCCATCATGAAGATGACACCAACCGCGCCAGCTCCCGAGTACCAGGTGTAAATCTGGGTCACAGGATCAAGCTGCGCGAGCGCCGAGACGAGCACAACGACCGCGGTAATGATCGTGACCCACAGCGATGCGCGCGAGGGCGCGAGGTGCTTGGGGTGCACATCCGAGAGACGCTTGGGCAGCACGCCGCGCTGACCGAGGGTGAAGAGGTAGCGCGTGACAATGTTGTGGAACGACAGCATGCACGCAAACATGCTCGTCACGACGAGCACCTGCACAATGTCAGCGAAGATCGGTGCGACAACATTGCCAGCGAGGGCAATCACGATACTGTCAGGCGCAGCGTTCGAATCTGCCACTGCGGTATCGACACCGAGGCCGGAAATCACAAGCCACGACGAGATGAAGTACAGCACACCGATCGTAATGACTGCGATGTAGGTTGCGCGCGGAACCGTGCGCTCGGGGTTCTTCGCTTCGTTACGGAAGACCGCGGTCGCCTCAAAGCCGAAGAAGCCGAGGAACGCGAAGAGCAGGCCAAGGCCGGGGGCACCGACGAGCGCCTCGCTCGGGAAGAGCGGCTTCATCGAGAGCTCCTCACCCGAGAAGAGCACGCCAAGGTCGATTGCGAGCACCGCAACGACCTCAAGCACGAGCACGACACCGAGCACCTTTGCCGAGAGCTCAATATCGCGGTAGCCCAGGAAGGCAACAATCGCGATCATGATGCCGGAGATGAGCCACCACGGCGGCGTCACACCGAACCAGAGGTTGATGAGGTTACCCGCCTGCACACCGAGGTAGCAGGTCATCGACACCGTCAGCAGCACGTAACACACGAGCGCAATCGCGGCGGTGCCGAGGCCGGTGCGACGGCCGAGACCGCGATCAACGTACGAGTAGAACGCGCCAGCATCGGGCACGCGCGGAGTCATCCAGGTGTACCCAACAGCGAAGAGCAGCAGAATGACCGTTGCCGCGAGCACCATCGACGGAACGCCAATGGAACTCGAGCTCAGAATAATGATCGGGAAGTTCGCGGCAACGACCGTGATGGGCGCTGCCGCAGCAATCACCATAAACACGATCCCGGCGACGCCGAGCCTCCGATTGAGCGTGGGTTCCAACGTCATTCCTCCTGTTGAATGAGTCCAGGTGCGCCGCCCCATCGGAGTCTCCGTGGACCTTCTGTGCGCGTTTTCACAGCGAACAAACGGCTCGCTATGCCAGGGGTAAGCATATCCTTTGCCAATTCATTCGAACGAAACGAGACGCAACGCAGCGAAACAGTGCCCAGCACCCACTCACTTCGTTACGCGACGGAAGGCCACCAGTCAGCAGCGGTCCAGAGCGCGAGCTCCTGCTCGACGGCCGCGCCGATTGTGAAGACCGTCTGGTCGTCGAAGGTGCGACCGACAATCTGCACACCGGTCGGGACGCCGTTCGACGCCTTCCCCGACGGCACGGCCAGCACGGGCGCGCGGCCAACAATATTGAAGGGCAGCGTCATGAGCTGGCCAAAGACGTTCTCAGAATCGGTGCAGGGCTCGTCGGCCGCAAAACCGGTGTTCGCCGTCGTCGGGCAGATGAGTGCGTCGTACTTCTCAAGCAGCTCGCCAAAGGGCTCATAGAACGCGGACTCGGCAATCAGACCCTCGACGTAGTCGCCACCGGTCTTCGCCGACGCCGCGAACGCCCGAGTGTACGGCATCAGCTGCGCCACGCGCTCGGGCGAATCATTCGCGATGCTCTCGATGAACGCGCCCATGATTGCGCCGAAGTGTGCCCACGACACGTCCTTCACACGCTTCGGGCCCCACGGCAGGTCCACCTCGGTCACGGTCGCGCCAGCCGAGCGCAGCGCTTCGGCAAACCGCTGGGTGTTCGCGATCACGTCAGGGTCAACGTCGTAGCCACCGAGCGTGTAGCTCAGCGCAATCTTCATGCCAGCGAGCGACTGTACCTTCGCCGAGACGTTGATCTTCGGCAGCGAGGCCGCATCGCCGCGCCACGGCCCCGAAATCACGTTCTGCAGCAGGGCCACATCCGCGACCGACCGTCCCATGGGTCCGTCAGCACAGTAGGTGTCACTGTTGAACGGCGCGAGACCTGGCACGCGGGCGAACGGCGGCTTGAAACCAACGACGCCACAGTACGCCGAGGGGATGCGGATCGATCCACCAATATCTGAACCGGTTGCGAGCGTCGTTGAACCGGCCGCGAGGACGGCGCCGGAGCCGCCGGAGGAGCCGCCAGGGGTCATGTCCGGGTTGAAGGGGTTACGTGTCACGCCCCAGAGTTTCGTGTGCGTGACGGGCGCGCAGCAGAATTCGGGGGTCGTCGCGCGACCGTGCACGACCGCACCAGCGTCGAAGATGCGCTCGACGATCGGGTGCGTCACGTCAGCGATCACGCCCTTTTCGAGGAGTGATCCTTCCTCGTTCGTGCGACCGGCGATCGGCTGCTCCTCTTTGATGATCGTGGGGACGCCCTCGAGCGGGCGTGCGGTGCCAGCCGCATAGCGCGCTTCTGACGCACGGGCTGCGTCATAGGCTTCGTCTAGGAATTGCTCCGTGATCGCGTTGACCGTTGGCTCGGTCGCCTCACCGCGCGCGACCACTGCGTCAAGCAGGTCTACGGGCGAGAGTTCGCGGCTCTGGAAGCGACGAACCGCCTCCGATGCTGTGAGGTGATGCAGGTCCATGGTGACTCCCATTCGTGTTGCGACATTGCAAACCGTACTTAGTACGGAACGTGTGCATCTATTAACCTACAGACATGGCAACCCGTCAAGACGCAACGCGGCGACAGTCGACCGCGCGCGGCACACTCACGCGCGAGATCATTGTCGCGACCGCAATTTCTCGGATCGAAGCCGATGGTGCGGATCGACTCACCATGCGCGCGGTCGCCGCCGACCTCGACTGCGCAGTGATGTCGCTCTACACGCACGTCAAGAACCGCGATGATCTCCAAGCAGCCGTCGTCGCACACCTGATTGCTGAGCTCGATATCCCCGGAGTGATACGCGCGTCCGGCCCCAACTGGGAATCGGTGATGCGGGCGACGCTTCGCGCGTACTTCGACCTCGCGCTGCGTTTCCCGCGGTCGTTCGCGCTTCTCGCCCTCGCGCCTGCGGAAGCCGCGCACGTCACCGAGCACCTCGACAGCATCGTCACCCACCTCGGCACACTTGGCTTCTCGCAAGAAAACGCGCGGATCATCCTCGACACCGCCGACGCATTTGCGACAGGATTCCTCATCGTCCGCGCACAGCCAAGCCTGCCGCGCCTCGCACACAACCCGGCGGAGGACCTCGCGGAGTCAGCCTGGCCAGCGTACGAGGCCGGGATCGAGATACTGCTGGCGGGGATCCGCGCTCGCATGTGAATCTTCAGCCGAAGCGAGTAAGCTGGAGGGTATGTCAGACATGGGGTCCGCTGCTGCCAGCGAGACGAGCACGCTCAGCTACGAACAGGCTCGTGACGAACTTATTCAGGTCGTCAGCCGACTCGAACAGGGCGGCATCACGCTCGAAGAGTCACTCCAGCTCTGGGAACGCGGCGAACTGCTCGCGCAGCGCTGCGAAGAATGGCTCCTTGGCGCTCGCCAGCGCCTCGAGGCCGCACGAAACTCAGCTGCACCGACGGAGGCCGGCAACTAACAATGGCGAAGAAGTCCAAGGCTCCCGTAGTAGTTGCCGAGCTCGGCAGGCCCGAAACCGCCTCTGAGACGGCGGCACGCAAAGCCGAAAACAGCCGACTGTACAAGAGCCGCAAGACCGTCAACAACCTGGTCTTCTCGCTGCTCGTGAGCTTCGGACTCATGCTCGTCATCTACTTCATGATGCCGCAGAGCACCGGCGACTTTGATCAGCGTTCGGTCGACGTCGCGGCAATCGCTGAGCAGTCAGGCCCAGGCCTCAACGACAACCTTGCGGTTCCCGCCGTTGACGCGGGTTGGAAGGCAAAGTCGGCCAGCCTGAAGCACGAAGATGGCTTCTACGTCTGGCGTATTCACTACACCACGGCAGACGAGGCATACGCCTCCGTCACCCAGATCTTCACGGAAACCGGCGAGCCCGTACTCGATGTTCCCGGTGTTGAGACCTACCTCAACACCGAGGTGCTTGAGGCACTCGCCCCCACCGGCCAGGAAACCCTCGCGGGCACTGACTGGACGCTCTACGACTACCCCGACCGGGCAATCGACAAGAGCAACATCCGTTTTGCACTCTCAGGCGCTGTCGGCAACGACGCGGTCATCGTCTCCGGCACTGACACTGCCGGCACCATTCGTGTGCTCGCCACCCAGGTCATGGACTCGCTCACCGAGCCCACTGACCAGGCGACGGGCGGATCCGCCGAAACACAGTAAAGGAAGCCGCATGACCGCACCACGCGTAACACCGCAGGAAGCTTGGGATACCTTCATTGCAGGGAACGACCGCTTCGTGAGCGGTACGTCGAACCACCCCAATCAGAACGTCGAGCGACGCTCTGAGCTGGTGAACCAGCAGTCACCAGACGTTGCGCTCTTCGGTTGCTCGGATTCCCGCCTCGCTGCAGAGATCATCTTCGATTGCGGCCTCGGCGACATGTTCATTGCCCGCAACATGGGGCACGTCGTCGCAGAGTCGATCACCGCATCGATGGAGTACGCCGTCTCTCACCTCGGCTCGGCACTCATCGTTGTGCTTGCACACGATTCGTGTGGCGCGGTCGCAGCTGCGATCGACCAGACCACCCGTGAACCCGGCGAGGTCAGCCCCGCCGTGCGCAACACGCTCGCACCGATCCAGCCCGCTGTGCAGGCGCTCTGGCACCGCGATCACCACGAGTCGCCCTACGTCGTTCCCGGCGAGATCGACGCGAACACCGTCGGCCGCCTGCACCTGCAGTCGACCGTGAACGAGCTACTCCGCAACTCGCCGACCATCAGCGCCGCGGTTGACCGCGGTGAGGTCGCAGTTGTGGGCTGCCAGTACCGCCTTCTCGAAGGCCGTGCAGTGCCATACACTGCTGTTGGTCGACTCAACATCGAGACCAGCGACCTGATTGGCTAATTAGGCCTCACACGCTTTTGTAATTCCCCTTCTTTCATCTCGTCAAACAAAGGATGACAGTGACCGAACAGATCGAATACCGCATCGAGCACGACACCATGGGTGAAGTGCGCGTTCCGAAGAATGCGCTCTACTCGGCGCAGACCCAGCGCGCAGTTGAGAACTTCCCGATCTCAGGCTCGGGTCTTGAGCCTGCACAGATCGTTGCGCTCGCACGCATCAAGCGCGCAGCCGCAATTGCCAACAAGGAGCTCGACATCCTCCCCGCAGACATCGCAGACGCGATCGTTGCAGCGGCAGACGAGGTTATCGGCGGCGCACACCACGACATGTTCCCGGTGGACACCTACCAGACCGGCTCGGGCACCTCGTCGAACATGAACATGAACGAGGTTCTCGCGAACCTCGCAACCAAGCACCGCGGCGATGCAGTGCACCCGAACGACCACGTCAATGCTTCGCAGTCGTCGAACGACGTGTTCCCCACTTCGGTACACATCGCTGTGACCGGCGCGCTCATCGAGCAGCTCAAGCCTTCGCTTGCACACCTCGCTGAGGCACTCGAGGAGAAGGCTGAACTGTGGAAGACCGCAGTCAAGCCCGGCCGCACCCACCTCATGGATGCAACCCCCGTCACCTTCGGCCAGGTCTTCGGCGGCTACGCTGCACAGATTCGCTACGGCATCGAGCGCATCGACGCAGCTCTCCCCCGCGTAGCTGAGGTTCCCCAGGGCGGCACCGCTGTTGGCACCGGCATCAACACCCCACTCGGCTTCCCTGAGAAGGTTATTGCTGAGATCGCAGCTTCGAGCGGCCTGCCCATCACCGAGGCACGCAACCACTTCGAGGCACAGGCAAACCGCGACGGCCTCGTCGAGGCTTCGGGCGCGCTGCGCACGATCGCTGTTTCGCTCGTGAAGATCAACAACGATCTTCGTTGGATGAGTTCGGGCCCCAACACCGGCCTCGGCGAGATCCACATCCCCGATCTCCAGCCCGGCTCGTCGATCATGCCCGGCAAGGTCAACCCCGTTATCCCCGAGGCAGTCCTCATGGTCTGCTCGCGCGTTATCGGTAACGACGCAGCAATCGCTTTCGCTGGCGCTTCGGGCACCTTCGAGCTCAACGTGCAGATCCCCGTCATGGGCACCGCACTCCTCGAGTCGGTTCGCCTGCTCTCGAACGCTTCGGTGGTTCTCGCAGACAAGACCATCAAGGGCCTCGAGGCAAACCTCGAGCGCGCTGCGGCACTCGCTGGCATGAGCCCCTCGACCGTCACCCCGCTGAACCGTCTCATCGGTTACGAAGCAGCTGCGAAGATCGCAAAGCACTCGGTTGCCAAGGGCATCACCGTGCGCGACGCGGTAATCGACCTCGGCTACGTCGAGCGTGGCGAGGTCACCGAGGCTGACCTCGACAAGGCACTCGATCTGCTCTCGATGACTCACCCGGGTGTCGCGAAGTAATTTCGTTTTCCCTGTGTCGTAATTCGTCACACGAGGAGCCTGGTTACCGTTGCGTAACCAGGCTCCTTTTGCATAAATGGCTACTCAGCGTCACATTTTCCTGATCACACTCTGAGCGCAGACCGCGCAATGCTCAATGTTCCGTTGCCGTTCTGGACTACTCTAGAAACCATGACTGATGCGCGCGTAGTGAGAACACGGGCTGCCCTCCACCGGGCCGTACTGAACCTCGCGAGCGCAAAACATATCAGCACCGTCACCGTTTCTGAGCTTGCCGCTGAGGCTGGCATCAACCGTGTGACGTTCTACAAGCACTACGCGACCCCCTCAGAAACTCTTGCCGATGTCATTGGCGGGATGCTCGCTGAAACTGACAGCGGTCGCGAGACGCGCAACGCATACGCCGACGAGTCGACGCCTCGCATCCTTGAGATGTGGGCGGGCTTCACCCACCTCGTCGACCACGTTGAAGACAACCACGAGCTCTACCGTCTCGGCTTCGAGGACCCCCTCGACGGCACCGTACGCGAAGCACTCACCAAGCACGCCTACGAGTCGCTGCTGTGGCACCTTGAGCTGCGCCGCAACTGGGCAACCACCCCCGCAGACATCGACATCGACATGGTCGCTTGGGTGCTCGCAAGCGCGCTCGCAACTGCCATCGGCTACTGGCTTGGCGACGCCTCATTTACCCGCGAAGATCTGCGTGCCAACTTCGGTGTCGTGTACCCCGAGTGGATGCGCACCGAGCCCGATGGAACTGTGCTCGATCGCGGCGCGCTGTTCCCGCCGCTGCGATAGGCACTGTTCTGAGCTCTTGGTGCTACCCTGCGTTGGCGCCACCCCCGCGAGGCTTTGGCGCTCAACCCCGCGAGATCGACCGATTCTGTCGAGATGGGGTCATTCTTGCGCATGAAAGTGCCAGTTTCGGCAGAAACCCCCTGTTTCGAGGGGTTAGCTCGGGGTTGGGGCGAGTTTTAGGCCTATGTTCGCTGGGTTGGCCCCCGCAACCCTCGTCTCGCTGCTCCCGCCGCTAGGCCAATGCGTGGCGTTGGCGCTCAGTTTCCGCGTCTGGGGCTCTGCTATGGGAGAGAAAGGGCCGGCCCTATGGCCGGGCGTCTTTTCCCCTCACCACGGGCTTTCGGATGGCTGAGCGAGCTGTGTAGGCACGGGCTGGTGACTAAGGCACTGGTCGGCACAAGCAGTGCATTCACCATTGGCCCCGTGCAGCGCGCCGAGCACCCCGCGAAACAGGCCCACAAATGCACAGAGGGCACTTTCAAACAATTGAAAGTGCCCTCTGTGCCAGAAACCCCGAGTCTTACGGGGCTAGCAAGCGAAAAGTAAGACTAGAACGCTGCGATACCGGTCAGCTCGCGGCCGATGACGAGCTGGTGTACCTCGTCGGTGCCCTCGTAGGTGCGCACCGACTCCAGGTTCGCCATGTGGCGCATCACGGGGAAGTCGCTCGTGATGCCGTCGCCACCGAGGATGCCACGGCAGGTGCCCGCAATCTTGATCGCTTCACGCACGTTGTTCAGCTTGCCGACCGAGATCTGGCCGTACGAGAGGTTGCCTGCGTCCTTGAGGCGGCCGAGGTGCAGCGCGAGCAGCAGACCCTTTTCGTACTCAACGAACATGTCTGCGAGCTGCGCCTGGATGATCTGCTTCGAGCCGATCGGTGCTCCGAAGACCTGGCGGGTCTGCGAGCGCTCAACAGCGACCTCGAGGCACGAGCGTGCTGCGCCCATGACGCCCCAAGCGATGCCGTAGCGTGCCTCGTTCAGGCACTTGAACGGCGACGAGAGACCCTTCGAGCCGGGGAGGATCGCGTCGAGCGGCAGGCGCACGTCGGTGAGCTCGATCTCGGTCTGCAGCGAGGCACGCATCGAGAGCTTGTTCTCAATCGCGGTTGCCTTGAAGCCGGGGGTCTCGGTGGGCACGACAAAGCCGCGCACGATGCCCTCTTCGTCCTTTGCCCAAATGACACCGACCTTGGCGATGGTTGCGAGGCCGATCCAACGCTTCTTGCCATTGAGTACCCACTCGTCGCCGTCACGGCGTGCGGTGGTGAGCATAGTGTTGGGGTCCGATCCGCCCTGCGGCTCGGTGAGGCCGAAGAAGCCGACAGCCTCGCCGCGACCCATTGCGGGCAGCCACTGCTGCTTCTGCTCTTCAGAACCGAACTTGTAGATCGCGCCCATTGCGAGCGAACCCTGCACCGAAAGCGCCGTGCGGAAGCCCGAGTCAACCGCCTCAAACTCCATCGCTACGAGGCCGTACGCGACCGACGATGCACCCTTCAGGCCGTAGCCATCCATGTACATACCGAAGGCACCGAATTCGCCAACCTCGGGCAGCAGCTCGACGGGAAGACGGCGGTCCTCAAAGGCCTGGTCGATGATCGGCTTGATGCGGGTCTGCGCGAATTCGCGCGCCTTCATCTGCCACTCACGCTCCTCTTCGGTCACGAAGTCGGAAACGTTGAACAGCTGGTCAATCGTGGTGGTCATGATGCTCCTTTGGCTCACTACCGTGTGAAATGCAGGTGATGTTAGGGAAGAACGGGGCGCGGATCGGTGCCTAGCGCGGCAGCCACTCCGCGTTCTGGTGCTCGCCAACGCGCGGGGGCGGGGTGCCGTAGCGCGGGGGCGTTGCAGAGAACGAGATTGGGGTGGCAACTGAGCGGAGGGTTCGTTCGACACCCTCGTCATCCAGTGCGTGCGTCTCGGCTACGGGTTCGAGGCCGAGCGAGTCTGCGAGTTCCAGCGCCTGCGCGATCGTGTTCACGCGGCCTGCGGGAATAACCGCGGCGGTGAATTCTTCGATCCACTCCGCTGCGGGACGGGTCTTCAGGCGGACCTCGAGCGCCTCGCGGAGGCTGACTCGGTTCGCCACGCGATCCACGTTCGTTGCGTAGCGCGGATCAGTCGCCAGCTCAGGAATACCGAGCACGTCACACAGCCGGGCAAACTGGCCGTCGGTGCCCACTGCGAGCGCGATGGCCTGATCCGCCGCTGCGAAGGTCTCGTAGGGCGAAATCGACGGGTGGGCGTTGCCCATACGACCGGGCGAGACGCCCGTCTCGAGGGTCGAAGAAGTCTGGTTCGCGAGCGCCGAAAGCAGCGATCCGAGCAGGGTGACCTTGACGTGCTGGCCGCGGCCGGTCATGTCGGTGCCGGGGGTCTCACGTGCACGGAGTGCGGCCTGGATACCGATGACCGAGTTCAGACCGGTGAGAATGTCGACGAGAGCGACACCGACCTTGGTGGGCTCGCCACCGTCGGCGTCGGCGCGACCGGTGATGCTCATGAGTCCGCCGACGGCCTGGACGAGCAAGTCATAACCGGGAAGGTTTTTGCCCTCAGCATCGCCGAAGCCCGAGATCGAGCAGTACACGACACCGGGGTTCTCGGCTGCGACCTCGTCGTAGCTCAGGCCAAACTTGGCCATCGTGCCCGGCTTAAAGTTCTCGATGACCACGTCAGCGGTGCGCGCGAGTTCGGCAGCGCGTGCCTTACCCTCTTCCGAGCGAAGATCGCAGACGACCGAGCGCTTACCGCGGTTCACGCCTGCAAAGTAGGTGCTCTGGCCGATTGCGTTCGTCGGCGGGTTCCACTGCCGAGTGCCGTCGCCCTCTGGACTTTCGATCTTGATGACGTCTGCGCCGAAATCGGCAAGAATCATCGTGGCGTGCGGACCCGCGAGAACTCGCGAGAAGTCGGCTACTCGAATGCCGCTGAGCGGCCCCTGGGATGCATGTACGTCGTCGGTCACATCTCCAG
The DNA here is from genome assembly GCF_014529985.1 of Leucobacter sp. cx-42. GTDB lineage: Bacteria > Actinomycetota > Actinomycetes > Actinomycetales > Microbacteriaceae > Leucobacter. Next base: position 447,147 of record NZ_JACVMU010000001.1, read on the forward strand.
TGTACGTTTGGCCTCGACGTCATTGTGTGACAAAGTGCACAACTTGTTTCGTATCAACTGTGCAATGATGGCAGCATGGCTACACTGTCGCAGCTCCTCGCGATTCCCAGTTTGGGGCTTCGCCTCATCCAGGCTGGCCGCCGCGATCCTGAGCTCACCTGGGGATCCGTGACCGAGCTCCTCAACCTCTCGGAGTATCTCGAGGGTGGCGAGATCATTATGACGACGGGCCTCGCGCTCGATGGTGATGATCCGCGCTGGCGTGACTTCGTTGCGAGCCTCAGCCGAGCGCAGGTCGCCGCGATTGGCTTCGGCATTGGCGTGAATCACGACCAGGTACCGGCGCAACTCGTGCAGGCAGCAAGCACCTACCAGGTGGCCCTCTTCGAGATTGCCCTTCCGACGCCGTTCATCGCGATCAGTAAGGCGATCGCCGAGCTGTTGCGCACTGACGAGCTTCGCGAGACGCGCAATGCGCTCCGCATCCAGGAGCGGCTCCTCGACAGTGCCCGCAGTGAGCAAGAGCCGGCGGCCGTGCTCGCGAGTATCGCGCAGGCAACCGGGCGCCAGCTTGGCGTCGTGAGCAATGACGGCAGTGTGCTCGCAGCCACCGGCGGATTCGCAGCCGCACAAACCGCAGCCCACGGAGCAGCCCCAGGCTCGGTGCAGGCGATGGAGCAGGTGCCCCTCAACTCCGCCGGATCGCTCCAGCTCCACATCTCAGGCGGCACGCCGCTCTCCCCCGAGGGCCGCTCGGTCATCGCGGCGGGCGCGATCGTCCTCGGGCTCGGCATCCGTGGCAGCAGCGCTGCCGAGGCGCGCGAACGTCAGCAGTGGGCACGGCTCACCGAGGGCCTCCTCACCGGGACCCAGGCACCCGCCGCGCTATCAGTACTGTTCCCCTCGCACCCGCTGCCGGAGACCGTGCGCGCGGTTGCCGTGCAGGGATCCGCCGAAGATCTCGTCGAGTGGCGTTCACGGTCGCGCTCGGGATTCGAGCGCCTCATCACTTCCGCGTTGCCACATATTTCCGCGCCCGGTATCGCACAGGCCTGGCAGCTCGTGTCTGACACGCCAGCTGCCATCGATGCCGCGGTCTCTGCCGCGCACGCGCATGGCCTCGACGTCGTACTCGGGCGGCCCGTTGCCGCTGAGGATGCGCCGCTGAGTCGGCGATCCGCGCTCGCCAAGCTCCCGACGCTGTCGACCACCGCGCCCCTCTACATCGCCCCGCGCGTGCCAGAGACCATCTGGGCGGATCGCACCTCCCCCGTCCTCGAAACCCTCATGACGCTGCCGGGTAGCGCCGCGGACGGCGGGGTCGCTGGCGGCTACCCCGCGCCAAGCGCCGAACTTGCCGCGCGCGTGCTTGGTCCACTCGCGCGTGAATCAACGGAGCTCACGGTGGCGGATCGCGAGACGCTGCGAGTCACCCTCCGCGCCGTGTTCGAGGCCGACGGTCAGCGCGGCCCGGCTGCCACAGCTCTCGGCATTCACCGAAACACGCTGCGTGACCGCATGCAGCGGATCGAGCGACTCATCGGGCGCTCACTCTCGGAACCCGACGACCGAGCCGAGATCTGGATCGCGCTGCGCCTCGAGGAGCAGACCTTTGCGCAGTGAGGTGATGTGCCGGGCAATTGCGTGGCCCGTCCCGAGGATTTTACTCAAGCGTCATTCGCACCGTGGCTCGCCATTCGAGGCCGCTCGAAAGGTCGGTCTGCAACAACCCATGCCCGTCTGAGCCGAGGCAGGAGGCCGCTGGGTAGTACCTGCTTAATAGATCACCACACGCAGCAATGCAGAGAAGCAGGGCTTGCATTGAATCGGCTCCAAAGATTCTTTGACGTACAAAGAGTTTCTCGTCGGGGGCCCATACCTCGTAGACAAATTCCGCGTACTCGGAGTCCTCATCCGGCGCATGGTGCGATCCGTTCACGCACAAGATCACTATCTGCACTGGCCCGTCAGGAGTATCAACGGTACGACTAGCTACGGTCTCCATCACGTGAGTTTGCACGACATGATGTTGTATCGCAAGCGTTGACAGGTGATGGCCGTCAGCACCCTTCAACAGCGGCCGAACGCTGTTCGATGCAAGAAACCGGACAGGATGTCCGAGAAGCCACTCAGAACGCGCTGTTCAGAGTTTCCTTCAAGTCTGCCACCGGCCAAACCCGTTCAAACACCCCGTTTTGTGTGACGCGCCCCTTCTTGACGGGGTTGAGTCAGCAGGCGGAGGTGAACTCAAAAGTGTGCCGTCTAGTACAACAAGAACTGCGCGGAAGCCTTGCTCGTGGTCCCAACGACCGCAGTGCGCAGGTGGTAGGTCGCGCCGTCGCCAATCACGTCGTCGCGCGTGATGTCACACGTTTCGGGATCTGAACGGGTGCGGTCCCAGACAATGGGTTCGGTTTCGAGCGGCTTGCCTGGCACCAGGATGATCTGGCGCTTGGTCTGATCAGTCTGGCAATCGGTCGAACGCCAGACGATATCGTCACCACTGGAGACTTCAAACGTCATCGCGGCGGTGCCGAGGTCAATGATGCACTCAACTTCGCTCGTGTTCTCAACGGTCAGTGAGAGCTCCGGAAGCTCGCCAGGATCGTACGAGTCGTGGTCGACCACCGCGGTCACCATGACGCGCGCCTGAGCGCACGCATCTGGCTCGCCTTCCTTCTTCTCCGTCGCGGACTTCTGCTTCTCCTGCGCGGTGATGTCGGCTGGCACATCGACCTTCTGCGCGCCAGAACCGGAGCCGCTGGAATCAGAACCGCCGAACACGCCACTCAACGACATGATGAGCAGCACGATGAGCGCAATGACGATTAGCAGGCCGCCGAACACGACGATCCGCCGACGACGATAGACACTCTTGTCCAGGCCACCGGTCGGGGCCTGTCCTGGGGTCTGTCGCGCATTGCCTGGCATGAATTCAGGCTACCGCGATTACGCAGAGAGGCGCTTGATCATTCGCGTGTTGCCGAGCGTGTTCGGCTTTACACGGGCGAGATCCAGGAACTCCGCGATGCCCTCATCCGTCGAGCGCAACAGCTCGGCGTACACGTCAGCCGCAACGAGCGACTCGTTTTCTTCGACCGCAGAGAAGCCGTGGCGCTCGAAGAACGTGGTCTCAAACGTCAGGCAGAAGAGCTGCTCAAGACCGAGCGCGCGTGCGCGGTCTTGGAGCGCATCGAGCAGCATGTGCCCGATGCCCTTGCCAAGCCACTCTTCAGAGACGCCAAGCGTGCGTACCTCACCGAGCTGCTCCCACATCACGTGCACTGCGCCATAGCCGACAACGTTTTCGTCGCCGTCGACCGCAACAAGAAATTCGGGAACTGCCGCGTACAGATCAACAAGATCTTTACCGAGCAAAATACGTCGGGCAATCAGCGGTTCCATAAGCGCCACCATTGCGCGCACGTCCTGCGTGCGCGCCTGGCGAATGGTTACTGCCGATGCCTGAATTTCCATGAGCTGAGTCTACTCTTTCGTGTGATTGCTCGGATCCGCCCCCCTTCAGGGGACAGCGATGGGAGGCGGATCCAGACCTCCCGCAGCAGGGAACGCAAGAGGCCGGCACCCCCGAGGGGATACCGGCCTCTTGCAACTGGCTAGCGGGTGAGCCTTAGTCGGTCGCGCCCGGGGTGGGTGCGGTCGATGCTGCGGCTGCGGCTGCGGAAGCCGACGATTCACCGTGAGACTTGGGGTTCGCGCTCTTGGTCTCGAAGGTGAACTTGCCGCTCTCCTCCTCGATGTCGACCACGACCGTGTCGCCGGCGACGAGCTCTGCACCAAGGATGCGCTCGGAGAGCTGATCCTCGATCTCGCGCTGGATCGCGCGGCGCAGCGGACGTGCACCGAGCGCGGGGTCGTACCCCAGGTCAGCAAGGCGCTCACGAGCGGCCTGCGAAACCTCGATGTACATGTCGCGATCGAGCAGGCGATCCTTGAGCTGCTTGACGAAGAGATCGACAATCTTGAGGATCTCGGGCTTGGTGAGCTGCGGGAAGACAATCGTGTCATCGACACGGTTGAGGAACTCGGGCTTGAAGTGCTTCTTGAGCTCTTCGTTGACCTTGCCCTTCATCTTCTCGTAGCCGTGGCGAACGTCGCCCTCGATCTGGAAGCCAACCGGGCCGCCCGCAATCGCGGTCGAGCCGAGGTTGGTCGTCATGATGATGACGGTGTTCTTGAAGTCAACGATGCGGCCCTGACCGTCAGTCAGGCGACCCTCTTCGAGGATCTGCAGGAGCGAGTTGAAGATGTCAGGGTGAGCCTTCTCGATCTCATCGAACAGCACGACCGAGAACGGCTTGCGGCGCACCTTCTCGGTGAGCTGGCCGCCCTCTTCGAAGCCGACGAACCCGGGAGGGGCACCGAACAGGCGCGAAACGGTGTGCTTCTCGCCGTATTCCGACATGTCGAGCGAGATGAGTGCATCTTCGTCGTCAAACAGGAACTCAGCGAGTGCCTTCGCGAGCTCAGTCTTACCGACACCGGTAGGACCGGCGAAGATGAACGAGCCCGAGGGACGCTTCGGGTCCTTGAGGCCTGCGCGCTGGCGGCGGATCGTCTTCGCGAGCGCCGAGATTGCTTCGTTCTGGCCGATGACGCGCTGGTGCAGCGCCTCTTCCATAAAGCGGAGACGCGAGGTCTCTTCTTCGGTGAGCTTGAAGACGGGGATACCGGTTGCCTGTGCGAGCACCTCGGCGATGAGTCCCTCATCGACCTCAGCGGCCGACTCGACGTCACCCGAACGCCACTGCTTCTCCATGCGGAGACGCTCAGCGATCAGCTTCTTCTCTTCGTCGCGCTTGCCGGCAGCCTTCTCAAAGTCCTGCTCCTCGATGGCCTTTTCCTTGTCAGCACGAACGACCGCGATCTTTTCGTCGAACTCGACGAGCTCGGGCGGGCTCGACAGGATTGAGAGGCGGAGGCGTGCGCCTGCCTCATCGATGAGGTCGATTGCCTTGTCCGGGAGGAAGCGGTCCTGTACGTAGCGATCAGCAAGGTTCGCGGCAGCGACGATTGCACCGTCGGTGATCGACACCTTGTGGTGCGCCTCGTAGCGGTCGCGCAGACCCTTGAGGATGTTGATGGTGTGCGGCAGCGACGGCTCGTTCACCATGATCGACTGGAAGCGGCGCTCAAGCGCTGCGTCCTTCTCGAAGTGCTTGCGGAACTCATCGAGCGTGGTCGCACCGATGGTCTGCAGCTCGCCACGTGCGAGCAGCGGCTTCAGGATGTTTGCTGCGTCAATCGCACCCTCGGCAGCGCCAGCGCCAACGAGCGTGTGGATCTCATCGATGAAGATGATGATGTCGCCGCGGTTGCGAATCTCCTTGGTGACCTTCTTCAGGCGCTCCTCGAAGTCACCGCGGTAACGGCTACCAGCGATCATCGACGACAGGTCAAGCACGTAGAGCTGCTTGTCCTTCAGCGTCTCGGGAACCTCGCCCTTGACGATTGCCTGCGCGAGGCCCTCGACGACTGCGGTCTTGCCCACGCCAGGCTCACCGATCAGGACGGGGTTGTTCTTCGAGCGGCGCGAGAGGATCTGCATGACCCGCTCAACTTCCTTCTCACGGCCGATGACCGGATCAAGCTTGCCGTCGCGAGCTGCCTGGGTGAGGTTGCGACCGAACTGGTCGAGCACCTGCGAACCCTTGGTGTCGTTCTGCTGCTCGGGAGCGCCAACCGTGGCGTTCTCCTTGCCAGCCTGGTAGCCCGAGAGCAGCTGAATCACTGCCTGACGGACACGGTTCAGGTCTGCACCGAGCTTGACGAGCACCTGAGCGGCAACACCCTCGCCCTCACGGATGAGGCCGAGCAGGATGTGCTCGGTGCCAATGTAGTTGTGGCCGAGCTGGAGCGACTCACGGAGGCTCAGCTCAAGCATCTTCTTCGCACGCGGCGTGAAGGGGATGTGACCGGCGGGCGGCTGCTGGCCAGTGCCGATGATTTCGGTCACCTGCTCACGCACGGCATCAAGCGAGATGTCGAGCTGTTCAAGCGCCTTCGCGGCAACACCTTCACCCTCGTGGATGAGGCCGAGCAGAATGTGCTCTGTGCCGATGTAGTTGTGATTCAGCATCTTCGCCTCTTCTTGGGCGAGAACGATGACGCGGCGAGCGCGGTCTGTGAATCTCTCAAACATCGAATACCTCCTGTTTCCGGGGACACATGGCGGTAGCCTCCCGGTCGATAAATCCAGGTTACGCGGTGATATTGCGGCGTGGGGATTTGTTCGCCAGAGGCGTGCAAGCTTCCCTCAATTCCCCCGGGACGCTGTCCGGCTCGTGAACAGCTGGCAACGCACGGCGAGCGAGGATGCGCGGATCACGCCAGCTATTTACCGTGCTGCCATGCAGCGATCCCGAGAAGTTTCTTCGCCAGTCGGCGTTGTCCCACCGACGCTTGCGCTGATCCGCGCCCTGAAACCGAGCCTTGGTCCGAGCGAGAGCGCCGTGGCGGGGGTGATTCTGGACCGTTGCGCCGAGATTCCTGACTGGTCAACACAGGAGCTTGCTGCGGCAGCGGGGACCTCCGCAGCGACGGTTGTGCGGGCGTGCCAGCGGCTGGGCTTTCGCGGGTATCAGCACCTGCGGCTCGAGCTGGCGCGCGAGGGCGCTCCCCTGCAGTCAGCTGGAACGAGCGCGAGCTTCGATGCCGTCACGCAGTCATTCACCGGAGCACAGGAAGCGCTGCGGCTGAGCGCTGCGGCAATCGACCGCTCGACTGTATTGCGAGCGGCGCAGACGCTCTTGAGCGCCAACCGGATCATGTTCACGGCGAACGGGTTCTCCGCCCCACCGCTCCAGGACGCGGCTATGCGATTTGCGACGGTGGGCCGCCCCGTCGAATCACCGCTCGATATTCTGGCGCAGCAGTTCACCGCGCACACCCTCGGCCCAGATGACGTCTGTCTGGCCCTGACGCACTCCGGCGCCAACGCGCACACCCTGGCGACTGTGCGCGCGGCGCAGCAGGCCGGCGCCACCGTCATCGTGGTGTGCAGCTATTCCCACGCACCGATTCCCGAGCTAGCAGACACTGTCATCGCGACCGGGTCGCGCAGTGCCCAGCAGGCCGTTGACCCGTTTTTCTCGCGCGTGAATCACTCGGTCGCGCTCCACGCGCTCCTCACCGCCTACACGGATCTCGCCGGCGGTGGCGACGCCGCAGGCATGTTTGACGTCGTCGCGACGGCGCTTTCCGACTCCGCCGACTAGCAAGTTCACAGCCCGCCCCGAGTCTTCACTCCGGGTTCCCTCCCGATTTACCGAGCGGTCACATGCGCCCGTGAGAGTGATTCCTGTAACGCATTTCATTCCGCATGAAACGGCGGTGCATCACGAATCACACGAAGAATCTGGAGACGCACTTGGTGAACGAGCTCACCCTGCAGGGGACTTACAACGCACGCAGCATTGGCGATCCGCGCGCCCCCTGGCTCGTGCGCACCGCGGCGGTCGACGCGCTCACCGCGGCCGACGAACACCAGCTGCGCGACCTCGGTGTCACCCAGATCATTGACCTGCGCGAGCCCTCGGAGCACGCGCCACGCAGTCACTCACTCCCGGTCGTCTCAGTGCCGCTGTACGGCGCTGCCCCGCCTGCCGATGGCACGCTCGAAGCGGTCTACCTCGGCCTCCTCCGCAACAACGGTCGGGCACTCGCTCTCGCGGTCACACAGCTCGCGGTCGCAGAGGGAGCAAGCCTCGTGCACTGCGCAGCTGGCAAGGACCGCACCGGACTCGTCGTGGCACTCGCCCGGCTGGCCGCTGGCGATGACCGTGCGACGGTTATGGCCGACTACGAGCTCTCCGGCGACCGGGTGCGCCCGCAGCGCATCGACCTGGTGACACGTCAGCTCAACGGCCTCGGAATTGCGGGCGCGGATCGGGCAGCCGCCGAACGGCTCCACCTCGACAGCCCCGCCGCAGCCCTTGGCCTCGCGCTCGATGAGCTTGACGCGCTCGGCGGCGCCACCGAATACCTGCTCGCGCACGGCACGCCGCGGGAAGCACTCAGTGCGCTGCAGTCCCGCGCTCTCGCCGGAGCAGTCCGATGAGTCGCGCGACCGGCCGGTTCACGGTACTGCACCTCAGCGATGTACACGCGACGGAGTCTGGTGAACTCTACGGTGCGGTCGATGGTCTCGCGCGCCTCCGCAGCGTGAGCGACTACGCCACCGAGGCGGGCATTACCCCGGAGATCGTGCTCATCACGGGCGACCTCGTGCAGCGCGAGAATCCCGGCGCCTACGCAGCATTCGAACTCGCGTGCCGCCGCCTCGAGCACGAGCTCGGTGCGCCCGTACTCACGGTGCTCGGCAATCACGATGATCCGATCGCGGCGCGCACGCTCACCGGGCACGAGACGAGCCACTTCGGCGTCACGCACATCGAGGACTTCCGCATCGTTCGGCTCGATTCCCACACGGGCAGTCTCGGGGCCGAGCAGCTCACCTGGCTTGCTGACACGATCCGCGCCCCGTATGGCCGTGGAACGATCATCGCGATCCATCATGCGCCGCTTGATTCGCCGTTGCCGGCGCTCCGCAAGCAGGGGTTGCGCGATGCTGACGAGCTCTTGCGCGTGCTGCGCGGGAGCGACGTGCGTGCGCTCCTCGCTGGCCACTTTCATCACCCGCTAAGTGCGACCGCCGATGGCATCCCGGTCTTTGTCGGTCCGTCGCTCGCCTATCACCAGGTGATGGACGCGGATCCCGACTCTGTCGCCGGTCACGACTCCCCCATGTTTTCGCTCGTCAGGCTGACAGCCCACGAGGTCAGCGTTGCGACCGTGAGCCTGTGTGAACCACAGCCGCTCTTCCGGAAGCCGCTCACCCCTGCGGCGAGCGCATCAGCTTCCGCGGCGCTTGCTGAGCGTTGACGGTTTGTTCTTTCTGTCTTTCCCGTACATCTCATTTCTTGTTATTTAGGAGAACCACATGATTCGCAAGCACGCTTTCGGTGCGATTGCCGCGCTCACTCTTGGCACGATCGCGCTGACGGGTTGTTCGTCGCCAGCTGCTGAGGCCGAGCCGGCGAAGGACGCTGAGCCAGCTTCGCTCACCCTGTACACCTCGGAGCCGCAGGAGAAGATTGACGAGCTCGTCTCAGCGTTCGGCACCGTGCACCCCGAGATTGAGGTTGAGGTGTTCCGCGCGGGTACCGGTGACCTCACCGCTCGTATCGCGGCTGAGGAGAAGTCGGGCGACATTGGCGCGGATATGCTGCTCGCTGCTGATGCTGCCACGTTCGAGGATTACGCGGCGCGTGACCTGCTGCTGCAGTACGAGTCGGCTGAGGCCGCAGACATCATGCCTGAGATGGTGGATCCCGAGGGCTTCTACGTTGGCACCCGCCTGTTGCCGACCGTCATCGCGGTGAACACGAACATCATCACTGACGCACCGACCTCGTGGCAGGATCTCACCGACGCACAGTACGCGGGCAAGATTGCGATGCCGAACCCCGATGTTTCGGGTGCGGCAGCGTACAACGCTGCGGTCTGGCTCGACAACGACAAGCTGGGCAAGACCTGGCTTGAGGCGCTCGCCAAGAACGAGCCGCTCATCGCTGACAGCAACGGCCCTGTCTCGCAGGCCGTCGCTGACGGCAGCAACCCGGTAGGCATCGTGGTCGATTCGCTCGTCCGTGACCTTGCGGCTGCCGGTTCCCCCATCGAGGCGGTCTATCCGTCGGAGGGTGTCCCCTACGTCACCCAGCCAGTCGGTATCTTCGAGAACACTGACGAGCCCGAGGCAGCGAAGCTCTTCGTTGACTTCCTCATCAGCAAGGAGGGCCAGGAGATCGCGGCGACGCAGTCGTACCTGCCGATCCGCGAAGACGTCACCGGCCCTGAGGGTGCACCGAAGGTCTCCGACATCACGTTCCTCTCGCCCGATCTTGAGATGATCCGCGCGACCCAGGCTGACGCAGTACAGACGTTCAATGGCCTCTTCCAGTAATACGTTTCCGGTTGCGGGGGTGGCTCGACTGGGCCTCCCCCGCGCTGGGGTGCGTCGCGCTGATGGGCTGACGCTCACACGCGGGGTACTCTGGCTCGCACTCACCGCGCTCGTCGTTGTGCCGATCGGCGCGATCGTCGTACTTGCGGCGACGGGCGGCGGGTGGCGTGAGCTGCTCTCGTCGACGGTGTTCGAGGCAGCGGTGAATTCGCTCGTCTCTGCGACGCTGTCTGGGGCGCTCGCGGTGGTCGTCGGTACGTTCCTCGCGATCCTGCTTGAGCGCACCGATCTTCCTGGGCGTCGCGCGCTCCGTGTGCTGGCGCTCAGCCCCATGCTCATCCCGCCGTTCGTTGGCGCGATCGCCTGGCTGAGTCTGCTCGGCCCAAGCTCTACGCTCAACCGGTGGTGGGAAGCGCAGTTCGGTCAGCCGCTGTGGAACCTCTATGGCGGTGACGGCGTCATCTTCTTGCTCACCCTGCACAGCTTCCCCATCGCCATGATGATCGTGACCGCGGCCCTCAAGCGGGTCCCGGCGGATCTCGAGCAGGCAGCCCGCATCGCCGGGTCCTCAGCGATCCGCTCGCTGTGGGAGGTTACCGTGCCGCTCCTGCGTCCCGCGATGTTGTCGGCGTTCACCCTCGTTGCCGTGGCAAACCTCGCAGACTTTGGCATCCCCTCGCTCGTTGGCTCGCCGGGCAAGTACACGACGCTGTCAACGCTCGTGTATCGCTATCTGCAGTCGGGCACGGTCGAAGATCCCCTCGCGGTGGTTGCCGCCATCGGGTTTGTCCTGCTCGTCATCGCTCTGCTCGGCGTAATTGTCGATCTGTTGCGCGCGCAGACCAGGGTCGAGCTTGACGTGCAGGCCGCTGCCCCCGCGTTGCTCCCGCTCGGTCGCGCACGCGGCCTCGTCGGTGTGATTGCGACGCTGTGCATCGCGGCGCTCACCGTGCTGCCGCTCGTCACCCTTGCGATGCAGGCGCTCTTGCCCGCACCGGGTGTTCCGTTCACCCCGGAGAACATCACGCTCGACAGCTTCACCCGCGCACTCACCGCGTCTGGCACGCTCACCGGTGTCTCGAACTCGCTGTTCCTCGCAATCACCGCCGCGCTCATCTGCGGTGTGCTCGGACTCGCGATCGGCACACTCGTCACCCGCACCCAGTCCCGAGCAAACCCCGCGATGCTCGGGCTCGCGCTCCTGCCGCAGGCAATCCCCGGGCTCGTGATCGCCGTCGCCTGGCTCGTCATCGCGCCGTACATCGGGCTCCGCGATACCCCGTGGATCATCCTGTGCGCCTACCTCACCTCGTTCCTCGCTCTCGTGGTGCAGTCGGTGAGTGCGCCGCTCTCGGCAACCCCCACCACTGCCGAAGAAGCTGCTCGGATCTCAGGCGCCTCCAGGATCCGCGCCCTCTGGGACATCTCGTGCCGCATGGCCGTGCCCGCCGCGATCTCTGGGGCCGTCCTCGTCGGGCTCACCGCGGTGCGCGAGCTCACGCTCTCCGTACTGCTGCTCTCGCCGGGGTCACAGACCCTCGGTGTCGTCATCTTCAACCTGCAACAGGCCGGGGCGTACAACGCGTCCTCGGCGCTGTCACTCATCGTCGCGCTTGTCGGCCTGGCCGGACTCGGCCTCACCGCGCGCACCCCTCGTTAGGTTTACGCATGTCATCTGTCGCCCTTGAATCCGTCAGTCTCGCATTCCCAGACGGCCATCTCGGCCTCGCCGATATCGACCTCACCATCGGTGACGGCGAGTTCATCGCGCTCGTCGGGCCGTCTGGCTCCGGCAAGACCACCCTGCTGCGTGCCGTCGCAGGGTTTGCGCGGCCGACTGCTGGCACGATCCGCATCGGTGATGAGATCGTTGCGAGCGCTGACCGTGCGATTGAGCCAGAGCACCGTGGACTCGGCATGGTCTTCCAGCAGCACGCGATCTGGCCGCACTGGAACGTCGGCCGCAACGTCGCCTACCCGCTCAAGCGCGCTGGTGTCAGCCGCGCCGAGCGGGATCGTCGGGTGGCCGAGGTGCTCGACCTCGTCGGACTCGCTGGCACCGAAAAGCGAAACCCTGCGACGCTCTCCGGCGGGCAACGGCAGCGAGTCGCAATCGCCCGTGCCATCGTCGCGCGGCCTCGCGTACTGTTACTCGACGAGGCGCTCTCGGCGCTCGATGAGCCGCTGCGCGATCGGTTGCGGCTCGAGCTGCGTGCGCTCACACGGGAGCTCGGCCTCACGGTCATTTTTGTCACGCACGACCGCGGCGAGGCGCTCGCGATCGCGGATCGGGTCGTCGTACTCGACGGCGGACGTATCCAGCAGCAGTCCACCCCAGCCGAACTACTCGCGCGGCCCGCGACGCCGTTCGTCGCCAAGTTCATCGCCGACGCGACGATCGTGCCCGGGGCGCTCACACGTCACCGCTTCGTCGCCGCAGGACACGAGCTGCGCGTACCTGCCGAGGTGCTCGGCTCCACACTCGCGTGCGGCGCTGTCGAACTCGCGATCTGCCCAGAGGACGTGCGTGTAGTGGCCGACCCGGACGGACCCGCCATCGTCCGGTCCTCCCTCTTTGGCCGTGAATGTGACGACCTTATGCTCGACTGGGCAGGCCTGTCGCTGCGCAGCCGAGTGAGCGGCACCCGCGCCGCGGTTGGCGATCGCGTGCGCATCGAGATCACCAGCGGCACGCTGTACCCGTCCGACTCCCAGCCGACACCAATGCCCCAACCTTCGACGCAGACGCGCGAACCAGCTAGCCTTGCGGCATGACTGAGTTCACGCCCGCTGATTCGCCTGCCGATCCGCCAGCCGTCATTGCGCTCGTTCGCCACGGTGAGACCGATTGGAACAGCGCCCGCCGTATTCAGGGCCGCACCGAGGTCCCGTTGAATGAGACCGGCCGCGCCCAGGCGCGGGCGACGGGCGAGCTGCTTGCCGCGCTTGATCCGTCAGTCACGTGGCACTCCGTCGTCTCGTCGCCGCTCGGCCGCGCGCACGAGACCGCCGCCATCATCGCGCAGTCCCTCACCCTCACACCCCCGACCATTGACCACGCGTTCATCGAGCGCGACTTTGGTCCAGCCGAAGGCATGGATGTCGCCGAAGCGATGGACCGCTGGCCGGGTCTTGTCATTCCCGGAGCAGAATCCCTCGACGTGCTTGCCGATCGCACCGCCCGCGAGTTCGAGCGCGTCCTGACAACCACTCCCGGCTCGATCATTGTCGCTCACGGCGCCATGCTGCGAGCTGGTTTGGCGCGGATCACCAACACCGAAGTCCCCCGCATCTTGAACGGTGAGATCTGGTTGTTGCGGCGTGAGGTCGCCGGCTTTTCGGTCGAGCGCGCTGGAGCACCCGCGGAGCTTTCTCCAGCGTAAACACTCAGCTTTGCCGCAGTAATCTTAGACGTTCCTGCTCGAACGTCCTGAGATGAAAGCCCGCGCACGATGTCTACTGCACCACTGACTATCCTTGCGCCGGGCATCACCCGAGCAAAACGCATTCCGTATCTCGATACGCTGCGTTCACTTTCGATCATCGCGGTCGTCTTACTCCATGCTGCAGCGTGGGATTGGTATCGCATGCCCGTCACCGGCAGCGACTGGCAGGTACTCAACGCGTACGACAGCCTCGCGCGGTTCTGCGTGCCGGTGTTCTTCATGGTGAGCGGCGCACTCTTCCTGCAGCCCGCGCGCAACATTACGATTCGCTCGGTCTTCCGGAAGTACCTGCCCCGCATCCTCACCGCTTTCGTCGTGTGGTCTGCGTTCTATGCGGTTCTCGGCACATACGGCCCCGGCGGCGACGGTTCGCTGCACACACTCGCCACGCAGTTCGTGCTCGGCCACTACCACCTGTGGTTCCTCTTCGCGCTCGCAGGTCTGTACCTGGTGACCCCGCTCCTACGCCCCTTGGTGGTGGATGGCAAAATCGCCTGGTACTTTGTCGTCCTCGCGGTGATCTTCGCGTCGTTGATGCCCTTCCTCACCCAGCTTCCGTTCGTTGGTCACTTGCTGGCTCAGATACTCGACACGATGCGCTTGAACATGGTGCTTGGCTACAGTCTCTTCTTCGTGCTCGGCTATCTGCTCAGCACGATGCGGCTGACCCGCAAGCGAGTCCGGCTGATCGCGCTGCTCGGCGTCGCCGGCGTCATCGCGACATTCGGACTGACCTCGCTGCTGTCGCTCTGGCGCGGTGAACCTTCGGCGCGCTTCTACGACTTCCTTGCGCCCAACGTCATCGCTTCAGCCGTCGCGGTGTTCGTGCTTGTGCGTGCGTTCAGCACCCACAGCAGCATCGAGGGAACTCCCCCGCACCCGCTCATCGCACTTGTCGGAAAGCTGTCATTCGGCATCTACCTCGTACACCCGTTCTTCCAGTGGCTGTACCAGCAACTCGGTGTGACCGCAGACTTCGCCCCGACCATCATCTCGGTGCCGGTGCTGACCCTGTTGATTCTGGTGCCGAGTGGCGCCGTCGCATGGTTCTTACAACGTATTCCGAAGGTCGGCAGCTACATCAGCTAGCGCGCGGAGTCTCCTGCGGTGGTTACTGCAGCGCGCTCGTCAGTCGTGCGAGGCCGTCAAGCAACTGTGACCGAAGCGGCTGCTTCGACCACTCCTCGATGGTGAGTTCGCGTGAATTGTCACGGTAGTACTCGGTCACCTGGTCGAGGTCACTGATGAAGCTCTCGCCGTACACCACCATGGAGATCTCCATGTTCAGGCCGAACGAACGCTGATCCATGTTGGAAGAGCCGATCACCGCGACCGACCGGTCGACCGTGAAGTGCTTTGAATGCAGAATGTACGGCGGGCGGAACATCCAGATCCGCACCCCGGCCTGCAGCAGCTCCTCGTAGTACGAACGCTGCGCGTGGTACACCATGGCCTGGTCGCCGGTCTCAGAGACGAACAGCTCGACTTCGACGCCGCGCGCGGTCGCTGCACGGAGCGCGTTCATGATCGACCCCTCGGGGACGAAGTAGGGGCTCGTGATACTGATGCGATCCTGCGCCGTGTAGAGCAGCGAAACGAAGACCTGGAGGTTGTTCTCCGCCGCGTAGCCGGGGCCACTCGGCACGATCTGGCAGTCGAGCGTGCCGGGGAACGAAGGCGTGAGTTCAGGCAGGTTCAGGTGTTCAAGGTATTCACCGGTCTCGAGGTACCAGTCGCCCTGGAACACGGCCTCAAGGCCGAGCACGATTGGCCCTTCGACGCGCACCATGATGTCGCGCCAGTGCAGACCGCGGCGAATGTTCGACTTCTTGTTGTAGCTCGAGTCAACGATGTTCTGCGACCCCATGAAGCCGACGCGGCCATCGACCACGATGAGCTTGCGGTGGTTGCGCAAATCTGGGCGCTGGTACTCACCGCGCCAGGGGCGCACCGGGAGCAGGTATGCCCACTCGGCGCCGATGTCATCGAGCGTTTCGCGGGTGCGCTTTGCGCCTGGGTTGCGCACGGCAGAAATATGATCGAGCAGCACACGAACCTGCACACCGCGAGCACGTGCCTCACGCATGGCTTGGAAGATCACGTCGGTCGACGCGTCGTGCACCAGAATGTAGAACTCAATGTGCACGTACTTCTTTGCGGAGCGGATCGCATCAGCCATCCACGCAAACGACCGCTCGTAGTCGATGCACATGCTTGCGCGGTTCCCGCGAAGCATCGGCTGAGCGCCGAGTGAGCTGCCGAGTTCAACAGCGTTGAGGACGCCGATTTGCAGATCCTCTGGGTCAGTCGTGAGTCGACCGCCGTCGATTTCAGAAATGCCAGAGACGAACTTGTTGATTGCCTCTTGCTTCAGCTCACGCTTCTTCGGAAGACGCTTGCTGCCAATGATGAGGAAGAGGATCAGTCCCGGGATGGGGAGCAGAAAAATGGCCAACAGCCAGGCCATTCCGGAGGTTGGGCGGCGGTTTCGGGGAACCACAAACAGGGCAACGATTCGAATGATGATTTCGATCGAGAGGATCGAAATCGCCCAGACGTACGCCCAGTTCACATCCGCCACCACAATGCCCTCCTGACGATACAGTTCCTATCAACTGTATCGGTGGAGGGCAGGGTTCGGCTATTCTTCGCGGGCGGGCAGACCAGCCTTAGCTCGCTCTTCCGTCTCAATCTCGCGATAGATACGTCGTTCTGTACGATCTGCGCGGAGGATGAGTCGAATGACCAGCCAGAAGAAGACACCGATCACGACAGTCGGAATCAGCGACCAGACTGCGTTCACCCACCAGTTATCCATATGTCTAAGCCTAGCCAGCCGCCCCGGGGGAATCCTGTGAACTCGCGACACCGCGTGTCTACGGCAGTAGGCGTTCCCGTTCTTCCCCTCAACCGCGCGAAACAGACGATTTCTGCCGAGATCACCCATTGCAACGCGCAGAAACACCCCTTCTCGACAGAAACCATCAATCTCGTGATGATGGCGACGAGAAGTCGGTAGGCCAGGCGCGCAGCGAGGGCGAGGCCAGGCCTGCCGGGCGAGCCGAGCCACCCGGCCGGGACCACAAGCGCCGCACAACGCAAAGCGCCGCCGGCTCCCACACGGGGAACCGACGGCGCCAGCCAGCAAAGAACTTACTTCACGAGCGGGAAGAGAATGGTCTCGCGAATGCCGAGGCCGGTGAGGGCCATCAGCAGGCGGTCCATGCCCATGCCCATGCCACCCGACGGCGGCATTGCGTGCTCGAGCGCACGCAGGAACTCTTCGTCAACGCCCATCGCCTCATCGTCGCCGCGGGCCGCTTCTGCTGCCTGCTGAACGAAACGGTCACGCTGCACGACGGGGTCGATGAGCTCCGAGTAGCCCGTTGCGAGTTCGAAGCCACGCACGTAGAGGTCCCACTTCTCAACGACACCATCGATCGAGCGGTGGTGACGGGTGAGGGGGCTGGTCTCAACCGGGAAGTCCATAACGAAGGTCGGCGCGGTGAGGCCGTCCTTGACGAAGTGCTCCCAGAGTTCCTCGACAAGCTTGCCGTGGTTGGGAAGCTTCACCTCGACGCCCTCGGCATCTGCAATCGCCTGGAGCTCCTCGACCGAAGTCTTGGGGGTGATCTCCTTGCCGCACGCCTCCGAGAGGGTGCCGTACATCGAGATGCGATCCCAGTTGCCACCGAGGTCGAAGAGGGTGCCGTCTGCCCACTTCACGACGTGCGATCCTTCGCGCTCGGTGCCCGCGTTTGCTGCGAGCGCCGCGTTCTGGATGAGCTCCTGCGTCAGGTCAGCAATTCCGTTGTAGTCGGTGTACGCCTGGTACGACTCGAGCATTGCGAACTCGGGGCTGTGGGTCGAGTCAGCGCCCTCGTTGCGGAAGTTGCGGTTGATCTCGAAGACGCGCTCGAGGCCACCAACCACTGCGCGCTTGAGGAAGAGCTCGGGCGCGATGCGCAGGTAGAGCTCCATGTCGAACGCGTTCGAGTGGGTGATGAACGGGCGAGCCGAAGCGCCACCGTGCATCGTCTGCAGCATCGGGGTCTCAACCTCGAGGAAGTCGTGCGATGCGAAGGTCTTGCGTAGGCTCGCCATGGTGCGTGCACGGGTCACGACGTTGATGCGTGCCTGCTCGCGCTGGATGAGGTCGAGGTAACGCGCGCGAACACGGGTCTCCTCGTTCAGCTCTGCGTACATGTTAGGGAGCGGAGCGAGCGCCTTCGACGCGATCTGCCACTCGGTCGCCATGATCGAAAGCTCACCGCGGCGGCTCGAGATGACCTCACCCTTGATGAACAGGTGGTCACCGAGGTCAACAAGCTCCTTGTACGAAGCGAGCGACTCTTCGCCAACCTCGGCGAAGCTCACCATGCCCTGGATGCGGCTACCGTCACCGGCCTGCAGTGACACGAAGCACAGCTTGCCGGTGTTGCGCTGGAAGACGACGCGGCCTGCAACGCCGACGATCTCTCCCGATGCGGTGTCGGGGGTCTCCTCAAGGTGCCCCCACTGTGCGCGCACTGCGGGAATCGAGGTGGTGACGGGAACAGCTACGGGGTATGCGCCGCCAGCGAGATCACCGGAGGCGTTGAGCTTGTCACGCTTCTCCAGTCGCACCCGCTTCTGTTCGAAGACATCTTCCTCGGTCTCGGCCGGGGTGGTGGGCGCGGTCTGCTCGCTCATGGGCGGGTTCCTCCGTCAAATCGATTTTGAAGCGCGCCGAACACTCTCGTGTCAACGCACCCCACCATCTTAGCCGCGCTCGCCCCAGGTTTCTTCTGGCTCCCGAGGTTCAGCCTCAATACCCGCGACATTTCGCAGTTCTTCATCAATCGCGGAGGTCACGACACCGCCGAGCAGCAGGTCTGGACGGGAGATTCCGATGCTCGCGAGAATCGCAGCCGGGGTCGCCACAGCAGCCCGTGCCGAGCTCAGTGCGGCATCGAGGGCGCGGGCGTAGGTGGGGCGATCCGCCTCCGCCACGATCACGGGTTCGGCCCCCATTTCGACCGCGAGTGCCTGGCCGATTGGGAGCACCGGCGCGGGAGCGGTCACGGCAACGGCCGCACCCGACAAACGGGCGAGGTCAAGGCTCGTGCCAGTGAACACGATCGCAGGAGTGAGGGCGATCGGGATGACTCCCGGTGCCGCAGCAAAGACTCCGGCACCGTATTCGGGTGCCGTGTGGATCGCAAGCTGGCCCGGCTGCCATGCGCCGAGCTTCGTGAGTCCCGCGATAATTCCGGGGAGTTCGCTGCCGGGAACCGCAAACAGGACGAGTTCAGATCGCCGAACAATCTCGGGAACCTCAAGCACCGGCACCCCGGGAAGCATGGCCTCGACGCGCTCGCGCGCTTCATCGCCGGTCGCGTTGACACCCGTAATGGCGTGGCCGGCTCCGGCGAGGGCACGACCGAGCACCGGGCCGACATTACCTGCGCCGATGATTCCAACGCCGAGGCGGCTCGCTCCAAAACTCATGCGTGGTTCCTCCGAAGTGCAGCGCGCTGCTGTGAATCTTGTAGTTGTGCGTCAAGGACCGCATGTTCAAGCTCTGTGAACAGTTTGCGGGCATCGGCATCAGCGAGGCCGCGCATTTCCATCCGCACGGGACCCAGCACGGTGTGCGCCTGCACCGACGCAAGCCCGAGGAACCGGTGCACGAACGGCTGCCGGAAGCTCACCGACTGCGCACGTACGAGCGGCATGATCACCAGCACGCGGTTGAGCGCACCGCGGCGAATTCGCAGCGTCGCTTCCTCTCCCTCGCTCGAGGCCGGAGCTGGCGCGGCTTCAAGCGCCTCGCCAGCGACCGGGACGACGGCCGCGGGAGTCTCGATCCGCACACCAGCGCGACGCTGACCAAACCAGAGCACGGGCGCGGATCGCGGCCCAGCACCCAGGTAGCCCTGGCCAGTGCCGACGAGCGCATCGACGATGCCGGCGGCTGCTTGCTCGCCGCCGAGGCCAGGCATGATCGTTGCAATCACGCGGATCACGTCGTCGAGCTTGCCGACCGGAAGAATGAGGTTCTGCGTGGTCGCGTTTTGGCCGCCCTGCGCGACGGTCTGGCCGGCGAGCGTGATGCGCACCTTCCACCAGCCGAGCGGTCGCCAGAACAGCGGCTGCCGCGCCTCAACCGCGTGCACCTTGCCGAAGGGAATCGATTCGGTGACGGTCGAGGTGAGGCCAGAGCCAATACGCACGGAGTCAGCCCCGCGTGACAGGGTGAAGCCGTAGCCCTTGTTGAACTGCGCGATCAGAATCGATGCGAAGACAATTGCCATCGGCACGGCGGTGAACAGCACCGCAGCCGCGATACCAGCTGCAGCACCATCGCCGGCGAAGAGGAGCTTGAAGGCGCCGAATACGAATCCGCCGCCAGCAAGGAGCACGAACGCGATCAGCAACACGCTCTCCCAGCCGAGCAGCACCGACGCGATGAGGCGCCCTACTGGCACCTTGACAAGGGTCTGCTCAGCGATGGCTTCGGGCGAGATGTCAGCATCCAGAATGGAATCAACGTGCCCCGAGAGGCCAGCTGCGCTCAGCAGTTTGGGCTCAACCTGGGCCTGATCTGCGTGCACGGCTGCGGCTGCAGCGTCGGCGGATGCTGGCGCGACCGGAGTCCCGGTGCCGGGTTGCGCGGTCTTTCCTGCGCGGATCTCCGCAGCTCGTCGCAAGATCTCACCGCGCACGAGCTTCGCGTCGGCAAAGGAAAGATAGGCCAGCTCGACTTTGCCGCCCTGGCCAGCCGTGACGACCTCCACCTTTGCGAGCCCGAGAATGCGGGCAAACAAACTGCGCTGCAGGTTCACACTCTGCACACGCTCGAGCGGAGCACGGCGGTGCTTCTTCGAGATCACACCGCTGCGTTCCTCGACCGTGTCGACCGTAATGCGGTAGGTCTGGAATTTCCAGACGATCCACGAGAACAACACGATGAGCAGCACGAGCACGAGCGCGCCCCCGAGCGCGAGCGGTACGAGCTTGCGTTCCACGATGAAGTCGATGGGGTCGCCCGAGCCGTCGATCGCACCGGGTGGCAGTTCACCCTCTGAGAACGCATCGCTCATGAAGAACTGGATGACACGGTCTCGAAGGTTCGCGATGATGATGCCCGCGATCACGATGAGCGCGAGGCCACCGCGCAAAAGCGGTGACAGCGGGTGCAAATGACGCCAGCCGTCAGCGTCGGCCTTCCCCGGGAGCGTGGCTGCGCCGGGCTGCTGCTCGCTCACAGTCCGGACCTACGGGTCTCGGCAAGCTCGACGAGCTTGTCACGCAGCGCCTCAGCTTCAGCTACCTCGAGGCCGGGG
Organism: Leucobacter sp. cx-42; assembly: GCF_014529985.1. Taxonomy (GTDB): domain Bacteria; phylum Actinomycetota; class Actinomycetes; order Actinomycetales; family Microbacteriaceae; genus Leucobacter. Next base: position 467,906 of record NZ_JACVMU010000001.1, read on the forward strand.
AGGTTCACGCCGGTCGCAGCAGATGCCGTGACAAACTTCAGCGTCGCGAGGCCGAGCATGCGCGCGATAGGGCCGCGGTTCATGTCGACGAGCTGCAGACGGCCGTAGGGCACCGCAACGATTCGCTCAAACATGAAGCCACGGCGGAAGAGGAAGTCGTCCTCGCGCAGCTGGTAGCCGATCGAACGCATCCGGCGGAATGAGAAGAACGCACTCACGATGCTGAACGCCACGAGGATGCCACCAATGATGAGCGCACCATTCGATGCTTCTTCGTCACCGGAAAAGAGCACGATCGCGGCGACGACCGCAACGATCACGACCACCCACAGCAGGTTGAAGATCAAATCTGACCACACATAGCGTGACGAGATTCGATGCCACCCGTCTTGCGGGGCATCTGGCTGAACTTCTGGCGACATGGCGTTGTGCGTCATGCTTTCTACCTTAGTCAGCACCACCGTCACGGAAGGCAGGCTGGTCACTTCCGGGGTTCTCAGGACTGTGTCCGAGGGACCCAGCGTCGGAGCCATCTGCGTCGTCGCCCGGCGGGATCTGACAGATCCGCTCGATGATGACACCGCTGATCGCAAGTGCGAGGCCGGCCACGAGCGTCAGCACCATCGGTAGCCAGACAGACACGGATGCGGGGACCGTGCGGCCGATGAGCGAAAGCAGCAGGCCAACACCGAAGCCAGCAAACGCTGACCCGACAAGCTGTCCGGCACGAGCCAACGCAAGCACGCGCACGGCCTGGAACGGATTGACCGCACCAGTCCCCCGGCGGATCTGCTGCCGCAGGCGAAGCCCGAAAATCAGCAGGAGCGCCACGAGCAATGCCAGCATCAGCGGCATCGAAAGCGGAGGCGTCAGTGGCGAGAGACCTCGCGAGGCAAGGAAGAACTGCACGAACAGACCGATGGCTGCGCCGATACTCAGCGCTGCCCAGAGTGCCAGCTGGCTCAACCGTTGCATGGGTCGCACCTTACGCCTCCTCAGTCAGAGACTCGGTCATCGTCTCATCAAGCGGCGACGTCGTGTCGCCGGTCTGCGCGAGCAGGGCGGCGACTGATCCGCGCCCTGGAATCACAGCAGACGCGTCGAGCAGTGCCCACGGTGACAGCACGAAGTCGCGCACGTGCGCGCGCGGATGCGGCACCTCCAAGCGTTCATCAGCACTCACCTGGTCGCCATACGTGATCACATCAATGTCGAGGGTGCGATCGCCCCATCGCACGTCACGCACGCGACCGTGCGCGGTCTCGATGCGCTGGACGAGGTCGAGCAGGGCGAGCGGCGCGAGCGTGGTCGTGAGACGAGCGACACCGTTGATGTACCGCGGAGCTTCAGGGTCCGGGCCGGTCAGCGTCATCGCGATCGTTTCGCGCAGTGGCGAGGCCTCGAAAGACAAGATTTCTGCACTCGCGGCAATCTCACGCTGGGCGGCGCGGATCGTCGCACCGCGATCACCCAGGTTCGCACCAAAGGCGAGCACTACCTCAACGGGGGCGACGGCATCGGCACCAGTGTTCAACGTGCAACACCCTTCGCGAATCGTTCCACGCTCACCGAGACATCGGCAAACACCGCGTCGATGGGAGCCTGCGGCTTGTGCACCGTGATGCGAGCGCTGTGCACGCCCGCGAAGCCGAGAGTGACATCTGCGACGCGCTCGGCGACCGTCTCAATGAGGTCGACCGGGTCGTTCTCAACAGCCGCCACAATCGCCTCGGCGAGCTCGCCGTAGTGCACGGTAGCCGCGAGGTCATCACCCGACGCCGCAGCGCGCAGGTCGACCGCAACGTCAGCGTCGATCAAGAACCGCTGCCCCTGCTCACGCTCAAAGTCGAATACACCGTGGTGTGCGAACACCTCAAGGCCGGTGAGCGTCACGCGGTCGAGTGGCTTGGCCGCCACGGCCGCCTGCTGCGCTTCGGCCGCCGTCATTGCGGGCTCCGCTTGGCGGATCGGCGCCGCCGCAAACGCCCGCAGCACTGCGAGAGCCTGCGCTGAGCTAGCAACGTCGTGCACACGCACACCCCAGGCCCCAGCTTGCGCAGCGAACACCGAGGAAACAGCGGTCGTCAGGTCACGTTCGTGAGCGAGTCCGAGGTCATGAGCTGCCTCGGGCACCTCAGCGAGCACCTCGCCGAGCATTCGCTTACGCGATGTCCCGATGAGTACGGGGAAACCGAGGTCAGTGAGCGCAGACAGGTTTGCGAGCAGCTCCCATGCCTGTGCGCCCGTCTTATCGAACCCGAACCCGGGGTCGAGCACGATGTGTTCAGGGTCGACACCCGCATTGATCGCGTTATGGGCGCACCTGCCTAACGCCTCCCGCACCTCTGCCACGACGTCGTCGTAGTCGGAGCGGCTGTGGTTCGGGTCGGGAATACCACGCCAGTGCCCCGCGATGAACGTGACGTCCATCTGCTCGCTTGCGCGGGCAGCAACCGCCAGCATCTCAGGGTCATGGAGACCGCCGGAGACATCGTTGATGTAGTCAACGCCAACGGAGACAGCCGCTGCTGCGGTCGAGGCGTTCAGCGTGTCGACTGAGACCGAGTAGCCACGCGCGGTGAGCGCCTGGATCACGGGCATGACGCGCTCAAGTTCTTCGGCTGGCGTTACTCGCGTGGAACCGGGCCGGGTGGACTCGCCCCCAACGTCGATGATGTCGGCACCCTGCGCGACGAGCAGGTCAGCTCGCGCTACTGCGGTCTCGAGGTCGACGTACGAGCCACCATCGCTAAAGGAATCGGGCGTGACATTCAGCACCCCCATAATGAGCGCTTCGGTCATGGTTACGAGTCCTTACGGCCAGGCGCGATGAGCGCGATTGCTTCTGCGCGGGCCGCAGGCTCCGCGAGTGTTCCACGTGCAGCAACGGTGATCGCCACTGCGTTTGATTCGCGCACGCCACGATCGGCCACACAGCCGTGGTGCGCTTCAAGGACAACGAGCACGCCCTCTGGGGAGAGCCCGTTCTCGAGAGCCTGCGCGATCTGTTCGCCAAGCCGCTCCTGCACCTGCGGGCGCGACGCGAGCGAGCCAACGACCTTGGGCAGAGCGCTCAAACCGACGATCTTGGCGCCTGGCCGATACGCCACGTGCGCTCGCCCGCGGAACGGGAGCAGGTGGTGCTCACACATCGAGCGCAACTCAATGTCGCGCATGATGACAATCTCACCGATGCCACCCTCGACAGGGATGGCATCGGTCAAAAATTGTTCTGGGTCTTCGCCGACGCCCGAAAAGAACTCGGCGTACGACTCGGCCACACGGGTCGGCGTCGCTGCGAGTTCTTGGCTTTCGGGGTCAGCACCGATCGCGGCGAGCAGTTCTCGAACTGCTGCCGCGATCCGTGCTCTGTCGATTGGTGCAGTCACCGGAGTTAGTCCTTGTCGTTGACCTCAGCTGAAGTGTCGTCTACGACAGTACCGTCTGTTGCGGGTGCTTCCGCATCAGCATCAGTGGCTGCCTGCGCTTCAACCGATGCAAGCGGGCCATCCGTGCGGAGCGCGGCAGGCACCTCGATTGGCGGACGCTCAGAGACCGGGCGGTTCTCGTGCGACAGCCACACCGGACGCTCGGGGAGCTTCTTGACGTCCTTGAAAATCTCTGCGATCTGGTTGTGGTCGAGCGTTTCCTTCTCGAGCAGCTCGCGCGCAAGGTTGTCGAGAATGTCTCGGTTGAGGTTCAGTACCTCGTACGCCTCGTTGTGCGCCTGTTCGAGAATGTCGCGCACCTCATTGTCGATCTTGACCGCGATACCTTCGGAGTAGTCGCGGGTCTGACCGAAGTCACCGAGGAACGCTCCCTGCTGCGCTTGCCCCAGCTTGATGGGGCCGAGCGTTGCAGACATGCCGTAGTCGGTCACCATCTTGCGTGCGGTCGAGGTCGCCTTCTCAATGTCGTTGCCCGCACCGGTCGTGGGATCGTGGAACACGATCTCCTCCGCGACACGGCCGCCCAGCGCGTACGCAATCTGATCCTGCAATTCGTTGCGCGAGACCGAGTACTTGTCTTCGAGCGGGATCACCATCGTGTAGCCGAGCGCGCGACCACGGGGCAGGATGGTGATCTTTGTCACCGGATCAGTGTGGTTCATCGCGGCTGCAACGAGCGCGTGACCGCCCTCGTGGTACGCCGTAACGAGCTTTTCCTGATCTTTCATGACGCGGGTACGTCGCTGCGGACCAGCAATCACACGGTCGATCGCTTCGTCAAGCGCACGGTCGTCAATGAGCTGCGCGTTCGAGCGTGCGGTGAGCAGCGCAGCCTCGTTCAGCACGTTGGCAAGATCTGCGCCCGAGAAGCCAGGTGTTTTACGTGCAACAACGTCGAGGTCGACGTTCTTCGAGAGCGGCTTGCCCTTCGCGTGCACCTGCAGAATCTGCAGACGGCCCTTCATGTCGGGCGCATCTACGCCGACCTGGCGATCGAAACGACCGGGACGGAGCAGCGCGGGGTCGAGCATGTCGGGACGGTTCGTCGCCGCGATCATGATGACGTTCGCCTTGGGGTCGAAGCCATCCATCTCAACGAGCAGCTGGTTCAGGGTCTGCTCACGCTCGTCGTGACCGCCGCCCATTCCCTGGCCACGGCGCTGACCAACCGCATCGATCTCATCGATGAAGATGATCGCGGGGGCGTTCGCCTTTGCTTCCTTGAAGAGGTCGCGCACGCGGCTTGCGCCAACGCCGACGAACATCTCAACAAAGTCAGAACCCGAGATCGAGTAGAACGGAACGCCAGCCTCACCCGCGACAGCGCGAGCAAGCAGCGTCTTACCGGTGCCAGGAGGGCCGTAGAGCAGCACGCCCTTCGGAATCTTGGCACCAACAGCCTGGAAGCGAGTTGCGTCCTGGAGGAAGTCTTTAATTTCGTCGAGCTCTTCGACGGCCTCGTCTGCACCAGCAACATCAGCGAAGGTGACCTTCGGGGTGTCCTTTGAGACGAGCTTTGCCTTGTTCTTACCGAACTGCATGACCCCGCGGCCGCCACCCTGCATGGACGACAACATCCACCACAGCAGCAGGCCAATCAGCAGCATCGGGAGCAAGAAGCCGAGCAACGACCACAGCGGGTTCGGCTTCGGTACTTTATCGGTGAAGCCGTCCTTCGGCGCGGCATCATCAATCGCGCTGACAATTGCGTCGCCGCGCGGCTCAACGTAGTAGAAGTACACCTTCTCGGTGCCGGTCTTCTTGTCAGCCTTCGTGAGTTCCAAGTTCACGCGCTGATCGCCGTCAACGATCTCGGCCTTCTTCACTGCGCCGTCTGCGATCATCGCAAGACCGCGATCGGTCGTCACCTCGCGAGTGTCACTGCCAGAGAGCAGCGACCAGCCCAACAGCACGATGAGCGGTGCAAGGATCAAATAGACGAGCGGGCCGCGGAAGATGTTCTTCCGCTTTGCGGGTGCCTGGTTTGCGTCGTTAGCCAAGTCCGGGCCTTTCCGGGATCGTTGTGCCGGCGGGTCTCGGCACGTCGTTTAGCGTATCCCGAACCACTGACAGTCGGCTCCATCTCGTTGCCGTTTCCGCTCAGGGCGGATCAAGTCTGGGTGCGGGATGTGAGAAAAACAGAGCGGGCAGCAACCAAATGGCCACTACCCGCTCGCTCTTACTGAGTTCTGAGCCCTCGCGTGAGGGAAGGACTTAGTCCTCGTATACGTGCGGCGCGAGGATCGCGACGTCGCGCAGGTTGCGGTAGTCCTCCGCGTAGTCGAGGCCGTAGCCTACGACGAATTCGACGGGAATGTCGTACCCAACGTACGCAACGTCGACCTCGACCTTGAGTGCCTCGGGCTTGCGCAGCATGGTGCAGATGCGCACCGACTTTGCACCACGGCTCTCGAGGTTCTCCTTCAGCCATGCGAGGGTGAGGCCAGAATCGATGATGTCCTCAACGATCAGGACGTCACGACCGGTGATGTCAGCGTCAAGATCCTTGAGAATCTTCACAACACCGCTCGACTTCGTGCTCTTGCCGTATGACGAGACTGCCATCCAGTCCATCTGCGCGTGGAAGCGCAGTTCGCGTGCGAGGTCTGCCATCACCATGACAGCTCCCTTGAGAACGCCGACGAGCAGCGGCGGCTCATCGCCGTAGTCTGCTTCAATTTCGCGTGCCATTTCAGCGAGGCGCTGGTGGAGCTCCGCTTCCGTGTGGAGAACGGTTGTGAGATCGTCACCCAGTTGCTTTGAATCCATGCGGATATATTACTCGCCCGAGCTGGACATTTGCACGGTCAGGCGTGGGGCATGAAAACGAGGCTGCCCGCTACGCGCTGCACCGTGACACCCGTAGCGTTGACGCCGCTCTGTCCGCGCCAGTCAGTGACGAGCGAAACGATGTGCTGCGTGTGCTCCCGCGTGAGTTGCGCACCACACAGCGCCGCGGCAAATCCGCGAATGACGCGGTTACGCACGGCGGGAAGGAGATCCGCCAATGCCGAGATCGGCAGTTCGTCAGCGGGCATGTCGGCAGCGCGGCCAGCCACGATCGAAGCAAGCGATGCAGTCGCGAGCGCGTCGAGCGCATCGGCGTCCTCGCGGGCGATGTCGGCCGTGCGCGCGAACGCAGCGGCAACGCCAGGACCAAGCTCGCGCTCAAGCACGGGAAGCGCGACCCGGCGCGCACGCACGCGGGTAAACACGGTGTCACTGTTGTGCGGATCCTGCCACGGCTCGAGCTCGTGATCCGCGCACGATGCAACGGTGTCGGCGCGCGTGATCCCCGCTGCCTCGGTGAGCAGCGGACGAACGATCCGTACCCCGGGCGCGAGCTCGCGTTCGGCAGGGATACCCGCGAGCGAGCGCGTCCCAGAACCGCGAGCCAGCGCGAGCAACACCTGCTCGGCCTGGTCATCGCGGGTGTGCGCGGTGAGTACGACAGTCGCGGAGCGCTCCGTGGCGATCGCAGCAAGCGCGTCATACCGGGCGGATCGCGCGGCCGCCTCAGTGCCGCCCGATCCTGGTGCGGTGGGCACCTCGATCCGGCGCACGTCGACCGGGATGCCGTAGTCACGGGCGTGCGCGGCTGCGCGCTCGGCGATTTCGGCGGATCCCGCCTGCAGACCGTGGTCGATGACGGCGGCGCGGATCCGCACCCCACTCCCCCGGAATGCCGCCGAGGCGGCCTCCTCTGCGCACGCAACCAGGAGCGCAAGTGAGTCTGCTCCGCCCGACAGCGCGACGATGAATGTCGCGTCTGCGTGCGCGCGCAGGACGGGGCGGATCGCGGCACGGATCCGCATCCCAGCGGCAGAACGCACAAGTCGAAGCATGATTCCTACGGTACTCGCACGTGACGTCGGGTACGATTGGAACGCTTTTGCACATTTGCACATCACGGCGGGTTACCGCCCAGACCAGTCTGAAGGAGCGCCCATGGCCGCCGGATTCGACGCAGTCATCGAGATTCCCAAGGGAAGCCGTAACAAGTACGAGGTAGATCACGAGACTGGCCGGGTATACCTCGACCGCGTGCTCTACACCGGCTTCGTCTACCCCACCGACTACGGTTTCTTCGAGGAGACCCTTGGCGAAGACGGCGATCCGCTCGACGTTCTCGTGCTGCTCGACTACCCGGTCTTTCCCGGCGTTGGCATCAAGGTTCGCCCCGTTGGCGTCCTCAAGATGAGCGACGAGGCTGGCGGCGACGACAAGGTCATCGCAGTTCAGGTCAAGGATCCCCGCTGGGCACACATTCAGGACGTCGCTGACATCCCTGAGTACACCCGCAAGGAGATCGAGCACTTCTTCGAGCACTACAAGGATCTTGAGCCCAACAAGTGGGTCAAGGTTGACGCGTGGGGCTCGGCAGCAGACGCTGAGAAGCTCATCATCGAGGCGCAGGAGCGCCTGCAGGCAGAGGGCCACTAAGTCCAGCCAGCCAAGAACCCGGAGGCTTCCCGCCTCCGGGTTCTTGCGTTTTATCTCGGGTTATCAGCGCGCATACGGCTTGCAACCCCATCATTTCCCATAAGCTTTACGCAGCAATTCGTGTGAAGTTCACACAGGAGAGGACCTCGTTTCCATATGGAGATTCACGTCATCGCAGATCCGCAGGAGCTTGGTGCGCTCGCAGCGTCGCACGTCGTCGCAGCGATCGAACGCAACTCGCAGGCGGTCATCGGCCTTGCCACCGGTTCCACTCCCCTCCCGCTGTACCGCGCGTGGGCTGCATCGGTCGCAGAGTCGAAGCTCGACGTCTCCCAGGTTCGTGGCTTCGCCCTCGACGAGTACGCAGGCATCTCACCTGAACACCCCGAGAGCTACCGCTCGGTGATCACCAACGAGGTCGTCATTCCCGTCGGCCTCACGCCAGAGTTCGTGCGGGTTCCCCCGTCGTCAGCCACTGACGCAGACGCGGCTGAATACGACAACGCGATCAAGGCAGCGGGTGGCATTGACCTGCAGATCCTCGGCATCGGCCGCAACGGTCACCTCGGCTTCAACGAGCCAGGCACCGCGTTCGACTCGCGCACGCACCGCATCAGCCTCACCCCTGAGACCATCGAAGACAACGCTCGCTTCTTCGATTCCGTTGAAGAGGTACCGACTGAGGCGATCACTCAAGGCCTCGGCACGATTCTCGATTCGCGCATCGCGCTCGTCATCGCCACCGGTGAGTCGAAGGCTGCGGCCGTTGCCGCGGCAATCACCGGCGAGGTCACGACCGACATGCCCGCGAGCATCCTGCAGCGTCACCCGAACGTGATCTGGTGCCTCGATACCGCGGCAGCCTCGCAGCTGCCGGCTGAACTCATCGGCGCGTAACACCCCGCCGCTCCAGCTTCCGTCGTCCCCTCGCACGCCCCGTATATGGTGGCCTGCGAGGGGTTCGTCTTTTCAAGGGAGTGACTGATGACGCGACAGACGGCACGACGTCAGGTGATCCGCCAAAACATATTCTCGGCGCTCGCGGTCATCGCGTGCCTCGTGGTGCTGTGGATCGACGTCCGCACCGGGCTCTGGAGCGAGGTCGTCGTGCTCTCGGGCATCGTCGGTGGTCTCATCACGTTCCTGCTGACGGCGTTCGTCTTGCGCAGCACCCTCGCGCGCGCCAACGCACGCCGGTGGGCTCCGGTGAATCGACTTGCGCTCACGGAGTTTCTGCACGCCATCGCAGATGAGCAGCGCAGTGAGCTTTCGCGCGGCATCGTGGTCGCGCGCTCACTCACCCTCGCCACGCGAGATGGGGCGGATCAGCCCACCCACGAAGAGCTTGAAGCTCTACGCACCCAGGCATTGCGTGACCGCCAGGATCTCTCGCGAGCACTGAGCTCGTGGGCAGAGTTTCTTGCCACCAATAGCGACGACGATCCGGTGCTGTTGCACGTCGCGCAAATTGCGATTCAGCTCGACCTTGTGCGCGACTGCGCAATCTCACAGGAGACGAGTCCGACCGCAGAAAACACTGCACAGCTCCGCGCAGCGATCGCGGAAAGCAACGGTCGTTTCGCGGCACTTGTCGACGAACTACAACGTCAGATTCGGGTGCATGACGAAGATAGTGCGGCAAGCCGCTGACGCACCCGGGGCTTCCAAGTTCCGGGGCTAGGCTGATGGGACACACGAGGTCAGGAGCAGCATGATTGTCTACTTTTCGTCGGTGAGCGGATACACCCACCGGTTCGTTGAAAAGCTTGGCATTTCTGCGCGTCGTATCCCGATCCGCCCCCGCGTTGAGGGGATGCTGCACATCACCGAGCCGTCGGTACTCATCGTGCCAACGTACGGTGCCGGCCCAGCAACGAAGGCCGTGCCAAAGCAAGTCATCGAGTTCCTGAACATCAAGGAAAATCGTGACCTCGTCATCGGCGTCATCGGTGCGGGCAACACCAACTTTGGCGAGGCCTTTGGCATCGCAGGTGACATCATCTCGAACAAGCTGCAGATTCCGCTGCTCTATCGCTTCGAGATTTTCGGTACCCCCGAAGACGTCGAGACGGTGCAGAAGGGCATTCCAGAGTTCGTCGAGCGGCGCATCGCAGAGCTCGGGCTCGTGCCGCCGTTCGCAGCCGCCGAATAGTCGGATAGCCGAATAGCCGGTGCGGGGAGCGCGACTCCGCATCGATGTGTCGACGCGCCCACCCGCCGCCGCGGCTCAGTGTTTACGCTGCGAAGTGCTCGTTCCAGAATGCCCGCAGCTGCTCGCTCTTGTGGAAGACGATCTGGTCCCACTCGTCCTGCGTCGTCGAGCTGTCTGCGAAGTCTGAAGGCACCTTGAATACCTGCAGCGGCACGTTGAAACGCTCGCACATTGCGGCGTAGGCGTAGCCCTCCATGTCACACAGCTTCGCGCCGAGACCCGAGATCGTTGCACGCTGGGTGTCGTCACTCACGAACTGATCGCCGGTTGCCATGACCGTGGTGTGTTCTGCGGGAACCAGCACGTCAGCGTCAGACTCGATCGTGGGCGACGCAAGCTCGAAGTCGTGCTGCACGAAACCGGTCACCTGGTAGATGGTGTCAAGGTCGAGGCGGTCGTCACCGTCACCCACGACACCCGCAGTACCGAGTACGACGACCCGGTCGATGGTGCCCTCTGCGAGCACGTCTGCAAGGCCCACTGCCGCGTTGATCTTGCCAACGCCGGTGACGAGGTGCGGGACGTCTTCAAACGCTGCTGCTTCATCACTGTGGGCGAAGACGAGCAGGGTGTTCTGTGCTGCCATGGGGAGCTCCTCTAAGTTGAAAGTCTGCCTCGAAGTGCGCTTCGTGCAAAGTTTTTGCTTGACACACATCGAGTACCTGTTCTATTCTTACAGGCTAAGTCGGAGTTTGCGTTTCGCAGCTCGAATTCTTCCACAGACTTCTTCTCTTACAGAAGTCGCCTACAACTCGAAATCGCTGCTTTCGCACATTTTCTCGAACTGAGACTGGTCCGCCTCCCGGGCCCACGCGCTCTCGTTCTCCAGGCTCCTGACTTTCGACTCCACCGAGCATCCGGCTCGGTTTCGGCGAACCAACCTGCGGCATATCCGCACACCGGCTCTCCGTAATTACACGAACCCAATTGCACAAGAAGAAAGGACTTCTCATGCACACCTTCAAGAACATTTCTGCTTCGCAGCGAATCGCACGTACGCCGTACCACGCGCTTGATCAGGACACCAAGGCAGGCGTCGTCCAGATTCCCGCGTGGGCTGAAAAGCGATCGGTGTATCGCGCCGAGGGCCGCACCCTCTACATCGTAGAAACTGCAGACCTCGATGAGGCACGTACCGACCTGGCGACGATTTCGCGCGCAGGCTGGGACGTCGACGTAGAGCCGCTTGGCGAGGGCGCACGCATCTCGCTGACGCGCCGCGACCTCGCGATCGCCGCTTAACCGATTAGACGTTCACGCGCCGCTCTGGCGCGCTCAAGCACCTCACGCTTATTCAGTGTGAGGTGCTTTCCGTTTGTATAGAGGTGACGGCCAGCGACCCAGACCTCACGCACGTCTGCCCCGGTGGCTCCGTAGCCGAGGAATGCCGTCGCATCGCTCGCGCTGATGGGGGCCGCCGCAGTGGCTCCGAGATCGATCGCAATGAGATCTGCGTACTTGCCTGCTTCCAGGGCACCGGCATCGGGGAATCCAATGGCGGCGGATCCCCCAGCCGTCGCTGCGTGCAACGCCTGCGCGGCAGTCACCGTCTGTCCAGGCTCTCGCCGCGGCAGCAAGGCCGCGAGCTTGATCTCCTCAAACAGGTCGAGCGAGTTGTTGCTCGCCACCGAGTCGGTGCCGAGCGCGAGCTGCACACCTGCGGCAATCAGGTCGGCGAATGGCGCGATGCCGCAGCCAAGCTTGAGGTTCGACACCGGGTTGTGACTCACAGAGACGCCGGCGGCCGCGAGCGCTGCGGGCTCCCCCACCGCGAGCTGCACGCAGTGCGCGGCGTGCACGTCTGCATCGAAGAATCCGAGCCCGGCAAGAAATTCCACGGGCGTCGCATCGTACGCCGCTCGAATCGTTTCGACCTCTGCGACCGACTCGGCAATGTGCGTGTGCACGGGTACGCCATGCTGCACGGCAAGGTCGCGCACCTCGCGCAAAAATTCCGGGGTGCACGAGTACGGCGCGTGTGGCCCGAAGCCGATGCGCACCTGCGGATCCGCGCCGTATTGCTCGGCCAAGGCGACGGTCGCCGCAAGAATCTCACGGCCGGTCTGCTGCGACACGTTCGGGAAGGGTGCCTGCTCGAACGCGGTTGCCGCGAGCGAGGCGAACACCCGCATGCCAGAAGTGCGCACGCGTTCGATGAGTGCGGCGTCCCAGGTATACAGGTCGGCAAACGCGGTGGTGCCCGTCTCAATCATCTCGATGAGGGCGAGGTCGAGGCCTGCGGCGATGTCCTCCGGCGTGAGCTGCTGCTCAGCGGCCTGCACCGCATCAAGCCACGGCATGAAGCCGTCGTCATCCGAGATGCCGCGCATGAGGGTCATCGCGGAGTGCGTGTGACCGTTCGTGAGTCCCGGCATAAGGAGCTGCTCAGCGAGCACGCGGTCGGGCACCGATTCGGTGCGAGCGGGGCCGGCGTAGGTGATCCGCCCGGCAGCGTCCCACGCGATTTCTGCGTCAGTGAGTACGCCTGCTGGCGTCAACATTGCGGCGGCGCGAATAACCGTGTGCTCAGTCATACCGCCAGGCTAGCGGGGTGGGGAGATCTACGCACCCATGCGACGGTTACGGGCCGAGTAATCTCGGAGCGCACGGAGGAAGTCGACCTCACGCAGGTCGGGATACAGTGCGTCGACGAAGTAGAACTCCGAGTGCGCGGCCTGCCAAATCATGAAGTCAGAGAGACGCTGTTCGCCCGACGTACGAATCACGAGGTCGGGGTCGGGCTGGCCACTCGTCCACAGGTGCTCTCCAATGAGCTCTGGGGTGAGGCGTTCGCCGAGCGTATCGATTGAGCCGCCAGCGGCCTCGTGCTCAGCGATCACACTGCGCATTGCCGCAGCGATCTCGCTGCGGCCGCCGTAGCCGACCGCGAGGTTGATGTGCAGGCCGGTGCGGTCCTTTGTGCGCTTTTCGGCCGCAACGAGCGCTTCGGCGAGCTCGGGCGCGAGCCCCTCGCTCGCGCCGACGTGCTGCACCTTCCAGCCGGGATGCTCGGAGAGCAGTGTCGCGAGCTCTGCGATGATACCGAAAAGGTCATCGAGCTCGACGTTGTCGCGCCCCTTCAGGTTGTCAGCCGACAGTAAGTACAGGGTGACGACCTCAATACCTGACTCTTCGCACCAGCCAAGGAACTCAGGAATCTTGCGCGCGCCAGCGCGGTGGCCGAACGCCGCGCGCTCTTGCAGGCGCAGCTTTGCCCAGCGACGATTGCCGTCGACGATGACCGCGACGTGCTTTGGCACACGCGCCACGTCAATCTCGCGCCGGAGCCGCCGCTGATAAATGCGGTACAGCAGCCCGGTACGCGGCTCAGATGGAGTTTTCGTCACAGGCAAAGTCTATCTGTCTGCTTCCTGGACAAGCCCGGCTGAGCTGAGGATTGGCTGGTGATCGTCAACATATATGCCCGTTGAAAACTGTAGAGAACTTACACTCATCACATGACCACTTCAGGCGCCTCGAACCAGCAGCCCGACGACGATTCTGGCGTGCCTGATCACGAAGAGCGCCGGTTCCCAGAGCCTGACAAGCTCTCGCTCCCGCTCCTGACCGAAGCGCTCGAGCATTCCGCGCACAAGCCAGTCGCCCTCGACGTGCACGGCCAGCCGAAGCCAGCGTGGCGCGGCTGGATCCACGCCGGGACGTTCCCCATCGCGGTCGCGGCGGGCATCGTGCTGATCGCGCTCGCGCACGGCCCCGTCGCCAAGTGGGCTGCGGCTGTCTACCTGCTGTCGAGCGCGCTGCTCTTCGGTGTCTCCGCGCTCTATCACCGCATCAACTGGAAGGATTCGACGAAGCAGCTCTTCCGCCGCCTCGACCACGCGAACATCTTCCTCCTCATCGCGGGCACGTACACGCCAATCGCGCTCCTCGCGCTCCCGCTGGACACCGGCGTGATTCTGCTGTGCGTCATCTGGGCTGGGGCCTTGCTCGGCATCGGCTTCCGCGTCTTCTGGATCAACGCCCCGCGCTGGCTCTACGTGCCGCTCTATCTCGCGCTCGGCTGGGTCGCTGTCATGTACCTCGGCGACATCTACCGCGCGAGCCCTGCCGCAATGATTCTTGTCGTCGCCGGTGGCCTGCTCTACTCAGCAGGATCGGTCGTCTACGCCCTCAAGCGCCCGAACCCGGTGCCAGGCGTCTTCGGCTTCCACGAGATCTTCCACACGCTGACGGTGCTTGCGTTCATGTGCCACTGGACCTCGGCGCTGTTGCTCGCGCTCGATCCGTTCTATCTGCGGTAGCGGACAGCCGGCCTAGCGCCCGCCGATCACCTGCAGCACGGCTGCGCCGTAGCGTTCAAGCTTGACCTCGCCGATGCCAGAGATCGCGAGCAGTCCGACGTCGTCCTGCGGCTGGTGCTTCGCGAGCGCAGCAAGGGTCGCGTCGCCGAAGACCACGTAGCCTGGCACGCCCTGCTCCTTCGCCTCGCCAGCCCGCCAGATGCGCAGGCGTTCGAAGACCTCGGTCTGCTCGGGATCGAGTTCGGCGGCCGCGGCGGATCGTTTCGCGGTGCCGCCGGATCCACCACGTGACGAGCCTGACGAGGCCGCACGCGCAAGCACTTCCTCGCGCATCATGACGGTGCGTTCACCGCGCTGAACGGCGATGGCGTCTTCCGTGGGGTACAGCACGCCCCACTCACCGCGGGACTCGACGATGCCGGCCGCAATGAGGTGTCGCACGACCCCGCGCCACTGCGCGACGGAGAGGTCTTTGCCGATCCCCCACGTCGAAATCTCGTCGAGCTTCAGCTGGGTCACGCGCTCAGAAGCGGTACCGCGCAGTACATCGATGTGCTGACCGGCCGCGAACGTGCGACCACGCTCGCGCTGTATGCGGATCACGGTCGACAGCAGTTTCTGCGCGGGAATGGTCGCGTCCCAGAGCTTTGGCGGATCAAGACACACGTCACAATTGCCACAGTTCTCGTCGATCGGGCGCGAGGTGTCGCCAAAGTAGCGCAGCAGGAAGCCGCGGCGGCAGGTCACCGTCTCGCAGAGCGCGAGCATGTGGCCGAGGTGCTGGGTCTGGTTGAGCTTCGTGGCAAGGTCGCCGTCGTTGTTCTCAATCATCTGGCGTTGCTGGACGACGTCCTGCAGGCCGTAGGCCATCCAGGCTTCCGAAGGGGCGCCGTCGCGGCCTGCACGACCCGTCTCCTGGTAGTAGCCTTCGATGGACTTGGGAAGGTCAATGTGTGCAACGAAGCGTACATCGGGCTTATCAATGCCCATGCCAAACGCGATCGTTGCAACGACTACGACGCCGTCTTCGCTGAGGAAGCGGCGCTGCGTATTCAAGCGCTGCTCGGCCGGTAGACCAGCGTGGTACGGCATTGCATCAATACCGGCCTGGCGCAGGGCCGTCGCGGTCTGCTCGACCTTCTTCCGGCTCAGCGCATAGACGATGCCGGCATCACCGGAGTGGTTATCACGCACGAACGAGATGAGCTGCGCACGCGCGTTCTGCTTTGACGCGATCTGGTACTTGATGTTCGGGCGGTCGAAGCTCGAGACGAAATGCCGAGCGTTGCCCAGGTGGAGGCGCTCAGTGAGCTCCTGGTGCGTTGCGGGGGTAGCTGTTGCAGTGAGGGCGATCCGCGGGACATCTGGCCAGACCTCGGCCAGCATGCCGAGACGAAGGTAGTCAGGACGGAAGTCGTGACCCCACTGCGACACACAGTGCGCCTCATCGATCGCGAACAGCGAGATATTGCCGCGCTGCAAGAACTCGACGGTCGCTGGCACAGCAAGCCGCTCTGGCGCGATGTACAGCACCTCAAGCGTGCCCGCGAGGAACTGTCGTTCGACGTCGGCACGCTCCTCTGGCGACATCGCAGAGTTCAGTGCGCCAGCGTTCACGCCAGCGAGGCGCAGTGCCATCACTTGATCGTGCATAAGCGCAACGAGCGGCGAGAGCACGACGCCGGTGCCCTCACGCACGAGCGCAGGGATCTGGTAGCAGAGCGACTTACCGCCGCCGGTCGGCATGAGCACGACCGCATCGCCTCCAGCGACGACGTGATCGATGATCTCCGCTTGCTCGCCACGGAACGCCTCGTAGCCGAAGACGTCACGCAGCACCGACTGCGGGGTCACCGACTGCAGAGCCATTGCCTCGGGGCTCGCCGAAACATGCCCGGTGGGCACCCCGAGGTCAGTCATGGGTTGGGTTACGCGGTCGGCTTCGCGTCGGGCTCAGCCTGAGCGGTGCCCTCATCGTTGCGCTGAGCCTCAGCCAGCTCGTTCGCGATTTCCTCGCGCACCTCGTGGCGGTACTGGCTGCGGCGAATGCGACGCACCAGCAGGAAGCCGAGCACGATGACCGCAGCCGCGAAGACCGCCGTGAAGATAAAGCCCTCAACGCCGGGCGAAACCGCGTTCGCGTCGAACTCCGGCTCGCTCTCAAGCGCCCAGGTGGTCAGTGCGTAGATGCTCACGCGTTCTCCTCAATTCCTTGGAACAGATCAGTCTCAAATTCGCTCGTCATCACGCGTGATGCAGCGAGGCGGTAGTCCTCGAACGGCCACGCCTGACGCTGCAGGTCGTTCGGCCAGAAGAAGAAGTTGCTGTCGGGGGCGACCTGGCTCGCGTGTGCGCGGAGCGCCTCATCGCGCTTCTCGAAGAAGCGGCTCACGTCGACCTTCGCGGTACCGGAGTAGCCGCGCTTGCTCATCCACTCACGCAGCTCGCGGAACTGCGGCAGCAGCTCCGACTCAGGATCGTGCGCCTCAAGCCAGTCGTACACGGCGTTGACGCGCTCTGAGTTGAAGATCTCTTCGTAGTACATCTTCTTGATCGTCCACGGCTCGCCTGCCTCGGGGAACGACTCTGCGTCACCGGAGAGATCCCACGCAATCTTGCTGATCTCGTGGCAGCGAATGTGATCGGGGTGCGGGTAGCCACCCTGCTCGTTGTAGGTGATCATGACGTGCGGCTTGAAGTCACGCACGATGCTCACCAGTACCTCCGCCGAAATCTCGGTGGGGACCTTTGCGAAGCAGTTTTCGGGCAGCGGATCGCCCGACTCGGGCAGGCCCGAATCTTCGTAGCCGAGCCACTTGTGCTCGAAGCCGATGATTTCCTGCGCGCGCTCCATCTCGGCGCGGCGCAAGCCAGCGAGGTCACGACGGCTGCGCGGATCGCGAGCAACCAGCTCGTTGAGCACGTCGCCGCGCTCACCACCAGTACAGCTCACGATGAGCACTTCTACACCCTGTTCGAGGTAGTGCGCGTACGTCGCTGCACCCTTGCTTGACTCGTCGTCAGGGTGCGCATGCACCGCGATAAGCCTGAGCGTCATCCGCATCCCTTCCATGTCTCTCCCGGGAGAGACCGCTACGCTGGCAACTGGACTCATTGTAGTCAACCAAAATCTATCAAGCTGGAGGTTCCCGTGACGTCGCATGACGCCCTCGCCGATCGTTATGGCACCGGCCGCAATAAGCGGATCGATCGCCGAGTCGGTTGGACCATCGCAGTCATTGCAATTCTCGCGGGTCTCGCCGTGGTGCTCTTCGGCGGTTGGCAGCAGAACAACCAGGTGAACATGCAGAACATCGGCATGGACATCATCGATGACCAGACCGCTTCAGCGCGTTTCTCGGTTACCGCACCTGCCGACGCCAAGGTCGCTTGCTCGGTTGAGGCGCTCAACCGAGCCAAGGCAACCGTCGGTTGGCAGATCATTGAGGTCCCCACTGGTCAGGCAACTAACCACAAGGTCACGGCAACGATCAAGACGACCGGGCCCGCCGTCTCCGCTGCCGCGCACGAGTGCTGGGTCTTCGACGCGAAGTAGCGCGGCGCGCTACAGCGCAGAGGTACGAATCAACACGTGCCCGCGAGAGCCTGACATGCGGGTCCACGTGCGCGACTTCACGACGCGAAGCGTCTCTTCGTCGCGCAGGAAGCCCATGGTTTCTGCGGCGAACGCTGCGGCTGCCGGCAGACCAGGCGCGATCTCCGCGCCCCACACCGAGCGGCGCACCTGCTGCACGACCGCTTCACCCGGTGACTCTGGCAATGCAGCATTGACGCGCTCGATGCCCTGCTCCGCGACTGTCGCGAGCGACTGCGCGTCGATTGCGCACACCGGTTCCCAGCCCGCGGTGGGCGGCAGCACGCCGGTCCACGCGGCCATTGCGGTCACGTCGGGCACATCGAGGCTCAAGCCGAGCATGCCCATGTGCGCGATTCTGTCGAGCAACGCACGGCCTTGCACGACGACGTCAACGGGAGCCTCCGGCGCTTCTTTCAGCGCGAAGGCCCGCATGACGAGCACAACGGGCGACGAATCGAGCAGGGTCGACGGCGCTTGGGTGCACCCGTAGACAGCGAGCACGGCATCACGTGTGGTGATCCGCACTTCGCTCTCCCCTGCTTTTTGGAGACGTTCGAGGAAAATTCGAAGGTCATCTCGGGTGGCGTGATCGGCAATCGCAAGCTTCATGGACATTACTTCCCACCTTATCGGCGCTCGCTGATACCCTGGTTGGAGCCCGGGTAACCATCCCCGAGCATGCCGCGCGTCCACTGCGAAATTCGCAGACCGGGCGCGCTCCCGCATTTAGCGGGCACAACTCCCCACGAAAATGGAGCCCATCACATGGCAGACCCCACGCAGACCTGGCTGACCCAGGAGGCATTTGACCGACTGCAGGCAGAGCTCGACGAACTGTCGGGCCCCGGCCGCAAGGATATCGCAGCACGCATCGAAGCTGCGCGCGAAGAGGGCGACCTCAAGGAGAACGGCGGCTACCACGCTGCGAAAGACGAGCAGGGCAAGATGGAAGCGCGCATCCGCGACATCGAAGCACTCCTCAAGACCGTCGTCGTCGGCGAGGCGCCCAAGGCGCAGGGCATCGTTGAGATCGGCACCATCATCACCGCTGAGATCTTCGGCGACGAGACTCGCTTCCTGCTTGGCAGCCGCGAGCTCGCTGATGGTTCTGACCTCGACGTGTACAGCGCTGAGAGCCCCCTCGGCAAGGCCATCCTTGGCCTGAAGGTTGGCGACGAGGTCAGCTACGCTGCACCCAACGGCAACCAGATTCCCGTGAAGGTGCTCGCAGTCGAGACTTACCAGGGCTAATCCCCCGCACACGCAGAGACGCCTCGGGAGTTGCCAACTGGCAGCCACCGGGGCGTCTCTCGTGTTTGGTGCGGGGTGATCCGCGCCCTACGAACGGTCGCGATCGCGCTCGTCCTCGAGGTACTGCACCGCAAGCACCTCAGTCACGGGGCGATCATGCTGACGCGGATCGGGTTCATCAGCGCCACCGGCTGTCACGCGCGCGTGAGACTGCCGCATGCGACGTTCCACGAGGCTCGCGCACGCAGACAGGATGATGCAGAGCACGATGTAGATGCCGCCGATCACGAATGCCGACTGCAGCAACGGACGTCCAGGCGAGCTACTCATGAGTTTCGCCAAGTACAGCAGCTCGGGATACGTGATGATGAAGCCGAGCGCGGTGTCTTTCATCGTGACGACCAGCTGCGCAACAAGCACCGGGAGCATGGCGCGGATCGCCTGCGGCAGGAGAATCAACCGCATCACGCCGTTCTTGCGCAGACCAATTGAATACCCAGCCTCGGCTTGCCCCTTTGGAAGCGCTTCAACACCAGCACGGATGGTCTCTGCAATCACCGATCCGTTGTAGACCATGAGTGCGAGCACGACCGCCCAGTACGGGTCCATACGGATGCCGACGCTCGGCAGGCCGTAGTAGAGCAGCATCATCATGACAAGCACGGGCACGGCTCGGCAGACCTCAGTGATGACGAGCACTGGCCGCCGCACCCAGGCGTGGTCTGAGAGCCTGCCGATCGCGAGCACAAACCCGAAGACCATACTCAGCACAGCTGCTGCGGCGAACGCGGCAAGCGTCTTCCCGAGCGCCTGCGCGATCTGCACCCACACCGTGGTGTACGTGAAGACCTGCCATTTCGCGGCAGAGAACTGACCGGACAGTGCGAAGCGATAGACGATGGCGCCGATGATCGCCACGACCACCACGACCGTGACCACCGCGAGCACGCGGTTGCGGCGCACCGCTTTCGGGCCAGGGACGTCGTACAAGATTGCGGTCATCGCGCGATCCTCCACTTCTTCTCAAGTCGGTTTTGCATGAAGCTCAAGATGAACACGAGCACCACGAACACGGCGGCAACCCACAGGAGGACTTCCATGGGGCTGCCCGGGCGATCCGCCGCATCGTTGATCGTTGCGCGCAACGCGGCAAGTTCTGCGACCGAGAATCCGGCCGCGATCGTCGTGTTCTTCAGCAGCGCGATAAACACGCTCATCATTGGCGGCACAACCGAGCGGAACGCTTGCGGAAGAACCACGAGCGTCATGACCTGACCGAACGGGAGGCCAATGGCGCGTGCGGCTTCGGCCTGCCCCACCGGCACCGTCGAGATGCCCGCGCGCAGCACCTCTGCGACGTAGGTGGCCGTGTACATGCCGATCGCGATGACGCACAACACGATCGTGCTGAGCTTGGGAAGTCCGAGCGCGGGATACCCGAGCACGAAGAAGAAAAACACCAGGGTCAGCGGCGTATTTCGAATGATGTTGACGTACGCAGCGCCGACCCCACGGGCAATCGGTACCGGCGATACCCGCATGGCTCCGATGACGCTTCCGAGGATGAGCGCGATGATGCCACCACCAAAGAACACAATGAGGGTGTTCTTCGTTGCGGTACCCCAGAGATCGAGGTTGCCGAAGATGACGTCCATGGGTCGTCCTCTCTCAAACAGGTCGAGTGTGGGGCGAGGCCCGCCCCACACTCAGGGACAGTAAGAAGCCGGTGCTGACTAGTAGGCGTCAACCTTGGGCTGGTCGACGACAATGCCGGAGGAGCCAAGGTTGTTGTCGAAGATTGCTTTCCAGACGTCGCCGCCGTCGGTCAGTACGGTGTTGATCCACGAGCGAAGTGCGTCATCGCCCTTCGGGAGGCCAACGCCGTAGAGCTCCTGGGTGAAGAGACCGCCCGTAACCTTGATGTCATCTGGGTACTGTGCTGCATACCCAATGAGGATGGCCTGGTCAGTGGTGACCGCGTCAACCTGGCCATTGATGAGGTCTTCCACACACGCCGAGTACAGGTCGTACTCCTGGGTCTTAATCCCGGGGAAGTTCGCCTTGATGTTCTGAATCGGAGTCGACCCGGTCGCCGAACACACGGTCTTGCCCTCGAGTTCCTCGATCTTGGTGACCTCGTCGGCGTCCTGTGCTACGAGGAGCCCCTGGCCAGTCTCGAAGTACGGGCCAGCAAAGTCGATGTCTTGCTTTCGCTTGTCGTTGATCGAGTACGTGCCGACGTAGTAGTCAATATCGCCGTTCTTGATCGACTGCTCACGGTTCACCGAGGCGATCGCTTTGAACTCGATCTGGTCCTCGTCGAAACCGAGCGACGCAGCGATCCAACGCGCAGTATCGACGTCAAATCCCGTGCGCTCCTGCGTAGTCACGTCGAGGTAGCCGAGACCAGGCTGATCTTCCTTCACGCCGACAATGACGCCACCGCGCTTGACCATCGCGTCATAGGTCGGACTGCCCGTGAGTGACACGTCAGTCGCGACCTCCCACGGTGTACTGCTGGTGCTCGAGCCGTCGGTCGCTGGCTCCTTCGCACCATCGGTCGGGCTGCCGCTTGCGCAGCCGGTGAGCGCGAGCGCGGCGACAATGCCGAGCCCTGCAATGAGACGTGTACGTCGCATGGTGTCTTCCTTTCGTGGTGTGCGCAGGCCGTGGGGTGGCCAGCACACGGGGCTTAGTGGGTGATGAGTTTGGAGAGAAAGTCTTTGGCTCGGTCGCTCTGCGGGTTCAGGAAGAACTCGTCTGGCGTCGCCTGCTCGATAATGCGGCCGTCTGCCATGAACACCACGCGATCGGCTGCCTTGCGCGCGAAGCCCATCTCGTGTGTGACCACGATCATCGTCATGCCCTGCTGCGCGAGCTGCACCATGACATCGAGCACCTCGGTGATCATCTCCGGATCAAGCGCAGACGTCGGCTCATCGAAGAGCATGACCTTTGGCTGCATCGCAAGCGCTCGAGCAATTGCCACGCGCTGCTGCTGCCCGCCGGAGAGCTGTGCAGGGAGCTTCGCCGCCTGCTTATCAACGCCAACGCGGGCAAGGAGTTCCATCGCCTCGCGCTCGGCGTCTGCTTGCTTCATGCCTCGGACGCGGATCGGCCCCAGCGTCACATTCTCCAGAATCGTGAGGTGGGCGAACAGGTTGAACGACTGAAACACCATGCCAACATCGGCGCGCAGCTGGGCAAGCCCACGCCCCTCTGCCGGGAGTTCTGTGCCGTCGATGCGGATCGATCCGCTCGTGATCGTCTCCAGCCGATTAATCGTGCGGCACAGGGTCGACTTGCCGGAGCCAGACGGCCCAACGATCACGACAACCTCGCCGGCGTGCACCGACAAGTTCACATCAGTCAGTGCCTGAAACTCGCCATAGTGCTTCTGCACGTTTACTACGACGACAAGCGGTTCTTCCGCGCTCATCTTGCCTCCACCGTTGGATTCGTTCGTCCGCAGCGGGTCACGCTGGAGACGTTGGTCATTCGACGGTTCAACGCAGAGGCACCGCGAGACACTCTGGGTCTCGCGCTCTCAGGGGGTCGATCGCTTCTTCGTTGAACCGGTCAGACCCTCACGTTAGGGGTGGTTACTCCTCCGATTCAGTGCTTTGAGCTGATCTTGAGGAAGGCCTTGAGCATTACTTGAGGTTGGCTCGCTGAGGGGTGAGATTGATGATCAATTTGACGGGTTCGCAGAGGTTAACGGCGCTGCGATCTGAAGTAGTCTGCGGCTCCCGGGTGCAACGGCATGGGGTCGGTGAAGATAGCCTCACGGGTATCGAGCAGTGCTGCGACGGGTGCCTTGCGCGCGATCGCAGCCCGTTCCGCGAACAGGGTCTCAGTCACCTCTCGAATCTCGCCGCGGTCTGCATCAGCCGCCGTAACCAGGTAGTTCGGAATCGTCATGGTGCGTGTCTGATCTTCGATTCCGTAGGTGCCTCGTGGGAGCTCAGATAGCCCGTAGACGTCTGCGTGATCCGCGTTCAACTGGTCAAGAATCTCGGGCGTCACTGGCAAAATGCGGATCGGAAACTCGGCTGCGAGGTCAGCGACACCCGGGGTCGGAATAGCGCCGACCCAGAAGAACGCATCGATCTCGCCGGCTCGCAGTGCCTCCGCAGCGGGCTGCGTGCCCAGGGTGACCCAGCGCG
Organism: Leucobacter sp. cx-42; assembly: GCF_014529985.1. Lineage (GTDB taxonomy): Bacteria > Actinomycetota > Actinomycetes > Actinomycetales > Microbacteriaceae > Leucobacter. Next base: position 491,287 of record NZ_JACVMU010000001.1, read on the forward strand.
GTGCGGTGTCGGTGTCGATGTCGGTGTCGGCCTCTGTCTCGGCCTCGGCTCCGATGTCACGCTCGCTCATGCCGGCGGCTTCGAGGATGCGATGCGCGATCACCTGCACGCCTGAGCCAGGTGAACCGAGGGAAATACGAGCATCTGCGAGGTCGGCGAGCGTCACAAAACTCGAGTCTTTGGCCACCACGATGTGCACGTACTCGTCATACAGCCGCGCGACCGCGGCGAGTTCGAGCGGCTCAGCAAAATCACCCTCGCCAGCCAACGCATCTGCAACGGTATCCCCCTGCGCGAAACCAAGGAGTGCCTCTCCCCGACCGATGCGCTGCAGGTTGTCGACCGAGCCATCAGTCTCAACCAGCGTCATCTCACGATCGGTGCGCGCCGAGAGCTCGTTCGCCAACGCCGTGCCATACGCGTGGTAGACACCGCCGGGATTGCCGCCAGCAATGACGCCGGGGGCATGCGGAGCGGCGCACGCGGTGAACAACAATAGCCCCACGCACAGCACCGCGGCCGTGGTCAGTCTGCGTACCCAGTGTGTGATCATTCGCCGTCACCTTCCGAAGTGAACCGCAGTTCCACGTGCAACCCTCCGCCCTCCGGCGAGCTCAAACACAGCGTGCCGCTCGCGCTTTCCAGCAGCTGATTCGCGATTGACAGGCCGAGTCCTGAGCCAGCGATGTTCTGATCACGGGTGTTCCGCCAGAAGCGGGTCTTTGCCCGCTCAAGGTCAGCGGGTTCGAGCCCGGGGCCGGAATCGCGGACGCTGATCCGCGCCCCATCATCGGTACGTTCTGCCCGCACGTCGATGCGACCGCCGCGCGGCGAGAACTTCACCGCATTGTCGAGCACTGCGTCGAGCGCGCTTTCGATCACCGTACGGTCGGCAATAAGCATGAGCCCAGGCTCTGCAAACGCCGAGACTTTGATGAGCCGCTGGCTTGCGACAGCGCGCCAGGCATGGGCGCGGCTGTGGGCGAGCTCGCCGAGATCGACCAGCAAGCACGTTGGTTCAGACTGCGCAGTGCGGGCCAGCCGCAGCAGCGTGTCCAAGATTTGTGTCATTCGTTTGCCGTCTTCACGGGTATTTTCGATGTCGGATGCCCATTCTCCACCGAGACCCGTGGCCAAGACTTCCACCCGCATCAGGAGCGCACCGAGCGGATTTCGTAGCTCGTGCGATGCGTTCAACACGAACTCCTGCTGCCGGGTGACCACCTGGTCGATCTCGGCAGCCATCGTGTTAAAGAGCTTGATTTGCGACTGGAGTTCCGGCGGCCCTGTGGTGTCCGCGATACGGGCCTCCGTCTCGCCCCTGGCAAAGGCCTGCATCGCCTCGTCCACTCGCCGCAACGGAGCAAGCACCCACCGAGAAAGCTGAAAAATGACCAGGGTTGCGAGACCGACAGTCACGAGCGAAATAGCCCCAAGCAGCAGCCACTGCCCCCAAATACCGCGGTTCGTCTGATCCACGCTTGCCCCTATGGAGATGGCGCCGACCACGAACCCATCGTTCACGATGGGTTCTACAATCGTCGCCGGTTGACGGGACCAGGGCAGCGGGCCGACGGCGACCTCACCGCGTCTGCCAGACAGCGCGAGGCCGACGGCGGCCTGCAACTCGGCGGAAATCTCCGCACGGCGTTCAGTCGTCGTTGCCCAGGCTTCGCCAGCCTGATCGAACACCGTAATCTCGGCGTCGTACAGGTCACCGTACCGCCGCATATCTGCTTCGAGCGCAGCTGGGTTCTGGTCTGCGAGCGCCTGCCGAGCTACGGACAGAAAGTAGTGCGCATCGCCAAGCTGCTGGTTGGAAAGCTGTTGTTCTGCCGTGCGGGCAAGGCTCCACCCGTATGCGCCACCGAGGGCCATCAACACGACGATCAGCGGCGTGAGAAAGGCGACAACAAATCGCTTTCGCATTGATCAACTCACCGCAAGCCGATACCCAAGCCCCCGCACGGTATCGATGAGTGATTCGCGGTCGAGTTTGCGGCGGATCGCCCCGACGTGCACCTCAAGCGATCGGTTGAACCCCGTCCAGTCGGTGCCCCACACCTCCCGGATGATGCGATCTCTCGGAACCGCAACCCCCGGATACCGCGCGAGAACCTCCAATATCTCAAACTCTTTCGGCGTGAGTTCAACCGATACCGCAGCCACCGTGGCGAGCCTGTTGGTGATGTCGATATAGACGTCGTGCACGTCGATCACCAAGCCGAGTTCACCCGCGACCGGCACCATACGAGACCGTCGTGTCACCGCTTCGATGCGCGCAACGAGCTCACGCACGTCGTACGGCTTCACTACGAAATCATCCGCACCAGCATGCAACCCTCGGATGCGTTCCTCAACCTGGCTTCGTGCGGTCGCGATGATGATGGGGACGCCGGAGAATGCGCGGATCCGCCGACATACATCAAGGCCGTCGATATCGGGCAGCCCCAGATCAAGGATCACCGCTGCTGTTTCTGGCGAAACTGCGTCAATCGCAGACGCACCGTCTGCAGCTTGCACCGTGCTGTAGCCAGCCTTCCCGATGAAGGCGCTCAGCGCGTCAGACACCCGTTCGTCATCTTCGACAACCAGAATTTCCACCGGAAGTACACCTCTCTGTTGTGCCCCCTTGACCCATCACTTTAGAGGGGAACAGAGCACGTCGAAAGCTGTCACGCACGACTTGTGATCCTTCACACACCGAAATGAGCTTGTCTGAGGAAACACTAGCGCCCTCCCCACAAAGTTGTGGGGAGGGCGCTAGCTCGCCGTGCGGGCGAGTTTGTCAGCTAGTAACGCTCGCCTACACGCACCTCGTAGCCTTCGGCGCGAAGCGCCTCAACTACCTCGACGCCGTGCTCTGAGCCACGGGTCTCAATGTGCAGCTCGAGCTCAACCTCACTGATGGGGAGCTCGGTCGCGTGACGAGTGTGCAGCACCTCGACAACGTTTGCGTTGTGCTCAGCCACGATCGACGCGGTGCGCACGAGCTGGCCAGGTACATCAGGGAGCAGGATGCGGAGCTTGAGGTAACGCTTCGACGCAGCCAGGCCGTGACCGATCACACGCTGCAGCAGCAGCGGATCAATGTTGCCACCCGAGAGGATGGTCGCAGTCTTGCCTGCAACCTTGATCTTGCCTGCGAGCATCGCAGCAACGCCAGCCGCACCCGCGGGTTCAACCACGAGCTTGGTGCGCTCGATGAGCATGACAATGGCGCGTGCGATGTCATCATCGCTCACGGTCACCACTTCATCAACGAAGTCGCGGATCAGATCAAAGTTCAGCGTGCCAGGGCGCGCGACAGCGATGCCGTCAGCGATGGTGGGACGTGTCTGGATCGTCACGGGTTCGCCTGCCTCGAGCGAAACCGGGTAGGGCGCAGCGTTTTCAGCCTGCACACCAATGACCCGGATCGTGCGGCCGTGCTCGGCAGCCCACTTCTTTGCAGCGACTGCAATGCCCGCGATGAGGCCACCGCCACCGATCGGCACGACAAAGTTCTCGATGTCGGGCTCGACCTCGAGCATCTCGAGTGCAATCGTGCCCTGGCCCTCGACGACAGCGGGGTCATCGAACGGCGGGATGAAGATCGCACCCTGCTCCTTGACGAACGCCTGCGCTGCCGCATTGGTCGCGTCAAAGGTCTGGCCGACAAGCTCAACGTTTGCGCCGTAGCCACGGGTTGCCTGCAGCTTCGGCAGTGCAACACCAAGCGGCATGAAAATGGTCGCCTTGATGCCGAGCTCGCGCGCCGCATACGCCACGCCCTGCGCATGGTTACCAGCCGACGCGGCGACGACGCCGCGTGCACGCTCTTCTGCCGTCAGCTGTGACAGCCGGTTGTACGCACCGCGAAGCTTGTATGCGCCGGTGCGCTGCAGGTTTTCACACTTGAGGAACACATTCGGCACCTCGAGAATGTCGGCGAGGTAGCGCGATGATTCGAGCGGCGTCTTGCGGGTTACCTGGTGCACCACACCGAGCGTCCGTTCGAAGTCGGCGAGCTCGGGGGTGCCGTTCTGCCAGGTCATGCGTTTCCTCCTCCACGCGTCAGACGCGCAATGTATTTCGCCCGGGATTTAGCTTCGTGCTTCACGTGGTCTCTTCGATGAAACTCCGCTGCCGGGTCTATGTTTGGGTCCCACTTCTTCTGCACGAGTGTGTTCACAATAGCGTTCGCAGAAGCTGCGAGCGGAACCGCGAACAGCGCGCCGGGAATACCCGCAAGAAGCGCACCGGCCGACACCGCGAGGACAACACCGAGCGGGTGAACTCGAACTGCGTTACCCATGACGAGCGGCTGCAGCACGTGGCCCTCGATCTGGTTAACGAGGATAACGACGCCGAGCATCAGCAGCGCGTTAATCGGACCGTTGTAGACGAGCGCGATGAACGCGGCAAGCATACCGGTCGTAATTGCACCGAGGAACGGAATGAACGAGCCAAGGAACACAAGAATCGCAATCGGAATTGGCAGCGGCACTCCAAGGATCGCAGCGCCAACGCCGATGCCAAACGCGTCAACGAATGCTACGAAGATCTGTACGCGGACGTACTGACCGACCGACAGCCAGCCAGCGCGGCCAGCCGCATCGACGGGCGAATGCGCCTTGGCAGGCAGGAAGCCAATCACCCAGATCCAGATTCGACGGCCGTCGATCAGCAAGAAAATGAGCGTGAAGAATGTGAGCAATGCACCGGTGATGACCTGGCCAGCTGAGACTGCGACGCCCATGGCGCCGCTCCAGATCTCACCCTGGTACTGCGACAGGCTAGACAGGAGATCTTGCAACCAGTTCTTCATCTCATCAACCGGGAGTCCCCAGCTGTTGTGCGAAATCCAGAGCAAAGACTCTTGCCAGACCTGTTCAGATCGGGTTACGAGGTCGTCGAGCCCATTCCGCAACTGCGAGACGATGAGGGTAATCAACACCCACAGCGTCGCAAACAGCAGGATGAGCGAAGAGAGCACACCCGACCAACGCGGCAGTCCGCGTCGTTCAAACCAGCTCACGATCGGCATCAACAGCGCCGTCAGCAGAATTGCGATCAGGACGGGCACGACAATAATGCGTACCTGCACGATGCCCCAGAGCAGAGCTGCAGAGGCCAGGGCGATAATAATCAGTCGCCATGACCAAGCCGCGGCAACGCGAATACCGAGCGGTAGCTCGTATGTTGCGTTGCGCTCGTCCACCGGTTCACCCGAGGATCCACCACGTTGTTCTTCCACACTGGTCAGTCTACTGACGTGCTACTCCATGTGGCGCATGTAATTCACAGCAATCGGGCGCGGATCGGCCAAACGAAAAGGGGCGGACCGGCTTTCGCCGATCCGCCCCAAAATTCCTGTGATTAGCCGTGCAGCGCAGGGACAATCAGGTAGATGCCCACAAGCACGACCACAGCCGAGAGCGCGAAGCATACGTATGCGCCTGCGGTTGCCCAACCGGGGCGGCCGTCTTCTTCAAGGTCATCGTCTTCAGCATCGCGCGAAGGACCGTTGGGCGCCTTCGAGCCGTCAGCAAGACGCGGCGCAGGCTTCGGTGTTGCGAGGAAGCGGATACCGAGCGAGTACAGGGCAACTACGAAGACCGACGCGAAGAGCGCTGCTCCGAAGACCTGAACGAATGCGATCCAGTCGATGGTCATTTGTCGCCGTCCTTCTTCTGCTGCTTTTCTGCAGCACGTGCTGCCTTTTCTGCTTCACGCGCAGCCTTGTCAGAACGCACGGCGCTCTGTGCAACGGGAGTGAGGGGCGGGAGGGTGCCGGTCTTGGTGCGAACACGCTTGACCTTGCTCTTACGAATACGGACCGCGTGGCCTGCCTCAGCGACGTCTGCAATTGCGTTCGAAGCCGTAACCGCATTGCGGCGCGAGCGGAAGAAGATGAATCCGATCACGAGCGCGCCAACGACCGCGTCGATGATGATGCCAACCATGCCGAGGTGAGCGATGACCGCCGCAAGCGCGCCGACGAGGCCGGCTGCGGGGAGGGTGAAGAGCCAGCCGGAAGCAATGCGGCCGACGGTACGCCAACGCACGGTCGAACCACGGCGGCCGAGGCCGGAGCCGATGACCGAGCCCGAAGCAACCTGAGTCGTCGAGAGTGCGAAGCCGAGGTGGCTCGAAGCGAGAATCGTTGCAGCGGTCGAAACCTCAGCGGCGAAGCCCTGCGCGGGCTTGACATCGGTGAGGCCCGAGCCCATCGTGCGGATGATTCGCCAGCCACCGGAGTAGGTACCAATTGCAATCGCGAGTGCACACGCGATGATGACCCAGAGATGGGGGCCAGTGTCGGGATCCTGCATGTTCGCGGCAACGAGCGTGAGGGTAATCACGCCCATGGTCTTCTGCGCGTCGTTCGTGCCGTGCGCAAGTGCAATCAGCGACGACGACACGATCTGTGCGTAACGGAAGCGGCCGCGGCCGTCCTTCTTACCGTCGTGACGACGGGTAATTGCATACGCAGTCTTAGTCGCGGCGAATGCCACGATGCCAGCGGTGAGCGGTGCAGCAAGCGCGGGCAGCAGGATCTTCGAAACGAGACCGCCACCGTTAATCGCGCCAAAACCGGCGCCGACAACTGCGGCACCAATGAGACCACCGAAGAGTGCGTGTGACGAGCTCGAGGGCAGGCCGTAGAGCCAGGTCACTAGGTTCCAGACAACGGCGCCAATGAGGCCCGCAAAGATCATTTCTGGCGTAATAAGTACGCCACCATCGCCCTCATTGATGAGACCGTTTGAAATTGTCTTTGCGACCTCAGTTGAGAGGAACGCGCCGACAAGATTCAAGATTGCAGCCAAAGCGACTGCGGTCTTCGGCTTCAGTGCACCGGTTGCGATGGGCGTAGCCATCGCGTTTGCGGTGTCATGGAAGCCGTTCGTGAAGTCGAAGAAAAGCGCTAGCACGATGACTAGCAAGACGACGATCGTGAGTTCCACCGGTCTCTTTTCGTTTGCATGTAATGCGAAATGTCGACGCGCGCGAAAGCCAGCCGATGTAGCCATCCCGTCATACGCTCGTCACTTAATGTTTCCACCTCAGTAACCAGAGGTCAAGCTGAGCGCGCACGTCCGAAGATCCAAAAAATCCAAGCGTTCACAGGCAGAGAATCATAAACTGAGAATTGGCTTGAAACGCCCTGAAAGGAGCACGCCATGAGTGCAGCTGAAATTGCCGATTTCACCCCAGAAAGCGGCGCAATCACGATGTTCTCGACGAGCTGGTGCAGCTACTGCAAGCGTCTGAAGACCATGCTTGACAAGACCGGCATCCCCTACGAGATCGTCGATATTGAAAACACCGAAGGCACGGAAGAACTCGTGAAGTCGGTCAATGGTGGCAACGCTGTTGTGCCGACCGTTGTCTTCCCCGACGGAACGACCGCAACGAACCCCTCGTTGCAGGACGTCCAGGCACGCCTCGGCGCCTAGTTTTCTCGGCGTCTCGCGACGCCTCCACGTGTGGGGCGGATCCGACAGCTCGGATCCGCCCCACACGCATATCCGGACTACCCGAAGTTTGCGCGCACGGCCGCGTACCGCGCCTCGGGTACCCGCTTGAGCTTGCCGGCAATCTCCATGATGGGCACCGCGACGATCTCGTCGCCGCGCAGGGCCATGAGGTTGCCCCACTCCCCCTCGGCGATCGCGTCCGCACCGGCAATTCCTGTGCGGGTTGCCAGTACGCGGTCAAAGGCCGAAGGCGATCCGCCCCGCTGCAGGTGACCAAGCACGGTCGCACGTGTCTCGATGCCGGTGCATTCCTCGATGCGCTGAGCGAGATGATCGCCAATGCCGTGCGCGCCACCTCGCAGTTCAGCAGGCTGCTCACCCGCAAAGTCGAAGCCCTCGGCAACGACCACGAGCGCAGAGCGGTCGCGATCAGTGACGTGCTTCACCCACGCGCACACCTGGTCGAGTGTCTCCGGCTGCTCTGGGATGAGCATGACGTGAGCGCCGCCTGCGATGCCCGCGTGCAGCGCGATCCAGCCCGCGTCCCGGCCCATCACTTCAAGCACCATGCAGCGGTTGTGTGATTCGCCCGTCGTCCGCAGCCGGTCGATTGCTTCAGTGGCAATGCCAACTGCGGTGTCGAACCCGAAGGTGTAGTCCGTCCCTGCGAGATCGTTGTCAATCGTCTTCGGCAGGCCGATCACATTGAATCCGACACGGTCGAGCAGTCCAGCTACGCGCTGGGTGCCGTCGCCACCGATGAGAATCATGCCGTCGAGGTCATATTCAGCCATCTTGCTGCGCAGATCCGCGAATTCTTCCTCGGTGCCGTCCTTCGACGGGAACGGTGACCAGCGACTCGTGCCAATAAACACGCCACCGCGCGGTGAAAGCCCACGCACCGCGGCGCGGTCGAGCGTGACGAGCTCGTTCTCGTGGAAGCCGCGCCAGCCGTCGATAAAGCCGACCATCTCACAGCCGTGTACCTCGGTGCCGCGCAAGACGGCTCCGCGGATCGCAGCGTTCATTCCGGGGCTGTCGCCGCCCGAGCACAAGACACCAATTCGCATGGCGCCAGCCTAGCGATTCCACAGCCTCGATAGGGAGTGTCTCCCCCGAAGACGGTGCGGGTTACGCCTCCGCGATCGCGCGCTCGAGCACGCTGATGAGCGCGAGCAGCTGAACCGGGTCAGCGTTCTCCTCCTGCGCAGGAGCTCCGTCGAGTGCACGCGCCGCGAGACCGGCCTTGCCGTCGATGAGTTCGGCGATCCGCGCATCAATGGTCTGCGCCGCGATAATGCGCCAAGCGGTCACCGGCTCGACCTGGCCAATGCGGTGCACGCGGTCGATCGCCTGAGTCTGCTCGGCGTCGGTCCAGCTGAGCTCTGCGAGCACAACGTTCGACGATGCCTGCAGGTTGACGCCAACACCTGCCGCGGTGAGCGAGCAGACTGCGACCGCAACCTCGGGATCCTTGTTGAACGCGTCGATCTGCTCCTGGCGGAACGTCGCGGTCTGATCGCCACGAATCGACACCGTCTTGAGACCCATCTCGGCCAACTGCGCCTCTGCGCGGTCCATCACGTGAATATGCTTCGCAAAGAATACGACCTTGCCGACCGAGCGCGCGAGCTGCGCGGTGTAGTCGACAGCGAGCGACGCCTTGGCCTCGCCAATCGTGCGAACCATCGAGAAGACGTTGAGGCCGTCTGCCGAAGCGTTCGCCTCTTCGAGCTCCTGCATGCAGACCATGCGGATGATCGCTTCGTCGGACAGCTTCGCGCCGAGCTTGCCGCCCTTGATGGTGGTGAAGCGATCGAGCAGCTTGCGAGCGAGCTTCGTCTCGGCATCACGAATGCCGCGACCGAGATCGTCATCAAGCTCAACGGGAAGGTCGACCACGCGCTTCGCGGGAAGATCGGCTGCAACGTCAATCTTGCGACGACGCACGATACCCATCGAGACCACGCTCTCGCGCGCCGCAGGGTAGAACGCAGGATCGGCCGGGGTCCAGCCGTTGTTCTCCAGCTTGGCCATGAGCTCGGGGCCGGGCTTTTCAGCGTCGGTCCAGCCGAGGAAGCGCCAGATCGCGCGGAAGTCATCGACCTCATTGATGAGCGGGGTACCACTCAACGCGATTGTCAGCGGCTGCACACCGGGAGTGCGCTCACGAATGCTCTCTGCAATCGAGAGCACCGCCTTTGACCGCTGCGACTGCACGTTCTTGATCATGTGCGCCTCATCGACGACCATGCCCTTGAAGCCGAAGCGTGAAATCCAGCTGAGGTGACGGTCAAGAATGTCGTAGTTCACGACAAACACGTCTGCGAACGCGTCCATATCGCGGCCATCACCGTGGATGACGGTGACACTGCGCTGCGGCGTCCAGCGCTCAACCTCACGTGCCCAGTTCATCTTCACGACGTTTGGGACAACAACGAGCAGCGGATAGGCGTCTGCGACCGATGCCGCAAGCACCGACTGCGCGGTTTTGCCAAGGCCTGGCTCATCTGCGAGCAGGAAGCTGCGGTGGCCGTCACGCACACTCGCGAGGAACTTCGCCTGGTGCTTCATCAGCTCGCGACCCTGTGGCGCGAGGCGATCGGGGACGGGCGGATCGGGCAGCGCCATGCACGCTGCACCCTGGCCACCCTGTTCAAACGACTTCAGCAGCGGGCTCAGCAGCTCCCAGTTCGCCAGGCGAACGACGGGGGTCGGGCCACGCTGGGCGTCCAGGCCGGGTGCGAGGAACGGATTCGACAGCATGCGGGCTTCGATGCCAGCGGGCTCAACCTGGCGTTCGGCAAGCTCTGCGGGAACGACCTTTGCGACCGCGGTCTCGACCGGCGCGGGAGCTTCCTCAGGAACGTCGATGCCTGCCTGGACGAGCATCTTTCGCTTCAGCGCGCGGGTCGCCTCAGGTACGTTCGCTGCCGGCTCGAGCAAGGTAATGAGGCTCGTATCGCGTGCGGCGGTCTTCGCGAGAATCGATGCGACGCCGTCCAGACGCTTGAGCGTCTCTGCACGCTCTGCAGCACTGACCTGCTCGTCAGACTTCACACGGGCACGCTCTTCACGCATGAGGAGCGCAATCGCTTGGAACTTCGCACGGTTCTGCGGAGTGGCCTTGCCACGCTGCGCCGAAGCTTCTACCTCGCGCACCGCACGAGCGAGCAGCGGGATGATGCCCTCGTTATGCGTGTGCTTGCGACGGCCATTCGAGCGCGACGAATTCTTCGAAGCAGACTTGCGCGTACCAGCGTTGCTTGCCAATGGATCTCCTGATCGGCGGGGTGTGCTGTTGCGCGCCTAGCAACGTGAATAACACGGAGGCGCAACACCTGAGCGACCGAAACCTCGGTCTACGCAGATTCTAGCACCCTACGCGTCTGCGCGACGTCTTCTGCCATCTGTTCAAGGAGCGCGTCGAGCGAGTCGTACTTCTCCATGCCGCGCAAGCGCTGCAAGAACTGCACCTCGATCGGCTTGCCATACAGATCGCCGGTGAAATCGAGAATGAACGCCTCAACACGGGACTCTGCATTCGGCGTGAACGTCGGGTTGTTTCCCACCGAGATTGCGGCCTCGTGCCGCTGACCGTCAAGCACCACCCAGCCAGCGTAAACGCCGTCTGCTGGCACCTTGCCCTCGACCTCGCCGCCGAGGTTTGCCGTGGGGAACCCGATCTCACGACCGCGCGCATCACCGTGCACGACAGTGGCGCGGATCGCGTAGGTGCGACCGAGCATCTCAGCAGCGGCCCGCATGTCGCCGACCTGCAGCGCCTCACGAATCATCGACGATGACACGTTGCCTACGCCGGGGCAAGCCACGCCATCGACCACCTCGACCGTGAAACCGTACTGCTCACTTGCGGCAACGAGCATAGCTGCATCGCCCTGGCCGCGGTGGCCGAAGCGGAAGTCTGCGCCAAGGATGATGTGCTTCGCATTGAGTTCACGAACGAGCACGTCTGAGATGAATTGATCCGCCGGGATCGCAGCAAACTCAGCGTTGAAATCGACCATGACGCAGATCTCAACACCGATCTCCGCGAGCAGCTCGAGTCGCTGGTTCGGGCTCGTGAGCGCGACGGGGCACGCCTCGGGATTCAAGAACCGCATGGGATGATCCGCGAAGGTGAGCACCGCCGAGGTCAGCCCCTCAGCCTCAGCAACCGCACGCATACGCGCGAGAATGCTGCGGTGGCCCAGGTGAATGCCGTCAAACTTGCCAACGGCGACCACAGAGCCGTGGCTCACCATGGCCGGCTGGACCTGATCTGCCGATGAAACCGTAAGCATAAGTTACGCCTTTGCGCTTGGGCGCGTACGCCAGAGCCAAATGAGGCCGAGCACGGGAAGCACGACCGGGATCCACACGTAGCCCGAGCCAAAGTGCGACCAGACCGACGCGTGCGCGAAGTACTGCGGCACCGCGTAGCTCAGCACGCCAACGATAACGACGCCTGCGAGCTCAAATGAGAGCGCTCCCCAGGCGATCTTGCGCCAGACTCCGTGACGCTTCATCAGTGCGATCGCCGCAACGATGTAGACCACGCCAGACAGTGCTGACAGCGAGTAGGCAACGGGTGCCTCATCGAACTTCGAAATGATCTGGTAGACCGAACGGAACGTCGCAGCAAGCGCGAGCACAATGTAGGCCGCGATAAGGACTTTTCCCAGGCCGCCTAGGCGCTCCGTGGACTTTGCTGCTTCACCAGATTCGGTGGTTACCTGATCGACGTTTGACACCCCAGCAGTCTAGCTGAGGTGCGCGCGTAAAGCTGAGTGCGCGTGGCTGGTTAGGCGCCGAGCGCCCAGATGACCCACATGCGGTAGGTCATCACAGCGACAGCGAGGCCGATCACCGCAAGCACCAGGTTTGCCCAGCGGGTGCGGTCGATGAGCGCCCAGAATCCGGCGCCGATCGGCATGATGAACGCGACAATGAGGTACATCCAGAACTCAAGCGGATCGCCAAGTGCGTGGTTTCCCGTCATTGGCGCAACAATCGAAATGACGATTTGGGCGAGCAACAGCACGGCGACCAGGAGCATCGCACCCAGCGTGTAGTCGTTCGGACCCGACTTCTTTGCAGCGTAAAGCGCACACACCACCGCGGCGATGAGCGAAACGGCGATCGTGACGACCGTGAACCAGAGAATCATGCTGCGTTTCCTTCGGGAACCGGGAAGTTAGTGATGACGCGAGCGCGACCGCGCTTGATCTCGATGAGGCCAACGAGGCGCGGGGCACCAGCGGGATCAGTGGGGCCTGCGGCAGGGATAATCGCAGGACCGATCGCGGCGACGAGTGGCGCGTCGTGATCGGTCGTGCCGAGCTCCACGCGCTTGCCATTGCCGAGGTCAAGCGTCTGCTGCGCATCAAGCTCAATGGTCGGGAACAGGGTCGCTGCGACCTCTGCCGGACCGAGGATCTTGCCGATGCGGCCCGCAGCAAGTTCGGCGAGCGGGTTCGCGTCTGTAACCCGGAACGGGCCAACTGCCGTGCGACGGAGCGCCGTAAGGTGACCGCCAATACCGAGATCTGCACCGAGATCACGCGCGAGCGCACGAATGTAGGTGCCGGAGGAGCAGTCCACGACCGCATCGATGTCGATGACCGTATGTGCGACCGCGGTTTCGGTCGCGATATCGCTCGTCACGTCGTCACCGGATACGACCGGGCCAACGGCTGCCTCCGTGAGCTGCGGGTCGCCAGCAGTAAATCGGTGGATCGTCACCGGGCGCTTCTTCAGCTCAACCTGCTCGCCAGCTCGCACACGGTCGTATGCTCGCACGCCATCGACCTTAATGGCGCTGACGGCGCTCGGGGCCTGCTCGATGGCGCCCGTGAGGGCGGTGATGCCAGTCGCGATCCGCGCACTGTCAGCTGCAACCGCGCGCACTGCGTCTGCATCTGAGATGTCTAGAACTTCGCCCTCGCGATCGTCGGTGACGGTGTTCGCTCCCAGGCGGATCGTGGTCTCATACGTCTTGTCGAGGCCGACGAGGTGAGTCAGCAGGCGGGTCGCGGGGCCGAAGCCAAGCACGAGGAGGCCGGTCGCCATCGGGTCAAGGGTGCCAGCGTGGCCGACCTTGCGGGTGCCGAGCGCGCGACGCGACTTGGCGACGACATCGTGGCTTGTCCATTCCCCGGCTTTGTCAACCAGCAGGATGCCGCCCTGGGGATATTCCGCTGCAATACTCACCCGAATAGCCTACCCCGCTGTGGCCGGGGCTTTCTCCGGCGGTGTGTGCGTTCATGATCATTACACTGGGAGCGATGGTTGCGAACGAAATTTCAGCGGTGTTGAACGACTGGTTCAGGGCGAACGCCCGCGACCTCCCGTGGCGCGACCCAGAAACGTCGGCATGGGGAATCCTCGTCTCAGAGTTCATGTCGCAGCAGACGCAGGTCGATCGCGTGATCCCCCACTGGGAAGAGTGGATGGCGCGGTGGCCAAATCCCTCTGACCTCGCCGCGGATGCGCCGGGTGAAGCGGTGCGCGCGTGGAAGCGCCTCGGCTACCCGCGCCGCGCACTCTGGCTGCACCAGGCTGCCTGCCAGATCGCCGCAGAACACGGTGACGAGGTGCCGAGCGACGTAGAGGTCTTGCTGTCGCTCACCGGCATCGGCCCGTACACCGCCCGCGCAGTCGCGGCATTCGCATTCGGATCACCCGAGCCCGTCGTCGACACGAACACTCGGCGCGTCATTGCACGCGCGGTGCATGGCCGCGCGGCCGCAGGCATGCCCGCCGCACGGGACCTCGACGACATGGCCGCGCTCCTTCCGGCCGATCCCGCCGAGGCAGCCGTGTTCAACGCGGCCGCCATGGAGCTGGGTGCCGTCGTCTGCACCGCCCGCAAGCCCGCCTGCCTGACCTGCCCGATCGCAGAATTCTGTGAGTGGCGCGGATCGGGATTCCCCGACAACGCCCCGACAAAACGCCCCAAGCAGGCCAAGTTCGCAGGCAGCGATCGACAGGTGCGCGGGCTCATCATGGCCGCGATGCGTGCCGCAACCGGACCCGTCTCGCGGGAGGACGCGGTGGCGGCCGGTGCTGGTGTTCGTGCAGGTGTTGGCGGTGCTCAGACGGGCGCGGAGCAGGCCGTGCGCGCCTACGATTCCCTCATCGCAGATGGCCTCATCGTCGAGCACGAAGGCTCCGTGCGGTTGCCTTAGGCGCTGCGGCTGATCCGCGCCCGTGAACGCAGAAAACACTGATGCGCCCCGGCCAGAACGGTCGGAGCGCATCAGAGGGTGAGGGCGAGCCTCGCGAGCCAGGTGCCTAGCGTGCGTCGTCCTCGTCGTCTTCATCATCGTCGTCAGATGCTGCGAAGAAGGCGTCCTCATCGAAGCCACCCTCAGCGTCGTCGTCAGCATCGCGGGGCTTCTCGTAGGGATCAGCGTCGCCAGCGTACGAAGCACCCTGCGCAAGTGCGGCAGCTGCCTCGTCGCGACGCTTGGCCTCAGCGAGCAGCTCGTTCATGTGCTGCGCGGTGTCGGGAAGCTCATCGTGAATAAACTCGAGCGACGGGGTCAGGCGCGTACCCAGCTGCTTGCCAACTTCCTTGCGCAGCATGCCCGTGGCAGCCTTCAGCGCAGCAGCGGTGTCGGCCTGAGCCGAATCATCACCGAACACGGTGTAGAAAATGCTCGCGTGCTGCAGATCACCCGTGACGCGGACATCAGTGATGGTCACAAAGCCGAGGCGCGGATCGCGCAGGCCCTTCTCCAGACGACGCGCAATGATCTGGTGAATGCGCTCGGCAACTTTTCCGGCACGTGGATTACTCATACTCACCACTTTAGATGATCTTGCAAGACTTGGCTCTTGGCACTCCTAGGTCGTCACTCATTCCAGGTCCCAAAATGGCGACGATACGCCTTTTTCCTCGCCACATCCTCACTGATGTCATACCCTGAAATTACATGGGCTTCCCATGGGCAGCCCCAGCTACCGAAAGTGACAGAACCAATGAGCTTCCCCGATCCCCCGGTCGATCCCAACGAGCAGCCAAACAACCAGCAGGTTCCGCCTGCTGGCGCAGTGCCGCCCGCAGCACCTGTGCCGCCCGCTGCTCCCGCGCCTCCCGAAGCACCCGTGCCGCCGCAGTACGGTGCGCCGCAGCAGCCCTACGGCGCTCCGCAGCAGCCGCAGCAGCCCTTCGCTGCGCCGCAGTACGCAGCGCCCGGTCAGCTTCCCATCCCCGGCCCCGGCGAACCCTTCGATGGCGCTATCAGCGCAGACGATCTCACTCGTCCGCTCTACGGCGCTTCCTTCGGCGATGCTGTGCGCCGCTTCTTCAAGAACTACGCAAACTTCAGTGGTCGCGCATCGCGCAGCGAGTACTGGTACGCACAGCTCTTCCTGTTCCTCATCGGCCTGATCCCAGGCATTCTGTTCTTCATCGGCTTCATGGGTGTCGCGGCTGCGGCATTTGGCGCTGAGATGAACAGCGGTGCTGCAGTGGCTGCCGGCAGCGGCACGATCGTGCTCGCAGTACTCGGTGGCATCCTCATGGGCATCGTGGGTCTCGCAACTCTCATCCCGAGCATCGCTATCGGCTGGCGCCGTCTCCACGACGCAAACATGCCTGGCACGCTGTGGCTGCTGAACATCGCTTCGATGATTCCGTTCCTGAACTACGTCGGCTGGATTGCAAGCATCGGTTACCTCGTGCTCACGATCCTGCCGTCGAAGCCTGAGGGCCGCCGCTTCGTTTCCACGAAGTAGTCTTTTCGCGCAGCACTGAGGGGCTGGCTACGGAACCTGTTGGTTCTGCGGCCAGCCCCTCTTGCTGTTTCTCGTCCGTGCTGTTGGGTTCGGCGGATCAGCGAAACAGTGCCAAGTGCCGCCCCCCTGGCGCTGTGCACTCGTTCCCTGGCGTATTCCCGGTGCGGTTGATCACCCGGCCGGGTTGGGAACCTCGAGGCGACGTACCGGTGCCACCACCAAATACCAACAGCAAAGGGCTTGGCCCGGCGAAATGCCGGACCAAGCCCTCTGCTGTATCAATCGAGCCGGTTGCGGGGGTTGGACCAGTGATGATCCGCGCCCCTCACCGGGAGCTCGCGCGAGTTAGGCGCGTGGCTTCTCAACCATCTCAGTGGTCTCGATCTCATCGCCTTCCTGGATGTCGTTGAACTTGCCGAGTCCGATACCGCACTCGAAGTCAACCTTCACCTCGGTGACGTCGTCCTTGAAGCGACGCAGCGACTCGATAGCGAGACCATCTGCGACTACGACACCCTCGCGGATGACGCGTGCCTTCGCGTTACGGGTGATGACACCGCTGCGAACGATAACACCTGCGATGTTGCCGAACTTCGAGGAACGGAAGACCTCGCGGATCTCAGCAACACCCGACTGGACCTCTTCGTACTCAGGCTTGAGCATGCCAGTGAGCGACGCTTCGATGTCATCAAGCGCGTTGTAGATGACGTTGTAGAAGCGAACGTCGATGCCTTCGCGCTGTGCACGCTCGCGTGCCTTGACGTCGGGACGAACGTTGAAGCCGATGACAATTGCGTTGTCGATCGTTGCGAGGTCGATGTCCGACTCGGTGATCGCACCCACACCGCGGTGGAGGATACGGAGCTGAACCGAATCGTCGACCTCGATCTTCATGAGCGACTCTTCAAGTGCCTCAACAGCACCCGAAACGTCACCCTTGATGATGAGGTTGAGCGAGTCAACCTTGCCGTCCTCGAGTGCCTTGGTGAAGTCCTCGAGGCTGAGGCGCTTACGTGCCTTAGCGAGCATTGCGTTGCGCTCTGCAGCTTCACGCTTCTCAGCGATCTGACGTGCGGTGCGGTCTTCAGCGGTAACGATGAAGTTGTCGCCTGCGCGGGGAACGCTCGAGAGACCCTGCACCTGGACGGGACGCGACGGGGTTGCTTCGATAACAGCATCGCCGTTCTCGTCTGCCATCGCACGAACGCGACCGTATGCGGTACCCGCAACGATTGCATCGCCGACGCGGAGCGTACCGGACTGGATCAGAACGGTAGCAACTGCACCGCGACCCTTGTCGAGCTTCGCCTCGATCGCGACGCCACGTGCTGCCTTGTTCGGGTTTGCACGGAGGTCGAGACCTGCGTCTGCGGTGAGCAGCACAGCGTCGAGGAGCTCGTTGATGCCGATGTTGTTGCGCGCCGAAACGTCAACGAACATTGCGTTGCCGCCCCATTCCTCAGGAACGAGACCGAACTCGGTGAGCTGCTGGCGAACCTGGTCAGGCTTCGCGCTTTCCTTATCGATCTTGTTGACAGCGACCACGATGGGAACGCCTGCCGACTGCGCGTGGTTGAGCGCCTCGATGGTCTGGGGCATGATGCCGTCGTCTGCTGCAACCACGAGGATTGCAACGTCGGTGACCTGAGCACCACGGGCACGCATAGCGGTGAACGCCTCGTGACCCGGGGTATCGATGAAGGTAAGTGCACGGTCGTTGCCGTCGTGCGTGGTACGAACCTGGTATGCACCGATGTGCTGGGTAATACCGCCAGCCTCGCCGCCACCAACGTCTGCACGGCGGATCGCGTCAAGCAGACGGGTCTTACCGTGATCGACGTGGCCCATGACGGTGATAACCGGGGGACGCTTCTCGAGGACGTCATCGCCCTCTTCTTCGAGCTCGGCATCGATATCGATATCGAAGCCTTCGAGGATCTCGCGATCCTCGTCCTCGGGCGAAACGACCTGGATCTTGTAGCCCAGCTCGTCGCCAAGGATCTCGAACGTTGCCTCGTCGAGCGACTCCGTTGCCGTAGCCATCTCACCGAGGTGGAAGAGAATCGTCACCAGGTTCGAAGCACTGGTGTTGATCTTGTCTGCGAAGTCCGAGAGCGAAGCGCCACGACGCAGGCGGATCGGAGTGGTTCCGTCGCCGCGAGGTACCTGAACGCCGCCAATCGACGGCGCCTGACGCATCTCGAATTCTGCGCGCTTTGCCCGCTTCGACTTACGTGCCTTGCTCTTGGAGCCGCCACGACCGAATGCACCTGCGGTGCCAGCGCCACGGCCACCACGGCCGCGACCTGCGAATCCACCACCGGGACGGGGGCCAGCGAAGCCGCCACCTGCACCGGGAGCGCCGCCGGTGCCACCACCGGGACGGTTGAATCCGCCGCCACCACCGGGACGACCTGCGCCACCGGGACGACCGGGACCGCCGGGACGACCCTGGCCACCACCAGCGCCACCCTGGGGGCGCTGAGCGGGACGGGGGATGTTGCCCGGGTTGGGACGGTTGCCACCACGTGCGCCGCCACCCTGGTTGCCCGAGAAGGCGTTGTTACCGGGACGGGGAGGACGCGGGATGCCCATGCCCTGGCTCGACGCGAACGGGTTGTTACCCGGACGGGGGCCAGCGGGCTTGGGAGCTGCGGGCTTCGGAGCACCGGGCTTCGGTGCGCCAGCCTTTGCTGCTGCGGGCTTGCCAGCAGCAGCCTTTGCTTCGGGAGCCTTGGGCGCAGGTGCGCCGGGCTTTGCCGAAGGCGCCTTGGGAGCAGCAGCCTTGGGAGCGGGCTTGTCAGCTGCAGGCTTGGGACCCGCAGCCTTCGGAGCCGCCTTGGGCGCTGCTGCCTTAGCGGCAGGCTTCTCAGCCTTCTCTGCCTTTTCGGCAGCAGGCTTCGCTGCAGCGGGCTTCGCTGCAGGCTTGGGGCCGGGCTTGGGAGCGCCGGGCTTTGCTGCACCCTTGGGGGCAGCGGGCTTCTCATCGGCAGCGTCTGCCGAAGGTGCCTTTACGAGCTCGGGGTGCTCGTCGACGTACGCACTGAGCTTACGTTCGGTGGGGGGCATGATCGTCGAAGACGGGCTCTTAACGTATTCATTCAGTACGTTGTTCAGAACATCAACAGCAGTCTTGCTTTCGATGCCGAGCTTCTTGGCGATCTCGCTTACGCGTGGGTTTGCCACTTTTCTCCTGTCTGGGTTCACGCCAGACAGGCGAGAACCATTATTAACGGACGGGCCTCATCGTGAGCCGTTCATTACTTATCCATCAGCGTTTTCAGCCTGTTCTCTAGGGGTGTTGTGTCCAGTTGCCCAGACACTTTCAGCGCACGTGCAAAAGCACGACGCTGCACTGCCTGGCTCAAACACTTCGCGGTGGGGTGTACCCATGATCCGCGACCGGGAAGCACCGCACGATCATCAACGATGAGCTGATTGTCGTGTACTGCCACCCGCAGAAGTTCGCCGCGCTCCGCACGAGCACGACATCCGACGCATGTTCGAACCGCGTCCATCTTACCAGCTTCCGTAGTGCGTGCATTCAGGCTCGGGGGCTAGGGCTGGTCTGGGACGTTGAATCCCAGGCCAGCCCTTGAACCCGCTATTTTTCGGGACTTCGCGCTTACGCGTGGCGGTTCCGAAAAGGGGCGTGGTTTTAGTCGTTCATGATCGAATCCGGCTGGATGTCGATCTTCGCGCCGGTGAGCTTTGCAGCGAGGCGGGCGTTCTGACCCTCCTTGCCGATTGCCAGCGAGAGCTGGAAGTCGGGCACGAGTGCACGGACTTGCTTGAGCGACTCGTTGAGCATGAACACGTCGGTCACCTTTGCGGGCGAAAGTGCGTTTGCAACGAAGCGGGGAAGCTCAGGCGAGTAGTCGACGATGTCGATCTTCTCTTCGCCAAGCTCGCTCATGACAGCGCGTACGCGGCTGCCCATTTCGCCGATGCAGGTGCCCTTTGCGTTGATGCCTGCCTGCTTTGCGCGGACAGCAACCTTCGAACGGTGGCCTGCCTCGCGTGCGAGCGAAACGATCTCCACAAGACCCTCACCGATCTCGGGAACCTCGCGCTCGAAGAGGCGACGAACGAGACCCGGGTGGGTACGCGATACGGTAACCTGCGGGCCCTTCTGGCCCTTTGCGACTGCGGTCACGTAGACGCGGATACGCGAACCGTGCGTGTACTCTTCGCCTGCAATCTGCTCTTCGGGAGGGATGATTGCCTCGACGTCGCCAAGGTCAACGTGGATCATGCGGGGGTTGGGGCCCTGCTGAATGACGCCCGAAAGGATCTGGCCTTCCTTGTCCTTGAACTGACCGAGCACTGCATCGTCAGAAAGGTCGCGCAGTCGCTGGTTAATGACCTGCTTTGCCGCGCTCGAAGCGACGCGGCCAAATTCGTCTGCGGTCACGAAAGCTTCACCGATGACGTTGCCGTCGGCGTCGAGCTCGGGAACCTTCACCGAGATCTCGCCGCTCTTGCGGTCGAGGATGACGCGAACGTCGCGCTCGTCCGGTACGGGGAGCTTCTGGTTCTCAGCGTGACGCAGGTATGCCTGCTGGATTGCCTGTTCGATGATCTCGACCAGCTCGCCGAAGGGAATTTCCTTCTCGCGCTCGATCTGTCGCAGAGTGACGAGTTCGATCTTCACCGTGGCCTCCTATGAAATATTCAAATGTCTATTCAGATGTGACTCGGATGCGTCACCGCACCCGAGCAGATCGTTCAGCTTACCGCACCGCGCTGTTCATTGCCTGGTCAATCGCTGTCTGGCGCGACGCGGGCGAGTTGCACTGCGTAGGTCTTGCCGTCTTCGATCACAAGCCCTCGGCCCGGCGGATACTCACCCTTCGGCACGCGGCCCAGTCCAGCGAAGGGCTGCTGCATTTCATTTTCGTCCGGTCGCAGCAGCGCGCCCCAGGTCGGCTGCTTCACCGCCTGCGCGAGTTCCCAGACCCCGCCGGCGGATCCGCATTCAAACTCACAAATCACTAACACGTTGGCGTGCTTGGCTCGCTTGGCGGCCTGACAGAGCGCCGCGAGCGGTGCTAACGCGGCGGTGCCTTCTGCGAGCGCGGATCGTTCAACCACGATAATTCGTCCTGTACTGTTTTGGTCTCCTGCGCACTCGTCTGCGAGTTCGCGTGCCACTGTTGCGATTTCCTTCGCACCGAAAGCCACCCGACCCCAGCTGAATCGGTGCGCGAGCCCTGGCTGCGCGAACGTGAGCAGCACGGTTTCTTGTGATTCGGTGGCGGCAGCAGTCACACAAGCGAGTGCTGCTTCGGAGATGCCATGCCCACTTCCGCCCGCGACCACCGCCAGCCCACGGGTCGGCATCGTCGCGAGCGAGAGCTCGCGCACCCGTAGCCCGATCCCTGCTCGGTCCTCCGAGGCGAGTGTGCCGGCGACCCAGTCCCCCAGGCTTTCCAACAGGAGCTCGGTCGGCGCCTTCTGCACCGGAGCTACCTGTTCACTACCCGCGGCGAGCAGCCGCTCTGCTCGATCGCGTATTTCTGCGTCGAACTCTTGTAGTTCGCACGCATCCACTGGCAGCGCGAGCTGAAGCAGCCGGGTATCGCCTGCGGCCAATGCACGCCCAGGGCAGGCGTCATCAAGCGCATCGCCTTTTACATCGACGGCGGCGTAGTCGATCGCGTTTGCGAGACGCAGGGTGAACTGTTTTTGCACATGGGCGGAGAGTCGATGCGGGATACTTGCCGGACGGTCCGCCGTCAACACCACGTGCACACCTACCGAACGCCCGTGCATCATGATTTCCCCGAGCCCATCCATGAGTTTGGCGGATTCGCTGTCACGCTCTGCGACCTGCCGGTAGGCCACAATGCCGTCAACGAGCAGGAACACCCTGGGCAACCGATCCGCCGGTCGCGCCGTCCGATAGGCCGAGAGCGAGGCCGCACGCGCCGCGGCGAATCGGTTCCCGCGATCGGAGATGTACTCCGTGAGCCGACGCAGGATCCGCTCCACCAGTTCCTCGTCATGCAACGGCGCCACGGCGCCAACCGTTGGCAGCGCCGAAAGTAACGCGAGCCCTCCGTTGCTCGCGTCGATCCCGTAGATCTCGACTGGGGTGGAGCCGTCGGCATCACTGAGTTCCGCGGCGATCGACACCAATGCCGTGGTTTTGCCCGTGCCGCTCGCGCCGTAAATTGCGATGTTCCCGTCTGCCTCGAAGTGCAGCGAGATCGGATACTGCGCCTGCTGCTCTGGGTCGTCGCACAGCCCGATCATGGGTTCATCGCCAGGTTGGTACCGATCAAGCTCGGAACCGGCAGATCTCGACCACTGCAGCTGTTGAAGCGTCAATCTACTGGGTAGCTCGTCGAGCCACGGTCTTCTCGGCGGAGCGATCCCCTCGGCCTGATTCGCGTCGATGATTGCATCACGAAGTCGCTCAATATCTCGCGCCTGCTTTCGTCGTTTCCGCGGCCGCCGTTCTTCCGGGCTGATCGGCCACGGCTCCCCCTCGCTCGTACCGAAGGAGCGAATGATGATCTCCTGCTTGTCGGATTCGTTCGCAGCCCCGCCCAGGTAGCCACTCTGAAAGTGGGTCACACGGCCGGGTCCGGTTTTCACCATCGCCCGGCCCGGGAATTCTGGTGGGAAAAGCGCTGCCTCCGTCGTGCCAATCACGTCTCTGCTGTCGGCCTCGTCAGCCATCCGGAGCGCGATCCGCAAGTTGGTATTTGCACGAAGGTTGTCATTAATCACCCCTGCCGGACGCTGAGTCGCCATGATGAGGTGCAGTCCAAGAGATCTTCCGCGCTGTGCGATGTCAATGACGCCGTCGAGGAACTCCGGGATCTCTGCGGCGAGCGCCGCGAACTCGTCAATTACGATGACCAGTGCCGGCGGCGCGGCCGGGTTCCCCTCACGTTCCATCGCAGCGAGGTCTTTGGCTCCGTACTCCGCGAGGAGTTCTTCCCGTTTCCGCAGTTCCGCCCGGAGCGAGGTGAGCGCCCGCCTGACGAGGTGCGGGCTGAGATCGGTCACGAGCCCCACCGTGTGCGGGAGATCCACGCATTCTGCAAACGCCGCCCCACCCTTGTAGTCGACCAACAAGACGTTCAGCCGTTCTGGACTTACCGTCGCCGCCATGCTCATGATCCACGTCTGTAGGAACTCCGACTTCCCTGCACCAGTTGTCCCACCGACCAGGGCGTGCGGGCCGTCCGCTTTCAAATCGAGGCGGATCGGCCCCGCCGGCCCCTGCCCCACAGTTGTAGCGAGCGCCACCATCTTGCCTGCACGGTGGTTTCTCCAGCTGCTGTGCAAGCTCCCCGAAAGATGCCACGCAACTTGTATGGGGGCCGGCCCGCTGAGAATGTCCTGCTGCAAAAGGTCTCTGAGATTCACCTTGTTTGGCAGTTCAACGCTTACCCGGTCGATCCCTGCGGCGTCCACGATAGGTGCGAGCATGCGCGCAAGCGTGTGTGCTGCCTGGGGTTCTGACCGTTCGACTCCCGTGAGCGTGACCACTTTGCGTTCCTGAACAAAGTGCGCGCGGGCACCTTGCCCATCAACCGTGACAAACGTGCGGCAGGCTGCAGGCAGCTGGATTGAACTCTCCGCCATCCAGATAACGTGAACACTCACGCTGGGTCCGCACTCAGCGATCCCGGTGAGACGCGCTCGTACTGTCCCGGGGTCACCGAGTACCAAGATCACCAGTACGGGGAGCAGGCGGGCGCTACTGCCAGACCGGCTCTCCCCCGTTCGGAGTTCGATGATCGCCTCAACGGTTGAGATGAGGGCGAGCGTTGTCTTACCCTCACCACGACCTTTCACCACAGTCAGTGGCCACTGCTCGATCGTTTGTTCAGCTGCGCGAGTGTGGGGGATCCACTTCAGCCACGACCAGTGCTGCTCAATTCGCTCATCAATGAAACTCACTACCCCTACCTCGAGCGGTGAGTGAAGAGACACGAGTTGAGTCACCAAGGATTGTGTAATTCGCGTCACATCAGTCAGCTCACCCGCAATGCCTAGCGCTCCGCACGCAGTGAGGTTCTCCACGACGGGGATCGGACCTACGTTCTCGTGCGCATCAGTCACAGACTTGAGCTGGTCCCAGAGCTCTACCGGGGCCTCATTCCGCTTCGGTAGCTTCACCTGTGTTCGGCTCGGCAGCATTCCTTCTCCGAGCCTGACCGACAAAAATGCCTCGTGTTCAGGTCTCCGTGTCCACAGATACTCACCGCGCACTGCCACTGCGTGATCTGTTATCTGGTTCTTTGGGTGTTCCTCATTTCTTGTTGCGACCTCCTCTATCGCAAAGTTTTGTAGTTCCTGCTTTTCCTGTTCAAGCTCAGCGGTGAACTGTTTGTTCTGCCGACGAAACCTACGCTTCCCTGTGGATCTATTGTCGAGCCAGGTCCCCAGCATCATCAGCGGGGAGAACGCCATCATGACGAGACTGAGAGGCGACTGAGTAAACGCATACATTGCCCCTCCCAACAAGATGGGTGCAATCAGGCCGACGGTTGGCACACGCACCGGCTCAGGCGGTTTCGGGGCAGACGGCAATTCACGTTCCGATGCAGGGAATCTCTGCTCCACGCGGGGGCTTCGCACGTGCGGCTCTCGCCTCTGCTGAAGGGTAGCGTCAGGTCGCACTCCCCACGGCGTGATCCGCAGACTGATTGTGCCTACTTCTACATTGGTGACAGTCGCAATTCGGAAGTCCTTTACCTGCTGATTTGCGATGAGAATGCCGTTCGCGGAACCAAGATCACGTAGCTCCATGCTGCCCGCGTTCATTACTTCCAGCACCGCGTGCTTCCGTGAGACGCTCTGATCAAGCAGCCGAATTCTGCTTCCAGGTTCACGGCCAATCACGTTCGCGCCGGGCACAAGACTGAACTTTGCGCCCTGCTGCTCGCCATTGAGCACTTCTGCTTCGCCTACGGGTTGTATCTCGCGCACCGCATCAACACGGACCGCCTGTTCAAGCATCGGGCGAATGGTTGCGCCCAAGACGTTCATCGTCCCGCTCATGAGGGAGTGTGGATCGCAGATCCACTCCCCTGCCTGTCCAGCAGCGCGCACACTCAACGTGAGCGGTGCGGCACTGTGAAGCGCGATCCTTTCCAGTTCAGGGTTCCCGGTCATGCCTGTGCGAATAAGCGCGGAACTCACCTCCGATGCTGTGCTCGTCGCCCCGAATTCGATACTGATGTCGTGAGGGTTTCCGTCATGCGTCACTACCGTTGTCTGGAGCTTCATCGATTTGAACTCCAGTTTGTGTCATTCGACCTCACGTTCTGACACCTTGCTGCGAGCCAGCATCCATCACACTCGGCTGACGGTCGATCCCGTTGAGATCCAGCATCGTATGAGCAGAAGAACACGGTGAGTCCACTGTGACGAAGAGTGATTCTTCACTGACGTGAATTCTGATTCTGGCTTCCTCGTCAACCGATGCTTCGTATTCCCATTGGCCGGGCTCTGGCTCGTTGTAAAACACCACGAGCCAACTGTCTGCTTCGAGGTACGCGAACATCCGTTCCGCGGACTCCACGTAGTCCACCCCGTCCCCCGTCAGCGTGAGTTTCTCATGCAGACGGTTCCGGCTCTCGGTCGCTCCGTAGGGCATCTCGCATGCCACCGGGCGCAACGCATCGAGCGCGCGCAGCCTGTTCTCCAGCGTTCCGTCCCACGCAACGTCACCGGTTGGGGAACTCACAGTCCACCCGTCGCCGATGCCAGTCGCCGAAATCAAGGAGTCGTACGTACCTCCCATCCACCGTCTGAGGTCTACCAGCTCGGTGTCCGTAGGCCATCGTGGCTCGCTCATGTCTTCGGCGGCGCTGCAACCAGAGATCATCAGGGTGCTCGAGCAGAGAAGCAGAGCCAGGGTGGCCCGCCACAGCTTCAATTGACGCGTCATTATTTCGACTCCTCTTCGAGCTCGAGGTTTTGCTGTTCTTCCTCGGGGTCTCTCTGCATTGGAGACCAAGCCGCACGCTCTTCCTTCGTGCTGGGAAGTCTGCGGAAGTCCTTCACCACCGGGTCTAAAACGCTCGGTACTGTGTCGCGGTCAATACCGCCATAGTCGTAGGGCATCGAAGAACACGGCGAGGTCACCGACAGAGTCAAGCCGCGTTTCAGCGAGTGAAGATCGATTCCCGCTCCATCATCTCGGCTTGCCCTAACGACAGCTTCCCCCTCGCTCGGACCTTCTGAATACGTCGATACCCAGCCAGACGCTGCTAGGAGGGATTCGACGTTCTTTAGAGCGTCCCTAGCGTCACCAACAAACTCGCTGTTCTTGAGAAGTCCGATGAAGTTCATCCGTTCAATATCGTCACTGAATCTTTTAGAGCACATCCCTGGGCCAAAAGAGTCAAGAATTCGCCCATGTGATGCGGCGTCGTTTCTCCACTCCACAAGCTGCGGATCGTACCCTTGGACCCAGCCACGTTCGATACCGCTTGCCCCAATTACTGATTCAAATTGCGCTCCGATCCAACGCCTTTGTTCAACTGATGTTGCGCCGTTTCCCCAGTACTTCTCATTTCCGGCTTCCGAGCAAGAAGCCGTAAAAAGAAGAGCAAGCCCGGAAAGCCCAACGCAAAGGTATCTGAAGAGTGTTTTCGTCATTGATGCTCTTTCTTGCGTAAGTCTGCTTTCACTTTCCGATTGACCTTTTGAATCCGCCAATTACCTCAGCTCCTTTTGGATCAGACGTGATGCGAGCAAACGAGTTAAGAGACTGCGTGCTTCGGTCCAGATACCCGTGCCCGTCAGACGCACTCTGTCCCATGAATCCGTTGTCATTGCCATCTCCGATGACCGCATGACCGTCCGTCCTCCGAAGCCCTTGGCTTTCAACGCCCTCAGCAGAAAACACCATGACTCCAGGCATACTTGCCGGTCCTTCTAGGCCGAGTATCCTTTGCGGCTGGTCCGTAAAGGTTTTACGGCCCGAAAAAGCGGCCCCAACAGGAGCAATATCGTCGTCCTCCGCATGTACTGCGTAGATTGCGGGCTGACCGGGCTCGCGTTCTCGCACGTGCAAAGATGAAAGGTTCGCCACATAACGCATGTCTACGCCTGCACTACCAAATGTTGTGAACGAGTCCACTGGTTTCTTCGTGAGTGTGAGCGCGATCGACGCAGTGTTCACGCCGTAGGAATGAGCACCTACATTTACAACTAGATTTCGCTTCGAAACCTGACCAGAATTCCGGTAAGTGCCATCGATTTCACCAGCAAGTCGTTGCGCCCCTGCAAAGGCTTTCTCCGACCCCAATACTCCTGCGGAGCTCGCTGAATCACCCAATGCCGGGGTGTCATACCCCAGCCAAACAGCGACAGCGTGTTCTCCAGCAATTGATGAGTGTTTACTTTGCTCTTCGAATACGTTGCGACCCACCTGGTTCCAGTTTCGAATCGCTGCGGGAGCATTGCTTTCCATGCCAGCCACCAACCACGTAATACGTTCAGCATGATCCAGGTTCCCCAAGCTCATTGCTGCACAAGGTGGGTCAACAAGTGTGTTTAGGGAAACGATCTGCCTTTCGACGCCAGCTAGATTTCCTGAAAGCTTCGTCTCAACGGCGGTTTGAAGACCTGACAACAGTCTCGCGGTATCCGCCGAAATGCCTGCCGGGTTTGCAGCAATAATTCGCAAGGTTTCGCGATTCGCCCTATCTCTTGTGACGAATGACAAGCCCGGAAGATTTCCAATAACCACTGACCGCTCGCGAATGAGAAACTCTTGCTGTTCGAGAGTCAGGCCTAACCACCAGGAGATGACTACTTCAGATTCAGGTGGTGAGTCCCACCAGGCCACTCCAGGCTCTCCGCCAAAGAGGTCCCTTAACGACGGGCAATCAATCTTGAACTCGGCGGAGGTTCCGACTCCGCCCCAGGCTTCGCCGGTCAACCCGAGTGCAATTGTTCGTTTTGTTTGAAGCCCCTTGCTGTTCTGGCTTAGCCCCATTAGGTGCCCGACTGGAGTATCTTGCAACCACCTTCGCAGCTTGTCTTCTGCATTTCGCCTGCGTTCCCAGAGCGCACCCCATTTATTGGGCGAACTAGTTGCAGTCTCGAGAGCTTGCTTCCACTCACTGGCTGCAATCGTCCAAGCGTGTTCGTACATGTTGCGCATCTGGGAGATCATCGCCTCCCGTTCTGCCACATCCATTGCGTCACCGCGAGAGTCAAGCCTGGGTTGTGGGAATGGTTTGGGCCCTTCTTTCCAGTACGTTGGCACCAACCCAGGGCGGCCAATTTCGTGGGCAATCTCGGAAAGCTTCGCCTCCGCGGTGCGGATGTAGGAGAACGCCATTTCGGTGTCAATCATCACTGCGCGTGCTTCCCGGTGAATGACCTCGACCTCGGCTGCGTAGGCCCGCAATGCTGTCTTCGCATCGTTAGTACTTGTGATTACTCGTTTTGCGCCAGCTGAAAGCGTCTCTTGCAGCCGAACTCGAAGCCGATCAACGGCCTCCGATGATTGACGTGAAAGCCATTCTGCAGCGGAGCACACCGAGGAGTCATAACCAGAGGTGTCCCGTTCAACGTCGGCGATAAACTTCTGCACCGCCTCCAACTCAGCCGTGCTGCCACTAATGGGTGAAGCACCGAGGTGCTGACGGATGTTCGGAAGGACAATGCTCACTTTTCGTCACCTCGAAGAGCAAATCCTGTCGCGAGAACGCCTGCAAATTCCTTGTCGAGTGAGGTCAGTTCGCCGCACAATTCCCGAATACCGCCATGCGTGGTCTTCGCGGCATCGGCAAGAGCCGCGCGCGCTACCTGCAGCCCAAGCAAGAATCTTGTAATTTCGCCGCCGATACCTGTCACGCCGGTCGCAAGGTCTTGAGGTCTGGGGACGTTGTTTTGCACCATCAGGTTGCCGCCGTATACCAGCTTGTTTCCCGCTTCAGTTAGGTCATTCAGCCCGATGTTGAGCAGAACCATTTCATTACCTCCAGGTGGAAGAAGTTGTCATTCACGATCACGTGCGGGGTCACCAGGGCAGCCGCCCGTAGTCAAACGGTTGGCGTGCACCAGTGACCCCAAAAGCATGAGGAACTACTGAATACGGGATGCGATCTGCGCGTCCATCTCTTGATGCGCCTGCGCAACGCTCAGCACAAACTGGCGGATCTCGGTGAGCTTCTCAACGACGGTGTTCGTTGATGCGGTGTACTCCGCGTACGAAGACTCGAATCGCTTCGAAGCGCTGTCCGTGACGAAGCCTGAAGACACGAGTGACTGGATCTGTTGCTGCATTTCGCGCAGCTTGCTGATGATCTCGGTCTTGCCGGCATCAAGCCGACCGGCCGCTGCATTGAGCTCGTCGTAAGAGACTGTGACGTTTGCCATGGGGCGTTCCTTTCAATTGGCTTGGCAACGCCCCCGTCAGCCAAAAGTTGTCTCGCGTCAATTCGACGCTTCAGCAGCACCCACCGACCATCCCCGCCAGGGAGTGGTACTGATGTCGTCGACATTAGTGGAAGCCACTGACATCTGAAGTCGCGCAGCCAAACTTGTGGATAACTTGTCTCCCGTGAAGCCCGGCCCGACCTGTGAGCAGCACAGAACGCCTCAACGCTGAGCCACTCCTGCGCACCTCAGTGCGACAATTACGCCGAAAACACCCATTTCTCTCGAGACGACCCGTTTCTGCTGCCTGCAACTATCTATCTCGAGAGAAACACCCCTTTTCGCGGTACTCACCCCGAAAACCCGCAGAAAAACGAGGTGTTCAAGCAGCGAACCCCGATGAGTAACCCAGCCGAAGCACCGGAGCAAAGAGATCCGCCAATCTCACTCACCCAAAGTACAGAACACCCCACGAGAAACGCACCCGCCCCGCCCCGCGACAGCCCAACACAACACAACAAACACAACACAACACAACACAAAGCGCGCCCACCCCGAAGGGTGAGCGCGCTCCAGCAATAGCCGTTAAGGCTTACGCACCGAACAGTGCGGGAACCTCCGAGATGGCGACCTTTTCCTTGGTGCCAGCGGCACGGTCCCAAACCTCAGCGAAGCCCTCAGCCGCATCGCGACCGATGACGACGACGCGGGGCACACCGAGCAGCTCGGCGTCGCCGAACTTCACGCCGGGCGAAACCTTGGGGCGGTCGTCGAAGATGACCTCGATGCGAGCTGCGTCGAGCTTCTCTGCGAGCTCGGTTGCGATCTCCTGGATCGCGGGGTCCTTGCCCGTCGCAACGATGTGCACGTCGTAAGGTGCGATCTCACGGGGCCAGATGAGGCCGCGGTCGTCGTGGTTGAGCTCGGCGAGGATCGCCATGATGCGGGTCACGCCGATGCCGTACGAACCCATGGTGACGGTGACGAGCTTGCCGTTTTCGTCGAGTACCTTGGCACCGAGCGCCTCAGCGTACTTACGACCGAGCTGGAAGATGTGGCCGATCTCCATGCCGCGTGCGGTCTCGATGGGGCCGCTTCCGTCGGGCGCGGGATCGCCATCGCGAACGGTCGCAACGTCGGCAATGCCGTCAGCGGTGAAGTCACGGCCTGCGACGAGGTACGCAACGTGCTTCTCAGCGATGTTTGCACCGGTCACCCATGAGGTGCCCGAAACAACACGGGGGTCAAGCAGGTAGCGAACGCCGGTCGAACCCTCTTCGCCGAGCACAGCAGCGCCGTCGAGCGACGGACCAATGTAGCCGGGAACGAGGCCGGGGTGCTTCTTGAGATCGTCAGCAGTTGCGGGCTCAACCTCGCAGTTGGGGAATGCAACCTCAACGCGCTTCATGTCGACATCGCGGTCACCGGGCAGGCCGATAACGACGACCTCGCGGTTGCCCTCGAGATCGGTCACTGCGAGCACGACGTTCTTGAGCGTGTCAGCGGCGGTCCACTCGCGGCCGTCCTCACGTGCGAGCACAGCGTTGGTGTGCGCGACGAGGGTGTCGATTGTCGGAGTGTTCGGCGAATCATAGACAACGGGCTCGGGCTGGCCGTCGAACGGAATCTCAGCGGGAACCGGAGTCTTGTATGCCTCGACGTTTGCAGCGTAGCCGCCAGCCGAACGCACGAAGGTGTCCTCACCGATCTCGATGGGGAGCAGGAACTCTTCGCTTCGCGATCCGCCCATTGCGCCGGCGTCAGCCGCAACAATTGCGTAATCGAGGTTCAGGCGGGTGAAGATGCGCTCGTACGCATCACGCATGTTCTCGTAGCTTGCAGCGAGGCCCTCGTCCGAAACGTCGAACGAGTAGGCGTCCTTCATCGAGAACTCGCGGCCACGCAGCAGACCTGCGCGGGGACGAGCCTCGTCGCGGTACTTGTCCTGAATCTGGTACAGGGTGACCGGCAGCTCCTTGTACGACGAAACGATGTCCTTCACCATCGTGGTGAAGGCTTCCTCGTGCGTCGGAGCGAGCAGGTGGTCTGCACCGTGGCGGTCCTGGAGACGGAAGAGCGCGTCGCCGTACTCTTCCCAGCGGCCGGTTGCCTCGTAAGGCTCGCGCGGCAGCAGTGCAGGGAAGTGCACTTCGTGCGCACCAGCTGCGTTCATCTCCTCACGGATGATGTTCTCGAGCTTGCGGCGAACACGCAGGCCCAGAGGCATCCAGCCGAATACACCCGGCGACTGGCGACGAATGTATCCTGCACGGACCATGAGCTTGTGGCTTGCGACCTCTGCGTCTGCAGGGTCCTCGCGGAGGGTCTTCAGAAAGAATGAGCTGAGCCGGGTAATCACCCGTCTATCGTACCTCTCGGAACGACCCCCACACCACGCTACAGCGTGGGAATCGGCCGCGTCTCTGCTGCGAGCCAGTGCAGCGGCACCTCGATAGCGACACGCGTGCCGCCAGCGACGTCAGCGCCCCACACGATCGAGCCGCCAAGCTCACCCTCGATGAGGGTACGCACGATCTGCGTTCCGAGGCCGTCACCAACCGTGCCACCGGGCAGGCCGGTGCCGGAGTCGATGACCTCGACTGCCAGGCGTTCCTCGGTGCGATCCGCCTTGATGAACACCTCGCCCTCACGGCCAGCAAGGCCGTGCTCGACCGCGTTCGTCACGATCTCGGTGAGCGCGAGCGCGAGCGGGGTCGCGTACTCAGAGGGCAGCTCGCCGAACTTGCCGACGCGCTTGAGCTGCACGGTCGTGTTGTGCAGCGACGCGACCTCAGCCGCGAGGCCAAGCACGCGATCGAAGACGACGTCGAAGTCGACGATCTGCGACAGGCCGGTCGAGAGCGTATCGTGCACCACTGCAATCGCAGCAACGCGGCGCATTGCCTGGCCAAGCACCTGCTTAGCTTCCTCGCTGCGGGCGCGGCGAGCCTGCACGCGCAGCAGCGAAGCCACAGTCTGCAGGTTGTTCTTCACGCGGTGGTGAATCTCGCGGATCGTCGCGTCTTTCGTGATGAGTTCCTGCGCCTGCTGGCGTACCTCAGTCACGTCGCGCGACAGCACCACACCACCGACGCGGGTATTGCCGTGGTAGATCGGGATCGAGCGCAGCGTCACCGAGCGGCCACGCGCGTGGATCTCATGGCGGCGCGCAACCTTGCCCTGCGCAATGAGCGGCAACGACTCGTTGGTGTCGAACTGACCCTTCACGATCTCAGCGATGACCTCAGAGAAGTTCTCGCCCTCAATCTCGTCGCGGTAGCCGAGCATGGAGAAGGTGGTCTGTGTGTTCGGGCTCACGAAGGTCGCAGTGCCCTCGAGGTTGATTCGCACGAGACCGTCAGCGGCGCGCGGCGCACCCTGTGCGCTGCCCCACTCAGAGTTCATGGACGGGAAGAGACCCGTCTGTGCCATTCCGAAGAGGTCTTCAGCGATCTCCTTCGAAGCGGCTGCGATGCGCGAGGCGACCTGTGTCTCCTCAGCGCTCGTGTGCACCGTAAGGACAGCGAACGGACCGTGCACGCCACCCTGCTCGTCACGACGGCTCACCGAGTAGGCCGTCAGGCGCATCGGGTGCTCCTCGTACCAAGCTGGCGAGGTCGAAGCGGCTGGCTTCTCAGTTTCCATGGTCTTGTCGACCACTTCACGCCAGTCATGGCGGAGGAACTCACCGATGATGTCGCGGTAGAACAGCGTGATCGAACCAGCGGGCCGGCTGTGTGCGATCGCGAGGTAGCTGTTTTCCTCCGTCGGTACCCACAAAACAACGTCACTGAGTGAAAGATCAGCGAGGAGCGGGAGGTCGAGGCCAAGGCGCTCGAGCCAATCGATCTCTTCCGGCGAAAGAGTCGAGTACTTCGTGGTGAGTGAACGCAACGTTGGCATGCCATAAGCCTAACCAAGTGCGCAACGCCTCGTGTCGAGATGGCGAAAGAAGACGGCACCTAGGCAAAATTTCACAAGGCACAAGTTCCGTTGACGACCCGTAATCGCATGCCTTTATCGTTGGTTTTCCATTCACGCCGCGAACGTTGACACCAGAAATCTCGGGGATCTGGCGCGCGATCGCACCCTTCCAAAGGAGCCGTTTATGCCCGCTGTGCAATCACTACGCTCGCCGTCACCACCACAGACGTACTTCGAGAGTCATGTGGTGCGGGATGGACGATCCGCGCCCGCTCGCGCGTGGCGACCAGATCCGGTCGCGCCGGTCGCGATCGTTGGGAGCGCACCAGAGTTGCCAAGCGAGGCATTAGTTGCGCGGATCGCCATCATGGTGTTTGAGGTCATCACCGGCGTGCGTCTCGTCGCTCAGCTGGGAAAACTTGTCACGTACGACGTTGCGCAGAATCTCTCCCAGTTGCGCGCAGCCCGCGCAGAAACCAGGTTTGCGAGTTCGGGGGCGAAGCGTGTGGTGCCGACAGTGCAGGGCGTGCACCTCACGTCGCCGGTCCAGGGAACGCTAGAGGCCGCGGTGATTCTCAACACCGCGGCCTCTGCCATAGCTGTTGCGATCCGCGCTGAACACGACAAAGGTCGGTGGCGCGTGACCGCAGTCACTGTTTTGTAATTACTCTGCCGAACGCTCCGCGCGCAGCTTCGAGATCTCGTAGAGCGCGACGCTGGCTGCAATACCTGCGTTGAGCGACTCAGTCGCCGACGAGATGGGAATCGACACGATTGCATCGCAGGTCTCGGTGACAAGACGCGACAGGCCCTTGCCCTCGCTGCCGACGACAACGAGCAGCGGGCGGTCGGCCAGCTCAAGGTTCGGAATCATGACGTCGCCGCCACCGTCAAGGCCGATCACGAAGACGCCCTGCTTCTTGAATTCCTTGATGGTCTGGGTGAGGTTCGCTGCGCGTGCAACGGGAATACGAGCGGCAGCGCCTGCCGAAGTCTTCCACGCTGCCGAGTTCAGGCTTGCCGAACGACGCGAGGGAACGATGACGCCCTGGCCACCGAACGCAGCAACCGAACGGATGATCGCACCGAGGTTACGCGGGTCGGTCACGCCGTCAAGCGCAACGAGCAGCGGGGTCTCGTTCTTTGCGATGACGCTCTGGAGAACGTCAAGCGGGTGCTCGTACTCCATCGGCGGCACCTTGAGGATGATGCCCTGGTGCACGGTGTCGCGCTCAACCATGCGGTCCATCTCAGGACGCATGATCTCAAGCACGGGAACGTTGCGGTTCGTCGCAAGGCGAAGGATCTCGCGGGTGCGATCGTCCATCTCGATGCGCGCAGCAACGTACAGCGTGGTCGCGGGGATCTTCGTGCGCAGTGCCTCGAGCACCGCGTTACGACCCGTGACGAGCTCGCTCTCGTCGCCAGACTTGCGCTTTACAGGAGCGGCATTACGGCCGCCGGCACGACGTGCCTTTGCAGCCTCGTAACGCTCACGCGCCATCTTTTCCTTGTGCGCGGGGTGGTACTCGCGGTCCACTGCCTTCGGCGTGGGGCCACGGCCCTCAAGCGCCTGGCGACCCTGGCCACCAGAGCCTACGCCCTTACCAAGGCCCTTCTTACGGACTGCTCCAGTACGGCTACTTTTATTACTCATGTCAGGCTCCAGCGGGTTCCGGTCGGGCTGTCTTCAAGGGCGATTCCAGCCGACGCGAGTCGGTCACGGATCGCATCGCTTGTGGCGAAGTCCTTGTTGGCACGGGCATCGCGACGCTCCTCAATGAGCGCCGTGATCAATTCATCAAGAGCGGCCGAAGCGGCATCGCTCGATTCACCTACGGCACCGTCACCCCACTCGGTCGCGCGCGGATCGAGTCCGAGCACGTCAAGCATCGCAGCTACCTCAGTAGCGCGAGCAGCCGTCGTGACGGCATCGCCTGCGTCAATCGCGGAATTACCCGCGCGCACGGCGTCGTGGATCGCAGCAAGCGCCTGCGGCAGTGCGAAATCATCGAACATTGCCTTGGCAAACGCCTCAGGCAGTTCGGCGACCGTTGCGCTGCCGCCGAATACGGGCACGCCAGCGCTCGATTCAGCAAGCTTTTCACTCGCGCGATCAATAAACGACTCGATGCGACCAAATGCCGCTGCTGCCTCGGTGAGTGAGTCAGCCGAGTATTCGAGTACCGATCGGTAGTGCGCGGATCCCAAGAAGTAGCGCAACACAATCGGTCGCGCGGAGCTCAGCAAGTCAGCCGCAAACAGCGAGTTGCCGAGCGACTTCGACATCTTCTGGCCGCCGGTGTTGACGAGGCCGTTGTGAATCCAGTGATTCGCAAAGCCGTGACCGGCCGCAGCGGACTGGGCCAGCTCGTTCTCATGGTGCGGGAAACGAAGGTCAAGGCCGCCGCCGTGAATGTCGAAGTGTTCACCCAGGTAGCGCGTAGCCATCGCCGAGCACTCAATGTGCCAGCCTGGACGACCACGGCCCCACGGGGAATCCCACGAAGCACTCACGGGTTCGGTCGCCTTGTGCGACTTCCAGAGCGCAAAGTCTTGCGGAGCTCGCTTGCCCATGGGCTCGGAGTCTGCAGCGTCTTCCATCTGGTCGACCTTCTGACGTGTGAGGGCGCCATACTCAGACCAGCTGGCGGTGTCGAAGTACACGTTCGCCGTGCCATCGTTCGCCTGGTACGCGTGGCCGCGCTCGATGAGGAGCGCGATGAGGTCGATCATCTCGCGAATGTTCGCGGTTGCACGCGGCTCATAGGTCGGCGCAAGCACGCCGAGGGCGTCATACGCTGCTGTGAACTCACGCTCGACGCGGTAGGCAAGCGCCCACCAAGTTTCGGTAGATCCGTCGGCCTGCGCGATCCGCGCATTGTCGAGAATCTTGTCATCAATGTCAGTGACATTGCGGATCAAACGCACATCGTGGCCGGTGGCAGCGAGCCAGCGACGGATCTGGTCGTACACGAGCGCACTGCGGAGGTGCCCAATGTGCGGCGCCGACTGCACGGTCGGACCACAGACGTACATGCCAACTTTGCCCGCTTCAAGGGGAATAAAGTCGACGACGTCTTGCGCGCGCGAGTCGTAGATGCGTTGTTTCACGTCACTAGCTTACCCGCACGACGCAAGCGCCGGCGTTCAGTTATTCTCCAGCTCAGGGCAGGTCAGCGCAGATCAGGCCGAGATTAGGCCAGTTCACCAACGAGGAAGTAGCGCATCTGCTTCGCGACGCTCACCGCGTAGTCACCGAATCGCTCGTGGTAGCGGCTTGCGAGGGTCGCGTCGACGACGCCCATCGGGTTGTTCGCGAGCTTGTCGCTGAGCACCTTCTCAAACACCTTTGCGTGCAGCTCATCGAGGTCGTCATCGAGATCGCGGATCGCCTCAATCACCTCGGGGTCCTGGGTCGAGAGGAGCTTCACAACGAGCTGCGCCATCTCAACGTCGAGTTCACCCATACGCGCGAACGTCTTGCTCAGGCCCTTGGGAATCGCGCTCTCGGGGTAGCGGTAACGCGAAAGCTGGGCGATGTGCTCAGCAAGGTCGCCCATGCGCTGCAGCGATGCGCCCATGCGCAATGCGCCAACGACGAGACGCAGGTCAGACGCGACGGGCTGCTGGCGCGCGAGAATGTCGATCGCGAGCTCATCGAGCGCAAGCGCGAGCTCACCGATCTGCTCCGCCTCGTCGAGCACGTTCTCTGCGAGCGCTACGTCGGAATTACCGAACGCCGCGGTTGCCTGCGTGATCGACTGCTCAACGAGTTCGGCGATGCCGACGAGACGCTCCTGAACTTCCTGAAGCGACTGCTGAAATACCTCGCGCATCGGTACTCCTTCTGTAGGTGCTGGTGCGTTTTCGCACACGTTCCAGTTCGGGCACGTACGCCCGTTTCCTCAATCTACTGTGAATGGCCACGGTAAACCCCAACTATCCACAAAGTGAACATCGCCTGAACAGCAAAGATTTCTCCCAGTGATCACGCGGCGCTCGCCCTACGATAAGAACCATGACACCAACCGCGCTTGTACTTCTCTCGGTAGCGCTTGGCGTCATTGCCGGAGCAGCACTCGTGGCCGCAATCACGATTGCCCGTGCAAGCGGACGCAAGCGCGCCGCAGCCATGCGCCCCGAGCTTCCAGTGATTGCGACCTCAATCCTGGACGCGATCGACACCTTCGCGGTCATTCTCGACGCGTCGCTAACGCCCGTCTACGCGAACTCAATCGCGCGAGTTGAACGGTTCGTGAACGCGAACCAACTGCAGAGCCAGTACTTCCTCACACAGGCTCGCAGCGTCCTCACCACAGGTGTGCCGTACACGAAAGAGCCTGACCCGAATGATCCGCACGACACCGTGCGCATTTCGGTCGTGCGGGTGGAAACCAGATTCCTGGTGGTGCTCGCGGAGGATCTTGGCGAGCAGCAGCGCGTAAACGCAATGCGCCGCGATTTCATCGCGAACGTGTCACACGAACTCAAGACACCAATCGCTGCGATCAGTCTGCTGTCAGAAGCAGTACACGAGGCCGCGAACGAGCCAGAACTCGTCAAGAACTTCTCTCAGAGCCTCATCAAGGAGTCCCGTCGGCTTGGCGAGCTGTCACGCGACATCATCCAGCTGTCTGAGGCGCAGTCAACGCTCCGCCCTGAGGACCGCGAAGAGGTGCACCTTGTCGCGCTCGTTGAGCAGCAGGTCGACGCAATTCGCGAGTACGCGGTGCAGAACAACGTTGAGATTACGATGACGGATGTCACGCGCGGATCCGCCAAAGCCGCCGAAGATCCAGTCATCTATGGCCGACCAACGGCGCTCGCATCTGCACTCTCGAACTTGCTCTCGAATGCCGTGCGCTACTCCCCCGAAGGCGGCCACGTTGGCGTGGGAATGTACGTCGACCGCGACAGCTTCCAGGTCTCCGTCACCGATCAGGGTGAGGGCATCTCCACCGAGCATCAGACGCGAATCTTCGAGCGCTTTTACCGCGTCGACAATTCACGCACCCGCCGCGGCGAAGACGGCGGAACAGGCCTTGGCCTCAGCATCGCGCGGCACAGCATGCGCGCGCACGGGGGCGACGTCTCCGTCTGGTCACAGCCGGGCGTTGGCTCAACGTTCACTCTCACTTTCCCGGTCCACAAGGGTCGCGCGAAAGACAAGCAGGCAAAGCGCCTCAAACTTGCCAAACGAATTGTGAAGGGAGAATCAGCGTGAACGCACACATTCTCTTGGTTGAAGACGAACCATCGATCTCGACTCCGCTCGCATTCCTGCTCGAGCGCGAGGGATACCGCGTCACCGTCGTCGACGACGGCGCAGAGGCGGTGCGCGCATTCGCTGCCGAGCCCGCAGACCTCGTGCTCCTCGACCTCATGCTCCCCTCGCTCCCTGGCACCGAGGTGTGCCGAGAGATCCGTCAGACTTCGCAGGTGCCGATCATCATGCTCACTGCAAAGGACAGCGAAATCGACATCGTCGTCGGCCTCGAGCTTGGCGCAGACGACTACGTCACGAAGCCCTACTCGAGCCGTGAATTGCTCGCTCGCGTGCGGGCGGCAGTGAGGCGCGGATCCGCCCCCACTCCCGCAGCAGAACCCGAACCCGCGGGCGACGCGATCATTGAAGAACACGGCATCAGGCTCGACATCGACCGGCACGCGGTGTCGGTGCGCGGATCAGAGGTCACCATGCCGCTGCGCGAGTTTGAGCTCCTCGAAATGCTCATGCGGCACGCAGGGCGCGTGCTCACGCGCGGTCAGCTCATCGACCGTGTCTGGGGCAGCAACTACTTCGGCGACACGAAGACACTCGACGTACACATCAAGCGTGTGCGCGCGAAGGTCGAAGAAGAGCCGGGATCGCCCAAGCTCATCTCGACCGTACGCGGGGTTGGCTACCGCTTCGGGTGATCGGGTGTTCTCGGTGCTAGGCCCAAGGGTGCGCCGGCCTTGGCGAAACCCTGCGACTCGGCCCGGTTTTAACTCAACCCCACGTGACACGCGCAAAGCACTTCGCGGAGTCTCCATAGCGCCTCACGCCAGCGCCAGCCCACCTCACATTCGAGGAAGCCGCTCCGAACCGGCTATTGGGCGGCTCGTCTGGGCTTGAATGCACAGAGCACGCGGCGCGCGCACCCTCTCTTCGCAGTGCCCGCTTGCGGTCGGCCAGGTCTGGGCAGGGAACGTGCGGCCGCGCCAGGCAACGGGCTGCCAAGCCAGGCAACGGAAAAGCGCCCCGCTCTTTCGAGCGAGGCGCTTTACACATGCAGACCGTGTCTGCAACGGGGCTGACCCCGACAGGATTACTCCGCTGCGGGAGCCTCTGCCTTTGCATCTGCCTTATCAGCAGCGTCCTTGTCAGCAGCGTCTGCGTCTTCCTCGTTCACGGCAATGCCGGTCGCGGGGAGAACGTACGCCTGGTACTCCTTGATGGTGCCGTCGAGAACGGGCACGTTGTGCTCAACCTCTGCACCGCCGTTGACCGAGAAGTATGCCTTCACGGTCGAACCAGCGATAGCGTCGATCGAAACAAGCTGAACGCTTGCAGGAACCTCGGGGTTACCGAAGAGCTCCTGGCCTTCTTCAAGCTCGAAGGTTGCGGTCGATGATGCCGAACCATCAACAACGAACTTGACCGTCAGCGTCGCAGGAGCGCCAGTGTTGTTCACCGAGCCGAAGACGATGTTCTGGTTTTCGCCGGTCTCGTCAGCAACGAGGATCATGTTGCGAACGTCAACGCCGTCAGCCGACACCGTGATGCCGTCGCTGGGCGCGTAGGGATCAACGGTAGCCACCGGTGCAATGAGGCTGCAGCCGGTTGCACCGAGTGCGAGGCCAGCTGCGAGTGCGATCGATGCGGCAATCCGAATCTTCAAAGGGTTCCTCCGAGCCGTAGGTTCCACGCCCGCTTGTAGTTCCGGGGCGACAGTTTGATTTTATCTTACCGACATGCGCA
Organism: Leucobacter sp. cx-42; assembly: GCF_014529985.1. Classification (GTDB taxonomy): domain Bacteria; phylum Actinomycetota; class Actinomycetes; order Actinomycetales; family Microbacteriaceae; genus Leucobacter. The sequence goes on from NZ_JACVMU010000001.1 coordinate 531,754, forward strand.
TATCAGGCGCAGCTTAGGTTCACCTAAGTCTATAGCCATGGCTGTGGTATTCTAGTCGTTGGACTGAAGAAGGAGTGACTCAATGCAATTTGAGGTTGGAGAGACGGTTGTCTACCCCCACCACGGCGCAGCCAAGATCATTGAGGCAAGGACGCGCAAGATCGGCGGCGAAGAAAAGCTCTTCCTGAAGCTGCAGGTCGACCAGGGCGACCTGACGATCGAGGTTCCCGCAGAGAACTGCGACCTCGTCGGCGTTCGTGACGTTATCGACAAGGACGGCCTTGAGCAGGTATTCGAGGTGCTTCGCACCCCGTTCACCGAGGAGCCGACTAACTGGTCGCGTCGTTTCAAGGCGAACACCGAGAAGCTTGCTTCGGGTGACGTCATCAAGGTTTCCGAGGTTGTTCGCGACCTCTGGCGCCGCGATCAGGAAGTAAAGTCGCTGTCTGCTGGCGAGAAGCGAATGCTCGCTAAGGCACGTCAGATTCTCGTTTCGGAGCTCGCGCTCGCTGAGAAGACTGATGAAGATAAGGCTTCGGAGCTTCTCGACGAGGTTCTTGCTTCCTAAGTTTAGGTTTGGGGCGCACCCGATAACAGGTGCAAGCCACACGCCAAACACTTTTGGCGCACGCGTCTAACACGCACACATTTCATGGCCTCCAGGTCGCCGTCACCGGTAACCTGGGGGCCATGAGCGTTCTCAACAATGAACAGGCGGCGAGCGGTGCTACGCCGCACGAATTGCCCACACTTGGGGCCGTACTCGTCGGCGCCGGGCGCGGCGAGCGTCTTGGCATGGACGTGCCGAAGGCATTCGTTGAGCTCCACGGCCGACCACTCATCGAGTTCGGCATGAGCGTCATCACGTCGCTCCCCCACGCTGGTCACCTCGTAGTGGTAGTCCCTGAGGCCTATGCGGCTCAGACCCTCGAGATGGCCCAGAAGATTCTCCCCGCAAACTCGAACTGGCAGATTTCGGTCCAGCCCGGCGGCCGTGAGCGTCACGAGTCCGTCCGTTTTGGCCTTGCTGCCCTCCCAGAGAGCATTGAGACAGTTCTCGTGCACGATGCTGCACGCCCGTTCGCGAGTGTCACACTCTTCGATCGCGTGATTGCCGAAGTGCAACGCACTGGCGAGGCTGTTGTTCCTGCACTCCCAGTCGTCGACACACTCAAGCGCGTTGATGCGAATGGAGTGGTGCACGAAACCGTCGATCGCAGCACGCTTGTCGCGGTCCAGACGCCCCAGGGTTTCCCCTTTGAGACGCTCTCAGCTGCGCATGAAACCGCGCAGCTGCAGGGGTCAGATCCGCGCAACGCATCCCTCCCAACGGATGACGCGGAGGTCGTCCAGCGCAATGGTGGCGCCGTGCGCACCGTGCTGGGCGAACAGCGCGCACACAAGCTCACAACCAAGGCAGACCTGGCGGTGCTCGAGCACTTCCTTGCCGCAAACATCGACGCAGTAGAGGTGAGCGAATGACCGCGCAGAGCTTCCCCGACATTCGTGTCGGCAATGGATTCGACGTGCACGCGTACGATTCCGAGTCGCCGCTGCGACTTGCCGGTATTGATTGGCCGGGCGAGCCCGGGCTTTCTGGTCACAGCGATGGCGATGCCGTCTGCCATGCGGTCGTTGATGCGCTGCTGTCCGCGGCCGGCCTCGGCGACATTGGCGGTCTCGTCGGTGTAGATCTTCCTGGCACCGAAAACGCAGCGAGCACCGGCTTCGTGCAGCTCGCACTCGAACAACTTGCAGCCGAGGGTTGGAAACCCGTAAACGTCACCGTGCAGGTCGTCGGCAACCGGCCAAAGTTCTCCCCCCGCCGTGAGGAAGCCCAGCGAGTCATGTCAGAACTCGTAGGCGCCCCTGTGAGCCTCTCAGCGACAACCACCGACCGTCTGGGCTTCACCGGCCGCGGCGAGGGCCTCGCGGCCATTGCGACAGCGCTTATCATGCGCTGACGCGATCCGCGCCCTGATCCGCGCCCTGATCCGCGCCCCACGTTCGCGACAGGCACCGCGCGCCAAACAACCGAAAGCGGCCCCCAGGAATATTCCCGGGGGCCGCTTTCGTGTCAGCAGTTAGTTTGCGAAGCTACCAACGAGGCGCACAGCGCCGCCGTTGACGCCCTTCGCGCCCTGCTCAAAGCCGGTGAAGTCACGCTCCGAGGTCGAAATCTTGCCAGCAACCCAGGTGTCGAGGCCCTGCGCGGTGAGTGCAGCAGCAACCTGGGTTGCGCGTGCTTCCTCAACGACAGCGAACATGCCAACGCCGAGGTTCCATGCGCCCTCAAGCGACTCGAGGGTATGACCGCCAAGATCAGCAAGGTGACGGAATACGGGGAGCGGTGACCAGGTCGAACGCTCGAGCTCAACCCACGAGCCAACTGGCAGCACACGTGCGAGGTTCGCGGCAATACCGCCACCGGTGACGTGGCTGAGCGAGTGAATCGCGCCGTCGAGCGAGGGGTCCTCGAGCACCTTCAGCAGCGGGCCGGTGTACAGCGCGGTCGGGGTGAGGAGCGCCTCACCGTAGGTCGCACCGAGCTCGTTCGAATGATCGTTGTAGCCGATGCCCTTTTCCGAAAGGATGTGACGAACGAGTGAGTAGCCGTTCGAGTGGATGCCCGAAGCGCCCATTGCGAGGACGACGTCACCATCACGGACGAGGCCTGCGTGGAGCATGCGATCCGCCTCGACGACACCGGTCGCTGCGCCTGCAACGTCGTAGTCATCGGGACCGAGGAGACCGGGGTGCTCAGCGGTTTCGCCGCCAACGAGTGCGGTGCCGGTTGCGGCACACGCCTCTGCAATACCGCGAACGATATCTGCGATGCGCTCGGGAACAACCTTGCCGCACGCAATGTAGTCAGTCATGAAGAGGGGCTTTGCACCCACCACGACGATGTCATCGACAACCATTGCGACCAGGTCCTGGCCGATGGTGTCGTGCTTGTCGATCGCCTGCGCGATCGCAACCTTGGTGCCAACGCCGTCAGTCGACGACGCGAGCAGGGGCTTCTTGTAGCCCAGCAGGGCAGAGGCGTCGAACATGCCGGCGAAACCGCCAACACCACCAACTACCTCGGGGCCGTGCGTCTTGGAGACAGCGGCCTTCATAAGTTCGACGGCAAGGTCGCCCGCCGCGGTATCTACTCCGGACTGCGCATAGATCGATGACTGTTCGCTCACACCACAAGCGTACCCTGCTCAGCTGGTGGTGTGAGAAACTAGATAAGTTAGGCCGCGCTCCCGCCGCACGCGAGGAGCATCGGCGCTCACCACAATTGAAATCACAGGGAGCAACACACCACTATGTGCGGCATTGTCGGAATCGTCTCTTCGGAGCCAGCCAACCAGCAGATCTATGATGCGCTCCTGCTTCTGCAGCACCGCGGTCAGGACTCGACTGGCATCACGACGCTTGAAGATACGTTCTTCCACTCGGTTAAGGCCAAGGGCCAGGTACGCGAGGGCTTCCGCACCCGCGACATGCGCCACCTCATTGGCAACATGGGCGTTGGTCACGTGCGCTACGCGACCAAGGGCGACGCAAACCGCGAAGAAGAGGCGCAGCCCTTCTACGTGAACGCTCCTTACGGCATCACGCTTGTGCACAACGGTAACCTCACGAACACTCGCGAGCTCACCGAAGAGCTGTACAACGTAGACCGCCGTCACCTCAACACGCACTCGGACACCGAGCTGCTGCTCAACGTTCTCGCAAACGAGCTGCAGTCGAGCATCCGCGGCACTGAGCTCTCGCCTGAGCAGCTCTTCGAGGCCGTCGAGAACGTGTACAAGCGCGTCGAGGGCTCGTACGCAACCATCGCGCTCATCGCAGGTTACGGCCTCGTGGCATTCCGCGACCCGAAGGGCATTCGTCCCCTCGTGCTCGGCCGCCGCACCGACGAAAACGGCCAGGACGACTGGGTGGTCGCTTCTGAGTCGCTCGTGCTCGAATCTGGTGGATTCGAAATCGTCCGCGATGTCGCTCCGGGCGAGGCGATCATGATTACGCCCGAGGGCAAGCTCTTCTCACGCCAGTGCGTCGAGAACGCAGAGCTCGTTCCCTGCGCGTTCGAGTACATCTACCTCGCACGTCCCGACTCGGTGCTCAGCGGCATCTCGGTATACGACGCACGCCTCCGCCTCGGCAACGTGCTCGCAGAGCAGATCCGCGCAGAACTCCCGAACCTCGACATCGATGTCGTCATGCCGATTCCTGACTCGGCTCGTCCGAGCGCAATGCAGGTCGCGCAGAAGCTCGGTATCGAATACCGTGAGGGCTTCTTCAAGAACCGCTACGTCGGCCGTACCTTCATCATGCCCGGCCAGGCAGTGCGCAAGCGCAGCGTGCGCCAGAAGCTCAACGCCATGGGCATTGAGTTCAAGGGCAAGAACGTGCTTCTCGTTGACGACTCGATCGTTCGCGGCACGACCTCTCGCGAGATCGTCGACATGGCTCGCGCGGCAGGCGCGAAGTCGGTGACGTTCGCGTCGGCGGCTCCCCCCGTGCTGTTCCCCCACGTCTACGGCATCAACATGCCGTCGCGTAAGGAGCTCATCGCTCACGGCCGCACCACGGCTGAGATCGCCGCTGAGATTGGCGCGGATCACCTCGTCTTCCAGACCGTCGAAGGCATGAACCGTGCCATCCTCGACGGCCAGACCGAGGTCAAGCGTCTCGAAGAGAGCTGCTTCACTGGCGAGTACATCGCTGGCAACATCGACGAGGCCTACCTCGCTTGGGTTGAGGCAACTCAGGAGAGCTAGCCTCTATGCAGTAAGGCCCGGTCAGGAATTCCTGACCGGGCCTTACTGTTTTGGTGCGAATTTCTCGGCACTCACCGTTGAGTTCGAGATGCACAAAAGGCGCATGCGCCGAAAGCACATGCGCCGCGCGCAGAGAAACTACTTAGCTTCGTCCTTCTTATCGCTGTCGGCCGACTCGCTCTTCGCTGCGTCGTCCTTCGGGGAGTCTTCGGTGTTGCTCGCAACTTCCTTCTTCAGGATGCGCATCGACTGGCCGAGGCTCTTCGCGAGGCCGGGAAGCTTCGGTGCACCAAACAACAGCACGATAATAAAGAGAATGACGATCAGGTGAGCGCCAGACAGGTTACCGATCATTACGGTGTTCTCCGATCATTACAAGTTCGTTCATTATGGCACGCAAGGCCATGTGCCGGATAGTAAGACCGGCTCCCCGTGCGTGATTATTGCACGTCAGACTGGATAGCAACTGCGGTGCCCTTGCGACGCTTCGCAGCCAGGTTCAGCAGGATGCTGATAATGCCGCCAACGCACAGGCCAGCCGCAGCACCAATCATTGCCATGAATCCCATGATCTGAGCAAGCGTGTAGTGCTGCTCAGGGTTTACGGGGAAGAACACGCACGCAAGTGCTGCGAGCAAGCCGCCAAGTACAGCGAACACGACCAGAATGCGGCCGTAGCGAACCGAGCGAACGATCTCTACGTTCTGCTTCGTCTCAGTCACGATCGGTTCATGCTCAGCCTCTGGCTGGGCCATCTCCGGCTGAGTCGCTGCAGGCTGGGCTGCCGCGGGCTGGGCCGCTGCAGGCTGGGCGGACTCAGGCTGCGCCACCTCGGGCAGCGCCTGCTCGGAAGCGGTCGGTTCAGTACTCGACGTCGTCATGGTTGCTATTCTCTCAGGTTCCGCTGAACGTGCAGTTCAGGCCTGCCGAAGTGTGGATGAGTGGGTATGCGATCCGCGTCCCAGCGATTGTGAACAACGCTCGAAATGCCGGGCCAGCGTTGCTCACAAGCGAATGATGGGAAGAAGTTGGCGAATGTCCGCGCGGGATCCGGACGCACGAACGCTGCCAGCAGCGACCGCCGCATCCCAAGTCAGTGACCCGAGCGCAAGGCCAAGCCAGGTGTCGACGTCCATTTCGATGACATTTGGGGGCGTCCCGCGGGTGTGCTGCGGACCCTCGATGCATTGCACCGCACCAAACGGTGGCACGCGGACCTCGACGGTATGTCCAGGGGCAAGCTCCCCGAGCTCTTCCAGCAGGAAGCGCACTGCGGTCGCACGCACCGTACGCGCCGATTCACCCGCCCGCACCTCACGGCACGCAGAAAGTCCGTCAGCCACTGAGATTCGCCGTTTTGCCATACCCCCAGCCTACAAACTCACAGGCTGCCGAAAATGGTGTGCCGCCCGGGTATCCTGTTGAGGTGAAGATTCTCGTACTGGGCCCGGGTGCCCGTGAACACGCCATCGTCCTTGCTCTGCTCGCTGAACAGGCCGAGCACGAGATCGTTTGCGCGCCCGGCAATGCTGGCATCGCGGCAAGCGGTGTCGAGGTTGCAGAGCTTTCGTACACCGATCCCGCTGCGGTTTCGGCATTCGTCGCTGAGCGCGGCTTCGACCTCGTTGTCGTCGGCCCCGAGGCGCCGCTTGTTGCTGGTGTGGCGGATCCGCTGCGCGCCGCAGGCGTTCCCGTCTTCGGCCCCGACGCAGCTGCTGCGCAGCTCGAAGGTTCGAAGGCATTCGCGAAGCGCATCATGGACGAGGCAAACGTGCCCACCGGCCGTGCTGCACGCGTCGCATCGGCTGAGGAAGCCGGCGCAGTGCTCGACGAGTTCGGCGCTCCCTACGTGGTGAAGGCCGACGGCCTTGCTGCTGGTAAGGGTGTGCTCGTCACCGAAGACCGCGACGCAGCCATCGAGCACGTCGCAACCTGGGCACCCCACGGTGAGGTGCTTGTTGAGGAGTTCCTCGACGGCCAGGAGGTCTCACTCTTCTTCTTCGCGGACGGCGAGAACGTTGTTCCGCTCACCCCCGCACAGGACTACAAGCGCATCTTCGATGGCGACGAGGGTCCCAACACCGGCGGCATGGGCGCATACTCGCCCCTCCCCTGGCTGCCGGGTGGCGACGCTGCCTTCATCCAGGAGATCACCGAGACTGTCGCGCTGCCGACCGTTCGCCAGCTCGCTGCTGAGGGCACCCCGTTCAAGGGCCTGCTCTACTGCGGTCTGATCGTGACTGCCAAGGGCATTCGCGTCATCGAGTTCAACGCACGCTTCGGTGACCCCGAGACCCAGGTCGTGCTCGCACGCCTGACCTCGCCGCTCAGCCGTTACCTGCTCGCTTCGGCACAGGGCACGCTTGCTGAAGTTCCGGCGCCCGAGTTCTCCGACGAGCCCGCAGTCATCGTCGTCGTCGCGAGCGAGGGCTACCCCGGCACCGTCGTTTCGGGTCGCCCCATCGCAGGCATCACCGAGGCCGGCCAGGTTGCAGGCGCCGGCGAAGGCGTACACCTCGTACACGCGGCAACCGCGCGCACCGAAGACGGCGGCTGGGTTGCTACCGGCGGCCGCGTACTCGGCGTTGTTGCACGTGGTGAGTCGTTCGCGGCTGCGCGCGAGCGCGCGTACGATGCGGTCGGCAAGCTTTCGCTCGAGGGCTCGCAGCACCGCACCGACATCGCTGCACGCGTCGCGTAAGTAGGACGCTGCGGGCTGGTCCCCGGTGCGGGGCCCGCCGGCAGCGGGTAAGTCCTGGCTCAGGCCGGGATTTGACCTCGTCTTGAAATCGACCGTCGTCAGCACGAATTCTTTGGTTTTCGTGCTGACGACGGTCGATTTTCAGTTTTGAGGGGCTCGCTGTTGCCGTCAATATGCAATCCGCCGTAGATATGCCAAATTGCGCCGCAAACAGCATATTGACGGCCGATTACATATCTACGGCAAGTCGAGGACGCCCGGTTCTAGATCGAGGGCGCCCGGTTTTCGATTTGGGCCAGTGTTGTTTCGCTTCGGTATTGGATCGCACCTTCGGTAAGACGAAATCGGCGTGAACCGTCTTACCGAAGGCGCGATTCGCTACCTAGGCGAAATTTTCGGTGGCCGGCTCAGTTGCAGGGGCGGGCTTTGCAGTCGCAGCGTCGTCGGCCGCGGCAGGGGCAGACGCGGGCAGCGCCTCGATGAGGTAGCGGAGCAACGCACTCCAGCCTTCCAGGGAAGCCGAAGCGCGAGCCGCGCCGTTCGGGAGCTTATCGAAGCCAGTCTCGGTTACGGTCACACTCGTGCCGCCGTCGAACGCACGCAGCGTAATGAGCACCGCGGTTTCAGTTTCATCACCGCGCTCGCGCCAACGGAATCCGATCGCGTGGCCGACTGAGCACACATCAACGGTGCCGAAGGCATCGCGGCCAACCGCCGCGTCGCCCTCTCCCTCGCTCCACTGCTCGGTCACCTCGGCACCGAGTTCAGCGGTGAGTACGAGATCAGACCACCAGGTTTCACGCTTCACAGCGTCGGCAATGAAGCTCCACACCAGCTCGCGAGGGGCAACAGTACGGGTTCGAGCTACGACTGGACCCAAAGGAATCATGTTGCACACTCCGTACTATTTCGGCCGTTGAAGCGTCAATTTTGACACTCGAAGCCTGGCTATTTGGTGATGCTTTGATGGTAGCCGGGACCACTGACATCGCAGACGCGCCTTGCCGTGTCGTGGGGAGGCTGGGCGGATCCGCGCCCCGTACAGCAGACAGATATCCACAGCACGCAGTTCCCATGTCGCGACGACCCCGCGCTAATGGGACAATAGACCGGTGACTACGCAGACGCTCCCCGCACCGCTTCCCCTCGAGGGCTGGACCCACATCTATTCGGGCAAGGTCCGTGACCTGTACGTGCCCGCAGGAGAGACCGCAGAGGCTTCGCCCTACCTGCTGGTCGTGGCATCGAACCGCGTGAGCGCGTTTGATTTCGTTCTCGAGCCCCCGATTCCGGGTAAGGGTGCGTTGCTCACAGCTCTGTCGAACTGGTGGTTCTCGGAGATCGACATGCCGAACCACCTCGCTTCTGGCGAGGACGTTCCGGCGATTCCCGCTGAGGTCGCAGACCGTGCGGTCGTGAGCCGCCGACTTGAGATGTACCCGATCGAGTGCGTCGTGCGCGGTGCGCTGACCGGCTCGGGCTACAAGGAGTACCTCGAGACCGGTGCTGTCTGCGGCATCGAGCTTCCCGCTGGCCTCACCGATGGTGATCTGCTCGCGGAGCCGATCTACACGCCCGCTTACAAGGCGCCATTCGGCGAGCACGACGAAAACATCACGTACGAGCGCTCGGTTGAGATCGTTGGCGAAGAAGTGGCGTCCGCGCTGCGTAAGGCCTCGCTTGAGATCTTCACCGCCGCGCGTGAGCTGGCTGCAGAACGCGGAGTCGTGCTGGCAGATACCAAGTTCGAGTTTGGACGCGATCCGCGCACCGGCGAGTTGGTACTTGCTGACGAAGTACTGACGAGCGATTCCTCGCGTTACTGGGACGCTGCGGTGTACGCAGATGAGGCGCTCACGGGCGCGGATCGCCTGTCGTCGTTCGACAAGCAGATCGTACGCAACTGGCTCGCAGCCAGCTGGGACAAGCAGGGCACCCCTCCTGAGCTCCCAGAAAGCATCGTTTCGCAGACGCACGATCGGTACCGCGAGCTGTACGTACGCGTAACCGGAAACGATCCGCAGAACGCTTAGATTTACGCTCTAGCCGAGGCGTGGGAAATGCTCCCGAAAATATCCGGCTAAACTATTCACAGACTGTTTCGCTTGCGAGTTGGAGGCTCTCCTTGCCCACGATTGTTGTTGATGTCATGCCTAAGGCCGAACTGCTCGACCCCCAGGGCAAGGCAACCACCGGTGCGTTGAACCGCCTCGGCCACGGCAAGTTCCAGAACGTTCGCATTGGCAAGCGTTTTGAATTCACCGTTGACGGCCCCGTCACCGACGAAGTTCTTGCTGAGGTTCGTCAGGTAGCTGACGAGATCCTCTCGAACTCGGTTATCGAAGATGTCATCGCGATCAGCGTTGACGGCGAGGCACGTTAATAATGACCGCTCGTATTGGCGTCGTTACTTTCCCCGGCTCGCTTGATGACCGCGACGCACAGCGCGCGGTTCGCGTTGCCGGCGCAGAGGTTGTGCCCCTGTGGCACGCCGATCACGACCTGAAGAACGTTGATGCCATCGTTCTTCCCGGTGGCTTCAGCTACGGCGACTACCTGCGCGCAGGTGCGATCGCTGCGGTTTCGCCGATCATGACCGACATCATCGATGCTGCGAACAAGGGCATGCCCGTTCTCGGTATCTGCAACGGTTTCCAGGTGCTCGTTGAGTCGCACCTGCTCCCCGGCGGCCTGATCCGTAACGCACACCAGCAGTTCATCCGCCGCGACCAGCGCATCGTCGTTGAGAACGCGTCGACCGCGTGGACCAACGAGTACACGCAGGGCGAGACCATCACGATCCCGCTCAAGAACGCTGACGGTGGCTACATTGCCAACGAAGAGACCCGCAAGCAGCTCGAGGGCGATGGTCTCATCGCTTTCCGCTACGCAGAGATCAACCCCAACGGTTCGATCGATGACATTGCAGGCATCACCAACGCTCGCGGCAACGTGGTCGGCCTCATGCCGCACCCCGAGCACGCGATCGAGGCTGGCTTCGGTCCTGACATGCCCGACGCAATGCGTTCGGGTGAAGACGGCATCCGCTTCTTCACGAGCGTTCTGCGCTCGCTCGCTCAGATCTAAGATCTTGCGTTAGCCGGGCTTGCTCGGTTACTTACCTCGGCCCGTTAGTCCTCTTCGGAGGGCTAGCGGGCCGAGGTTTTTGTTGCCTGACAGCCCGAGGCAGCCCTTCGAGAAGCGGTGCTTCTGCCGAGATGGACCGTTTCTCCGTGTAGAAAGTGGGTGTTTCGGGAGAATCGGGCATTTTCGCGGGGTTGGGCACGTCCCAGGTCGGGCGGCCACGAAGCGAGCGACTGTTACACGTTGAACCCGTAGGAGATCACGAAGCGCTGCTCGCCCTGCTCAAAGATTTCGAAGTCCCGCTCAGGGATGCGGTGGTACCCAAGACGCTCGTAGAGTCGCTGAGCGCCAGGCATGTGCGAGCCGGTGTGGAGCACAATGCGGCGCAGACCGCGCTCGCGCGCAACGTCTGCGCAGTACGCGAGGATGTGTCGCGCAACCCCACGCCCACGTGCAGCGTGCGCAACACCGAGCAGGCGAATATCCAGCTCATCGGCTGCGGTGTCGTCCTGCAGACGTTCACCAGGGAACGGGAGGGTGATGGTGCCGAGCAGCTCACCCGAGGCACGATCGACCGCAACCATCACCGCGGAGGTCTCGTCACGCTCACCGGTTCGTTGCATCTGTGAAAGATATCCCTCGGGCAGATCGTAGTCCTGCTCGTTCGCCTCGCGCAGGAATCGACCTACGGGCTCATATTCTTCGGCAGCAATACGGCGGATCAGGGGAGCTTCATTCACGTGAGGATTCTACGCGAAATAGATCAGCGCCCTGTGTGGAGCCTCGAAATGAAGCTACACACAGGGCGCTGATTGGAATCGTCGGCTGGGATCAGACGGGCCGGATGACCTGACGGCGCGGATCCTAGCGACAGCAACTCATTGGCTAGTGCTTACGCTGCTGAGCCGAGAAGTCAGGCTGACCGTCGGGGCCAATCGGCAGCGGGCTGCCATCTGCATAGCGCGGCCAGGGCAGCAGGCCATCTGGCGCAGACGCCTGGCGTTCGACCTCAAGTTCGATAGCAACAGCTGCAACGTGAGCGGTCGGGGCAACCGGTTCCGATTCAACCGCTGGCGTCGTTGGCGCTGCGAAGCTGGGCGCTGCGGGTGCCGCAGGAGCAGCTGGCTGGACAGGAACCGCAGGCAGCACGGGTGCGCCTGGGATCACCTGCGCGACGGGCACGGCGGGAACACCTGGAATGCCAGCCTGCTGTGCCTGAGCCGCGCGGTATGCAGCTGCCTGCTGCTGCGCGAAGTGCTGCGCCTCGAACGCCTGCTGACGGCGACGTGCACGCTCATCCGAGCTGTACGCCCAGCGAAGCAGCAGCGTCACAGACAGGCCGAGAGCGGTGAGGATGAGAATCGAGACTGCGATCCGCCAGTACAGATCGGGAATCGAAAGGCCGAAAGCTTCGACGCCGAGCGGAGCAGTGAACATGATGCCCGAGAGCACTGCGAGCGCACTCGAGATGAATGCAAAGCGAAGGACGGTTTCGCCTGCGCGATCCGCCACGGTCATCAGCACCTCGCTCAGGATGAGCACCAGGCGGACGACGAAGATGACGATCAACGACTTCCAGAAGAACTCCATGAGCAGGAGCGAGTGGTTCGGCGTCATCCAGATCACAGCGAGCAAAATCGCGAGAATGTATGAGTTTGCGATGAGCGCCACGGGTGCATACCACTCGGCAACTCGGTGACGTGACGTGTCAACCGCGGTGAATACCGAGAAGATGACGAACAGCAAGAACGTCGCAAACACGCGCTCGAACTTGGCATCGATCTGGTCAACAAACAGCATGACGATCGCCAACAGAGTGATGACGATAAGCATTCCGATGCTTACCTTCAAGAAACCAGACAGCTTGCGCGGCTCGGTTTCCGACTTTGCACGCGTGCGGCGCTGCGGGCTCGCCGGTGCGGGAGACTGCTGCTGGCTCACCGTCTCTGACGGCTGCGGAGTGTTCGTATCGGTCATATCTCCAGTCTTGCGTGGCCAGATGCAAAAAGCTACATATACGCAATTTTTCGCCGTTCTCAGGCGCGTCACAGCGCGAGTTTCACAGCGGGTCCACGGAACCTCTCAAGGCAGGTAGACTGGTCTATGGAGCTCTCTTTCGAGCCGCCCGATCCACATTCGACAAACGGAGCAATTCGAGCGTGACTGACCTTTCTGCCGTTCCCGGCCATCATCCTGACACCGTCGCAGATGCGATTGCCACCCCTGAGAAAGAGCAGCCTTACGCGGCGCTTGGCCTCAAGCCGGACGAGTACGAGATGATCCGTGAGATCCTCGGCCGCCGCCCAACTTCGGGCGAGCTCGCAATGTACTCCGTCATGTGGTCCGAGCACTGCTCGTACAAGTCGTCGAAGAAGTACCTTCGTCAGTTTGGCCAGAAGGTCAACGACAAGATGAAGGAAAACCTGCTCGTCGGCATGGGCGAAAACGCAGGCGTCGTCAACATTGGCGAGGGCTGGGCCGTCACCTTCAAGGTGGAGAGCCACAACCACCCCTCGTACATCGAGCCCTTCCAGGGTGCTGCGACCGGCGTCGGCGGCATCATCCGTGACATCATCTCGATGGGCGCTCGCCCCGTTGCAGTCATGGACCAGCTTCGCTTCGGCGACATCGATGATCCCGACACCGCACGCGTTGTGCACGGCGTTGTCTCGGGTATCTCGTCTTACGCAAACTGCCTCGGCCTGCCGAACATCGGCGGCGAGACCGTCTTCGACAAGGTCTACCAGCAGAACCCCCTCGTGAACGCGATGGGCGTCGGCGTACTTCGCCACGAAGACCTCCACACCGCAAACGCTTCGGGCCTCGGCAATAAGGTCGTACTCTTCGGTGCACGCACCGGTGGCGACGGCATCGGTGGCGCATCGATACTCGCTTCGGACAGCTTCGAAGAGGGCGGCCCCACCAAGCGTCCCGCAGTCCAGGTCGGCGACCCCTTCGCTGAGAAGGTACTCATCGAGTGCTGCCTCGAGATGTTCCAGGGTGAGCTCGTTGAGGGCATCCAGGACCTCGGTGCTGCAGGCATCTCGTGCGCAACCTCGGAGCTCGCAGCAAACGGCGACGGTGGCATGTTCATCGAGCTCGACAGCGTACTCCTGCGCGACCCCTCGCTCACCGCTGAGGAGATCCTCATGTCGGAGAGCCAGGAGCGCATGATGGCAATCGTCGCGCCCGAGAAGCTCGACGCGTTCCTCGCAGTCGCACAGAAGTGGGACGTTGAGACCAGCGTGCTCGGTGAAGTCACCGACACCAACCGACTCATCATCAACTGGCGCGGCGAAGAGATCGTGAACGTCGATCCCTCGACCGTTGCTGTCGACGGCCCGGTGTACGACCGCCCCGTCGCGTACCCCACCTGGATCGACGCGCTCCAGGCAGACACCGCTGCAACGCTCCCCCGCGCAGCAGACAACGATGCACTGCGCGAGCAGCTCATCGCAGTCGCAGCATCGCCGAACCAGGCTGATGTTTCGTGGATCACGAACCAGTACGACTACTACGTTGGCGGCAACACCGCTCTCGCATTCCCCGATGGCGCTGGCATGATCCGCGTTGACGAGGAGTCGGGCCTCGGCGTCGCGTTCTCGACCGATGCAAACGGCCGTTACTGCCAGCTCGATCCCTTCGCAGGTGCACAGCTCGCACTCGCAGAGGCATACCGTAACGTCGCAACTTCGGGTGCAGTTCCTGCTGCAGTCACCGACTGCCTGAACATGGGCAGCCCGGAAGACCCCGAGGTCATGTGGCAGTTCTCGCAGGTCGTCGAAGGCCTCTCGGACGCTTGCCTCGAGCTCGAGGTTCCCGTCACCGGCGGTAACGTCTCAATGTACAACCAGACCGCTGGCAGCCCGATCCACCCGACCCCGGTCGTTGGCGTCATGGGCATCATCGACGACGTGGCACGCCGCGTTCCGTCGGGCTGGCAGGATCAGGGCGAGCACCTCTACCTCCTCGGCACCACCCGCACCGAGCTCGACGGCTCGGCATGGGCTGGCACCATCCACGATCACCTCGGCGGCAAGCCCCCCGTTGTTGATCTCGGTGTAGAGCGTCGCCTTGCTGAGCTGTTGCACGCTGCATCGCAGGGTGGCATCCTCTCGGCTGCTGTTGACCTCTCGGAGGGTGGCCTCGCACAGGCACTCACCGACGGTGCACTCCGCTTCGGTGTTGGCGCTCGCGTCTGGATCGAAGAGATCATCGAGCGCGATGGCGTCGACGCAACCGCTGCACTCTTCTCGGAGTCGCAGGGCCGCGTGCTCGTCGCTGTCCCCCACGAGGAAGACGTCAAGTTCCGTGGCCTCTGCGCAGGTCGCGACTTCCCCGTGCTCCGCATCGGTGTCACCGACCTCGCAGGCGCAGACGCTGCCCTCGAGGTTCAGGACCGCTTCACGCTGCCGCTCGCTGAGCTCGGCGGCGCAGTTCGCGCAACGCTCCCCGAGCGTTTCGGCGCGACGATCGGCTAATTACTGATGACCAGCTAGCTCGCTAGCCGGCGCATTGCGGCGAGGCCCCTGCTCATTTCGGTGAGTGGGGGCCTCGTTGTTTTTGTTGGCGGATCGCTGCTGCGCGGTCCGTGCTCCGCCCCAACCCCGCGAAAAGGATAGTTTCCCTCGAAAACAGGGGTTTCAGCGCGTAGAAACTACCGGTTTCGGGGGAAAAGGGATGCTTCGCGGGGTTTGCGGGGCACGAGAGCGCCTATTGCCCCGATTCTTTCGCTTTCATACGGCGAAGCCTGTGTTCAAGCTTTACGCGCCTTGGGTGGAGCCTCGCGAATGACATGAGGTACTTTGCAGTCACCCTGCCTACTTCTACGAGGTCAGGCAGGTTTTGTGCGGTCAGTTCATCATTAATGGTCTTGGCATCTTCGCCCTCTAAGCCGTCAATGATCTCTCTAGCCGCGACAATTTCGGTGCGGTTATACGGGTGGTTTTGCAATTCAGCCAGAGCCGCGTCAAGCTCGGCTTGAATTCTTTGCTGGCGGTCGCGATGTCTTGAAGCCATGTGGATCAGCCTTCCGGGGCAGTCGGTGCAGGTTGCTTTCCAAACTCCCACTGTGCTGCAGGCGCCACAAGGGCTTGCGGCAATGTGCTTCACCGCTGATGCGTGTTGGCAGTAGCCGCAGCCTGCCTCGCACCGGCCGCTCTGCCAAATCCTTCGAAATCAGGTACAGTGAAAGAAGGTTCTGATCCGAACCACGGGACGACGGTCAAGTACCCCGACAGCGACAAGACTTGCCACAGGAGGTAAGCGTGCTCGCTTGGATCATTCTCATCATTTCTGGCGCCTTCGAGGCCGTCTGGGCTACCGCTCTCGGCAAGTCCGAGGGCTTTACGAAGCTCTGGCCGTCGGTTGTCTTCGGCGTCGCTGTGGTCATCAGCATGGGCGGTCTTGCCTTTGCGCTGCGTGAGATTCCGACCGGTACCGGCTATGCGGTATGGGTCGCTATTGGCGCATCGCTGACGGTAATTTACGGCATGATCACCGGTGCTGAGCAGGCAAGCCTGCTCAAGATTCTGCTGCTGCTCGGCATCGTGGCGTGCGTGATCGGTCTGAAGCTCGTGAGCGATCACGAGTCGGCCGCAGCGCTGCCGATGGTCTAATTGCCGCTGACTGAGTCGTCGAGCAAACTCGCGACGCGGGCGCGGATCTCCTGCTGCAATTCCTCAATCGACCGTGATGCGTCGAGCTTGAGGAAGCGGCTGGGATCCGCGTCTGCCTGCGCACGGAAGGCAGCGCGCACGGCCTCGTGGAACTCGATGGCTTCGGCCTCGAGGCGATCCGCCGCTCCCCCGCGCTCACGGCGGCGCTCAGCCGCAGTCTCAGCGTCGATGTCGAGAAGTACGGTCAGCTCGGGCCACAGCCCGACGGCTGCCCACTCGCTGATGCGGCGGACGTCTTCGACGTCGAGCACGCGGCCAGCGCCCTGGTACGCGAGCGAGGAATCGATGTAGCGATCCTGCACGACGGCAGCCCCACGGGCAATGGCAGGCCGGACAACCTGGGCGACGTGCTGTGCGCGATCCGCCGCATAGAGCAACGCCTCAGCGCGCGGATCGATCTCACCAATCTCGTCCCCACCGTGCAGGAGGAGACGGCGTACCTCGGCGCCGAGCGGCGTCGCGCCCGGCTCGAAGGTGCGCACGACCTCCTGGCCGCGCTCGGTGAGCCACTCCTCGAGGAGGCGAACCTGCGTGGTCTTACCCGCGCCGTCGCCGCCCTCGAAGGTGATGAATACTCCGCGCACTCTGCCGGTGCCTTACTCTGCTGCGGCTGCCTCGGCAGCCTTCTTCGCAGCGTTTGCCTTGCGGGTCTCTGCTGCCTTCTTCGCAGCAGCGGATCGCGCAGGGTCAACGGCCTTCTTGGCCGCGCCGGTCTTCGCTGCAGCGGTCTTCTTCGCGGCAGGCTTCTTGGCAGCAGCCTTCTTCGCGGGCGCCTTCTTCTTCGCGGGGCCCTTGGCTCGCTTGATCGCGAGCAGCTCGGCCGCGCGTTCGAAGGTGATGTCCTCAACGCTGTCGCCGCGGGGAATCGTCGCGTTGGTCTCACCGTCGGTCACGTACGGACCGAAACGGCCGTCCTTGACTTTGATGGGCTTGCCGCTGACGGGATCCGCCTCGAATTCCTTGAGGGCAGCCGAAGCCTTGCGAGCGCCGTACTTGGGTTGTGCGAAGAGCTCCTGTGCGCCAGCGAGATCGATCGTGAAGATCGCATCCTCGCTCGTGAGCGAACGGGTGTCGGTGCCCTTCTTGAGGTAGGGGCCGTAGCGACCGTTCTGCGCGGTGATTTCGGCGCCGGACTCCGCATCTGCACCAACCACGCGCGGCAGCTCCAGGAGCGCCACTGCGGTGTCGAGATCGACAGTCGCGGGGTCCATGCTCTTGAAGAGCGACGCGGTGCGCGGCTTCTCGCCCTTGGGCAGCTCTTCGTCGTCGTTCGGGATCTCCTGAACGTACGGTCCGAAGCGGCCGTTCTTGGCGATGATGCGCTTGCCGGTCTGAGGATGCAAGCCGACGACGCGATCCTCTGCGGGCTCAGCATCGGCGAGCTCGTGTGCCTTTGCTGGCGTGAGCTCATCTGGTGCCATACCGTCAGGAATGTTGACGCTGCGGGGCTTCAGCTCACCGTTCTCGTCAACCTCGCTCTTCTCGTCGAAGACCTCGAGGTAGGGACCGTACTTGCCATTACGGAGCGAAATCTGGTCATCGATGCGGATCGTGTTGATCGCGCGCGCATCGATCTCACCGAGGTTGTCGACGACGCCGCGCAGACCCGGGTGATTGTCGCTACCGAAGTAGAACTCCTTGAGCCACTGCTCACGGTCGGTCTTGCCTGCCGCGATCTCATCGAGGTCGCTCTCCATCTCAGCTGTGAAGTCGTAGTTCACGAGCTCTGAGAAGTGGTCTTCGAGGAGGCGGACCACCGAGAAAGCGATCCAGCTTGGCACGAGTGCCTGACCCTGCTTGGTCGCGTAGCCGCGGTCCATGATCGTCGAGATGATTGCCGCGTAGGTCGAAGGACGGCCAACGCCGAGCTCTTCGAGGCGCTTCGTGAGGCTTGCCTCGGTGTAGCGGGGCGGCGGGCTCGTCTGGTGGCCCTTTGCTTCGGGGTGCGCGATGCCGAGGGGCTGCCCCTCGTGCAGCTGCGGCAGCGAAATGTTCGCCTCTGCGTCGCCACGCTTTTCGTCCTTACCTTCTTCATACGCGAGCATGAAGCCGGGGAAGGTGATGACCGTGCCGCTTGCGGTGAACTCTGCGCGGGTCTGTGCACCGTTTTCTGCGAGCGAGACAGCGAGGGTCACGGTATCGGTCGAGCCCTTAGCATCGGCCATCTGGCTTGCGACGGTGCGCTTCCAGATGAGGTCGTAGAGCGCGAACTCGCCCTGGGTGAGCTTGCCCTTGAGCTCGCTCGGACGAGCGAACTTGTCGCCGGCGGGACGAATTGCTTCGTGCGCTTCCTGTGCGCCCTTCGCCTTGCCCGTGTAGACGCGGGGCTTCTCGGGAAGGGTCTGCGCACCGTACAGTTCGGCAGCCTGCGAGCGGGCTGCCGCGATTGCCTGCTGCGAGAGCGTGGGCGAATCGGTACGCATATACGTTATGTAACCGTTCTCGTACAGCGACTGCGCAAACGACATCGTCTGGCGCGAGCTGAAACGGAGCTTACGCGACGCCTCCTGCTGCAGGGTCGAAGTGGTGAACGGTGCTGCGGGACGACGCGTGTGCGGCTTCGTCTCGATCGACGCGACGGTTGCCGACGCGTTCTCGGCTGCAGCTTGCAGCGCGTTGGCGCGCGCCGAGTCGAGGCAAACAACGCCTGCGCGCTGTGCCTTCTCAGACAGCTCACCGTGGTCGGTGAAGTCGCCGCCGGTCGCTACGCGCTTGCCGTCGAGGCGAGCGAGCTTTGCGTCGAACGGAACGCGGTCAACCGCGTCATCGCCAGGCATGAAGCGTGCGGTGAGGCTCCAGTACTCGGAGGTGACGAATGCGAGACGCTCGCGCTCACGATCAACAACGAGACGGGTTGCTGCCGACTGCACGCGGCCAGCGGAAAGCTTGGGAGCGACCTTGCGCCACAGCACGGGCGAAATGTCGTAGCCGTAGAGACGGTCGAGAATACGACGAGTCTCCTGCGCATCGACAAGCGCGTGATCGAGGTCACGAGTGTTCGCTTTTGCCTGTTCAATTGCGTCCTTGGTGATCTCGTGGAACACCATTCGGCGCACGGGAACCTTGGGCTTCAGAACTTCAAGCAGATGCCACGCGATGGCTTCACCCTCGCGGTCCTCATCTGTTGCGAGCCAGAGCTCGTCCGCCTCCTTCAGAGCACGCTTGAGTTCCGAGACCGTCTTCTTCTTGTTGTCGTTGACGACGTAGTACGGTGCGAAACCGTTATCGACGTCAACGGCGAACTTGCCGAAGGGCCCCTTCTTGAGCTCTGCCGGGAGCGCCGAAGGCTCAGCGAGGTCACGGACGTGACCGACCGAAGCGATGACTTCGTAGTCGTCGCCAAGATACCCACCAATGGTTTTTGCTTTGGTCGGTGACTCGACAATGACGAGTTTCTTTGTCTCCCCCACGGGAACCCTCCTGACGACGGCGGTAGGCAGTGCCTGCAAGGCTACGATACACAGCCGGGCTTACGCGACCCTTGACTGGCGTTATTCACACAAGCGCCCCAACAGTGGAGCAGGTCACACACTCTTGCATAGTACTGCTGGTGTAGCTGTGCAAAGAACTTGACCCAGTGCTTTTGCGATTCTCGGGCATTTGCGTCCAGCCAGCACTGCCAACAGAAATGCCTCATTTTGGATGGCCGGAGCGCTCCGAATCGCCGCGGGCCCCGCGAATCACTCCGCTTGGAAAGAACAAACCCGCCTCTCATCTCGAGAAGCGGGAATGTCATATTGATTTCACCATATCTGTAGCAAGATTCTCTGGCAATAAGCTCAGCCCGAATCAAGTAAGTCCGCCTGCAAACCCCGACGACCTCGCCGAACACTGCCGCGGTCCGCTACCTCTATATAAATAACGGAAAAGTTACCTTGTTCACAACGTATACCGCGAGCGAGGCACCGACGACAGCGGCCACAAGTTGGGTAACTTGCTACAGGGTTCGTTCTCGAGGTATCGGCGCCTGGCGGGGAATCTGAGTGCTACGGGGCCACCATTCCGTTCGGTCAGGGGTTGACCGCTTGCACCGGAGTCCTACTTCGGCCTGGATTTAGATGTCGAGCTGGCCCATTTCAATGAGTTGTAAGTCAGGATTCCGGGCATCATCGTCGACGTGGCCATCTTGGCTTCGCTCATCAAATAGATGCGGCTGCCAGCGCCCAACGAGGTCGTCGGTGGATGGGCTATTAAGAAGCGTTAGGGTGGCGCTGGCCTAGACGTCGACTTCAGCGATCGTAGGTCGTGACTCCAGTAACCTCCGGAACCTTCACCCATGCCCCTGAGGCAGCGCTTCGAACCGAGGCGTCAACCAGCTCGGATGCCGACCATCCATCCGCGACCGATGGCGCGAATTGTTCTTTCTCGATGACTGACCGAATAAACAGCGCGGCCTCAATAGTCTTCAGATCGTTGAACCCGATCCCGGGACCGGAGTTCGGTTGAAATCGGCCGAACTCCCCGAAAGTCGCATCGGCAAGCACTGTCTGGTAACCGCGCAGATCCTTTGCGATTTCCAGCTGATTCATGCGCTCAAAATTCCACCGCAGCGAACCTTCGGTCCCATACACTTCAAGAACAAATTCAGCATGGGGGCCGACACCGACACGGGTCGATTCGAAATACCCAACAGCACCATTTTCAAATCTGGCCAGCGCGGCCGCGTAGTCCTCATTCTCCACCGCACGCATGGTCGTGGAAGCCTCTCCTTTAGCAAAGCTATTCGCTGATCCCCCGGATGGGAGCGGGCGCTCCGGGATGAAGGTCTCGGTGATCGCATTCAGTGATTCGACCCGCCCGACGACGAACTGGGCGAGATCGAAGCCGTGTGAGAGCACATCGCCCAGCACGCCGGTACCGGCGCGTTCTTTCTCGTATCTCCAGGTAAACACTTGTTGGCGGTCTGAGGCGTAACTTGTCAGCAGGCGCATCTGCACATTTGTGATCGTGCCAAGCTCACCACTTCGAACGAGGCGACGTGCTTCAGCTACCGCCGGAGCATGACGGTAGTTAAACCCCACCGCAGTAATCAAACCCGCTGCCGCGGCTCCCTGCGCGATTTCTCTGGACTGGGTTGCGCTGATCCCCATCGGCTTCTCGATCCAGAACGGCTTTCCGGCCGCAATGGCGGCGAGGGCGATCTCGTGGTGCATGAAATTTGGCGCGCAGATCGAGACGACGTCAACCTCAGGGTGTTTTAGCAACTCGCGATAGTCGGCGGTGGTGTCGCGGAAGCCGAGCGCATCAGCAGCATGGGCACGCCCTGACTCATCTGGATCCGCTGCGATTACCAATTCGGGGTAGCGTTCGAGTTCGGGGTAGAACTGTCGTGTTGCCAGATATGCCCGCGCATGGAGGCGTCCCATCCAGCCGACTGAAATCAACCCAACACCTATGCGTTCACTGCTCACCTTTTCGACCCCTTTGTCTTCGAATCCGATGTTCCGACGTTGCTCTCGCCGCGTCTGAGGTCAGATTACGTCGGCGTCGAATGCACGCGGATGTCTCATTTTGGAACAGGTTTCAGTGCTCGTAGGTTGCTGTACTGAACTGCAATTGGCGACGCGATGCTGCGTTGGAGTTCACCCGCCATGTTGACTCCACAAATGCATTTCGTCTTCTCACCGATATGAGAAGGAATGAAGAACAAAATGGAAGACTCACCCAAGGCCGACCTTCGCAGTGCACGCTGGTTCGCGCCGCATGATCTCACCGGATTCGTACATCGAACAGCGATTCAAGCCGAGGGGTTCTCCGGCTTTGCCATCAAGGATCGACCGGTTATTGGAATTGCGAATTCCTGGTCAGAACTTGTCAATTGCAACATACATTTCAAGCTTTTGGCCGACTCCGTAAAACGTGGGGTGCTGATGGCTGGTGGTCTGCCGCTCGAGTTCCCAACCATTTCTCTCGGCGAAAGCTTGATGAAGCCCTCAGCGATGCAGTTCCGCAACCTGATGGCAATGGACGTCGAAGAATCAATCCGTGCCTACCCGTTAGACGCGATCGTTTTGCTCGGCGGCTGCGATAAAACTGTGCCAGCTCAGCTCATGGGTGCGGCGAGCGCCGATATTCCCACCATTATGCTCACCGGCGGACCCCAAGAGCCCGCGATTTTCCGAGGTAAACAGCTCGGTGTTGGAACTGACACTTGGAAGTACGCCGACGAACTCCGCGCGGGCCGGATGACACAGTCAGATTTCGACGAGCTCGAAGCTTCAGCAAAACCCACTGCCGGGCACTGCAGCGAAATGGGTACAGCTTCAACCATGACCTCAATCACCGAAGCGCTAGGTATGTGTCTCCCGTCAACCGCAGCGATTCCTGCGGTGCATGCGCGGCGAGCTCAGGCAGCTGAAGCAACCGGGCGCCGTGCGGTTGAGATGGCACTGACCGGCGGCCCAACGCCGCGTGAGATCCTCACCCCCGACGCATTCGACAACGCAATCACGCTGTTGATGGCGATCGGTGGTTCAACGAATGCCGTGCTCCATCTGCTCGCGCTCGCCCGCCGCGTTGGCTATGAACTCGAGCTCGATCGCTTCCACCAGATCTCCGAGCGCACACCTCGCATCGTCAACGTGCGCCCCTCTGGCGAGTACCTCGTGCAGCAGCTGTTCAATGCCGGAGGCATTGGTGCAGTGTTGAAGGAGCTATCACCATTCCTAAAGCAGGATGCGATCACGGTTACGGGAGAATCAATCTCAGCAGGTTTCGCAAACGCGCCCGACCCCGATGGCGAGGTCATCTCCAAGCTCGAGACTCCCTTCGACACTTCAGGTGGCATCGCGGTGGTGCGTGGCTCGTTGGCCCCGAATGGCGCAGTGATCAAGCGAAGTGCCGCGAGTCCAGAGTTGCTCACGCATCGCGGTCCCGCTGTCGTGTTTGACAGTATGACTGACCTCGGCAACCGAATCGACGATCCAGATCTAGAAATCACCGAAGAATCAGTACTTGTGCTCCGCAATTGCGGCCCTGTGGGAGCCCCGGGCATGCCGGAGTGGGGCATGCTTCCGATCCCGGAGAAGCTATTGAAGCGCGGCATTCGCGATGTCGTACGCATCTCAGACGCGCGTATGAGCGGTACCGCATTCGGTACTACGATTTTGCATGTCTCACCCGAGGCGGCAGCGGGCGGCCCACTAGCAGTGGTGCGCGATGGCGATCCTATTGTGCTTGATGTCGCGATGAAACGGTTGGACCTCGACATTCCGGCTGAAGAACTCGAACGACGACTGGCAGAATTCAAGCTACCGGAGCGCAAGTACACGCGTGGCTACGGACGCCTCTTCCTTGACCATGTGACGCAGGCAGACGAAGGGTGCGACTTCGACTTCCTGCATGCGGTTCCTGGTGAGGAACCGCAGCGTCTTCCCTTCGGACTCTTCACCGGGTGGCAGGGCGGCTGGTAGCGCACTTTTGTTCGCATCTCACATAGCTTCGGCGCTCACGTCTTTTCAGTCGTGAGCGCCGAAGCTATGTCCAGAGCCTCTACGTCGTCGAAGGATCTGAGATCACTACTCTGGCGGGATCAAGCGCGAGAGCCAGATGCTGCCCGGAAAGATCTGGGTTGATTTGTGAGACTTGCATAGTGCAGCTAAACCCATCGGTAAGCACGATCGCCCCCTCGGGCGCCTGACTCAGTGCTGGCACGAGCGAGTGTTCAGCCACTTGCATCGACATGTCAAAGTGTTCCGACTCGAATCCGAAGTTTCCCGCGACTCCACAGCATGACGAAGATTCGACAATCTGAGGGACACCCCACGCCCCCAACACTCGTTTCTGTGCGCCTGAACCGAAGACAGCGTGCTCATGGCAGTGAGTTTGGAGCACAGCGGCTTCCGGCGCAGGCGCGGTCGGAAGCCATCCGCGCTGAACCGCTTCGTCAACCGCAACCGAGAACGAACGCACTCGCGCAGCAACACGATCAGCTGCAGCGCTTCCGACCATTTTGGGTCCCTCATCACGGATTGCTGCCGCACAGCTCGGTTCGAGCACAACGATGTCGCGATCCGTCCCGTCGTCGAAACGTCGAATCAGACGTTCAAGCCGCCGGCGTGCAGCATCACGCTGACCGGTCGAAATCCAAGTGAGGCCGCAACAGGCTTCTGCCGTGCATCCAACAGTAGTTCCGGTAGATCCAAGCACACGTGCCGCGGCAGGGATCGCTTCTGGCCGGAAAGCTTTCGTAAAGCTGTCAGCAAACAGAAGGACTGCTCCGTCTGGTTCGAACGCCGCTTCTTTGAGACGTGTACGGATTTCGCTGCGAGAGCGGAAAGTGGGCAGGCTCCGCCTGGCGCTTACGCCAAGCCAATCGGCAACGCGGCGGAGCACACCGATCCGGGATCCGGCGTTAGCGATGCCTGAGAACAATCCGATGAACGGTAGCCACCGTGGTAGCCAGCCGATCGAATAGTGCGTGAACGGTCTGATCCTCCCCCGGTAGTGTTCGTCGATCAGCTCAGACTTTGCTTCAGCGATGTCGACGCCGGTTGGACAGTCACTTGAACATGCTTTACATGACAGGCAAAGATCGAGCGCATCCCTGACCTCTGGTGAGGACCAGCCTCCAACGCTGTTCTTGTTAGCGCGCGTGAGTTCCTGAAGGACACGCGCGCGACCTCGGGTGCTGTCTTTCTCATCCTTGGTTGCCCGGTAGCTCGGGCACATAAACCCGCCGCTGGTTGCACGGCAGCGTCCCACGCCAATACACGCATGCGCATTGCCAACATACGGGCTAGCCAAAGGCAGTTGCGTTGGCGTTTGGTTGGAGAGACCCTTGGTCCCGTTTTCAGCGGAGATCAACTGGCCACCGGGTATTGCCCCCGGAGCAGGCATGCCAGCGAGCGCTATCGAAGCGGTGAATGCATCAGGACTAACAATGATCCCCGGGTTTAACAGGTTTTCGGGATCCCATATTCGCTTGAAGGTCGCGAAAAGTTGAATCATCTCAGGCGAATACATCACGCTGAGCAATTCGCTTCGGGCCCGACCGTCTCCGTGTTCGCCGGAAAGAGAGCCACTATGTGCGACAACGAGTGCAGCAGCTTCTCGCGTGAATGCTTCGAAGTCTTTCCTGCCGCTTTGACTCCTCAGATCGTAGTCGAGGCGCATATGCACACAGCCCGCTCCAAAATGGCCGTACATAAACGCGGAGTACTGGTATTTTTCAACGAGTGGGAGCAATTCCTCCAGGTAGTCAGCAAGCCGCTCAGGTGCCACGGCCGAGTCTTCCCAACCTGGCCATGTCTGTTTACCGTCGACACGACGTGAGGAGAGACCGGCACCGTCCTCACGTACACGCCACAGTTTCGCACGGGTAGCCGGATCGGTCACGACCGCGGAGTCTATGGCCCGCCCCTCGACGCTCAGCGCTTCGAGCAGTCGCTCACACTGAACCCGAGCATCGTCGACGTCATTGGCTGAGAACTCCACCATGAGAAACGCTCCGCCGTTGGGTAGCCCGGCGACACTCTCCGCGCCGCGCCGGTGCCGCATGATCTCGACAATGGAACGGTCAAGCCCTTCAACTGCGGTCGGCTGACTCTCGAGAATTTTCATGACGTCGCGAGCTGATTCGATAGTGCTTTCGTACCCGAGGCACAATAGCGCCACCGCCGCCGGGCGCGGCACTAGCCCGACCAATGCACGAGTAATGACCGCAATAGTACCTTCGCTTCCGGCGAGCACCGCCGCAGCATCAAAGCCCTGTTCAGGTAGCAAATGCCCGAGATGGTAACCCGACACCTGCCGAGGGATCCTCTGCAGTTCGACCCTCAACGGAGCGAGATGTGCCTGCACCAGTTCACGGAGTTCTGTGGTGAGTTGCTTAGCGCGCGCAGTCGACTGCGCGTCTTCCGGATCAACCGCTTCGATGCTCCCGCGTGCGAGCCGCAGGTGCGCCCCGTCAACAGTGACCACCTCAATTTCTCGCAGGTGCTGCATCATACGACCGTAGGCTACAGAGTGGTTGCCACACGCATCATTACCGATTGAACCACCGACGGTCGCACGGCTGAGCGATGACGGGTCTGGCGCAAAGGTTAGTTCGCCGCCTGTCGTACGTTCAACGAGCTTGCGCAGCTCACCGAGAACTACTCCGGCATCCGCCCACACCGTGCGATCCTCGATGTTGACTTCTGCAGCAGCAGTAAAACGCCGGGAAAGATCAAGGATGAGGCCGTGTCCAATGGCATTACCAGCCATGGAGGTGCCGCCACCTCGCGTAGTGACCGGCATGCCGGCTTCATTTGCTGCACGAAGCACATTCCTGATCTCTTCGACAGTCCTCGGAAAGACCACCGCTTTGGGACGGATGCGATAGTTCGAGGCGTCGAAAGAATACTCAGATCGACGGCGCGATGCGTCATCAACCTCAATCCCAAAGGCTCGCAGCTTGGTGAGTAGCTGCGTGTTATCCATTGCCTTAATCGTCTGA
Source organism: Leucobacter sp. cx-42 (assembly GCF_014529985.1). Taxonomy (GTDB): domain Bacteria; phylum Actinomycetota; class Actinomycetes; order Actinomycetales; family Microbacteriaceae; genus Leucobacter. The sequence continues at coordinate 558,433 of NZ_JACVMU010000001.1, forward strand.
TTCGACATCCTTGTACCCCAATCACTACCTACTCACGCAGTGTATGCAGTGAAAGACCTGTGCCATCTGTGCCAGATCAGGACGGGGTGCCCCTGCTGCTGCAAGAGCACCCCGTCTGGCGGAAGCGCAGTCCTACTGACCGAATTCGGCCGCGTTCTCCTTGGTGATTAGCGTAAATGGTAGCGTGTACCGGTTCTCAACCTTTTCGCCTTCAAGGAAGGCGTGCACCACGCGAACAGCTTCTTCGCCCTGGCCAGCCGAGTCCTGCCGTACGGTCGCTGACATCTCGCCCGCTTCAATTGCTGCTACAGCGGCAGGTGTGCCGTCCACGCCGACTACCGCACCGATGTCCCCGGTTCGTCCGGCATCCTTAATGGCAGATGCCGCACCAATCGCCATCTCGTCATTGTTCGCGACAACGGCGTCGATCTTGCCAGCACCAAAACGCTGCAGCACGTCTTCCATGTTGCGCTTTGCCTCGTCACGGCTACCTTTCGCCTGGAACTCGGCGACGATCTTGAAGTTATCGTTGATCGCATCGGCAAAACCTGTTTTACGACGATCCGTCCACGAAGAACCGTACGCACCCGCGGCGAAGACGATGTCTCCACCGTCAGGCATCAACTCGTTCATGTATTCGGCCTGCATCTTGCCCGCGAGCGTATCGTCAATGCCAATGTAGCTTTCGTATCCAATGTCAGAACCTTCAACGAATTCCGTCAACAAGATAAAGAGCGGCACACCAGCGTCTATGACACGCTTCGCAGCATTCTGGCTGGCCTCACCGTCGAGTGGTTGCAAGATGACCGCATCCACCTGACGTGTGAGCAGATCCTCAACTTGGTTGAGCTCGCTCGAGACGTCCCGTTTGGAGTCAGCGACCTGGAGTTTCACGTTCTCCGATTCTGCGGTTGTCTGCATGGCATCGACCATGTGCGCAATATCTGGATCCTGCAGGTCAAGCGCAACTAGGCCAATGTTGTACTGTTCCTCATTGCCGGAAGTCCCGGCTTCCCCGGAGTCTCCCTTTGAGCATCCGGTGAGGATGAGACTGGCGGCAGCGATCAGAGCGGCTACCGTAGACATGCGTCGTCGCATATTCATGGTTCTGTTCCTTTCAAAATTAGGTATTACAAGTGGGCGTTCTAGTCAGATTTCCAACGGGTCAGCAGAACCGCGAGAACGAGGATCACGCCCTGCACGCCCTGTTGGTAATAACTCGAAACACCAAGCAAGTTCATGCCGTTCATCACGACGCCGAGAAGTAGGACACCGATCACGGTTCCGCGAATCGTGCCGACGCCGCCAAAGAGGCTGGTACCTCCGATCACGACCGCTGCGATCACTTGCAATTCGTAGGTAAGTCCGGCCGTTGGGGCAGCTCCGTTGAGACGCGCAGTCAGCACCAAGCCGCCGAGCGCTGCGAGTCCGCCACCAATCAGATAAACCGTGAACAAAACACGGCTGACCGAAATGCCAACCTTTCTCGACGACTCTTCGTTTCCGCCGACCGCGTATACGTGAGATCCAAACTTCGTTCGGCTGAGAACGAAGTCGCAAATAAACGCGGCGACAATGAAAATGATCACAGGTACTGGGATCGGGCCGATGAAACCGGCGCCAAGCCATTCTGCAGGGCCACTCAATCCAGAAACCACCTGACCGTCCGTGAGGACGAGAGCAGCAGTGCGAGCGATCGCCATGGTTGCCAGTGTTGCTAGGAACGGCAGAACTTTTCCCCACACAACGAGTGCCGCACTGAGAAAACCAACCAGGAGACCTACGCTGAGGCCGACGATCAGTGGGATCCACAGTGCTGACCCGCTCGCTGGGGCGAGAATCGCAAACACCATTCCCGCGAGGCCTACGACCGAACCAACCGAGAGGTCGATGCCGGAAGTGATCATAATAAACGTCATACCGAGCGCGACAATGCCAATGATTGACGATTGCCGGACGACGTTCACGATGTTATCGAGCGTTAGGAAGTTCGGAGCCGCGAACGCTAGAAAGATCAGCAGTGCCGCGAAGATGAGGAGAATTCCATAATCTCCAATGAAGTGTTTGAAGCGCGTTGCTGGCGTTGGACCGTCCTGCTTCATCTCACGCAGCATGACTGCGACAGTGTTGGTATTCATGCGTCGCTCCCGTTCGTCGGAATCTGTTCAGAGTGTGTGACTGCCGAGGTGCTGCCTATCCGGCGACGTTCGGCGGGAATATCCGTTTCGGCTGACTCATACGCGTCGAGATTTCCCTGGGAAATCAGGTGCGCGATCTCAGATTCAGATACCTCATCCATCCGGTACCGCCCCACCACCTCGCCTTGCCGCATCACGGCGCAGCGGTCAGCGACTGCGAACGCTTCATCGAGGCGGTGCGTGATGATGATTACCGCGATCCCAAGATCTTTGAGTTTCTGTGTAACCTCGATCAACTTGTCGACCTTGGCGACGGACAAGTTCGCCGTTGGCTCATCCATGATGATGAGCTTCGCGTCAAAGGCAAGCGCACGACCGATGGCCACCGCCTGCCGTTGGCCGCCGGAGAGCCGCTTTACCTTCAACCGCGGATTAATCGGAATATCGAGGCGCTCAAGTACGCGATTTGTTTCGCGTTCCATTTTCTTCCTGTCAACAACACGAACCAAAGGCCCAAGGACGTTCCTCTGTGGTTCACGCCCCAGGAAGATGTTGGTGCGCACATCGAGATTGTCGGCCAGGGCGAAGTCCTGATAAACCATTTCGATGCCGGCTGATCGTGACGCTGCAGGACTCGAGAAAGCGACTTGTTCTCCGTCCATGCGAATTGTGCCTTGGTCGGGCTGGTACACACCAGTAAGCACTTTCATGAGCGTCGATTTTCCAGCCGCGTTGTCCCCAAGTAGAGCGAATGTCTCTCCCGGGAGTACATCGATACTCACGCCGCGAAGCGCAGTTACTGCACCGAAGGTTTTCTGGATGTTGTTCAGGGCGACCAATGGAGTGGTCACCGAGGGCGCGTCAGTCATATCATCCTCGTCGTTGATGGATCTCTGGCCCGCTGCAAGACGCCGTTACTGGCGAGCTTCCTGCGGTTACATAACTATCGAGCAAGTGCCGCGAAGGAGTTTGTGCCGCTTTGAGACACTGCAGACGAATAAGCCGCTGCCCACACGCAGCAGTGCCCCAGGCAGGAATGTTGATCCCTGTCTGGGGCACTGCTGCGCTGAGGCCTTATACGCTCTGGCGGCCCAATCGCGCATACACGTCAGGCTTCTGCCTACGCAGATACAGGGCGTAAGCGATGCCGCCGATGAAGAGTGCAAAGGTGAATGACATAAAGATTCCTGTCATCAACGTTGAACCTTCGATCAACGCCGAAAAGTTCCTGATCGCCAAGAACGTCACGATACCGAAGAAGACCGCGCTGATCGCCGGAGCAAGAAGCACCTTCCAAGCCGCTGTCCCCTTCCGTGCTGATGGACGCAAGAAGAACGCGAAAATAGCGATGCTGGTAATAAACAGCAGGAGCAGCACAGAGAACGTACCGCTACCGCTGGCTACAGGATAGATTTTCTCGGGTGCGATGCCGAGAACTGAGAACAACACGGTGGCAACCGCCCAAAGCGCACCAACAGAAAGAGCTGAGATGTGTGGGGAGCCGTGCGCCGGGTGCACACGCGCTAGGCGTCGCGGCAACACGTGATCAACGGCTAGCGAGAAGCTGTAACGTGCGGCAATGTTCTGAATTGAGAGCATTGAGGCAAGAATCGAGGTCATCAAGAGCACCACTGCGATATCAGCGAATAGGTTCCCTGCGAATGCACGTAACGCGTCGTCGAACAGGTTGACTGTATTGGCTTCGGCGGCGGCCTGCACATTTGAACCGCCTAGGAAGGCAATGTAGGCGATGGCCGCAACAGCGTAAAAGAGCCCAATTCCAACGACGGCAAGATATGTCGCGCGAGGGATGGTTCGTTCTGGGTTCTTCACCTCTTCTCGGTAGATCACAGTGGCTTCGAAGCCGAAGAAATTTCCAACGGCAAAGAGCAACGCCAAACCAATACTCGCGTCCGTCAAACTCGGCAATGCAAGCCCTAGGCCCCCGGGCTCTTTCGCCCCGGAATTCACAAATGCGAGCACGTCAAACACCACGACCACGATGACTTCCAAGACCATGACTGTCGTAAGCACTTTGGCAGACAGATCGATTCGGTTGTATGCAAGATACGTGGTTACAGCAATGATTCCAAGCGCATACCAGTACCACGGGATATCAGGTCCGTTCAAGGCGTTAACAACCCAGCCTTGGAGCGTAATCGCGAACAGCGATGGGGCAAAGAACCCAATAAACACGTAACCAACGAGCGCCAGCAAGGCGCCACCCAGACCTGCAGGCTTCCCGATTCCAGCAGTCACAAACGCGTAAAAGCCGCCAGGGTTCTTCACGTTCCGGCTCATCCGAACGAACCCCACGGAGAACACCACCAACATCAGTGTGAGTAACATATAAATTGCAGGGGCGGTCTGCCCACTGAAAATAAGTAGAACCGGTAGAGTTCCAGCAACTGTGGTCAATGGTGATGAGAATGCGAGCACACTCATTACGAGCTCGCCCACTCCCATATTGCCTTTGAGCGAGATTTTGCTCGTCACTGGGGTTGTATTTCCGGCACTCGTCGCTTCCGCTGAGAAGTCTTGTATTACGCGCGTCATTGAATCCTCATCATTGAACAATCTTGCTTGCAGAGCAACCCTAGACACCGCAGGGCATCCCTAAATGTCCCAGCCTGAAACACGTGTGAGCCAGATTCCCCATTCATCTGGCTCACATCATTTCATGTATCGAATTAACCAGCGATGATCCCCATACGTTTCAAATCAACAACGTCGTCCAATGGCTGGCCGGCGTTCCACTTCAGCAGATTCTTGGCGAAACATTCAGCGACGCGACCCCGCCAGCCGGCGAGGTCACCTGAAGCGTGCGGAGAGACAAGAATCGTTGGTCGCAACCAGAACGGATGATCGCGCGGGAGAGGTTCCTGTTCGAACACGTCAAGGGCAGCTCCAGCGAGGTGGCCAGAGTCAATAGCGTCAAGGAGATCCGCCTCCACAACGACCGCCCCTCGTCCGACATTCACTAGTCGTGCTCCCGGTCGCATGCGCGCAAAACGCTCGCGGTTGAAAAGCCCACGCGTTTCTTCTGTGAGAGGCATCGTAAGCACAACATCGTCAGCGCCTCCGAGTAAACAGTCAAGATCCGAGAACGCGTGAATCTCACCGATTCGGTCGTCGATCCTTGCAGTTCGTCCGACCACTGTGACTTCCATTCCTGCTCCACGCAGAAGCAGCACAGTCTCCTGTCCTACTGGGCCAGGGCCGACTACTAGTACCTTTCGTCCGAGAATTGGCTCAGTCTCCTTGTGTAGCCATTTCCGTTGGAGTTGCAGTTCTACGGTGCGTCGCAGATCCTTTGCAAACATGACGATGACCCCGAGTATCCACTCAGCGATCGGCCGCTCACAGACGCCGCGTGAATTACTCACCAAAATCTCGCTGTCAACAATTTCGGGGGTGAGTAACGCATCGACTCCGATGCTTGAGGTATGAATCCACTTCAAGTCGCCTGGCCCGACTTCTCGGAGCAACTGGGTACGGAAATCATTCAAGAAGAGAATCTCGGTTCCTGGCAGCGCCTCCCGAAACTCCGCCACAGTTCTCACCACCGTCACTTCGGTCTCATTCGCGAATGACTCCAATGGCGGTGCTGGTCGATCCTCTGGCACGATGAGGATCGCGCGTGATTTGGACATGGTGCTCCTCTTGTGTGTTCTTCGTTGATGCTCATTTGAGCTTCCTGCCTGCTATGAACTCAGCCAGAATTTGAATTGATCTGCGCCGTAGCACGGGGCAGATCGGCTCTTTCTGCGAACCTGAAAACTTTCCTGTTGGCAAATTCCAAGAGCCCAGCTCGTCCCATTTCCCGACCAAACCCAGATTTCTTTACGCCGCCGAACGGCACATCAGCTGCGCTCAGGCCTGCCGCGCCGATGAACACCATTCCGACATCAAGCTGTGATCCAACCAGCTCTGCTCGCTCAAGATCATCGCAAATGATGACTGAGCCGAGGCCCAATGGCGATGAATTTGCAAGTTCAATTGCTTCTTCATCAGTGCTCACACGGTAGAGCTGCGCAACAGGCCCAAAAAGCTCCTGACGGTACACATCCATGGCCGGGGTGACACCAGCGAGAATCGTTGGGGTAAAGACGTTACCCACTGGGTCCCCATCGCCGACGAGGATCTCGGCGCCCTGTGCAACCGCGCCATTTACCATTTCCGCGAGCTCACGAGTCACCGCGCTCGACGAAAGCGGGCCGAAGTCACCGTTCGCGAGATTTTGCTCACCGAGTGCGCTTACAAATTTCGCAGAGAACTCGTCGAAGTACTTGTCAAGCACGACGATGCGTTTGGACCCGGTGCAGCTCTGACCGCTGTTGTCCATCCGTCCGCGCACCGCGTGCTCCACAGCGTGATCGAGGTCCTCGGTGTCGAGCACCAAAAACGCATCAGCACCGCCGAGCTCAAGCACGCACTTCTTGAGATGCTTACCAGCTTGTGCGGCCACGGCAGCACCTGCCCGCTCCGATCCAGTGAGCGAGACACCCTGAACCCGATCGTCCGCAATAATCTCTGCGATCTGGTCATGGGTCGCGAAAAGGTTCACGTAGGCGCCCTCCGGGAAACCAGAATCACGGAAGATTCGTTCGAGCGCCAGAGCGGATTCGGGGCATTGGGAGGCGTGGCGCAGTAGTACGGTATTACCGAGAATTAAGTTGGGAACAGCAAAACGCACGACCTGATACACCGGAAAATTCCACGGCATCACCCCGAGTAGCACTCCAATGCCCTGGTAACGTACGAAGGTTCGCAGCCCATCTTCGGCTTCCACCGCGTCATCGGCAAGCCATTCTGCCGATTTGCGGGCGTAGGCCGAAGTAATCGCTCCAGAGAATCTGGTCTCACCGATCCCCTGCGCAATGGGCTTTCCCATTTCACAGTTAATGGTCTCTGCGAACTCTTCCGCTCGTTCCTCGAACAACTCTGCCAATCGCGCTGCGGCGGTCGTTCGCTGTTCTAGCGTCGTGTTGCGTGCCCAGCCACGATATGCATGATCAGCAGCTGCGATTCCGGCGTCGACTTGAGCATCGGTAGCGGCAGGGTATGCAGCTACCTCTTCACCGGTTGCTGGGTTAATAACAACGAATGAACCCATAATCTCTCTTTCCTCGTTAAAACACATGCAGGACGGGCGGAATCACGATTAGATTCAGCCCGCCCTGCGTTTACTTACCGCGCTCCTAGTTCTCGCTTGGAGCAACCGTCGCGCTGTAATAGCGTTGACGTTCGCGTCCGGCGAGATGCTTCGCGACGCCCTCACGAGTAACTTCACGCTGGGAGGTCATTGGCACACCAACATCCCAGAACGCGCCATTTCCTGACAAATAGCGGAACTGTTCGACGTTTGCCACGATGACGGCCGGGCCGGAGACCGAGTTCGCCTCTTCGAGAGCTGCTGTGAATTCTTCGACCGTGTTGGTTGACCACGCTGCAGCACCCATGCTCGCAGCGTTCGCCGCGATGTCGACGTCTACGATCGGTCCGTCAAGCCGTCCGGAAACTGGGTTACGTTCGCGCAACTGAGTACCGAATTCCTGCCCGCCGCCCTTGGCAGCCTGGAGCGGCCAGATGCACTGGTGCCCACGGTTATCAATCACGATCACGATGATCTTCTGCTTTTCCTGCACCGCAGTGATGAGCTCGGTCGGCTGCATGTAATAGGTGCCGTCACCGATCAGCACATACACCTCGCCATCACTATCAGGCTGGGCAAGCTTGTAGCCGAGTCCAGCTGGGATCTCATGGCCCATGCAGGAGTTCGCATATTCGAAGTGAATCTCAGCGCCGTTGGAAGGATCCCAAGCCTTGTGGATACCCTCGACAACACCGCCCGAGCCAAGCACAAGCGCATCCTGTGCGGTGATGCGCTCGTTGAGCACATTGATCACCTGAGCTTGGCTCATTTTCTCGTTGGCAAAATCCTGAAGGTCGTACTCGCGTGCCTTGCGAGTCTTCTCCTGAGCCGCCGCAATCTCCTCCGGGTATGAATCAACCGGAGCGAAGTTAATCTCAACAAGCTTCTCGTGTATTGCCAGCAATGAGCGTTTCGCGTCACCAACTACTGGATATGAGCCCATCTTATGCGCGTCAAACGAACCGACGTTCAGGTTCACGATCTTCACGTCAGGGTGACTGAAAATCGAGTGCGATGCGGTAATGAAGTCTTGCAGACGAGTGCCGACCGTAATCACGCAATCGGCGTCCCCTGCAATCTGGTTGCCGCCAACGGTACCGGTCACGCCAAGAGCGCCGAGACCGAGCGCACCAATCGGGCCTGCGCCCTTGCCTGCATAGGTCTCAACGACCGGGATGCCAAAGCGATCGCTAAAATCAGCCAACGCCTTCTGCGCTTTTGAATAGCGCACTCCACCACCGGCCACAATGATTGGCCGCTTCGATGCAGCAATAATCTCAGCCGCACCGATGAGTTCTTCCTCTACTGCGGAACGGCGACGAATGTGCCAGACTCGTGGAGTAAAGAATGCCTCCGGGAAGTCGAACTCCATTCCTTGCACGTCCTGAGGAAGACAGACAACGACTGCGCCTGTCTCGACGGGATCTGTCAGCACACGCATTGCTTCAGGAAGCGTGGAAAGCAGCTGGCCAGGGTGGGTAATACGGTCGAAGTATCTACTCACCGGCCGGAAGCAGTCGTTTGCCGATACATCGCGTTCGATCGGATGCTCAATCTGCTGCAGCACTGGGTCGCCAAACCGATTGTTAATGATGTCGGCCGGGAAGAGCAACACAGGCAACCGGTTCGTCGTGGCTGTTGCAGCACCGGTCACCATATTCGTTGAGCCGGGGCCGGCTGAAGCGGTACACGCGAGTGTTGCGGCACGGTTTGATGCTTTCGCAAAGCCAATGGCTGCGTGCACCATGCTCTGCTCGTTCTTGCCCGGATAATGTGGGAAGTCAACGCCATATTCGTCAATGCCCTGCGCGAGCCCGACAGAGTTCCCGTGGCCGAAGATTCCGTACATGCCGGGAATCAAACGACGGCGTTCACCGTCGAAATCGCTGTACTGCACCTGTAGATATTCGATAATCGCTTGGGCGACGGTACGACGCCGAACAGGCGCCTTGGGGTCACCAATACCTGCGACGGCTGCGGCCGTGCTGTTCATGGGTTCTCCTAAAGTTCGAAGCGGGGTCGTCGACCGGTGACGACGCGTACCGGTTTAGGCTCCCACTTCGTATGAACTCGAAAGTGTCCCACTTTGATACCAGCGGTTTGGGGCGCTATTCCTCGTTGCGAGCGAACAGATCTTGAACTTCTACTGCGAGCCAGAGCTCGAATGATTCACGCATAGTCTTTAAACTCTTGCCTGTTAGTTGTTCAATTCGGCTCAACCGGTATCGCAGTGTATGTTCATGCACAAAAAGCACACCGGCAGCCGCTCGCATGCGACCGTTCTGTTTGAAATACACAGCGAGTGTGTCGACAAGATCGGACCCGTGACTAGTGTCGTGTTCGAACAACGGCCGTAGGGTATCTTCGGCAATCCGATCTATCGTCTTGGCATCTGGATTCAGCCAACGCGCAAGCCCAAGCTGTTGCTCGGTAAAAATAATCTCAGGAGCCTGATGCTCATCGGCAAGGCTCAACGACCAGCGTGCCTGCCGCAGCATTCTCGGAATCTCAGCGACGTTCATACTCGTTGGGCTCGCACCGATGGAGACGTCTAAAGCGCTACTGAGCTCGGCGAGCTGCGCGTCATCACATTGCAGCATGCAGATGAGTTGTTCCTGCCAGAGAATCGCATGGCGAATCCGTCGATCCGCGAGCCAATCCCGCGCGCGCGTTTCGGGAACTGCATGCGCAATCCGACCGAACGCAATCAGCCGGAACGGCACTTCCCTGACAAGTCCAGATTCGTAAAGCTCCCGCTCGATCTCCTCCTGCGGCGTTTCCTGTTCCAACGCTCTGGCCAAAGCTGAAGCCCCGATGCGGTGTTCAGACTCACGCCTGCGCTGATCCTCAACGGCGTCCAGAGCAGCGAGCGTACTCACGTGCTGAAGCGCTGCAAGCCCCTCAGGTAACAGGTCGTTGTCTTCAATGCCCACAAGATAGGCAGTGACCCGATCCCCGACAACGAGCGGGACTAGATAACCACCTGGCACAACCCTCAGGTCTGTCGAGTCGAGTCGATCTCCCCAATCGATCTCAGGTACCCATGGCCATTCATCAAGCAATGCCTGGCCGGAAGGAGAAACAAGCGCAAGCCGGTACCCGGAGATTTGTTCGAGCTGGCGGTAGATGTCTGGGACATCACTGTTGATCGTGTTCCGCAACCGGAGCGTATCGAATATATGGAGGTGCTTGGCGAGCCGATCTCGAGTCGAGCGTTCGCTCGCATTGGCGACGAGATACGAGAGTTCGATGAATGGAACCTGGCGTGGAATCCTCATCACTGGGAAACCAAGTTCGTCCGCAACCGCGAGCATTTCCGAAGTAAGCTCCGGGGCGCGAACACTCACTGCAACACCAGCAAGCCGATGTCGGGCGAGGCGACGAACATACTCAGTCTGGCCAGGAGCATCTTCCGGAATCCCAAAGCCATTGACTATCAGCAGCTCACCACCTTCAAGCCACGGACCGGGATCTTCGAGTTCTGACGTATGCGTCCATTGAACCCGCCGTTCAAGTCCGGCAGCCCCCGCAGCGAGTTCAAGGCCAAGGTGCGGCCTAGACACTAGTTCGCCAACAGTCAGTTGACCACGGGCTGACCTGTTCTGAACTCTACGTTGTAGCATCGGTCTTCTCCCATTGTTGAGAGAACAGTACGCCCCGGCCGAGGCCGGGGCGTACTGTTCTAATATCAGTCGAATCGATAAGGTTCGTGCGGCCCAACCGAGGGAAGCGGACGCGGGCGTTCGCAGGTGCTAGCAATGTCGACGTGGTGACCGCCCTGAGATGATTGCTCAAACGCGAGCAGCACTTCGAGCACGTGAAAAGCGAAAGCTCCGCCCGTTCGCGGTTCAACGCCTGCGCGAATCGCATGCCCGAACTCGGCAAGTCCGATCCCACGATACGCATCATCACGATGTGTCAACGCGGTCTCGCGCCAGTCGCCGCCTCCTGGAGGAGTCATGTCGAGCGACAAATCACGTGCTTCACCGCGACGCAGAACGGGTGCTCCGTCGAAGTGATCCGGGTTCGGCGCCGAGATTGAGCCTCCCGTGCCATAGATTTCGAAGTGGGGCAAATTGTGGTTCCATACGTCCCAGCTCAGTATCACTGTGGCAACAGCTCCCGACTCGAAGTCAATCGATCCCGAAATATGTGTCGGGGTTTGAATCACGATCTCGCCTTCGTATCCACCGGTGCCGTTAGGACGAGGCCGGGTCTCTGAAGATTTCGCCGCGGAAGCCGAAACACGTTGCACTGGCCCGAAAATATTTACAAGGTTCGTAATGAGGTACGGTCCGATATCGAGCATCGGTCCAGCGCCTGGACTGTAGAACGGGTCAACGTTCGGGTGCCAGTGCTCGTAGCCGCGATTCACAAAGGATCCGAATGCCGCAATTGGTTCGCCGATCCAACCATCGTCGATCAACTTGCGACTGGTCTGGGCACCAGAACCCAAGAAGGTGGTCGGCGCAGAACCGACATATACACCGGCGGCCTTAGCTGCGTCGAGGATCTGCTGTGCTTCCTCAAGAGAGGTAGCGAACGGCTTCTCAGACAGCACATGCTTTCCCGCAGCGATCGCCTGCAAACTCACCGGGGCGTGAAGCCTAGGCGGGGTGAGATTGAGCACAAGCTCAATCTCAGGATCAGCTAGTAGTTCGTCTGGGCTCAAGGCCTTACTCACACCGTACTCCTGCGCACGCGCGATGACCGCTGCCTCGTTCACATCCGCCAGGGCAACGATGTGAACATCAGGGTGTACCCCGATTTTGTCGAGGTACTGGTTCAGAACGTTTCCGACGCCAATGATTCCGACTCGAATGGGTTCCATGTTTTTCTCCGTCAATAACATTTCTCGATGAGCCGCACACTTCGTTACGACTCGTGGGAAGGACAGCAAAGTGTTCACTGTCCTGAGAAACGAACGGGCGAACCTTAGCGGTCCGCCCGTTCAGTGGTACTACAGTCTCAGAACTATCCGGGCTGTGCATGTCCCATTCTGGGACACTCCGTCAACGCGCAGCCAAAAGCTCGCGTCGTCGCTTAAACGTTGCATCAGTGTCGATCACGCCATCGGAGATGACAACGCCGTAGACCTCGAGGGCGGTTTCAAGCGTCACACGCAAATCCTCGACATCGATCAGCACAGCCGTTGCTGCGCGTTCCAGCGGATCACCATAGCCGCCACCACCGGGGGTAATCGAGACTACCTTTTCTCCGCGGCGCAAGTCATAGCGACCAACAATTGGGATCTCCTTTCGCTCGCCCGATGCAGGGTCAATAGCCCACGCTTCTGGCTCAGAACCGCCGTGTCCGCCACGAACTCCCTTTGGCGGGTTCAACTTTCCTTCAATGCCGTATGTCAGGGTGACTTCATCATCGCGTGCTTCCAACACAACTCGCGTCGCGAGACCACCGCGCTGGCGACCTGCGCCGCCAGTATCTGCAACAAGCGTGCGCTCGTGCACCAAGATCGGGTAGCGCTGCTCGTCGACCTCGACGCTGTCGTGGTAAAGGAGCGCACCGCATACTGGACGCTGGTAAGTCGGCCAGCCATCAACGAATGGGGTTGCAGGGCCACCAACGCCGCCAACAAGGATCTGATTCACGTAAGCGTTGCCATTGCGCTCATCAACGCCCGAAATCACAGACTTCGCCGGGGCTTGCCCGGCAGCACCCTCTGCAGCACCATATCCGTCATCGATCTGCGCGAAGGCTGCCTGCACTAGATTCACCACGCGATCTGCGAGGTTAGTTGTTCCTGAGGAGCATGAGAACGGGTGCTGGGGTACGCCAACGGCGCAACCGTCGCGCAACTGTACCTCGATTCGTCGGAACGTGCCAGCGTTACTCGGAAGGTTTTCAGGCATACCAGAGAGGATGCCTGCGAGCGCGGCCCCGGTTGCCGTTGCCCGCGTTAGGTTAAGGCCATTGGGCAAGTTGTCGGGGTTTTCACGCAGGTCGATAGAGATTCGTCCTTCTCCCGGTTTCACCGCAATCGTTGCTTGCAGTGGTACCCCTTCAGGACCGGTGCCCGGGAACGGGTCGTGCGCAGATGCTCCGTGAAGTTCCGTACTTGGCAGCGTTTCAATCGCAGCCTGGGTCAGCCGCTCCGAGTAATCGAACCACGCGTCAACAAACTCGACCAGGTCTTCTGCTCCAAACTTTTCAGCGAGTTCTTGGATACGTCGCTCGGCAATACGTGATGCACCAACCGAGGCGAGGTAGTCGCCGAACCACTGGTCAGGAACGCGGATCCGCGCCCGGCACATACGTACGATGTCGTCGATGTCGTTGTAATCACGCTGCACTCGCACACATGGGAAGATGAGCGCACCTTCTTCGTACACGTCGCGAGCGGTCGCGAAGAAAGTGGTCGGGAGCGAGTTGCCACAGTCCGCCTGGTGCGCCTTTGTCACCGCGGTGAAGAGGTGGCGTCCCTCGATAAAAATCGGGACCAGAATGCAGTGGTCGGCGGCGTGTGAATTACCTCGGTAGGGATCGTTATGGAGAAACGCGTCACCTTCACGGATGTCGTCGTGGAGTTCCACCATGTCTTCACCCAACGGGCCGGCACCGAACACATGCACTGGCACCCCTTCGGCCGCTGCCAGCAGCTGGTTGTCGGCGGTGAGCACCGCACACGAAAAGTCACGCGCGGTGTTTATCACTGATGATCGTGCGGAACGAAGCAGTCCACTCGTCATTTCACGGACGATGCCGTCAAAAGCATTGGCGAGCACAGAGAGCTTCACCGGGTCGAATTCGCGTGTCATGTCACGCCTCCTTGCGTGTGAGGTAAATGTTGGATCGGTCGTCGAGCTGGGCGTCCCACTCCGGTGGAACCACGATGGTGGTCGTTGGCTGGTCGATGACCGCAGGGCCTGAAATCCGCTCACCTGGGCTCAATGTCACGCCGCGGTAGCGAGCGGTTGAGTAGGACTTACCGCCGAACACGATGTCGTCAGTGCGATGAACCTCGGGCGTGGAAACACTGGAGCTAGTGTGTGCGGCCAGTTCCGGGCGCGGAATCTCGACGCGTACGCCCCAGGTAATGATCTCAACACGGCTGTCTGGATCATGGGTTCCGTTGCGGCGATCGTGCTCGACGTGGAATGCCTGTTCGACGATCTCTGCCGCGAGTTCCGCGGCAGGCGCTTCATCAAGAATTACCCGGAGGTCCCAAGCCTGACCGGGGTACCGCGCATCGACGAAGTAAGAGATCGCTGCGTCGGTACCTCTGAAACGATCAGCGAAGCCTGCAGCTTTGCCGGAAAGATCGCGCAGTGCCTCGGCCGCAGATTTCACATCGAATGCACGGGTGTCATTGTGTAATGGCGAGAGGAATTCGGTCGCAATCGGCGCACGATGCGCGCCGTAAGCTGCGAGCACACCAGCGGTTGCCGGAATCAACACTGTGTCTGCTTCGAGCAGAGCACCAATGGCTGCTGCCACCATCGCGCCAGCGCCTCCGCCAGCGACAATCAAAGCACCGCGTGGGTCGACGCCCTGTTCAAGTGATGACTGACGGATCGCAGTCGCCATGTGGTTCGCCGACACATCGAGGATTGCCTGAGCAGACTGAAGAGCGTCCCGGCCGAGAGCTCCCGAAATCCGGCTCTCAATCGCTCGCGTTGCTGCTTCCCGGTCAAGAACAAACCCGCCTTCGAATCCCTGTGCGTCGAGGTATCCAAGGGCAACGCAGGCATCGGTCACAGTTGGTTCTTCACCGCCCCGGCCATATGCCGCTGGTCCAGGAATACTGCGAGCGCTCTGCGGGCCAACGCGCAGCAGCCCGCCGTTATCGATCCACGCAATGCTGCCGCCACCTGCACCGATGCTTGTTACTGCAACAGAAGACAGGCCTGTGAGGTGGCCAACGAACGGTTCTCCGAGCCATGCCTCGCGCGTGTGTCGCACGAGGCCGTTCTCAACCAGGGAGACGTCGAACGTCGTGCCTCCCATGTCGCAGACGACAACGGTGTCGCGATCCGGAGCGGCAGCGGCGCCGACCAACGGCGCCATCGAGGGACCGGAGTTGAGCAGCAGCACGGGGCGGTTGAGCACGTCTGCTACATCAAGCACGGCGCCTTCAGAAGTCACGACCAGTAGGTCGCCCGAGAAGCCACATTCGAGCAAGTCAGCTCGAAGATTGCCAAGGTGAGCCGCCATCAACGGCTTCAACGACGCATCAATCGCGGCTGCTGATGTACGTCGGTATTCACGAATGGTTGGATTTGCCTCGTTCGAAAGCGTATACGGAATGCCTGGCAGCTCTTCTTCGATCAACTCGCCGACGCGACGCTCGTGCGCATCGTTGATGATCGACCAGAGGAAGCCAACCGCGATCGCTTCGGTTCCGTCTGCGGCAAGCGTGCGCAGTACCTCGCGGGTACGCTCCTCATCGAGGGGCACGATCACTTCACCCTCGGCAGATAGCCGTTCGGTGATTTCGAAAGTCTGGTTTCGTGGAATGTATGCCGGCGGGTATGCAGCTTTGGAGTCGAATGCTTCACGACGACCCCCCTCGCGGAGTAGCAGGGTGTCTGCAAATCCAGCTGTCGTGAGCAGTGCGGTTTTCGCCACTTTGCCTGTGAGCACGGCATTAGTGGCGTGGGTTGTGCCATAGACGATGACATCCGCGTTGCGGAGCACAGTGTCACTATCCCAGCCGACAGACTCGGCTGCGCGACGGACTGAGGCTTCGAATCCGGTAAAGACACGATCGTAGGTGGTGAGCGCCTTGCCGACAGCAATGCCCCCGAGGCTGGAGCCAACAACGACGTCAGTGAAGGTACCACCGGTGTCGACGGCGATGCGATATCGGGCTTCGTCGGTGCCCGTGAGAATTTGACTCATTATGTGTGCGCTTTCGTGGGTAGGTTACGTAATGGAAGCTTGCCGAGATTCGGATCAGACCGAGGCAACGCGGTTGCGCAATGTGCCAACGCGTTCGATTTCAATTTCGACGGTGTCACCAGGGGTGATCCAAACGGGCGGGGTACGCTTGGCACCAATCCCCTGTGGGGTACCCGTGGCGATCACATCCCCAGGTTCAAGCGTGAGGAAACTTGAGAGGTACGAAATGATCGTGGCGATCGGAAAGATTTGATGGCTCGTGTTCGAGCGCTGCATTTCAACGTCGTTCACACGCGTAACAAGTTCGAGCGTCTGTGGGTCGCCGATCTCATCGAGGGTCACGAGCGCCGGGCCCCATGGAGTTGATCCGTCGACTGCCTTGCCCGCTGTCCACTGTGTGCCGCGGTACTGCAGGTCACGTGCGGTGACATCGTTCAACGGCGCGAGGCCGGCAACGTAGTCGAGGGCGTCGTCTTCACTGACCATCGATGCTTTGCGCCCAATTACTACGGCGACTTCACCCTCAAAATCAAGATTGTCGCTGATCTCAGCACCGCGAATCTCGTCGAACGCGCCGATAAGCGTAGAGGCAAATTTCGTGAATATGTCGGGGAACTTGGGCAGCGCGCGACCTGTCTCGGCAACATGATCTTTGTAGTTAAGACCAACGCACAGCACTTTTGCCGGATCTGTCACCGGGCCAAGGAGTCCAACCTCAGAAATCAGGCCAACACGGGTACTAAGTTCGTTCGCGCTGGCGCTGACTAGGGCATCCCCGAATTCGGAGAGGCGATCTCCATAGACTAAAAGGAACTCTTTGACAGAGCTCGGTGCTCCGCGATCGGCTGCATCGCTGCTCGCGAGTAGCCGTTCAAGGTCATGAACGGTTGAGCCAATGAGTACTCCACCACGTGTTCCAGAGGTGTGAATGTAGGAAACAAGTTTCATTGTGTTCGTTGCTTTCTGATCAGACGCGGTCGGTGCCAGCGGCTACGGAGTTAACGGCATCAGCGAGTCGATCAGCAATGTCCGCGCAAACATTGCCGTCCATAGCTGTTGAGAGTGAGAGCAAGTTCGCTGGGGAGCCGAGCAGCCCACGTTCGTAGCTCGCCCACCAAAGGCGATGCTGCAACTCTTCGGTCATTTTTTCGGCCCCAGCGGGTACCGCGCGGAGCAAGGATCCGCGTCCGCGAACCTCCCATCCTGCATCAGTGATGCGCTTGCTGACGGTCTCGCGTACTGCGTCGCCGAGACTGTTCAGACGGGACACCTGCCCCTCGTCGTAGAGGCGCACAGCAACGGCTCCTGCGGCCATGCTCACTGGGTTGCCTGAGAACGTTCCACCATGCGGCAAGCTGCCCGCGCGGGTTGGATCGACTTGTGCCATTAGCTCGCCGCGACCAGCAACCGCACCGACTGGGAAGCCTCCGCCGATGAGCTTCCCGGTCGTAAGCAGATCGGGTGCCACACCATATTCGCCGCTCAAACCGTTGTACCCGAGGCGGAGACTGATCGTCTCATCGATGATCAGCACTATTCCGTGCTTGGTGGCGAGTTCGCGCGCTGCACGCACAAACTCTTCAGAGACGCTAATCAGGCCAGCCCTGTTCGGCAGGAGATCTAGGATGATTGCTGCGTACTCGTCAGGGGCCGATTCAATGGCCTGTGTCATGAACTCGATGTTGTTCAAAGGCACAGAGGTCACATCGTCAATGACCCCCTGCGGTACACCCTTGGTGTAAGCAGGTCCGCCTGGCACCAACGCGACGTCTGAGGTGCCGTGATACCCGCCCTTGGTGGCGATGATTTTGTCACGTCCGGTGGCGCCCCTTGCAATACGCAGCGCAGACATCACAGCTTCCGTACCGGAGTTCGTGAAGCGGACCTGGTCGAGTGATGGCAGCCGTTTCAGTAGAAGTTCAGCAAGCTCCCACTCCCAAAGGTTCGGAATGCCCCAACTGGAGCCTGCCGAGAGCGCTTTTATGGCGGCTTCTGTGATCTCAGGGTGTGCGTTCCCGTGGATTAGCGAAGTGAAGTTGTTGTTTGCATCGAAGAGTTCGCGTCCGCGATCGTCCCACACCCGGAACCCAGTGCCGCGAATCGCGTACGGACTAGGTTCTCCGGTGAAATAGGTCGACCGGCCGTAGCCGCCTGGCAGCAGGGGAAAGCCGCGCGGTCCGCGGCGAAGGTGTGGATCTTCCACCAGCACGTCATGAGCGCGGCGTTCGATGGCGGGGTTTGTATTCACGTCGTTAGCTCCCAGTTCTTCAATTCACGAGGTCGATCAGCGGCTTGCCAGTGAGTGCGCGGCGGACACGGTCGACCGCGCCCTCCTGCAGCGCACCCGTAGATCGGTTGGACCGCCACGCAATATGTGGTGTCAGGATCGTGTTCGGTGCATTTCGCAGCGGGTGTTCGGCGTCAAGCGGCTCCTGTGCGAACGTGTCGATTCCAGCACCAGCGATATGGCCGTTGATCAGTGCTTCAGCTAGCGCCACTTCGTCAACAAGTCCGCCGCGGGACACATTCACGATGACCGAGCCCCGGCGCATACGCGCAAGTACACTGCCCGAGACCAGGTTCCAGGTGCTATCAGTGAGAGGGAGATGAAGCGACACCACATCCGAGTTCTCAAGAATGTCGGTGAGGTCCGCAAGTTCGAATTCGCTCTCCGCAACAAACGGGTCGTAGGCGCGCACCTGAGCGCCTACCGCAGCGTACATGCGCGCAACATGTGCACCGATGCGGCCAAGTCCTACAACACCTACTTCGAGTTGCGATAGCACAGGGGTGTCGTAGCCGATAATGCCGCCCCAAGCGAAATCACGAATCGCCTCATCACCTGCGGGAAGTCGTCGAGCAAGTGCCAGGCCCATTGAGAAGGCGTGCGAGGCGACTTCTTCTGAAGCAGTGCCAGGCACGATCGAGACGGGGATGCTCGATGCAGATGCGGCGTCAACGTCGATGTTGTCGTAGCCAATCCCGTATCGAATCACCGCCTTGCAACGCTTCATAGTGGGGAAATCGCTGGCCGTCAGTTTGGCGTAGGGCGTGATCATCACGACATCCGCATCGACGAGACTCTCGTGGAACGCCTCCTCATCGCTCGCGGCGACCAATTCGTAGTTGAGTTCTTCTGCGAGAGCGTGCTCGCGGTCGAGATCGGGGAAGTGGTGGGGCGCAACCAGGATGGTTCCCTGTCTTTCGCTGTTCATGTGCAGCATTCCTGTTCTCTTCTGTGACGAGTTTCATTCGCGGCCGAAACAATGTTCTGTTCGCGGGGCGTGTCTATTTCATCTCCCACCGGCGTGCTCGAAACGTCCCAGATCGGTACACCTGGAAGCGCAAAAATAGGCGTACCGCTGAGACCGTGGAAAGCACGGTCTCAGCGGTACGCCTATGCGGGAAGCTGCCTCAGCAGCGAATGCAGATCGAGTTAGAGGTCGAGACCCCGACTCCGGAAGAAGTCCATCCGTCGGTACAGCGTCGAGCGACCGATCTGCAGCATCGAAGCTGCAAGACGGCGGTTGCCTTTTGCCTCCCGCAGGGCGCTGCGCAGCTCGCTGTATTCGGCCTCTTCAAGTCGGGACAACCGCCCCGTCGAAACCACACGTTGGAACGAGATCGGCAGATCGTCCATTGTCGCCTCGACACCACGGGCACGTTCAACCGTGTTGATTACGACGGAGCGCAGCTGCTCGATGTTGCGCTCCCATTCAGAATTC
This sequence comes from Leucobacter sp. cx-42, assembly GCF_014529985.1. Lineage (GTDB taxonomy): Bacteria > Actinomycetota > Actinomycetes > Actinomycetales > Microbacteriaceae > Leucobacter. The sequence goes on from NZ_JACVMU010000001.1 coordinate 578,310, forward strand.
ATAAAGGCCGACAACGTTTTCCGTGAGATCGTCTTATCGCCGAGATCAGCAGCGATAGCGTTCGCCAAGAGCGGGATGTCCTCACGGCGATTACGCAGCGGAGCAATTTCGACCTCGAGAGCTCCACAAAACTCAGCAATGCGGAGAGTGGTGGGAGTTGCTCGATAGGCGGTAAGAATTACCTTCGTCGTTGGGTGCGCTCCAAGCGCACGCACGATATCAATCCCATCAAGCTGATTCAATTCGTCAGCATGGCCGATCACCAGTGTGTCAGGACTTGCTACGAGCGACTTTGTCACTTCTTCTGTCAACGACATCGAGCCGCTGCGGTGACGCGCGTCAACAAACACGCTGCTGCCGCGGAGAGCAGCGATAGCTCCGGCAAGTCGGCGTTTCCCTGTGCCGGCTTCACCTATGATGACCGCTGACCGGGACTGTTCAACTGCACGGGCAGCCATGCCGATCATCGCCTCGAACTCGTCGCTTGCACCTACAAAGCGTTGACGCAACTGAGTCAGAGCGAATGATTCTGGCTCAGTTTCTGGCATCACGTTTGCGCTCTTCATACGACGCAGTGTCCGCTGAACGCCTCGAGCCCGCACCGTCACGATAGCCCCAACGCTTGCACCTGGAAGCTGCACCGCAATCAGCGTCAGTTCAGCTAACCCAACACTCCCCAGCGTCGCCGTTACCGTGCTCGATCGGCCAGAAGACATGACGGATTTCGCATAGCCCTCGATGATTGCTAAGTCATTATCCTGAAGCTGCGAGATTGCAGTGGCATTCATCAGCGAATTCTTTCCGTCCATCGCGATGATCGGAGTATCACCTCGTCGTCGAGTCATCGTCAAGTACTGATCAAGTAATGCTCGCTCTTTTGAAGAGGTCCTGGTTGCGATTTCCTGTTCGATTCGAGAAGACACGCCCTCGAGCATGAGTAGCGTCGAACGGGGGTCCATTCGGGACAAACCTGCCGCTGGAAAGGTTAGCCCCACGACCGCACGTACTCGATTGTGGAATGGGTCTCTAATGAGAGAGCCAAAACACCAGTTCCCACGCATATCCTCGCGGAAATGTTCCTCAGGCGCGAGCCAGACGCCCCGCCCTTCCTCTAAAGCAAGACCCTCACCGTTACTGCCGCAGTTCTCCTCGAGTAGCAAATACCCTTCAGGAAAGCTGTCATCCGACCGTAAGAACTTTGGATGGATGAGAGCCCCGTTCGGAGCAGTCAGACTTACGTAGCCGCCAAGATCCGACGCAACCTCGTCGAGCTTGCGTAGGTGAGGTTCTGCAGCGCTAAGTGTGTACTCGTCGACTCGACCGGCATCGAACATGCCTCGATCGGTCGAACCGTCCACACCAGCGGCCCTGCTGCGGTACCAGGACCTTGCGATCAGCGGGCGCACCCCAGAAATCTCAGCATCTAACGCTTCCAGAATCGAGTCTCGCGCTCGATCCGCGGCTCGGATCTCATCTATGCGTCGGGCCGAAGCGACGATTAGGCCATTCATCGCGTACCTCCTGAATCTCCACACTGAGTGACGGAATATACGACGAAATTAACACAGAACCACTTCGCCCAGCTTTCTGGAAACATCGAAAACTGGACACGGCGATTAGCGAGACATCCAATTTGGCAGTTTGGTGAGGTGAAGGCTAGGTAGGCGATGAGAGCGGCTCTGCGGAAAGCCCAGGTTAGAGCGGGTACTACACCCCTGAGCTGCAGCGAGGCGGCGAGCATCGCATCTTGATCTTCGAGGTGCGGACAGTTGGGTGTACATGTTTCAACCGATGACGCACCATGCTTCTTTGGATGCTGAATTCTCAAGGCCCCGAATCCGGCTGCAACCGCTTGGGCAATGAAGCAAGATACCTGGCGATGGCCTCAACGACGGCAGGCGCAGCCGAGCGCGCAGCTAGAACTCGAAGCTGTCAAGCCGCAGGACGAAGCACCGCCTTGCGCTGTGCCAAACTGGTGAGATTACGAGGAGTGGGGGCCAACTTTGAAGACAGCAGCCAAGATCGTCGGCATCGCCGGTGGGGTGCTCTTTGTCGCGTTCGCAGTATTCCTTTCGCAGGGATTGCAAGGCTGGGCCTTGGCGCTGACGGTGCAACGGCTGCCTCACTCGAGACTTCTGGCCGGTGGGAGCGACTCCTGCCGTGGGGCCTGGTGTCTGGAATCCTAGGATTCACGTCGTTGATCGTTGCGCTGGTGTTCTGGATCGTCTCACGCGTGCTCGATGGAATGGTGATGCGGCCAGGCCCTGGCGGCCCTGCAACGGACGAAGCGGCGACTGCAGTGCTGGCGCTCAGCAGCCCCTCCCTGCAGATGGAGTGGCAGGACCCGGCGACGGTGAAGGTACAGGTCGTCAGTGTGAACCCGACGCAGGGCGTCGTCCTCGTATTGTCGCCGCTCCGAGTTGAGATGGACGTCCTGGTGTACCTCGACGAGGCCACCCGCAGGTACGGGTACGTGAGCGCGCTGGCCCAGAGCCTAGGATTTGGGGCGTCGTTCCAGAAGCAGTACGGCGTGGTCCGCCACGTGTAAAAGGGCCGTTATCTGACGCTCGACGGCGTCCAGGCCGTCGACTTCGACAGTCGCTTCGTGTACGACCGCATCGACGGCGCGATGAGGCGCCTCGGGTGGACGCGCGCAGGGCTGTACTAGACGCACGCCATAATCATGTCACCGGCTGGCCAGCACGCGCCGTCCCGTTGACCCCACCGAGGGCTGTCGGGATCCGCGCCCCTATTAATACGGATGCAGTGACCTCGTTCACAACGCATTCCGTGATCGAGGCACCGACTGCGGCGGCCACCGTTTGGGCGATGGCACACGGTTCTGCGTCGAGATAGCCAGCGAGGGCATCGGCTGCAGCGAGCGCAGCAGAGTCTGCAGCGCCGGCGGCGGCGGCCGCGGCGATGGAGTGGTGGGTGGCGGCGAGGATGATTCCGCCGCAGATGACGATCGCGGCCACGCAGCCGATCGCGATGGGGACGCTCATGAGTCACTTTCGATCACGGCTGCGCAGCCACGAGCAGTGAGGCGGATCGCCTGCAGCAGCCCGGAGCCAGGGCTCGTGATGGCTGTGACGCAGAGAATGCCTCCGCTCTGGCTGCGCTGAATACCGGGGTTCCCGGGGAACGAAGCGATGCGCGACTGGGCAAGCGCGGCATCGCCCCGCGCTTCGAGCCGCGCCACCTCGGCAGCGAGACTCGTGAGCCCGACGCGGTGTGCGGCGAGCGCTACCCCGCCGACCACCACGCCAAACACCAGCAGCACGAGCGGCAGCGTGATCGCGAGTTCGGCGGTCGCGCTCCCCCGCTCTTCGCGCAGCAGACACCGCAATCGGCACCGCAGCCGGACCAGCCGGCGAATCACGCTCCCTACCCGCCAGAGTTCAGCGCCCGCTGCACGAGGTTCATCAGGATCGCCTGCACCTCGCCAGACTGCATGATCAGAATGAGCAGGCCGGCGAATCCAACGGCTGCCATGATGATGAGCGCGTACTCCGCAGTCACGGCACCTCGCTCCTCTCGAAAGAGGCGACGCATCATATATAGGAACCGCAGCCGACGGATCGAGATGCGCCTGCACCAGTCAGGCAGGCGTCGCGGGTCGTCTCCCGAGCGTGGGACTGTAGTAATTGGCATGGTGGCCCTCCGGTGCGTATTGCTTCGGCGAGCGCCAGCCGGTGTTGGCCGGGCCTGCCCGAAGTCGATACAGCAATGGTGCGGGGCGCGGGTCCGCCACAGACACTTGTCCACACAGGACCGCGTACATCGGCAAAACTTCCCACTGAGCGCGGGTGTGAGCGACGCTCCCATCCAAACACTAAGTATGCCGGAGGGATTCAGCGCCTCAAGCTGTGGTCGACAGGTCTACGAACAACCTTTTCGCCATGTTCAACGGAGACACATGATCTCTGCGGTTGAACACCACATTTCGCTAACCGAACTTATGCTGGTCGCAATTGCGCCCGGGAATCGACATATCGGTCATTCCTCCTGCGCAGCCGCTGTCAGCTCCATCATTTGCTGCGAGTACGTATTCGCGTCGATTTCTTCAGCATGATACTGGCGCATCAGTTCGTCAACCGCGGCTTGGAGTTCTTCGCGTTCCATGTGTCTTCTCCTTAATCGACATAGTTTTATCGGAAAGCAATAAAGCGTTGCCAAAGCTCTCTTCAAGTGGTCAAGACTCTATCTCGTCCTGATACTCGCACCAATGGTCCCCGTCATGATCACATTCAAGACGACAGAACATCCCGCCTAGTCTGTATCTCCCGTTGGGAAAATACAGCTTGTTGCACCATGAGTCCTGGCTTGTCATACCAATTACCTTTGCTTAATCATGTGGTAGTCGCGTTCACTCAGTGGCTGTCTCGCTTGACTTTCGTCCACCACTTTCTCGCAGCCTACCCGGCTCTGATACCAAAGCGGCTTGTCTCCATCTCGCTAGGATTAGGCTCACGTTTTATGGGAGAGGTTCATGATGAGCAATTTGGGTGGATATCAGGTAATCACAACCCTCATCAAGCGAGTTGGCGGGCCAAGGAACGCAATGAGATTAGCTGCAGCAACAGGTGGTGCCTTGCTAATTGCGGGCGGAGCGGCCCTCGCCGGTATCCAACAGGCCTCCCCCACTCTCAAGAAATACGCTGTGAAGCTGTTCGCGGTACGACGGGGACAGACTGAGTACGAGGGCACGCCTCTGACTTCAAGCTTCACGGTTGCAGTTGCGGCCGAGAGCGACCAAGGTGTGTCCTTCAACATCGGCGATACATTCCGCGTACTGGAGCAAGACGCAGACGCGGTACTGATCGAGCTGATCGGCAACGACAACAACCCCTGGGTTATCTCTGCTGAGCTCTTGTCGGAGATCTCTAATTTCCCGCACGCTCCTGGAGACGAAGTCCATCACGACCAAATCGATTAGATAAAGCACCAAATCAGTTCAGACGTAGAGAAGATTACCGAGCAATGAGTGAACCAAGACTGTCCAACGCCGCACGCTTCATCGAGGCATATAACAGGGTTGACCGGCAGCTCGAAGAAAAGCAGTCTGACACCGACTACGTCTCCTTCTCGAAACGCGTGCGAGAAAGCAAACTTTTAGTGGCGCTTACTCGCGAGGCACTTCTCGAATATGCACAACTGCGCAACTTGATCCTTCACACATGAGGCTCACACACCGGGGATCCGATCGCGGATCCTAGAGACCGAGTCGTCGAGGCGTTTGAACGAATCGCGGACCAGCTCGAGAATCCACCTCGAGTCGCTTCGGTGATGTCGAGTCAACGAGTGAACGTGCTTGACGAAGCAAACGACTCTGCGGAGTTCCTCGACCTAGTGCGGGACTACAACTTCTCACAGGCTCCTGTTCGCATGAGCGATGGCGCTTTGGCACTAATCACCACGAACGCGGTAGCCCGCTGGCTTTCGTCCGAGTACAAGGCGTTCTCGGGAGCCGCCGTCGAACACGCTTCGCTTGGTGAGGTCATCAAATTCTCTGAAGCGGAGGATGAGATTCTCGTTCGCTCCCGCGAGATGACGGTGGTTCAGGCATGGCGCATATTCGCTGGGCTGGAAAATAACACCCCTCCTCATGCCCTAGTCATCACTCATTCAGGGAAGATGAGCGAGACCCCGCTCGCTCTCGTCGTACGTTCGGATCTTCCCGCGCTCCTGAAAGCGCTCCTTTAAACCCAGCTGACACGTCACCCCACCGGCCACCCGAATTTCGAAATGTTACGAATCGTATCCCTTTGGGACAAACCGCAGATAAATGACGTTTTCGGCACAAACTGGTCTCTTTTTCATCAAAGTCCCGATCATACGTGACAAATGTCTTGACCAAGCTGCGCTTATAAGGTTGCATGGTCAGCACCCAGCCCGCCTCAACGTCGAGTGCGAGCAGAAACGAAAGTGACTATGACGCAACGACGCGATCTCCACATCACCCATTCGCTCCCAACTTCGCCCCTGACCCCCGCGCACCGAATGTAGCCAGCACCATGGCAACTACGACCATCACCGATACGGGTGCGCAGCCACGGATCCAGCCGCCAAAGCTGCATCCCCTGCTGCGATACGTCCTGATTCGCCTCGGAATCAGCTTGCTCCTCATCTGGGGCGTTACCGTCGTCACATTCTTACTCACGAACTTGGTTCCCGCCGATCCGGTGCAGGCGATCCTCGGAGATCGCGCCTCGGCGGATCCCGAGAAGGTCGCCCAGGCCCGCCTCGATCTCGGCCTCGACCAGCCGCTCATCGTGCAGTACTGGACTTACCTCACGAACCTGCTGCACGGAGATCTCGGTGTCTCGAACCAGACCCGCATCCCCGTCACTGAGTCGATCGGCAAGGTGTTCCCTGCCTCGGCTGAGCTCGGTCTCGGCGCGATCGTGATCGCAATCTTCTTCGGCCTGCTGCTCGGCCTCCTCGCCGCGCTCCGCCACAACAAGCCGACCGACTACATCGTTCGCGCGTTCAGCCTCATTGGCATCTCGGCCCCGACCTTCTGGGTGGCGACCGTAAGTTACTACATCCTGTCGTTCAAGCTCGGCGTGATCAGTGGCGCTGGCCGCCTCGATCCGTGGGTCACTCCCCCGCCGCATGTGACGGGCATGTACACGATTGACTCGCTCATCGCTGGTGACTTTGAGACCTTCACGAACGCGATGCAGCACCTGCTGCTGCCGTCGTGCGTGCTCGCACTCTTCACGGTCGGCCTGCTCGCTCGCTTCAGCCGCTCGAGCGTGCTCGATGTCATGAACCTCGATTACGTGACCGCGGCGAAGGCAAAGGGTCTGCCCGGCGGAACCGTCACCTTCAGATACATCTTCCGCGGCGCACTCGTGCCGATCATCACGGTCGTCGGCCTCGCCTTCGGCTCGCTGCTGTCAGGCGCAGTCCTCACGGAGACAGTGTTTGCGTGGGGCGGCCTCGGTCAGTTCGCGTTCAGAGGCGCGACGGCGCTTGACCTTCCGGTCATCATGGGCGTCGGCCTCATCATCGGCATCATCTATATCTCCGTGAACTTCCTGGTCGATGTCATCTACGGCCTTGTCGACCCGAGAGTGAGGGTCAAGTGACCACACCAAGCATCACCGAGGCGATCAACCTCGGCATCCGTCGCTGGCGTTGGCGCTTCCCGAAGTCGCTGCGCACCCCGCTCGGTATCGCGGGCACGATCATCCTCGTGTTCTGGATCCTCGTCTCAATCTTCGCCCCGCTCATCGCGCCGCATGATCCGCTCGCCCAGATCTTCCCGCGCCTCACCGCGCCAGGCGAAGAGACACTCCTCGGCACCGACAGCCTCGGCCGCGACATGCTCTCGCGCGTGATCATGTCGGCGCGCACGAGTCTCCCGGCAGCGTTGCTCGTGGTGTTCTGCTCGGCGCTCATCGGCTCGATTCTCGGTGCGATCGCTGGCTACTTCGGCAAGTGGGTCGATGAGACCATCATGCGATTGGCGGATCTCGTCTTCGCCTTCCCCACCATCATTCTCGCGATGGTCATCGCCGCTTCGCTCGGCCCCGGCCTGAAGAACGCGATTATCGCGATCCTCATCGTGTCGTGGCCAGGCTATGCGCGCACAACCCGTGCGCTCGTCATGTCGGCGCGCAACAGCGAGTACGTGGTGGCCGGCCGACTCCTGGGCTTCAGTCCCTGGCGCTCACTCTTCCGCGATATCTCCCCGAACGTCGTCTCGCCCGTCGTCGTGCTCGCGACGCTTGGCGTTGGCGAGGCGATCCTCACCATGGCTGGCCTGTCGTTCCTCGGCCTCGGCGTGGTTCCGCCGACTCCCGACTGGGGTGCGATGATCAGCGAGGGTGTCTCGCAGTTCAACTCGTGGTGGATCGCGCTCTTCCCCGGCATCTGCATTCTCACGGTGGTCATGGGCTTCAACTTCATTGGCGACAGCCTGCGTGATGCCCTTGATCCGCGCACTGCAAAGCAAGTTCAGGGGGCGAACGCATGAGTGTCATCAAGCTCACAAACCTCAACCTCGTTGTGGGTGACGGGCCGAGCGCGAATCACATCCTCCACGATGTGTCATTCACGCTCGAGGCCGGCACCATCACGGGCGTCGCTGGCGCGTCAGGCTCAGGCAAGACGCAGACCGGCATGGCGATCATGGGACTCTCCCCCGATGGCGCCAAGCTCTCGGGCAGCATCGATTTCGACGGGCAAGAGCTCGTCGGCCTCGCTCCCAAGAAGCACAACGCCCTGCGCGGTAACCAGCTCGCAATGGTCTTCCAGGACCCGGCGTCGGCATTCCACCCGATGCTGTCCATCGGCCAGCAAGTGACTGACCACCTCCGACACCACGAGAAGATCAGCAAGAAAGAGGCGCTGAGGCGCGCAGCAGAGATGCTCGCAAAGACTCGGGTGCCAAACCCGGAGGAGGCGCTGAAAAAGTACCCCCACCAGTTCTCTGGTGGCCAGCTGCAGCGCATCGCCTTCGCGACCGCCGTCATCGCATCGCCCCGGGTACTCATCGCTGATGAGCCGACCACCGCGCTCGACGTGACCGTCCAGGCCGGCGTGCTCAAGCTGCTGCGCGATCTCTGCGAGGAGTTCAACCTCGCAGTGCTCCTCGTAACGCACGACTTCGGCGTGCTGTCGTCTGTCGCCGACAAGATCGTCGTCATGCAGCACGGCCGTGTCGTCGAGATCGGTGATCGCGAGTCGGTCATCATCACTCCGCAGCACGAGTACACGCGCTCACTCATCGAATCACTTCCTGGAACGGAGCTCGCACGATGACCTCAGCCACTGTTATTGATCGCGCAGAACCGGCAGCTGCGGACGAGCGCAAGCGGCTCCTCACCCTCACCGATGTCGAGTGCGAGTATAAGCTCAATGGTGGCGGTCGCTTCCGCGCTGTGAACGGGGTCTCGCTCGAGCTCGGCGAGTCAGAGGTGCTCGGTCTCGTCGGCGAATCCGGCTGTGGCAAGTCCACACTCGCGAAGCTCATTTGCGGTCTCGAGAAGACCTCCGCTGGCGAGATCGACTTCGAAGGTACCGAGGTCAAGCCGCTCGGCTTCAAGAAGCGGAACGCGGCGATGATGGGCATCCAGATGGTGTTCCAGAACCCGTACGCTTCACTGAACCCGCGGCGAAAGATCCGCGCCCAGATCGAAGACGCGCTCGCGCTCGATCCGTCCGGGCGCTGGAACGTCGAATCGCTCCTCGATGCGGTCGATCTGCCGGCGAACGCTGCCGATCGCTACCCGCACGCGTTCTCTGGCGGCCAGCGCCAACGCGTCGCGATCGCTCGCGCACTCGCCGCCGGCCCCAAGGTGCTGATTGGTGACGAGCCAATCGCCTCGCTTGACGCGTTTTTGCAGTCGCGGATCGCGAAGCTCATGCGCGATCTCGCGATTGAGTCGGGTGCGTCAATGATTTTCATTAGCCATGACTTGTCGGTTGTGCGAGAGATCGCCGACCGCGTGGCGGTGATGGAGGCCGGCAAGATCGTCGAGACCGGTCCCACAGAAACCATCTGGAACACTCCAGCTCACCCGTACACGAAGCGTCTACTCGGAGCGATTCCGATCGTCGACGGGAAGGGGGTCATTCCCGGGATCTGACGCCCGGACGGGTCGTGGGCGCTGAGTCACTCAGCCCCAAGCTATGTTTCAGTTCGGAAACAGCTATTGATTTACCTTGATTTACGCTCACCAAATTTCTATGGTGAGACCAACCTGCTTGATTCAACGAAGAAGAGAGTACGCAATGAAGCGGTATCCAAAAATTATTGTCTCGGCTGCAGCAATTACCTGCCTCGCAGCCTCCATGACGGCCTGCAGCAGCGGCGACAAGGGTGGCGACGCATCGGGCGACAAGAAGGGTGGCGACACCCTCGTCGTGCAGACGAGCTTCGACCTCATGACGATTGACCCGGCTCGCCAGTTCGAGTTCACCGGTTCGACCGTCGACGACGCGATCTACCAGACGGTGCTCAACTTCGACAACGGTGATTTCACCAAGCCGATCGACGGCCTGTGCTCGTACGAGATCAGCGACGACAGCCTTGTCACGACCCTCACCTGCGAAGACACCGGCGCGAAGTTCTCGAACGGTGACCCGGTTACGGTTGACGACATCGTGTGGTCGTTCCAACGCCTGCAGGGCGTGCAGGGCAACCCCTCGTTCTACCTCGATGGCGTCACCATCGCGAAGGCAGACGACAAGACCGTCACCCTCACGAGCGAGACCGCAAACCCCGCGATCCCGTACATTCTTCCGAACTCGAACCTCGGCATTCTCAACTCGAAGGTGGTCCAGGAAAACGGCGGCACGACCGATGAGTCTGACGGCGCCGAGCAGTTCCTCAACACGAACTCGCAGGGTTCAGGCCCGTACGTCATCGAGACCTACGAGCCAGACAGCCGCGTCGTGCTCACCTATAACGAGCACTACAACGGCCCCGAGCCCAAGTTCAAGCGCGTGGTCATGAACAACGTCTCGGCCGAGACCCAGCTCACCGACATTCAGTCGGGCCAGGCAAACGTCGTCCTCGATCTCAGCCCCGACCAGGTAGCAAGCCTCCCCGAGGGTTCGGTACAGGTCTCGTCGGTTCCCTCGACGAAGACCATCTACATCTTCGCGAACGACAACCCCGAGGTCAGCGACATCACCTCGAACGAAGACTTCCGTGAGGCACTGAGCTACGCGGTTGACTACGACAAGGTGCTCGAGCTCGCCGGTGAGGGCGCATCGCGTATGGCAAGTGTTGTCCCCAACGAGTTCCTCGGTGCAGTACCCGTGGACAAGGCTCCGGAACGCGATCTCGACAAGGTAAAGGCTGCGCTCGAGAAGGCCGGCTACAACGGCGAAGCGATCCCCTTCCACTACAACAGTGACTCGACCGTGCTCGGTGTGAACATCGCGCTCCTCGCAGAGTCACTCCAGGCACACCTGAAGGAAGCCGGCATCAACATCGACCTCAAGCCCGCTCCCGCAGCGACCCAGCTCGATGGCTACCGCTCGGGCAAGCAGCCCATGGGTATTGGCAACTGGGGTGCAGACTTCCCGGACCCCACCAACTACCTCACCTTCACCCCCGGTGACGCAGTTTCGATGCGCGCAGGCTGGGTTGCTGAGACCGCTCCCGAGGTCATGGCACTGAAGGAAGCCGCAGCAAAGGCGACCGGCGACGCTCGCGGCCCCGCGTACGAGGCGCTCTTCGAGGCAGCAACCAAGACCGGCCCGTTCATCCCCCTCGTACAGCCCGTGCAGACCGTTGTCGTCGACAACACGATCACGAGCTTCGTATCGAACGCAGACAACAGCTTCGAGTTCGCAACCGCGAAGTAGCAGCTGTCAACGCAGCGTAACGGCCCCTCAGGATTCAGGTCCTGAGGGGCCGTTACGCTACACCCAATGCGTCGATGCCTTGCGACCGAAACCCCTGTGTGCGGGAATTTCCCTGCACACAGGGGCGCGGATCAGGCCAGAGCGCCCATCGGATCCCACGGATCAAGCACGATCGGATCCTCCGTCAGTGCCGCCTTGAGATCGGCTGGCAGTGAATCCTTGTGCACGACCACCTCGAAGACGTACTCGTCAAACCACGAGTCGTCCATCGTGCAAAAACCCTTGTCGAATTTCTCCGAGCCCCAGCTGTTTTCGACTCGCCACCTGCGGGCCGATCCGCCAACCAAATCGACACCGGTGAACAGCATCGCGTGCGTCATCGCCGAGTCGCCGTAACGCACGCGCTCTTCCTTGGTCGTCGTGAGGTCGACGCCGTAGGTCGCCGAGTAGTTGATGAGGCCAGCCGACCAGATGCCCTGCTTCGCCTCCATCTGTGGGTCGACGTCACAGCCAAACCAGACGGGTTCTCCAGCGACGATGCTCGCAGCCGCGAGTCGCTTCATGGTGCCGGTGTCGGTGTTGAGGTAGCGCACGGGGCGGCCGCCAACGACGTTCCCGAGGTGCGCGACGGTGAGGGCGCGGCCCTTGGGATGCTCCGCGCGTGGGTCATCGACGAGGCACACGTAGTCGCCCAGCTTGATGTCGGTGAAGGCTGCGAGGAATGACTGCGGGGTGAAGGTTCCGCCGGCGTGGAACTCACGGTCATCATCGTTCCACTGCCATTCGAAGCTACGCGGCGGGATACCAAGGTGGATCGTGAGGATGCGGTGGGTGTCTTGCAGAATCGAGTCCTTGAGCGCAGACACCTCAGCGTCACTCGCGCCGTCATTGATCGCCTGGCGAAGAATACGCGCGCCCTTCCGCAGCAGCGTGCGCAGCGAGGTGTTCATCGCCGCCGTGCACGACGACGACTCGGTCTCAGGCATGAGCTCCTTCGGCACGACGCCGTGCTTCTGGAAGATCGAGACTTCCATATCCCACTGGCCGCCGTCATCCGCAACGCTCGCCAGCAGGAACGAGACAGTGCGGTCGTTCGGGGTGCGATCGGCGAGACCGATCATGTCTTCAAGGAAGTAGTTCGCGCGCTCGATCTTGTCCCAGTACATCGCGTGATTCTGGCTGAACTCGAAGTCCTTGAGCTTCAGCTTCTTGCGCGCATCGGCGCGCAGCAGGTTCAGGGCGGCGAAGAGCCAGCAGCGACCAGACTTCTTCTGATCGGCAGCCTTCCAATCGTCAAGCCGATTCGACATGCTCAGCTGCACGCCGAGCAAACGCTCACGGTCGAGCGCGACCTCATCGATCGGAGAACGCGTGACCGCGTTCATCGCGAGCTTCGCCGTCGGATCTGCCGCAAAGGCGGCGTCCCACTTCGCGAGCTTCGCGCTCGTTACAGGGCCAGGAATACGTGGTGCATCATTGCCGTTCCGCATGGGGCGAGGCTACCAGGTTGGGTGCGGAAAGGTAAGTGGCTGGCGGGGACCGAAGGGTGCAAGATCGGCCATCGCGCCGCAGATGTGATTCAGATACAGTCAGTGCCTGTTTCTGGCGAAACGCGGCGTTAGTTTTGCAGGGTGTACGTCACTTACGAGTTACGTACAAGAAAGGTCAACAATGGGTGGATCCGAAGGAAGGAAGCAGTTGTTTCGGGAGATCAAACTGCACAGGATCCCTCAGGCGATAGGGGTCGCGAGTCGAATGTCCATCGACTCTGTAGTTGCAGTACTTGAGTCCGACGTAGCGCCGAAGCATCCAGAAGCCTGCGACACATTCGTAACCACATGGCTTGAAGCTCTTGATCCAGTTGAGCGTCTCGCCGCTGCGAATAAGACTCTGCCAATGTATCTTCTTGAGCTGTACTGGCTGCCCCAGGCTGCTGACAAGGCCTCGAAACGTCTACTCGAATCCGCTGCCCTAGCGATGACGCATTTTGAGGGCATGTTGTCCGATTTCGAGCTCACCGCTGGGATTCCAGAGTCGTCGCTTCGACCCGAACAGGCGGCTAATCTCTCGCAACTTGGTGAATCAGAAGTCAGAGCACTTGGAGATCGACTCAGCGCTGCCAGCCGGGAAATTGTCATCGAATAGGCAACGTGGTGGCCTGTTTCGTGTGAGAGCAGGAGCTTGAGAGTAGGTGTTGGGCGGCCTCAGTGAGGGAAAGGAAGAGGCAGCCCAGCACCTGCACCTGCACCTGCACCTGCACCTGCACCTGCACCTGCACCTGCACCTGCACCTGCACCTGCACCTGCACCTGGGTATCGATAATGTTCTCGAGTACCGGCGATGCGGTGCGGGAAGAGATTGATTCGTTGCGACTATGCGGACCTGCCGACGGCTCTTCACAATCGCTGATGCCGCGGTTGCCTACGCTCAGTTTGCTCTGTCGACCTGGCTCATCAGAGGCACAGCACGCGCCACAGAAATTCGCGATCTCATTGCACTGAGGTATCGCCTCACGGCTGCCGCGTTGGCGGGGTGATGCAAGGCACCACCCCGCCCTGCTATTCCTTAGTTCTCAAGTTCACCCGGCAAGATCTCACGCAGCAGGTCGTCAAGGGTGACTACGCCGACAAGTCGATCCGCCTCAGTGACAACCGCCAGCTGTTCTCGCGCCTTACGCATCTGCACGAGCGCGTCATAGGCGGAGACGTCAGCGGTGAGTACGACCGGTTGGCGTGCGATGCTCGCAGCCGACGCCTCGGGATCCACGGTGAGCGAGTCACGCACATGCGCAACCTGGCATTCTGGCCCGGTGCCGAGCAGAATGCGCAGGTGACCAGATGCTGCGGCTGCGGCCTGCATCTCGCGCACCGTCGCGGTGATCGGCACAGCGGTCGGGCGCTGGTCATCACCAATCACATCGCGCACGGTAAGCGTCGCCAGCGAGATCGTGTGAGCAATTGGTTCAGCGAGCTGCCCCTCAAGCGCGCCTGCCGCACGTGAGTGCGCCACGAGCTGCCTGATCGTATCTGCGTCCTGGCCACCAACGGCAGCCTTTTCCACGGGTTCGACACCAGACGCGAGCACGAGTCGGTTTGCGATGCGGTTGATCCACAGGAGGAACGGTCGCAGCGGCCAGGTCATGGCGCGAGCCGTCATCGCGGTGGCCTTTGCAGCGGTCTCCGGGTGCGCGATGGCCCATGACTTCGGAGCCATCTCACCGATCACGAGGTGCAGGAAGGTGACGAAGATCAGCGCCAGCATGAACGCGGTGATGTCTGCGGCAACCGCGGGAATACCCCACTGAATGAAGACCGGCGAGAGCGCGTAGTCAATCGCTGGCTTGGTGATCGCACCGAGCAAGAACGTACAGATCGTGATGCCGAGCTGGGCAAACGCGAGGAGCACAGTGAGTTCGTTCATACTGCGCAGGGCAGCGCGCGCGGATCGGCTCTGGTCAGCCTCAGCCTCCAGTCGATGGCGGCGAGCAGCGAGCAGCGCGAACTCGACAATCACGAAGAAGGCACTCGCGATGATCAGCGCGACCGTAATAAGTGTGACAAGCCACCAACTCATCGGGCCACCTCCTCGTCTTCAGCATCAACATTCGGCGCGGCAGCACTCGACTCTGCAGCGCTCGACGCCTCGTCATCCGCGCGCTCCTGGAGTTCGACGATGACGAGCGAGGGCACGTGACGTTCTACCTCGGTCACCTGGATCTCGAGCCAGCGGTCGACCCGCACACCCTGCGCAATTTCGGCTGGTTTCGCGGGCAGGGTGATCCGCACCCGTGTCCCCACGGGTACGAGGTCGCCATGCTCACGAATGAGCAAGCCAGCAACGGTTTCGTCGCTGTCGATTTCGAGGTCGTGACCGATCAGGCGCTCGACCTCGTCCAGGTGCACGTCACCAGCGAGCTGCCACGCGTTCGCGCCAACCGCGAGGGCTGGTTCGGCATCGGTGTCGTGCTCGTCAGAGAGTTCACCGATGACTTCCTCGGTGAGATCTTCGACAGTCAAGATTCCGTCAAAGGTGCCGTACTCGTCGATGACGCAGACGAGTTCATTACCAGTGTGTCGCATCCGCTGCAGCGCCAGCGGCAACCGCATTGCGTTCGGAACGATCACCACGGGACGCATGATCTCCGTGACCGGAACATCTGCCGCGTGATCACCGCGCAGCACATCAATGAGCTCGACGAGACCGACGGGCTCGTCCTTGGCGCCCACGACGGGGTAACGAGTATGGCCGGTAGCCATCAGGGAGCGGATCTCTCCCACGGTCGTGTGCGCGGGCACCGCGTCAACGCGGGAGCGCGGAACCATCGCGTGCTCCACGTCACGCTGCGGGAAGTCGAGGATGCGGTCAAACACATTCGACAGATCGGCCGACAGGTGGCCGCTCCGACGAGACTCGTCAATGATCGCTTCGAGGTCGCGTGAGGTTGCGCTCTCGTCAACGTCTTCGAGCGGTTCGATCCGCAGGAGACGCAGCAGGAGGTTTGCGGCCTTGTCGAAAATCGTGATGAGCCAGCCGAAGAGCAGCAGGTAAATACGGGTTGGCACCGCGAGTGCGCGTGCCAGTTTCTCTGGGCTCGCGATCGCGAGGTTCTTCGGGTACAGCTCACCAAAGATCATGGTGACGACCGTCGCGAGCACGAGTGCAGCCGCAGTGCCGATGAGCACCGAGACGACGGGATCGATGCCAACGCCGCCCAGCAGCGTGCCAAGCGATTCACCGATGAGCGGTTCGGCAACGTAACCAATCATCAGGCCGGTCACCGTGATGCCGAGCTGGGCACCAGACAGCATGAACGACGTTCGCTTGGTGATCGCGAGCACTCGCTGTGCTTGCGCGTCACCCTTCTCTGCGAGCGCGGTCATACGTGACCGGTCGACCGACATGTACGCAAACTCTTGGGCGACGAAGAAGCCGCAGGCCACGATGATGGCGAGTGTCAGGAGCACTCCCAGTAGGAGCGTCAGCGCCGCAACAATCAATTGATCTCACCCCCTCGGAAAACGAGGGGGTCGGGAGATCGACCCTCCTGGTCAGAGGATGAACTTCGATGGCTCACAGTGTTCCTTCACGTGGGTCAAGTTGCAGTACACACCACCTTACAATTTCGAAGATTCGAGATCGCTTTGAGAAAGCTGAAAGTCCGTCTGCTCGAACCTTGTAGGTTCAGGCAGACGGACTCCTTGGCGTTATTCCTTCACGCAGATCACGGTGCGCGGCCTGCCATCCTGCGCTTCGGTCATACCGTGCGTGAGCGTTTCAAAGCCGGGGTACTTCGCGTTGAAACGTTCCTCAAATCGGAGGTAGCGCAACAGGATCGCCGCGGGAATGCCACGCTCAGAGTAGTTGCCACGCACGTCGAGGCCGGGGGTCATGACCGTCACTTTGATGGGGTCGAGCATGGTGAAGCCGTCATCGATCTACTCGAAGCCGTGCCACTCCTGGGCGGTCGTGAGCTCCCACTCCTCGCGGGCAGCGATGCCCTCACGCGCGGGCGTATCGGGGCCCACACGTCGAACCACCAGTCGGTAGGCTCGCTGCTGACGCGATCCGCCGCTGAAACGTCGCAGCTCGCGATGATCGAGTACTGCGGGCTCGTCGAGGTGTGCATGAGGAACGACTCGTTAAAGATCGTCTGGTCGAGTGCCGTGTTCTCGGCCTCCCGCACGAGCACCTGCGAGGCCTGCGAGAGTCCGGCGAGGAGCTTGTGCGTCGACTGGGTCGCGTAAATCATGGTGTCGCGCGGGCGAGCGCGCTCATCGCTGATCGCGTGCATACCCGAGTACAGCTCGTGGAAGCTCGCGTGGGGCAGCCATGCCTCATCGAAGTGCAGCGCATCGACGTGGCCGTCGAGGGTCTGCGTGATTTCTTCAGCGTTGTAGATGATGCCGTCGTAGGTGCTCTGCGTGAGGGCAAGCATGCGCGGCTTCTTCGTCTTGTCGGTGATGAAGGGGTTGGCATCGATCTTTGCCTGAATGGATTCTGGCGTGAACTCCGAGCGCGGAATCGGGCCGATGATGCCCGCGAGGTTGCGCGTCGGGGTGAGGAAGATCGGGACGGCCCCCGTCAGGATGATCGCGTGCAGCACCGACGAGTGGCAGTTGCGGTCAACGACCACGATGTCTCCCGCGCCGACGAGCGAGTTCCAGACGATCTTGTTCGACGTCGATGTGCCATTCGTCACGAAGAACAGGTGATCGGCCTTGAAAGTGCGGGCGGCGCGCTTCTCGGACTCCGCGATCGGGCCGGTGTCATCGAGCAGCTGACCGCGCTCTTCGACCGCGTTGCACACGTCAGAGCGCAGCAGGTTCTCGCCGAAGAACTGATGGAAGAGCGTGCCGGTCGGGCGATCGAGCGGGCGACGAACTCAGACGTGTCTTCAAACGCGTTAATGCAGCCGTGCACGTGACGAAGCACGTCCGACGGAATCTCGCGGGCGGTGAGCTGCTCGCCAAACAGGAAGATGGGCAGACGCTCATTGCGCTCGCGCACGGCGGTCACGAGTCGCGCCTCGCCGCGGCCGGCGGTCTCAGCACCGGCGCTCGTGCGGGGCGCGACCGAGAAGATGACGGCCGATACACGACTAGTGAGCGATGCGATCGTGGTTTCGTGCGCTGACGGCACGCTCACGACGTCAAGACCGAGGCCGGTCAGGGCATCAGCGAGCGCCGAGAACGCCGTGGCACCCGCGACCTTGTGCTCCTCGTCGTGCGAGACAAGCATGATGGGAAATTCTGGTTTCATGATGTTCTTTCTGAGGTGAAAGTCAACCAGGGATTGGCGGATCGGTTATCGCGCGTCATGCACGATGCGGCCGCCGAGCAGGGTGACCGCGACGCCGGGATCGAGCGGTGACACGGGTGCGTCCGAGCCCATGGTGAGGGTCACCCCGAGCTCAAGCATGGTGCGCAGCATGAAGCTGAAGTCGGTGCGATCCGCCCAGCACTGGTGAGTGACATCGCGGTCATCAAGCAAGTGGGCTGGCTGAACGCTCGCAATCGCGACCGCGATCTTCGGCGGCACCTCGCTCTACCTGCAGACCTGGATGTCGACCGCAATCGGCCCCAACGCGTTCGTCTCCTACGTCATGACGTTGCTCGCGATCTCGGCCCTTACAGTGTTCCTCATGCCTGAAACGAAGGGTCGCATCCTCACGGACGATCACAAGGACTTCACGAAGGAGTCATCACTGCGTCACGCGCGGATCCGCAGCTCACACAGCAAGCTGCGGATCCGCGCATTTTTTCAACATCCGATCAGGTAATTCTGCGAAAATAGAAGCATCGCCAAGGTCGTTGCCATTTAACGCCGGCGTAGCGTCTCGGCGCACCCACCGAGATGCGACAACATCTTGGAGGAAGTATGCAGAATCTCACCGTCCTTGGCACCGGAGTGCTCGGGTCACAGATCATTTTCCAGTCGGCATATGCGGGTAAGACCGTTGTCGCCTACGACATCAACGATGACATCTTGGCAAAGCTTCCCGCTCGTTGGGAGCAGCTGAAGGCCGCGTACCTGCGCGACATTCCCGGCGCCACCCCAGAGAAGCTTGATGCGGCAGAAGCACGAATCCGTCCCTCGTCAGATCTGGCCGACGCCGTTGGCGACGCCGACCTCATTATTGAGGCAGTGCCTGAGCGTCTCGACATCAAGCAGCAGACCTGGGAGAAGGTGAGCAAGGTTGCTCCCGCGAAGACCATCTTCGCGACCAACTCGTCGACGCTGTTGCCGAGCGACATTGCGCCGTTCACTGATCGCCCCGCGAAGTTCCTCGCCATGCACTTCGCAAACCAGATTTGGAAGTTCAACACGTGCGAAATCATGGAGCACCCCGGCACTGACGCCGACATCTTTGAGGCCGCAGTTGGCTTCGCAGTTGAGATCGGCATGGAGCCGGTCCGCATCCACAAGGAACAGCCGGGCTACGTACTCAACAGCCTGCTCGTCCCATTCCTTGACGCGGCAGCACAGCTCCTCGTGCGCGGCGTCGCGAGCGTCGAAGACATCGACAAGACCTGGCGCATCTCGACCGGTGCACCGGTGGGTCCGTTCCAGATTTACGATGTTGTCGGCATGAACACCCCCTACAACCTGTCGAAGGACAGCGCTGACCCTGAGAAGCGTCAGTTCGCTGAACTCATCAAGAAGGAATACATCGACAAGGGCTACCTCGGTATTGCGACCGGTCGTGGCTTCTACGACTACAGCAAGTAATCGCGAGCGCACAGCGCGCTGACTGCACGGCACCGGAGGCCCTGGCTCACTACGAGTCCGGGCCTCCGGTGTTTCCGTCTGGCAACAGCCCCACGGCCGTAACCTTTCGTTTGCCAATGAGCAATCTGGCCTCCCTACGCTGAATAACCGCGTGCGGTCATGAGCTGCCTGACAGCTACACCTGGATCCGCACGCCTTTTGGTTTAGGAAAGGTACCCGGCAACAACGTGTCTTGGTTCTCACGCACTTCAACGAAAACGACGCTCGCAGCAGGTCTCTGCCTCGGGCTTGTCACGAGCGGCGTCGCCCTCTCTGCCCCGCTCCCCGTGACCGCCAGCTATGCGGCACCCGATACCGGCGGCCTCGATCTTGGAGGACGCGAGTCTAGCCTGCTTCGGGCTGATACCCGTCAGATCGCCCCCGGCCTCAAGGCAACGAGTTTCGATCGTTTGCAGGGCGAGGGCTGGGTCACCGGCGACGTACTCGTCGCAGACCTGTCGACCCCGAGCCTCAGCATGGACGTGCGTGACTCGGGCAGTCTCACGAGCCCCGCACCGGTGACCGAGCACACGCTCAGCGAGCACGCCGTTGCCGCGGTGAACGGTTCATTCTTCGACATCAACAACTCTGGCGTTGCCCAAGGCACCAACGTGTCGTCCACCGAGGGCGTAAAGACCACGAGCGGTTCGCCAGTGGAGAGCTTCACCGTCGCCCAGGGCCTCGCCGCGATTCAGGCGCTCACTTCCGCAGCGACCGTCGACATTGCTGGCACGCAACAGCGCGTCAGCACCGTGAACAACATCGGCATTCCGCAGGACGGCATCGGGTACTTCACCACGATGTGGGGCGAGTACCCGATCTCACGTGCGATCGGCGGCCCGGCAAACATCGACCCGAAGTTCCTCCGCGTTGAGGTTGTTGACGGTGTTGTCTCGCGCATGACCACCGATCTCGCTGAGATCACTGGGCCCACCGCCATTCCTGCTGGCACCGGAGTGCTGCTGGCGCGCGGTGCTGCCGTTGACCACTTCGCCGAGGTCAAGCCCGGCGATGCACTTCCTGTCACCGTTGCAGCGAGCGAAGATGTCGATCTCGCGATCAGCGGCAACCAGCGTCTGGTGGCCGATGGTCAGGTCGTCGCGGCTCCCGGTACCGGCGAACCGCGCACCGCGGTGGGCGTGAGTGCCGACGGCAGCACGGTCTATGTCGTGTCACTCGATGGCCGCCAGAGCCACTCGCGCGGTATGGCCCTCGATGAGCTGGGTGAGTTCATGGTCGAACTCGGTGCGCACAACGCGGTGAACCTTGATGGCGGCGGATCAAGCACCCTCCTCCTGCGCGAGCCGGGCACCGATGAGTTGAGCGTCGCGAACGCGCCCTCGGACGGGCACCTGCGGAGCGTGCCGAACAGCCTCGTCTTCTCGTCGACGGCGCCGGATACCGGTCTCGCTGACGTTATGGTCACCCCGGAGTCGAAGCTCGCTGACACTGACGCGGTCTTCCCCGGTTTCTCACGCACCATCGCTGGCACCGGTCTGGATGCGAACCGCACCTCGCTCACGGCCGCTGGTGAGTTCGCAGTGGGTGGCGAGCACGCGAGTATCGAGGCAGTCGACGGCGATACGGCACGCGTCACCGGTAAGACGCCGGGCCGCGCACCCGTGTCGTTCACGGCAGAGGGCAAGACCGCCAACACCGAGATTCGTGTGCTCGGTGATCTTGAGCGGCTGCGCTCCAGCAAGAGCGTCATCTCGCTCGTTGATGAGGCTGACAGCGCGGAAGTCACCATCACCGGTCTCGACCGCGACGGCTTCACCGCACCCATCGAGGCGAGCGATCTGACCGTCACGGCCGGCACGGATGTCGCGGTGGAGTCGAAGGACGGCGTGACCTTCACGATCACTCCGCTCAAGGCGTCTGGCGCAGCAACCGTTTCATTCTCGGCTGGTGAGCGACGCGTTGACGTCGCGGTCACGATTGGCCTCAACGAGCAGCCGGTCTCCGACCTCGCGAATGGTGCCGACTGGACGTTCCGTTCTGACCGCGCGACCGGTGACATCAGCACCGCCGTCGGCCCGAACGGCGAGCCTGCACTGAAGCTCAACTACGACTTTGCATCGTCAACCGGCACCCGCGGTGCGTATGCTGTGGCACCCGAGCCGATTGAGATCGCAGGCCAGCCGAAGGCGATCACGATGTGGGTACACGGCGATGGCAACAACACCTGGCCGCGCCTGCAGATGAAGACCGGCGCTGGTACGACGATCAACATCGATGGAGCGTACACCGATTGGACCGGCTGGAAGCAGGTCACGTTCACCGTTCCTGTCGGCACTGCATTCCCGCTGAAGCTCGAACGAATCCGCATGATGGAGACCTCGGCAGCACGCCAGTACACGGGCGAGACCATGTTCGCTGGCATCACGGCCGTGGTCGCACCCGACGTAGATCAGCCCACTGCGAGCGTTGTGCACGATCCGCTCATCGTCACGAACGGCACCGTCGATGACCGGAGCCAGCGGATCGCCGTCATGAGCGATGCGCAGTTTGTGGCCCGCAATCCCGAAGGGCCGAACGTGCAGGGTGCGCGACAGACGCTGCGTGAGATTCTCGCGGCGGATCCCGAAATGTTCGTGATCACCGGCGACTTTGTCGACGAGGCAGCGCCGGAGGACTTCGCACTCGCGCGCAAGATCTTGGACGAGGAGATCGGCGACAAGCTGCCGTGGGTCTATGTTCCTGGGAACCACGAGGTCATGGGTGGCCCCATCGAGAACTTCATTGCGGAGTTCGGCCCGACCAAGACCAAGCAGCAGGTCGGCAGCACGCTCGTCGTCACGCTGAACACTGCGCAGGGCTCGTTCAACAAGTCCGACAAGACCCAGATGCGATTCTTCGAGCAGGCACTCGAAGAAGCAGCAAAGGACTCGACGATCACCGGTGTGCTCGTCTTCGCGCACCACCCCATCGATGATCCGAAGAGCAGCAAGGACAGCCAGATTTCGGATCGCCTCGAGGCGACGAAATACCAGGAACGTTTGTCTGAGTTCCGCGCTGACACCGGCAAGTCGATCGCGTCGATCAACGGCCACGCAGGTGTCTTCCACGCAACAAGCTACGACGGTGTCTCAACCCTGCTCACGGGCAACAGCGGCAAGTCGCCGTCTGGTGCACCGGGTGATGGCGGTTTCACCGGCTGGGCGATGCTCGGTCTCAACCCGGGTGCTGGTGTCGTTGGCGCTGATCCGCTCCCGGTCTCCAGCCGCACCAACTGGCTCCAGGCAGAGGTGAAGCCGCGCGTTGAGTCGCTCACGCTTGGCGCGAGCGCTGCGCTTCCCGCGGCGATGACCGTTGGCGACAGCGTCACCGTGGACTCCACGATTGTGCAGGACGGTGGCCGCGTCGTTCCCGTCCAGTGGCCCATGAGCGCCCAGTGGGGCGGCGACACGGTCGTCGTAGATGACGGTACCGTCGAGACCGGCAAGTCCGGCCGCGCCCTGAGCGTGAGCCAGAGTGAGAAGGCGGCAGCTGGCGTGCTGCGACTGAACCCGGCGACCGGTGAGCTCACCGCAACCGGCGAGGGCACCGGCACCCTGCGCGTCACGGTGAACGGCGTCACGACCGAACACACGATTGCAGTGGCCGCGGCTCCCGTTGACCCAGGCACTCCTGAGGAGCCAGGTACGCCTGAGGAGCCCGGCACCCCGGGTGACGGTTCCGGGAACGGCTCCGGCGACGGCTCGGATGCCGGCGGAAAAGGCGGATCGGGCGCTGCCGATCAGCAGCCCTCCGCTGATGGCGCGGATCGGGCCGACGCGCTTGCGTCGACCGGCGACACCGGCGTGCAGGCCTGGTTCGCTGCCGCGTTTGGTGCGGCGCTGCTCGCAGCAGGCGGCATGTTTGCGGGGCTGCGACGCAAGCGTCCATAGAAGTACACATCACGGGGGTCTGGGGAGCACTCGCGCTCCCCAGACCCCCCGGTCTGGGAGGGGGCGGTGGTGTACGCCATCTCTGGCGGGTTGTTGGTGGTA
>NZ_JACVMU010000002.1 GCF_014529985.1 Leucobacter sp. cx-42
TTGGGGGGCGGCGCCGCAAGCGTCAATCGAACGACCCACCCGGGGGGGGGGGGGCCCACGCGCGCCCCCCCCACCCCCGTTTCTGTGAGGTCGCTTGGCTATCCGCGATCTCTGGCTTCTTCTTGGAGCTCGGATCTGCGGCCAATGATCGCCGGATACAGCGCGAGAATGAGGTTCGACAGCACAAAGGGTGAGGAGATGCTCTCACCGAGCGTCTCTTCGATCCGCGCCAGTCGGTACCGCACGGTGTTCGCGTGGAGGAAGAGTGTCTCTGCCGTGCGCGCGATGCTCTGATCGCTCGCGAGGAACGTCACAAGCGTCGAACGCAGTTGCGCAGATTCGAGTGGGGCGAGCGTCCGTTCAATGCGTTTGAACAGCTCTCTCGGTGGCACGTATGCGAGTGCCCAGGTGGAGAGGTCAATCTGATCGATCAGCACTGGCGCGAGGGGTGCACTCAAGCCCGTGGCTTCGGCACGACCGCGCGCGATATCGAGGGCGGTCTCCGACGCCCGCACGCAACCAGGGAGCTCGGAGAGCGCCGAGGTTGGCGCCGAAGCGCCAATGAGATAGTTCACCGACAGGTCACGCAACCAGCGCTGGGCGCTTTCTGAGTCGGGCACAACCGCTGACACTCGGGCAGGCAGACTCGTGTCGGGTCGCCGCAGCATGACGAGCAGTGGCAGGTGCGCCGCGCGGGCTGCAGAGATGAGTTCATCGAGGTGAGTACCGGTCGCGGCAGTCACCTCGCGCGGCGACAGTTCGATGGCGCGGATCGGCGCATACGCCGAAAAACTGAAGCTCGTGAGGCGGCTCCAGAACCGATGCTCCCGAGCCGGCAGCATGCCGTCGTGCAAGGCAGCGAGCAGTTGCTCGTTCTCGCGTCGATCGCGCTGCGTCGCACCGTACTGGATGCCGTGCACGGCACCGAGAAGACGCTCTGCAGTGTCGAGCAACAGGTCACCGTTGTGCTCGAGAATGCCAGGGCCGCGGCTCGAAATGGC
Organism: Leucobacter sp. cx-42; assembly: GCF_014529985.1. GTDB lineage: Bacteria > Actinomycetota > Actinomycetes > Actinomycetales > Microbacteriaceae > Leucobacter. The sequence continues at coordinate 1,002 of NZ_JACVMU010000002.1, forward strand.
AATGACGTGCACGCCGTCTTGCATCGCAACTCTGCGGGTTTGCACGTGCCAACGACCGACTTCAAAGGCCAGGTTGGGTTGTGACACGTCAACCACCTGTTGCCAAATGAGATTGGCCGGCGCTTCTCCCGTGTTGGCAACCACTGTTCCGTCGGCGTCGTACACCGCCGCGGCACCGCGACACAGGGTCGCAATGCGCGAGACGAGCGCACGCACCGGATCAGTCGAGGAAACCGCTGAGAGCAACGAGTGGGTAATTTCGAGCGTCGTGCGCAGTCGCTCGGCTTCGGCGACGTCGGTGTCGTTCATTCCGTGTTGGCCTTTCAACGGTGAAAGTCGACCAGAATCCAATGCCAGTTCGCGATCGATACAAAGCACCGAAATACGTAACTCATAGATTCATGAGATTTCTGTAAATACTACAATCAGATTGTTCGAAAGCTTAGTTTTCTCTAGTGACCAGCGGCCAAAAACCGTCGATTCTGGGATGCATCCCGAACTCAATGACGAATTTCAGGAGGACCCATGAGCAATATTCGAGTCGCGGTAGACGTAGGCGGTACGTTCACCGACGTCTGCATCTTCGACCAGGAGACGCACCAGATGCGCGTCACCAAGGTGCCATCCACCCCGAGCGATCCCATGATCGCCGTGATGAACGGTGTGAAGCGCGGTGAGATCGACCTCGACAAGGTTGAACTCTTCACGCACGGCACCACGGTCGCTACGAACGCACTGATCACCCGCAACTTCCCCTCGGCGGCACTCGTGACCACTCGCGGCTTCCGCGATGTGCTCGAGATTCGTGACGGCACCAAGGACGACCTGTGGGACGCGTACAACGATGTGTCGGACCCCTACATCCGCCGCCGCGATCGCTTCGAAGTCACCGAGCGCATTGATGCCGACGGCAACACCGTGCACGAGCTCAACGAGGCAGAGGCTCGCAACCTTGCCGAGCTGCTCAAGCGCCGCGAGGTCAAAACCATCGCTGTCTGCTTCTTGAATTCCTACGCGAACCCCGCGCACGAGTTCCGCATGCGGGAGATTCTCCAAGAGGTCATTCCCGACGCCACCATCACCACCTCGGCTGAGGTGCTCCCCGAGATCTTCGAGTACCCGCGCTTCAACACCGCCGTCGCTAACGCCGTGCTTGCCCCGCTCGTTTCGGGCTATGTGAACCGCCTCGCTGACCAGCTGCGTGACGGCGGCTACAAGGGCGATCTGCTCCTACTCCACTCGGGTGGCGGATCAATGACTCCCCGCCTCGTTGAGAAGTTCCCCGTCCGGCTCGCGGCATCTGGCATCGCTGCCGGCGCGATCTCGGCAAAGCACATCGCGCAGCAGTGCGGCTACGACAACGCGGTCAGCCTTGACATGGGCGGCACCTCGACCGACATCGCGCTCGTCGCTGACGGCGAGCTGCGCGTCTCGCAGGAGTGGCAGGTCGAGTACGGCCATCCCATCATCTTCCCCTCCATCGAGGTACTCACCATCGGCGCTGGCGGTGGCTCGCTCGCCTACACCGACATTGCTGGCTCGCTCCGCAACGGCCCTCAGTCGGCTGGCGCTGACCCCGGACCCGCGTGTTACAACACCGGCGGCGATCAGCCCACCAACACCGATGCCAACGTTGTGCTCGGTCGTCTCGGCACCTCGCTCGCTGGCGGCGTGAAGCAGCTCGACAAGAGCCTCTCAGAGGACGCGATCCGTCGCGTCATCGCAGAGCCCCTCGAGATGGGTCTCGAGGAAGCTGCGCAGGCCATCGTCTCGGTCGCCAACGCAAACATGGCTGACGCCGTTCGTCTCGTCTCGATTCGTCGTGGGTACGATCCGCGCGACTTCGCACTGCTCGCATTTGGCGGCGCAGGCGCACTGCACGGCGCAGACGTGGCACGTGAGCTCGGCATTCCCTCGGTCGTCGTACCGCCGAACCCCGGCGTGACCTCGGCAATGGGCTGCCTCCTCGTCGACATTCAGCACGACCTCGCGCAGATGTTCACCGGCCTCGCATCGGCGGCTGACGAAGAGAGCATCGAGCAGGCGTTCGTCGAGCTCGAGACCGAAGCAAGCACCCGCCTGCGTCACGAAGGCGTCTCCGATGAGAACGCGATGCTGCAGCGCAAGATTTCAATGCGCTACCTCGGCCAGTGGCGTTCGTTGCAGGTTCCGATGGGCACCGGCCCCGGCGCGCTTGAGCAGGCAGTTCGCACGTTCCACGAGCAGTACGAGCGCGAGTTCGCGTTCCGTCAGGACGACGCTCCCGTCGAGGTCTACCAGCTGCACCTCGCAGCCGTCGGCAAGATCCCGAAGCCGTCGTTCCGTCCCGCAGAACCCGTCGCCCAGGCGCCAGGCGCTCCCGCAGAGCGTCGCCCCGTCTACTTCGGCACCACCGGCTGGGTCGACACCCCCGTCTACGACCGCGACGAACTGCCCGCAGGCACCCAGTTCGCTGGCCCCGCGATCATCAACCAGCTCGACTCGACCACGGTCGTCCCCCCGTTCACTCGCGCAGAGATCGACGAGTGGCTCAACATTCGCATTCACCTTGAGGAGGTCACCCGATGACTACCCCATTTGACACGCTCGCGGCACCGGCGCCGCACGCCGTGGCTCCTGCAGGAGCACTCGATCCCGTCACCTTTGAGGTCCTGAAGAACGCATTCGCCACGAGTGTTGACCTCATGAGCGAGCAGATTCTTCGCACCTGCTACTCATTCGTCATCTACTCGCGTGACTTCTCGTCGGCGCTCTGCGATGCGCAGGGCAACACCGTCATGCAGGGTTCAGGCGATATCGCGGTGCACGTTGGCACCCTGCACTTCCAGTGCAAGGCCGTGATTGAAGAGTTCGGCGACGACATTCACCCCGGTGACGTCTTCGCTGTCAACGATCCCTACCGCGGCGGCACCCACATCAACGATGTGTCGTTCATTCGCCCGGTGTTCTCTGACGGGCGCATCATCGCCTTCGCGCAGAACAAGGGCCACTGGGCAGACATTGGCGGCCCAGTTCCCGGCTCGTTCAACGTTGCCGCAACCGAGCACTTCGGTGAGGGCCTGCGCATTACTCCCGTGCGCATCTGGTCGAAGGGTGTCTACCTGCACGACATCGCCAACCTGCTCGTGGGCAACACCCGCGCACCAGAACAGGCGATGGGCGATTTGCACGCGCAGTCGGAGGCGACCGCGGTCTGTGAGCGCGAGATTCTTCGCCTCGTCGAGCGCTACGGCACCGAAACCGTCGAAGCAGCGATGCAGGAGACGCAGGACTACGTCGAGCGCACCGTGCTCCGCCGCCTCGAGGATCTCCCCCGCGGCACCTGGAAGACCACCGATTACCTTGACCTTGATCCGGGTGAGTCGGAGCGTCTGGTTCCCATCGACATCACTATGACGCTCGATGGCGAGGGCATCCACTACGCGCTTGAGGGCGGCCCAGCAATCAAGGCCTTCCTGAACTCGGGCTACGGCACGACCTTCTCCGCGATCTACGCCGGCACGAAGACGTTCTTCCCCGATGTACCGCTGAACTCTGGCTTCTACGCTGCGGTTACCGCAGACATCGGCCCCGAGGGCACCGTCATCAACGCTGGCTGGCCGCTCGCGGTCACCGGTACCGTCTCGGGCCCGTACGAGAAGATCATGAACGGCATCTTCGAGCTGTGGTCGCAGATCATGCCAGAACGCGCGATGGCGTGTGCGTTCAACCTCGAGTACCTGCTCGTTGGCGGCCGCGATGCGCGCACCGAAGAGAAGCCGTACTTCATGTGGTACGACTGGATGGCTGGCGGCTGGGGCGGCCGCGCAACCAAGGATGGCTCGAGCGCAACCGCTCCCGTCTTTGGTGTCGGCCTCGCCGTGCAGGCGTGTGAGGGCCAGGAGCGCCTGACCCCAGTACTCACGACAATGCACCAGATCGGCACCGACTCGGGTGGCCCAGGTCGCTTCCGCGGCGGCTGTGGCGTCGAAAAGGGCGGCACGCTCACCGACGCAGACACGACCGTCATGAGCTACTGCTGTGACCGCGCTCGCTCGATCACCTGGGGCATCGAGGGTGGCCTGCCCTCGATTCCACACGGCGTCTGGCTGAACAAGGACACCGAGGATGAGAGCTTCCTCGGCTCAATCTTCTCGTCGGTCCCGGTCAAGCCAGGTGACACCTTCTTCCGCCCGTCTGCCGGTGGTGGTGGGTTTGGCGATCCGCTCGCTCGCACGCCAGAAGAGGTGCTCGAAGACGTCATCGACGACTACGTGTCGGTCGGTCGCGCAGCAGAGGACTACGGCGTCGTCATCATCCCCGTTGACGCCGATATTGATCAGTACGAGATCGACCGCGATGCGACCCTCGCAAAGCGGGCGTGGATCCGCGAAAACCGCCGCGCATGGCTCGAGGCCGATGCCGCCGATATCGCCGATCAGTACCGCTCAGGCAAGCTCGAAATGCTCGATGTGATTCGCCGCTACGGCGTCATCCTCGATTGGGGAACCGGTGAGCTCTTCGCCGAGACCACCCAGCAGCACCGCGAGCAGATGATCCGCCGATCAGCGGATCACTGGACGAACTAACGTTCGCCCAGCCCCATCCCGCCCGGGGCATTGACTGACGAACTTCGGTTCGCGACCAATGCCCCGGGCGCTCCGGCACGCGCCTGCCAGGCAAGCATGTGCCGACACCTGAAACGCGACAACGACGTCGCGCTGAGTTTCAGGCCCGCAGCGTGAGCTGCGCCCCATTTCTTTGCTGCTCGCTTTTCACGTGCGCAATGATGCGCGCGGTGAGCGGCACTGGCCATACCAATGGAGGTATGACGCATGACTCTCAATCTCACCGGCAGTAACCAAGACGTCGAAGCAACTGACGCACTCGCCCGCGAGGGCAACGACGACGACCAGATGTCGCGCGGGTCACTCTCGCTCGCATGGTACGGCGTCGCAAGCGCGTTCTTCTTCGTCTATATCGGCGCTGCAATGGCGTCTGCATACGGCACCATGAACGCGATCATCGGCATCGTGCTCACGATCATCGTCTATGGCGCAATCAATGCGGTGCTGTCGCGGTACGCGATGACGAACCGCACGACCGTTGCCCAGTTCTCACGCACGATTCTCGGCACCGCTGGCTCCTCCATCGCCACGATCATCTTCGCGCTCGTCGCCATCTACTACGCCGTCTTCGAGGGCTCGATTGTGGCGTACGCACTCATGGCAGCGTTCGGTGGCGAGATGTGGGTGTGGAGCCTCGTTGTCGTCGCGTACTCCACGCCGCTCATCATCGGTGGCGCACGCCGCTTCATCGACAAGCTCAACGGCTGGCTCATGCCGATCTACTTCTTCGGCCTCATCGCTGCGGTCGTCTGGGCCGGCATTGTCTACGGGTTTGGTGACGCGTGGCTCACCCACGCTCCCGAGGTCGAGCTGCCATTCGTGATGGGCGGCCCGGGCTGGCTTGCCACGTTCGCAGGCTACATGGGCGTGTGGATCATGATGATGTTCACCATGGACTTCGCTGCCCTCGGCAAGCGCAAGGACATCAAGTTCCACCAGCGCTTCACGTTCGGCCCGCTCTTCTACGTGCTCGCTTTCGGCTTCTCGGCGTTCATCGGCATCTTCCTCACCTTCACCATTCCCGACCTTGAGGTCTCTGAGACGGGTCTCGCTGGCGGCCTCGTCAGCCTGATGGGCGTCTTCGGTCTCATCGTGATCATCGCGTCTCAGACCCGCATCAACACCGCAAACTACTACCTCGGTGCCGCAAACCTGCGCGCCTTCGGCGAGCGCGTGCTGCGCATCAAGATGTCGAACGTTGCGTGGGTGATCACCTCGTCGGTCATCATCTACCTGCTGATGCTCTTGCCGATCGTGCAGTACCTGCTGCTCGCGCTGGCGTGGCAGGGCGTGCTGGTCACCGCGTGGGTTGCGATCGCACTCGTCCACGTGCTGCTTGATCGTGGCCGCAACCCCGAGCACGCGTCGATTGATGACAAGAAATACCGGGCGTTCAACGGCAACGGCCTCATCGCTTGGGCGATTGGCACCGCGATCGGCCTGCTCATGCTGCAGCTCGGCACCTTCGCACCCGATTACGCGGCGCTCGGTTCGACCTGGGGCCCGATTCTCACGGCGGTCTCTTCGGCTGGCATTTACGCGTTCCTGTGGAAGGCGAACCCGAGCAGCCGAACCGGCCTGATTCCGGTGATTCGCAGCTAGCGACTGTTCCAGCTCCGCGCGGGGTGTGGGTGACACTGGTTGTCGCGCACACCCCGCGCTGCTATTCCGGTGCGAGCCGCAGTCTTTGGGCTGCTGCCGCCGCGTCGTTGATCACGATTTGAGGTTATTCCTTCGAAGTAATAGTCAACTCACTATGCCTTGCCTATTCTTGGGATCATGACCGTTCGAAGGAGAACTTCGCATGACTGATATCTTGCTCTTTTCCACACAGCTCATCGTGGTGCTCGGCTGTATTGTCATGGGCACCAGATCGAGCGGTGTGGGCCTCGGCCTCTGGGGCGGCACCGGCGTCGCGATCCTCGTGTTCGTCTTCGGAATCGCACCCGGCAATCCCCCGGTCGACGCACTCCTCATCGTGCTGTCCGTTGTCCTCGCATCATCGATGATGCAATCGGCAGGCGGCATCGACTGGATGGTCACCATCGCCGCCAAACTCATCGAGCGCAACCCCAAGCAAATTACCCTCGTGGCACCGCTCGTGGCGTTCCTCTTCTCCGTCGGAGCTGGTACGTCGAACATCTTGTACCCGCTCCTCCCCGTGATCCAGGACCTCTCCTATCGCAACGGGATCCGCCCCTCTCGCCCGCTCTCACTCTCGGTGGTCGCGACCGGTGTCGCGCTCGCGTGTAGCCCGGTGTCTGCAGCGATGGCCGCAATGATCACACTCACCGAGGTCAAGGGCTTCGAGCTCCTCGACGTCATCAAGGTCACCCTGCCCGCCGCGATTGTCGGCATCGTGCTCGCCAGCTTCGTGGTCGCACGACTTGGGAAGGAGATCGCAGACGATCCCGAGATTCAGGCACGCATCGCGGCCGGCAAGATCCCCGCGCCCACTGCGGTCTCGAAGGCCGTTGAGGCAGAGGTCACCGCCACCCGCGAGGGCAAGTGGGCAGCGATCATCTTCCTGCTCGGCGTTGTCGCAATTGTCGTCTTCGGCCTGTTCAAGGATCTCCGGCCACTCGATGGTGAGGGCGTCGCCGTCGGCATGACCCCGATCATCGAGATTGTCATGTTCGTGGCCGGCACGATCATCCTGCTGGTCTCTCGCCCCAAGGTCGCCGAGATTCCCACGATGTCAGTGTTCAAGGCCGGTATGGTCTCGGCCATCGCACTGTTCGGTCTCGCGTGGCTGACTGACACGTTCCTCGGCGCGCACACCGCCCTCATCACCGACAGCGTCGGCGATCTCGTGAGCGGCGCACCCTGGATCTTCGCCCTCGGCATCTTCCTCGTCTGTGTGCTCACCACCAGCCAGTCGACCGCGACGCGAACCGTGGTGCCAATCGGCATCACGGCGGGCATCCCACTCGGCCTCCTCAGCGGCATGTGGGCCGGCGCCTTCGCCGGCATCTACCTACTGCCAACCAATGGCTCGCAGATCGCGGCAGCGAACTTCGACACCTCGGGCAGCACCAAGCTCGGCACCAAGCTCGTCGATCACTCGTTCTTCGTCCCGACCCTCGTGCTCGCCGGCTTCACCATCGCGGTGGGTGCGCTGTTCGGTGTCATCTGGGGCGGCTAACGACCCATCACACACTGGAGGCCGGTCAGCTCGCATGTGCTGACCGGCCTCCAGTGTTTCTCGCGAGATTAGCGGGGCGCGGATCCGCGATACAGGTCCCAGGCCTGCTTGCAAGCTTGGGCGATCCGCTCAATGCGTGCGGGGTCCTCCATGATCCACTGTTCGCCAGGTTGGTGCAGCTCGCGTACTGCCTCGTCGCCGAGCAGGAACTCGCGCAGGAACTCCGCCTGCACCGCTGACAGCACCAGACCTGCAGCGTCTGCGTCGGCGGCTGCCGCGCGGAACCGGGCACCAGCCGCGATGATCTCCTGGCTGCCGAGGTACGGCTTGTTCAGCGCGACATCCGAGAAGTCAGCCACGTCGAAAGCCTCGCGGTGCGCATCCGCGAGCGCACGAATGCGGTCTGGTGCCATCACAATCGGGTCTTCCGGGGTCCGCTCTTCGCCGTGCGCATCACCGCGGTTCGACAGCGAGACCACGTTGGGCAGGCGATCCGCCTCAGCACGCGGCACGTTCACCGCGCCATCACGGGTCGTCGTCGTGTTCATCGTGTCGTGGAATGACAGCCTCGTGAGGCTGCCGCCAGTGGTGAGCTTCTCAGTGAGCATCCGCTCAGTGAGCTCGTCACGCGTACGCTCGTACACCTCGAGGCCGTTGGCCGCGACGTCAGTGAAGGCTGCAACCAGGCGGTCGAGTTCAGCATCGGTCTCTGGCACCACGATCACGGGATAGAAGGAGAACGTCACTGGACGGATCGCGTCCACTCCCGTGAGGTCCACCTTCTGCCACGCTCCGGCCGCGCGCACTCGCTCAATCGCAGCGCGCAACTGCGCACCGGGATCCTCCGGCTTCGCCCGGTTGGGATCACGAATCAATCGCGGATGCGGGTTTTCGACGTAGATGATCCGCTCATCAATCTCTGCCCAGCGACGACAGATCGCGCTGGTCGCCATGTCAGTGAAGTCGTACTGCAATCGCTGCGTGAGATTCGCGGTAAGGAACGGGGCAACCTCTGCCGGGATGCGGGCACCAGAGTGCGGGCAGGAGACCAGCACATCTGCGTCGCGGATTGCATCCTCGAGAGAGCGTTCCTCACGGCGCGCGTAGAAGGTCAGGTCCTCCGGCGTAAACACGGTGCCTGCTGGAATGTAGTCGAGCTGCTCTGCCGTCATATGAGCAATGTACCCACAGCAGACTCAAAAAACTAGAGCGCGGAAGGTAGACCTTATTTCAGGCACTTCACCTCGCGACACGCAGAAGAGGCTGATAGTACACATAAATAGTTCACTGGCTCAGCAATGGCATATATTGGCCAATCCCCACAGAGCAACGACTGTCGCCGATATCGTTACATACCGTTTCGTTCAGGCTTGACATCTAAACTAAAGATAACTATTAAGGCACGAAATCCCGGGAGTGTTCCATGACACACACCTCAGCCATCGCCCCTTCAGTTGCTGCGTTCACCAAGCGCAAGCGCACCGGTCTTTTCGTCGTGGGCACCCGCCCCGAGGCAATCAAGATGTTGCCTGTGATCCTCGCTTTTCAGGAGGCAGGTCACTACGACGTGCGCGTCATCTCGACCGGCCAGCACGCTGAAATGACCCGACGAGTACTCGCCATTGGCGGCGTCGAACCTGACGTCACGTTCCCGCCGAATCCCGAGCCGGGCAACCTCAATGCGCTCTTCAGCCACATCGTGTCGGAGCTTGACGCATACGTCCGGGCAGAGTTTGTTGCGCCCGAAGACCAGAATCTCCCCATCGCCTGCTTCGTGCACGGTGACACCTCGAGCGCCGCGGCTGCCGCGCTTTCCTCGTTCCACCTGCGCATCCCCGTCGTGCACGTTGAGGCCGGTTTGCGCACCTCGAACGTGCTTTCGCCGTTCCCGGAAGAGCTCAATCGTCAGCTCATTTCTCGCATCGCAGCGCTGCACCTCGCACCCACAATGTGGAACCGTAACAACCTCGCACGCGAGGGCGTTCCAGGCGAGCGAATCTTCGTCACAGGTAACACCTCAATCGACATGCTCAAGATTGCCACCGAGCTCGACGTCGAATACTCCAGTGACCGCCTCGCAGTGCTCGGCCGTGGCGAGTCGACGCGACCCTACGTCGTCGTCACCGCGCACCGTCGCGAGAACTGGGGCGAACCGATCGAGCGAATCGCTGAGTCGATCGCAACGCTCGCCCACCAGCATCCCGATGTCGATTTCGTCGTCGCGCGCCACCCGAATCCCATTGTTGCTGGCCCGTTGACCCGTCATCTCGACGGCATTGAGAATGTCATTCTCACAGCGCCTCTCGACTACGCAGAGTTCGCGTCGATTCTCGCTCACGCGGCATTCGCGATTAGCGATTCCGGTGGCATTCAAGAGGAGGCTCCAGCGCTCGGCACCCCCGTGCTCGTGCTGCGTGAATCCACTGAGCGTGAAGAAGGCGTGCTCGCAGGTACCGTCACCCTCGTTGGCACCGATCCCGAACGCATCATCGCAGAGGCGAACTACCTACTCACCGATTCGGCAGAGCTTGAGCGTCGACAGAACCTCGTGAACCCCTACGGCGATGGCAAGGCGTCAGAGCGCATTGTGCAGATGGCCGACCACATTATTTACGATGACGTCGACCCCGCGCCGTTTGGTTCAGGTGTCCATCGACTCTCCGTGCTCAAGGTCTCCGGTCATGACGAAGACCCCGCTCCCCGACTCAAGGTGGAGGCAGCCGCAGTATGAACAACCTCTTCTTTGAGTTCATCTTCGAGGCGTTCTATGGCCTTCCGATGTGGGTGCAGGTCTTCTACTGGATCGTGCTCGCCATCGTCATTACGACGTTCATTTCGGCGTTTGGCCTGTGGGCGCTCTCCTACGGTGCGCGCGCGAACAAGCGCCGGATGCGCAAGCGCGCGAAGGCAGAGGGCAAGTCTGAGGCAGACTTCTTGTGGGTGTTCGTCGTACCTGCGCTGAACGAAGAGGTGACGATCCGCGATGCCGTGACACGGCTCCAGGGCACCGCCGCTACCAATGCGATGGTCCTCGTGGTTGACGACGGCTCTGACGATCGCACTGGCGAAATTCTGGCGACCTTTGATGATCCGCGCCTACACGTATTGCGGCGCGAGCTGCCGCATGCCCGCACGGGCAAAGCTGCCGCACTGAACAACGCGTACCAGTACCTCGTGAACGATGCGCTGCATCAGCCAGGTATGGAGCAGTGGTCCGAAGACAACACCATTCTCTGCATCGTTGATGCCGACGGCCGCCTCGCGTACCACGCACCCGTGCACGTTGCTCCGCACTTCCACAACCTGCAGACGGGTGGCGTGCAGTCGCTCGTACATATTTACAATCAGAGCTCACCGCTCACCTGGGCGCAAGACGTGGAGTTCGCGTCGTTCGGTCGCGTCTTCCAGATCGGTCGCACCTGGTGGGGAACCGCGAACATGGGCGGCAACGGCCAGTTCAACCGCCTCTCGGCGCTCACGACAGTCGCCGATGAAGAAGGGCCCTGGCGCCACCGTCTCACAGAGGACCAAGACCTCGGTGTCCGCCTCCTGCAGGCAGGCTGGCGCGGCGAGCAGGAAAGCCGCGCGGTCATCTCGCAGCAGGGCCTCAACTCCCTGCCCAAGCTCTACAAACAGCGCGTGCGCTGGGCGCAGGGCGCCTGGCAGTGCATCCCGCTGATCAAGGGCGTCGGCAAGATGAACACGTCGTTCCTCGGCAAGCTTGATGCGTCGTACTACCTGCTGTTGCCGCTTCTGCAGCTCATCAATGGCCTCGGCTTCGTACTCAGCATCATCTTGGCGATCTTCACGAGCGCGTCGTTCGCCTCCCATTCCGTGTGGATTCTGGTGTTCTTCCTTGGCCTCGGCTTTGGCCCCGGCCTCATCGTGCAGATCTCGCAATCGAAGAAGTGGTACTGGATCCTCCCGAACATCATCCTGGTGATCCCGTACACCCTTTACTCGTGGATCATCTTCCCGGTGATTACCGTTGCACTGTTCCGACACCTGCGAGGCAACACCTCATGGAAGAAGACCGGCCGCGAGACCACCGACGGTCGCATCGTCGGCGAGACTGAGAGTAAGCCGCTCTCGGCCTAGTCGCGCATCGCGATGCCAGCCCAAATGATGTCGAAGGCGGTCTCCAACCGCTGTCGAGTCTCAGGGCTGGTGATGTCGTCGCCGCGCACGATGAGTTGGTAGTACACCACACCTGCCACCGCATCGAGTGTTGCCTCGACGTCGAGTCCCGGCCGGAGCTGACCAGTCGCAACCCCGCGCCGGAGCGCTTCTTCGAGGGGGCGTCGCCGTCGCGCAACGTGCGATTCCCAGTAGGTGCGCTGCAGCGATGGATCGACAAGGATCAAGCGCATACGGTGTTGGAACCGCGTCATCACGACGCCTGGCGCTCGGGTACTCGGCAGGAACCCCTGCGTAATCACCGCTCGAAGGTCAGCATCGTCCGAGACCTCGGGGTAGCTCGGATGTCCCACATCAAGCGCTGCCGCGATGAGCGAGGTGATCGACGGCCAGCGCCGGTAGAGTGCCGCACGACTCACGCCGCTGAGATCAACGACTCGCGTGACCGTCACCTCTTCCCCGGAGTCGATGAGCGACACCGCGGCGGCGAGCGCGCGTTCTTCGAGCGCATGCACGCGTGGGCGCCCGGGCCGAGCTCGCTGCTCAGTCCGGACGCCCACGTCACCTGTCGTGGTGAGGGTCACGCACGGTCCTGTGATGATCCGCGCCCGGTTGCCGCGCGTTCCTGGAGCCGCAGGATTGTCGTGTCCGAGAGCCCTGCGCTCCGCAGCGGCGCAAGCGGATCGCCGTAAGTGCCGCGCAGGTAGCTGAGGAGCCGTTCCATCGAGACTTCCATGCCGCCCTCAATGAGCGATCCCGCTCGCATTTGCGAGTGGTCGAAGCCGAGACGCTTCATGAGCGGCGCCATGACTCCAGCGGTTCGCGCCATGATCGCAGGCATGTTTTCGCCGGTCTTGGCGTAGTCCGTCACGATATCGGCATCGTTCGCGCCCAGGCTCATCAGGAGCGAAGCGGCGAGCACACCGGTGCGATCGCGGCCAGCTGTGCAGTGGAACGCTGCCGTTCCCTGGGTGTACGCAATGATGTTGAGTGCAGTGACGAGCTGTGCTGCCGCTGACTCGTACATGCCGATATACATCTCCCCCATGGCGTGATGCGTGAGCGGTGTATCTCGCTGCATTGAGCTTCCGATGTCGGCCATGAGCGGGAGGTGATGGTAGCTCACGGGGCGAGCCGCGAGCGGACCGCGGCCGGTCATCTCTGCTTCGGCATGTGAGCGAAGATCAATCACTGCCGAGAGTCCCTGAGCGACCAGCGAGTCTGCGACCTCTGCGGTCACGAGCGACAGATCATCGGCGCGGATCGCAAGGCCCTGGGCCAGCACGCCAGTACCGGCCGGGTTCGCAATCGTAATGCCGCCGAGATCACGCAGGTTGACCGGCGCCGTGAGCACGATGCGTGCGGTGTCAGTGTCTGCTGCGGGGATCGTGTCTTCAAGCGTAGAGAGGCTCATGTGATCTTCTTTCTGATGTATGCGGAGCCCTGGTCGATCGCGGTAACCAACAGGACAATGCAGATGATGATGGCGCTGAGATGTCCGTAGTCATACATCCGGAGCGCGGTGGTGAGTTCGAGGCCGATGCCGCCAGCGCCCACGAGGCCGAGGATCGTTGCCCCGCGCACGTTGCCTTCGAAGAGCAAGAGCGTGTACGAGGTGAGGAGCGGTGCGGCCTGCGGCAGGATGCCGTATTGGATGATCTGACGCTTCGACGCACCAACGGCTTCCATTGCGGTGACGGGGCCAGGGTCGACCTGCTCCATCGCCTCCGCAAAGATCTTGCCGATCGAGCCAATTGAACCGAGCGTCATCGCGAGGATGCCAGCGAACGGGCCGAGTCCCACCGCCGACACAAACATGAGCGCGAACACGAGGTCGGGAACCGACCTGATGATGTTCATGATCCAGCGAGAGGGGAAGTACAACCACTTGGGAGCAATGTTGGATGCGGCGCAGAACGCCACCAGCAGCGCAAGCCCGGCGCCGAGTACAGTTCCGACGACCGCCATTTGGAAGGTCTCAAGGAGCAGCCGGAGGATCGTGTCGATCTTGCTGAAGTCAGGCGGGAACAGTCGGGAGAGAAACTCCCCCATGTTGACGGCGCCTTCGCCCAGCTTCAAGAAGTTGAACTGCGCACCGTTAAAGGACCAGACAAGCACGATCAGCGCGACGGGAATACCGAGCATGAACCTCGCGCGCGGAACGGTGAACGCTGCTTCGAGCCGAACCCGCTCCCGCGGGTCAAGCTCTTGTTTTCTGGCTGCCTGTTGACGCGGCGACTCAGTGGTTTTCATCTGCATCCTCATCGTCGTAAATCACGCTCAGCAGGTCAGGGGTGAGTGACGCAGCAGCGCCAGACACCACAATCTCGCCGTGCCGCAGGCCGACGATACGGTCTGCGTGCGCAAGCGCGAGGGGCAGCACGTGCAGGCTCACCAGCACCGGGATGCCGTCCTCGTGCGCGATTTCACGGAGCAGTTCCAGCACTGAGTGGGAGAGCTTCGGATCGAGCGATGCGACAGGCTCATCAGCAAGAATCACGCGCGGCTGCTGCATGAGCGCCCGTGCGATAGCAACGCGCTGCTGCTGCCCGCCAGAGAGGGATCTCGCTGGATCATTCGCCTTGTGCGCGATACCCACGCGATCAAGGAGCTCGAGTGCGCGAGTGCGCTGCTCCCGAGAGAAGCTCCCGAGCAGGTTCACCGGTCCAGCGTCGTGGAGCGCACCGGTGAGCACGTTCGTCAGTACGCTCAACCGCGGAATGAGGTTGAACTGCTGGAAGACCTGACCCACCTCAGACCGCAGGGATCGCAGCTGGCCGCGTCGCAGATTCGCAACGTCGTAGCCAGCCACGCGGGCCGATCCGCTCTCGATGGGTGCGAACCCGGTGAGGGTCTTCATGAGCGTGGATTTTCCGGATCCCGAGGAACCCAGCAGCGCGACCATTTCACCGGGATGCAGCGAGAGATCGACGCCGTGCAGCACGCGGTGATCACCATACGAGACGTGGAGGCCACTCACGGAGACAAGTGGGAGCTGCTGCAGCAGTGCTGCGGTGCTCGGGACCGCTGAGGTCACGGATGACGGGGTGGTGATCTTGAGCGTCACTCGAGATCACCGAGTTCAACGCCAGCGACCGCGGCAATCTCAGAGAACTGCTCAAACTCGCTCTTCTTCGGATCAACCTGCAGACCGGCCGATGCAAACATCGCGTATGCACCGAGCTGTTCAGCGTTCTCTGCAACGAAGATCTTGCTCACCGCATCCTGAATCTGCGTGCGCGTTGCTTCGTCGAGGCTCTGGCGGCCGAGGATCGTGCCAGCAATGCCGGCTGCCGGGCTCTGCCCGATACCGCGCCACTCACCCGCTTTGAAGGGGAACATCGGTTCGCCCATCTGGGTGAGCACATTTGCGGTGCAAGCCGCGTCAACCTGCCCCTGCTCGAGCGCAGCGAAGCTGCCCTCGTGGCCGCCCGAGAAGACCGCGTCGTAGTCAACGCCCTGTTCAAGGCCAACCTCGTGCAGCATGTACACCGGCATGAAGTACCCCGAGCTCGAAGCCTGATCGGCAAACGCGATCTTCTTCCCCTTGAAGTCTTCAATCTTCTGAATCGGCGAATCATTGAGTACGACGCACGTCGAGACGGGCTGGTCGTCGCCGTTGAACGCGACAAGCGCATCGACCTTGCCAGTGCCGACCGCTAGCGCCGAGGGGAAGCCACTCATGATGCCGATATCGATGTGATCTGAGCGGATCGCTTCCACCACGCTGAGGTAATCAGGCACATCGGTGACCTCGACCTCACGGCCGGTCTCCTTCGCGAGCATCTCCGCGAACACCTCGGTCGGGTTCACCGCGGTGGGGTCGTCACCAGCGGGAAGCATCGCGACGGTGATGGGGGCGTTCGGGTCTGCGGCCGCCTCCGTTTCTGCGGTGCATCCGGTGAGAGAAACCGCAGCAGCACAGGTGAGTGCGAGTGCAGGAATCAGCTTTGGCAGAACGTTCTTACGCATGAAGAACCTTTCACAGTGTGAGCGGGGCAGGAGCCCCTCTGAGGCCTCGAGAAATTCGAGAACACCAGTATTCAAACCGCTGAAGATGACCGGGAATTACGAGAACCGGATACTTCTAATGAAAGGTTCGATGAACACCGAGTAACGGGTGCCACCATCACCGCCGCTGATTCCTGCAGTGAGGCTAGCCGCGCATTGCAACGCCTCGGCGCCAGTAGCCCATGAATGCGACCTGCGTGCGATCGATGCCGAGGTCACGCACCAGGTGACGGCGCAGCGTCGTCACGACACCGCTCTCCCCCGCGATCCAGTGGTAACGCTGTACAACCGCCGTCACCGGTTCGATGTCTTCGCCGAGGCCCGAGTACACGGGGGTCTCCCACACGAGCTGCTCGTCTGCGAGGTCTTCCACCACGATCTGGTCGCGCTGCTCATCGCCAAGGTGACCGAGTACGGCAGGGAGCAGGAGCGTGCCGTGGGCCTGTGATCCTCGCACCAGCCAACGCACCTCGACCCCGCTCGGCGCAGCAATCGGCAATTCATCTGCCCCCTCGGGTACCTCGATGAACGCGATGCCACGCAGGTCGCGCGGCGCATCCTCGAGGACTCGGGCGATCGCGGGAGCCGCGGTTTCATCGCCGGCGAGCAACACGGTCGTTGCCTCCCCCGGCGCGTACTCAATGCCGGCGCGCTCGGTGCTGCCGCGACGCGGCCCGACCAGGAAGACCTCATCGCCCACGTTCGCTGTGCTCGCCCACAGCGAGGCCGGACCGGTGAGGCCAGGCTCCAGATGCAACACAAAGTCAACGACGACCTCAGTATCGGCCCCATCGACCCGCAGCTCACGGATTGAGTAGGTGCGCATCGATCCGCGCTCATCTTCAGGCACCGCAAGGTACGCGGCCCACCAGTCGTCAGAATCCTCATCAATGTTCGGCAGCACCCCTGATTCGGGCGGGAACACGATCTTGATGCGGGTGTCAAAGACATCACCAAGGTTGCCGAACTCTTCAAGGCCAGGACCAGCGAAGGTCACACGCGCAAAACTCGGCGAGACGCGCTCAATCGCGCGTACAGCAGCGGTGCGCAGCACAAACGCGGGCTTCGTGCGAGCAGCAGACTTAACAGACATGGTGTCGTCCTTTCGGGATGACCATTGGTGCCCCAGAAACCGGGTCGATGGTGATGTGATTGGGAAGCCCGAAAACCTCTTCCACGAGGTCCGCGGTAAGTATGTCGCGCGGCGCACCCGCGGCGTAGACCCGGCCATCCTTTACCGCGACAAGTTCATCGGCGTAGCGGGCAGCAAGGTTGAGGTCGTGCAGCACCATGACAATCGTGGTGCCGCGAGCGATCCGGAGGTCGGTGAGCAGGTCAAGGACCTCCACCTGGTGTGCAACGTCAAGGAAGGTGGTTGGCTCATCAAGCAGCAGAATGTCGGTTTCTTGTGCGAGAGCCATCGCAATCCACACGCGCTGCCGTTGGCCGCCAGACAGCTCGTCGACGCTGCGATCCGCGAGATCTGACGTGCCGGTCGCCGCCAGCGCCTCAGCCACCACCTCGTAATCGCGCGCCGTCCAGCGTGCAAACGCGCGCTGATGCGGGTGACGGCCGCGACCAACGAGATCCGCCACAGGAATGCCCTCTGGCGCAATGGGTGACTGCGGCAACAGACCAAGCACCTGGGCAACCTCACGCGTCGGTCGGGCATGGATCGACGTTCCGTCAAGCATGACCGACCCTGCGTGCGGTGGGAGCAACCGAGCGAGCGAGCGCAGCAGCGTGGACTTGCCACAGCCATTTGCGCCAACAATGACGGTGATCTTGCCCGGTGCAAGCGTCAGGTCGAGCTCGTCGATCACGGTCCGATCGCCGTAAGCAAGGGTCAGGCCGTCTGCGGCGAGAGTATGCGCCGTCGTCATATGGAGGCTCCTGTGCGATTCGTGCGGATCAGTAAGTAGATGAGGTAGGGAGCGCCGAGCACACCCGTCACGACGCCAACCGGATAGCGCGCGCCGAGCATGAACTGGCCAATGAGGTCGCCGACGAGCACCAACACCGCGCCCACGAGGGCCGATGGCAGCATGAGGTTCGCGCCTGGACCGGTGATGCGCGCAGCGATGGGCCCCGCCATGAACGCAACAAACGCGATCGGCCCGGTGGCAGCGGTCGCAAACGCGAGAAGCGCAACCGCACCGAAGATGACGAGCAACCGCACCCGCGAGACGCGAACGCCGAGGCCCAT
This sequence comes from Leucobacter sp. cx-42, assembly GCF_014529985.1. Lineage (GTDB taxonomy): Bacteria > Actinomycetota > Actinomycetes > Actinomycetales > Microbacteriaceae > Leucobacter. Next base: position 19,108 of record NZ_JACVMU010000002.1, read on the forward strand.
CGCTGAGTCGTCGCCCATCCGCAGTATGGAGAGAGAGGCGCCCTGGCTCAAGAGCAGCGGCATGATGATGACTGCCGCGCACGCGAGCGGAAGCACGCGGTCCCACGAGGCATTGTTCAAGCTGCCGGTGAGCCACTGCATTGCGGTCTGAATGTCCCATTGGGCCGCCCGTGAAAGCAGGTACGACGTCACGCTCTGCAGCATCGCCGCAAGACCAATACCGATGAGGATCAGCCGCGTCCCGGCGAACCCGCCCCTGCGGGACAACAGGAAAATGGCCGCGGCAGTCAGGAGCGCGCCAGCGAGCGCGAGGAAGGACACCGACGGGCCGCTCACACCGAGCGCAACGATACCGGTGACCGCGGCCGCACTCGCACCGCCAGAAATGCCGATGATGTCGGGGGACGCGAGCGGGTTTCGCAGGAGCGTCTGGAAGCACACGCCGGCGATGCCGAACGATGCCCCCGCGAGCAGTGCAAGGACCGCGCGGGGCAGTCGCAATTCCCCTACCGCGAACGATGCCCCTGGCACCATCTCACCAGTGAGTACGCGGAAGACCTCGCCTGGCCCGTAGAACGTGTTACCGATCATCAGCGCAATGGCGAACAGCACGAGCAGCAATGCACCGAGCACGAGGCTCGTAATGGCGTGCCGGCGAAGCCTGGGATGGCGGCCGGCGATGAGGACTGCGGTCACAGTTCACGCACCTTCTGTCGACGAACAATCCAAATGAAGAACGGAGCGCCAATGACGGCGGTGATGATGCCCACCTGAATCTCTTCGGAGGCCGGAGCAATCACGCGGCCAAGCACATCAGAACTGGTCAAAAGAATGGCGCCGAGCAGCGCAGAGAACGGGAGCAACCACCGATGGTCTGGGCCGACGAGCATACGGCACACGTGCGGGATGACCAGTCCAACGAAACCAATCGGGCCGGCAATTGCGGTCGCAGCACCCGCAAGAATCACTGCGCCGAGCGCTGAGAGCACCCGAGTGCGCTGCACGTTCTCGCCGAGTCCGGCAGCCATGTCGTCGCCCAGTGCGAGCGAGTTCATTCCGCGGGCACAGAACAGGCAGATGGAAGCGCCCACCGCGAGCGTCGGCACGAGCATTGCGATCTTGGGCCACTCTGCGCTCCCGACACCGCCGATCTGCCAGGACTGAAATGCACGGAGCAGCTCAACACGGGGCAACATGATGGCGCTGATGAGCGAGGTGAGCGCCGCGGTCACCGCGGCGCCTGCGAGCGCGAGCTTGAGCGGGGTCGCCCCACCTGCGCCGAGCGAGCCCACCGTGTACACAAAGACCGCGGTGATGCCAGCGCCAACGACCGCCACGAGAATGAAGCTCAGCGAGTGCGCGAGCCCAAAGAACGCAATTCCAATGACCACAGCAAGCGACGCACCGGTCGTCACTCCCAGAATGCCGGGATCCGCAATCGGGTTCCGGGTGACCGCCTGCATGGTCGCGCCTGACATCGCAAGCGCGGCACCGACGAACACCGCCAGCACAGTGCGCGGAATTCGCTTGATGATCGCGGCCTGCTCAAGTGTTGCATCGTGCCCGGCGAGCGCGGCAAAGATGTCATTCGCTGTGACGGAGCGAACCCCAAACGAGACCGACAAGACCGCAACGACGGCGAGGATGAGGCAGCCGGCAAGGAGCCACAGAGAGCGCCGCAGTGCCGGCCGCTGCAGGTGTGCAACGGCCGGCACCGCGGCTGGGGAGATCGCAATCACTGTGCGGTCAGCGGTTCAGCAAGCAGCTTGAGGTAGTCCTGCAGGCCCCACGAGATTGACAGCGGCGAGGGGTTTGCCGAGGCCGCGATGGGAGTTGCGTCCGGCAAGATTGCGATGTTACCTGCAGCAATCGCGGGGATCTTCGACAGCAGCGGATCAGCCTGCAACTGCTTCACAAATGCAGCATCGCCGTAGGTGACGAAGAGGTCGACATCATCAAACTTCTCCGCGTCCTCTGCGCTCACGGTGAGGTAGAAGTCTTCGCTTCCGACACTGTCTGCAACGACCTTCGGGTATGGCAGCCCAATGTCGTGGAGGTAGCCGGGGCGAGTATCGCTCGCGGTGTAGTAGCCGATCTGGCTGAAGTCGTTCGGGTCAATGTACGCGAACAGCACCTTCTTGCCTTCGAGAGCGCTGTTGGCGGCGAGGGCGGTATCTGCCTGCGCGTGCAGGTCATCGATGAGAGCGTCGCCCTCATGAGAGAGACCGAGTGCTTGCGAGTCGAGGCGGATCATGTCATCTACTGAGGTACCCCACGCGACCTCTGGGTAGGCCACCACCGGCGCAATCTTTGAGAGCGTGGTGTACTCCTCCTTCGTGAGACCGGAGTATGCAGCGAGAATCACATCGGGCTGGGTATCTGCGACTGCCTCGAAATCGATGCCGTCGGTCTCATCGAAGAGCACCGGGGTTTCTGCACCGAGCTCTTCGAGCTTGTCCTCAACCCAGGGCAGCACGCCATCATTGTCATCATCGCCCCAGGTGACCTTGGTCATGCCGACCGGCACAATGCCGAGCGCGAGCGGGACCTCGTGGTTTGCCCACGCAACGGTTGCCACACGAGTGGGCTTTTCTTTCACCACGGTCTCGCCGTAGACGTGCTCAATCGTCACGGGGAACATATCGCCCGCTGCAGACGCACCAGCGTCGGTCTGAGCGCTCGCATCGCCGGAGGAACCGGACGAGCAAGCGCTCATGCCGAGGGTCAGCGCGAGCGCGGCGCCGACCGCGAGAAGACGAGAGGTGCGCATAGGGAGTGCCTTTCATAAGCAAAAACAACGTTTCCGAACATCATCAGATGTTAGTAAGGTTACTCTTGCTTTGGCAAACTTTCTGTGAGTTTCTCAGCCTGCACTTCCACAAATAAGGCTTGACGGATGGCCGTATTCCGCATGTACTAGTCCTGACACACAATCCGTACTTTGTACGGAAGTCGCAAGGACGCGACGCGTGTACGTCCTGCACCCCAGATCTCAAAGGAGCGATCGAACGTGTCTGAACCCGTCAAGAAACTCATTCCTCAGCTCAACCTCGCCGGCCTCATCGTCTTCGGGCTCTCCTACATGGCGCCCGCGGTGGTGATCGCCACGTTTGGTGTGATCGCCACCATTTCGCAGGGCGCGACACCCATGGCCTACGTCTTTGCCACGCTTGCGATGCTCCTCACCGCGGTGAGCTACGGAAAGCTCGCGCGTAGATTTCCCGCCTCAGGATCGGTCTACACCTATGCCCGCCGCACCATCGGCAGCAAGCTCGGCTTCCTCGCCGGCTGGATCATCCTCCTCGATTACCTCTTCCTCCCGATGGTGGCGTGGCTCATCATTGGACTCTTCTTCTCAGCCCAGTTCCCCTTCCTGCCGCCCTGGGCCTGGGGCCTCATCGTGATCGCGTTCTGTACGGCCATGAACATCCTGGGGATGAAAGTGGCGGATCGATTCAACCGCTTCCTCCTCATCTTCGTCATGATCGGCATTCTCTGTCTCATCGGTTTCGGCATCGCGTTCGCGGGCGGGAGCGGCGTCTCGCCGACGGTCGCCATCTGGCCAGAGTCAACGACGTTTTCGCTCGTGGCCGCCGGCGCAGCAGTCGCCGCTTACTCGTTCTTGGGATTCGATGCCGTCAGCACCCTGAGCGAAGAGGTGAAGAATCCGCGCACAACCGTCCCGCGCGGCATCGTCGCTGTGGTCATCAGTGGCGGAATCATCTTTGTCGCTTCTGCATTTGTCATGCAGTGGGCTCACCCGAGCCTGGAATTCGCAAACGCAGATACCGCTGGGTTTGAGATTCTCAACGTCATCGGCGGCCCCGTCTTTGCCGGCCTGGTGAACTCGACCGTGCTCATCGGCGGGCTGGCATCGTGCGTTGCTGTACAGGCAAGCGGCAGCCGACTGCTGTTCGTGATGGGACGCGACGGCGTATTCCCGAAGAAGGCCTTTGGCCACCTGAGCGAGAAGTTCAGAACCCCGACCTTCAATCTCCTGTTCATCGCAACCATTGGCCTCGCAGGCCAGTTCCTGAGCATGGGGGACGCCACATCACTCATTAACTTCGGCGCCTTCCTCGCGTTCACCATCGCAAACATTTGTGTCTTCGTGCTGTGGTGGAAGAACCGTTCGAGCATGCCGCTGCGCACCCACTTCTTCGGGTACCTCCTGATCCCGGCGCTCGGTGTCGCGGTCGACCTGTACCTGCTCTTCCACCTGAGCACGCTCGCCCTCATCATCGGCAGCATTTGGCTCACCGCAGGCGTGATCTACCTCGCGTTCCTCACGCGCGGATTCTCCCGGCCTGCGCCGGGCCTCGACATCGACACTGTCGAGAGCGACGATACGCTCACCACGACCGTGGTGGTCAGCGATTCGGCACCCGCCGAGGCCGCGACCCCCACGGTCGGAGACACTCAGGGGCGGTAGTACACCGCCACCGGGTGGTCGTTGTGCCGCACGACCTGCACCGGAGTCTCGAACACGCGCTCAAGCACCTCGGGCGAGATGATCTCGTCCGGGGTGCCTGAGGCAACAACCTGCCCGTTTGCGAGCGCAACAATGCGGTCAGCATAGGCCGCCGCAAAGTTCACGTCGTGAATCACCAGCACCACGGTCTTGCCCAACGCATCAGCTGCGGCGCGCACCTGTCCCATCATGCTGACCGCGTGCCGCATGTCGAGGCCTGTGAGCGGCTCATCAAGCAGCACGTAGTCGGTGTCTTGCGCGAGCACCATCGCGACGAATGCGCGCTGACGCTGACCGCCAGACAGCTCATCAATGAAGCGATCTTCCATGCCAGCAAGGTCAAGGAACGCGATGGCCGCGTGAATCGCGCGCCGGTCAGTCTCGGTCTGACGACCGCCGGAGTGCGGGAAGCGCCCAAACGTCACCAGCTGACGCACCGTCAAACGGGCCATGAAGTGGTTTTCCTGCTTAAGAATCGACACCACCTTCGCCAGTTCACGCGGCTTCGCGGTGTGCACGTCGAGTCCACCGACGGTCACCCGCCCGCTGTCCGCTTCGAGGAGGCGGCCGATGATCGTCAACATCGTTGACTTGCCCGCACCGTTCGGGCCGATGAGCGCAGTCACGCCACCTTGCTCGATGGTGAGGTTGATCGGTCCGAGAACGTGCCTTCCTTCGTAGTCCTTATTGATCTCGTTGAGTTCGATCAACGCAGTCCCTTTCTAAGCAGAATGATGAGGAAGAGCAGACCGCCCAAGAACTCAATAATCACGGTCACGAGGCCCGCAGCGGAGAAGATGTGCTTGAGCACGAAGGTTGCCCCCAGCAGCGTGACCAAGCCAATGCCAATGGCGAGCGGCAGAATCTCGGCGTGGGTTTGACCGCGTGCGAACTGGTACGCGAGCGTCGCCACGAGGAAGCCATAGAACGTCATCGGGCCAACCATTGTCGCCGAGACCGAGACCAGCACCGCGACCAACACGAGCACGGTCACAATCTCACGCTTGTACCGAACACCAAGGCTCGTTGACACGTCGCGGCCGAGCGCAAGCACGTCATAGGTGCGGCGGCGCACCCACACAAAGACGAGCACTGCACCCACGATGAGCGATGCAATCGGCAGGTACTCGATGTTGCCCTTACTAATAGAGCCGAACAGTCGAGCGCTCAGCACGTCGAACTCGCTTGGCGTGAGCATGCGTTGCAGGAACGATGAGATCGACCCAAAACCAACCCCGAGCACGATGCCGACGAGCAGCAACAGGTGCAGGTTTGCGCGGCGCCTGGAGAACAGCCAGCCGTAGAGCACGGTGGCAAACAGCACCATGAGCGTGCTCTGCACGATGATCTTCGGAATCCCCTCCATACTCGTCGCCGAGGTGCCGTACAGATACACCAGCGCGGTCTGCATGAGCACGTACAGGGCGTCGAAGCCGAGGATTGACGGTGTCAGAATTCGGTTCGATGTCGCTGTGTGGAAGAGCACGGTCGCCACGGACTGTGCCACCGCCACCAGCGCGATGGTCCAAATGGTTTCGCCGCGTGACCGCACGATAGACCAGAACCCCGAGCTGCCTGGCGGCGCCGGGTTTCCGTAGGTTACGATCGCAATCGCCAGCGCAAGGGCGATGCCGAATACGAGCAGAATCGGCCAGTTGCGGGCGATCCATCGGGTGGGCGGATCCGCAACGTCCGGACTCTCACCCGTGCTCGAGAGCTGAACGATACTAGCCATTGTTTCTCCTCAGCAGCATCGTGATGAACACCACGGCACCGACGACGCCGAGCACGAGTGACGCTGGGACCTCGAACGGCATGATGATCGTGCGGCCGATGAGGTCACACGCGGTCACGAGCGCGATACCGCCGAGGCACACCCACGGCAGGTTGCTGCGCACGTTGTCACCGCGGATCATCGACACGATGTTCGGCACCACCAGGCCGAGGAATGGCAGGAAGCCCACGACAACCGTCGTGACACCAGCCGCAATCGCCACGAGCGCGGTGCCGGCGATGAGGATCGCTTCGTAGCGAACACCGATACTCGTCGCGACGTCCTTGCCAAGGCCAGCAACCGTAATGCGGTCGGCGAGGAGGAAGACCAGGAAGGTGACTGCCGCGACAATCCACAGCACTTCATAGCGGCCGCGCACGACCTGCGTGAAGCTGCCGAGGAACCACGTACTCACCATCTGCAGCAGGTTGTATTTCGCCGCAATAAAGGTAGTGAGCGCGCTGACGACCGCACCGAGCATGATGCCGATGAGGGGCACGACGAGCGTTTGGCGGATCGCGATCCGCCGGAGAATAAGCATGAACACCATTGCGCCGATAAACGCAAAAATGCTCGCGACCACCATGCGACCAACGAGGCCGACGTTAGGGGTGAGAAGCGCAGTGAGGAGCAGGCCGAGCGCCGCCCACTCCGTGGTGCCGGATGTGGTGGCGTCAACGAATCGGTTCTGCGTGAGCATCTGCATCACGAGACCGCTTGTCGCCATCGCGGCTCCCGCAAGCAGTAGCGCGAGGGTGCGCGGGACGCGGGTAATCCAGAACATTTCACTGCCGAAATCGGCCTGCAAATCGTAGACGCCGACGAGCAGTGAGGCGACGAGCAAGCCCGCAGTCGCAAGCAGGGCAAGCGCGAACTGCCAGGAAAGACGTCGAGCCGGCGCGACCCCCGCGTCGGCTTCGTCAGAGTTGGCCGAAGCGTGTACTTCGGCAATGGACTTAGTGGCTGTATAACGCCGGATGGGGTGTCCGCTCGAATGAGTGGACACCCCCGGCCGTGACCCCTCTGACGGGGTCACGTGGTCTTGCTGCGACATTAGCCTGCGAACGCTGCCTTCAACTGGTTGAAGAGGTCGGTGTACGCCTGAATGTCTTCGGTGAGGTAGAAGTTCGAATCAAGCACAACAACGTTGCCCTCGGTCACAGCGGTGACATTCTTCAGTGCCTCAGAGTTGGTGATGAGCTCGGTTGCGGGCAGCGAGCCTTCCTCGCGCTCATCGGCAGCGAATGCTGCGTCACGATCGAGTGCAACGATCCAGTCAGGGTTTGAGGCAGCGATTGCCTCGACCGAGATGTCGTCGCCCTTGTGGTCGTCCGATGCGCCTTCGACCTCAAGTGCGGGCTTGAGATCAAGCGCACCGAAGATCGGGCCGAGCGAACGACCAACGCCGGGAGCGAGGTAGCCGATCTTGCCTGCCGAGGTGTTCACTGCCATGACGGTGCTCTTGCCGTCGTACGCTTCCTTCGCGCCAGCGATTGCTGCGTCGAGGTCGTCGTTGAGCGCAGTTGCCTCTGCTTCGTGATCGAAGATCTGGCCGAGAATCGTGCTCTCACGCTTCAGCTCAGAGAAGACGTCTTCGCCGTCGCGGGGCGCGAGTTCGATGACCTTTGCGTCAGGGTTCTGCTTCACGAGGTCGTCGTAGTAATCGCCGAAGCGGTAGCCACCGATAATGAGATCGGGAGACGCAGCGATGATCGCTTCAAGGTCAGGCTCGCGGTGATTGCCGACGTTTGCAACCGACTCATCGTCGGTGTAGTTCGGCCAGACGGTACCCATGACGTCCTTCGGGGCTGCGACGAGGGGAACATCCCACTCAGTCAGCGTCTCGAAGGCGTGGTTGTCGAGCACAACAACGCGCTCGGGGTTGACGGGAACTTCGATCTCACCGTGGTTGTCGGTGATGGTGACGGTCGACGCCGCAGCGTCTTCGGTCTTCGAGTCGGTGTCAGCCGACGAGCAGCCTGCCATGGTCAGTGCGGCCGTAAGCGCAAGCGCTACAACAGACGCGGATCGGGTCATTCGGCGATTCACGAACGCTCCTCAGTTTCAAATCTGGTGATGCCGGCGCGGGGGTCACACCGGTCCGTCGCGCGCTGGGGCCGATCCCAAACTCGGCCCCTGGCGACAACAATTCACCATAGCCTTACATTCATCTGATGTTCAAGTGCGAGACGCGTTCTGCCGTGTTTTCTTCAGCCAAACTGCCCCACTCCGCTCAGCAGAGAGACCACTACCGGCGCCACCCCAAGCGCCACAAACGCGGGCAAAATACAGGCCGCGAGCGGGATGAGCACACGCACCCCGAGCTGCTCGGCATCTCGCTCAAGCTGCGTCGTCGCGTGTGCACGAGCAAGCGACGCAGCTTCCAGCAGCAGAGCACCAGCTGGCACGCCGGTCTGCCGCGCCATTGCGAGCACACGGCCAGCAGCTGACACGTCCATCAATTCAGCAAACGGCACCCACTCAGCACCCACCTCGTCGACCGCAGTCGCAACCCACCGCCGCGCACGGTCGGGCGGAGCGCCGCCGGCAAGCGCTATCCAGAGGAGTTCGCATTCGACCGCCACGATCCGATCCGCACGCGCCACGCTCGCCATCATGCGCTTTGCCCAGCGCACCCCGCACCATTCCAGGAGCGCCCCGATCACCACGAGCGTGACGCCGAACGGAGTGACAAACACCGGCAACGGGTTCAAGCCAAGCAACAGCCCCATCCCTATTGCGGCGGGCGGCAGCCAGGCCACGAGGCGCACGGTTGCCGAGGGGCCGGCAACCAGCACGGCACGCCTGTGCGCAACGTCAATCAAGGCCTGCGTTGCGACCGCCAAACGATCGAGTACGGTTGCCATCGGCGCCCCGCTTTGCTCCCCGATATGCCAGGCTGCGGCAGCGATCCGCCAAGCTGGTGAACCTGCTGCGGCGAGCGCGCGGGGCACGTCTGGGGCCGTCGCGATCCGCGCGCCAATCGCTGTCAATCGCGGGCTTGCCGCCACGGCCTCCCGCTCACTGCTGAGCACGAGCCCAAGTACGCTGCCGACCGGAATCCCGCCGCGCAAGAGGGAGGCAGATCGGCGCAGCAGCCAGGTGAGTTCCTCATACTCCTCCGTGCTACTCGCAGCGGGCTGAGCTGTGCCTCTCACCAGGGGATTTCGTCGACGCACAACCGCCCGCTCTCCCCGACGCGCGGCCGTCCGAGACCAGCGATGCGGTGCACCCCGTTTCGTCGTTCCACGTGTATGACGCAGTGCACGGCCGACGCAACTTGACTGGCGAGGAGCTCTGCGCTGAGCCCCGCCATCAGGCCGAGCGATTCGAGGCGAGCTCCGACCTCTGCGATGCCGTTGGCGTGGAGGGTGCCTGCGCCGCCGTCATGGCCGGTATTCAGCGCGGTGAGCAGCGTTGCGAGTTCTGCGCCGCGGCATTCACCGAGCACGATGCGGTCTGGTCGCATGCGGAGCGCTTCTCGCAGGAGCCGGTCGAGTGCGACCTCGCCTGCACCTTCACTGTTGGCTTGGCGTGCTTCGAGCGCGATGCGGTGCGGGTGGCGCGGGCGCAGCTCGGCGACGTCTTCGATGGTGAGGATCCGTTCGGTCCCGGGAACCAGTTCGAGTAGGGCTGTGAGCAACGTTGTTTTTCCGCTGCCGGTTCCACCCGTGACCAGGAAGTTCTTTCGGTCAATGATGAGCTGTCTGATCTGCGCCCCGTGTGTCGATGTACAGAGGCCCGCACGCAGCAGCTCCGCGAATGACAAGACTTGTGCGGCAGGGAGCCTGATCGAGACGGCAGCGCCTTCGACGGCGACGGGATCGAGCACGGCGTGCACGCGAATGCCGTCGCCGAGGCGGACGTCAGCGCAGGGGTGAAGTTCGTCGAGGTGGCGGCCGCCGGCTGCGATGAGCGTACATGCGAGCTGGCGCACCGCTTCGGGCGGGACGCGCCAGTGCGAGATGGGTGCAAGGGTGCCGGCGCGATCCGCCCACAGGCGCCCCTCCCCTGCGCTCACCTGCAACAAAATGTCACGCACGCCAGGCTCGTCGACAAGCTCGAGCACACCACCGAGCGCACGCCGCACATCGACCGTGAGCGAGGCAGACCGCCGAGGCGCTGCGGCCTGCACGATGCCAGGCGCTTCATCAGCCGCAGATCCAGATGAGAGAGTCATTTCGGCATTTAAACAGTAGGGCGCACACCGCGAAATCCGGTCGGTCGCAGCATGTGAATAAGTGTCTGGCACCCCGTATTGTGCGATCACTTGCGAACACTCCCGGGGATTTTGTCCCGTTTAAGAGTTCAGAACAGATACATATAGTCTCCACAGAACAACAACTTTCGGAGGTAGTCACTCTTCGTCATCGCGGTAGCCTGAGGTCAGCCTCAACGGGTAAGTCAACGCAACGACGCGATGTTCTACCTGAAATTCAACGACGAAGGGCGACTCATGAGTAGCGACTACGGCACCATCGAAAGCCTGCCCCTGGCAGAAACCATCGAGACCTACCCCCCGAGCAGCGAGTTCGCGGCACAGGCAAACCAGCAGGATCCCAGCATCTACGTCACGGCGGCACAGGACCCCGAGGCGTACTGGGCGCAGCAGGCAGACAACCTCGTCTGGCGTAAGCCCTTCACCGAGATTCTCGACTGGTCGAACCCGCCCTTCGCGAAGTGGTTCCAGGACGGCGAGCTCAACGTCGCAGAGAACTGCCTCGACCGCCACGTGGCAGCGGGCCTCGGCGATCGCGTTGCGATCCATTTCGAGGGTGAGCCAGGCGACACCCGCACCATCACGTACGCGGAGCTCACCGCAGAGGTCAAGCGCGCAGCAAACATGCTCACCGCGCTCGGCGTCGTGCAGGGTGACCGCGTCGCGATCTACATGCCGATGATTCCCGAAACCGTTATCGCGATGCTCGCGTGCGCACGCCTCGGCGCGGCTCACTCGGTCGTCTTCGGCGGCTTCAGCGCCGACAGCCTGCGTTCGCGCATCGATGACGCTCGTGCAGAGCTCATCATCACCGCTGACGGTGGCTACCGCAAGGGTAAGGTCTCGGCGCTCAAGCCGACCGTTGATGCAGCCCTCGCGATTGAGACCGACGTCAACACCGTTGAGCGCGTGCTCGTCGTCAAGCGCACCGAGAACGACATCGACATGGTCGAGGGTCGCGATCTCTGGTGGCACGACGAGATCACCAACTACTCGGAAGAGCACGAGCCCCAGGGCTTCCCCGCAGAGAACCCGCTCTTCATCCTCTACACCTCGGGTACGACGGGCCGTCCCAAGGGCATCCTGCACACTTCGGGCGGCTACCTCACCCAGGTCACGACGACCCACAAGAACATCTTCGATCTCAAGCCAGAGACCGACGTCTACTGGTGCACCGCCGACGTTGGGTGGATCACCGGCCACAGCTACGTGGTCTACGGTCCCCTCGCAAACGGCGCTACCCAGGTCATCTACGAGGGCACACCCGACACCCCCGACTGGGGCCGCTGGTGGAGCGTCGTGCAGAAGTACGGCGTCACGATTCTCTACACCGCACCCACCGCGATCCGCTCGTGCATGAAGGTTGGCCGCCAGGTCCCCGAACAGTACGACCTCTCGACGCTGCGCGTACTCGGTTCGGTCGGTGAGCCGATCAACCCCGAGGCATGGCGCTGGTACCACGAGATCATCGGCGGCGGCAAGGCGCCCATCGTCGACACCTGGTGGCAGACCGAGACCGGTGCAATCATGATTTCGCCGCTCCCGGGCCTGACCTCGCTCAAGCCCGGTTCGGCACAGGTTCCGCAGCCCGGTATCGACGTGAACATCGTTGACGAGCAGGGCAAGCGCGTTGACCGTGGTCAGGGTGGCCTGCTCACGATCCGCCGCCCGTGGCCGTCGATGGTGCGCACCATCTGGGGCGACGACGAGCGTTTCAAGGAAACCTACTGGGATCAGTTCGGCGACCAGTACTTCGCCGGTGACGGCGCCCGCGTCGACGAGGATGGTGACATCTGGCTCATGGGCCGAGTGGACGACGTCATGAACGTTTCCGGGCACCGTCTCTCGACGACCGAGATTGAGTCGGCACTCGTTGGCCACCACTCGGTTGCTGAAGCAGCGGTTGTCGGCGCAGACGATGAGACCACCGGCCAGGCAGTAGTGGCGTTTGTCATTCTCAAGTCGCAGCAACACGATCTCTCAATCGAAGAGGCGGAGCTCGAGCTCCGCAAGCACGTTGCCGCACAGATCGGCGCGATCGCACGCCCCCGCCGCGTCTTCATCGTCAGCGAGCTGCCGAAGACTCGCTCAGGCAAGATCATGCGTCGCCTGCTCAAGCAGGTCGCAGAGGGCAAGACCGTCGGTGACACCACAACCCTCGCTGATACCGTTGCGATCACGCAGATCCAGCAGCAGGTTGGTGCTGGCATCTAACGCCTCGCATAATCGCTGAGATGCGGTGAGCTAGCGTGCACTTGCATGCTGGTTCACCGCATCTCTCGTTCCTTGGCCGTCGCGACCCTCGCGTACTATCGAAAGATGCAAAACATCAACCCGCTTCCGACGCTTCGTGCCGGTCTGAAGACGGTGAGCACTCGTTGGAACTCACTTGCGTGGGCGCTGCTCGGAATTCACGTGGTGATGTTGTTGCTCGCCGCACCACTCATTGGCTGGTTGTTCCGTGAGGCGCTGCGTGCGAACGGCATGCTCGCGCTCGATATCGGCACCTTTGCGATCACCGACGGCATCGGCGTCACGATCGCCCTGCTCGTTGTGCTCATGGTCGTCGCGTTCTGGCTCATGTCGCTGCAGCTCATGCTGCTCATCATCATGGTCGCGCGGGTTCGGGCTGGAGAATCGCTGCGGGCAAAGCCCGTGCTCCGCCAGCTTGGGGCGGCGGCTCGCAAGTTGCTGCGCCCCTCATCGGCTGCGCTGTTCGGCTACGTGTTGCTCGTGGTGCCGCTCAGCGGCTTTGGGTTCATCTCGACGCTGTCGCAGGGCATCTCGATTCCTCACTTTGTCTCTGGTGAGCTCCTCAAGAGCCCCGTCGGCTCGATCATTTGGTACACGTTCGTCATTGTGCTGGCGTTCCTCAACCTGCGCTTCGCGCTCAGCATCCCCATCTTCGTGCTCACTGACGCGACGGGCGGCCGCGCGCTGCGTCAGAGCTGGCGACGCACCGCGGGGTGGGCGGGTGTTCGCCTCGTACTCGCGATCGCGCTCATCATGATCGGCGCCGTGGTCGTCATGCTCGCAGCGATTGCCATCGTCATTTTGCCAACGCTCCTGAGCGATGCGTTGTGGCCCGCGGCCTCACCCGTTGTTGCTGCGTTCTGCCTTGGTATCGCTGAGGTGCTCGGCATGCTCGTCATCTTTGCGGTGACGGCGATGCTCGGTACGACGCTCGTGCAACTGAGCGGGGTCGAAGACGATGATGCGGGTGCGGGCCCCGCCGCGGGCCCCGCCGCAGACGAATTCACGGTCGAATCCACCCGTCGCTCGAAGCGCATCTTCCAGGCCGTCTGCGTCGTGATGGCGCTCGGCCTCGGCGCCGCGAGCATCACCACGATGCAGCAGCTCTCACAGGCACCCGAGACACTCATTCTCGGTCACCGCGGGTTCAGCGACAAGGCAGCCGAAAACACCATCGAGGGGTTGGAGGCCGCGCATGCCGCTGGCGTCGACCTGGTCGAAATCGATGTCATGCAGTCGAAGGACGGTGAGTTCATCGTCATGCACGACACCTCACTTGCCCGTCTCACTGGCGAGAACGTATTGGTGAAAGACCTCACGTTTGACGAGCTCACAGCGATGACAGTGACCGATCAGTATGGCCATCAGGGCAAGATTCCGTCGCTCGCCGGCTACGTCACGCGTGCGAACGAACTTGAACAGCCGCTACTTATTGAGATCAAGCTCAGCGGTGCAGAGACCGACGACCACGTCGACCGCCTGGTGGCTGAGCTCGAAGATCTTGATGCGCTCGAGCGAAACCTCTTCCACACGCTCGACTACCCGAGCGCTGAGCGGCTGAAGCTCATTCGTCCCGACCTCACTGTCGGCTACATTCTCGCGTTCGCAGGTGTGAGCTTGCCCGAGACGAGTGCCGACTTCGTTGTAGTTGAAGAGTTCACTGCGAGTGACAAAATGCAGCGCGAAGCAGAAGCGAAGGGACTTGGCTTTTACAGTTGGACTGTGAACGATGAAGACGGTATTCGCGAGCTCCTTCGACGCGGGGCCGACGGCATCATCACAGACCATCCCGATGTAGCAGTCGCAGCTCGAGCAGAAATGCAGGATGAAAAGGGACTAGCCGGCGTACTCCTCGACGCAATCACCCGCTTCGTCATCGTCTGGTAAGCGCCAAGGTATCGACCCTAGAGTACGCCTCCAGTAAGGGTGTGGTTCCCTAGGCACACGCGTAAGCACGTTGGGCTGCTGATTCATGAGAAATCAGCAGCCCAACGTGCTTACTTGTTGTGTGGTTAGCCGTTTCGGGTCTTTCGGCGAGCCAACACCACAGCCCCGCCCATCAACACCAAACCAGCACCCAACACCCACGGCAACACCAGAGCATCACTACCAGTGCGCGCAAGATTCTGACCCGTCGGCTTCACCGTCGGATCAACAATCGGACCAACCGGCTCCTCAGGATCAGGCACCGTCGGATCAACAATCGGACCAGTCGGCTCCTTAGACACCCGCAACAACGCAGTACCCGAATCAGCATCCAACTCCGCAGCACCCAACACCACACGAGCACTCATACCAAACTCAGAACCATCAACCGCAGACGCCTGCAACGTCGGAACCGAGAAATCCTTCGAACCCGTCTCACCCGCCGCAAACGACACCGTCTGCGTCGTCGACGTGAACCCCGCACCAGCAACAGCAGTGCCATCAACCGTGGTCAACTCAACATCAAACGACGTATCACCAGGCTCCACCACCGTCACCGGGAACCGAGCATCAGACCCAGCCGCAACCTCACCAGCATCACCAACCGTGACCAACGCACGCTGTGCTTCAACCGAACCAGCATCAGACAGCCCGGCACGCGTGCCCAGCACACCACGCTGATCCTCAACCGAACGCGGAGCCGAACCAGCATCAAGCACCGGGGAACCAGCCAAAGGCACCCGAGCAAAACTCTCGCCCAAACCGATATCAGCCAGGTCGCCTAGCAACAGGTCATCCACCGTCTTCGCGCCGGCAAGCGCAGACGAATCGCCTACCACCACGTTGCCCACGCCAGTGATAGCAGCACCGCTATCCGCGTTCACTGCCGGTGAGCCATTCCCATCCATCGCCGAATTATTGATGGTCACGTCTCCGTCGTAGTACGTCTTAATCTGGCCGCCAACCGTCACATGATCAAACTCTGCGTAGTCATTGTTATTGGCTTTTCGGCCCGAAATAACTACTGCTGGAGCGCCGGGGTTTGCGTCAATCGTGCTCGAAGACACCTTTACTGGACCATGCGTGCCGTACTTGGCGTAACCAACCTGAAGCAATGGAGTTGTACTGGTCGAGGACGCATCGCGTTCGACGCTGTTGTTCTCAAACAGCAACTTCGGCACCGCATTCCCGGGGCTAGGAGCGTTACTTGCATCCAAGCGAACAAAAACTCCCCTATCTGTCCGGTCAACAAACCGATTCCCAGAAATAACTGCAGGAACCTCTTCTTGTTCGGAGGAGGAAGCACCCGTCATGAAATCAACACCGGCAGCATCCTTATCAAACTCCACGATGTTGTCGACAAACCTGAACTGCTGATTCGCGGGACCGCTTGCACCATATTCGAACAGCAGATAGCGGGGGTCGGTAATCGTGTTTTGAGCTACCTCGATAGTTTCTGGATTGCCCAAAATAACAAAGGGTGTGCCAACACCTTCGAACGCACTCTCGACCACACGAATCGAACTCGTTTTGCTATCTGCATTTACCCCAGAAGCGTCAGCATCACCGATGAATCGGCAGTTACGAACCGAAATAGCTGGCACAGTAGACCCAAGCCAGCCATTGATTGCAGTTGCCTTCCCCGACTTCGGTGTGAGGTGCAATGTCAGGTTTTCGATCGAGAGTGACGCAGACGGGGAGAACATATTTATGTTTTCCATCCATGCCGAAGGCGGTTCTTGCCTTTCCAAAGAGATACTGGCTCCGCTCCCTTCACCAACGATTCGCACTGCGTCATTCACCTGAAACTCCGATTCCGGGTACAGCTCCAGACCTTCGGAAATCACGATCGTGTCTTCACCCGGCGACGCATCTGCCTCACTCAGCGCTTCACGCAGCGTGCCAGGACCAGAATCATCTGCTGACGTCACCCGCAACTCAACAGCATGCGCAGGAGACACCCCCACTCCAAAAGCACTCAACAGAAGCGCAGCAGCAACCCCTGAAACAAAAACCTTCTTCACATCTTCTCCCTTGAAAACTCACAGTCTGGCATGAGAGTAACAAGATATGTCCCCTCTCCATAAGAGGGAAAAGAAGCCCAGCAGTTGCTGCCGCATAACGACGATGGGGTGTGAACCGATCAGTTTCGGTTCACACCCCATCGAGTGTGGAGACGTTCGACTCAAGGCCGTTCGTCGGTAGCGTCTTAGTCTTCGACGCGGAAGATGAACTCAACCTCAACAGGAGCGTCGAGCGGCAGTACGGCAACGCCGACAGCCGAGCGAGCGTGGATGCCGCTGTCGCCGAAGACGCGGCCGAGGAAGACCGATGCGCCGTTTGCAACACCGGGCTGGCCGGTGAATTCGGGGTCCGAAGCCACGAACGCGGTGACCTTGACGACCTGGGTGACCTTGTCGAGCGAGCCGACAAGGCCGCGAACTGCTGCAAGCGCATTGAGCGCGCAGAGCTGTGCAAGCTCTTCAGCCTGCTCAGCCGAAACCTGGCCTTCGCCGGTGCCGACCTTGCCAGTCGCGGGCAGCTTGCCCTCGACGAAGGGGAGCTGACCCGAGGTGTACACGTAGTCGCCCTCGCGCAGTGCGGGAACGTACGCTGCGACAGCTGCAGCTACCTCGGGGACCTCGAAACCAAGTTCGCGGATGCGGTCTTCAATGACAGAGCTCATGCGTTCTGTACCTTTCGCTTCATGTACGCGACGTTGCCGCCGGCGGGGCCATCGATGATCTGGACGAGTTCCCAACCTTGGGCTCCCCAGTTATTGAGAATCTGGGCCTCATTGTGCAGCAGCAGTGGCGTTACAAAGTATTCCCATCGCACGGGCGTTGACGTCTCGGTCACGGTGCTCCTTCTCATCATCATGCTGAGCGCGAGTGTACGCGCTCATGCTTCACTGGCGGTCAGTGAAGTCGCCTAGAGTTGATTCTATGACTTCTACGCGCAAGGTGGTGGGCGCGCTCGCCCTCGGAGTTGGACTGTACGCAACTGTTGTGGAGCGTCAGCTCTTTACGATCCGCCGAGAAATCCTCCCCGTGCTGCCCGCGGGTGCCGCTCCCCTGCGCGTGTTGCACCTCTCTGACCTGCATCTTGCACCGTGGCAGACGCGCAAGATGAACTGGGTGCGATCGCTCGCCGAACTGCGGCCAGATCTTGTCGTTCTCACGGGCGACATGATGGGTCACGAACATGCGCGCGGATCGCTGATCTCGACCCTGCGTGCGTTCGCTGGCGTGCCAACGGTGTTCGTGCACGGCTCGAACGACTATTTCAAGCCGGTCATGAAGAACCCGTTCAAGTACATTTTCTCGCCGAGCCAGCACAGCAACCGCCCGTATGATCTCGACCCCGATGCGCTCACGCGCGAGTTCGAGGAGCTCGGGTTCACGAACCTCAACAACGCGGCGACGCGGGTTACGCTGCGCGGGACGACGCTGGATCTGTTGGGTCTGAATGATCCGCACATTGAGCTCAACGATGTTGACGTGATGCGGGAGTCGCTGGCGGATCTTGGTGCGGGCGATGCTGGTCCTGGTGCTGATGTGACTGCGCGCCCCGTGCGCATTGGCGTTGTGCATGCCCCGTACCAGCGTGCGCTTGGCGATCTCTTGGACGATGGTGTGGATGCGATCTTTGCCGGCCACACGCACGGCGGTCAGGTGCGCGTGCCAGGCCTCGGTGCGCTCGCATCGAACTGCGATCTTCCCGTCGCGCAGGCCCGCGGACTCAGCGTCTGGTACGACGCACACCGCGCCGCATTCCTCAACGTCAGCGCCGGACTGGGCAACTCGATCTACGCCCCCGTGCGCTTCGCGTGCCGTCCCGAGGCATCGATGATCACGCTCGAGGCAACCGACTCAGACAAGTAGTCGCAGACGCAAAGGGTGGGCGGATCGGCTTTCGCTCATCGGTCCTTCGCAAGTGAGATTGGCGACCGACGAAGGATTAGCGTTGCAGTACAACCCGCGATGAGAACAATGAGGACTCCTGCGGAGGCCGTTTCCAAAAGCACCGCACCGGTCGCGAAGTCTAGTTCCCTAAAGACGAGTAATGCTGAAATTGCAGATCCGCAGAACGCTGCGGCGCAGATCACTGCTTCCCAGATAAGCATGATGGTGACTGACCCACGAGAGGATCCACTCAAACGATAGACCGCGATTTCACTCGACCTGCGCAACGTCCCGAAAGCTGTTATCAGTCCAATCAGCATTCCTACCGCTTGTCCGGCTATGGCAGAAGGGCGTTCCCTGTATTCCTCGAATGGGTTGAAGATGTCTCTAAAGGAGGCAACCCCAATGACGGGGTTGCCAAACACCCTCAGCTGCGAAAGCAATCCTGGCATGGCACCTTCTAGGTGCTCTCTTTGATCAACCAGCACTACGCATTTTTCAAGTAATTTGTCATTTGGAGGGAGCCCGACGACTATCGCGTTGTTGGTGGAAATCCCAGCGGGTTGGCTTTCACCCACAAGAACAGGGACCCCCACCCCATCAATCAATAGGTTCATTTCAGTTCCCGCAGGCTCTTGAACTAATTCCGAACCAATGATCGCCATTCCCCGATCGAGCATTGGAAACAAGGTTGTACTGCCAGCGAGCACTTGAAGAGTTCCAAACTGCGCAGTTGTAACCTCTCCTACGGAGCTCATTCCCCCTGCCACTACCGCTCCAGTGTTCTCGGCAATCTGCTCACAAGATGTCCTCTCGATACGTGAAGGCTGCGTTTCATCTCTGCTCTGAACCACGAACAGGTGTCGACCTTGATTTTCAAGCGTTGCAACTTTACTTTCCAGAGTCTGCAGTTCTACCGTCCTGAACAACACGAACGCTACGCCAAGCACCACCGCGACATATAGACCCCAACGAGCAACGGAAGTAGTGGAGAGAGTGTTCTTCACCGATTCTCGAACCAAATAATGATGGGCCCATTGGTCTAGGTCCCAAGGCAAATTTGGCATGCGCTACCCTCTATTTTCCTGGTCAAAACGCATAAATAGAACTCGGTCCACCGCTTCAATGAGGGTAATATCGTGCGTCGCCACGATCATTGTTCGCTTTGTCTTCAAAGCTTGAAGCAAAGAGATGACGCTGTCCGTGTTCTTAGCATCGAGATTCGCAGTTGGCTCATCAGCCAGAATCACTGCCCGACTCGAAGCGAGCGCTCTAGCGAAGGCGAGTCTTTGCAGTTCACCCCCGGAGAGGTGCTTAGCTTGTTCCTGATCTCGGTTCTGTAGCCCGACAAGTTCAAGAACACGACGAGATACGAGGATTGCCTCTTCGACTTCAACACCGTCGCTTAACGGAGCAATCATGACGTTATCTAGGACGCTACGGCTGCCTAACGCATTTGCGCCTTGCGGAACCCAAACACATGCGTCGGGATTCACAGTCTCATCGTTGATGAGGATGCTTCCGCATTGCGGACGTCGTAAGCCAGCGATGACTTCCAACAATGTAGTTTTCCCTGAACCAGATGGTCCAACTACTGCGGTGAGTTCGTTTTTCGCGAAGGAATAGGACAAATCGGAGAAGACCAGACGTTCCCCCACGACGACCGATAGCCGCTCAACCTTCACGGACATATTTGGTCCGGATCGACGGAGTCGGAAACGTTGGCCATAACCTCTATTCCGATAACTGCTGGCTCGACAGCAGTAACCCCGATTTCGCCAACTGCCTCCGAAATATCGACGGTACGAAGCGTTTCAACGCCTGATCGTTTCCTCACGAGCAGGCAGGCGTTGCCTTCAGGATCAACGAAAACCGCGGTATTCGGTATCAGACCGAAGCGGGCGACATTAGTTGCTCTAACCATCAAACCTCGGAAGACGAAGGTCGTGTTCTCCTCTTCCAAGGAGATAACCCCTTCACGGGACCATCCTAAGAGCGTTTCAAACAGACCTTTTATGTCCGGAGGATCCTCGTCTGTCCCGTCTAATGCATAACTGTTTTCACCAGCAAAGATTGTGATCGACTCGCTAGATAGACGAAGTGAAGAGGCATCCGAATCGCTGCGTCGAATTTCAAAGCTCGTCGCAACAGGGTCAGAGATCGCTACAATTTTTTCGCCTGGCACAGGATCACCGACGGATGCCATCACTCGCGCGACGCGGGTGAAGTTTACTGGAACAAACACGAAGTTTGACGGGTCAATCAAAGCATTTTCAACATGTCCAATGCTTCTTTGCATTTCCAGCACACGTTCTACAACCCGTGGCCCAAAAGTTGGGTTCTGCTCCAACGCTAGCTCATCTACGGCATGGCCGGTCTCCTCAAGTAGCCTAAGAAGCACCCCTACGTCAGGGCCTTCATCCCCGGCCTGAAGCGGTCGGTAGAGGGGGCTTTCCCCTGTATATGAAGCAATCGGCTGCCCATCGACAGCGAGCACGTTAGTACCGGGACTCACGTAGCTTCCCACTTGGAGGCCTACAGCGGTTACAACTCCTTCACGATCTATACGAAGCTTTGAGGGTTCTAGCGTCTTAAACACTATTTCAACGCTTTGTCTGAAGTCATTGGCTCGTTCCCCAACTAGGACCGTCCTCGGCTCATTTACGGTATGAGCCTTTCGTTCTAACATCTGCGCACCATATCCGAAACCTGCCCAGAGAAGTACTGAAGCTGACCATACGCATACAAGCACGACTAAGGATCTTCGTGTGTAGCTCCGAGGCTTAGCGACTCTTGCCATTGCTGTAAACCCACTCAAGAATTCCGGTTATTCGAGACAGTCCGAGATTTCATATCCGCCACGTTTCAAGGTCGCAATTCGCTCGTCTTGGGTTGCGGCAGCGGGCAACCCTTTTTCGTCCAAACAAGCCCTGAGCAATTTCGCTTCTTTGGATTGTTCAACGATGTTGTCCTGTAACTGCCAAGCAATATCCACATCCTGAAAATTCTCTTCATAGCATTCCTCGCCACCGGAGTCTTGAGAAGCTATGGGAATTAGGAACCGGAATACACCGTTTTCTTCATGGACGTCCTGAATCGGAAAACCAATGCCGTCCATGCAGACGCGATATTCCCTAAAGCTCGCTTCGTACTGCCCACGAGTGACTGTGGTTTCCGATTTCGCCTCGGCGTTGGAATTAGAACTCGCGCAACCCACAAACAGCCCGACAGAAACGCACGCACCGATGCATAGTTTGGCTCCCCCAGATCTCTTTGAGGCCGTCTTGTGGTTCATGTCCTGAACCCAGTTGATCGTTCTGCTTTGTGATATCCAACGGAAATTCGGCTTTTCTCCGCGACCGCAATACTTGACGCCCAGCTCCAGGAGGTCTTAAACCTAGATTTGGTGCCATACACAACTGAAATGCCAACGCTTCCGCAGGCGTTGTATGTTGATCCTTCTGTATATCCATTGCTCGGCGAGGTCGAACCTGTAACTGATCCCCGATCCCAACCGTTTTGGCAGGGTCTCATGCTTTGGCCCACCGCATAGGCAGGTGAAACCATTGCAGTACTACTGATCAAAATGGCAAGAGCCAGGCCAGTCACTGAAATCCATTTCTTTCCCATTGAATCTTTCCCTTCTTTAGTGGAGAACTAAATCTGGCGTTCAGATTAACAACGATGAACAGGGTTAGAAACTAAACCCGTACGACCGAAACGGTAGCCATTTTGGCGGGAGTGTCAGACCTGTCGAACGCTGGCATCTTCCGTCCAGCAAAACGGGATTTGAGTCATCCAATATCGTTGCAGCTATTGGGATCTGGCGAGTTTTGACGGTCCTAGGGAGATCATGTGATCACCAGTTTCGCTCTCCAATTGCTCTGTGCAAGCCTGACCGATTTTGAGCACCAGATTTGCGCGGGTGGTCGAATTGGCCAGGCAAGTAATGAATAGGACTCTGCATGGGGAAGCAATATCTGCCGGTCCATCAAAACAGCAAAAGGCGCGGCATCCCTTTCGGGAGCCGCGCCTTTTGGCTAGCTGCGAGCGTTACGCTGCGATCTTCTTCGCCGCGACGAGCTCTGCGATCTGCACAGCGTTGAGTGCTGCGCCCTTGCGGAGGTTGTCGTTCGAGATGAAGAGCACGAGACCCTTGCCAGCGGGTGCCGACTGGTCCTGACGAATGCGGCCGACGTACGAGGGGTCGTTGCCTGCAGCCTCGAGCGGGGTCGGGACGTCGCTGAGCTCAACGCCGGGAGCCGATGCGAGAACCTCGCGCGCCTCGTCGGGGGTGATGGTGTTTGCGAACTCTGCGTGGATCGACAGCGAGTGACCGGTGAAGACGGGAACGCGCACGCAGGTGCCAGCTACCAGGAGCTCGGGGAGCTCAAGGATCTTGCGGCTCTCGTTGCGAAGCTTCTTCTCTTCGTCGGTCTCGCCTTCGCCGTCGTCAACGATCGAGCCTGCGAGCGGCAGTACGTCGAACGCGATGGTCTTCGTGTAGACGTTGGGTGCCGGGAAATCGATTGCCGAACCGTCGTGGACGAGCTTCGAGAGGTTGCCCGTCTCGACTGCTGCGGTGATCTGGCCCTCAAGCTCAGCTGCGCCTGCGAGGCCCGAGCCCGATACTGCCTGGAAGGTCGTCACGATGAGACGTTCAAGGCCAGCTGCGGTGTCGAGTGCCTTCATGACGGGCATTGCCGCCATGGTGGTGCAGTTCGGGTTCGCGATGATGCCGCGAACTGCCTCGTCGATCGCGTGCGGGTTGACCTCGCTGACCACGAGGGGAACCTCGGGGTCGAGGCGCCATGCGCTCGAGTTGTCGATGACGGTCGCGCCTGCTGCTGCGAAGTCGGGGGCGTACTTCTTCGAAGCTGCGCCACCTGCCGAGAACAGCACGATGTCGAGGCCGCTCTTGTCTGCGGTGTCGATGTCTTCTACGACTATCTCTTCACCACGGAACGTGAGGGTCTTGCCAGCCGAGCGTGCGCTTGCAAAGAAGCGGATCTTGCCGACGGGGAATTCGCGCTGCTCGAGGAGCGTACGAATGACGGCGCCGACCTGGCCGGTTGCGCCAGCAACGCCTACGGAAACAGTGTTTTCAGCCACGTTGTGCTCCTTTATCGGCCGGTACCGGCGTACACGGTTGCTTCGTCTTCTGCGTCGAGACCAAATGCGGTGTGCAGTACGCGGACTGCCTCTTCCATGCGGTCAGCGCGGGTAACCACCGAGATGCGGATCTCAGAGGTCGAAATCATCTCGATGTTGATGCCTGCGTCGAACAGTGCACGGAAGAGCTGTGCCGAAACACCGGTGCTCGTACGCATGCCTGCACCGACAACGGCGATCTTTGCGATCTGGTCGTCCATGAGGAGGCGGGTGAAGCCGAGCTCTTCGCGCTCTGCCTCGAGTGCTGCGAGCACGCGCTCACCGTCAGCGACGGGAATGGTGAAGGAGATATCGGTGCGACCCTCTTCCGAGATGTTCTGCACGATGATGTCGATGTTCGCGTCGGTCTTTGCGACAACCTCGAAGATCTGAGCGGCTTTCCCAGGGACATCGGGGACGCCGCCAACGGTGATCTTCGCTTCGCTCTTCTCAGCTGCGATACCTGTGATGACTGACTCTTCCACCTGGACTCCCTTCGGGTGACCCTTTGCGGGGTCGTAAACAATGGTGCCCTCTTCGCCACTGAAGGACGAGCGGACGTGCAGGACTACGCCGTGCCTGCGTGCGTATTCAACAGCGCGGAGGTGCAGGACCTTTGCGCCAGATGCGGCGAGTTCGAGCATCTCTTCCGCAGTGATCGAGTCGATCTTGCGCGCGAGAGGAACCATGCGCGGATCGGTCGTGAAGACACCGTCAACGTCGGTGTAGATTTCGCACACGTCAGCGTTCAGCGCTGCGGCGAGGGCGACTGCGGTGGTGTCGGATCCGCCGCGACCGAGCGTCGTGATGTCACGCGAGTCACGGTTGAAGCCCTGGAAACCAGCGACGATTGCGACTGCGCCCTTGTCGAGTGCTTCACGCACGCGACCCGGGGTGACGTCAACGATCTTTGCCGAGCCGTGATCAGCGGTCGTGATCATGCCTGCCTGGCTACCGGTGAACGAGAAGGCGTCGACGTCCATGCCCTTAATGGTCATAGCGAGCAACGCCATCGAAATTCGCTCGCCTGCGGTGAGCAGCATGTCCAGCTCGCGGGGAGCTGGGTTAGCGGTGCACTCAGATGCGAGGTCGAGCAGCTCGTCGGTCGAATCTCCCATTGCGCTCACAACAACAACAACTTCGTTGCCTGCTTCGTGAGTTTCTACAATGCGCCGCGCAACTCGCTGAATGCTCTCTGCGTCGGCAACCGATGAACCCCCGAACTTCTGCACGATCAAAGCCACGTGGGGTCCTCTCCTTAGGGTCTATACCGCCTCACAGTCTACAACGAGCGGCATGCTTCTCTCGTCTGCGACCTGTAAGAATGGCGTAATTATGCGTCTCCGAGTACTCGGCGGCCCTCAAATGCGCGGCCAAGCGTCACTTCATCAGCAAATTCCAGATCTCCACCAACCGGCAAGCCGGACGCAAGGCGAGAC
Organism: Leucobacter sp. cx-42; assembly: GCF_014529985.1. GTDB lineage: Bacteria > Actinomycetota > Actinomycetes > Actinomycetales > Microbacteriaceae > Leucobacter. The sequence continues at coordinate 44,246 of NZ_JACVMU010000002.1, forward strand.
ACAGGAACTTCCATGCTGGACAGCAGTCGAGACAAATATGCCGCGGTGGCTTCACCCTCGAGGTTCGGATCTGTCGCGAGGATGACTTCCTTGATCTGGTTGTCGCCGAGTCGGCGCATCAGCGCGGGAATACTGAGGTCGTCGGGTCCGATACCGTCGATCGGGCTGATCGCGCCACCAAGCACGTGGTAGAGCCCACGGAACTGGCGGGTGCGTTCGATCGCGACGACGTCCTTGGGTTCTTCGACGACGCAGATGAGCGTCTGGTCACGCTTGGGGTCGCTGCAAATGGAGCAGCGCTCGCTCTCGGTGATGTTGCCGCAAAGCTCGCAGAAGCGTACGCGCTCGCGCACGGTGCTGAGGAGTTCTGCAAGACGGGTCACGTCAAAGCTCTGCGTCTGCAGAATGTGGAAGGCGATTCGCTGCGCTGATTTGGGTCCGATGCCGGGAAGGCGTCCGAACTCATCAATGAGGTCCTGCACGATTGCGTCGTACATGCGTTACCTTTCGGCTCGGTTCGGAAGCTCGCGCTCCTCAAGGAAAATGGCGCCAAGCACCTCGCGCACGACGGCTTCGCCGTAGCGGGTAAATGATGGCGCTGACTTGCTGCGCGGTGCCTCAGCAGAAGGATCTGCTGCTGCGTTTGCTCCGGGCGTGGGCGCGGGCTCGGGCACTGCGGCCTCGGTGCGTGTAGTTGGCGGATCCGCCTGCTCGGGTGTCGATGCGGCTGGCTCGGCGGGTGCAGCCGACGCGGGTGTGGCAGCAGCAGGAGTGGCAGCTGACGTGTCAGTCACTGGGGTCTTCGACTGCGAGTGGGCAGCGAATGCCGCGAGACGGGCAGCAATTGCGGTATCGGCCGCCTGTGATGCCTGGGTTGACTCGGTCGACTCGACTGCCTGCTGGCGATCCGCTTCGGGGTCGCTCGCTGGCACCTGCGAGGACATGCCTGCGTAGGGGTCTGAGTACGGATCTTCGTCTTCGTCAGGGAAGTACGGCTCGTAGTCGTCTGCCGGGTCGCGCGGTGCAGCGGGAGCTGCGGGAGCAGCAGACTTCTCAACGACGGGCTCGACTACCGCGGGCGCGGGCTCAGGTTCCACAACTGGCTCGACGGGTGCGGGTGCAACTGCTTCCTCGGGCTGTGGCTCCACCACTGGCTCGGCCACAACCTCGACTGCAACTGCTTCGATAACGGGCTCGGGCTCAACAACCGGTTCTGGCGCTACAACCGGTGCCGGGGCTTCTGCAACGACAGGCTCAGTGACGACAGGCTGAGGCTCCACTGCGGGAACCTCGACCGGCGCAGGCGGCTCGATGGGAGCCTGCTGCGCTACAACGGGCTGATCCTGGGCAGGGACCGGAGGCTCTGCTTGCACGGGCGCAGCGGGAGCCGCTGGTGCGATGGGAGCTGCCGGAGTCAGCGGAGCGATTGATCCTGGCTTGGGTGCCGGGGGCTGCGGATCCGCCCATGCGGGCGCAGCGAGCGCCGGACCGAGCGCGTTCAGGCGCGCGGAGATCCGGTCTGCGGTTGGGTCAGGCTTCGGAGCTGAACCAGCTCGGTGAGGCTCCTCTGGTGCCGAACCCGCAGGCTCGGCGGGAGCTGCGGGAGCCGCTGCTTCGCGCACGGCCGCCTGGGGCTGCAGCTGGGTCGGCTTGTACTTCACGCGGATGCCAACGGCCTCGAAGATTGCTTCGCGGAGCGGGCCAGCACCTGCCGACTTGAACGCTGCGAGGTCGGAGCGTGATGCGACGCCGAGCTCAAGCACGTCACCCGTCAGGGAGAGCGGCTGGACCGGACGAACTGCGTTCCAAGCGTCACGGTTCTGCTCGAGAATTTCTTCGAGCAGGTCGCTCCAGACTTCCTGCAGGTCAGAGATGTCAGGTTCGCCGGTCTCTTCGAACTCTGCACCTTCAGCGTCTGCCATCGGGGCTGCCGGAGCGGGAGCAGCTGCAGGCGGTGCCTGGCGCTGCATCGTCTGCTGCGGAGCCTGAAGCTGCTGCTGCTGCTGCGCGGGAGCAGCAGCCTGCGGCTGCACCTCGGGCTGCGGCTGCACATCGGGCTTCGGTTGCGGAGGCTTAATGGGCTCGGTGCCGATGCTCTCGATCTGTGCTGCGCTGAGCACGTCTGAGATCGGGCGACCAAACTTCGCGGCGCCCTCGTTCGGGTGCGGCTGCGTGCGCTGACCTGCGGGCGCCTGGGCAGCGGGAGCCTGAGGCTGGCGCTGCTGGGGTGCAGGAGCTGCCTGCGGCTGGACCGGCGCCTGGGGCTGCACGGGCGCCTGAGCGTGCTGCGAAGGCGCTACCTGCTGCTGCTGCTGCTGCTGCTGCTGCGCTGGCGTCTGCTGCTGAGCGACAGGGGCCTGCTGAACCGGAGCTGCAGGGGCCTGCTGAATCGGAGCGGCCGGAGCCTGTGCCGGCTTGTCGCTCTCGCGCAGGAATTCGCGGATCGAGGCCGCAGTCTGTGCAGCGTTCGGAACAGCTGCGGGCTGCTGCGGAGCCTGAGCAGGAGTGGGAGCAGGAACGGACTGCTGCTGCTGCTGCGCGACCGGCTGAGCGGGCGCGTGTGTCTGGGGTACCGGACGCTGCTGAGCAGCGGGGACCTGAGCAGCCGGAGCCTGCACGGCCGGAGCCTGACGCTGCTGCACGGGGGCAGCAGGTGTAGTGGTTGCGGGCGCAGCAGGCGCTGCCGAACCACTCGCATCATGCGCGCCCATGCCGACGAGTGCGCGAGCGATCATGAGCTCAAGCTGCAACTTCGGAGTGGTCACGCCACTCATCTGGTCGAGGGCAGCTGCCACCGTGTCTGCAAGCGCAGACAGCTCAGCTGCGCCAAAGACGCGAGCCTGCTCGAACATGCGCGCGAGCTGATCCTGTGGAACACCGCGGAATACCGCCGTCGCACCGTCAATGTTCGTCGCGTTCACAACGATGAGGTCGCGCAGACGCTCAAGGAGATCTTCGACAAAGCGACGCGGATCTTGCCCAGTCTGCACCACACGATCGACCGCGTAAAACGCAGCGCGAGCGTCGCGCTGACCGAGCGCAGTTACGACGTCGTCGAGCACCTCTGCGCTTGTGAAACCAAGCAGACCGGCCGCACGCTCAGCAAGCACGAGGTTGCCCTCAGAACCGGCAATGAGCTGGTCAAGGATTGAGAGGGTATCGCGCACTGATCCGCCGCCTGAGCGAACGACGAGCGGCAGTACACCTGGCTCAACCTGCACGCCTTCGCTGTCACACAGCTGCTGCACGTAGTCAACGAGTGTTCCGGGCGCAATCAGGCGGAACGGGTAGTGGTGCGTACGGGAGCGGATCGTCCCGATCACCTTCTCAGGCTCAGTGGTCGCGAAGATGAACTTCACGTGGGGCGGCGGCTCTTCAACGATCTTGAGCAGGGCGTTGAAGCCACCAGCGGTGACCATGTGGGCCTCATCAATGATGAAGATCTTGTAGCGATCACGCGCGGGAGCAAACACTGCTCGCTCACGCAGGTCGCGGGCGTCATCGACGCCACCGTGGCTCGCAGCATCGATCTCGACGACGTCGAGCGAGCCGCCACCACCACGGCTGAGCTCGACACAGCTCGGGCACGTGCCACACGGAGTGTCGGTCGGACCCTGCGCGCAGTTCAGGCAGCGCGCAAGAATGCGCGCTGAAGTCGTCTTACCGCAACCGCGGGGACCGCTGAACAAGTACGCATGCCCGATGCGCCCAGTGCGCAGCGCAGTCATAAGCGGATCAGTCACCTGGGACTGACCGATCATCTCGGCGAAATTCTCGGGCCGGTACCGACGATAAAGAGCTGCAACCACGAAGTCCATGCTACCTGGGGCCACTGACATTGAGACGTGTACTGCGCGATTCTTGTCAGGACAACTGCGATGTCACAGCCTCAACACGGGCAGCTACCAACGATCAATAAACCAGAAAATAATGTTTGGTAACGCGACAAGTACCGCTCCAAACAGCAAGAACAGGAACACCCACACGATGCCCGAACGGCGGGCAAGTCGTTGCCCGCCTGCAGCAACCTGCGTCCGCGGGTAGGCAGCGCGCGGATCGGAATACGTCTGCGCCTGGTGTTCGAGTTCTGCCCCGAACAACTCAGCGAACCGCAGCAGGGCAGTGATTTCAGCCTGGTCATGACGTCTTCCGACTTTTCCTGACGCGACGATCATTCGATCTTCGACAATCTCGATGTCCCACCCACGGCCAGCATCAATGAGGCAGGCCATCACGTCAGGCGTAAAGAGCTCCAGCGCGTCACGCTCGTACCCTGCCGGGACATACACCGTGAAGTGCTTGTCGAAATCACCCTCAAAACTCATTGGCTTCACAACTGGTGAAAACTGACGAAGCTTCCCGTTTCGAAGTGAGTCCACCACGATGTGCGGTAGGTCTCGTGGCAGCCGCAGCGCTAAGTACCTAAATGTCTGACGGGGTCCCTGTCGGTCCCCCTTCTTCCCGTTGTAGTTTGCGATCGCAACCTGGAGGTCTGGATCGTACGCTAGTCCACCTTGCCAAACAACGAACGAAGATCGGAACAGAGACGGCTCCTCATACGGATCTTGCTGGCGAATCTGTGTTGCGCGCCGACGATGCGACATCTGCACAGCGGTAGGCGACTCGGCAAACATCACCCCAGCTCTTGGAGGGGTGAATCCGAAGCGCGACATGGTGAGACCGTGAGCTTCGGCGAATCGGCGGATCGCGATTTCACGACGAACATCACTCGGCCTCGACACACAAATTGAGCCGAACATGACCAACGCAATGGTGATCCAAGGCAATGCGATACACAGCAGCGGAAGCACAAAGCTTTCCCAGCCAGGAACATCACGCATAGCGGCCGGCTCCTGGTAGACGAGCGCGGTCAGACAGGCTGCGGCGAGCGCAGCGAGTAGGAGGAGCGCCCCAAGCCGCGCTGTGCGGAAAGCGCCAGGATCCGCTTCGCGCACCTCCTGCCACCGCACGCGTGCTGGCCAGGTCGCACGCAAGGCGGAGAGGGACGTGTCACGTGATGCTTCAGAGTGCATGGGGGCCTTGGCCGTCGAATCGAATGACAGTAGTGAAACGTCGACTAGCGCACGTCATAGGAAAGCGAGATGCGCCGGTTCGCAAGAGCAGGGAGCGCCGAGCGCGCATGTTCAACAGCACCAGCCGTCACGTCTGCAACAACGACGCCCGGTTCACGCGGGCCAAGACCGGCGACGACCCCGCCGAGCGGATCAACGATTCGGCTGAGTCCCGTGGTAGCAGTGTTTCGCGATCCGCCGCCAACGGCACCGCAGGCGACAACCCACTGCACGTTCTCCAGTGCGCGGGTGCGAGTGAGCATGTCCCAGTGGTCTTCCTTACCAGGGCCTGATGCCCATGCGGCAGCGAGCAGTGTGACCTGTGCTCCACGCTCGCTCAGGCTACGGAACAGCTCGGGGAATCGTACGTCGTAGCAATTTGCGAGGCCGACGCGCAGCCGCTCCCCCGCGTGCGCAACCTCGAACACCGGCGGCAGCTCTTCGCCAGCGCGCGTGTGCTCGGCCTCGCTCGCCGCGAACGCGACGTACAGGTGCAGCTTGCGGTAGCGGGCGAGCTCGCTCCCATCTGGGCCGATGGCGAGCATGGTGTTGAAGGGAAGATCCGCGCCCGAAGGCTCGAAGCCAGCGCTCACGACCGTGATCTCGTGCGCGACGGCGATCTCAGCGGTCGCACGCGCGAACGCGTCCCACCACTCATCCGCGGCGGCAACGAGCGACTCGGCCGTCACCGACTGCAGCAGCAACATCGTCTGCTCAGGGAACAGCACGACCTGCGCACCCTGCGCAGCGGCCTCGGCTGCCCGCTCACGCATCTGCGCGATGTTCGCGGCAGGATCGGTGGACGGTGTGACCTGAATGGCGGCGATCCTCATGGCTGCGATTCTGCCGTAATTGGGTGGGAAGTGCGAGCCTTCTGGAATACAACGGCGGCGAGCGCATGCATTGCGCCAGCCGCCGTTGTGGTCTCAATCGACTTACAGATGTGCAACAAGCTGCTGCGTCTGACGCGCGATCTCAGTTTCCTCATCGGTGGGTACGACAAGCACGCGCACGCGAGATGCGTCGGTGCTGATGACGCGCGGTCCGCTGGCGTCTGCCCAGTTGCGCTCGGTGTCGAGTTCAATGCCGAACCATTCGAGGCCGGCACAAATGCGCTCGCGCAGATCGGGGGCGTTTTCACCAACACCCGCGGTGAACACGATGGTGTCAGCGCCGCCGAGATCAACGAGGAAGCCACCGAGGTATTCGCGGATCCGCTTCGTGTACACATCGATCGCCAGCTCCGCCGCGGCCTCACCAGCAGCTGCGCCAGCACGAATATCGCGGAAGTCGTTCGAACCTGCAAGCCCAAGCCACCCAGAGCGCTTGTTCAGCAGCTCATCGAGCTCGTCAACACTCATGCCGCGACGCAGCATGTGCAGCATCGCGCCCGGGTCGATGTTGCCCGAGCGAGTGCCCATCACGAGACCCTCAAGCGGGGTGAGCCCCATGCTCGTGTCGACCGATTTGCCAGCCCTGATTGCGCACGCCGAAGCACCATTGCCAAGGTGCAGGATGATCTGCTTGAGCGACTCAACCGGCTCACCGATGAATTCGGCGGTGCGACGCGAGACGACCTGGTACGAGATGCCGTGGAATCCGTAGCGACGGATACCGTGCTCGCGCGCAGCCTCGCGGTCAATCGCGTACGTGTACGAGGCCGCAGGCATCGTCTGGTGGAACGCGGTGTCAAACACGGCAACGTGCGGCAGGTCGGGCAACACGTGGCGTGCGGCCATGATCGCTGCATAGTGACCTGGGTTGTGCAGTGGTGCGAGCTCGGCAAGCGCGAGAATGCGCTCGGCAACGTGGTCGTCAATGAGGGTCGGTTCGATGAACTCGTTGCCGCCCTGCACCACGCGGTGCCCCACAGCAACGATGCCGAGTTCATTGATCGGCGTGCCAGCTTCGGCAAACGCCTCAACCACGGCACGGCAGCCCTCGGTGTGATCGTTGATCGGGAACTCACGCTCGATCGTGGTCTCGCCAGCAGTGTGGCGGATCTGCCCCGCATCGCCACCGATGCGTTCGACGAGCCCGTTCGCGAGGCGCGTGCCCGTCTCAGGATCCACCAGCTGGTACTTGATCGACGAAGAACCAGCGTTGAGCACCAGGATCTTGGCGGAATCGGTCATGTTCGTGTTCACACGGCCTCCGGGCTGGCGGCCATGCCGGCCTGCACAGCAGTAATAGCAACGGTATTCAGAATGTCTTCGACCGTCGCACCACGCGACAGGTCGTTTACGGGCTTGTTCAAGCCCTGCAGCACGGGGCCGACAGCTACAGCGCCAGCCGAGCGTTGCACAGCCTTGTACGTGTTGTTGCCAGTGTTCAGGTCGGGGAACACAAAGACCGTCGCACGGCCAGCAACCTCAGAGCCGGGGAGCTTCGACGCACCGGTCGCAGGATCTGCAGCGGCGTCGTACTGGATTGGGCCTTCGAGCAGCAGATCGGGACGCGCTGCCTGCGCGATCTCGGTGGCCTGGCGCACCTTGTCGACGCCCGAGCCAGAACCTGAAGCACCGGTCGAGTACGACAGCATTGCGACGCGCGGTTCAACACCGAACTCCGCAGCGGTCTCCGCCGACGACAGTGCGATGCTCGCGAGCTGCTCCGCAGTGGGGTCGGGGTTCACCGCGCAGTCGCCGTACACCAGCACGCGGTCGGCAAGCAGCATGAAGAACACACTCGAGACCACCGAGACGCCCGGCTTCGTCTTCACAAACTCGAGGCTCGGGCGGATCGTGTTTGCCGTCGTGTTCGCAGCGCCGGACACCATGCCGTCTGCATCGCCCAGATGCACCATCATGGTTCCGAAGTAGCTGTGGTCTGCCATGCGCTCGAACGCCTGCTCGAGGTCGATGCCCTTGTGCGCGCGCAGCTTCGCGTATTCCGCTGCATACGCGTCAAGACGCGGACTCGTCTTGGGATTCACGACGGCTGCGCCCTCGATCGCCAGGCCGAGCTCGGCACCGCGCTTCCGCACAGCGTCTTCATCACCCAAGATGGTGAGGCGCACCGTGCCGCGCGACAGGAGCGTGCTCGCTGCGCGCAGAATTCGGTCGTCGCTGCCCTCTGGGAGCACGATGTGCGCGTTCGCTTCGGCAGCGCGCTTGAAGAGATCGTAGGTAAACATCGCAGGGGTCTGCACGCCACCGCGATGCAGACTCAGGCGCTCACGCAACAAGCTACGGTCAACATGCGCGCGGAAGTTCGCGAGCACCGTATCGAACTTGCGGGGCGAATCTTCGGTGAGCACACCGCGGGTGTTCGAGATCCGCTGCACGGTATCGAAGGTGCCAAGATCGGTGCGGATCACGGGAAGCGTCGAATTGATGCCATCAAGCAAAAGCGAGACCGACTCTGGCAGCTCAAAGTCACCGTTCAGCACGACCGCGCCGATGGTCGGGAACGTGGGGCTCTCATGCGCCATCGTGACGGCAAGCAGCAGCTCCGAGCGGTCTGCTGCGAGCACCACCACCGAGCCCTCAATCAGGCGTGGCAGCGTGTTTGGCATCGACATGCCAGCGACAACCGCATGCGTAGCCTCGCGAGCGAGCAGGTCAGTGCTGCCGCGCTCAAGTCGACCTGCAACAGCGGTCATGATTTCAGACACCTGCGGAGCAACCAGCAAGATCTCTTCCGGCAGTACCCAGACGGGTGCACCCTCGGGAACGATGCGCGCGACTTCATCGCGGATCTCGTCAAGCTTGTCGGGATCCGCACGGTTCACGATCGTGGCAAGCAGGGTCGCATGCTCGGCGTGCAGCTCGTGGATTCCCAGCTCAGCAACGAGCGAGAGCTCTGCCGCGGAACGGGCGACAGATTGGCCCAGTACCGCGATCGACGACGGCTGACGGCCGCCGATAACGAGGAGCACCGGAGTATCGAGGTTCGCCGCAATACGCGCATTCACTGCGAGCTCGGTCGGCGAAGCGACGTCACTGTAATCGGAACCGACAACGATGACCGCGTCGCACTCGCGCTGCATCGCACGGTATGCGGCGACGATGCGTGCCATCGATGCTTCTGGCTTCGAATTGAGCTCTTCGTAAGTCACACCAACGCAGGCTTCGTATGGCAGGTTCGCAGTAGCCCGTTCTCGGAGCAGTTCCAGCACGCGATCGGTGGTCGAAGCCGAACGAATCACGGGACGGAACACCCCAACGCGCGCCGCCTTCGAAACGAGGGTCTCCAACACACCGAGCGCTACTGCGCTCTTCCCGGTGTGGCCCTCGGCTGAAGTCAGGTAAATGCTTGCTGCCATGACCCCACTCTAGTCAGCTCAGAAGCCTGGCATGGCGCGATTTCTCGACGTCGAAACAACGTTAATTCGACGTCGAACTATTCTGAGAAAGATGCATGGGTACGCATAGGTAGTCACAAGGGCACTCATTCATTGAGGCCTGAGTATGTGGAGCAGGGGTTTTGGCGTGTTGCGGGCGTGTTTCGAGCGCGTCCCGAGCACACTCAGACCGCCAACCAAGCCAGCACGGTGAAGTCCGCTTTCCGCCAGACCGCATAACGAAATGCTGGCGCCTGAAGACACAAAAGACCCCTCATGCACCTGACAGAGCCCGGCTACCCTTGCTTCGTTTCCGACCTGGGGGAGTTTACCGAGATGCCACCACATGAGGGGCTTCTTGTATTCTAGCGGATCACTGCATGAAATCAGGAACCGGGCGAAACCTCGGGTGAGTTGTCAGCGTCAGCGCTCGTCTCCGAGCCGGCCGTAACCGCTTCACCCTCGCTCTTGCTTTCGTCTTCCTCATCCTCGCCGGCGAACTGCGCCATGTGCAGTGCCGCGTATGCGCCAGCGCGTGCGAGCAGTTCCTCGTGAGTGCCCTGCTCGACAATGCGGCCAGACTCCATCATGAGGATCGTATCTGCGTCACGAATCGTCGAGAGACGGTGTGCAATGACGAACGAGGTGCGGTCCTGGCGCAGCGTCTGCATAGCCTTCTGCACCAGTACCTCGGTACGAGTATCAACCGACGACGTCGCCTCATCAAGGATGAGCAGCGACGGGCGAGCAATGAACGCACGCGCGATCGTCAGCAGCTGACGCTCACCAGCAGAGAGCGACGAACCATTCTCATCGATGACCGTGTCGTAGCCCTCGGGCAGCTGACGTACGAAGCGATCCACCATGGTTGCCTGCGCCGCTTCGATGACTTCGTCATCGGTAGCGTCGAGACGACCGTAGCGAATATTTTCGCGAATGGTGCCCTTGAACAAGAACGCATCCTGCAGCACCATGCCGACATGACCGCGCAGCTCAGCACGCGACAGATCGGTGATGTCGACGCCGTCGAGGGTGATCCGCCCACCATCAAGTTCGTAGAACCGCATGATGAGGTTCACGAGCGTGGTCTTACCTGCGCCGGTCGGACCGACGATCGCGACGGTGGTACCCGGTTCAGCTTCGAGCGAGAGATCCTGAATAAGCGGCTTCTCCGGAGTGTAACCAAAGGCGACACCTTCGAAGACGACCCGACCGTTCGTGCGCTCTGGCAGATGCGTCTTCGCCGATGCTTCGCTATCGGGTTCCTCTTCCTCTGCGTCCATGAGCTCGAACGTACGCTCAGCCGAGGCAATGCCCGACTGCATCATGTTTGCGAGGCCGGCCATTTCGCCGAGCGGCTGCGAGAATTCACGAGAGTACTGAATGAACGCGGTCACATCACCGAGGGTGAGCTGACCGGCGGTCACACGGAGCGCACCGACAACAGCGATGAGCACGTAGCAGAGCGCCGAGACAAACTGCATCGAAGGCATAATCGAGCCAGAGAGCGCCTGCGCCTTGAACGCGGAATTGTAGAGGCGCTCGTTGCGCTCGTCGAAGAGCTCAACCATCTCCTTGTCACGGTTGAAGATACGCACCAGCTCGTGGCCGGTGAACGACTCTTCAATGTGACCGTTGAGTTCGCCAGTGCTCTTCCACTGCGTCGCAAACAGTTTCTGCGCGCGCACGCCAACGATGCCGGCGATGATGCCAGAGAGCGGGAGCGCGATCAGCGCGATCAGCGCAAGCTGCCACGAGACGATGAACATCATCGCGATGATGCCGACCACCGTCAGGAACGAACTCACGAGCTGCGAGAAGCCCTGCTGCAGCGCCTGCTGAATGTTGTCGACGTCGTTTGTTACGCGAGACAACACGTCACCACGCTGCTGCTTGTCGAAGTAGCTGAGCGGCAGACGGTTGATCTTGTCTTCGATGTCCTGACGCAGCTTGTAGACGATCCGCATGACGAGACCATTGAGCAGGAAGCCCTGCAGCCACATCAGGAACGAAGACACGAGGTACAGCGCAAGCACGAGAAGAATCAGGCGCGACAGATGACCGAAATCGATCCCGCCACCCATGACTCCGTTAAAGATGACGTCCATCGCCTGGCCGAGCACCTTCGGGGCGATGACCGTGAGCGCGACCGAACCCACAACGAGCAGCACCACGAACATGAACGTGTACTTCTCGGGTCCAATCAGACCAAAGAGGCGCTTCGCTGACGGCCAGAAGTGCTTGGCCTTCTTCGCCGAGGCATTGCCAAACATGTCACCGTCGGCTTCGCCTGGCGTGAACTCTTCTTCAAAATTCTGTGTCTCCTCAGTCTCGGCTACGGCCGACTGAGTGCGTGACTTTTTCGCCATTACTCTGCTCCCGCCGTATCCATCTGAGAAGCGACAATCTGCTGGTAAATCTCGTGCGATTCCAGCAGTTCATCGTGGGTGCCGCTGCCGACAAGTTCGCCGTCCTCGAGGACGAGAATCTGATCCGCATCCATGATCGAAGAGACGCGCTGCGCAACGATAATTCGAGTCGCGCCACTCGTCGCCTCGGGCAGGGCCGCACGCAGACGCGCGTCGGTTGCGACGTCGAGCGCGGAGAATGAGTCGTCGAAGAGGTACGCACGAGGCTTTGCCACGAGCGCACGCGCAATCGAAAGCCGCTGGCGCTGACCGCCAGAGACGCTCGTACCGCCCTGCGATACGGGTTCTTCGAGACCAAGCTCCTTATCGCGCACGAAGTCTTCGCCCTGTGCGACGCGGAGCGCCGACCACAGATCTTCATCGGTCGCGTCGGCATCGCCGAACCGCAGGTTCGACGCAATCGTGCCCTTAAACAGATAGGGACGCTGCGGGACGAGACTCATGGTGCTCGCGAGCTGGGCGCGCGTGAGTTTGTCGATGGGCTGGCCATCGACGCGGATCGTTCCTTGCTGTGGATCGAACAGTCGCAGCGCGAGGTTGAGCAGGGTCGTCTTGCCAGAACCAGTCGAACCGATGATTGCCGTGGTCTTGCCCGGCTCAGCGACGAAGCTGACGTTCTTGATGACAGGCTGTTCTGCCCCGGGGAAACCGAAGGTCACGCCGTCAAACTCAATGCGGCCATTGGCCGGCGTCTCAAGCACCGCAGTCTCCGGGAACTCGAGCGAGGGCTTGGTATCAAGCAGCTCACGAATTCGCTCAGCACAGACCACCGCGCGCGGAATCATCATGGTCATGAAGACACCCATCATGACCGCGGCGAGAATCTGCAGCAGGTACTGCAAGAACGCGGTGAGCGAGCCGACCTGCACATCACCAGCATCCACACGGTGACCACCGAACCAGAGCACGGCTGCGGTCGCGAGGTGCAGCACCATCATGATCACGGGGAACATCATCACGAAGATGTTGCCGACCTTGACCGAGACCTCGGTGATGCGCTCGTTGGCGCCGCGGTAGCGATCCGCCTCGAAATCCTCGCGCACGAATGCGCGCACGACACGGATGCCCATGATCTGTTCACGAAGCACCGAGTTGATGTCGTCAACGCGATCCTGCATGGTGCGGAAGAGCGGAAGCAGCAGCCACACGAGGAAGCTCACGATGAGCGCAAGCAGCGTGACAGAAACCCAGACCAGCCAAGACATTCCGGCGTCTTCACGGAGCGCCATGATGATGCCGCCGATGCACATGATCGGGGCTGACACCATAAAGTTCAACGTCATGAGCACGAGCATCTGCACCTGCTGCACGTCATTCGTGCCACGGGTGATGAGCGTGCCAGCGCCGAACGACGTGGTCTCAAGGGTCGAAAGTGAGTCAACCTTGCGGTAGACCTCGCGGCGCAGGTCACGGCCCACGCCCATAGCCGTCAACGAGCCAAATACGACCGCGGCAACCGCGGCCAGAACCTGGACGAGCGCGATGACCAACATGGTCCCGCCGGCACTCCAGATGAAGTCAGTATCGCCCTTGGCGATACCCGTATCAATGATCTTTGCGTTCAGGCTTGGGAGCCAGAGACCGCAAATTGTGGACACCAGCTGCAACACGACAACGAGCGCTATTAACCACCAATAGCGCTTTGCGTGCTTCAGCGTGAGTGAGAGGAGAGCCAACGTGCACCTTTCGAGAACTCACAGATTGAGGTTTCACACGCTTGCCAAGACGCAGGAAACAGAGTGGGCAAGTCTAACATTCTGAAACTGAAATAGAACAGCACGAACCCAGACAAAAAAGAACGGGGCCACCCGAAGGTGACCCCGTTCCGAAGTATCGCTAAAGTGCGAAAAAACTTAGACGAGCTTTACGCCAGCGCCAGCCTCTTCGAGCTTCTTCTTTGCGTCTTCAGCAGCTTCCTTGTTAGCGCCCTCGAGGACAGCCTTGGGAGCTTCCTCAACGAGTGCCTTTGCCTCGCCGAGGCCCAGGCTGGTGAGCTCGCGCACAACCTTGATGACCTGGATCTTCTTGTCGCCAACGTTGTCGAGGATGACGTCGAACTCGTCCTTCTCCTCAACAGCCTCAGCAGCTGCAGCGGGTGCTGCAGCAACTGCGACGGGAGCAGCAGCCGAAACGTCGAAGGTCTCCTCGAAAGCCTTTACGAACTCCGAGAGCTCGATGAGGGTGAGCTCCTTGAACTGTGCGAGCAACTCTTCAGTCGAAAGCTTAGCCATTTGTATCTCCTTGATGTTTGCCCCTTCCACTCAGTGAAAGAGGCTGATTCTTTAAATGCGGATCCGGCGAGAGCCGAATTTACGCGTCCTGCTTCTCCTGCAGCGCACCGAGGCCGCGAGCGACCTTGGCGGGCAGTGCGTTGAACAGCTGTGCAGCACCGACCAGAGCAGCCTGCATAGCGCCTGCGGCCTTCGCCAGCAGAACCTCGCGGCTCTCGAGATCGGCAAGCTTGCCTACCTCAGCGGCAGTAAGGGCGTTTCCGTCAAAGAAGCCGGCCTTTACTACCAAAAGAGGGTGTGCCTTGGCGAAGTCACGCATTGCCTTTGCGACTGCGACGGTGTCACCGTGAACGAAAGCGAGTGCCGAAGGACCGGCAAGCTCGTCATCGAACGCAGTGATTCCGGCGTTGTTAGCCGCAATCTTGGTCAGCGTGTTCTTCGCCACAGCGTACGTCGCGTGCTCGCGGATGCTGTTACGGAGTTCACCCATCTCAGCAACCGAGAGACCGCGGTACTCAGTCAGCAGAACGGCACTCGACTCTTCAAACTTGCGCTGAAGATCGGCAACCGTAGCGTCCTTTGTAGCCATGGCGCTCCCTTAGTTGTTGTCTCCAACCAACGGACGTTGGTTGGTGGCCGCGCCGCACGAAACTTCCCTAGAAACAAGAAAAAGCTCCGGCGCGCATGCACGGAGCTTCACTGAGAGAAGTTACTCAAGGAATATCTGTACCTGCGCTGGTTTCTGCAGAAGCAGACATTACGGAAATCAATGAAGATTTCTACCGGCGGTCTTGGGCCATGGAATAGCTTAACACAGAAAAACACCCCCACTGGTCGGTGGGGGTGTTTTTCCGTGCAGCGCGCTTACTGGTTAGGCAGCGGGCTTCAGCATGTAGCCAGCACCGCGGACGGTGTGGATCATCGTGGGACGACCGGTGTCGATCTTCTTGCGAAGGTACGAAATGTACAGCTCAACAACGGTCGGCTTGCCCTTGAAGTCGTATGCCCAGACGCGATCGAGGATCTGCGCCTTCGAGAGCACGCGACCAACATTGCGCATCAGGTAACGAAGAAGCTCGTACTCGGTGCTCGTGAGGGTGATGATCTCGCCACCACGCTCCACCTCGTAGCTGTCTTCATTCAAGGTGAGGTCACCAACCTGCAGGAGTGCAGCGGGGCCACCGGTGGCGCCCATGCGCGCACGGCGCACGAGACCACGGAGACGAGCAAGCAACTCTTCGAGGCTGAATGGCTTGACGACATAATCGTCGCCACCTGCGGTCAGGCCAGTCACGCGATCTTCTACCGCGTCAAGCGCGGTGAGGAAGAGCACGGGGAACAGCGCGCCGGATTCACGAACCCGGGTCAGCAGCTGCAGGCCATCCATATCGGGGAGCATGATGTCGAATACTGCAACATCAGGCTTGAAGGTCGCCGCCAGCTCAAGTGCTTCCGCTGCGTTCGAGGCCGTTTCTACTTCCCAGCCTTCGTAACGGAGCGCCATAGCAATGAGCTGCGTGATCGACGCTTCATCATCTACTACGAGTGCGCGAACCCGTGTATCGGGGTCGCTTATCAAATTATCGGTGGACATGTCAATATACTCTCTCATCACACTGAAGAGTCGCTGAATATACAATGAGTACTACAAGAGGATCTTGAGGCTCAATAACGCTACAAAGCAACTCTGAATACTAACAGTGATCGACGTGCCACAATGGACGTCGTGTCTGGTCTCCCGTACTCCAATCGAATCGTGACAGACGGCACGGATCGTGCAGCCTGGTTCCAAGCCCGTAGCCGTGGCATCACCGCAACCGATGTCGCGAAGCTTTCAACGCCGCGTTCTATCCAGAACGCGGCGCAGGAAAAGCTCTACGGCAGCAGCTTCCGTGGCAATGCATTCACGGAACATGGCAACCTCCGAGAGCCGGTCATCGCAGACTGGGTGCTTCGTGAATACGGTATTGCGCCTAGCCAGGCACTTTTCCATGCTGAGTATGATTTGCGCCACCTCGCGACGCCGGATGGCCTAGTTGAGCGGGAAAATGGCCATCTTGAGCTTGCTGAGATCAAAACTACGAACAAGCTATGGAGAACCATTCCGCGAAACTACATGCGCCAGATCTGGTGGCAGCAGTACGTGCTCGGCGCTGAACGCACACTCATGGTGTGGGAGCGGCACGAGAATTTTGTCCCCGTCGGCGACCCCGAGATTCGCTGGGTCGATCGCGACGAATCGGAAATTGAAAAGCTCGTCGGACTCGCGGGCGAGCTCATTGATGTGCTTATCCAAAGAACTACATAGCAACAACATCGAGACTCATTTCGAGTCAAAAAGTATTTTTATTGAAAGAACGATTTCGGCGTGTCGTTCACGGTTTGTGACCCCAAAGCCTGATCTAGATTTGCAAAACTTTCTTCAGAAAGAATTTGCACCGCACGACGAATTTCTTCAATCCCGGGCAAGTCCTGGAATTTTCGTGTCTCAGCACCCACCGACAACAGGAGATCACCAGATCCCCAGACACGTTGACCGAGGTGCTGTTTGGTACGCACGTCACGAACTCGGGAGAGTGAAACGTCACTCCGCGTTCGGACAAACAGGCCGCGGCTTTCAATAAGACGCTCAGTCGTGACAGTGACGCGACGGTTCATCCAACTCAAGATCGGCAACAGGCCGAGGACGAGCGCGACAACGATCGCCCCAACGCCCACCAGCACGTTCTGCCAGGTCTCTTCAAAACCGCCAACGAAGAAACCAGTGAGCGCAGCAACCGCGATCAGCACGAGAACCGGGAACAGCAGGCGATGCCCGTGACGGCGCAGTCGCATGATGACCTGTTCTGAACCGCCGACGGACACTGGTCGCGCGGGCGCTTCAGGCTGCTGCAGCTGTGCCCATGCCTGATCCGCGCCCGGCTGATATGCCGACTGCTCGCTGTTGGTGTGATCGATGACGGGATCGGCGCCCCTGCGACCACGCCCAAATCGGCGCTTTCCCGGGACGTTCTCCCCGGGAATCACGGTCGTCTCTGGGAGAACAGTCGTGTGCGCAGACGTCCCGCTCTCACCCGGCGCAACAGAACCTGCGTTCGGGTCAGCGTGATCGGGTGAAGAAGACTGGCGCATGTTCCCATTGTGCCGGATACTCTGGGATACAAGCACCTTGCGTTCACATCCTCGGCGAAAGGCGACCAGCATGGCTTCCAAATCAGGCGATGATACGAGCAGCTTCGACCCCTCGCAGTATGCTCCGCCGGAGGGTGAGTCCCTCACAACCCCCGAAAGTGCGCGGGAAAATGTGCCGCAGTTTGATCGGCCGTATTCGACCGACGATCTCTATGCGACCGGGGTTCCCTCGCTTGAGGATCTGTTCGCCGATGCCGCCGCGGAGACCGCTCACGCAGCGCAAGAGACCGAAACGGTAGCGTCACCCGGCGCCATGCCTCCCCTAGGCTCGCCACCCCCGGTTGCTCCGCTGCCTGCGGCGCCCACTCCCCCAAAGCGACGATTGCCGTGGGCGTGGATCGCCGCTGTCGTGGTCGTTCTCCTCGGCATCGGAGCAGGGGCAATCGCGGTGAGCGCGCGCGCGGGCGACTCAGCTGAGGTGGCCGAGCCCGCGCCAGGAACAAAGAATCCGCAGACGGACGGCGCAGGAACCGCCACCGACGGCAATAAGGGTTCCACGGGTGGCGGTGACAAGACCAAGCCGGCGGCAATGGTGCTGCCGGAGTGCGAACAGTTGGATCCAGTCGCCCAGAAACCCACCGATGAGATGCTCGCCAAAGGCATGGACGTCAACCATGGCGAGCAGGCGTTCGGAACAGACAACAGAGATATCTTTATCGGCGATTCCACTCGAGCAGCTATCGCAGAAACCACCCAGATCAGAGCGTGCCAATACGCATTCCATCTGGAGTCGGGAACACGTCTCATAGCGGCAGAAGTGCCAGACGACGCGCGTGATGCACTCATCGGAGTCATGGAAGCAGACTCCGAGATTACGCAGAGCACCATCGGTAAGGCGAAACTCTTCACGTGGGAGGAGTACGTGCCGGAGGGCCACATGCCCTACCGATTCACGGCACACATTTTCCTCGATAACGCGTGGGTGCTGATCATCACCGGGCAGGAGTTTGAAGAGCAAATCCAGGCAGCCTATGACAGCTTGGTTGCAGCGAATCCTGGGCTTGGCGAGTAGGCCTCCCGGCCGTACCTGCGCAACGGTTTAGCCCCGCGGCAACACCGGCACTGCTGCAAGCAGCTCTCGACCGTACGCGGTGCGCGGGCCAGCGAAGAACTCTTCGCCGCCGCTCTCGACAATCGCGCCGTTCTGCATCACGAGCGCCCGCGAGCAGATCTCTCGCACAACGGCAAGGTCGTGCGAGACGAAGACCATCGCGAGGCCACGCTCGAGTCGCAACCGTTCGAGCAGCGCAAGAATGCCGGCCTGCACCGAGACGTCAAGGGCACTCGTCGCCTCATCAGCGACGAGCACCTCTGGTTCGACGGCGAGCGCGCGAGCAATTGCGACGCGTTGCCGCTGACCGCCGGAGATCTCATGCGGATAGGCGCCAGCGATGGCACTGTCGAGTCCGACTTCGGCGAGCAGCGAAATGGCACGGGCCCGTGCCTGCGCGCGGTTGAGCCGCTCTCCGGTCTCTCGGCCACGGAGCTGCACTAGCTCAATGAGTACTGAGCCAACGGTGAGCCGAGGGTTGAGCGCGGCAGCGGGATCTTGTGGGACGAGCTGCACGTGCGGGTTCGCAGCGCGGATGCGTGCGCGACCGGCCATGCCCGGCTCGATCACCCCGGCAGCGCCGCAGAAGGTCACGCGCCCAGCGCTCAGCGGCAGCTCCCCGACGAGCGCACGCGCGACGGTCGTCTTTCCGGAGCCTGATTCGCCGACGAGACCAATGACCTCGCCGCATTTGAGTGCAAAGTTGATGTTGCCCGCGCCGATCTCGGCGCCGTACTTCACGGTGAGGTCGGCGACAGTGAGCACGGTCTCGGCCGCCGGGTCAATCGGCACTGGCGATGCTGAGCCGTCGGGAACTGCCGCGAGCAGCTCTTGTGTGTAAGCCGCCTGTGGTCGCGAGATGACCTCGGCGAGCGTGCCCTCTTCGACAATGTCACCGCCGTACATGACGGCGATCCGGTCACAGACGTCTGCGACGACTGCGAGGTCGTGCGAGACGAAGACGAGCGTGAGGCCGCGTTCACGGCGAAGTTCTGTGAGCAACGCAAGCACTTCGCGCTGCACGGTGACGTCAAGCGCGGTCGTCGGCTCATCACACAGCAGTACCGCCGGATCGCCCGCGAGCGCAATTGCGATCACGATGCGCTGTCGCTGACCGCCGGAAAGCTCGTGCGGGAACGACCGCGCAATGCGGTCTTCGTCTGGGAGCTGCACCGCCGCAAGGAGTTCGCGGGTGCGGGCTGCCGGATCCGCCGCCCCGGCCGCCTTGCAGGCGGCAAGCACCTGCGAGCCAACGCGCGCGAGCGGATCGAGCGCGGTCGCCGGGTCTTGGAACACCATGCCGATCGGCCCACCCACCGACACCTCAATACGATCGGTCGGCAGCTTCGTGTGCATCGCACCAAATTCGACACCGACCGGCAATAGCCCGAGGATCGCCCGCAGCGTCAGACTCTTGCCTGAGCCGGACTCCCCCACGATGCCGAGCGCTTCGCCCGCCTGCAGCTCGATGTTGATGCCCGTCGCACCACCAATAATCGGGGCACCCGTCGCTGACGATGCCACCCGCAGATCGCGCACTCGCACGTGGCCGCGCGCGACCGGCTCCGACACCACACCTGCGCAGCGGATGGGCGCGTGCGCTGAGCGGGGCGGAGCCTGCCTGATCCGCATTGCGTCACCGATGCCGTCGCCCAGTAGTGACAGTGAGATACCGGTGATCACCACGGCGAGACCGGGCAGCGTCGACAGCCACCAGTGCGTCGTCACGAAGGCCTGACCGTCAGCGATCATCGTGCCCCAGTCGGGCGTCGGCGGCTGAATGCCGAGGCCGAGATATCCGAGGGTGACGATCGCAACCATGATGAGGATGATCTCGGTCGTCAGCAGCACGATCGCTTGCGGGAGCACGTTCGGCAGAATATGGCGGATCAGCACACGCGCATCGCTCAACCCAGCACCGCGGGCTGCCCGCACCCAGCCGAGCTGTCGCTGCGTGGCAGTCATCGCGCGGATCACGCGCGCGTACCCCACCCACCCGACTACAGCGAATGCCACGATAATTCCCTTCGGCCCTGCCCCGACCGCGAAGACGAGTGCGATGACCATGACATAGAAGGGGAATGCGATCACGGTGTCGGTGATGCGCGAGATCACCCAGTCGGTTGCGTGACCGAAGTAGCCGGCGAGCAAGCCAGCGGTAACGCCGATGATGAACGGTGCAATCGCGGCGCCCACCGCAATGCCGAGGTCAACCCTGGCCGCGTACAGCACGCGCGAGAGCATGTCGCGGCCGAGCTGGTCGGTGCCGAACCAGTGTTCTGCCGACGGCGGCTGCAGCCCGGCGCTGAGGTCTTGCGTAACAGGGTCATACGGCGCCAAGGCTGGGGCACAGATCGCAATTGCGATGATGCAGAGTGTGAGCAACGCTCCGGCGACAAACGCTGGCGACGCGAGCGCACGCGCTGGGCGCGACTGGCGGGCACGGTGCGGACTCGGTGCGCTCGGCAGACCGGGGCCTGGCAGTGTTTCGTTGTTCATCGCCGACCTCCTCGAGCCCCTCTCAGGCGCGGATCAATGAGCGCTGACAGCACACCTGCGATGAGACCAATCAGCACGACGAACAGCGCGCAGTACAGCGCAATGCCCTGCACGACCGGGAAGTCGCGCGAACTGATCGACTGGAAGAGGAGGGTGCCGAGTCCGTTGATGCCGAACACCTTTTCCACTACGAGGGTGCCACCGACGAGCGCTGCGGTGTTCACGCTCAGCAGGTTCAGGGTCGGGACCGCGGCGTTCCGCAGGACGTGCTTCCAGGTGATGGTGCGTTCGGGGATCCGCGCAACGCGAAGCGTCGTGACAAACTCCATTGACATGGCTTCGAGGAGCTGTGCGCGCAGGGATCGGATCAACGGTGGCGCCATGCCCAGTGCCACGGCGAGCGCAGGGAGCACGAGACTCCGCAGCGGATCGCCAGGGCCGTTACCGACGCCGCCGACCGGGAACCAGCCTAGGTTCACCGCGAAGACAAGGATGAGGATGAGGCCGATCCAGAAGAGGGGCATGCCCATCGTGATCGTCGGGAGCACACGCACCACGTGATCGACCGTCTTGCCCTGCCGTTTTGCGGCGGCAAGCGCGAGCGGCACCGCAATCACCAGTGCGAAGATCACCGCGAGACCGACGATGCCAAAGCTCACGGGGGCTCGGCTCAGCACGAGTTCACGAGTTGGCACCCCAGTCACGAGCGAGGCGCCGGTGTCGCCCTGCGTAAACAAGTGACCGAGGAATGACAGGTACTGCTGCCAGAGCGGCAGGTTCAGGCCGAGTTCGGCACGGAGCGCTGAAAGCTGTTCATCGGTCGCGCGCTCCCCCAGGATCATCACGGCGGGATCGCCTGGCACGATCCGCAATAACAAGAAGACGGCCGTCACGACGCCGAACATGACAGGGACAAGGATCGCGAGTGTGCGACCCACCGAACGAAGTCCCTGTTGCATGCCCTCAATCCTATTTTGTTTCGTAGCCGAGTGAGCCGGGTGGCCGGGCCCTGTGGAGAACAGCGAAAAGGGGCGGATCGCGATCACTCGCAATCCACCCCAGATCTGGGAGCCCGCACACGAACGGGCCCGGTTTCACGCGGCAGCACCGCCGCACGTCACGCTTCGCGCGCGATTACTCTGAGAGCCACGCATCCTGGAAGCGGACGCTACCGTTCGGCAGGACGACAAAGTCATTTACCTTGCTCGTGGTTCCCTTGAGGTTTGACGCGAAGTACAGCGGGATGTACGGTGCATCGTCTGCGAGGATCTGCTGGATCTCCTCGTAGATCTTCTGACGCTCGGGACCGTCAGCGGTCGTCCGGCCCTCGTGCATAAGCTTCGTCACGTCATCGTTCGTGTAGCTCGTCCAGAACGACTGGCTGAAGCCCTCGGGGTCAGCCTGGAAGGTCACGAGACCGTTGGGGTCGGGTGCGTCCGACTGGCCCGAGTTGATCATCATGTCGTAGTCAAACGCTTTGAAGCGCTCGCGGAAGGTCGCAATGTCAACCTGATCGATCTCAATCGTGATGCCGATCTTGGCAGCCGACTCCTGAACGATCTGTGCGATCTGGCTGCGCTGCGCGTTGCCACTCGGGATGAGGAGCTTCGCAGTGAAGCCGTCAGGGTATGCCGAGGCTGCGAGATCCGCCTTCGCCGCATCGACGTCATACGCGAGTGCGACACCGGGATCCGCGGCCGAATACTCAATGGTCGGCGGGATCAGCGAGGTCGCTGCGTGCGAGGTACCGAAGGTGGTGGCCTTCGCGATGCCCTCGAGGTCGAGGGTCTGCGCGATTGCGCGGCGTACATTGCGGTCAGCGAACTCGGGCTTCTTCGTGTTGAAGAAGATCTGCTCGATCGCCCACGAATCACTCTGCGAGAGCGCGGTTGCCGCGTTCGACTTCACCGACTCGGCGTTCGCTGCGGGAACCTGCTCGATCGCGTCGAGCTGGCCAGCGGTGAGCTGCTGAAGCTGCTGGTTGTCGTCTGCAATGAACTTGTAGACGAGCGAGTCGATCGCGGGCTTGCCGTCCTGCCAGTAGTGCTCGTTCTTCACGAAGGTGAGATCGCCTGCGGGATCCCACTCGCTCACGACGAACGGGCCGGTTCCGACGGGAGCCTTGAAGAATTCCTCTTCGGTCTTGCCACCGAAGTCAGCCGGCGCAATGCCTGCCGCGAAGTTTGCGAGCTCCGAGAGGAACGGGGTGTACGGCGTATCGAGGGTAATAACGACCTGGTTGTCGCCCTTCGCCACCACGTCAGCAACCGGGGCCGTGAACGCGAGCGGGCCAGGCACCTCGATGTGACGCTTGAGCGAGAAGACCACATCGGCCGGAGTGACGTCGGTGCCATCCGAGAACTGCACGCCATCGCGCAGCGTGAAGGTGTAGGTCTTGCCGTCTTCCGAGATCTCGTGGCTCTCAGCGATCCAATCGACGATCTCGCCGCTCTCGGTGAACGATACGAGCGGTTCGAAGATCTTGTCGATTGCGAAGGCGTTGTTCGCGGTGATCTGGGTGTGAAGATCGAGGTTGTCCACTGGCGCGAGGCGACCGTAGGTGAGCGTGCCACCGGCGGTGGGGACAGGCTCGGCGGATCCGGCGCACCCGGTCAGGGTGAGCGCCGCGGCGAGTGCGGCGGCGGGCAGGGCCAGGCCGAGGCGACGCGCAGTGCGGCGAGTAAAGCTTGAACGGTTCATAGCTCAAAGCTAAGCCTCAACGAATCAGTGGACCAATATTTGGGCTCACGGGTAGACCATCAGCCGATTGGCTACAATTGCGGGGTGATGAACGACGCAACGAGCAATGAGATGACCCCCGCTGAAGCGACCGCAATCGTGAAGCGCGCGCGTGCCACTGCTGTACTGCAGCTGATTCGTGGCCTGTTCCAGGTGATCTCCGTGCTCACCATCACCGTGTGGGGCTTCCTCGCATGGCCGATGCCCGTTGGCATCCTGAGTGGCCTCATCGCCCTCGTCGTTTCGGTGGTCGTCTGGGCACTCTTCCTGTCCCCGAAGCCGGTACTCCGCACTGACCACTTCGCACAGGCGCTTGTTGAGCTCGTCCTGACTGCGGGTGCAGTGGCAGCAATGCTCGCCCTCGGCGTGCACTGGGCACTCCCCGTAGCATTCGGCCTTATCGCCGTGGTCATTGGCTACATCGCCTCAGTGCGCACCCGCTAACGTAGCTGCGCGTGTGGACCCATTGACTCACACGCCGTGATTCTTGGTCCGGTACACCTCGGTGTATCGGACCATTTTCATAGCTGTTACCGACATGGCGCAAATATGACACTTGTGCAAAACATTACAAACACTATTGCCCCACCGTTATGCCGTGTGTATGCTTCTGACATTGCAACTGGAATGAACCGGGTGTTTAACGGGCATGTCCGGCTCTGCCCACAACTTCATATGCCTGCCGCGAAGGATATCCCGCGGCAGTAACATCGAGCCGTTCCCCAATTCTGCGGCTCGGTGTTTTCCGGTGAGTTTCTCCCGGGGCGCGGCTGTTCGGACCCCACCCCTATTTGAGTCCAGGCCCGCTGAGAGGCCCGACCATCGTTGGTCGGGCCTCTCTCATTTTCCGGCCCCAAGTTGCCAGGACGCCGCACAGGAATATCCGCACACTCGTCGTGGTTGCACTCACTATGAGCGATCACCAGAACCACCTCGCTGATGTCGTACTCGGCCTCGATACCTTCGGCGACATCACGAACGACGAAGCAGGCCGTCCACTACATGCCGCACAGGTAATACGTGACGTTGTCGAGCAGGCAGCCCTTGCCGACCGCGTCGGTGTCGACGCCATCACGGTCGGTGAGCACCACCGCGATGACTTTGCGATTTCATCGCCAGAAATGGTGCTTGCCGCAATTGCCTCGCGCACCGAGCACATTCTGCTTGGCACTGGTGTTACCGTGCTTTCGAGCGACGACCCGGTGCGCGTCTACGAACGCTTTGCAACACTCGATGCTGTGAGCAACGGGCGTGCTGAGATCATTCTCGGACGCGGATCCTTCACCGAGTCCTTCCCGCTCTTCGGGTTCGACATGAACGACTACGACTCACTCTTCACTGAGAAGCTCGAACTGTTCTCGCAGCTCCAGAGCGAAGGGCCGATCCACTGGGCCGGCCGCCACCGCAGCTCACTCACCGGCCAGGAAGTCTTCCCGAAGACCGAACACGAGAACGGCCTGCCCGCCTGGATCGGCGTCGGCGGCAGTCCACACTCGGTGCTTCGCACCGTGCGCATGGGCATCCCCATGATGCTCGCAATCATCGGCGGCGACCCCGCGCGCTTCGCCCCCTTCGCCAACCTGTATCGCCAGGCCCAGGAGGAGGCAGGCTACGGCACACCAGGCGGACCGGCTCGCATGCCGCTTGGCGTACATTCGCCAGGCCACGTCGGTGCAACCGATGCGCAGGCGCGCGACGAGCTCTGGGAGCACTTCGCCGCGAACCGCAACCGTATCGGCCGTGAGCGCGGCTGGCCCGAGACCACCCGTGAGGAGTTCGAGGCAGAGGCCGACAACGGCGCACTGCACGTTGGCTCGCCCGACACGGTCGCCGAGAAGATCGCCAAGACCGTCACCACTCTTGGCGCCGATCGTTTCGATCTGAAGTACGCGAACGGCACCATGTCCCACGGCAAGCTCATGGCGAGCATCGAGCTGTACGGCACGCAGGTCATTCCGCGCGTGCGGGAGATTCTGTCAGCGCAGTAGCGCGCGGTTGACCGGCCCCGCAAGCAGTCGAACTACCGGGGCGCCACGATCCGCGCCTCGTGCAATACCGATGCTCCGGGCTCGACGGCGCCATTGATGGCTGCGAACAGCAGGTCGGTTGCGACCTGACCGTAGTCACGCGCGCGAAGATCGACGCCGGCCATACCATCGTCGCTCGGCCCGAGTGCCATTGAGGCCATAAGCATGGGCGCGGATCCCTGCGCCGCTTGCATCGCCTCAGCCCTGCGTGCGTGTCCCTGGGCGGCCCAGATCACCGCATCTGCGCCGTCCTCGGCCGCGTGCTGCATGATGTCGAGCATGTCGGCGTCTGCGAGCGCAATCTGGGCGGTGTACAAATGCGGATCGCGCCCAGTGCGCGCACACCACTGCTCGTATCCGGCGCGCAGCTGCGCACCCCAGAGCGGCTCGCGGTCGGGCAGGAATCCGACCAGCGCCGGTGCCGTGTAGCCAGCGCTCGCAAGCACCTCGAGGAGGTCTTCAATGAGCTTGCGGTGATCCGCCGCAATCCAGGCAGCCTGACGTTCATGCCCCGGCCCGCGGTACTCCCCGACGGACACCACCGGTGAGGATCCAGCTGCGGCGAGCGCGGCAGCGAAGGTCTCAGCCGTCGCATCGAGCGCCAGCACACCATCGATCGCCGGGCTCGACGACCGCTTCGCGTCGCCGTTTGCGAGCAGCACCAGGTCTTGTCCGAGCGTTGCTGCGCGGGCAGCGACGCCAAACGCGAACTCCATGTAGAACGCGAGTTCCTGCACATCTTCGGGAATCTGCATGCCGATCGCACCGTGGCGGCCGCCGCGCAACCGCTGTGCGGCACGATTACGCTCGTACCCCATCTCTTCGGCCTTCGAGAGGACGCGTTCCCGCAGCGTTTCCGACACACGGCCGCTGCCGTGCAGCGCAGAAGAAACTGCGGTTTTTGAAATGCCCAATTCGTGAGCAATATCAACGATTGTGACCCCGGACTTCGGCATATCCACAGTCTATGGCTCCTGGCAGGCCGGGAGCGATCCGCATTCCGAGTTTGCGTTTTTCGAAATTGCCACGTAGTTTCTACTTTTGCTGGAACGTTCCCGCAACGTTCACATCATCTGAACTCGACAAAGGAGTCACCATGTCTTCCGCACCCACAACGGCCGCGCCACAGAGCGGCCTCGCGACACTCACCACCAAGGTGGTCCTCGGTTTCGTCGGTACCTGGGTCATCGCGCTCATGGCTGCGAACCTCGTTCCCGTCCTCATCGCGGGCATGGTGCAGGATCTCGGCGTTGACATCGCCACCGCTGGCGCGCTCGCGACCGGCATGACCGCTGGCTCGGCGCTTGCGATGTTCGTCACCAACCGCTTCATCGCGACGGCGGATCGCCCCCGCCTCGGCCGCATTGGCCTCATCCTGATGGTGCTCGGCTACGCCGCCGCAGGTCTCATCCTCACGATTCCCGCGGTTATGATCGGCCTGATGGTCGGCGGCATCGGCGCTGGCATCATGATCGCGACCGGTACCGCGGCGGCTTCGACCACCGTGAACCCCGACCGTTCGGTCACCACGATCATGGTCATCAACCGCATCGGTGCCACCGCGCTCCTCGCGATCGCACCCCTGTTCCACAACGACCTGCGCTCGGTGCTGCTCGTCATCGCAGCCCTCGGCGTGCTCGGCCTCATCATGGCTGGCGGACTGCCGAACCTCTCCCCCGAGGCTCGCGAAGCAGCGCGCGCAAACCGCACCTCTTCCTCGAACGCACCGGCAAGCAAGGTCTACACCTTCGCGGCATTCGCGCTCGCGATCTCGATGTGCCTCTGGTCGCTCACCGAAGACATGGTCTACTCGATGACCAGCGTGCTCTCCGCACAGGCTGGCATCTCGGCTGACGCGTCGAGCGCACTGCTCGCTGGCAAGGTCTTCGGCGGCCTCATCGGCGCACTCCTCGCTCCCCTCGCCCTCCGCTGGCTCGGCCGCAGCTGGTCACTCGTCCTCATCATCGCGATGAGCACGATCACGAAGTTCATCATGATCACGACCACCTCGGCGATGGCATACAGCGTTTCGATCCTTATTTGGGGCGCAATGTACGGCGCAATCCTCGTACTCGTCACCGGTCTCGCTGCCGTCATGGATGTCACCGGCCGCGTTGGCGTGCTCGTCTCAGGCTTCTACCTCGCTGGCGTTGCCTTCGGCCCGCTCATCGGCGGTCAGCTCGTTGGCGTCCTCTCGCCGATCCAGTACGCGCTGCTCGTATCTGCTCCGAGCATCCTCTTCGGATCCGCACTCTTCGTCATCAGCCGCAAGGGTCGCAAGCTCGAAGACGGCAACACGAGTGCGGTTGGCATCGTCGCAGCTGAGGCAGAGCTCTCGGACTCGGCAACCGCCGACCGCGCCTAACCACAGCCCACTCACTCCCAGAGAACAGGAGCCACACCGTGAACACCACTGCGACGCCCGCAGACCGGGTCGTATTTGCCGCGCAGGTCGTTGACTTCACCGCACCTGAGATCGTGCTCGGATCCGCCATCGCAATCGCATCCGGCCGCGTCATCGCCGTCGGCTCGCGCGAGGACATCAGCGCGCACATCACCGATGCGACCGTCATCGACGAGTACCCCGGCGCTACCATCGCGCCGGGCCTCACCGACGGCCACACTCACATCGTGTTCGGCCTCGAGCTCACTCGCGGCGTGCAGCTCACCGACCTCACCCTCGCAGAGGCGAAGGGGCGGATCGCTGACGCCGCAGCCACGGCAGCCGATGGCGAGTGGCTCTTCGGGTGGGGCGTTGACCCGAACATCTACACCGAGACCGGTTTCGATGGCCGCATCTTTGATGAGGCTGCCGCTGGCCACCCGGTGTTCCTGCGCATGCGCGATGCGCACTCAGCGGTCATCAACAGCGCGGGCATCGAGCGCGTCGGTATCACCGGCACGGAGACCTTCGCCGATGAGTCAGCGGTTGGCGTGGACGCCGATGGCAACCCGACCGGCTACCTCCTCGAGCTTGCTGCGATGGATCTTGCGCTCGAGCGCATCCCACAGGAGACCGTCGAGGTTCGGGCGGATCGGCTCACCGAGGTACTCGATGGCATGGCCGCGACCGGTATCACCGGCACGCACGTCATGGATTTCCATCCCGGGAGCCGCGAGGTACTCGAGCTCTTGGAGAGTCGCGGAGAACTTCCCGTTCGCCTGCGGTTCTCGCCGATGGTCCCGCCCGGATCTGACGAGGCTGCACTCGCAGAGATCGCCGATCTGCAGGGCCTGCACGGCCGCCGCTGGCGCGTCGAAGGCGTGAAGTTTATGATCGACGGCACCGTTGACAATGGCTCCGCTTGGCTCGCGACCCCCGACTGCTATGGCGAGGGTCTGAAGTCCATTTGGACTGACCCCGAGGCATACCGCCGCGCACTTCGCTTCTTCGCTGAGCGCGGAGTCGCCACCGCAACCCATGCGATCGGCGAGCGCGGAGTCGACTTCGTCCTCGACGCACTCGAATCGCTCGGCGACCTGCGCGCGAACGCTGCGCACCGTATCGAGCACATCGAGTCGATTCCCGACGAGACCGTCCCGCGCTTCGCAGCGCTCGGCGTTGCGGCGAGCATGCAGCCGATCCACGGCACGCGTCACACCCTCGCGGATCGCAGCGACAACTGGTCAGTACGCCTCGGTGAAGAGCGCGCGAGCCACGGCTGGCGGTGCAAGGACATTCGCGAGGCCGGCGCAACGCTCGCGCTCGGAAGTGACTGGCCGGTGACCCCGTACGATCCCCGCGTCATGATGACCGAGTCGATCACCCGCGTGCCGCTCACCCACCCGCACCGCGCCCCCGTGCAGCCCGAGCAGGGCCTCACCATGCGCGAGGCGCTCGAGGGCTACACCTCGCACGCGGCCCGCGCGATCCGCTCACTCGACGAGGGACACCTGCAGCCGGGCGCGCGCGCTGCGCTCACGGTGTTCGGCGTGGATCCGTTTACGCTCAGCGCCGCTGAGTTTGCGGCGGTTCCCGTTGTGGCGACGTATGTCGAGGGCGAGCCGGTGCAGGTCGCGCGGTAGCTCGCGCCGACGCCCCGCGCTCTGCGCCAACTTCGCGCCAACCCCGCGAAACAGGCAGTTTCTGCCGAGATCGGTAGTTTCTGGCCGTAGAAACACCCCTTCTCGACAGAAAGTGCCGTTCTCGCGGGGTTGAGTCATGCCCGGGCAGTGTCTGACGTGAAACGGCCGCCATCCCACACCACGCAGCCGCGCTGCCGGGGCAAGAACGGGCCGGCCTCGCGGCCGGGCGGCCTTATTCCCTCAAACCAGGGCGAATGACAACGAGACAGCAAGGGTGACACCAGCGCCCACCGAAGCTCCCCTCGACTGCCTCACTGCAAAAGCAAAAACGGCCTGCCACCCACGGGGTGACAGGCCGTTTTGCTTGCCCAGACACGAGTCAACCCCGCGAGATTGACCGTTTCTGTCGAGATGAGGTGTTTCTACGGGTAGAAACTATCGATCTCGGCAGAAAGTGCCAGTTTCGCGGGGTTGAGTCCAGGGAAGAAGGACGCGCTCACGCGCGACCACCCAAATTAGCTCAGGCGTGCCTGCAGGTTTTCGTCGATCGCTGCGAGGAACTCCTCGGTGGTGAGGTAGCCCTGCTCAGGGCCGACCAGCATTGCGAGGTCCTTGGTCATCTTGCCCGACTCAACGGTCTTGATGACGACGTCCTCAAGTGCCTTTGCGAAGTCGATGAGGGGCTGGTTGCCGTCAAGCTTGCCGCGGTGCTGCAGGCCACGGGTCCACGCGAAGATCGACGCAATCGGGTTGGTCGAGGTCGGCTTGCCCTGCTGGTGCTGGCGGTAGTGACGGGTCACGGTGCCGTGTGCAGCCTCTGCCTCGACAACCTTTCCGTCCGGAGTCGAGAGCACCGAGGTCATGAGACCGAGCGAGCCGAAGCCCTGTGCAACGGTGTCCGACTGAACGTCGCCGTCGTAGTTCTTGCAAGCCCAGACGTAGCCGCCCTCCCACTTCATGGCCGAAGCGACCATGTCGTCGATGAGGCGGTGCTCGTAGGTGAGGCCTGCGGTCTCGAAGCGCTCCTTGAACTCGGTGTCGTAGATCTCCTGGAAGAGGTCCTTGAAGCGGCCGTCGTACGCCTTGAGGATGGTGTTCTTCGTCGAGAGGTAGACGGGGAAGTTACGCGAGAGGCCGTAGTTCAGCGATGCGCGAGCGAAGTCGCGGATCGATGCGTCGAGGTTGTACTGCACCTGTGCAACGCCGTCGCTCGGCGACTGGTAAACCTCAAACTTCTGGGGCTCACCGCCGTCCTTGGGGGTGAACTCGACGGTCAGGGTGCCTTCGCCCTCGAAGCGGAAGTCGGTTGCGCGGTACTGGTCACCGAATGCGTGACGGCCGATGATGATCGGCTTGTTCCAGCCCGGAACCAAACGGGGGATGTTCGAGATGATGATCGGCTCACGGAAGATCACGCCACCGAGAATGTTGCGGATCGTGCCGTTCGGCGACTTCCACATCTTCTTCAGGCCGAACTCTTCAACGCGTGCCTCATCGGGGGTGATGGTTGCACACTTGACGCCAACGCCGTGCTTCTGAATAGCGTGCGCTGCATCGATGGTGACCTGGTCGTTGGTCTCATCGCGGTGCTGGATGCCGAGGTCGTAGTACTCGAGGTCAACGTCGATGTACGGGTGAATCAGACGGTCCTTGATGAACTGCCAGATGATTCGCGTCATCTCGTCGCCGTCGAGCTCGACGACCTTACCTGCAACCTTGATCTTTTCCAACGGAGCTCCAGCCTGTTGAGTGTGCAATAAAACGGGGCTTTTGGCCCATAGTCCCGAGTCTACCGGAGTCGGAGAGGTATCTCGACATCGAGAGAAATTTTGGGCATTGGTACCGCAGAATTCACGGATTATTGTCGACCGTTACCGAAATGGACATTCGTCTACTACCCCGAAGCTCCCGACAGCGATACTCTAGAAACATGAGCAACCTCACCATCGAAGAGCTCTCCGCAGCCACGATTGTCGCCGTCAACCGGCTCGGTCTGAAGCCTGGCCAGGAGCAGTTCATTACGCCTGTGTCCTACGCCGCGGCTGCCGCGGTCACGCCGCCCGACAGCGCCTGGCAGCGCGTCATTTTGCAGGATGGTCGCGTTGTTGCGTTCATTCACGGCAACTTTGACCCCAATGCTGCGCATGAAGAGTTCCGTGCGGCACTCTGGCGCATCAATGTAGACGCTGATGCTCAGGGTGCTGGTGTCGGCACCTTCGCGGTGCAGGCGCTCATCGAAGAGGCTCGACGCCGCGGCGTCGGCCGCCTGACCGTACTCTGGGAGCGCGGCGAAGACGGCCCGGAAGAGTTCTTCCTCCACATGGGTTTCAAGCCCGTTGGCGAGACTCCGTACGACGAGGTCATCGGAGCAATTGAGCTCTAACCTCGAGGCGAAGCGCGGCATTATTGCCTCGGTCGCCTCATCAGTCTGCTTTGGTGGCGTCTACTTCGTCACCCCCATGCTTGCACCAGCATCAGCGGAATCGCTGTGGGGCATTCGCAACGTCGTCACGATTCCGATCATTGCGCTTGGCCTGCTGGTCATTGGACAGCGTCACCGAATTGCCGAAATCTGGCAGCGCATTCTCAAGAAGCCACTCCTCATTCTCGGCATCATCGTGTGCGGCATGCTGGTCGCGATGCAGCTTTGGATCTTCACCTGGGCTCCCCTGCACGGCCGCGGTCTGCAGGTTGCGCTCGGGTATTTCCTCTTGCCGCTCGTACTCGTGCTCGTTGGCAAGTTCTTGTACAAGGACAAGCTGCTCTGGTGGCAGTGGCTTGCCGCCGCAATTGCCGCGGTTGGCGTCATATTTGAGATCGTTCGCGTTGGCTCGATCTCGTGGGAAACCTTGCTCGTGTGCCTGGGCTACCCTTGCTACTTCGTGCTTCGCCGCGCACTCGGCCTTGACGACCTCGGTGGCATGTTCTGGGAATTCGTCGCGATGTCCCCGTTCGCCCTCACCTTTGTCGTACTCGCGGTCGCTGACGGCAGTGCGATCGACGCGAACCCCGCGCTGTTGTGGGCTGCGCCGCTCTTCTCCGTGTGGACCGGCGTCGCGCTGATGTGTTACATCCTCGCGTCACGTCTGCTGACGATCAGTCTCTTCGGATTGCTGAGCTACCTGGAGCCCGCATTGCTCGTGGTCGCCTCGATCCTCATTGGTGAGCGGATCGCAGCAGCCGAGTTCCCCCTCTACATCGCCATCTGGCTTGCCGTGTTTGTGCTCATTGGCGGCGGGCTCGCGCTCGCTGTTCGCCACAAACGCAATGGCGGATCCGCCCCAACTACCAAGCTCTGACGCTACTATTCAGGCATGGAAGAACATCACGGCTACTCCGATCACAAGAGTGATCTGCTCAAGCGTCTCCGTCGCGCCGAGGGCCAGGTGCGCGGTGTCCATCGCATGATCGAGGAAGATGTCTACTGCATCGACGTCCTCACTCAGGTTTCTGCAGCGACCAAAGCCCTCGAAAAGGTGGCCCTGGCCCTGCTCGAAGACCACCTCAGCCACTGCGTTGCAACAGCAGCTACAGAAGGTGGCGAGGTTGCGGCCGAAAAACTGCGCGAAGCCTCACAAGCTATCGCGCGATTCGTCGGCTAACTGAGAGAATGAGAGCCCGTCCAGAGTGGAAAAGGACCACGAATGAACACGGACTCGAAGAACACTCAGATCGATCTCACGGCCGAAATCGATGAGCTTGCCGAGCTACTGGCGAGTGAGTCCTCGGTTGATGATGGGCCCGACGCCCCCTGGCGTCAGGGTTACCCTTACAGCGAGAAGATCACTCGCAAGGCGTACGAAAAAGAGAAGCGCAAGCTGCAGATTGAGTTGTTGAAGCTCCAGGCTTGGGTGAAAGAGTCCGGCGAGAAGATTGTCATTATCTTCGAGGGCCGCGACGCCGCAGGCAAAGGCGGCGCGATCAAGCGTTTCACCGAGCACTTGAATCCCCGTGGTGCCCGCGTCGTCGCGCTTGAGGTGCCGACCGAACGCGAACGCACGTCGTGGTATTTCCAGCGCTACGTCTCGCACCTGCCCGCTGCAGGCGAGATCGTGATGTACGACCGCTCCTGGTACAACCGTGCGGGCGTCGAACGCGTCATGGGCTACTGCACCCCGCAGCAGTACCTCGAGTTCACGCGCTCTGCCCCTGATTTTGAGCGCCTGCTCGCGCAGTCCGGCATTCACCTCATCAAGTTCTGGTTCTCGGTGGGTAAGGCCGAGCAGCGTGCCCGATTCCAGTCGCGTTCCCAAGACCGCGTGAAGCAGTGGAAGTTGTCGCCCACTGACCTCGCCAGCCTCGACAAGTGGGACGACTACACCGCAGCCAAGGACGCGATGTTCTTCTACACCGACACCCCGCATGCTCCGTGGACCGTCGTGAAGTCGAATGACAAGAAGCGCGCGCGCCTTGAGGCGATGCGCTGGGTGCTTGCACAGTTCGACTACCCCGAGAAAGACTTCGAGGTCGTTGGGACTCCCGACGCGAAGATCATTGGCTCGCCCGCCGATGTCTACGACGACGGCGAGACGCCAACCGGCACGATGCCGATCATTCCCCGCGCATAACGAGCGCGAGTGCGTGCCCCGCACGCTCGAGCAGCACCTCGGCATCCTTCATAGGGTCGAGGTGCTGCTTCGTTTCTCCCGCCAGTTCACCGAGCGACTGCGCGTGCACATACTGTGCGACGGCGGCGTCTTCGGCGATCCGCCCCGCAATAATGGCGACGGGGACCCGAGCGCGCGCGGCAAGTTCGGTGACGAGCGCGGGCGCCTTTCCTTCGGAGCTCTGCGCATCGAAGGAGCCTTCGCCGGTGATGACGAGATCCGCCTCGGAAATGGCCGCCGCGAGCCCGATGAGCTCGGCAACTGCCCCCGCACCCTGCACGATTTCAGCCCCGAGCCATGCCAGCGCGCACGTGGTGCCTCCAGCTGCGCCGAATCCTGGCGACATGGGGTCGAGGTCGAGCACGGACGCAAAGTGCGCGAGGCCGGCTTCTGCGGCTGGCCGGAGCGCCTCGGTGATGCCCTTCTGCTGGCCGAACTGAGCGGCCGCTCCGCGCGGGCCGAGGAGCGGTGCGGCGACATCGCTCCACACCGTGAGCGCGCCAGCCGGGATCGAGCGCATGCGGCTTGTGTCGATCGCAGCGATGTGTGCGAGCCCGCGGTTCCCGAGCGGCACCTCGTTCCCTGCGCTATCGAGCAGCCGCGCCCCAAGTCCCACGAGTACCCCAGCGCCAGCGTCGGTCGAGCAGCTGCCGCCGAGCGCGACGTGCACTTGCGTCGCACCGGCATCAATCGCCGCGCGGATCGCCTCCCCCACCCCACGCGTATGCGCTTCGAGCGGGTGCAGCACGAGCTGGCCGGCAGCGTCCCGCGGCAGCCGGAGCATGCCGCTTGTCTCAGCGAGCTCGACCACGGCCGAGCCGTCTGGGAGCCGCAGCCAGTGCGCGGCCACGGGTGCACCAATCGGGCCGGTCGCGGCGAACGACACCGACTCGGCGTCTGGAATCGCAGACTGGACCACCGCGAGGGTCCCCTCACCGCCATCAGCCATGGGGCGCAGGACGAGTGCATCCGCGGGGCGGGCAGCGGCCCAGCCGCGGGCAATGGCGGCGGCGACGCGATCCGCGCCCAATGAACCCTTGAAGGAATCGGGGGCGATCACCACCCGCGCTCGCTCGGCGAACGGCATGTTAGACGCCCGTGGACGCTACGAACTTCTTCAGCGCGAACGCTGACCAAACCAAGATACCGCCGAGCACGAGCGTGAAGAACCCAATGAGCACCGCAAGGAAGCTCGTGGCGGTCTGCGGCCAAATCCAGGCAGCAAGGCCGGCAAGAATGATGAGGATCGGCGGAATCCAGAGTGCGACGCGCTCGCGCATCGACGACCCCCACACGATCGCAAGCCACAGCACGCCCAGCATCGTGAACGCAACGCCCATGAAGGACACCAAGAGCGCAACCGCGGTCTCAGCAAACACGATCATGACGACGCCAGCGATCATCAGCAGGACGCCGACCGCATTGGTCGCACCAGACGATCGGGTGCCACGACGCAAGACCATCGCAAGGCCGTTGGCGATTAACGCTGCACCGAGCAAGATCGACAGCAGCCATTTCGCCGTGACCCACGGCCACGTCATCAGGCCAAGACCCGCAACCACCGCGATGCCGCCAACGATGAGGAGTCCCCACCACGGCCCGCGGCTCTGTTCGCTTGCGGACTCACCGGAGCCCGGAACGAGTTCCCATGTCATGGCGCGGATCCCTTCGGATTACAGACCCGAGTATGCGTGCAGGCCCTTAAAGAATACGTTCACAATCGTGAAGTTAAAGATGACCGCAGCATACGCGATGATGTTCAGCCAAGCCGAACGAGTACCGCGCCAACCGCGCGTCGCACGTGCGTGAATGAAGCCAGCGTAGAGCACCCAGATGACGAAGGTCCAGACTTCCTTGACGTCCCAGCCCCAGTAACGGCTCCACGCAGCCTCGGCCCAGATGGAGCCGGCGATGAGCGTGAAGGTCCAGAATGCGAAGCCAATGATCGCGAGGCGGTATGCGACGTCCTCAAGGCGAACCGCAGTCGGGAAGCTCGCAAGGAACTTCATGCTGGGCTCAACATCGTTCTTGATCTGGTTCTCACGACGGGTCTGCAGCAGCTGCATAATCGCAAGACCAAAGGCCATCGTGAAGAAGCCGACCGAGAGCACTGCGACCAGGATGTGGATCACGAGCCAGTACGAATCAAGTGCCGGCGGCAGCGGAACGATGGCGACGTAGTAGTTGACCTTGGTGATACCGAGGAAGAGTACGGCCATGCCAGTGATCAGCACACCGAGGAAGCGCAGATCAACAAAGAACTGCGTGATGAGGTAGATCGCGACAATTGCGAGCGTCGCCGTCATCGCAAACTCGTACATGTTTGCCCACGGGACACGACCAGCGCCAATACCGCGCATGACCGTCGCAGCCGCGTGCAGGACAAAGCCGAGCACGGTGAGCGAGAAACCAATACGCACCGAGCGAGAACGCTTGGTGCCAACGACAGAAGCGTCACCGCTCCGGTTTGCCAGGTCAACGACGTAGAAGACGAACGCAATTGCGTACACCATCATCGATGAATACAAGGCGAGGGTCGAATAAGTCTCAAGATCGCTCAGCACAGTGGTTCACATTACCCTGTCCAGCTCAATGCATTCCTGAAAGTTTGCGGTGCCATGACTTGCACTCACAGCCGAAACGGGAACTATGGTCGCGCGCCGCGCTTACTTCGCCTTCACGGTGATCTTGAAGGCGATCACGAAGTCATTCGCGGCGATGAGTTTCACATCGGTCACACCGGGCTTCAGCGCCGTGAATCCCGGGTTAAATGAGGCGGATCCCGACTTCGTATCAGCCTGGAAATCGGCAATAGACGGGTCGGTCATCTCTGCGAGGTAGCCGCCGAGGTCGTCCTCTGGGAGGAGTGCGACGAGCGTCTGCCCCACGGTCAGTTGCACGTTCTGTCCCTCGAGATCGTGGACCGCAATGATCTCAGGCGAGATCACGGGGTCAGTGATCTCGGTTCCTGAGTTCGCGTCGGGATCACTCGGGGACGTCGAACAGCCCGTCGCGCCAAGGGTTGCCGTGAATACGAGTGCCACCGCAGCTGCGATGCGCGTAGTGCTCTTACCGTTCATAGTCAGATCGTAGACAGATGCGCCACCGTCTGACCAGCGGTTGTTCGCAGACTGTTACTCAGCGTCCAGCTGCGGCGCAGCTTCGAGACGTGCGCGACGGTTTTTACGCCACTGCGAGAAGGCCTTGAATGCCTCAATGAGAATGGGAATGCCAGGGATCAGCACGAGCACAATGATGAAGATCTCGCTGTATTCCTGCACAAACGGAATCTGGCCGAGGAAGTAGCCGATGAGCGTAACGCCAACGCCCCACAGCAGCGCGCCAACCGCGTTGTAGATGATGAACTGGCGGTACCGCATGTTGCCCACGCCCGCAGCAGCAGGCACGAACGCGCGAATGATCGGCAGGAAGCGCGCGATGATGATCGCCTTCGGGCCGTGCTTTTCGAAGAACTCGTGCGTGCGCTCAACATTCTCAGGGTTGAAGAGCTTGCTCTTCTCCTTCTTGAAGACCGCGGGACCGAGCTTGCGTCCGATCATGAAGCCCATCTGGTCGCCGGCAAAGGCAAAGACAAAGAGCAGGGTGCACGTCACCCAAATCGGAACATCGATGATTCCGGTGGCGCTGAAGAGGCCCACCGTGAAGAGCAGAGAATCTCCTGGCAGGAACGCCAGGACGAGGACGCCAGTCTCCAGGAACACAAACGCGCACGCGAGCACGAGAGCGATCCAGCCACCCGCTTCGAGCAGGGTCTCGGGATCAAGCCAGCTAATACCAAGCAGCGCGGGGACCTGAGTCAGCGCGGTCAATGCTTCAGTGATCATCACGGATTGAGAATATCAGCGGAGGCTGTCCAGAACCTGCGTTGCGGAAAACTCGCAGCCAGCACGCCTCCCGCAGTAGTTCAGGACACCCCGCGCTCACCCCGGCAGCACGAAAGCCCCGCGGCGCAGTGCACAACGGGGCTTTCGGCGGGTGGGGCCGGAGGTGATCCGCCCCCATTGAACGCTCGCGCGAACGCAGGTTACGCGTGTGCGCGCTCCGCCATTTCGACAACATTCTTCAGGAGCAGGGCACGCGTCATCGGGCCAAC
The DNA here is from genome assembly GCF_014529985.1 of Leucobacter sp. cx-42. Classification (GTDB taxonomy): domain Bacteria; phylum Actinomycetota; class Actinomycetes; order Actinomycetales; family Microbacteriaceae; genus Leucobacter. The sequence continues at coordinate 82,518 of NZ_JACVMU010000002.1, forward strand.
GCCACCGGGGTTCGGCGACATCCACGCCGCAACCTCAGCAACTGCCGGATCAACGTCACCCACGACCCGGCTCTTCCCGGTCTCGGGGTCGGTTTTACGTGAAACGCCTACGTCGAGAACGATCGCGCCCGGCTTGACGTCCTCAGCCTTCACGATGCCTTCAACACCAGCTGCCGCAACGATGACGTCTGCACGGCGAAGCTCAGCTGACAGGTCAGCCGTACCGGTGTGGGTGAGAGTAACGGTCGCGTTGTACTCGCGGCGCGTAAGCAGCGGGCCAATCGGGCGGCCGACGGTGACGCCACGGCCAACGACGACGACGTTCTTGCCGGCCCACGACTGACCGTTGCGCTCGACGAGCTCGATGACACCGCGCGGGGTGCAGGGCAGCGGCGAGGTAATCTCGGTGTTTGCGTTCAGGACGAGCTTACCGAGGTTGGTCGGGTGCAGGCCATCAGCGTCCTTCGAGGGGTCGATTTTCTCGAGGATGCGATCAGTATCGATGTGCTTCGGCAGCGGGAGCTGCACGATGTAGCCGGTGCAGTCATCGTTGGCGTTGAGTTCGTCGAGGACGGCCTCGAGCTCTTCCTGGGTGACGGTCTCGGGCAGCTCGCGCTTGATCGACGAGATTCCGACCTCTGCGCAGTCGCGGTGCTTGCCTGCGACGTACCACTGCGATCCCGGGTCAGCGCCAACGAGCACGGTCGCGAGACCGGGCACAATGCCACGCTCTGCGAGCTTCGCTACGCGTTCGGTGAGTTCTGCCTTGATGGCTGCCGCTGCTGCGGTGCCGTCCAGCTTCTGTGCGGTCATGGTGTGTTCTCCAAAAGTCTGTGGTGCGCTGGCTGTGCCTGCGCGGTGTTGCTGGGCTCGGGGTGCGCCTGCTCGGTGCGCCTACTCGGTGCTGCTGCCGCGATCCGCGGTGCTGCCGCGATCCGCCAATTTGCCGGAGATATGTGATCGGCCTTCAATATGCCATTTTCGCCCGCAAATTACATATTTACGGCCGATCGCATATTGATGGCAAGGGCGCGGATCGTTCCAAGCTCACATCCTCGCCGCGGCAGCGGCCGCCGCCGCGTTCCTCACCCTCGGTAAGAAAAAGTGGCTTCCGTAAGGCGATTTAGCCCGAATCAGTCTTACCGAAGCTCGATTTCTGACCGAGGCGAAGTAAGGGCGCGAGTGCGAAACGCGAACGAGCCGCAGGCCGCACACGGGGTGCGGCACTGCGACTCGTCTCACATTGACGTACTACCTACGAAGAGGACTGATTACCAGTTCTCGAGGCCGGGGTACAGCGGGAACGCCTCAGCGAGCGCGGTGACGCGTGCCTTGAGTGCCTCGAGGTCGCCTGCCTGCTGGAGGGTGAGGGCGATGATGTCCGAAACCTCTGCGAACTCTGCGTCGCCGAAGCCACGGGTTGCGAGTGCGGGGGTACCGATACGCAGGCCCGAGGTAACCATCGGCGGGCGGGGGTCGAAGGGAACCGAGTTGCGGTTCACGGTGATGCCCACGTTGTGGAGCGCGTCCTCTGCCTGCTGGCCGTCGAGCGACGAGTTGCGGAGGTCTGCGAGCACGAGGTGCACGTCGGTGCCGCCGGTGAGGACGTCAACGCCTGCAGCCTTCGAAGCGTCGGTGGTGAGCGCCTCTGCGAGGAGCTTCGCGCCCGAGAGGGTGCGCGCCTGGCGGTCCTTGAACTCGTCGGTTGCAGCGAGCTTGAACGCGGTCGCCTTTGCAGCGATCACGTGCATGAGCGGGCCGCCCTGCTGGCCGGGGAACACGTTCGAGTTGATCTTCTTGAAGAGATCGAGATCGTTCGTGAGGATGAAGCCCGAGCGGGGGCCACCGATGGTCTTGTGCACGGTCGACGAAACGACGTGTGCGTGGGGAACCGGGCTGGGGTACAGGCCAGCTGCCACGAGGCCAGCGAAGTGTGCCATGTCAACCCAGAGGGTTGCGCCAACCTCGTCAGCGATCGCACGGAACGCTGCGAAGTCGAGGGTACGGGGGTATGCCGACCAGCCAGCGATGATGACCTTGGGCTTGTGCTCAAGTGCCTTCGCGCGGACGACGTCCATGTCGATGAGCATGGTCTCGGGGTCAACACCGTAGTGAACAACGTTGTAGAGCTTGCCCGAGAAGTTGAGCTTCATGCCGTGGGTCAGGTGACCACCGTGCGAGAGCTCGAGACCGAGGATGGTGTCGCCGGGCTCAGCGATAGCCGAAAGCACTGCAGCGTTTGCCGAAGCACCCGAGTGAGGCTGAACGTTTGCGTACTGTGCGCCGAAGAGCGACTTTGCGCGCTCGCGTGCGAGCTCTTCTGCAACGTCGACGTACTCGCAGCCACCGTAGTAACGGCGACCGGGGTAACCCTCTGCGTACTTGTTGGTGAGAACCGAGCCCTGCGACTCGAGCACTGCGCGAGGAACAAAGTTCTCACTCGCGATCATCTCGAGGGTCGAACGCTGGCGACCGAGCTCCTGCTCGAGTACCTGTGCGATCTCAGGGTCAACTACCGCGAGCGGCTCGTTGAAGAATTCTGACTGGGTTGACATGTGCTCTCCAATATCAATCGAAATGGAATTCGACGCCTCAGCGTCGTTTCACGAGAACGGGAGAACCCGTATCTCGTGCAGCCCAGGCGAGCGGCCTTGTGAGGTAAATGTGTCGCTTCCCGATGGTTAATCCACCTACGCCAGTTACGACGAGTTGAGTCTACCAACTGTGGGGACGATCCGCCCACTTGTTACACCGGTTCCTCAGCAAGTGCGTTCGCGCGCGTGATCTACTACCCTGAGGCATGTGAATACCATTGCTACGACTCCTGAAGACACCCAGTGGGTGCTAACTCTTTCCTGCATCGACGGCCCCGGCATCGTGCATTCGATTTCTGGAGCGATCGTGGCAGCCGGAGGAAACATCCTCGAAAGCCAGCAGTTCGCGAGCACCGACACCGGTCGCTTCTTCATGCGCCTGCAGGTTGAGGCTGTTGCCCAGCCCGAAACCTTTGACTCGCGCTTCGAGAACGCTCTCGCGCCGGTCACCGAGCGCTACCACATGACCTGGCGCCTCGATCGTGCCGGCCGCCCGGTGCGCACCCTCATCCTCGCGTCGACCGCGACGCACTGCGTGAACGACCTGCTGTACCGCAAGCGCGCTGGCCAGCTCGCGATCGACGTGCCGCTCGTGCTCTCAAACCACGAGACCGTGCGCGACATTGCCGAGTTCAACAGCGTGCCCTTCGAGTACAAGCCCGTCAAGAGCCCCGAAGAGAAGGCGGCCTTCGAGGCCCGCGTACTCGAGGTTGTTGAAGAGGAGAACATCGAGCTCGTCGTGCTGGCGCGCTACATGCAGATCCTCTCCCCCGAGCTCTGCGCAGCGCTCGAGGGCCGCGCGATCAACATCCACCACTCGTTCTTGCCCGGTTTCAAGGGTGCGAACCCCTACAAGCAGGCGCACTCGCGTGGCGTGAAGCTCATCGGCGCGACGGCGCACTTCGTCACGACCGATCTCGATGAGGGCCCGATCATTGAGCAGGACGTCCTCCGCGCAAATCACTCGTTCAACCCGCAGGAGCTCATGCAGCAGGGCCAGGACGTCGAGTCCCGCGTGCTGCGCCGTGCAGTGAACTGGTACGCAGAGAACCGCATTCTGCTCGACGGCGATCGCACGATCATCTTCGAGTAATTTCGAACAAGCTGTACGCGCAGAGGCGCGGGGGTGCGGATCGCGCCTCCGCGCCTCTGTCGTTCCCGCCGCGGGCGGCGCAGGCCCAGGCCGCGGGCGGCGCAGGCGCGGGCGACGCCCTACATCCGGTCGAACTCGAGTCGCAGCCCAGCGAGGAGCGCATCGAGCCCAAGGCGGTAGGCATCGTCCGCTGGCGACACGCCCGGCATGTCATCGAGCATCACATCTCGCGCAGAATACGCTGCACTAAATTTCGGAACGTCTTCGCGCTCGCCCGGATCCATCATGTTCGGCGCGGCCAGCGCGTCGAGTGTCGATCCGATCAGGAAGTTTTCAATCGCGACGATGATTGACAGGACGCGCTCACGCGGCCATCCAGCGTCAACGAGCGCCCCAACGACAACCTCGTACATGTGACTTGTCTGAGCATCAGGTGCGATCGGCCTGGTCGCAAACAGTGTGACGGTTGGCGGGTGCGCCACGAAGGCTCCGCGATACGAATCTGCCCAGATCACCAGGGCTTCTTCCCAGGGCCTGTCAGCAAAGCATGAGACGTCTATGCGAGCGACCACGAGCTCGCGCACGCCGTCAAAAATGTCGTCCCTGCCGCGCACGTGGTTGTACAGCGCCGAAGGGCGAACGCCGAGTTCATCGGCGATATCCCGCATGCTGGCGCCATTTTCGCCCTTGGTGTCAAGGAGATGCAGCGCGGTTTCGCAGATGAGTTCGCGCGACAAGACCGGTGTTTTCGGGCGCCCCACACGTCGTGAAGTTGACCTTGCAGCCGCCATGTTGTCCCCGTTTCGTCATCGAACAACTCTTAGGCTAGTATCCCTAAACGAACAACGTTCATTTATTTCACCGCGAGTCCTGCACCCAGGCCTCCGACCTATACAACCGCGATTCGAGCAAAGGAGCTCACAATGTCTTCACCCACGACCGTGTTCCACGGTGGCACAGTGATCATTTCGGCAGAGAACGAAACCACGACCTCTGCAATCGCATTCTCGAACGGCACTGTCGTTGCCCACGGCGATGACGCGCTCGCACTGATCGATCAGGCAGGCACCGAGGTCATCGACCTCGCTGGCGGCACCATCGTTCCCGCGCTCGGTGACGGCCACTGCCACCCGCTGCTCGGTGGCGTGGAAGATCTCGGCCCCGAGATCCGCAACCACGACAGCGTCGACGGCATCCTCGCGTCGGTAGGCGAGTGGAAGGCCGCGCACCCCGAGGCTGAGTGGATCGTTGGCGGCAGCTACGACGCCACCCTCGAGCCCGGCGGACTCTTCGACGCCAAGCGCCTCGACGAAGTCACCGGCGACACCCCCACCATTCTTCGCTCATTCGATTACCACACCGCGTGGGTAAACAGCGCTGCACTGCGCGCTGGCGGCATCACTGCCGAGTCTGCCGATCCGCATCTCGGTCGCATCGTGCGCCGCGAGGACGGCGCCCCGCTCGGCACTCTGCAGGAAGCCGCTGCAAACAACTTCCTCGCTGACGTCGTTCCCGCATTCACCACCGAGCAGAAGCTTGGCGCGATCGAATCGGCTACCCGTAACTATGCGGCGCAGGGCATGACCTGGATCCAGGATGCCTGGGTCGAAGCAAGCGCTGCAGGTTGCCCTGACGTTGAGATCTACCTCGCTGCGGTACGCGCCGGCCGCCTCCACACCCGCGTGAACATCGCGTTCCGTGCAGAGCCGAGCAACTGGCGTGAGCAGCTCGATATCGTGATCGCACTCCGCGAGCGCGTGCAGAACGAGGGCGCGGATCGCCTCTCGGCAAACACCATCAAGTTCTTCATGGATGGCGTCATTGAGAGCCACACCGCTGCGCTCTCGGAGCCGTACGCAGATCGTCCCGACGATCGCGGACTCCCCAACTGGACCTACGCAGAGCTCGAAGCAGCGACCGTTGCCTTTGACGCTGCGAACTTCCAGCTGCACATCCACGCGATCGGCGACGAGTCGAACCGTCTCGCCCTCACCGCCCTTGAGAACGTGAACGCGACCAACCCTGAGCGCGATCGCGCACACGTCATCGCGCATATCTCGCTGCTCAACCCCGAGGACACCCCGCGCTTCGCAGCAGCGGGCGTCGTCGCGAACTTCGAGCCGTACTGGGCACAGTGCGACGCGATCATGCGCGACCTCACGATCCCGCACATCGGCCACGACCGTGCGGGCTGGCAGTACAGCATCGGCTCGCTGCAGCGCAGTGGCGCGACTGTCACCTTCGGCAGCGACTGGCCCGTGACCACGGTTGACTGGCGCCCGGCGTTCGCCACCGCGGTCACCCGCAAGGCTGACCTGCAGGGTGACTCGTGGATCCCCGAGGAGCGCGTCTCGGCTGCCGAGGCACTCGCTGCCTACACCTCGGGCATCGCACGTCAGGCACTCGCTGCCGACCGTGGCACGCTCGCGGTCGGCCAGGTCGCGGATGCGGCATGGCTGAGCGCGGATCCGCTCGCGGTCGAGCCCGAAGCGATCCCCGAGATCAGCGTGCAGGGCACCTGGCTCGCAGGCGACCGCACCTTCTAACCCCGTGTTTCCCCGGCCTCACGGCCGGCCCGCTCTACCCGGTGTGGGCGTGCAATGTTCGCACGCCCACACCATCCACCGCAGGTCTGGCACCGCCCGATCCGCACCCCGTTCATAGGAGAACTGCCTTGTCAAACCGCGCACAGACCGCAGAGGGCCCGCATATGCGTCGCTCGCTCGGCGTTGTTGGACTCACACTCTTCGGAGTGACTTACATGACGGTCGTGACCGTCTTCACGACCTACGGCATCGTCAACAAGCTCACTGACGGTCACCTGCCGGCGTCGTACGTGATCGCCGTCATCACGATGCTCTTCACCGCCGCGAGCTACGGCGCGATGGTGAAGCGATACCCGGTCGCGGGTTCGGCATACACCTACACGCAGCAGTCCTTCGGCGGCGCGGCTGGCTTCTTGACGGGCTGGCTCATGCTGCTCGACTACCTGTTCCTCCCGATGATCAACTTCATGCTCATCGGCATCTACATGAACACCCAGTTCCCCGCGATTCCGATCTGGGCGTTCACCCTCGCAGCGCTCCTGCTGGTGCTCGCGTTCAACATCATCGGCATCAACCTGGTGAACAAGGTCAACTTTGTCATTGTTGCCCTCTCGACGGTGCTCGTCATCATCTTTGTTGCGCTCTCGTTCAAGCATGCCCTTGGCGGCGACATGAGCGTCGGCCTGCTTGAGCCCTTCACCTTCGGCGACGGTGGCCTCGGCCCCGTGGCCGCTGGCGCAGCAATTCTCGCGCTTTCGTTCCTCGGTTTTGACGCGGTCTCGACACTCTCTGAGGAAGCAAAGAACCCGCGCCGCGACATCCCCCGTGCGATCATTTTCTCGACGCTGCTCGGCGGACTCTTCTTCATCCTCGTGGCGTGGGCTGGCTCCCTTGCGTACCAGCCTGACTGGAATGCCATGTCGACTGGCGAACTCGATGCCGCAGGCGTGACCGTGATGGATTCAATCGGCGGATCAGCCCTCACCGCATTCTTCGTCGCAATCTATGTGATCGGTTGTTTCGGTTCGGGTATGACCAGCCAGGTCTCGGTCTCGCGAATTCTCTACGCAATGGGACGCGACGGCATGCTTCCCAAGCCGCTCGCAACACTGCACAATCGCTTCGGCACCCCGATCGTTGCAGCGTGCGTCGTCTCGGTCTTTGCGCTTGCATCGCTCTTCCTGTCACTCGACACCGTAGCGTTCATGATCTCGTTCGGTGCGCTTGCAGCGTTCTCGATGGTGAACCTCTCGGTGATCCGCACCTACATCTTCCCTAAGGGCGGTCGCCGCGAGCCACTCACTGCTGGTCTCGTCATTACCAAGCTTGTCGTGCCGACCATCGGCTTTGCCCTCACCATCTGGCTGTGGACCTCGCTTCAGCCGCTCACCTGGCTTGTTGGTGGCGTCTGGTTCGTCATCGGCGTCATCATCATTGCGTTCGTCACCAAGGGCTTCAAGAAGCCCGTCCCAATGATGGACTTCTCAGAGGGTGACCCCACCACCGAGCAGATCGACGCGCTCGGCGACGAGTACCCCCTCGAGGGCGCACGCCACTAGGCAACTCGTAGTCAACACCTCGAAACAAGGCGTTTCTCCCGAGAAGGCCCGTTCCATGCGTATGGAACGGGCCTTCTCGTGTGAACGGGGTCATATCGCGGGGTTGACACCGAGCACTCGCACTCGCAGGGTTTGACCCCCGCTGGCACCTTACATATCCACCATGATCTGCTCACCCTTGGTGCGCACGGGCTTGAACTTGTCGATGATGTTGACGAGAATCAGCGAGCCCGCGCCCCAACCAATGAGCTTGAGCAGGTTGACCCCGAGCACATCAGAACCGAAGTAGAGAATCGAGCGCACGCTTTCAACCGCAGCAGACATCGGGAGCCATTCGTGGAGGCCACGGAAGAGTTCCGGCTCCATGAAGATTGACATCGCACCACCCGAGGCAGGAACGCCGAGGAACATCAGCACGCCAACGATCGGGATGATCGCGAGCAGGCCCATGAGCCGCTCAAACACTGTCGCAAACATCGCGACCGCCATGATGGCTACCGCACCAGCGCCGAAGAGCTGCCAGAAGTGTCCCTCGACCGCCCCCGTGATGGGGCCCGCGATGAGGTAGACGAACGCAGACATCGCGACAGCGTAGATTGCGACAATCGGCAGCAGCTTGTTGAGCGGACGGCTCGTGGGAGCAGCGTTGGCGCCAACGACGATGATCATGAAGCCGGCCATCATCCAGCCCATTGCGACATACATGGTGACAGTACCCATGCTGTCTCGCTCGGGTAGCGGGGCGACGTCGTCGGTCGAGACGGGCAGCTGCTGCGCCTGAGCGACGCCCGTGAAGACGCGCTCAACGAGCTGCGCTCCTGCGCTACCGGCTGACTGGTTCACAATGACCGTCGCTTCGGGGTGTTCCACGCTCGGCAGCACGAACGCACCAACGACGTCGCGGCGCTCGACCTGGTTGCGAGCGAGCTCATCCGAGGTCACAACGGTGAAATCGAACATGCCGTCCATTTGATCATCGAGCGCGTCAGCTGTCTGCTGCCCCTGTTCTTCGCTGGCGGCAACGACCGCCACTGGCATGTCCTTCGGCGTCGGCGAGTACATTGCGCCGAGCATTGTGGTGAGCATGAGTCCCACCATTGCGATGGGGAACGCTGCGAGCTGGAAGTACTGCCAGAACTTGCTCTTGGGGCGGGGGCCACCGTGCAGTGAGGGCAGGTTCACCATGACCTGCTCAGGCATCTTGCCCTTTGCGCGCTTCACCGTGTCAAGGATGAATGTCAATGCGAGTCCTGCAGCCGCACCGATAATCAGCACGAGCAGGTAGGGCCATGCCCCGCGCCCATCAAAGTACAGCACCGATCGCAGCGCCTCGCCAATCGCAGACGTCGGCAAGATGTCATGCAGGAAAAGGTAGAACTTTGGCGCCGTATAGATCGAAATGCTCATGTTCGACGCGGGGACGCCGAGCGCCATGAGGAGGAGCATTGCCGCGAGCACGGCCATCGGGCCGAGGATGCGGGTAAGGAATAGCTGCACCGACCCGATCGCAAAGACGCCGAGCGCTGCGACGCCCATCACCGCCCACGCATCGCTCCCGTCGACGATGCCGAGGATCGGACCGGTCACGACCCAAGCCAGCAGGGCCGAGAAGACTGACCAGCCTGCGAGGAGGGGAACGAAGCGGCGGAAGCGCATAAGCTGCGGTGCGTTCGACAGGGTGATGCTGAGTGGTAGGTAGCCGGCCATCACGAGCGCGGTAGCGAGGAACATCGCGCCGAGACCGGCCGGGTCAGACTCCGGAAGCGGGCGAAGATCAGTGTTTTCAAGGTGCAAGCCCTGCGCTGCGATCTGTGGCGCAACGAGCTGCTGCACCACCGATACCTGCGATGCGCCAGCCGCGCTTGCCGTGTAGAGCGTTGCGTCAGCGCCGTCAATCACGAGCGCGCCAGAGACCTCGCGATTCATGACGAGTTCACGCGCCTCAGCCGCGCTGTCAGTTGCGATGAGTTCGACCGCTCGCTTTTCACCGTTCTCGTCTGCGTCGATCTGCTCGAGGCCCGAGATGAATTCCTGGGAGGAGCTACCGGTGACAGCAATCGGCATGTCTCGAGCAGTTGGGTTGTGCATCGCGAAGAGGTATCCGGTGATCATGATGCCGATCATGAGGATAGGCATCAGGAACATGGCGACGTATCGCCCGATCATCTCTTTCTTGTGGCGCTGCGCCTCGAGTTCGGCGGGCGTGAGCTCCGCCTTCTCTGCAGTGGTTTCTGTCACTTGTGTATTGCTCCTGGGGTACTGCCGAGTCTCGAATTTGAGTCGACTGGATTAAATTACGCCGCTTGTCTTAAAATTTACTGACCGAATTGAGGATTCTCTCGCGGAGCACCAGCTACCGTTGTTCGCAGAGGGCCGGCACTCGGCCGGCAACAGGATGTATCCGCAGGAGGAGTGATGGGCCAGCACAGCGAACGCGCGCGGGAGCACCTGCTCGACGCCGCCGAAGAACTTTTTGCTTCGGAGGGCATCGACGCCGTGTCGAACAGACGCATCGCGGAACACGCTGGCAACGCAAATCACTCGGCAGTGAAGTATCACTTCGGTGGCCGCGAGGAACTCCTCCGCGCGATCACCGCGCGTGGGCGCGAAAACGTGAGCGAGCGGCGAGCGGCACTCCAAGCCGAGCTCGGCCCGGAGCCCAATCTGCGGGCCATCATTACCATCGGCATTCTGCCGTGGGTGGACTATCTCGACAGCCTGCCGGTGCCGAGCTGGCGCGCACGCTTTCTCGCGCAGGCGTCAACGTCACCGGTGTTCGGCGAGATCATTCGCGACTACGTCCTTGATGCCCATGACTTTGTCGGATTACTCCAGAACGACATCCCTGAGCTGGCAGCCATTCCGCGGCCGATCATCGAGGCCCGTTCGCGGATCCTCGCCCAACTCATCCTCGGTCTCGCAGCCGAACATGAGGCACGTCTAGCGGCAGGCACATCCGAGGGAACGTGGCATTCGTTCGGCCACTACCTCACCGACGCTGCGGTCGGAATGCTCGCCGCCGAGGTCACCCATCCGGGTGATTTCGGGTAGCGACCCACCGATAACGACACATTGTGTCCACAAAACTTCCGTGGGCAGCAAAGAGCATTTCCGCTGTTTTGGCGACCCCAAACTGCGCAGACCCACAAATTTTCGGAACGATTCTGTGGAAAACGTACGGTGTTCACTTAGTTTCAAAACAAGTGTCAAATTTCACCGAAAAATTCCACTAATGTATGGGACGACCTACCGTTCAAAGGAGAACTCGTGGCTACTACAACCACCGGCTCACAGGCTGCCCCGAAGCTGCACCGTTCACTCGGCGTAGTTGGACTCACCCTCTTCGGCGTGACCTACATGACCGTCATCACGGTCTTCACTACCTACGGCATCGTGAACCAGGTGACCGATGGCCACTTGCCTGCCTCGTATGTCATCGCCGTCATCGCGATGCTCTTCACCGCCGGAAGCTACGCGGCAATGGTGAGGCGCTACCCCGTTGCTGGTTCGGCGTACACCTACACGCAGCAGTCGTTCGGCGGTGCCGCCGGCTTCCTGACCGGCTGGGTCATGCTGCTCGATTACCTGTTCATCCCGATGATCAACTTCATGCTCATCGGCATCTACTTGAACACGCAGTTCCCCGCGGTGCCCGTCTGGGTCTTCACGCTCGCTGCGCTGCTGCTCGTGCTGCTCTTCAACATTCTCGGCATCAACCTGGTGAACAAGGTCAACTTCGTCATCATCGCGCTCTCGGTCGTGCTCGTTGTGCTCTTCGTGGTGCTCGCGTTCAAGAGCGCATTCGGCGGCGACATGTCAGTCAGCCTCATCGAGCCCTTCACCTTCGGCGAGGGCGGCATCGGCCCGATCGCTTCGGGTGCTGCGATCCTCGCACTCTCCTTCCTCGGCTTCGACGCGGTCTCGACCCTCTCGGAGGAAGCAAAGAACCCGCGCCGCGACATCCCCCGCGCGATCATCTTCTCGACGCTCCTCGGTGGCCTCTTCTTCATCCTCGTTTCGTGGGCAGGCTCCCTCGCGTACCAGCCCGACTGGGCTTCGCTCTCGGCGACTGAGGTCGACGCGGCTGGCGTGACGGTCATGAACAACATCGGTGGCGAGGCGTTCACTGCCTTCTTCGTCGCGATCTACGTCGTTGGCGCGTTCGGCTCCGGCATGACCGGCCAGGTCTCGGTGTCGCGTATTCTCTACGCAATGGGTCGCGACGGCATGCTGCCCAAGCCCCTCGCGAAGCTGCACAACCGCTTCGGCACCCCGATCATCGCAGCGTGCGTCGTCTCGTTCTTCGCGCTCTCGGCGCTGTTCCTGTCGCTCGACACCGTGGCGTTCATGATCTCGTTCGGCGCACTCGCAGCGTTCGCGATGGTGAACCTGTCGGTGATCCGCACCTACATTTTCCCCAAGAACGGTCGCCGCGATCCCCTCACCTTCGGCACGATCATCACCAAGATCGTCTGCCCGCTCATCGGCTTCGCACTCACGATCTGGCTGTGGACCTCGCTTGAGGCACTCACCTGGCTCGTCGGCGGCATCTGGATCGTCATCGGCGTCGTCATTATTGCGCTCGTGACCAAGGGCTTCAAGAAGCCGGTCCCGATGATGGACTTCTCCGAGGGCGACCCCACGACCGAGCAGATCGACGCACTCGGCGAGGAATACCCGCTTGAAGGCAACCGTCACTAAGTAGCTGGGCCACCCGTGAAACGGGGCTGTTCCCCCGAGATGACCACTTTCTTACGCAAGAAAGGGCTTGTTTCGGGGGAACGGCCCCGTTTCGGCGTTGTGACGCGGCGCGGTAGCACAGCGCACTGACGCGGCGCGGTGACGCGACCACGCCGAAGTCGGGCTAGGCCCCGCCGACCGTCGCGAGGAACGCCTCACCGGCACCGGTCAAGCGAATCGGCTCCCCCGCAGATACGTACAGTGACTGACCGCGTCGCACGTTGGCGACCTCGGAAATCTCGCCGTCGGGCCGATCCACGCGCACACGACCATCGGTCACGACAAGCACAAGCGGATACTCCGCCGCAATCTCAATCTCCGACGCTGGGCATTCGATCGCGCGCGGCGCAGGTGCCGCCGGCGGGTCGTCCCACGCTTCCGGAGCAGGACACAACCGGGCACGGAACAGCTGGAAGTCTTCCACCTCCGGCCGCCACACGGTCACGCCAGGAGCGAGCGCGATGCCGGGAAGGTGCGGATCCGCAAGATCGTCCGTATCAACGATCCGGCACAGTTCCGCGATGTCGACGTGCTTCGAGGTAAGTCCGGCACGCAGCACGTTGTCCGATGCGGCCATCACCTCAACACCAACACCACTCAGGTAAGCGTGGAGCTGCCCGGCCCGCAAGAATATTGCCTGACCCGGCTCAAGCACGAGCAGGTGCAAGAGCAGTGACACGAGCACACCAGGGTCAGCCGGGTACGCCTCAAGCAACTCCCGGAGCACACGTGCCCGGCCAGGCTCAAGCGCGGTTTCGAGCACAGTTCCATCACCTGCCTCGGTTGCGGCTCGCACCGCGGCAATCGCGAGCGTGACGCGCGGATCATGCTGCATGTCTTCCAGCAGCTTTGCTCTGAAGTCTGCGTCCGAGCGGGTCGTGCGCGTGAGGTGTTCGCGGAACACCTCGAGCAGCTCAATACCTGCCCGCACTTCAGCTTCCTCCACGGCAGCGGCCGACGCGGCCAGGTGCGCAGCGTGATCTGTCGCGACGGTGATGAGCGTGGAAAGATCCGCGCCCACTGCTGTGAGTGGACGGAAGCCGCTCAACGCGCGCACTTCCGTAAGCGCGACGAGCAACTCTGGCTTGTGGTTCGGGTCACGGTAGTTGCGGTTCGCCGCATCGCGCGGGATGCCGGCAGCTTCCTCCGCAGCGAATCCTGCCTCGGCCTGTTCGCGGTTTGGGTGCACCTGGAGCGACAGCGGCGCCCCAATCGCAAGCAACTTCGTGAGGAACGGTAGCGGGCCACCGCGCACGCCGTAGCGCTCGGGGTCGCTCGCAATGAGGTCAATGAGGGTGAGCGAGGTACCCGCGGCCTTCGCCACATTGGCGGGGCTCCCCGGATGATCGCCAAGCCACAGCTCCGCCTCCGGCGCACCACTCGGCGCACGGCCCAGCATTTCAGCGAGCGCTTCAGAGGAACCCCACGCATATGCGCGCGGAGTGTTCTCGATGAAGATCAGCACACGGCTCCTTGGGCCTCCTAGTCGACACGGGCATCCTGCCGCACCCAACGCACCTCGCATCAGGCTCTGCGAGGGACCACGCTCTACAATACCTACTATGGCTTCCGGCAAAACGAGACTCGGCGTAAGCGCGTATGCAATCAGCGTGTTCATCTTCACGCTTGGCGGCAACGCGGTGCGGTGGATCACCGGTGTGCCCATCTACTTTGCGCTCGCTGGCATCATCACAGTGATCGGCGTAGTGCTCTTCATCAAGGTGAAGCCCGCACGCTTCCGCTGGTACCGTCTGCCCGCTCCGCTCTACTGGTTCATGACGATTGCACTGCTCTCGATCATCTGGTCCCAGTACCGCTTTGAGTCAGTGCTTGGCGTCGTCGCCCAGCTTGCGACGACCGTGGTCGCGATCGTGCTGGCTTATACCCTCACGTGGCACGAGGTTCTGCGCACACTTGCGACCTCGCTGCGCTACCTCATCGGACTCTCGTTCTTGTTCGAGCTCTGGGTATCCCTCTTCGTCGGCCACTACATCGTGGCGTGGTGGGTTGAGGTTCCCGAGGGCGAAACCCCCTCCAAGCTGCTGTGGTGGAGCCGTAACCTGCTGTTCGAAGGCGGCCCGATTCAGGGACTGCTCGGCAACTCTGCACTGTTCTGCTTCCTCGGCGTGCTCGGGCTCGTGATCTTCAGCGTGCAGTTGCGCGCCGGCCTCATTGGCCGCTTCAATGGCTGGTTCTGGATCGCCATGTCGGTCCTCACCATCGCGATGACTCGTGCCGCGACCGTCATGGTCGCCATTGTCGTCATCGCGATCACGCTCGCGTTCGCGCTCTGGGCACGCCGCGTGCAGCCCGGCAAGCGCACCCCGCTCTACGCAATCGGCAGCGTGCTGCTGTTTGGCTCGATCGCCGTCTCACTCTTCTGGCGCGAACAGGTCTTCGGCCTGCTCGGCAAGTCGGCAACCCTGACCGGCCGCACCGAAATCTGGGAGCGCGTCATCGAGCTCGCAGAACAGCGCCCGTGGCTCGGCTGGGGTTGGGTCAGCTACTGGCCGACCTGGGTGGAGCCGTTCAAGAGCCTCGATACCAAGGTTGGCCTTCCCGTCCCTCACGCACACAACGCCTGGCTCGACGTGTGGTTCCAGGTCGGCATCATTGGCCTGCTCGCGTTCATCCCGCTCGTTGCACTGACGCTGTGGCGTGTCTGGTTCCGTGCCGTGGATCAGCCTCGCCGCGGCTATGGCGCCCCGCTGCCGTATGCGACGAGTGCGCTCTGGCCGCTGCTCATCCTCGCTGCACTGCTCGTGCAGTCGCTCACCGAGAGCCGCCTCATCATCGAGGGCGGCTGGGTACTGCTCGTGCTTCTTGCGGTGAAATCGCGCTTCGACTTCCAGCTGCCGTCTCCCGATTCTGAGCCGGTGAAGGTGCCGTGGCGCCACGTCCCGATCACCCGCGATGCTGCGACCGGCACGATTCCGACGATCTCGGCGGCGCAGGCAGCCGCAGCGAAGGCTGCCACTCCCCCGGTTGTTGACCCAGATTCGCAGGTTCAGTCGTGACCATCGGCATGACCACTGACCGCCTTCAGCGGTTGCGGACCTTCGCGCGCATTGAGCGCATGACCATGCTCGAAAACCGCATGCGCGAGGGCTGGGACCCGGCCGAGGCCGTCATCGACGTGCCTGAAGAGGACGACCTGGTCGTTCGTGAGCTGGTCACCGAAATACTCGAGGACCGCGGTCAGCTCGCCGAGTTCGCCCTCGCGCGCGTTGCCGGGCGCGGTGACGGCGCAGAGGCTGCCGAACACAAGGCCAACGCGGATCGCGTAGAGTTCGAGCTGCTGCAGCAGATCGCAGATGAGATCCCCGAGTTGATTCTCGCCGTGTGGCGGGTCGCGGATCGCGTCGGCATTCGGTACAACGGCCCCGAATCTGAGACCGCTGTTTCCTAGGCTCGGAGCGCGCCCGCGCGCCCACGAGCGCTAGACCGCTACTGCGGTGCGCACACCGAGCCGAGACTCTCCATCGTGCCGATAACCGAAGGCATGACCTGGTCAATCTGCGAGAGGTTATCAGGCGAGATGAAGTCGCCGATGTTCACCTCAGACGCACCACCAGTGAGTGCCTGCAGGTCAATGTTCTGGCTCGTGACGTAGTCGCTAAAGGTGCCGTCGCGCAGCGCGGCATATGCGTCGGGCTGCTGCGCTTCGAGATCAGTGAAGAACTGCTGCACGTCAGCGCTCGAGATCGGTACGCCGCCGGTATCGAGCTGCGCAATCGCACCGTCGATCTGCTCGTAGAGCGCCGCACAACCAGCGTCTTTCGCGCCGGTCAGCAGGGAGCAGCCAGAGAGGCCAAGCATTCCGGCAAGCGCTACGGCAGCCACGCTGCCAAACATCGTCTTCTTCATGCTGAACCTTTCGTTTGCGGAAGATAGTGAATTGGCCGCCCCTCATGGGACGGCCAACAGCGCACAGCCCGAAGGCTGCGAGCAATCGAACACCCGCCAAGGCGGGCACTCAGTGATTAGTTGCTTGCGTCGACCCCAAGCACCTCAGCGAGCTTATTATCAAACATCGAGAGTGCCGAGCCGATAGCCATGTGCATATCGAGGTACTGGTAGGTGCCGAGACGGCCACCGAAGAGTACCTGAGGCTCGACATCAGAGAGCTCACGGTACTTCAGCAGGCGCTCGCGGTCTTCAGGAGTGTTGACCGGGTAGTACGGCTCGTCGTCGCGGGTCGCGAAGCGCGAGAACTCACGCATGATGACGGTCTTGTCGGTCGGGTAGTCACGCTCAGGGTGGAAGTGACGGAACTCGTGGATGCGGGTGTAGGGAACCTCGCCACCCGCGTAGTTCATCACGCTGGTGCCCTGGTAATCGCCAACCTCGACGACCTCTTCTTCGAAGTCGAGCGTGCGCCAGCTGAGCTCGCCCTCGGCGTAGTCGAAGTAGCGGTCAACGGGACCGGTGTACACGACGGGAACCTTGCCAACAACATCACGCTTGTTGAGGGGCTGCGACTCGTCGAAGAAATCGGTGTCGAGACGCACCTCGATGTTGGGGTGATCCGCCATCTTCTCAAGCCACGCGGTGTAGCCGTCTACCGGCAGGCCCTCGTACTTGTCGCTGAAGTAGCGATTGTCGTAGTTGTAACGAACCGGGAGACGCGAGATGACCTCTGCGGGGAGCTCGGTGAGCGGGGTCTGCCACTGCTTCGAGGTGTAATCGCGGATGAACGCCTCGTAGAGGGGACGGCCGATGAGCGAGATGCCCTTTTCCTCAAGGTTCTGCGCAGTCTTGGTGTCGTACTCGCCTGCCTGCTCAGCAATGAGCGCACGCGCCTCTTCCGGGCCGTATGCCGAGCGGAAGAACTGGTTGATCGTGCCCAGGTTGATCGGCAACGGGTAGATCTCGCCCTTGAAGTTCGAGTACACCTTGTGCTCGTAGTTCGTGAAGCTCGTGAAACGGTTCACGTACTCCCACACACGCTCATTCGAGGTGTGGAAGAGGTGCGCGCCGTAACGGTGCACCTCGATGCCCGTTTCGGGCTCCGCCTCGGAGTAGGCGTTGCCGCCAATGTGTGCACGACGATCGATCACGACCACTTTCTTGCCCGCGTTTGCCGCGCGCTCAGCGATGGTGAGACCAAAGAAACCTGATCCAACTACAAGAAGATCCATGCGCACCAGTCTATGCGGGGCGACCCGAGTTGCATCGCGCTGAGGGGCACTTCACAGCAGGTTTTCGCAAGAAATGGTTGAACTTTTGGTAAATCAACCGCAAGATCCGCTCATTCACTGCGCTCCGCCAGCACCCCTCGGTAGAATCATCTGTTATGACCACTACGCTCCAGCATGTTGTGTTCCCGCAGACCAAAGACCCAGACGTGCTGCCGCTGTATGCAGACCCTGAAACCTGGACTGAGGTTGACGAGACTCCCGTTCGCCTCAGCGAGGTTGCGAGCATCGACAGCGTGCTGTCCCGCGAAAGCACCCGTGTCCGCGCTGGCGAGCGCGTTTCGTATGCGTCGTACTTCAACGCCTTCCCTGCGTCGTACTGGCAGCGCTGGACGACAGTCACCGAAGTCACCCTGCGTTTGCAGACCGAAGGCACCGGCACGATCCTCGTGTACCGTTCGAACGCGAGCGGCGCTCAGCAGCGAGTCGACTCCGCGCTGGTGACCGGCAAGACCGACACCGAGTTCACGCTCCCCCTCACCATGTTCGGTGACGGCGGCTGGCTCTGGTTCGATCTTGTCGCAGGCGATGCAGATCTCAAGCTCGTGCACGGCAGCTGGACGACTGAGGCAACGCCCGTCACCGAGGGCAAGCTCAGCCTCGGCATGACGACCTTTAACAAGGCCGATTACTGCGTCGTGACGCTACGAAACATTGCAGCAAACCCGACGCTGCTCGAGAACCTCGACCGCATTTTCCTGGTTGATCAGGGTTCACAGCAGGTTGCTGACGAACCTGGGTTCGAAGAGATCGCGGCGCAGCTCGGCGACAAGCTGCAGCTCATTGTCCAGCCAAATATTGGCGGATCTGGCGGCTTCTCACGCTCGATGGCGGAGACGCTGAAGCGCGAAGACACTGACTTCCTCCTACTGCTCGACGATGACATCGAGTTCGAGACCGAGAGTGCGCTGCGCGCGCTCCAGTTCGGCCGTTTCAGCCGTAACCCGGTCATCGTTGGCGGTCACATGTTTGACCTGCTCGACAAGCCCGTCATGCACGCATGGGCAGAGGTTGTTCGGAATGACGCGTTCGTCTGGGGTCCGTCGTTCCCTGAACAGCACCGTCATGACTTCCGCAAGCAGAATCTGCGCCAGACTCCCTGGATGCACTCGCGCCTTGACGCCGACTACAACGGCTGGTGGATGTGCATGATTCCGAAGAAGGTCATCGCAGACATCGGTCTCTCGATTCCGGTCTTCATTAAGTGGGACGACGCAGAGTATGGCCTGCGCGCAAAGGCTGCCGGGTACCGTACGGTCTCGCTTCCCGGCGTCGCGCTCTGGCACGTCTCCTGGCTTGATAAGGACGACACGCAAGACTGGCAGTCGTTCTTCCACACCCGCAACCGCATCGTTGCAGGTCTGCTGCACGCGACCCCGCAGTGCGGTCGCGGCATGCTGAAGAACCTCAACCGCATCAACGTGAAGCAGCTGCTGAACATGCAGTACTACGCGGTGCAGCTCGCGGTTGACGGCATGCGTTCGGTGCTTGCGGGCCCCGAACAGCTCCACGCCACCATGGCGCAAGACATGCCTGCCGCGCGTGCTGCAGCGAAGGACTACCCCGAGACCCGCGTCTATCGCACGAGCGATGTAGATGCCCCCACCTCGAGCGGCGGCCGAGCGCTTCCGCACGTAGGTGAGCGTCCTGAGGCGTTTGGCGGCGCAAAGCTCGCGCTCTTCACGGCAAAGCGGCTCCCGAATGCCTGGCTCCGCAAGTCGTCAGAGACCGAGGCGCGCGAACCAGAACTCGAGTACGCCAAGCGCGATGCGTTCTGGTGGACCATCCCGCAGCACGAAAGCGTCATCGTTGGTTCTGCTGATGGCGCAGGCAAGATGTGGTACCGCCACGACCAGGCGAAGTTCCGCCGTCTGCTTCGTGAAGCAACCCAGCTCAACCGCAAGATCGTGAAGGACTGGGACCGCCTCGCGGCCGAATACCGTGCGGCGATGCCACGCCTGACCACTCCTGAAGAGTGGCAGGCCACCTTCGAGGGTCGCTAGCAGTTTCACATCTCCAACGGGCGCCCAGGTACTCACCCGGGCGCCCGTTGGAGTTTGTGCACAGCTCAAAGCGACTAGGGTAGGTAGGTAGTTCTGGTAGCCAAACTGGCCCAGAACTACCTACTTTATGGCTCTCACTGTAAACTTTTCTGCCCTCACGCTGCCTTCGATTTCCGACGCAGTGCGTTCTGTCGACGTCTGTTTCGACGGCGATCGTGTGTGGTCGATTGACCTTGTCGAGAACGAACGAACCGATGAGAATTCGTTCCCGTGGCCAGATTCCCTGCGCCCCTACTTACGCGGACACACAGACCTGACGATCCTGGACAGCGCGACAAACAAGGTGCTCGCCGAGGGCAAGGTGGAGTTTTCTGCTGACGAGATCCGCGCCCAGGTGCGTGATGCGGACGGCATTCCCCTCGCGGTGAACAAGTGGGGCATGCTCGGCAAAACGCTTGAGGCAGGGAACCCGGGCGTGCAGGACCGAATTCTCGATCGCACGACAGAGATCATTGGCCACCTGCGCGACATGGGGCTTCGCCCGTTCGTCGTGGGCGGCACCCTGCTCGGCGGCATCCGTGAGGGAGCGCTCCTCCCCCACGACGACGACGCTGACGTCGCCTACCTCTCAGAGTTCACGAATCCCGCTGACGTCGCACGCGAAGGCTTCCGCGTCGGCCACGCCCTCATCGACCTGGGGTATGAGCTGGTGCGCCACAGCGCAACGCATATGCAGCTGTACTTCCGCACGCAGTCGGGCCTGGTTGACCACTATGTCGACGTCTTCACCGCGTTTTTCACCGACGATGGCAAGATGAATCAGCCGTTCCACGTCCGCGGTGATTTGCGCGAAGATCAAATGCTGCCGTTTGGCACCGTCACGATCGCTGGCCGCGAGTTCCCGGCACCGGCGGATCCTGAAGCCTGGCTCGTCATCAACTATGACGAGAACTGGCGGACGCCGATCCCCGGGTATCGGCTACAGACCCCTGAGTCGACTTCGCGCCGATTCAACGCGTGGTTTGGTTCGTTCCATTTCGGACGTGACTTCTGGAACGCATGGTACTTGAACCGTAGCACCGAGGCTGACCTACTTTGGGTTGACGGGGCGAACTGGATTCTCGAGCAGAATGCCGAGCTCACGTCCCCCGTGCTCCTCGAGTTTGGTGCGGGCAACGGCGCGCTGAGTGAGCGTCTCGCCGCAGCTGGGTCCGCGGATGGCCGCCGGGTGATAGCCACCGATTATTCTTACGCTGCGCTGCAGCTTGCGCAGGAGCGATCCGCCGCAGCAGCAACGCCGTTCGACACCGCGCACGTCAATCTGTACCGCACGCTCTCCCTTGCTGCGCCACAGCAGAACGACATCACGGGAAGCTTCGACGTCGTCGCAAACCATGTGTTCGAGCAACTCGGACACCTCGCGCGCGAGAATCTGCTCCGGCTCATTCGCATGGCACTGCGGTCGGGCGGATCAGCCTACGCAACGCTCTATGCATCGCCAGCCGAGGACGTGACGTTTGCAGATCCAACGACCTGGCATCTCAACCAGTTCGAGCTTGCCAATGCGGCACACAAGTTTGGCCTGTCATTTGAATATGTCACGCCGGCAACTGAGATCCCAACGATGGCTCGCCGACCATACGGCGTGCGATTCGTGCTCTCTGAACATCCGTTCCCTACCCCGGAGGTTTCCATGCGACAGCGTCTGAAGCGTCTATTCATGCGCACCCGTCCTGCGGGGACTCGCGCACAGCTCGAAGCGCTCACGAACCGCATCACGGAGCTCGAGGACGAACTCGATGAGTACCGTCGCAACAGCCTCCGTGTTGCTGAGCTCATGGACCTCGCTGAGCAGAGCTTCCAGGCGGATCGCTCAGCAGGCGGTGACGATTCGCGTGGTGGCCCCTCCGCGTAGGCGGGGGTAAACAGCAGGCTGAGTCTTCGGCGCGCACACGAAAGCGGCCTGTGACAAGCTGAATCACTGCTGATCCGCTTGCCACAGGCCGCTTTCGACTGCTCAGCTGAGCAGACGCGCGGGGTGCCGGAGCACCCCGCGGAGCTTAGTTCCCAGCACCGATGACGATGCGGGGAACACCCTTCCACGCTGCGGGGTCGGTGTAGTTACGACCATCAGCAAAGAGCTTGATGCCGGGGAACTCAGCGGGACCCATCGCGCGGTACTCCGCGTGATCCGCCTGCAAGATTGCGACGTCAACAGCGTCACCAATCTTGTGCGCGACGAAGCCGTAACCTGCGAGCTCCTCGTCTGAGAAGACGGGGTCGTGCACGGTGACGATGGCGCCGCGAGCGGTGAGCTCCTCAACGGTCGGGAAGACACCGGAGACCGCGGTCTCCTTCACGCCACCGCGGTACGAAGCACCGAGCACGACGACGCGCTGGCCCGACAGATCACCGATGGTCTGCTCGACGCGATCGACCACGTAGGTCGGCATGGTGGCGTTGTAGTTGCGTGCGGTGCGGACGATGTCTGCCGCGGGGTCCGTCGAAAGGTAGAGGCGGGGGTACACCGGGATGCAGTGGCCGCCGACAGCAATGCCGGGACGGTGGATGTGGCTGAAGGGCTGCGAGTTGCACGCCTCGATGACCTTGTACACGTCGACGCCGATGGTGTCTGCGTAGCGCGCGAACTGGTTTGCGAGGCCGATGTTCACATCGCGGTAGGTGGTCTCCGCGAGCTTTGCCATCTCGGCCGCCTCAGCGGTGCCCATGTCCCAGACGCCGTTCGGGCGGGGCAGGTCGTCACGCTCGTTGAACGTGAGCACCTGCTCGTAGAACTCGATCGCCTTCTTGGTGCCTGCTTCGTTGAGGCCGCCGACGAGCTTCGGGTACTTCTTGAGGTCCTCGTAGACACGGCCGGTAAGCACGCGCTCAGGTGAGAACACCAGGTGGAAGTCTTCACCCTCGGTGAGGCCAGAGACCTCTTCGAGGAGCGGCTTCCAGCGGTTACGCGTGGTACCAACGGGCAGCGTCGTCTCATACGAGATCAGAGTGCCAGGAGTGAGGTGCTCAGCGAGTGAACGCGTTGCTGCGTCCATCCACTTGAAGTCGGGCTGCCAGGTCTCCTCGTCGACGAGCAGTGGCACCACGATCACGACTGCGTCAGCGCCGGGAATGCCGTCTGCGTAGTCAGTCGTTGCGCGCAGCTTGCCCGCCGGCACCTGCTCGGCGAGCTTCTCTGCAAGACCGAACTCGCCGGGGAATGGCTCCTCAGCACGGTTGATGCAGTCAACAAGTGCCTTGTTGACGTCGATTCCAACGACCTCGTGGTCCATGCTCGCGAACTGCGTAGCAAGGGGGAGGCCGATCTTTCCGGTGGCGATTACAGCGATCTTCACAGGCGCTATTCTACCCGTTCTCGCTATGCGTGACCCGGTGAATCTGACAGCGACACCCAGTGTTCCATCAGCACTGCAGCGCTCATGCGTCCGTCATGCACCTGCTCGGCAAACTTCACACCGGCTACGGCGAGCGCTGCACAGCGCTCGCGATCCGCCAACAGGTCCTGCAGCACCTCTGCCAATGAATCGGGAGTTGCCTCGACGATGGGGAGTTCGAGCCCGGTAGTTGATCGCACGTGTTCGCGAACAAACGGCACCACGTGCCCCACGACCACTCGACCAGCAGCCATTGCCTCGATCGCCGTGGCCCCGTAGCTCCCAATCCTGAACTGTTCGAGCACGATGTCTGCGCTACCGAGGGCAGCTGGCATTTCTGCATATGGCAGGCCGGTGACCTGCACGTATTCGACGGCTCCGGACTCGTGCAAATCGCGCATCGTCGGTTCAATGAGGTCGGTGCCTTTCACCCATCCCTTACTGGGGATGTGGGCCACCCGGGGAACCTCGTTCGCGAAGAGCTGTGCGCCGGCGCCCCGCCAGTTTTCCTGCTCGACTACGACTGGCGCCCACTTTGCGTCAGGCAAGTCGAGGAGCAGATCAGGTGTCGGCACGAACTTTGGGCCGGGCAGGCGCGAGAGGAGCGCGCGGTTCTTGTCAGAGAGGCGTTGCAGCGCGGCGGTCTCTGGCGTCTCCTCCATAAACGGAGACCACGGCGTGAGTTCCCGGTGTGCTGCGGGGTTTCGCGTATCCGAGCCGTGAGTGATGTAGGCAACGCTGACGCCTGCCGCCCCCAGCGCCGCTGATTCACGTACGAGGTCGAACTTGAATTTTCCGCCGAGGATGGGCTTCTCTGCCTCAATCAGCACGTGAGTAAAGCCTCGCACCGCGGCGTACTCGTCATCCTGCCACTGCTTCGACAGGTGGTAGACCCCAAAGGGAACCGTCGTATCGGCGGGGAACGGCATGCCACCTGGCACCGAAACCATGAGATTCCGCGCGCCTACTCCTGCACAGGTCTCAAGTGAACGCGCCCACTGATGTCCCTGCCCGGCGTAGTTCGCTGGCCCGATGAGCACGCGCTTGTCGCCCGCTGGCACGGGTGTTGGGCGCGGTGCTGGCTTTCGGTGTTGCCCGCTCAGGCGGAGCGCAGTGCGGAACAGGAAGCCCTCCTGATTGCCGATCAGGTAGGCCATCCCGCGGCGCACGAACGCTGGCATGCGGTCCTTTCGCTGGACCATTTCTCCGACGAGCTCAGCCATGATGCGTCCCTTCCCACTGCGTGAAACACCCGTTCGTGTATCCACTGCTTCGGCTGCCGCTGCACCGGTTGGAGAACGCGCCGTCTTTCTGCAAGCTTAGGGAACTAAGATTGGAAGCGTGAAAATCATGAGTGTAGTGGGCGCCCGGCCCCAGTTCGTCAAGCTCGCGCCAATTGCACACGCAATCACCGCGGCCGGCCACGAGCACGTAATTGTGCACACCGGTCAGCACTACGACCCGATGCTTTCTGACGTGTTCTTCCGTGACCTCGGCATTCCCGAGCCCGACGCGCACCTCGGTGTTGGGTCCGGCTCGCACGGCGTCCAGACCGGCAGTATGCTCGCGCAGATGGACGAGGTGCTTGAGCGCTTCCAGCCCGACTGCGTACTCGTATACGGCGACACCAACTCGACGCTCGCCGCTGCCGTCAGCGCAGTAAAGCTCCACTTCCCAGTTGCACACCTTGAGGCGGGCCTACGCTCGTTCAACCGCGCAATGCCTGAGGAGCACAACCGTGTCCTCACCGACCACGCTGCTGATCTCTGCCTCGCACCGACCGAGGTCGCGATGCAGCACCTCGCGAACGAGGGCATCACCGAGCGCGCGATCCTCGTTGGCGACGTCATGACCGACGTGCTGTACCAGGTTCGTGATGCGGTGCTCGCTGAGCAGAAGCCCAACGCGGTCACCGACGAGTTCGCCAAGGGTGAGTTCTACGTCGCAACGATCCACCGTGCTGAGAACACGAATGAACCCGAGCGTCTGCGGGAGGTCGTGAGCGCACTGTCGCAGGCTGACAAGCCCGTCGTCCTGCTTGCTCACCCCCGCGTCCGTGCGAAGGCTGAGGAACACGGCATCTCGCTCGAGTCCGGCTCGCTGACGACCCGCGATCCGCTGTCGTACCCCGAGCTCATCGCTGCCGTGCTGTCGAGCGCCGGTGTCATCACTGACTCCGGTGGACTCCAGAAGGAAGCCTTCCTCCTGCGCATCCCCTGCACGACCGTTCGCCACGAGACCGAGTGGGTCGAGACCGTCGAGCTCGGCTGGAACGTTCTCGCGAACACTCCCGCTGAGATCGCTGCGGCCATCACTCGCCCTGCGCCCGCTCCCACCGACGCAACCCCCTACGGCGAGGGCCACGCGGCCACTGCCGCGGTTGCAGCGATCGTTGAGCGGATCGGCGCCACCGCTAAGTAAGCAGCCCCACCGACCTGCACAGCTCTTCGCCCCTCACCCCAAATTGCTTTGGTGTGAGGGGCGTTTTGCGTCTCTGACGAAGCATGAGCGCCAGCGCGCATCTATTTTCATGCGAGTGTTTTCCCGCGCATAGGCTCCCTCGGACAAGACCAGCTAAATGAGCCTGTTCAAAGGAGAATTCATGAAGAAGGCATGGGCAGGAATACTCGCCGTCGCCTTGGCGATTTCAATTCCTTTCATAGGCACAGCCGATTCTGCCGAAGCAGCAAACTATCTCGGTTGCAAAATGAAGAACCGGACAATCCTCTGGAAGAACGCAACCACTCACCGTGACTACTATGTTGCGGCGGTCGATGCCATGAATTCTTGGGGGAACAACACCAAAGTCGGCTTCCAACGTGTTGATTACGGAGCTAACCTCACTGTCGCCAATGGTAATTTCGGCCCGACCAATTTCGACGGTGTCATGAAGTCAGCAACGAATTACCTGCCCGGGTGTTCGAGTGGCAATTGGACCTCAACTGCGTTTGCCTGGCTGAACACATTCCACACGGATTCGTATTCGTACAACAAGCGACGGTCCGTCTTTACCCACGAGGTCGGACATGCCCTTGGACTTGCCCACAATGAGCTAGGGAGCTGCTCTTCCATGGCCGTCATGCATCCAAGGACTTACGACCGGTTTACCAAATGCGGGATTTCTACTGTGCGGAACGACGACATCCGCGGAATTAACAACTTGTATTAAGGACTATGGAATGCCAAGAACACAATTCCTCACGGCCGCCCTCATCCCGTTCACACTCCTTGGATTGGTCGGATGCAGTACAGCCGGTGCAGAAGTAACAAGCCCACGCGAAAGCTACGACGTCAGTCGTGTGCGTGGGTATGACACCCTCGAAGAGCTTGCCGAAGCGAGTGATCTCATTGTCGTGGCTGAAGTCACTGACCAATATGACATCACTGAAATACACGGTCTCCCCTTCACTCGTAGGACGGTCGTTCCCACCGAGACACTCAAGGGTGACGCACCCGACCCACTCATCATTCGAGTCATCGGAACCCCAGATGATGAAGGTGCTCTTGCGCCTGGCACGACACATTTGCTGTATCTGACCGAGTTTTCATTCGAGCCGGGAGAACCGACGAACGAATACGCGGTAGTTGGCGTCTATGCCGGAGACTATCTGCAGACTGAGACAGAGGTATTCGAGAAAACCGACGATGAGTCTCCAGAACTCCCGGTCGAAGTTTCCCAGGACGAAGCAGTAGCGACACTTCCAGAAACCAAAGAATAAGAGATCAAGACGGAGGCCGCTGAGCCTCCTTGCATGGGGTCCAGCAGCCTCCGTGATAAATCAGCGGGCGGATCTAGCGCAGCGCCTCAGCGGCCTGCGCTGCACGCGCTTCCCAGGTGTGCGATTCGCGTACCTTGAGCACGTTTGCTCGTACCTCGTCGTACATCCCAGGGTGCTCCTGCAGATCCTGTAGCAGCTCGGTAAGCGCCTCGGCGGTGTAGGGCAGTACCCAGCCAATCGCGTTTTCGCGCACAAAGTCACCCGCGAGCGAACCCTCGGTCGCGATAATGGGCTTACCGTAGCTGAGGTATTCATAGAGCTTCATCGGGGCAGCAAATTCGCGGTAACCAATCGGTTCCATGAAGAGCATGCCGATATTCGACTCTGCATACATCGGCTCAAGCTCAGCTCCGGATCGATGCACAATCTGAATGCGGTCACCAATGATTGATTCGTATTCGTCGCGTACCGAAGCCCAATTGTCCTCGCGCGTGCACAGGGTGAGCTTGGCATTCGAGGAAGCCTCAACGCCTTCGACCGCCGCGTGCATGCGGTAATAACTCCCAAGCGCGCCGACATAGAACAACGACATGCGTTCCTTCGCCCCCGCGAACTCAGGAACTGGGGATTCACGTACGGGAGACGCAGGCGGCAACGCAACGCACCGATCCGCGCTCGTATACGGCATCTCTGCAGCCATGCGCATTGATGGCAGGAAGATCTTGGTGGTGGCCTGCTTGTAGCGCAGCAGGTCATAGCGGTAGAGCGCACGCGTGAAGAACGCGACGACGCGCGGTACCGATTCGAGGTACATATCGCTGATCCAGTAGATATCGCGATAGAAGAGGCCGACGGGGATGCCCTTCTTGCGGCAGAATGCAAGGAAGTTCAAATCGAGGAAGGGATGCGTCGGAAGGCTGTGCTTCTCGGTCATCGCGGTCGGCTTTGTCGAGGCCTCAGAGTAGACGAACTCGAACTTCACGCCCTGACGAATCAGCTGCTTCGCTGCGCGGATCTGCTTCTTGCGTTCCGCAGCAACACCAGCGATCTCCGTTACGGAGTACCCGATGCTCTCGAATGCGCGACGCATCTGTACCGGTCGAATGCCGCTCGCGCCCTTCGCGTTCGGGTCGAGCGGGTACGGCACGTGGTAGATCATGTGCTTGACCGCGGGAGCACCCGCGTTGCTCAGAGCTGCTGCGTTCATTGAGCCGCACCACTTTCATAGATATCGATGTACTGGCGGACGAAGACTTCTTGGCCGCAGTGTTCAACGCAGATTTCCCGAATCCTCGCGGAATCATACTTGGGGAACTCGGCATACATCCGCTTCAGGCTCTCAGCGAGCTGATCGCCGTCGTCAACCGGGGTCATGATCCCGGTCTCTGGAGTGACCGCGTTCTTGCCAGCCCAGGTGTCTGTTGACAGGATCGGCAGCCCGCACGCCATCGCTTCCCAGAGCACCGTGCCAAAGGCTTCTTTCTCGCTCGTCAACACAAACACGTTGGCGCGAGAGAACTCTTCGACAATGTGCTCGCGCGGTACAGCGCCGACCAGGTCGACGTTGGTGAGCCCGAGCTGTTCGACCTGCGCTTCAAGTGCTGCCTTGTGTGCCGATCCACCCGCAATGCGCAAGCGAACCGAGTCATCGTTCGCAAACGCCTTTCCGAACGACTCGATGAGCAAGTCAACCCGCTTTCCCGGGTCAAGGTGAGAGACGTGTCCGAACACAAACGGACCGGTTGGGACGTCGCGGGTTGGGATGTCCTCAAACTGTGGCGACAGCAGGCCGGGCAGGTAATGCCACTTATCTGTGCGGTAGGCCTCGTTCAGCTCTACCGCGAAGCCGCGGGCGACGCCAATGAGAGCAATCGCGTTTCGTACGGCCTTCATCGCAGAGCGATGGTAGCCAGGCGACTTCATGAGCGTCATCGAGGACGGTCGGTGTTCGGTAATCAGGAAGGGGATGCCGGTTCGCTCCGAGATCCGCGATGCAACAATGCCAGCGGGCAACATCGCATGTGCATGCAAGACGTCTGGCGCACCGTGTACTGCGACGTATTCCTCAAACAACGCGGTCCAACGGCGTTCCAGGACCTTCAGGTTCAGGGCGTGCAGCTTCGGCACAGGCAACAGGACGTCAGTGCGCGTGACGTTGACACCGTTCTCGTTCGCGTGGGCCACTCCCGTGTTTCGAGCCTGCATCGCTGTTGCCTGGTACACGGGAAAACCGCGCACAGCAAGCACACCTACCTGATGCCCCTCAGCGATGAATGCTTCTGCCTGTTCACGGAAGAAACTGCCACCGAAATCATCAGCGGTCTCCGGGTACCAGGACGGAAGAAACAGAACGTGCATGGATAAAGGTCCTTAGGCTCTAGACCGCTTCAGGGTCCGGTTGCCGGTCGAAACGACGTACGACAAAGATCGCGACGATGATGTACAAGACAAGCATGACAGCCATCGCGGCACCCATGACGAAGATTGCCGTGGTAATCGTGTCACGCAGGAGCAAAATGATCGCGAATGGCACTGCCGTGTACAGAATCGAGAAGATCAGCGCGATGTGCTGCTTCTCGGTGACGACGAAAATTGTCGAGATGGGCGAAGTAATGAGATTCATGAAGAGCCACGGCACCAGCGCCTGCGCGTAGTGCCCTGCGTCTACCCAAGCGCCTCCGAGTACAAACGGGAACAGCCACGGCGAGAGCACCCACACGAGAGCAAACGGCACAATGCCAAACAGCGCAGACTTTTTGATGCTCGACAGCACAGACTTCAGCATGTTGCCGCGCTCAACCACCGAGAAATGCTGGAAAAACACCTGCGACAGGGCCGCACTAATCAACGCTGCGGGAACCTCGACCATGCGCCAGGCCATCGAGAACTGGCCGAGCGCACTCACCGAAACGGCAGCAATCAACAGATTGATGCCGTTCATCCTGACCGCATCGATGAGCGCGGTTGGCGCATTGAAGATCGGCATATTTCGATACCGGCGCATGAGCTTAGTGTGCTCCGCAAGCGGCGGCCGTTCTCCTGCTCGGAGCTCAGGGGTTTTCCGGCGCAACGCAAAAATGGAAACCAACTGGCCCACGATCGTTCCGATGATGAGACCACCAGCACCGAGCGGCTTCACAAAGCCCAGTGCGAGCTGCGAGGCTGCTGTCGTGCCGCTCTGCAGGACGCGGTTCGACGCGATCTCCTTGTATCGGCTCTTGCGGTTGAGCCAGTAGCCCAAAATCGCAATTTCAGTCAGTGTGAAAGCCGAAATACCGGCGAGCGCCAACCACGGCGCGACATCCGGTGAGTTGATGAGATCCGCAATCCACGGCGCGATCACGATGATCACGCCCGTGCTCACCAAGCACAGCGAGAAAGACACCCAGCGGGCAATACGCGTCAGTGAGATCGCCGCTTCGTCACGCTCCGGCAGCATGACCGCCATGTCGTACTTCAGCGTGGCGACTGCAGCGATGATCGCGACGACCGAGGCGAACGACGCGAGCAGACCAAAATCCTCAGGTGTGTAGAGACGCGACAGGAACGGCATCATCGCGAGTACAACGACCTGCGCGAGTGCGGTTCCCGACATCAGCGCAAGGATGTTCCTCAGGAACGCGTTGCCCTGCAAATAGGTCTGCAGACGACCTTTCGCTCGTGGCATTCTGCTCCTTACGGCCCAAACCGCACCGATGGGACTCATCAGCGCTTCCAGCAAGTCTAATCAAGTCAATCAGGCAGAATGGTGGGTATGCAGATCGACGTGCACGTGAATTCACCCGAATGGCACCAGCAGGAGACCCCCCACGGTCTTCTCACCTGGCGCGGCTACCCGACGTCAGTCGATGAGCTCGCGGGCACGCTCGCGAGCGTTGCGGCGGGCAACACCCGACCCGCAATCGCAGACCTCACCGGCCACTGGAGCGCGATCCTGCAGACCCCTTCCGGCGTCGTCGCAGCGCAGGACGTCGTCCGGAGCTGGCCGATCTTCATTGTGGAGTGCGGCGCAGATCGATTCTTGGTCACTGAAGACATCGAAACTGCGACAGCAGCACGCGCCACAGCAGTCGGCAGCAAGACGGCTCCGCTTGACCCGTCCGCCGTTGACGAGTTCCTCAACCTTGGGTATGTCACCGGCGAAGACACACTCTTTACCGGCATCACGCAGGTGCAGTCATGTGAAGCACGCTTCTTGCCCCTGTCTGGTGCGCCTTTCAGCTACCTGCACCCCGTCCCCCGACACGATGTCCCCGGCATCGCAAATGACGACGAGGCAGATGCAGTCTTTTCGCAGGGCCTGACGACCGTTCTTGACCGCATGTTCGCCGCGCTCGGCGAACAGCAGATCGTTCTGCCGCTCAGCGGTGGTCTTGATTCCCGATTGCTCGCTGTAGAGCTGAAGGACCGCGGCTACGAGAACGTTGTCGCGTTTACCTACGGCGTTGCAGAAACCGCAGAGGTTCAGATCAGCCGCGAAGTTGCCGAGGCCGTCGGGTACCGCTGGGAATTCATTCAGTTCACCCCGGAAGAGATTCGGGAGGCCTGGGCAACGCCCGAGGCAGCTGACTTTATTCGGGAGAGCTACGCTGGCTCCGCACTTCCTCATGTGCAGGACTGGTACGCGCTCCGCGAGTTGAAGCGCCGCGGCCTCATTGCAGACGGGGCAGTCTTCCTGCCCGGCCATACCGTCGTCGGTGCCATGCACAACGAAGAAGTGATGGATTACTCCGGCCTCGTCACCCGTGATGAGATTACGGACTTGATTCTCGAGCACCACTCATCGATCCGCCCAGGTGTTGAAGCGCTCCTAAAAAACGATCGATTTATTGCAAAGATCGACCGCTTCCTGGAAGCAGTGAGCTACAACGGCACCCGTGGTGACCGGCTGATGGCACTTGAGTATTGGAACGTGCTCGAACGCCAGACGAAGTACATCAATAACTCTGTGCGCGCATACGAGCACTTTGGTTACCGGTGGGCACTTCCGATGTACGACAAGGAATGCTTCAGCGCTTGGTTCCGACTCAGCGATGACTACACGCTTGATCGCGAGTGGTACCGCCGCTTTGTGAACCGCCGATACGAGGCGACCACCGGCAAGAAGATCAGCACGTTCGAGGGGTTCGCCGCAGCGAACATCGCCCAGTCAAAGCGTGACAAGGTCAAGAGCGTCTTGCGAGCGCTCGGTCTCCTCACCTTCGTGGAGCGCAAGATCCGCGCGCAGGCGGTTGCACACCACCCAATGGCACTCAACGAGTTCATCGGCACGGCAACGGCGAAAGATCTCCAGCGTTACGTGATGCGCGGCGGCAGCCCCCTCGGGCTGTACGCTGAGCAGTTCATTGCAGACACCTGGAACCCACACGTGGAGCTCTTCACCAAGTAACGGCGCAAACGAAAGGGTCCCGGAGGCAATGCCGCCCGGGACCCTTTCGTATATGTCTGTGTGTGGGAAACTTACGCGGCGTTCAGCCGCGCATGGGTAAATTCAACCGCACGGCGTGCAA
The DNA here is from genome assembly GCF_014529985.1 of Leucobacter sp. cx-42. Lineage (GTDB taxonomy): Bacteria > Actinomycetota > Actinomycetes > Actinomycetales > Microbacteriaceae > Leucobacter. The sequence continues at coordinate 114,875 of NZ_JACVMU010000002.1, forward strand.
CACCAGTCAGCGAGACGTTGTCTTGCGCCCAAGCTGCAATAGCCGCAGAGTGTGCCTGCTTCGTGTCCATTACCGCGAGCAATGCGTCTGCGACCGCGGGGACATCGTGATCGACCCCCAAGCCGAGCGCAGGCGTAGCGCTGAGCACCGCACGCGCCGGGCCAGGCCCCGCGTACACAACCGGCGTACCGCATGCCCAAGCTGCAAAGATCTTAGTCGGGTAGGCGAAGTCGTAACCAGCCCCAGGTCGAATACTGGCCACGCTCAGCGCGGCACCACGCAGCCACGCAGCAGCCTGCTCCGGCGGGACCGGATCATGGAATTCAACCGGAACCCCGAGTTCAGCTGCGGTGTTCTTGAGCTCGGGCAGGGCCGTTCCCTGGCCCAGGAACACCAGCCGCAAGTCCTCACCACGGTTGCGCAACTCGGCGACCGCCTGCACGAATACCTCTGCGCCCTGCCACTCTGATGCGGTGCCGGTGTAGATCGCGTAGGGCGCCTCTGCCGCGAGCTGCTGGGCGGCCGCTGGCACGTGCCCCGCGCGGGTGAAGGTCTCCGTGTTAATGCCGTTACCGACGGTCTGCACCGTCGCCTTGGGCGCAATCTCACGTACCCGGTCGGTGACACCGTCATTGACAGAGAACACCCCGCGCGCACTGTTCCAAGCGAAGCGCTCGAACCATCGCACGACCTTCACGACCGCATCTGGCGCGCCGGTGCTTTCACTCGCGTCCGACCACACATCCGCTGCGTATGCAAACACCGGAATACGGCGGATCTTTGCCGCAAGCGTGGCAAAAAAGACCGTCGTGGGCGGCGGCTCCACAATCAGTGCGTCCTGCTTCGGACCGAAGAGAATTCGGAAGAACAGGGGCACATCGAAGCTCAGGTACTGCAGGTAGCCGCGCACATAGCCACTGCGATCACGCAAGACAGGAAAACGGGTCACCGCGTACGAACGATCTGCGTCGCCAAACTTGTCGGGACCAGGCCGCTCGTTCGCGGCCGTGGGACGAACCGTGAGCACGCGCACGTCGTCGCCAGCTGCGCTGAATCCGTTTGCGAGCGCATCCAACCGGAAGGACGCCGCACTGGGCTCAGGCTCAAAAATTCGACTTGCGATTGCGATGCGCACTCGTCTTCATTCTCCTCGAATTGGGCCGGGCGGCTCGCAGGCGGTTAGGCGCCTGCGTTGATAACAGCGGTCACGCCTGCGACGATCCGCTCAAGATCGTTCTGCGACAGCGAGGGGTGAACGGGCAGCGAGATAACCTCGCGCGCAGCCTGCTCGGTCGTGGGCAGCTCGAGGCCCGGCGCGAACTTGGCAAGCGAGGGGAGGCGATGATTCGGGATCGGGTAGTACACACCCGTGCCGATGTTGTGCTCTTCCTTTAGCGCATCGCGCAGACGGTCGCGCTCGGCCGCGTCAACGCGGATCGTGTACTGGTGGTACACGTGCACAGCACCGTCGCGGACGACCGGGGTGGTGACGCCGTCGAGATCCGCGAACCCTGCGTTCAGGAAGGCAGCGTTCTGCTGGCGCTGCGCGGTCCAGCCATCAACCTTGGTGAGCTGCGCACGTCCGATTGCTGCGTGCACATCGGTCATGCGTGCGTTGAAACCGACGACCTCGTTCGCGTACTGGGTCTCCATGCCCTGGTTGCGGTACAGGCGCACATTGCGTGCGGTGTCGGCATCAGCGCAGGTGACCATGCCGCCCTCGCCGGCGGTCATGTTCTTCGTCGGGTAGAGGCTGAACATCGCGAACTTGCCGATCGTGCCAACCGGGCGGCCGTTCCACGATGCGCCATGTGCCTGCGCTGCGTCCTCATAGATGTCGAGGCCGTGCTCCCCTGCGATTGCCTCGATCTCGTCGACCATGAAGGGGTGACCGTACAGGTGCACCGGCATGATCGCTTTGGTGTTCGGCGTGATCGCAGCGCGCACCGACTCAGGATCGAGCGTGAAGGTGTCGAGCTCGATGTCAGCGAAGACCGGGGTCGCACCGGTCAGCGCAACCGAGTTGCCGGTGGCAGCGAAGGTGAACGAGGGCACGATGACCTCGTCACCGGGGCCAACACCAGCAGCGAGGAGGCCAAGGTGCTGGCCGCTCGTGCCCGAGTTCACTGCAACGGTCTCGCGGTTCTGCACGAAGTGGGCAGCAAACTCATCCTCGAAAGCTTTCACCTCGGGACCCTGCGCGATCATGCCAGATCGCAGCACGCGATCGACATACTCACGCTCAAGATCACCAATGATCGGCTTCGCCGGAGGAATGAACGCTTCGAGCGATGACATTTTGACACCCTTCATCGCGGGGTTTCCCCCACAGGTTGATTGCACGCCTCAGGAACTGGGACGAATGTTCAGTCCAATCCTACCGAAGTGTGAATTTACCTGCCTTGTAATACACCTCACCATTTTGGAATTGCATGGTGCAGGCGCCGCCAGCGAGACCACACGTCGCCTTCGCCTTCGGCCAGCCCCAAGCACCCGTTGGGCCACCAGCATTCAGGTAACCAGTGCGGAACGCACCGAACTCCATCGCAAACGAACCGGCTTCCGAGGTCCAGACCGTGCCCTTCGTGAACTCCTGCACCTCACCAGCGCCGTTCTTCGAATTCGCACCGATCTTCGTCGGCACCTTCGTCGGGTAGCCAATCGAACCCTTGACGGTGTTCCACATGTCGAAGGATGCATCGGAGACAAGCACCATACCGGTTCCCGATGACCACATGCCCTTGCCGTTCTGGAACGGCATCTGGCAGCCGCCGCCGATCAGGCCACAGGTGGCCTTGCCCGCGGGCCACCCCCACGAACCAGTCGGACCGCCAGCGTTCAGGTAGCCAGTACGGAACGCGCCGAACTCCATCGCGAACGAACCGCGCTCCGACGTCCAGACTGTTCCCTTGGTGAACTCCTGGACCTCGCCAGCACCGTTCTTCGAATTCGCGCCGACCTGCTTGGGAACCTTCGTTGGGTAGCCGATCGAACCCTTGACGGTCTTCCACATCTGGTACGAATCGTCTGAGACGAGCACCATACCGGTCTTCGAGGACCACATGCCGATGCCATTCTGGAACGGCATCTGGCAGCCACCACCGGTCAGGCCACAGCCCGCCTTACCCGCAGGCCAACCCCACGAACCAGTCGGACCGCCGGCCTTCATGTAGCCCGTGCGGAACGCACCGAACTCCATGCCAAACGAACCGTGCTCGGACGACCAGATCGTGCCCTTGGCAAACTCCTGGATCGTGCCGCCACCGTTCTTCGTCGAGTCGGCAACCACTGTTGCTGGCTTCGACGGGTAACCGAGTGAACCCTTCAGGCTCTTCCACGTCGTGAACGCTGCATCCGGGACGAGCACCAGGCCAGTCTTCGACGACCACATGCCAGTGCCATTCTGGAACGGCGCCTGGCAACCGCCGCCGGTCAGGCCACAGCCTGGAACACCGGTCGGCCAGCCGAAGGAGCTCTTCGGGCCGCCGGCCTTGACATACGCGGTGCGCACGGAGCCATTCTCGAACGCGAAGGTACCAGCGGGCGAAGACCACACGGTGCCCTTCGAGAACTCTTGCACCGTACCGCCGCCGTTTTCAGCGATGCTGGTTGCGGCCTTCTTCGGGTAACCGACGGCTCCCTTTGCGGTCTTCCATGCTGCGAGCGTGTCGTCCGAGACGATCACAATACCGGTCGCCGACGACCACATCGCCGTACCCGCGATGAACTTCACCTGGCAACCACCACCGGTGAGACCGCACTCTGCGTTCCCTGCTGGCCAGCCGAAGCTACTTGCTGGTCCGCCAGCGTCAACGTATGCGGTACGCAGGCCGCCGGTCTCGATGGCAAACGTGCCAGCCTTCGACGACCACACGGTGCCCTTCGAGAATTCCTGTACGGTGCCGCCACCGTTCGCCGTTACCTTGGTTGCTGCCTGCTTCGGGTAGCCAATCTTGCCCTTGACAGCGTTCCAAGTTGCAAGGGTGTCAGGCGAAACGAGCACAATTCCGGTCGCCGAGGACCACAGTGCAGTGCCGTTTTGGAACGTGGCCTGGCAGCCGCCACCGACGAGGCCGCAGCTCGCATTCGCGGTCGGCCAGCCGAGTGCTCCGCCCGGGCCACCTGCCTTCACGTATGCAGCGTTCAGGGCGCTGTTTTCAATCGCGAAGGTGCCATGCTTTGACGTCCACAGCGTGCCCTTTGAGAATTCCTGCGAGGTGCCACCACCATTTGCGGTGATCTTCACCTCTGCCTTGGTCGGGTAACCGATTGCGCCGTTGTTTGCCTTCCACGCGTCGTACGTCGCTTGGGAAACGAGCGCCGCGCCAGTCTTACTCGACCACAGGGTCACACCGTTCTGGAACGGCATCTGGCAACCGCTATCTGCGAGGCCACAGGTAGCCTTGCCAGTGGGCCAGCCCCAGCTTCCAGCGGGACCGTTTGCCTTCACGTATGCGTCACGGAATGCGCCGTTCTGCATCGCGAAGGAACCCTTCGGCGAGGTGTACATGGTGCCGTTCGTGAATTCAAGCACTGAGCCACCGCCGTTTGCGGTGATCTTCGTCATTCCCGCTGTGGGAACTCCGATGCCGAGCTTGAGGCCACCGAGCTTCTGCCACGGGGCAACGAGCGATGGCTGGAACACCAGCGCTCCGGTCTTCGAGTTCCAGGTCAGCAAGAAGTGCTGGAACTGCTGAATGAAGCCGTCCTTCGAGTCGGTGTACTGCGCCGCAGCTGTCGGGTAACCGTACTTGCTCGAAGCGCCACCGAACTGATCCCACTTGGCAACAAGCGCGGTCGGGATGAGCTGCGAACCGGTCTTTGCCGAGTACGCGACCGTGCCGTTGGTCATCTTCATGGTGCACCCACCATCGGCAAGACCACACGCAGCCTTCGCGAGCGGGAGACCCCACTTGCCTTCGACAAAGCCAGCGTTCCGGTAGTTCGTCAGGAACGCACCGTTGGTCATCGACGTGACCGCGCCGCTCTTACCGTCGACGAAGATGACTCCGTTTGTAAACTCCTGGTACTCACCGCCGCCATTGGCAGTGACCTTCTTGGCTACCGCACGAGGTGCGCCATAAATGCCGGTCGTGCCACCATTGTTGTTCCAGAACGTCTTGATCTTGCCGTTCACAGCAATGCCGTTCACCGACCCGAACCACGACTTGTAGAAGTTATAGAAATTTCGGTTGCCGTAGGTAGAGCAGCTGTTACCGGTGCCCCAACCGGCGTTCAACGCGGCCTGGTTCGGGCGGTACGGGGTGTAGATGTACAGCGCCGAGGTCGCCTGGTTCTCGATGTACACGTTTGAGGTGCCGCAGCCAGCGTTCGGATGCCACTGAATCTTGTGAGTCTGGTACGGCTTGTAGTTAAACGAGTTCGGGTTCAGGCGGTAGACCTGGAGCTGACGGGTGCCGCGCATGACCTGCATGAAGAAGCCAGCACCAGAGGCGTCACAGTTTGCCGAGTTGCCTGGGCCACTGTCTGGGCAGTCCATGCCCATGGCGTAGTTGTACTGGCGAGTCACCGGCCAGGTGTCAGTGACGAGGCTCTGTTCCTTCTCGAGCATGATGAGGATGACGCGCTGACTGATGCCGCACGCCTTGCCGACCTTGGCAATGATCTGCGCCGCGGTCTCGTCTTTCGCGCCAGCGTACGCTTTGCAGTACGCGTCAGCTGGACGACTCTGAGTCGTCATCTTGAAGTCTTTCAGGCACGCACTCGCGATGCGGTTACCCGTGCCGCTCGGGGACAGTGCGCCAGGCTTGTAGCCACTATCACCGATGATGCAGCGCGATACCTGGCGGTTCAGGAACGACTGCACGTCTGCCGCAGACATTGCAGAACCGTTATAGAAGATGTCGTCCGAGATGATGTTGCCGGCGTCGAAGCCGTCACTCACACTCGCGGCCTGCGCGGGGAGCGAACCAACGAGCGGACTCGCGCCAACCGCAACCGCGATTATCGCCGTGAGCAGGCCAAGCCAGCGCTTCCGCTGCCTTTCTGGCTTGCGGCTAACGGTGCGGTTCGGCATATAGACCAACCTTCTACCTGAAGTTGAGACTCGTACTGACACACGATAGCTGTTCAGACACCAGCGTTCAAGCGCCCTTCCCGCGTCAAGTCACGGGTCTTTCACCCCTTATCTGTCAGAATGGTGGGTATGACCTCAGGAGATTCTCGTGCCCACGCAACCGCAGAAGCGGATACCTGGGTAGTCATCCCCCTTTATAACGAAGCTCAGGTCATCGGAGATGTCATTCGCGAGCTCCTTCCGGCGTTCTCGAATGTCGTCTGCATTGATGACGGTTCACGCGACGGTTGCGGCGAAATTGCCCGCGAGGCAGGGGCGCGGATCGTGCGTCACCCGATCAACCTTGGCCAGGGTGCCGCCCTGCAAACCGGCTTTGAGTACGCGCTCGAGCGTGGCGCGGAATATGTCGTCACGTTTGACGCAGACGGCCAGCATCGGGTCATCGATGCACAGGCCATGCTGCAGCGTGCCCGCGATGAGAACATCGCTATCGTCTTCGGCTCACGCTTCCTGGACGACCGCACGAAGCCAGGCTTCCTCAAGAAGGTGGTACTGAAGACCGCGGTCACCGTCACCAACTGGAGTACGCGCACGCGCCTCACTGACGCACACAATGGCCTGCGCGTGATCCGCGCCGATGCGCTGCGCAAGGTCAAGCTCCGTCAGGACCGCATGGCGCACGGCACCGAAATTGTCGTGCAGCTTGGCAAAGCCGGCCTGCCCTATGTGGAGCACCCGGTCGAAGTTATTTACACCGATTACTCGCGCGCCAAGGGCCAGTCGCTGCTGAATTCGGTCAACATCCTCATCGACCTCTTCATTCGATAGCGAGCTGATCATGTTTATTTTCCAGTTTCTGCTGATTGCAGCGGTCCTCGCAGCCGCGGCGTATGCACTGAAGGTGCTTCCTGGCGCACACGCGCTCGCACTCAAGCGCATTCTCGCGCTGCTGTTTGTTGTCGCGGCGATCCTCGCGATTATCTTCCCGAACACCCTCACCGCGATCGCGCACTTCTTCGGAATCGGTCGCGGTACTGACCTGTTGCTGTACGGCTTCATCATCATGGTGTTGGTGTTTGCCGTTGCAACGATCCGCGCCAAGGCCCGTACCGATGCGCGCGTGACCGATCTCGCGCGCTCAGTTGCGCTCATGGACGCGCGGATCAACGAAAAGCTTGACGACCGAACTGAGGCGGCCGACTAAATGATTGCTTGGCTTGGCATGGCCCTTCCCGTGGCCGCACTCATCGCGATGATTGTGGTGCTCGGCGGTCCGATTGCGTGGGCACTGCGCGCGCGCGGCTTCTCGTACGCACTCATTGCTGTGCCAGCCGCGTTTGCTGTCATCGCACTGACCTCGCTCGCTGGCCCCTTCGTTGGCCTCGGGTGGTCATTGCTCCTGCCGTTCGGACTCTCCGTTGTCCTGACGCTGATTATTGTGGCACTGCGCCGCTTCGTTGCGATCCGCGTCCCGGCATCGCCGAATCGACGTCACGGCTTCCTACTCCCGGTCGCATCAGCTGCGATTGGCGGTCTCGTGATCGCGCTGTCGGTCGCCGTTGCGATGAAAACCCCCGACGCGATTTCGCAGACGTACGACGTGAATTTCCACCTCAACGCGGTGAGACAGATTCTCGACACCGGAAATTCATCTCCGCTCGCGATGGACCTCTCAGCGCCGGGCGCATCGGTCTTCTATCCGACGCTCTGGCACGCGACGGTTGCACTTATCGTGCAGCTGACCGGTGTCTCGATCCCGCTCGCAACGAATGCAGCGCTCTTCACCACGGTTGCCGTCATCTGGACGGTCGGCATGGTCGGCTTCGGCCGTGCCGTCGCTGGCCCGAGCGCCCGAGTCACGATCATCTCGGGAATCCTCTCCGTCGCGATTCCGGTCTACCCCTTGGGGCTGACTGGCTACGGCATCCTGTACCCGAATCTGCTGTCGATCGCGCTCATCCCTTACTGCCTCGTCGGCTTCATGCAGCTGTTCGGCATCGCGCAGGCACGACGCAGCGATGCAAACTCCGTCTGCTCGGCAGTACTTCTCGCACTTGGCAGCTTCGGTGCAGTGGTCCTCGCGCACCCGAACGGTATGCACTCGGTACTCGTCTGGCTCATCGCTCCCACGGTCTACCTGGTTGTTCGTGCGCTTCGTGCGCAGCCAGTGCTCAACACGACTGGGGAACTGGTTCCGAGCACTGTGCCCGCACCCCTGCGAAAGATCGTCGCTTGGCTCGCCCTCCCCGGTCTTGCCGTAGTAATGGCGGGCGCTTGGATTGTCGGCCGCACCTCCGATGCGCCGTGGGGCGGCAACTATGGACCTCGCCGCGGTCTCCTCGAGGCGCTCGGCATGACACCGCACACGCCTGGTCACTCCTGGCCGCTCCTCATTCTTGTGATCATCGGCTGTATTGCGGTGTTCCGTTGGAAGAAGAGCCGCTGGCTTCTCCTCTCAGGCCTGGTCTTCTTCGTCCTCTACTACATTTCGGATGCGTTCCCGCCTTCGGCCTGGCGATCGCTCTTCCTGAACCCCTGGTACAACACTCCTTGGCGTATCGCCGCGCTGGCATGGATGGGGCTGTTCCCGCTCTTCGTCCTCGGCGCGAGCTATGCCTGGAGCATGCTCCGCGGCGGCGGCATCCGGTGGGCGCGACTCACGTCGAACCCCCAGCGGATCCGCGCGTTCATCGCGACCCTTGCCGCGCTCTTCCTGCTCGCAGCGACGCAGGGCGCTGGTACCCACGCAGGCATCGCGTTCGTCAAGGACTCGTACCAGGCAAAGGTCGATAGCGCACCCCTGCTGGACGAGGATGAACGCGCGATCTTGGAGCGTCTCGATCAGCATCTGCCCGACGACGCGATCATCATTGACAACCCCTGGAACGGTGGCGCGCTCGCCTATGCGGTGAGTGGGTTCCCCGTCTTGACGCCTCACACCGGCGGATCATACGACCCACGCATCTCAGAGCTAACGGCCGAGCTCAAGGACGGCACTCCCCGTGCATGTGAGCTCGTCAACGAACTCGATGCCCGCTATATTCTCGACTTCGGCACCAGGTATGTCTTCAAGGAGACCACGGACGCCGAGCCGTTCATCGGTGTGACCGATGTCGACGACTCTGACATGTTTACCGAGCTCGACCGCGAGGGCGACGCAGTGCTGTACGAAGTCACCGGCTGCGATACGACCCCGTAATTCAGCATTACAACGGTAAAATCTAAGTAACCTCGACCTCCGGGCCGCTGGACACCAACACCCTTGGTAAGGAGCAACACCTTGAGCATTCGATACGGCCTCATTGGTCTCGGCATGATGGGACGTCACCACGCCCGCGTAATCCGCGAGACTGACGGCATCGATCTCGTTGCTGTCGCAGACGCGATGGGCGACCCGCACGGCGTCGCTGGCGATACCCCGATGTTTGACTCCGTTGAGGGCCTCATCAGCGCAGGTATTGACGCGGCGATTGTCGCCGTTCCGACGAAGTTCCACGAAGAAGTCGGCCTGAAGCTCGCAGCGGCTGGCGTGCACACCCTCGTAGAAAAGCCTGTGGCGCACGACCTCGAGGCAGCACACCGCCTCGTGGAGGCGTTCGAGGCGCAGAACCTCGTTGCCGCTGTGGGTCACGTCGAGCGTTTCAACCCTGCACTCTTGAGCCTGCGCGAGCGCATCGCAAACGGTGATCTCGGCAAGGTGTACCAGATTCAGACGCGCCGCCAGGGCCCTTTCCCCGCGCGTATCGCTGATGTTGGCGTTGCCAAGGACCTCGGCAGCCACGACATCGATCTCACTGCTTGGCTCGCACAGTCGAAGTACGAGCGCGTCGCGGCTGAGACCGCGTACCAGAGCGGTCGTGAGCACGAAGACATGATTCTCGTCTCGGGCAAGCTCGAGAACGGCATCATCGTGAACCACGCGGTGAACTGGCTCACCCCGTTCAAGGAGCGTCTCACGATCGTCACTGGCGAGCGCGGCGCGATGGTCGCTGACACGCTGACCGCCGACCTCACCTACTATGAGAACGGCACCGTCGGAACTTCATGGGACGCAGTCTCTGCGTTCCGGGGCGTCAGCGAAGGCACCGTCACGCGCTTCGCCCTTGAAAAGCGCGAGCCGCTGAAGAGCGAGCATGAGGCGTTCCGTGACGCAATTCTTGGTGTCCGACAGGACGCCGTGACCCTGCGCGAGGGCCTCGAAACCCTGCGCGTGGTCGAGGCTTCGATCGAGTCGGGTAAGACCGGCGAGACCGTCCGCCTCTCGGACGCCGCAGCATAATGGCGAACCAGATCAGCCCCGCGGCGTTCATCGGCGAAGGTGTAGAGCTCGGTGACAACGTCACCGTTGGCCCAGGCGCCGTCATCCTTGGTCCGTGCGTGGTGGAAGACAACGTGTGGATCGGCCCTGGCGCTCAGATCGGCGCACCGCCCGAGATGTCGAACCTGCCACAGAACGCTGCGTGGAACGGCGATTTGCAGCACGCGGGTGTGCGGATCGGCGCAGGTGCGGTCATTCGTGAGGCTGCGGTGATTCATCAGGGCAGCTACCGCGAGACCACCATCGGCGCTGGCAGCTGGATTCTCAATCGTGCGTATGTCGCCCATGACGTACTCGTTGGTGAAGCGACAACGGTCTCCGCTGGCGTCTCGATCGGTGGCCACTGCATCATCGGCGCGCGCGTGAACATCGGCATGAACGCGGTCGTGCACCAGCGCCGCATCATCGCCGACGGTGCGATGATTGGAATGGGCACGCCCGTGACGCGCGATGTTCCCCCATTTGCGAAGGTGTACGGCACTCCCCCACGCCTGGCTGGCGTGAATTCCGTTGGCGCGGAGCGCGCAGGACACGACACGGCTGCCATCGAGGTGCTGGCGGCTGCGTACGCGGTTGGAGATTTCTTCTTAACCGGCGACATTCCCGCATCACTGGCCTCTCTGCAGGCGCCCGTGACCACTTGGCGTTCACACGAGAACACTCATCCGGTTACCGTTCGTTCTTGAGCTTTGCAGAACCACAACAGGTGATCACAGACGCAGACGATAGGATCGAGCGTATGACTGAGAGCACGGTGATCAACGACCCGGCTTTCTCCACACCAGGAGCAAGCAAAGGTCTCATCGATGTCTTCAAGCACCGCTATCTACTGAAGCTGTTGCTGAAAAAGGGCATTTCGACGCGATACTACGGATCAGCCCTCGGCTGGGTGTGGTCGTATATTCGCCCACTCGCACAGTTCGTCATGTACTACGTGGTCTTTGGGATTATTCTCGATACGAACAAGGGGATCCCGCTGTTCCCGGTGTACCTCGTGTCGGGTATCGTCGCGATCAACCTCTTCAGCGAGGCCCTTCGAAACACCACGAGTTCGATTGTGGACAATAAGGCGCTCGTGAAGAAGATCTTCATGCCGCGAGAGTTGTTCCCTGTCGCCGCGATGGGCGTCGCGCTCGTCCACTTCCTGCCGCAGGCCGTTGTGCTGCTCGCAGTTACGCTGTTCTTCGGGTGGTCTTTCAGCTTTGTCGGGCTAGGTGCATTCCTGCTCGGTGTGTTGATCATCATCATCTTTACGCTCGGGCTTGGCCTGTTCTTTGGCGCGCTCAACGTCGCCTATCGTGACTCGCGTAACTTCGTCGATCTCATTTTGATGTTTGCGACCTGGGTCTCCCCGGTCCTTTACTCATGGACCATGATTCGTGATCGCGCACCAGAGTGGCTTTACCACCTCTACATGGCGAACCCGATGACCACCGCGGTCTCCCTGTTCCATGAAGCTTTCTGGGGACCCATGGCAGGCGACTCTCCGCGCCCAGAAAACATGCTGATGAACATCCTCATCGCAATTGCACTCTCGCTCGTTACCCTGCTCATTGGGCAGCTGGTCTTCCGCCGAATGGAGGGTAAGTTTGCCCAGACTCTCTAACGACCAGGAGCAGGCGAAGCCTGCAATCGTCTTCACCGACGTGACGAAGACGTTCCAGATCAATCACACGAGTTCTCTCAAGGAGACGGTGATTGCTGCGGTCAAGCGCAAGAACCTGAAGTCGTCGTTCAACGCCGTCGACCACCTCTCCTTCGAGGTGCCAGAGGGCCAGTCGATCGCGCTCCTCGGCCGCAATGGCTCGGGTAAGTCGACGACGCTGAAACTCCTCTCGGGCGTGATGCGCCCCGACTCTGGGTGGATCCGCACCCGCGGCCGCGTTGCCGGCCTGCTCGAGGTTGGTGCTGGCTTCCACCCTGACCTCACCGGTCGCGAAAACGTCTACCTGAACGCTGCCATCCTCGGTATGTCAAAGGAAGAGACTGACGCGCGCTTCGACTCGATCCTCGAGTTCTCCGAGATTGGCGAGTTCATCGACGCAGAGGTGAAGCGATACTCGTCGGGCATGTACTCGCGCCTTGGTTTCTCGGTTGCGGTTCACACTGAACTCGATGTGCTCCTCGTCGATGAGATCCTCTCCGTTGGTGACGCACAGTTCCGGAAGAAGTGCACGGCGAAGATGAAAGAGTTCCAGGCGAGCGGTAAAACGATGTTCATCGTCAGCCATAACGCCAACCAGGTGAAAGAGCTCTGCGAGCGCGGCATCGTGCTCGATCACGGCAAGATGGTCTTCGACGGACCGATCGATGAGGCTGTTGAGTACGTTCGCGCAGAATCACTCGACGATCTGAAGTCGCCGTTCGAGATTCACGAATCTGTCTACGACCTTTACGCGGACAATCCCGCGCGCTGGGGCATGCCCACCGGGCCAGCGGAGCGCGTCACCGCAAACGGTGGTGGCTACGTTCAGCATTTCGCCCGCGGTGTGATCACCTACTCCGAGACCACCGGTGCGAATGGTTTGGTGAACGGCTTCTTCAGCGAGGCGTACCGCCAGGCTGGCGGCCCTCAGGGCGCCTGGGGCTTCCTCGCAGGCGCACCGCATGGTTCGTACCGAGATGCTGGTGTCCGCGAGCTTCCTTTCCAGAACGGCACTGCAGAGTTCACCGTCGCAAACGGCATCGAGTTCGTCCCGAACCCGTAAGCTCCCGTCACTAACGCAGCGACCGTCCCGTGCTTCACGCATGGGACGGTCGCTGCGTTTTACGAGGCTGAGCCGGCCGGCGGGTTCACGCTCCGCCTAACAGTCAGGCGGGGGCAGACCCAGCGGGCTACGCCTTATCGCCGGGCAGCCCGCTGCCGACGAAGCGGCGGAAGAGCACGCGCTTGAGCCAGGCCGGCATGAGGCGGTACACGCCCTTCACCACCACGTTGCGCGCGTATTCGCCGCGGCTGATGAAGTCCACGCGGAGGAGCTCACGCTGGAGCGCCCATTCGGTGCGCGCTTCGGTCCACCCGCCGCGACGGCCAAAGGCACCGGCGCCAACGCGGTAGCGCAGGAGCGGCTCAGCGATGTTTTCGCAGCGCGCACCGTTCTGCAGCAGCCGTACGCCGAGCCAGTAGTCTTCCATCTTCCCGAACGGCTGGTAGTCGCCAACGGCAGCCAGAGCTTCACGACGGTACATCATCGTGGGGTGGTTAAACGGGTTGTGGGTCTTTGCGTGGGCGCGGATACGGTCGGCCCCAACCGGCGGAACTCGGACCGCTGCGACGACGTCGGGGTCACTTTCGAATTCGACCATGCCGGTGCCGACGAGATCGTAGCCCTGTGCCATGAGCTGCCACTGCTTCGCGAAGCGGTCGGGGTCAGAGACATCGTCAGCGTCCATCCGCGCGACGATGGGGTGCGCGCACGCCGCGAGGCCGGCGTTCAAGCCAGCCGTGAGGCCCTGGTTTGTCTCGAGGCGCACGATGCGTACGGGAATGACGCTATCGCGCTCGATCCGCACCAATTCACCGGCCAGCTCAGCGCCGACAGGGCCGTCCTGCACGATGACCGCCTCGGCCGGACGCAGGGTCTGATCGTCGACGGAGCTCACGTATGCGAGCCGCAGGAACTCAGCGTTGTCACCGGCGTACACCGGAAGCAGCAGCGAGAACGGGGCGGTGGGGGTGGTTTCAGTCACCCGCTTAGCCTACCGATCCGCGCGCTTGAAGAGACCGAGCCTGGAAAGACCGCGGCGCCGTTCCACCTTCGAGAGGCGATCAACCTCAATCTGTACGTCGACGGGAACGCCGACATCACGCAGGACGAGACGGGTGGCGCGGGGGTTGGTTCCCCAGCCTTCCTTCCAGCCGCGCTTCAGGCAGTCGCGCAGCTGGGCGCGATCGTCGGAGGCCTTGAACGTGCGGTACCAGCGGCGCGCAGATGCGGCCGTGTACATAAGGTTTTCCCACGGGGTGAGCGCACGGCTGCAGCGGAATACCCACAGCTTGTTGCGCACCTCGAAGAAGAAGCGGGGGCCAGGATCTTGGTCGCTCGATCCGCGCTTGACGGTCTTGTGCGTGACGACGGAGTCAGGTACGTACAGGCCGCGCGCATCGCGCAGCAGACGTGCAGAGAACTCGAAGTCGTCGTTCCACAGGAAGTAATCGGCGATCGGCAAGCCGAGTTCACGCACGCGTTCCGCGCGCAGGAAGGCAGACACGAAGGAGATCGAGCGGATCTCCATGGCACCAGCCGCGGCGGCGCGCTGGCGCTCCTCGCGGTCGGCACCGATCTTTGCCTTCGGAGTGTTCATGGGATGGTCGTTACCATCGGTCCAGACAACGCGCGATCCCATGACGGCGAGGTTGTCTGAGCCAGTTGCGCGGTATCGCTCGTGGGCGCGGAGGGCGCCGGAGAGCGCCTGCGGGCCGGGGACGGTGTCATCGTCCATGACCCATACCCAATCCACCTCGGCGTCGAGCACTGCTGCTGCGATGCCGACCGCGAAGCCACCGGCACCGCCGGTGTTCGCGTCGAGGCGGATCAGCCGGGCGCGTTCGCCCCAGCTTTCGAGCATGGCTTCAGCGACGTCGGGCGACCCGTCGTCGGAGGCATTATCGACAACAATGAGTCGATCAACTGGGCGTTCCTGTGCGGCTAGGCCTTCGAGGGCCTCACGCAGCAGATCGCGGCGATTGTAGGCGACCAGCACGGCTGCTACTTTCACGTGCGCGTCCTTCCTGTCTGTTCTCGTGCGCGAACGTTCCGCACACGGTCCCACAGCTCTCAGCGGCGTGGGCAAACCAACCCAGCATACGCCAATCTCGCTACTTCATGCTGAAGATTACGAGGAAACACAAAACCGGGCAGGAATTGCACGATGTCATTTCCTGCCCGGTCTGCTGCTCAGACGCGCCGCGTTTTACTCTTCTTCGACAGGTGTCGCCGCAGCGACGCCCTGGCGCACGAGGTCATGAATCTCGACGAAGTCTGGGTTGTCTGGATCAACTGCCGGGGGTGTCAGCTCAACGTTGACCGGCGGGAAACTGCTCGCCTTCGCCGCGAGATCAACGAACGGGCCAAGCATCGAGTCTGGGATGTCAGTCTCAACGAGCTCAGTACCGGCCGCCGCAATTTCCTGGAAACGGGTCAACACGTTCTGCGGCTTCATCTGCGCGAGGATCGCTGCCTGCAGCTTGCGCTGACGGTCCATACGATCCCAGTCACCACGCTCAGAGCCGTAGCGCGAACGGGCGTACCACTGCGCTTCGTAACCGCTGAGCTTACGCTCGCCAGCCTTCACCCAGTCGGTGATGCCGTTGCCATCTGCGTCGCCGCCGATGGGGAGATCTTCCTCAACGTTGATGGTGACGCCGCCGAGCGCATCGATCATGTGCTCGAACGCGTCCATGTTGAGGAGTACGTAGAACTGCGGCTTCAGACCGGTCACACCCTCGACAGCATCGCGCGTCGCTTCGATGCCGGGGGTCGAGCCATTGGCCTCAGCGTCAGGGTACGGCGACTCGTCGTAGAAGTATTCGGCCTCCGCGTATACGGCGTTGATCTTGCAGTCGCCAACATCGCAGCCCCAGTCGACACCGAAGCCGTTGGGGAAGTCCTGGTACAGCGGTGAGCTTTCGGGGAACGGCACGTTGTACATATCGCGCGGAATACCGATGATCACGGACTGACCCGTCTCTGCATCGACACTCACGAGCGAAATACTGTCGGGTCGCAGTCCTTCGCGATCCGCGCCCGCATCGGTACCGAGCAACATGATGTTGTAGCGACCATCGATCGGATCAATCGGGGGCGCGGATCGGAACAGCGACGAAATAGCCTCACGTCCCGCGTTGATGGTGCTCGCCGCCCATGCTGCGCCGACCGACGGCACGACGGTGAGGATGACGGAGAGCAGGACGATGGGGATCCGCCAGCTGGGCTTCACCCGCACGAGCTTCACCATGCGGAGCGTGTCGAACCCAATGATGAGCCACATGATCGCTACGAACACGACAATGACCTGCAGACCGAGCAGGAAGAAGCTGTTGGTGAACAACGACAGGGTCGCGACGCGCGCGTTCAACGCACCAACGAGTGCGCCAATTGCCGCGAGCCACATGATGATCGTCACGGTAATGCCGAAGCGACCGAGCTTCTTGTTGCCCGCGAGCATCTGTGCGCTACCCGGGAGCAAGAATCCGAGCACGATGAGCCAGAATGCCCGCTTCGTCATGAGCGGAGCTGATGACGTGTCGGGATAGCGCAGCGGGCGCTCGAGGTCTACCTGGGTTGCGCTCATGCGCCGTATCCCTGCGGGTTGGCTGACTGCCACGCCCACGAGTCACGGCACGCCTCAGCGAGCGAGCGAGTGGTCTGCCACTCGAGCTCGGTGTTTGCCGCCGACGGGTTCGCGACGGTCTCTGCGACGTCGCCGTCACGGGCTGGCGCGATGACATAGGGAATCTCGCGGCCGGCTGCCTCACCGAACGCGCGCACGACCTCGAGCACGCTCGAGCCGGTGCCGGAGCCAAGGTTGTAGGTGGCGACGCCAGCGGTGATTCGCTCAAGCGCTGCGACGTGGCCTTCTGCAAGGTCCATCACATGGATGTAGTCACGGACGCCGGTGCCGTCAGGAGTGTTGTAGGTGTCACCAAAGACGCTGAGGTGTTCGCGCTTGCCGACAGCAACCTGCGCGATGAACGGCATGAGGTTGTTTGGGATGCCTGCGGGATCCTCGCCAATTCGACCGGACGGATGCGCGCCGACCGGGTTGAAGTAGCGCAGCAGCACCGCGCCAAGTTCTGGCCACGCCACCTGGGTGTCGCGAATGATCTGTTCGTTCATGAACTTTGACCAGCCATACGGGTTGGTGAGTCCAACACCGACGGGGTGCGCCTCGTCCTGCGGAACGTATTCCGGGTCGCCGTACACGGTTGCGGAAGAGCTGAAGACGAGCTTGTCGACGCCGCGCTCGCGCATGAGGTCGAGCAGTACGAGGGTCGAGTCAAGGTTGACGCGGTAGTACCGGGTCGGCTGTGCGACCGACTCGCCGACCGCCTTCAACCCTGCGAAATGCACGACGGAGTCGAACTGCACGTCTGCGAGGGCCGCGGTGGCGGTCTCGCGATCCGCCAAATCAGCCTCGATGACGGGGATGGTCTTCCCGGTCAATTCCTCCACGCGACGGACAGCCTCGCGGCTGCTATTTGAGAAGTCGTCAAGGACGATGACCTCGTGGCCACGCTCGAGCAATACCAGGGCAGTGTGCGAGCCGATGTAGCCCGCCCCTCCGGTCAATAACACACGCATGGTGACCAGCGTACTTCGGGAACCTTGGTTTCCACGTGCGGATCACTCAAAAATTCCAGTGAACTCCCCCACTCGCTGTGGGAAAACCACAAGTTACGCCTCGCTCAAAGATAGGATGTGCATACGCGTGTTCTTCAGGCCGAACATGCGCATTCCAGAGGAACACTCAGCAATTAGGGGGCGAAATGGCGAGGCTTACGGTTGTGGCAGAACCGTTCCCCGATTGGGAAGCTCCCGTGCAGCGTCTTGCTGCCCGCGATCTCACCGTTGCGCTCTCGGCTCACGCGCCTCGCTCGTGCAGCGTCCGCTACCTGTCTGCGAGCGATAGCCCACTCCCTGAGTTCCCGTCCGCACGCATCGCCACCGAGCAGCTGCCGCTGCGTAAGAATCTGCTCCCTATGCTGTGGCAGTCGCGTGCGACCGCTCGCCCGCTCGACGGTGAGCTGTTCCACGCTCTGACCCCGATGGTTCCGCTGCGCGCTCGCGCGGAAGATTTCGGTACGCAGTCGACGATCACGATCCCCCACATGCTGCAGTGGGAAGCGCCCGAGCTCATGAGCCCGAACCAGGCACGCCTCCTGCGCGCCTTCGTTCGCCGTGCGGCGAAGTTCGCCGATGTGATCCTCACCACGACCTACGCGACCGCGAACACCCTCGCAGAGGTGTGCGGATCGGACCTCAACGTCCAGGTCGTTCCGTTTGCGGCCCCGCGCGAGTTCGTTGCAGGGCCTGACGCGGCAACGCTCCGCGCACAGCTTGATCTTCCTGAGCGCTACGCGGTCACGACCGCACGCGCTGATGAGCGCGGCCGCCTGTCATGGGCGTTCGATGCGCTGCGTGCGCACCCCGAGGCTGAGCACCTTGTCGTGCTCGAGGGCCTTGATCCCGCGGTGTACACCAAGTCCTCCGGCGCCGAGAAGTCACGTCCGGCCAAGTCAGCAGATACTGACGAAGCGGCAGCACCCGAGGCTCCGCGAGCAGGCAGCGTTGCGGTTCCCGCTGATCTCGCTCACCGCGTGACGGTCGTTTCGATCGACACTGAAGACGAGCTCGCCTACGTTGGCGCGATCATCGGCGGCGCATCGCTCTTCCTGCAGCCGCAGTCGTTCCTCGGCTCTGGCTACACCGTACTCGCTGCGCTCACCGCTGGCGTCCCCGTGCTGCACTCGGGCCACGACGCGACCGAGGAGCTCGTGCTTGAGGCCGGATCCGCTGCCCCCACCGCAGAGGAATTTGCGGCCGAATTCGCTCGCCTCTGCACCAACTCGAACGATGCGCTCGAGCACCTCACCGTGCTCGCAGGCGATCGCGGCCGCACGTTCTCGTGGCAGAACACGGCCTGGCATCTCTGGCAGACGCACGCCGATATCTAGGTCGCCGGCGCGCGAGCTACGTTCCAGCCTGATCTCCTGATGGCAGGGCGCGGATCCAACGCACCCCCGAGACAACGCAACGGGCCGGGCTCCTCAGTGAGGAACCCGGCCCGTTGCCGTCTGTCAACGCGGCGCAGCGACAGTTACTTCTTTTCGGTGACCTCGGAAGCCACGCGCTCCTGGAGCGCAAGGTTCTTCTCTTCAACCATTTCGCTCAGGCCGCGAGCATACTCGTCAAGCGTTGCGGAAAGCTCAGGATCGCTCGCACCGAGGATGCGAACTGCGAGCAGGCCGGCGTTCTTCGCGCCACCGATTGAGACGGTTGCTACGGGGATGCCGCCCGGCATCTGCACGATCGACAGGAGCGAATCCATGCCGTCAAGGCGTGCGAGCGGGACGGGCACACCGATGACCGGGAGCGTGGTCATGGAGGCGACCATGCCGGGAAGGTGAGCCGCACCGCCGGCGCCAGCAATAATCACCTTCAGGCCGCGACCAACGGCCTCACGTGCATAGGTACCCATCTTTTCGGGGGTACGGTGGGCCGAAACGACCTCAACTTCGAAGGGAACCTCGAAGTCACGCAGCACCTGGACTGCCTCAGACATGACGTTGTAGTCAGAGTCTGAGCCCATGATGATGCCGACGAGCGGTGCGACCTGCTTCGCCGCTGAGCTCTTCTGCTCGCGACGCGCACGTCGACGGTGCTGCTCGTTCTGTGGACCGGATTTTTCGCTGTTCTTATTGCCGTTTTTTGCCGCGCTGTCTGCCATGTATACAGCGTACCCGTGGCGTCTGATGAATTAGTCAAAAATGCCAAACCTCACCGCGAGATGCTGAACAATATTGGGGCTGATCGGCGCGACTGATCCGCGCACGGTTCGTGTCCCAGATCCGCGTGCGAACCCAGTGATGCCCCCCGTGCACTGCGTGCGTGCGCGCGTTCACAGAAAGCGAGTAAGCTTAGTGCCTACATCGACGGCCAGGAAGCGCTGAATGAGCTTGGCACTCATCCCCGCGCAGCGGCGGAACGTAACCCGGAGACGAAGCAGATGACAGAGCATGAGAGTGCCCCCCAGCAGGACGCGACCCTCGTGCCTGTCGCGCCGAAGGCATCCTTTGGTGCGGCCGTAGTCGAGTCACCGACCACGCCCGTTGGGCCAGGCTTGCACCCCGAGAAGATCGTGCCCGGATTTGCGAAGCTCTCACGGCTCCCAGATGCACCCCAGGTACATCCGTCACACGCGGTTGATCGCACAGGCACAGGATCCGCGCCCGTCCCCGCTCCGGTCCAGACTCCGCCGGCTGTCACCAGCCAGGTCGTCGGCCCGCCGCCAGCTTCCCCGTTCCTCTCGGCCTCCGACTGCGACGAAGCTGACGACACCACGGTCGTGATGAATCGACCGGCGCCGTTGATTCCGTGGTTGCTCACCACCGATACCGACGAAACGTACGTGCTCGCCCCGCTCACGCTCGTGGGCCGCAAGCCGAACCCTCGATCTGCGTACCCGCGGGCTGCGTTGCTGCGTTTGGCGGATCCCGACAAGCTGCTTTCGCGCGTGCACGCCGTCATCGATTACAACGAAGACGGCATCTGTCTGACCGACCTCGGCTCCACGAACGGCACCGCACTCATCACTGCACAGGGCACCGCGTACTGCGAACCCAACGTCCGATACCTGCTCGATGAGGTCCTCGCGATCGACTTCGGCGGCGCACGGTGCACGCTCCGACGGGCAGACCGCTAGTCGTACACTGCCGTTGCACGCACTCCACCGAGGGTGCCACGTCGGGCGCCTGATTCGGCACTCTTGTCTGATGACAGAACATTCGCAGTCCTGTTTCATCGAAACATGCGTTACATCATTGGATCTCTGGCGGGTGCTTCAGCCCTCGCCCTCACCCTCACGAGTTGTGCTACCCCCACCACGACCCGACCAGAAGCAGCGATCACGTGGGGTTCGTGTGACTCGTTCACCACTCAGGTCACGGACTTCTACAAAATGATGGAGATGCCATCGCCGACTGACGGGTTCGAAGACCGCCTGCAGTGCGGCGAGGTGTCTGTCCCGCTGAACTATGACGATCCCAAGGGTCGCCAGCTCACCATCGCTGTGACCAAACTCGCTCCCAAAAACGAGAGCACCGGCTACGTCTTCACGAATCCCGGCGGACCTGGTATCGAAGGCAGGACGTTCCCAGCAGTGCTCGCCAACACCCCGATGCAGGCCATCACCGAGAATATGACGCTCATCGGTATTGATCCTCGTGGTACCGGCGGCTCAACCACAGTGATGTGCCAGGACGAAGAAAGCGACGAAAACGCCGAGGCCGATGTCACCGAGGCGATCGCTCTCGCCAACGCAGAGCGCACGGCACAACACAACACGAGCTGTGCCGACCTCGACTCGGAGTATGTCGAGCAACTCACCACACAAAACATTGCGCGTGACCTTGACCGCGTACGCGAGGGTCTCGGAGCCGAGAGGGTGAGCTACTTCGGTGTCTCGTGGGGCACCGAACTCGGCATTGAATACCTCAACACGTTCCCAGACCGCGTCGATCGGATGCTGCTCGACAGCGTGATGGATGTGCGCCAGGACATCACCAAGACGCTTGATGACGTAGCTGAAGCCACTGCAGCCGCTCCAGACCCGCAGCCGTACAACGAGGACGAAGCTGCCGATCCTGACGCGGCAGCAAAGGACGATACGCTCGCTGCCGCAGAGACTTACTCCCCCGGGAACTTCGGCACGCGCACTGCAATCACGTGTAATGCGTATGGCGCGACCGACGGCAAAGCTGTGTGGGAAGACCACGTCGCGCGCTCGGAACGCCTCGGCACCGATCTGCAAGATCGTGCGGCCCACCCAGTAAGCGGCGACCTGCCAGGCACTTCCGCGTGTGCCGGCTGGCCGTTCGCGGCACAGCCGCTGAAGCTCAGCGGCGAGAAGTTCGACAACCTGCAGATCGTCGTGCACTCCGGCGAAACCGTCACTCCGCCGGCATGGGGCGAACACGCTCACGAACTCCTCGGTGGGAGCATCGCGGTCGTCGAGAACGACCAGCATGGCTCGCTCGCATACAGCGACAAGGCAGAGGCCGCTGCGAAGTTCTTGGTAACGGGAACCCCGATCAAGTAGGCGGCCCCAGACAGCACTCAACCCCGCGAGAAGCGGCAGTCACGCAGACTGGTCACCTCTCGCGGGGTTGTGTCGGTATCGGGGTGCCACCACTCGGCACCCCGATACCGAGCGGAGCGGGTTACGCGAAGACGTCGGCCGCGGCGAGAGCCGCTGCGCGGACCGTCTCGAGATCCGCGCCCGTCACCGTCACGTGGCCGACCTTACGGCCCGGACGCGACTGCTTATCGTAGCTGTGGATCTTTGCCGCAGGGTGCTCCGCGAGCGCCTGCGGGTAACGCGCGAGCATGGTGCCCTCAGCGGGGCCACCGAGCACGTTGACCATCACGGCAGCGGGCAGCGACATCGAGGTGTCACCGAGGGGCAGGTCAGCAACCGCACGAATGTGGTTCTCGAACTGGCTCGTGACCGAACCCTCGATCGAGAAGTGGCCCGAGTTGTGCGGGCGCATCGCGAGCTCGTTCACGAGCACGCGGCCGTCGCGGGTCTCGAACATCTCGACCGCAAGCACACCGGTCACGCCGGTGCCCTCAGCGACCTTGAGGCCGATCTCAGCGGCCTCCTCGAGCGTCGACGCGTGCTGCACGGGCGCGGGTGCGAGCACCTCTGCGCAGACGCCGTCACGCTGGATCGTCTCAACGACAGGCCAGGTGCGGATCTCGCCGCTCGGACGGCGTGCCACGAGCTGCGACAGCTCACGTACGAAGTCAACGAGCTCTTCAACGAGCAGGAAGCCGCCACGAGCGTCTTCCGCGAGCGCGGTGAACCAGTCACTGACCTCGACGGCCTCGCTCACGACGCGGACGCCCTTGCCGTCATAGCCGCCACGAGCGGTCTTCACGA
Source organism: Leucobacter sp. cx-42 (assembly GCF_014529985.1). Taxonomy (GTDB): domain Bacteria; phylum Actinomycetota; class Actinomycetes; order Actinomycetales; family Microbacteriaceae; genus Leucobacter. Next base: position 137,893 of record NZ_JACVMU010000002.1, read on the forward strand.
CCGCGCGACCACCGTGTGCGTCGATGAAGGTCTGCAGCGCAGCCTCGTCAGCAACCTTCGCCCACGCGGGGACGGGAACGCCAAGCTCTTCGAGCTTCTCGCGCATGAGGATCTTGTCCTGTGCGAACTGCAGCGCATCTGGGCGCGGGTGTACCTGCTTGCCGCGCGCCTCGAGTTCGCGAAGAATCTCGCCGGGGACATGCTCGTGGTCAAACGTAATCACGTCGACGGTCTCCGCAAACGCGTACACGGTCTCGGGATCACGGTAGTCACCCACAGCGTCTGCTGCGCGAGCCGCGCTCATGCCCTCTGCTTCAGCGAGCACGCTGATGCGCAGGCCGAGGTGAATTGCGGGCGGAACCATCATGCGAGCCAGCTGGCCCCCACCAATCACGCCGATCTTGATGCTGTCGTTCGCCACATTTGCCTCTCAGTGGTTAGGTACGTCGCACGCGGCGCGCAATGCGCCAACAGCTACTATTCTGCCGTACTCTTGCGATCTGTTTGCCGCAGACGTTGTTTGAGCGTTCGCTGGGGACGCTTTGGTTCGATCCGCGCGAGCAAATCACCAGCCTCGACCTTCGCACCTGCGCGCACGACGAAGCTTGCGTACCCCGTGCCAGAGGCTCGGATCGCTTCCTCCGCTGCAAAGCCCGCATACGGGTCGGGAGTGGCCTCGCTGGTGGTGGGGCGGATCCGCGACTCGGCTTTGCCGGACACCGTCACGAGCAGGTCACCCGCGCCAATGAACGCCCGGTCAGGGACCGCCCATTCGTTCACGCGACCGGAGATGCTCGCGCGCACCTCAAGCGTGTGATCTGTGGGTTCGAGCACATCGTCAATAACCGAGTCGCCGGAGACCGCCGCAAATGCGAGCGCAGCCGCCTGGCCAAACCGATAGCCACCCGACGCGGGACGATTGTCAACAGCAAGCACTTCACGCGCTGGGAGCACGTGAGTGATGCGTGAAGCTTCTTCGGTAGGCGAGTGTACCCACTGCATCGGGAGACCGTAGCTGCGGTGGATGCCGGTTGCGATCCACGATGAGGTCAGCAAGATCACCCGGCAGATGAGGTTAAACCAGAGCAGCAGACCGATGAACACCGCGAATGACGCAAGCAGGGGGTTACTCGTAGCGCCACCGAGCAGCAGTCCGCCGAGGATCTTCAGTGCGAGCAACGCCGCACCACCCAGGCCACAACCGAACAGGAGCGGTCGCCATGGCACGCGAATCTCGGCGAGCAACCGGTGGATTGCGACGAGTACGAGCACGTCGACCACAAAAAGCAGCGCGTAGCGGATCACGGTGCCGAGCCACGTCAGTAGCCAGGCAAAGTGCGGCTCGCTAAACAGCCCAAGGAGCCAGTGCATGACGTTGCTACTCAGAATTGTCAGAGCCGCAGACAGCACCACCGCGATGAGGAGCAAGAAGGCGAGGCCAAAGTCGCGAAGCTTGAGAATCGCTGCGTTGCGATAGCGCTTCACTTCGAGGCCGAAGATGATGCGGACTGACCGCCTGGTGCCGGTAAACCAGTTGATCGAGATCCAGAGGAGAGACGCGCCTGCCGCGAGGCTGGTCCAGTCAATGATGCGGGTGGTGGTCAAGCTCTTCAGCGACACAGCCGCGTTTCCATCACCGACGAGGCCGGGGATGAAGGTATTGATCTGCTCGACGATGGTCTCAATTAGTTCGGTCTGGCCGCGCAGGAAGATGCCGAAAATACCGAAACCGACCCACAGCGCGGAAAACACCGCGAAGAGCGCCTGGTAACTCATGCCAGAAGACATGACGACGCCGCCGATGTCAACGAAATGTGACCAGGCGCGGAATGGTCGGGTGTGCTGCACCCAAGCCCACAGCGCCTGCACGCCCTGGACTCGCTCCTGGCGGGACGACGAGACCCCACCAATCTCAGCCAATACCGGGCGGAGGTTGGTGGGGTCTGTCGTCATAGTCAGCTCAGGGTTCGTGGTTGCGGCACGAACCTCCCTGAATTAGTTGGTCTTGCCGCTCAGGATCGCAGACTTCACTTCAGCAATTGCCTTGGTGACCTGGATACCACGGGGGCATGCCTCTGAGCAGTTGAAGGTGGTGCGGCAGCGCCACACGCCTTCCTTGTCGTTGAGGATGTCAAGACGAACCTGAGCGTTATCGTCACGCGAGTCGAAGATGAAGCGGTGTGCGTTCACGATCGCTGCGGGGCCGAAGTACTGACCATCGGTCCAGAAGACGGGGCACGACGAGGTGCACGCAGCGCAGAGGATGCACTTGGTGGTGTCGTCGAAACGCTCGCGCGAAGCGATGTCCTGGATGCGCTCCGAGCCCTCGGGAGGGGTCGTGTTCGCAACGAGGAACGGCTGCACCTCACGGTACGAAGCGAAGAAGGGCTCCATGTCAACGATGAGGTCCTTCTCAAGGGGCAGACCCTTGATTGCCTCAACGTAGATGGGCTTCGTGATGTCAAGATCCTTGATCAGGGTCTTGCATGCGAGGCGGTTGCGGCCGTTGATACGCATAGCGTCCGAGCCACAAATGCCGTGTGCACACGAGCGACGGTAGCTGAGCGTGCCGTCAACGTCCCACTTGATTTTGTGGAGCGCATCGAGGATACGGTCAGTCGGGTACATCTCGACATCGAAGTCTTCCCAGTACGCCTCTTCCTGCTGCTCCGGAAGGTAGCGGCGGATGAGGAGCGTGACGGTGAAAGGCTTAGGTGCGTCGGGAGCGGCCGTCGTTGCGGCCTCTGCGGTAGCGGTGCTCATGACCTAGTACTTCCTCTCCATGGGCTCATAACGAGTGAAGGTGACTGGCTTCCAGTCGAGGCGGATGTGGTCATCGGGATCAGCCGAGTGCGGATCGCCCGAGAGGTACGCCATGGTGTGCTGCATGTAGTTCTCGTCGTCACGCTTCGGGTAGTCGTCGCGCATGTGACCGCCACGGCTTTCCTTACGGTTACGAGCGGTGTACGCGAGCACCTCTGCGAGGTCGAGCAGGAAGCCCAGCTCGATTGCTTCGAGGAGATCGGTGTTGTAGCGGTAGCCACGGTCCTGAACGCCAACGTTCTTGTAGCGCAGGCGCAGGTCGTGGATCACTCCGAGTACCTCGGTCAGCGAATCCTCGGTGCGGAACACCTGAGCGCCGCGGTCCATTGCTTCCTGCAGCTCGCGGCGGAGATCCGCTACGCGCTCGGTGCCGGTGCCGGTGCGGAAGCTCTCGACGAGCTCGCGCACCTCCTTTGCGGGATCCTCAGGAAGCGCGACAAACTCTGCCTCGTTCGCGTAATCAGCTGCGCGGTTACCCGAGCGCTTGCCGAAGACGTTGATATCGAGGAGCGAGTTGGTGCCGAGACGGTTGGCGCCGTGCACCGAAACGCACGCGCACTCACCGGCTGCGAAGAGACCGGGAACAACGGTGTCGTTGTCCATAAGCACCTCTGCGTCAACGTTAGTGGGGATGCCACCCATTGCGTAGTGTGCGGTCGGGAACACGGGAACCGGCTCGACTACCGGGTCAACGCCCAGGTAGGTGCGAGCGAACTCGGTGATGTCAGGGAGCTTGGTCTCGAGCACCTCAGCACCGAGGTGGGTGCAGTCGAGGTACACGTAGTCAGCGTGGGGACCAGCGCCGCGGCCGTCGAGGACTTCCTGCACCATCGAACGAGCGACGATGTCACGGGGCGCGAGGTCCTTAATGGTCGGTGCGTAGCGCTCCATGAAGCGCTCGCCACTCGCGTTACGGAGGATCGCGCCCTCACCGCGTGCACCCTCAGTGAGGAGGATGCCAAGGCCGGCAAGGCCGGTCGGGTGGAACTGGTAGAACTCCATGTCCTCAAGGGGCAGGCCCTTGCGCCACACGATGCCAACGCCATCACCAGTGAGGGTGTGAGCGTTCGAGGTGGTCTTGAAGATCTTGCCGAAGCCGCCAGTCGCGAAGACGATCGACTTCGCCTGGAACACGTGAATCGCGCCAGTCGAGAGCTCGTATGCAACGACGCCTGCGGGCTTGCGGTCCTTGCCCTCACCAGTCATGACCAGGTCGAGTACGTAGAACTCGTTGAAGAAGTTCACGCCGAGCTTGACGCAGTTCTGGAACAGCGTCTGCAGGATCATGTGGCCGGTGCGGTCTGCTGCGTAGCATGCACGACGGACAGCTGCCTTACCGTGGTCACGGGTGTGGCCACCGAAACGACGCTGATCGATCTTGCCGTCAGCCGTACGGTTGAAGGGAAGGCCCATGTTCTCGAGGTCGATGACCGCGTCGATGGCTTCCTTGGCGAGGATCTCTGCCGCGTCCTGGTCGACGAGGTAGTCGCCACCCTTGACAGTGTCAAAGGTGTGCCACTCCCAGTTGTCGTCCTCAACGTTTGCGAGAGCTGCTGCCATGCCGCCCTGTGCCGCACCGGTGTGCGAACGGGTCGGGTACAGCTTGGTGATAACCGCGGTCTTAGCCTTGGGGCCAGCCTCGATTGCTGCGCGCATACCTGCGCCACCAGCGCCGACGATGACAACGTCGAACTGGTGATAAGTGATGCCGTCCTTGACGGTAACTTCCTCGCCCGCGTGGGTATCGGTGGTCACGTTAGTCCTAACTTCGTTTCAGTACGTCTGTGTGTCGTGAGTCAGGCTTAAACAGCCGGGCAGAACGACGGAAGCAGGTCGGCAGGGGTGCCGGCCGGGCAGGGGTTCAGCGTGTAGATCACGAGCGTGCCGAGAAGGACCAGCACAGCAACCGAGATGAAGAGCAGAACCTTGAGGGTCTTTGCGACACCGGGGCGCGTGACGTAGTCGTTCACGATGGTGCGCATGCCGTTGCCGCCGTGGATGAGTGCGAGCCACAGCAGGAGGGTGTCCCAGACCTGCCAGAACGGGCTTGCAAGCTTGCCAGCGACGAAACCGAAGTTGATTGCGTGAACGCCGCCCTCAGTGAGGAGGAGGTTCGATGCGAGGTGACCGAATACGAGCACGACGAGCAGAACGCCCGAAACGCGCATGTAGATCCAGCCCCACTTCTCCCAGTTCGTGTTCTTCTTCGCAGCCTTCTGCGAGCGGGGAGCTTCAATAGTCATAGCCATGTTGTTTTCTCCTCGCCTTAGTGACCGAACACGTTCATGAGGTGACGCGGCAGGAAGCCGGCCATCGTTACTGCCCACAGCGCGATAACGACCCAGAACATGGTCTTCTGGTACTTGGGACCCTTGCTCCAGGAATCAACGAGGATCACTCGGATGCCGTTGTATGCGTGGAACACGATCGCTGCAACGAGAGCTGCCTCGCCAAGACCCATGATCGGGGTCTTGTAGACGCTCATCACCGCGTTGTAGCCCTCGGGGCTCACACGAATGAGTGCAGTGTCAAGCACGTGTACGAGAAGGAAGAAGAAGATCGCAACACCGGTGATACGGTGCAACACCCACGACCACATTCCTTCGTTACCGCGATAGAGCGTGCCGCCGACTTTCGTCTTCGGCTTCGCCGCCGCGGCCTGTGCAGTTTGGGCTGTCACGAGCTTCCTCCTTAGCTCCGCATGCGCCGACGTCGCCGGCGTTTGAAGATGAGAACGGTGCTTCGACGCAAGAAATCCGCTCGCCGCCAACAGGGCACACGAACGGGTCGCGGGCATCGAAGTAGAGTTCCGCTGCCTTCCATTATGACACCATGTTTGCCCCGATGATGTCCCACAGACTTCTGGTTTTCCCTACAGCGCTCCGAAAGTGATCCACGTAAGCTTAGGAGCCATGACTGATTCGACTGTCACCAGCTCCGCTCTTGATCGCCTGACGTGCGTGATCCCCGCTGGAGGTGTCGGTTCTCGACTGTGGCCACTTTCCCGTGCAAACGCACCGAAGTTTCTGCTTGATCTCACTGGTTCTGGCGATTCTCTCCTCCGCGCAACGTGGGATCGACTCGCGCCAATTGCGCCGGCAGAGCGCATCATGGTCGTCACCGGAAACGCTCACCGCGAGTCAGTTCAGGTACAGCTTCCCGATCTCCTTTCTTCCAATCTCATTACGGAGTCTGAGCCGAAAGATTCTTCTGCAGCTGTCGGTCTTGCGGCAGCAATCCTTGAACTGCGCGATCCCGATGCGATCATCGGCTCGTTCGCTGCAGACCATGTGATTCGCGGCGATGTGCTCTTCCGGCGCGCGGTAACGACCGCGGCGCACGCGGCAGATCAGGGTTCCATCGTCACGATCGGCATCCATCCAAGCCATCCCTCGACGGGGTTCGGCTACATCGCTTGTGGCCCTGCACGGAGTGACATCGCACCGTTCGACGTGTACAGCGTGACCGAGTTCGTCGAGAAGCCCGACCAGGCCCGCGCAGAACAGTACCTCGAGAGCGGCAACTACCTGTGGAACGCAGGCATGTTTATCGCTCGCGCGACCGTGCTGCTCGACCAGATGGCAGAATCACGCCCGGAGCTCGTTGCAGCGCTCCGCGAGATGGCGGCTTCGTGGGACACGAAGAAGGGTGCCGCGGTACGCGAGTGCCTCTGGCCGACACTTGAGAAGATCGCAATCGACTATACGGTTGCCGAGCCTGCAGCAGCGGCGGGCAAGATGGTTTGCGTCGCCGCACACTTCGACTGGGATGATGTCGGTGACTTCGCCTCCGTCGCAAACCTGCTTACCCGCGGCCGCGGCAGTGGGAGCGACCTCGCCGTGCTCGGTGATGGCGCCCAGGTACTGTCTGACGCGTCGAGTGGCATCGTTGTCTCTGAGAGTGACCGCCTGGTCGCTCTCGTTGGCGTCGAAGATGCCGTAGTCGTCGACACGCAAGATGTACTACTCGTCACCACGAAGGCACGCGCACAAGACGTCAAGAAGCTCGTCGAACGCATGCGCGTCACTGGCGGCGGCCACCTGCTGTAGGCGTACGCCTACGTTATCGCTCGTCCACGCTCGGAGCGCTTATCTCTCGGTGAAACGACAAGAGGTCACCAGGTTGACAATCGAGAGCTTCGCAGATTGCTTCAAGGGTTGAGAACCGTATCGCTTTGGCGTGGTTATTCTTCAACAACGAGAGATTCACCACAGAAACCCCAACACGCTTCGAGAGCTCCGTCAGCGTCATTCCGCGCTCGGCGAGACGCGCATCCAGGGAAACGACAATGCGTGTCTCTGGCAACTAGACCACCCCATCAGCTTCACTTGCGAATCGACCGCTCGTTCGCATCGACCATCCAATCACAGCAATACCGATTCCCACGAACACGGGCACAGCATTCAGTCCTGACAAGAATCCCGGCTCAAGCCAGTCACCGGATCGGGCGTACAGGTCAATCGACAGCGACTCGGCCGCGAACTTTTGCGCCTTCCCTGCGAGCAGTGATCCTGCAGCAAGGAGCAATCCTCCCGAGACCGTGAGACCCGCGAGTACATTCCATCGCAGCTTGCCAACAAACAGTAGGAGAATCGCAACAATTGCGAGGAGCGCAAGCAAAATTGTCACTGGATACTCGATCAAAGCGGCGGTTCGGAACAACCCAATCAGGTCGGCCGACACGTGAGTTACTCCCACATCGGCATAGCCGTTCGCCAAATAGTCAACCTGATCTCCCCACTTCTGCCCCATTTGTTCTATCTCATCAAATGGAAGCGGGATGCTTGCGTGCACTTGACCAAGCGCGAGTTGCCGCAGGGTTTGAGCAAGATTGTTGCATGCAAATACCGCAGCTCCGACGGCAAACAACAGGCCAACCCAACCCATGGTGACCGTGGACATCGAGCGCCGAACTAGCGGTGATTCATTACGTTTATCATTACGCATGACATAACGATAAACATAAAGCCTGAGAGTCGCCCGAGCGTTCAGGTGCACCCGCACTCACGCCCTAGTCGCTGTAGAGCACGAACGGGTAGCGCTCAGAACGCACCGCGTGCGCCTGCGCTCCGCGGTACCGATCACCGGTCTCGTACTCATCCGACGACGAGACGACGACTCGACCACTCAAATTCACGAGGGTTGCATCAGTCAGCCCGAGCCCGCGCTCAAGCAGCTGCTCTTCGATGTCACCGACGAGCACGTCAGCGCACACCACACCCCAGAAGCTGCCATCAACAGTGACCGGCACGGTTGAGGTAATGGTCACTTCATTCGAGCACAGGTAATCAACAAACGGGCCGGCACTATGCCGCTCCCCCGTCTCGCGCGGAACGCGATACCACTCGAGACGCTCAAGGTCGATGGCTGCTTTGCCAGGACCAAAGGTCGAGGATGCCAGGAGCAGCTTCTCTGGCCCCTGCCACCAAGCGAGCGGGTTTCCTTCGGTAACCAGCGCATCGCTCGCGCAGAAGCCCGCACCGTAAATTGGGCGATCGCCAAAGTCCAGAATGCGATGCGCATCGGATTCGACGATTGTGGCCAGCTGCAGTCCAGTCAGACCCGCCTCAGCGTGCGGTCGAAGATCTTCGATGAGGCCGGGGATCCACGCATCAAGCGGCGCAAAGACCCCGTCAAAGAAATGATCGACGCGTGCCATCGCCTCGCGTGCGACTGCATCACGCGCAGCGTGGTCTACCGACACGCTTTCACTCAAGATCCACCTGCTCCATTGAATGTTGATCTGTGCGCTTCTGCTCAGCAGCCGCGCGTACTTCGCTGATTGATTTACCGGCGAGCAACTCTGCTCGGAATCCTACAAGCCAGCGAACCGATCCTCGCACACTCTCGCGCACTGTGGTGCGCACAAGCTCAACATCGCCACTTTCTGTTGCGGAAATCTGTGCTGCCAAGAACGCGTGTGTCTGCTCTCGCGCCACACTGTCACCGTCCTGCAACGCAAGCAACGGCGTGAACTCCGTTTGCAACCTGACATGCTCTGTCGTCAGGCGCACCGACTGGCTCAGCGCCGACAATTCAAGCTGCACCTCGGTAATGCGTCGACGCCAGAGATCAGCGGGCAGCCCGCGCGCAGCGTCGAGCATCTCACGCACGACAGCGAGCTCATCGTCCGTCGCTCGCATGCACGCGTATTCCGCACACGCGGTCACGATCGTTTCGTAGTGCACACCAAGATCCGCGAGGGCGAGTCGGGGCAACTCCACGAGTGAGCGCGCATTCACTTCTTCCACCGCACCGTGGCTCGTACGCACAAAACTGCCGCCATTGCGACCGCGTTTGGTGACAATGAGTTCACGCGTACGCAATACCCCAAGGGCCTCTCGCACGGTCACCACAGCGACACCAAACAGATGCGAGAGCTCCGTCTCGCTTGGCAACCGCTCACCCTCAACAAAAGCGCCGACCGTAATCGCCTGAATGATCCGCGAAATCACCAGTTCCGCGCGCCCCTCTTCACCAATTGGCGCGAAGGCTGCGGTGCGCAGACGGGAGGTGCCGTGGGCAATTCCATCTTCCGTGTCACCCAAATACGCCAGCTGCGCGGGGGTCTCAGTCACGTCGTCCTCCGAGCTCCTGTGGGTGCCAATCTTTGCTTCCGAGGACGAGTCTGGCACACATCACCCGGCTGATCCTGTGTAACAACGTAACCGAACTGTGATCGAAATTCTTGCTTTTCCGTCTAAAACATTTAATCCCATATGTTAGCTTTCATAGCATTCAAGTTTTCGACACCGTTGTTGAGGAGCCCGCGACATGGCCAATAACTCCGCCCCCACACTCAATTCCAATGAGAGCGCGGTTTCCCTTCGCGGGATTCTCAAGCAGTTCGGTGATTTCACCGCGGTGAAGGACCTCGACATGGAGATCCGCAACGGCGAATTCTTCTCGATGCTCGGTCCCTCGGGCTCGGGCAAGACCACGGTCCTCCGCATGATTGCTGGCTTCGAAGAGCCGACCGCGGGCCAGATCCTGCTGCACGGCACCGATGTCACGCGATCCGCCCCCTTTGACCGCGAGGTCAACACGGTCTTTCAGGACTACGCGCTGTTCCCCCACCTCTCGATCGCAGAGAACGTTGGCTACGGCCTGAAGGTTCGCGGCGTTGCCAAGGCCGAGCGCGCGAAGCTCGTCGGCGAGGCACTCGAGCAGGTTCGCCTGAGCCAGGTCGCCGGCCGCAAGCCCTCGCAGCTCTCGGGCGGCCAGCGTCAGCGCATCGCGCTCGCTCGCGCACTCATCCTGCGCCCGAAGGTGCTCCTGCTCGATGAGCCGCTCGGCGCGCTCGATAAGCAGCTGCGCGAGCAGATGCAGGTTGAGCTCAAGCAGATTCAGCGCGAGGTCGGCATCACCTTCATCTTCGTCACGCACGACCAGGAAGAGGCACTTACCCTCTCCGACCGCGTCGCCGTCTTCAACAACGGCAAGATCGAACAGGTCGCGTCACCGCGCGAGGTCTACGAATTCCCGGAGACCGAGTTCGTCGCTCGCTTCCTCGGCGTGACCAACATCATCTCCTCGGAACTTTCGCAGCGTTACTTCGGCAACGCAGATCTGCATAGCCTCCGCCCCGAGCGCGTCTCGCTCGTCGACGCGAGCGCTCCCGCAGCGAGCGAGGGCATCGTCGAGATCGCAGGCACCATCGCCGAAACCGTCTACGCGGGAGCACACACTCGCTACCTCGTCGACGGCGCAGATGGCGAGCGATACATCTCGGAGGCGCAGAACGCGCATCTCCCCAGCACGAGCATCGCGATCCGCCGCGGCGACAACGTCCGCCTGCAGTTCCCCCGCGAGTTCGCGACCGCGATCCCCGGCACCGCCGGCGCGCAGGCCGCTGCGGCCTAGGGCGATCCGCGCCCCGCATCGCGGCCCCGCGCACCTCGCTCCCCAGCTTTCATACCCGTAAGACACATCAACAAAGGAGTTCTGATGAACAAGAAAAAGGCACTCATTGCGCCGCTCGCAATCGCGGCCGCACTGGGTCTCGTCCTGACCGGTTGCTCCAGCAGCGATGCTGGCGGATCCGGCGAAGCAGGCGGCCTCCAGATCGACGTCCCCGAGATCCCCATGATGACGGAGCTCGGCGACCTCGAAAAGGAAGTCAACATCGTCGCATGGTCGGGCTTCGTTGAGCCCGCATGGTCGGATCAGTTCACCGCAGACACCGGCTGCGTCGTCAACCGCAAGGTTGCCGCAACCAGTGATGAAATGGTGACCCTCATGCGCACCGGAGAGTACGACCTCGTGTCGGCATCGGGTGACGCAAGCCTCCGCCTCATTGTTGACGGCAACGTCCAGCCGATCAACACCGATCTCATCCCGAACTTCGGTGACGACATCGTTCCCGGCATGCAGGGCCAGCTCTATGACACCCTCAACGGCAATGCCTACGGCGTGCCGATCGGTCGCGGCGCAAACATCCTCCAGTACAACACCGACGTCGTCAAGGAAGCTCCCACGAGCTGGGACGTCGTCTGGGAGAAGGACAGCCCGTACGCAGGCAAGATCGCTGCATACGACAGCCCCATCTACATCGCTGACGCAGCTATCTACCTCATGAAGCACCAGCCTGACCTGGGCATCACGAACCCCTACGCGCTCGATGCAGACCAGCTCGCAGCAGCAACCGAGCTCCTCAAGCAGCAGAACCCGATGGTGTCGGAGTACTGGAGCCCTGCAACGAACGTCACTTCGTTCACCGGCGGCAACTCGGTCGTTGGCACCTCGTGGGAAGTGCTCCGCAAGGCAACCGGCGATGACGCAAAGTTCGCAAGTGTTCTCCCTGGAGAGGGAGCGACCGGCTGGTCAGACGCATGGATGCTCGCAGCTGACGCAAAGAGCCCCAACTGCGCATACGAGTGGATGAACTACACCTCGGCACCCGAGGTGAACGGCGCAATCGCAATGAACTTCGGCATGGCACCCGCAAACGCCGCGTTCTGCGACACCAGCGACGAAGCAAAGGCACACTGCGAGGCGTTCAACGCAACCGACGAGAACTACTACGACCAGGTGTGGTTCTGGACCACCCCGATCGACCAGTGCATCGACGGCCGCACCGACGTCCAGTGCACCAACTACCAGGACTGGACCAAGGCCTGGCAGACCGTGAAGGGCTAACCACCCTTCATTCGTGGGGCGGATCGGACCGCTTTGGTGATCCGCCCCACGGCACCCCTCTCATCGCGCGCGACTTCTCCTGAGCCAGCGCGACACCCCGCACGCAATACCGCGCGCTCCCCCCGCACGCAGCCAGTCAACGAGGACACCCCGTGAGTACTCCATCTCTTCTCGAACGCCGCCCGAAGCCGCTCTCGACCGCGCTCTACCGGCGCCCCAAGTCGCGCCTCGCAGCGCTGCTCACACTTCCTATGGTCTGGCTTGTGGGCGTCTACATCCTGTCGCTCGCGATGCTGCTCATCACAGCGTTCTGGACGACGGATCCATTCACTTCCCGCGTCAAGCCGGGCTTCACGCTTGAAAACTTCCAGGATCTCTTCACGATCCCCGCGTACCTCGCGACCGCAGGCCGCACGCTCGGCATTGCTCTCGCGGTGACCCTCATCTGTGCGCTCTTCGCGGTTCCCCTCGCCGTCTTCATGGCACAGGTTGCAGGTCCAAAGCTGCGCGCGGTGCTCGCAGTGCTCGTCACGCTCCCGCTCTGGGCCGGCTACCTCGTCAAGGTCATCGGCATGCGCCTCGTCTGGACCGAGCAGGGCTTCTTCAACTGGGCACTCGAACCGCTCGGTATTTCGGGTCCCGGTTTCGGCATCATCACCGTGACGCTCACGCTCGTCTACCTCTGGTTCCCGTACATGGCGATCCCGGTCTTCACCGCGGTCTCACAGATCCAGCCCAACCTGTTTGACGCGTCTTCTGACCTTGGTGCCCGCGGTGGGCGCACGATCCGCACCGTCGTCACTCCCCTCCTCATGCCGTCGCTCATTGCCGGCTCGATCTTCACGTTCTCGCTCAGCCTCGGTGACTACATCGCTGCACAGTACGTCGGCGGCAGCACCCAGATGATCGGCACCGTCATTGCGCAGAACATCAACCTCAACCCGCCGCTCGCGGCAGCATTCGCGGTCGTCCCGATCGTGCTCGTCGTTGTCTACCTTTGGGCAGTCCGCCGCACCGGCGCGCTGAACAACCTGTAAGCCCCAGGAAGTCGAAGGAAACATCATGCTTCGCTTGAGCCGCTCAACCAAAATCATCCTCGGCGCGATCACCGCGATCGTGCTGGGCTTCATGTACATCCCAATGTTCGTGATCATCATGAACTCGTTCAACGCAGGCCGTGTTTCGGGCTGGCCCATTCCGGGCTTCTCGCTCGAGTGGTGGCACAAGGCGCTCGTCAACCCGGCTGCGCACGCCGCATTCCTCAACTCGGTCATCGTTGCCGTTATCGCAACCGCGATCGCGCTGATCCTTGGCACGCTTGCCGCGTTCGCCCTGCAGCGCTTCAAGTTCTTCGGTCAGAACACCGTGAACCTGCTCATCATCTTGCCGATCACGCTGCCCGGCATCGTCACCGGTGTCGCGCTGTCGAACACCTTCCACCAGGTGCTCAAGCCCATGGGTCTGCACGTCGGATACTGGGGCATGATCATCGCCCACGCGACCTTCTGTGTGGTCATGGTGTTCAACAACGTGATCGCCCGCCTGCGCCGCATGAACCCGAACCTCGAGGAGGCCTCGATGGACCTCGGCGCCGGCATCATGCAGACGTTCAAGCTCGTGACGTTCCCGCAGTTCCGCAGCTCGTTCATCGCTGGTGGCCTGCTCGCCTTCGCGCTGTCGTTCGATGAGATCGTCGTCACTATCTTCACGGCGCCGCCTGGTGTGGAGACGCTGCCGCTCTGGATCCTCAACCAGATGGGCCGCCCGAACGAGGTCAACCAGGTGAACGTCATTGCGACGCTCATGATCCTGCTGTCGCTCATCCCTGTGTACTTCTCGCAGCGGGCGCAGCGCGAGGCCGACGCCGTGTAGGTTTCAGGTTGGCTTTGGGTTGCCCATGGGTGACTTGAGTGGTGCGGTGCAGATTTCTTCTGTGCCGCACCACTTTCTGTGTTTTGGGCGTTGTGGTTGGGTGATCCGCGCCCCTGGTCGTCCTCACTTTACCCCGTCTGCAAATCGAGCGTCGGTAAGACGGATTTGGCCAAATTCGTTCAGATGTAGCGACTTTTTCATACCGATGGTAAAAGCCGGCGAGGCCAGCGAGGCCAGCGAGGCCGTCGAGGCCCGGGCGGTCAGTGCGGCCGGCGCCCACCCAGACCACTCTCCGCAGATCGGCAATCGGCCGTCAATATGTTGCTTGGGGCCGGATTCTGCATATTGCAGGCCGATTACATATTTCCGGCAAATGTGCCTGCCAGCGGGACGCGGGTCAACATTCCTCAGCACGCACGCACCACACCCCAGCCCACTCTCAGACAGTTAGTTGTCAAACAGCAACCAATTCGTATATAGTTGACGACTATCAACTAATCGAGAGGATCTCATCCGCGAATGAGTAGCACCCCAACCACCGGGTCGGTGAAGACACACCTCGAAGGCGTCCTCACCGGACGCGCAAAGAACATGGCCCTCGCAGGCCTCTTCCTCGCAAACTTCGTTTCCATGCTCGCAATGAACGTCGTCGGCACCTCGATGCCGATTATCATTGCTGACATCGGCGGCACCCAGGCAGCGTTCACCTGGGTCGTCACCGCGACCATGCTCGCGAGCGCAATTTCGACCCCGATCTGGGGCAAGCTCGCCGACCTCACCAGCAAGAAGGTGCTGCTGCAGGTCGCGCTGATCGTCTTCATCATCGCTTCGGCGCTGGCCGGCTTCGCGCATGATTCCACGTGGCTCATCACGTTCCGCGTGCTCCAGGGCATCGGCGTTGGTGGCCTCGGCGCTCTCGGCCAGATCGTTCTCGCAGAGATCGTCAGCCCGCTCGAGCGCGGCAAGTACATGGGTATCCTCGGCGCGATCATGGCGGTTGCGACCGTTGGCGGTCCGCTCCTCGGTGGTCTGCTGACGGACACCGTCGGCTGGCGCTGGAACTTCTACGTTGCAGCCCCCATCGCAATCGTTGCGATCATCATGCTGCAGAAGACGCTGCATCTTCCGGTCATTAAGCAGAAGATCAAGATCGACTACTGGGGCGCGGCCCTCATTTCGACCGGCTTCTCGAGCCTGCTCATCTGGATCACCCTCGCGGGCTCGAACTTCGACTGGATCTCGTGGCAGTCGGCTGTCATGGTCATCGGTGGCATCGTTCTCCTGATCATCGCGGTGTTCGTCGAGCTCAAGGTCGAAGAGCCGCTCATTCCGCTTGAGCTGTTCAAGAACCGCACCTTCACGATGGCGTCGATCGCTTCGATCGCTGTTGGCCTGGCGATGATGGGCACCGCAGTGTTCCTCGGCCAGTACATGCAGCTTGCCCGCGGCCGCACGGTCATCGAGTCGAGCCTGCTCACTCTTCCGATGATGGCTGGCGTGCTCATCTCGTCGACCATCGTCGGTCAGCTCATCACCAAGACCGGTAAGTGGAAGGGCTACGTCGTCACCGGTGGGTTCTTGCTGCTCGCGGGCCTCCTCCTCATGGGCCAGCTGCGTTACGACACGAACTACTGGTACGTCGGCATCTCGATGGCGATCCTCGGCGCTGGTGTCGGCATGACCATGCAGAACCTCGTCCTGGTCGTGCAGAACACTGTTGATCCGCATCAGCTCGGTGCATCGAGCTCGGCAGTCACGTTCTTCCGAACCATCGGTGGCACCGCTGGTATCTCGGTTATGGGTGCAATCCTGGCGCAGAAGGTCACGACCTTCATCGGCGAGGGCATCGCTCACCTGTCCCCCGCAGATATGAAGGGCGCAGAGGCGCTCGCTGGCGGCCAGCTGCCGAAGATCGCTGAGCTTACCGCCCCGATCCGCGAGGTTGTTGAATCGGCGTACGGTCACGCAATTGGTAATATCTTCCTGTACGCAAGCCCGGTTGCAATCGTTGCAATCGTCGCGATCTTGTTCCTCCCGAACCTGCCGCTCAAGACGAAGAGCAATGCAGAGCGGATCGCAGAGCTTCGAGCAGCTGAGGCTGCTTCGGCAACTGAAGAGCAGAAGGACCAGGCATGACTCCCGACGGTGACGAGAGAACAGCACTCGTCACCGGTCTCCTCTCGGAGCTGGGCCAGACGGTCGCCCTGACGCGGCGTCGGTGGGCACACGTCTCTGAGGACATGTGCCCTGGCTTGAGTGGCCTTGGTCTCATCACGCTACAGATCATTCTGCGTTCTGGCCCCATCAGTGCGAAAGAAATTTCGACCCGAATGGGGATCGACAAGGCCGCCGTCAGCCGCCAGGTAGCGTTTTTGCGTAAGCAAGAACTCATTACGGAGTCTGAGTCGCCGCACGATCGTCGCGTCATGCTCCTCACGCGCACCGAGCAGGCTGAGGCACTCATTGAGGAATTTCGCGCTATTCAGGCGGCGAACTACATCGACCGTCTCACCGATTGGACACCAGAGGAGCTGACAACGCTTCGGACGCTCCTGCACAAGTTCAATGAGGCGAACGAGTACGAGTGCAGCCGCGGGCCAGCATCGGATGCTTCAGATAAGCAATAGCTCCGCACCACGCAAAAGCGCCAGTATTCACAATGATGAGTACTGGCGCTTTTGCGCTGTCTGGAAGGCCGAGCTGATCCGCGCCTGAGTGTGCAGGGGCGGATCAGCGCGCTCGTCCTTAGGAAGCCTTCATGAGCCCCTGAAGCTCCTTGATAACTGCTGCAAACTCGTCCTGCTTCTGCGATGCGACCTGGAGGAAGCGCAGACCCAGCTTGAGGCCCTTGTCGGTCAGCGGGCTGACCTCCTTGAAGAGACCGCTCACGTCGCCTGCGATGCCACCCTCAAGCGCCATCTTGCCGACGAGGTCGAGCTTCATTTCGGGGAGACCCTCCGAGAAGTCGAGCGACTTGAAGTCGACCCAAACAATGTTCGGACGGGTGGTCGATTCGAACGCGTAACGCTTGTTCGTCAGGTCGAGCACAGTCTGCCAGATGGTCTGCGACGCGTCGGGCTTGCCGGGATCCGGGATGCGGAAGGGCTGCGCCACGTTACGCATGATGCTGAACATCGCTGCCATCGACTCCAGCTGAGTCTTCGGCTGCTTCTGACGCTCGACGTAGTACGACGCACGTGCGAAACGGTCAGTTGCGAGCGTGGTGCCGCCGATCGGCTTGTCACCGCCGAGACCCTCGTACTGCTTCACAAGCTCGAGCTGCTGATCGTAGGTCGGCGAGTTCGTCATGACCTTGTACTCGCGGCTGTGATACACCTTGGGCTTGCCATCGGTGTACTCAATGATTGCCGAGTCACCGGTTGCGTCGTTGAGCGCGAGGTGCAGGCTCGGCGGAGTACGGCGTACCGGGTCCATGAGCTCAGCGATCTGTACCTGCGACTCTTCGGTCCACGCAACTGCTTCAGCCACGGTCTTGAAATTGTCGAGGTAGTACTGCAGCCACACTGCCTGGCTGAGCTGCAGGTCGCCCTCAGCGGGGGTGCCGTAGTCCGACTCTGCAAGCCACAGGATGTGGCCCGCGAGACCTTCTTCGTTCATGCCATCGCACGCGACCATGTCGAACGCGGTGGCGATGATGCTGCCGTACTTGGCGGTCCACGTAATCTTGCCGTTCACGCCGTCGTTGCGCTCGATGCCCCGAGGCAGCTTCCACAGGTTCGTCAGGAGATCAATGTTGAAATCCATATTTCGGCCGACTACAACTGCGCCGTTCGCGTCGGGCCAAACTACTCGTGTGCACATTAGCTTTGTGGTGCCTTTCTCCTGGCTGTTAACTGCATCGTAGCGGGATTCTCATTGGCTGGGCTTAGAACGTCGCAGAGATTCAAGAAATTACGCTGCGGCTGCAGCGGCACGTGCCGCTGCAGGCAGCACAGCGGCAATTCGTTCGAGCGCGACGGCGTCATGAGCGGCACTTACGAACCAGGTTTCGAACGGACTCGGCGGCAGGTGCACACCGCCATCGAGCATCGCGTGGAAGAAGGCGCGGTACTGAGCGGTATCTTGCTGCAACACCTCGTCGTAGGTGTGCGGTGCCGCGGGGAAATCACCAAACAGCACGCTCAGCAGCGTGCCGGCTCGCTGCACGCGATGCGGGACGCCAGCTGCGGCGAGCGCGGTCGAGGTTTCGTCTGCGAGGGCGTCTGCGAACCACTCGATCTGGGAGTACGCGCTCGAGTCTGCTGCACGCATCGTGGCGAGGCCCGCAGCTACGGCGACCGGGTTTCCTGACAGGGTCCCACCCTGGTAGACGTGACCGAGAGGCGCGAGAAGGTCCATGAGTTCGGCACGACCGCCGAGTGCGGCGAGCGGGAGGCCGCCGCCGATGACCTTGCCGAAGGTGAAGAGGTCTGGGCGCTGCCCTGGCGCAATGTCTGGCCGCTCAATGCCCCAGTAGCCGGATGCGCTCGCACGGAACCCGGTGAGCACCTCATCGGTAATGACGAGCGCGCCGTTCGTATGGGCGATGCGCAAAAGGCCAGCGGTGAACCCGGGTGCTGGTGGCACGATGCCCATGTTGGCGGCAGCCGATTCGGTGATGATCGCAGCGATCTCCCCCGGATGCGCGGCGAACGCGGTCTCGAGTGCGGCGAGGTCGTTGTACGGGAGCACCAGCGTCTGGGCGGCAATCTCAGCGGTCACGCCCGCTGAGCCTGGCAGTCCGAAGGTGGCGAGGCCCGAGCCTGCCGCGGCGAGTAGACCGTCGGAGTGACCGTGGTAGTGGCCAGCAAACTTGATGATGAGCGGTCGACCGGTCGCCGCGCGTGCGATACGGATGGCCGTCATTGTCGCCTCGGTGCCCGTGGAGACAAGGCGAACCCGCTCCACGTCTGGCATCCGCTGCATGATCTCTTCGGCGAGCTCTGCCTCGGCCGGCACCGAGGTACCGAAGCCGAGTCCCTGCGCTGCACTCCGCTGCACCGCATCGATGACCTCAGGGAGTGCGTGGCCGAGCAGCGCTGGACCCCACGCACCGATGAGGTCGACGTATTCCGTCCCCTCCGCGTCAGTCACTCGCCAGCCTTGGCCGCTCACCATGAATCGTGGCGTGCCACCGACGGAGCCGAAGCCACGCACGGGCGAGTTCACCCCACCTGGAATCGCGCGAGCAGCGCGCGCGGCGAGGTCAGCGTTGCTCACAGGGTTGCTCTCGTGGTGGGTCTGATCCGCGCCGTTCATCGCAGCCACCCCGCAGCCTCGGTAGCGAAGTAGGTGAGGATGGCATCAGCTCCCGCACGACGGATGCCAACCAGAGACTCGGTGATCGCGGCTCGGCGGTCGATCCAGCCGTTGGCTGCAGCAGCCTCGATCATCGCGGCTTCGCCTGACACCTGGTACGCCCACACGGGCACCTGGCTCACGGCAGAAACGTCGGCGAGCACGTCGAGATAGCTCATCGCCGGCTTCACCATCACGATGTCAGCGCCCTCTGCCGCGTCAAGGGTAGCTTCGCGTAGCCCTTCACGCCGGTTCGCGGGATCCATCTGGTAGGTACGACGGTCACCGGTGAGCTGCGAATCAACGGCCTCACGGAACGGGCCGTAGAACGCAGATGCGTACTTCGCCGAGTAGGCCAGGATCGCAGTGTTAATGAACCCCTCGCGATCGAGCTCGGCTCGCACCGCGGCAACCTGGCCGTCCATCATGCCGGAGAGGCCAAGCAGCTGCGATCCAGCTTCAGCTTGCCGAAGTGCCATGTCGCAATACCGCGCAAGCGTCGCATCGTTGTCGACGTTCTGACCCCCTGGGGAAAGTACTCCGCAGTGCCCGTGGTCAGTGAACTCGTCGAGGCAGAGGTCGGTCTGCACTACGAGCGCATCACCCACCTCGGCAGCGACCGCCCGTGTCGCCTCGTTGAGCACACCGGCAGGATCGGTCGCAGCACTTCCGATGGCATCGCGATGCTCGGGGATGCCGAAGATCATCACTCCCCCGACACCGGCAGCGGCGGCTTCCGAGACCGCTGCACGCAGCGAGTCCATCGTGTGTTGCACGACCCCGGGCATTGATGAGATCGGTCGCGGCTCGGTAATCCCCTCGCGCACGAATACCGGCAGCACCAGGTCTCGCGGATCCACCCGCGTCTCAGCAGCAAGCTGCCGCATGGCAGGGTTCGCCCGCAGGCGCCGTGGGCGCTGAGTGGGGACGGTGAAGTGTGTCATTCGGGTGCTCCTTGCGATGGGTGTGAAGAGTGAGTCAAGTAGGTGGCGGCGAGCGCGTCAACGGCGCCTCGCGCGCTGTGGATAGTGGCGATGATGGGCTCGGATCGCCCCAGCCGTGAGATCTCAGACGCGGTCGGCGGCCCGATGGCTACGAGGGGCACATGCGCGAAGAGTTCAGGGAATCGGGAGTGGAGTGCGCGCGCGCAGGATCCACTGAGCACCAACGCAGCGTCAACCGCGGTGTCGATCTCTGCGTCTCGTACTGGGTCTGCGGGGATCGCCACTGTCGTATAGGCGGTCACGCGGTCTGGCCGGTGGCCTGCTGTGAGCAACGTTTGTTCGAGCGTGGGTGCCGCGATGTGTGAGAGCGGCAGCAGCACGCGGGCACCCATCTGAGGATCGAGCGCACGCACGAGCGCTTCACCGAGCGCTTCCCCCGTGTATTCGGCGGGCATGACCGCGACCGTGAACCCCGCGGCAGTCAGCACCTCGGCGGTGGCTGGGCCGACGGCCGCGATCCGCCCACCGCGCGCAGGCATCGCCCCGGCAGCAACAAACGCCTCGGCTCCCCGCGCGCTCGTGACGGCGCACCAGGCGTAGGCGCCGGCGTTCCACCGAGCAACCGCGGCAGCGAACGAATCGGCCAAATCTTTTTCGAGTGGCCCGGTTGTGAGCAACGGTATAAGCACGGGATCGCCCCCGAGTGACCGCACGTGTGCGGCGATCGCGGCCCCGTCCTGCGGTCCGCGCGGCACGAGCACGCGAACACCAGCGAGCGGCAGCGCCCCAACCTCGGACGACACCGGCACACTCACGCGACCACCTGCAGCGCAGGATCGTACGGTCCGGTCACGCCGAGCGTCCCTGCGGGTGCAACGTCGAGCGCACCGCGCGCAATGAGGTCCCTCGCGACTCGGGCACCGAGCTCGGCGGGCACCGCATCTGCCAGGCTGCGATGGTAGACGGCGGATCGATCCGCGCCCCATCCCTGCCACTCGTCACTCGCGGTGACCGTGACATGGCCGCTGCCGTCCTCCGCATACACGGCTGCCGTCAGCTCGATGCGGCCGTCCACGATGCGCGCGGATGCACCGACGGGCGCAGCGCATCCGGCCTCGAGGGTGCCGAGCAGCGCGCGCTCGGCGAGTGATTCAGCCCGGGTGGCCGGGTCATTGAGCGCGGTAAGGGCTGTGAGCAACACTGGGTCGGACGCATCACTCGTGCGCACCTCAATCGCGAGCGCACCCTGGCCGGGAGCCGCGGGGGCAACCGTCAGCGGGAACCGCTCCGAGATCGCATCGGCGCGGCCAAGTCGATCGAGTCCGGCGCAGGCGAGGATGACGGCGTCAAGATCCGCGGTGATGCGTGCAAGTCGAGTATCGACGTTGCCGCGCAGGTCAGTAACCCGCAGATCCGGACGGCGCGCGAGCAGCTGTGCCGTGCGGCGCGGAGAACCGGTGCCGATCAGCGCGCCTGTGGGCAACGTTGCGAAGGTGAGACCGTCCCGCGCGCAGAGCGCATCACGCGGATCAGCGCGCTCAGGTACCGCCCCGAGGGTGACCCCCTCGCAGGGTCCGGTCGGCAGGTCCTTGAGTGAGTGCACCGCGACGTCGCACTCTCCCGCGAGCAGCGCATCGCGCAGGGCGCTCACGAATACCCCGGTGCCACCGAGCTGCGCGAGCGGTGCCCGAGAGACGTCACCGTGGGTGCGAATGATCACGAGCACGACTTCGCAGCCGGTCGCTCGCGCGATCGCCTCGGCCACGGTCGTGGTCTGTGTGACCGCGAGTGCACTGCCGCGGGTGCCGATCCTGATGCGGTTCGGAGCTGCGGCGACTGGGCCATCAGCACGGGTGACGGGAATGAAATTCACGACGTGACGCTTTCTGTTGATGCTTGACGAAGTTTGGTGATGAGGTCGCGGGCTGCCGTGCGCGCACCAGGAATGACCGAAGCCAGGCCGGTGCCGTGCACCCAGTCCCCAGCGACGGTGATACGTTGCGGGGTTGCCACCAACTCGCAACGCTTCCCCCCGGCATGCCACTGCTGCCGCACACACGCCTGGATTGACGCGTCAGCCAGATCCACGCCCAACAGTTCCGATGCGTCCTGCAGTGCGAGCGCACGCACGTCATCATCGGACAATCCGACGGTCTCGGGAGCCGATCCGGCGCGACCATACGAGAGTCGCAGCACGTGCTCGCCTGGCCCACGCTGCGCCGCACGATCAGGCCACTTCGCCGTGACGTGCGTGAGGGCCTTCGCCCGCACCGATCGCTCACCACCCGGGGCGACCAGCATGCCAGTGCCTCGCGGGGCGGCATCCAGGCGCGCGTCCGTCAGCGCGAGCGCCACCACTTCCACCAGCGCGGTGGCCCCGGTGGCCCCGGCTGCTCCAGCTGCCCCGACCCCCTCGGGGGCCTCGCCTGCCGGCGAGCCACACTCGTCCCACCCAAACAACGCGCTCGCCGCAGATTCCGGAGTGGCCACGACAAGGCCATCGGCTTCGGCCACACACTCGCCAGATTCGCTGCGGAGGATGATGCGGTCGCGATCCGCGCCCCCAATCGTGGCAATCGTGACGCCGGTGCGGATCTGCACACCGAGGCGCTCCAGTTCACGTTCGAGCACGTCGACGAGGTGAAACATTCCGCCGGGAAGCGCGGCCACCGCGCCACCAGCCGACAGCGCAGACGCACGCAGTTCACGCGCCGCACGAACCAAGCCCCCAGTGCGCACGTAGGCGTCGTACAGCCCAGGAATAGCACCCACCGACATGAGCTCAGGCTCCCGCGAATACACTCCCAAGCACACCGGCCGCACCAGCCGATCAAGTACCCGCTGACCCAGTTGGGTGCGCACGAGCTCAGCAAGCGAGGAATCTCGCGTGACCCTGGCGCGGATCGGTAGCACCCGCCCAGCCGCAGCTCGCAACGCCCCGCCCCAGCCGAGCACACTTCGCGACGCACGGGACAGCGGCTGGGCCGGAATCCCCACCGCACCACCGGCAGGCAACGGCAGCGCCCGACCATCTGCGTACACCCACGAGCCGAGCGCTGCAGGCGAGACAATCTCGTCAGCGATCCCCAGATCTGCGAGCAACGCGTGCACGCCACCGTTTCGCGTCGCAAAGGCCTCCGCTCCGAGGTCGACGCGATGCCCCGCAAGCAGGGCGCTCGCAATTCGGCCACCCAGTGTGGCCTCACGCTCGAACAGCGTCACCCGCATGCCAGCGCGTGCGAGCTCCCACGCAGCCACCATCCCAGCAACACCGCCGCCAACGACGGCAACAGCCAGCTGGCCAGCATCGGCAGCGCCGGCGCTAGCTACGCCAGGCATGCGCAAACTCCACGATCCGAGTGAGCACCTCAGGATCAGTCTCAGGCGGCACTCCGTGCCCCAGGTTCAGCACGTGGCCTGGGGCGCGCTCGCCGCGGGTGAGCACATCGGCGAGGTGTTCTTCGAGCGCCGACTGCCCTGCAAACAGCAGTGCGGGGTCGAGGTTGCCCTGTAGCGGAAACGCGTCGCCGAGGCGGGCGCTTGCTTCGTCGAGGGGGATCCGCCAATCCACACCGAGCGCGTGCGGCTCAACCTCGGCAAGCGCCTCAAGCAGGTGACCTGACCCGACCGCGAAGTGAATGATCGGCACGCCAGTGTCGCGCACGAGCGACAGCGCACGCCGGGACGCTGGCGCTACGGCCGCGCGATAGTCAGCGACGCTCAGCGAGCCAGCCCACGAGTCAAACAGCTGCACCGCACTCGCGCCAGCCTCGACCTGCGCTTCGAGGAATACGGCGCTGAGATCCGCAGCCCAGTCCAGCAGGGCAGCCCACACACCGGGGTCGGAGTGCATAAGCGCACGTGCCTTGAGGTGCTCACGCGACGGCCGACCCTCAACGAGATAGGCAGCGAGTGTGAAGGGCGCGCCAGCAAAGCCAATGAGCGGCACCTCACCGAGCTCGGCAACGGTCAAGGCGACCGCCTCACGAATCGGACCAAGCGCGGCCCGCAGGCGCTCAGGCGAGTGCTCTGCGCGGCAGCGCGCCACATCTGCGGCGGTGCGCACGGGCTGCGTAAAGACCGGTCCGGTCCCGGCGACGAGGTCGACGTCGACACCGGCAAGCAGCAGCGGGACGACGATGTCACTGAAGAACACCGCGGCGTCGACGCCGTGCCTGCGCACGGGCTGCAGGGTGATCTCGGAGGCAAGCTGCGGATCAAGGCACGCATCGAGCATGCGGTGCTCGGCGCGCAGCGCACGGTATTCCGGCAGCGAGCGACCGGCCTGGCGCATGAACCACACGGGGACACGGTCAGGACGATCTCCACGGAGCGCGCGGATCAACGGCGAACCGCTCGTACGCCCCGAAATGAGCGGGTGGGTTGCAGGTAAAGCATTCATCGCACCAGATACTAATACCCACATCTGATGTATTAGGTCAGATGTATTCAGGAATGGGTGATTTGCTTATCCCTGATCCTTGACCACGAGCCTGAAAACCCGCTTTACATGCTTATTTCCCTGTCATTCCCGCTCGACCGCGCCCCGTTTGGGCTCCTCGAGCGACTCTCGCTTCGCCAAGACGCGATTGCTGCCGCGCTCACCACGACCCCACTCACCCGCGGCTCGGTCGTGCTTGCGACGTGCAACCGCTTCGAGGTGTACGCTGACCTCGATGCCGAGCCAGACGACTGGGTACCCGGATCACTCCTCGCGGGCATCGCCACGGCGGCAAATCTCCCAGAGACCGACCTGGACACTGTCGCGACCACCGCGACCGGGCACGCCGCGGTCGTACACCTGTGCGAGGTAGCTTCGGGCCTCCGCTCCGCCGTCATTGGCGAAACAGAGATTGCCGGGCAAGTTCGCCGGGCACACGATGCCGCCCGCGAGCAGGGCACATTGACACATCAATTGGAGCATCTGTTTCGCACCGCCACCCGCACCTCTCGCGAGGTGGGGCATCGCACAGACATCAGGTCAAGCGGCAAATCCCTCGTGCGCCTTGGGTTGCGGATCGCAGAAGCCCGCATCCCCGACTGGTCATCGGCTCGGGTGCTCCTCATTGGCACCGGCGCCTACGCCGGCGCCTCAATCGCAGCGCTCAGAGCGCGCGGCGTCACCAACATTCGGGTTTTCTCACCGTCTGGTCGAGCGGCCGACTACGCGACCCAGCACGACCTCACACCGGTCGCCAACGACCAGCTCAGCGAGGCACTCGCGGCAGCCGACCTCGTTGTCGCCTGCACACGCGCAGAAGAGCCCCTCCTCACCACCGACCATCTGGGCCAGGTTCGTGAACAGGGACTCCTACTGATTGATTTGGGACTCCCCCGCAATATTGATCCAGCGGTTGCCGGGCTGCCGGGAGTCTCGCTCCTCGACCTCGAAACAATCGCCAAGCACGCGCCCGTCGCCGAGCTGAGCGCTGAGGCAGAAGCGCACGAGATCGTGCGCGCTGCCGCCGCAGAGTTTCACGCGCTTGAGGCGGAGCGGGACGCCGTCCCGAGTCTGCGCGCGTTGCGCACCCACGTCGCGGCAATCCTCGAGGAGGAGCTGTGCGAGTCAGATCAGGTCACCTCTGCGCTCCGGCGCTTCACCGGGAAGCTGCTCCACGAGCCGATGACGCGGATCCGCACACTCGGTCGCGAGGGCCGCGGCGACGATGCGGCGCAGGCCCTCGCGACCCTGTTCGGGATCGACGTCCAGCAGGCTACTGCTGGAGACGCTTCCGGATCCAACCCGAGAGCAGGTCAACCGCCACAATCACGATGAGGATGATGATGAGGTAGGTGAGCATCTCGTTGAACTGGAAGGTCTTGATCGCCTTGTTGATGAGGAGACCGATACCGCCAGCACCGACGAGACCGAGCACGAGCGACGAACGCACGTTCACATCGAAGCGGTAGAGCAGCAGGCCGGTGAGCTGCGGAAGCACGCTCGGGATGGTCGCGTTCGACACGACCTGCCAACGCGATGCGCCAGCGGTGCGGAGCGCCTGCTCGGGGCCGGGATCAATGTCTTCCATCGCTTCGGCCCAGAGCTTGCCCATGACGCCGGTGTTATGGCAGATGAGCGCGAGGACACCGGCGAACGGGCCGAGGCCCACCGCGGTCACGAAGATGAGCGCAAACACGATGTCGGGAACCGCTCGGAAGAACGAGAGGATGCCGCGTGCGACCTGGTACATGAAGGCGTTCGGCGTCGTGGTACGGGCGGCAAAGACCGCGAGCAACAGGGCGAAGGGGACCGAAAGTGTCGTGCCGAGCAGACCGATCCAGAGCGTGGTGAGCGCACCCTCGATGCCCTTGACGAGCGTTTCAGACGAGAAGTCAGGCGGGAACGCCTCGCTGATGAACCGGGCCATGCCGTTTGCGCCGGTCACCAGCGCATCGACACGGAAGTCGGTTGCTTGGAACGCAAACCAGTGCAATGCCAGCAGCACGACGGCGAGCGTCACCCACGAGGTGGCGCGGCCGGTGGCGCGCGGATCGCGAGGCACGTCCATGCGGCGAGCGCGGTTACCGCCGTTCTTGCCACCGGTGGTGCCGGTGAGCGCACCGGCGACGGGAGCCCCGGCAACGGCTGCTGCGGTTACGGGCTGCTCAGGTGCGGTTGTCAGCACGGGGAATCCTTAGATGTAGAGCGATGCGAGTTCGGCATCGTCGATGGTGTCGGTGGGCTTGTCGAAGACGAGGGCGCCGTCGCGCAGACCGATCACGCGGTGCGCGTACTTGCGAGCCAGCTGCGGCTGGTGCAGCACCGCTGCGACGCCGAGGCCCTCTTCGACCGCGAGTTCGTGCAGGAGCGACATGACGTCGTCTGCCGCCTTGGGGTCGAGCGCCGAGACGGGCTCGTCGGCGAGAATCATGCGAGGCCGCTGGCAGAGTGCGCGGGCGATGGCCACGCGCTGCTGCTGGCCGCCGGAGAGGCTGCCTGCGCGGTCGTGGGCGCGATCCGCCAATCCCACACGCTCCAGGCAGACCATCGCTTCTTGCTTGAGATCTTCAGGGAACAGGGCCGGCACGGATCGCCACTGGGGAATACGCGCGAGGCCACCGGCGCAGACGTTTTGCAGCACCGTTCGGCGCTGCACGAGGTGGATCTTCTGGAAGACCGTTGCAGCGGTACGACGTGCCTCAGCACGACGCTGCGCGCTCGCCTCGTGGAGCCGCACCCCAGCGATTTCGATATCGCCGGAATCTGCCTCGATGAGGCCGTTGACCGCGCGGAGGGTGGTGGACTTGCCTGAGCCGTTGGCTCCGAGGAAGGCCACCACTTCACCGGCGTGCACGCGCATGCTCATGTCCTTGAGCACGACGCGGTCGCCGAAGCTCTTCGAGATGGCCTGCACGTCGAGGAGCACCTCGGCTGCGCCGTGTGCGCCTGCGCTCAGTGCGCCTGCAGCTTCTGCGGTCGTGTGCGATGCGGTGTCGGGCAATGCGGCGATACCGGTCGCGTGGGGTGCGGCGAGACTCACGGGTTATACGTCCTTCTCAGTGAGGTTCATCGTCTCTGCGAGATCGAAGAGCGGCTTGTAGGTGTCGTTGGTGACCTCGATCATGGGACCGGCGGGATCGACACCGAGGAACTTGCTGACCTTGGCGACGTCTGCCGAGTCGAGACCGAGCAGTGCGTCCTTCACCGCGTCCTGGAATTCCTGCGGCAGGTTGCTGCGGACGGTGACCGGGTCGTTCGGGATCTCTTCCGACTCCCACACCTGGCGGTAGCCTGCGGGGTCGAAGGTGCCTGCCTCGGTTGCGGTCGCAAGGGTCTGCGAGTTGATCTGCGCTGCGTCGACGGTGCCGTTCACGAGCGCAAGGAGCGCCTCGGGGTGGCCGCCAGCGTAATCCCACTGCACATCAGCATCGATACCCGCATCGACGAGCGCCGACATCGGGAGCGCGTCGCCCGAGGTCGAACCGGGGCTGCCGAGCGCGAGGGTCTTGCCCTTGAGATCTTCGATGGTCTTGACCGGCGAATCCTTGGGCACCCAGATGCCACCGGTGTAGGTGGTGGGCTGGCCCTCTGCGTCACCGAACGATGCGAGTGCGGTTGCGCCGGCACGCTCGTTTGCGAAGACGAAGCCGAGGGGGCCGAACTGTGCAATCTCGAGCTGATCGTTCTCCATCGCGAGGACCTCTGCCGCGTAGTCCTCGGTGATCTGCACCTCGACCGGGCAGTCGAGCTTCTCCGAGAGTGCGTCTGCGAGCAGACGGTACGCGGGCTCGAGTGCTTCGGGATCCTCGTAGGGCAGCACGCCGAAGCGGATCTGGCCGCCGGGGCAGGTCACCGACTCAGCGCTAGCAGTGTCTTCGGATGCCGACGAGCAGCCGGTGAGGCCGAGACCGAGCAGGGTGATCGCCGCGGTTGCAGCGAGAGTAAATTTCTTCACGATTCTCCTTGGGAGTAATGGATGTGTGAGTAAAACGGAAAGTCAGAAAGTCTGTGGGTGGGGCGTGACCGAGCGCGGAACAGCCGCGGTTACTGCCAGCTCGCGATCGTGCGTGCACCGAGACCGAGGCCGACGGTCATGCCGACGCCGGTCGTGAGCGAGACAACGTCGATGCCTGGCGCGGGAGCCGCGCGCAGAATGTCCTGCTTCGCGCTCGTCGCGTAGATGCCTTGCCAGCGCTCGATCACTTCGAGTCGTTCAGCGCCGAGCACGTGCGCTGCCTCAGCGAGCAGCAGTTCGGTCCAGGCCTCGCGCAGGAAGGGCGGTGCAGAAGCAAAGCTCTCGTGCGAGTCACCGACGAGCAGGGTGCCATCTGCCTGCTGCGTGAACATGGCGTTTGCGTCGATCTCAATGAGGTCGCGGCGGTTCGCCTGCATCTCAGCACGCAACGCGTCTGCAGCGGGGCCAGCGAACGCGCCGTATCGGAGCATCGAGGTGCCGGTCAGCACAGCCGGTCCGAGGCCCATGCTGTGCGGGGCCCGCACGCGGGTCATCTGGAGGACGCACTCGCGCACTGCGTGCTGCTCTGCCAGCTCGGGGAACAGGCGTCCCACGAGGTGTCCCGCTGCGATGACCACGCGATCCGCGACAATGTCACCGCGGT
The DNA here is from genome assembly GCF_014529985.1 of Leucobacter sp. cx-42. Taxonomy (GTDB): domain Bacteria; phylum Actinomycetota; class Actinomycetes; order Actinomycetales; family Microbacteriaceae; genus Leucobacter. The sequence goes on from NZ_JACVMU010000002.1 coordinate 167,028, forward strand.
TTGTAGCGACCGTGACGTGCGCTGCGGTCTGATCCGCGCCGAATACGGTCGTACCGAACTGCACCTCACCGCGCTCGTGGGCAGCAACCCACGCAGCGATGCGAGCGACCGCGGTGCGCGGATCGGCGGTCACGTCACTCGGCAACAGCGCGCCGGCAACGTGCACTGGCTTGAACGCCGAACGATCGAGGTGGAGCTGTTCGCTCACCTCTGCCCCGGTGAGCAGGCGAGCCCCTGCTGGCGCACGCTCAGTGACAAGCTCCTGCAGCACCGCCTCTTCAGCTTCGGTGCGTGCGACAGCGAGCGTTCCCGAGCGGCGTGCTTCGACGCCGGCACGCTCAGCAAGACTGAGCCAGATCGGCAGGCTCTCCTGCGCAAGTTCGCCGAGCTCCCCCGCCTGCACCGAAGCGCAGACGTGGCCGAAGTTGCGAACGCTAGCGAGTACCGCAGCGTGATCCTGCTCGAGGACGGTGACGCGGTACCCCGCATCGAGCGCAGCAACTGCGTGGCCGAGGCCGATGATGCCGGCGCCAACAATGACGACGTGTTCCGGCTGGTTCGTGGTGATCATGGTTCGATCATGCGCCCCGAAAAGTAGTCAAGACAACTTTTTGGAGCACTGTTTGCGAGGCGTTCATTGTGGCCATATTCCGCTGAAATTCCGTCACTTTTCGTTCACCTTCGCGTCACCGTTACGACCCGAAAAGCAGTACATACAACTCGTAGGCTGACTGCCATGACTGACCGTTCCCCCCTGCATGCGCAGCTGTATGACGAGATGGCCCGGCGCATCCGCACCGGCCTCTGGCAGCCTGGCGATCGCGTGCCGAGCGAGAAAGCACTCGTTGCCGAATTTGGCACCTCGCGCGGCCCCGTCCGGCAGGCGCTTGCGGCGCTCAGGTCGGAGGGAATGATCATCGGCCGCCGCGGAGCCCCGCCCCGGGTGCAGCGCACCGCTCCCACCCAGTCGTTCGACACGTTCTTGTCATTTACTGAGTGGGCGCGCGAGCTCGGACTCACTCCCGGTCAGCAGGTCGTCACGCAGGAGCCGCGTCCCGCTCCAGACGAGATCGCACGCGAGCTGCAGATCGAGCCTGGGGACACCATCGTTGAGATCATTCGCGTGCGGTTGCTCAACGGCCGCCCGGCCATGCTTGAGCGCTCTATTTACCCCTACGAGATCGGCCAAAGCCTCCTGACAGCCGACCTCAACGCCGGATCCATCTACCAACACCTGCTGCGCATGGGCGTCGTGCCGATCCGCGCCAGACACACGATCGACGCGATTGCGGCGCCGCCACTCGAATGTGAGCAACTCTCCATTGGGCCCGGCTCGCCCCTGCTGCGCGTGCGTCGCATTGCGTACGACAGCACTGGGCGGATCATCGAGACCGCCGACGACCGTTACCTCCCAGCGATGGCGACATTCGTCATCGAAAACAGCGCCGAGCACCGCACCGCCTTCACCAGGCAGAGCGCCATCTGACTTCACATACTCAATCGTTCACCGTTTAAGGAGCACTTCCGAATGATTACCCTCGCCGTATTCGACATGGCAGGAACCACCATCAACGACGGCGGCGCGGTCTACGACGCGCTTCGCGAGGCCGTCGAGGAGACCGGCGTCACCGTCTCGCCAGCAGACCTGCAGACCTGGATGGGCACCGAAAAGCGCGCCGCGATCACCGCACTCATCGAGCTCGGTGGCGGCGATCCTTTCACCCCGGCGGATCGCGTCCCCCTGGCGTATGACCGCTTCCGTGCAATCCTGGCTGAGAAGTATGCGGCGCAGCCGCCCACTCCCCTGCCCGGAGTTCCTGAGGCCATCACTCAGCTGCGCAGCGCCGGCCTCAAGGTTGCGCTGACGACCGGGTTCTCACGAGACATCGCAACCGGGATTCTCAACGAAATCAATTGGGTCGTTGGTGCTGATGCTGCGGGTGCTGCGGCGAGCGCCGTCGTGATCGATGCGCTCGTCTGCGGCGACGAGGTGGCTGCGGGCCGCCCGGCGCCGTACATGATTCACCGCGCGATGGAGGCGACGGGCGTGCAGGACGTCTCCACCGTGCTGGCCGCTGGCGACACCCTCGTCGATGTGCAGGCTGGCATCAACTCTGGTGCATCGCTCACGTTCGGCGTGCTGACGGGCGAGCTGCAGCGAACGGACTTCGCGGATTTGTGTGATTCGGCTCCGCGTACGGCCGAGGTCATCGAGTCTGTCGCAAAGATTCCCGTACGCCTCGGCCTGTAGGCAGCTGACGGGTTACTCTGCGACAACAGCGAAACACCTCGGGTGACTGATCCGCGCCGCTCTGCGGAGGATCAGTCACCCGAGGTGTTTGTGTCATTCGTTCGTTAAACGAGCTGCAGCTTGCGCTCCGGACGGTCAGCAAACACGACGGGCTCGTTAATGAGCGAGGTCACCATGATCGGCAGGTGGTCTGAGGTGCCGCGGCCAAGCGTCTGCACGCTCGAGACGTCAAAGCCAGACGAGGTCGCAAAGTCAAAGTGCCCGCGGAACATGCCGTATCGCGCGTACGTGCGCTTGTCGCTGAGGTTGAGGTTGTACCCGGTGTCGCGCATCTCGGTGTCGAGGCGCTTCTTGAAGACCGGGTAGTTGTAGTCACCCACCATGAGCACGGGAAGTCCGTGGCCAAAGGAGCGCAGCTGCGCGAGTGCCGCGTGAATCTGGCTGCGGCGCAGTGAGTTCAACGCGGTGAGCGGAGCAGCATGGAAGGACGCGGCAACGACATCGGAGTCGCGCTCGAAGTCGTGCATGTGCACGCCGAGCAGTCGCTCGTGAGCTGGCGCGAGCACGCGATCGTGCATCGACTTCTTCAGCTGGAAGGTGCGTGACTCACGAACGTGGAAACGCTCGCTATCAACGTACATCGCGAGGCCAAGTCGGTTTTTCTCAGTCGCATGCACGAGCTTGAGCTTGCCGAGACGCTCGGGGAGCGTCATCGCATCAGCTTCTTGCAGGCAAAGTACGTCAGCATCATGTGCGTCGACCAAATCGTGCAGCTCGCACGCGGCACGGTTCTTACGCAGGTTGTAGCTGATCGTCTTCATACGGTCACTCTCCTCGAGATTCCGGGTGGCTTCGTTGCAGTTCTCACATTACGCCTGCTGCCAAAGAGTGACGCACGACTCAAGAAGCGGGCGTGTCTTCAACTGCGAGCGCCCTATTGAGCCCTGCACGGGTGAATTCAGTGTGCGCCGTAAAGCAGTGGATTACCTGAGAACTGTGCAGAGTCACAAGAGAACGGCTCAAATTCACAGGGGGAATAGAGTTATAGGTAGGTTTCGCCTGTTTCTTGGTGGTCAACGAAAGGAATCCGGCTTGTCGGATCAGCTGTTCCTCTACATTGCGCTTGGTGCGTACTTCGCGGTGTTGCTCTTCATCGGGTTCATCGCGTTTCGCCGCACCAACAGTCATGAGGGGTACATGCTCGCCGGCCGCGGGCTCCCGTCGTGGGTCGCCGCACTGAGTGCCGGCGCCTCAGATATGTCGGGCTGGCTCATCATGGGCCTCCCCGGAGCGATCTACGCGACCGGCCTCATCGAGGGCTGGATCGCGGTTGGCTTGCTCATCGGTTCGTACCTCAACTGGCGCCTCGTTGCCCCGCGACTGCGCGCATACAGCGAGGTATCGAAGAACTCGATCACGATCCCGAGCTACTTCGAGAATCGCTTGCGCGACAAGTCGCACCTGCTGCGCCTCGTATCGAGCGCGATCATTCTGGTGTTCTTCACGCTCTACGCGTCGTCTGGCATTGTTGCCGGCGGTGTCTTCTTTGAGAGCGCGTTCGGCGGCAACTATGTCACCGGAGTCCTGCTCATCACTGCCGTGACCCTGGTGTACACGCTCTTCGGCGGATTCCTCGGCGCCTCACTCACTGACGTGGTGCAGGGCCTCATGATGGTCACCGCCCTCATCATCGTTCCGGTCATTGCAATCATCAACATCGGCGGACTCGGCGAGACCGCATCGCTCGTGCACGCCGTCAGCCCAGGCAACCTCTCAATTTTCGGCGGATCGGACATGACCACCACCGCGGTCATTCTGGTCATTCTCTCCGGTCTCGCATGGGGTCTTGGCTACTTCGGTCAGCCGCACATTGTCATTCGCTTTATGGCGCTCCGCTCCCCCGCCGAGGCGAAGAGCGCACGTCTCATCGGCACGAGCTGGCAGTTCCTCTCGCTCGCTGGTGCGCTTTCGGCCGGACTCGTCGCGATCGCATACTTCGATGTCTTTGGTGGAGCTCCCACCAACCCGGAGACGATCGTGCTGTTGCTCGCACAGACGCTGCTCCATCCCCTCGTCGCGGGTCTCGTCCTCGCAGCCGTACTTGCTGCAATTATGAGCACGCTGTCGAGCCAACTCCTCGTATGCTCGTCGGCCATCGTCGAAGACATCTACCGCCTCATCCGTAAGCCGGCCCCGAGCGAGAAGGTGCTCCTCAACTTCGGCCGCTTCGGTGTACTCCTCATCGCGATCATCGCTGGTGTGCTGGCGTTTTCGCCGAGCGACTCGATTCTCGCGCTCGTTGGGTTCGCGTGGGCTGGCTTCGGTGCCGCCTTCGGCCCCGTCATGCTGCTCAGCCTGTACTGGCGCAAACTCACCACCTGGGGTGCACTCGCAGCTATGGTCGTTGGCACCGCGACCGTCTTCATCTGGAAGGCGCTGAACACCGGCCTCTACGAGCTGCTGCCAGCGTTCATCCTTGCGATGCTCGCCGCCATTGTTGTGAGCCTGGTTACGCGCCAGCACAACCCAGAGATCGAGTCAGAGTTCAACGCAGCTCAGGCGTTCTGGCGCTCAGAGCAGAAGAGCGCGGATCAGGCGTAAGCCGTATCGGCTTCGCTGCAGGCAGGCTAGTGCTCGAAGGTAAAGCGACGTAGCGTTGCTCTCATGCAGGCACTTTCGACAGTTCATGCGGAGCCGGAGTTTTCCAACGAGTCACCGAACTACCGCGTGAACATCTGGCACCGCCAGACTTCCTGTTACGCCTTGGACGCCTACTACCTGACCGGTGTTCGGGACGCCTACGAAGCGCTCGCTTGGGCAAAACAGCAGGCAGCCGGGAACCTCTACGAAGTGTTCGTGGAGGCTTCAGATAGCTCGGATACACCCTTCCGCGTTCCACGAACCGCTGGGCTTGTTCGCCTATTCGGGGAAAACCCGAACGCCGTAGACGAGGGTGTGACCAGCGTTTTCAGATTGACCGAAGACCTCAGCGGAAGCTGAGCCCAGCTTTAGTCGAGCGGGATGAGTCGCACCTCGAGGGTGCCAAACATCATGCGCTCGCTCGCGGCCGTGCGAGTGCCCGGCGCGACCTCGGCCCACTCGCCGCTGGCAGCCTGCGTCGCGACACCGTTGGTCGAGTTGAGGTCAACGATCTGCCACTCACTGCCGGTGCGAATCATGCGCACGTGCGACTTTGAGAGGGTGCGCGTGGGGTCCTCGACGATGAGCGTGACCGACTCTGCGGTTGCTGCTGGCTTCCGGCCAACAATCACGTCATCGCCGGGAATGACCAACACCTCGTTGGAACCGAGCACGAGACCCCAGCGGGGGCTGCGCACAACGGCGATCGTGTGGTCGTCGTCTTCGTCTTCGTCCGTGGCGAAGAGTCGATTTGCTGCCGGCGCGACAGGCGGGGCAACCGCCTCCGGCAGGATCGGCCAGACCGCCGGCGACTGTGCCGGTGCCGGTGCCGGTGCCGGTGCGGCAGGGGCCGGTGTCGGTGCCTCTGCCTGGACGGGTGCCGGGGGCACCTGGGCCGGGGCGACCGGCTCAGGTGCCCCCGGGGCTGGCGCTACAGGCGCTGCGGTCTGTGGTGCGGGCACGGGCTGAGCCGCAGGCTGCACTGCCTCGGGAATCGGCGCAGGAGCCGGAGTCGGCGCAGGAGCCGCAACGGGCTGCGGTGCAGGCGCTGGAGCCTGAACTGGAGCCGGAGCCGGAGACGCAGGCTGCGCAACCGGCGTCGGCTTCACAGGCTTCGCGAAGTCAGGCTCAGGCCACATAAACGGACGCGGCGGAGCAGTCGGTTCGAGCGGTGTCGCAGTGCCCGGCTGAGCGCCCTCTTCCGCGAGCTGGTGGAACGCGTCTTCGGTCGTACGACTAAAGCCCCATCCCTCGTGCTGTGGATCTTGCTCAGCCGCGGGAACCGCCCAAGGCTCCTGCGCAACTGCCGGTGTGACGGGCGCAGGAGCAGCAGGTGGCTGTGGCTGGGCTGCCGGCGCCACCGGAGGAGCGGGTGCAGGTACCGGTGCGGGTGCCGGCTGAGCGGGCGGCTGTACCGGGGCAGCCTGGCTGGGCGCGGCAGGCGCCGGCTGTGCAGCAGGCGGTGCAACCGGGCGCGCCTGCGCCGGAGCGACCGGTGCTGCAGGTGCAACCTGCGCAGCACGAGCAGCAACGGGCGCGGGGGAGCTCGGTCGCGCAGCGGGTGCGGCGGTTGCCTTCACCGGGAGCTGTCCGTGAACGCCGGACTGTCCTGATCCGCCAGCCGCGGTCTGCGACTGCTCGAGGTGAGATGCAAACACCATTGCCCAGACCGGGGGCAGGAAGATCGCGAACCAGATGTACGCGACGTTCGCGTTGAACTCCTTGTGGAGGCGATGAATCGACACCATAAGCAGTACAAAGGGCACCAAGCTCACGCCCGGGATGAGCACGAGGAACATGAGCCAACCGGGGAATCCACCGCGGCTGACCAGGAGCGCCTGGTTCCAAATCGGAATCCAGCCCTGGCCTGCTGGCAAACCAATGAGCGGGAACAGCCTGCTCAGCGACCACAGGTACCAGACGAAGAACGCAAGCCCAACGAGCGACCAAATCACGGCAATCATGACAAACGCCGTTGAGACCGTGACGGCCGGATCTGGCTGGCCAATCTCAGTTGGCAGCAACATCGGTACGTTCATGCTCGAACCTCACGCCTCTTATCCACTGGATGTTCCAAGTTTTGTCGATTATCCCATTACGGCACGGGCAATGGCGATGATCCCACTCACACTTGCGACAATAACAATCGCAAAGACGAGTACTGTTGCCGTTCGTCCGCGCAGCGTGCGTCGCTCAATGGAGGCAAGGCCGCTTCGGTCAGGGAGGTCAGTTGTGTTGTTCGGATCCGCGCCCGAATCAGTGAAGATCCCCGGCGCAGGCGGCACGCGACGCGGGGTGAGATACCCAGTGAGCCCTGCTGAGCTCTCAACATCACCAGTGCGCACGCCATAGACCACCGGCAGCGCCTTGGCCTGAAACAGACCGGAGTCAGGCGTTGGCAACACGACCGTCTCCTCGGCAAGCACCGACGGTGACGGCTCCCATGGCTTGCGAGTCGCAGACACCGTGACGTCGCCGTGCCGCGAGCGCGACTGCGAGTGGGTGTCAGCGCGCGAACCCGCGCGTCGCGGCTGCACAACGGTGAAGTCTTCTGCGTCATGAAACCCGCGTGGGTCATCGACCTTTCGAGTGGGGCTCATCGCTGGCCCTCACTGCGGAACCGGCCTGCGCGCGCCACCCGGACCGTGTGATCTTGTTCAGCCGTGGTGTCTTCGGTGTCGTCACCGAGGTCGGCAAATTCAGCGCTCTCAGCTGGTGTCACGGGGGTCATCTCCAGCGCGAGAGTATCGACGATGATCGCCGTAATGTTGTCGCGTCCGCCACGATCGCACGCCAGATCGATGAGCTGGGCGACGAGCGTGTCCGGGTCCTTCCCGCTTGCGAGTGCCTCAGCGAGCTCGATGTCTTCGACCTCGGTCGTGAGGCCATCCGAGCAGATGAGCAGCCGCGAACCAACCTGGAGCGGAACAAGCCAGGCATCGTGCCTGCTGTCCTCGGAGCCAAGCGCCCGCGTAATCACATTGCGCGGCGTGATGCTCGCGCGCGGGCTGCCCTGCGCAAGCAACTCAAGATGGAGTGAGTGATCGCGTGTGATCTGGCGCAGCTCGCCATCAATGTATTCGTAGACGCGTGAGTCACCAACGTTGAGTACGTGCCACTGCGGAGCGCCACCGTGCACAATACGTACAACGCCGGTCAGCGTGCAGCCGCCGCCGCGCAGGGTCGTCGCCGCGACCTCAAGCACGGCCTTGCGGGCCTGGTTGAGTGTCTCATCAATATCGAGATAGGTGAGATCGTTCCGGCCAACAATCGACGCAAACGCCTGCACTGCTGCCGCGCTCGCCCGATCACCAGCCTCATGACCGCCCATGCCGTCTGCGACGACAAACACCGGATCAGCAGCGAGAAAAGCATCTTCGTTGACGGTGCGTCGCATGCCCGGATGGGTCTGCGAGCCGTGCTCCAACCGAATCGTTGCAGCCATCAACCTGCCTTCCTCTGTGATGAGCGTTGTGTCTTGGTTCGCCCCTGTGCGGAACCGCGGCCGCCGAGCGGCCAGAGCGAACGCATCGCAAACGCTTCTCTGAGCTTTTCACGCTTTGTCAGATTTTGGCGTCTTTCTGCGGCGTGGGTCTCAACGGCATTCCACACCCAGTCTGCGGTTTCCCCGTCGATTCCTTCGGGTGAAAAGACCGCTCGATCCACCTGCATCGCTGCCCAGGTCACCGCTGGGTGCCCGATCTCTGCCGCGATTCGGGGGCGGGTACGCGACTCATCGATCTCGTATCCGGCATCCCGCTCTTGGTCGATCAGTTCAGCCCAGGCACCAAGCGCGCGCAGCTCAGGATTCGGCTCACGCTTTCGCTTGCTGGCCCGTCGCCGCTTCGCGAGCGGCAGGAACATGAGCGGCAGGGCAATGCAGACGAGCCCGCCAGCAGCAAGCCCAACACCCTTGGCCAGCGGAATCAACCACGAGCCCGTCGAGTCATCGGTGCCGGGATCACCCGACTCATGCTGATCGGTCGTACCGATCGGCGGATCGACCTCCTGCGCGTCACGCTGCTCGGCAATTGTTGGGAACTCAGGTAGCTGTTCACCCTGTTCGATGAGCTGCGGCAGCATGGAGAGCTGCGGGGTCACGTCAACGACGGCCCAGTTTCCGTCTGATCCGCGCACTTCAATCCAGGCGGCAATGTTCTCGCCGGTGCAGGTCGTGTCACACGCCGGAATGCCAGGGAAATCTGGCTCGGTCAGACGGACACCGACAACCACTCGGGACTCGTAGCCGAGCGCGCGCGCGATGAGCGCTCCGGCGGTAGCGAACTGCTCATCGTCGCCAACGCCGGCAACGAGCGCGGCAGGATCGGGGTGCTCTCCCGCCGCGAGTTCTTGTGAGTTCAGCTCTGCGAACAGTGATTCGATGCGGCTCGTTGAGTGACCGCCAAGGCTGGGCTTGAACGTCGTGCCGTACTCGTCAGCGAGACGTGTAAGCCATTTGGAGTGCTCGCCGGAGGTTCCGCCTTCGCCCGGCGCAAGCGCATGGCTCAGGTAGCCGCGCGCACGCAACCTGTCGATGAGTTCAGTCAGGCCTGCTGCGCTCGCGCTCTGCTGTTGCCGTTCGATCCAAGTTGCAAGCTCTGGCATCGCTTCAAGGTCGACAAGAGGAGTGCGCTGCGCGGGAAGATCAGAAATCTTGGTGTCGCTCGTGCGTCGCATCGGCGCGGTGAAGCCATCGCCAGGCTGCACACCCTCAGCATTGGGAACCGCGATGGCTGCGCCGGTCTCACGATTGACATACAGCGAATCAGCAAGCTCGGCACCGCGCGTGCCAATGAACCAGGGCGGCTCGGTGAAGCCAGCCGTTGGCAACCAGATGCCGTCGTAGGATTCGGCGATCCGCACCCGAACAACCGGGTCATCAGCGCCAGCGCGGCCGCTCGGGAAGCGGGAGAAACGACCGGCTTCACCTTCGCCGACGTGAAAATCTACGCCGTCGTAGTCATCCAACACTGCGATGCGGAGCCGATCGGGCAGCGCAGTTCCTTCGTCAACGGCCTCGACCGAGAAGAGTGGCGCATCGATACCGGTGTCCCGCTTTGACGCACGGTAGGTAGCCAAGGCACTCGTCTGCTCGCGAATCACGACCACCGGCGCCACCGCATCACGCGCGACCGTGCGGCTACCGGCATCAACCGCGTGTACCGCAGCCGCAGCGAGGCCGAACGCGACCAGCAACGTGACCGCACCGGTCAAGAATCTGCTGCCGCGACCTGCGAGGATCGAGCGGCGCGGCGATGCGGCGTCAGCGGGCACGTCACGTGGCGTCGAAACGCCCGCCTGCTGTCGGCCGAGGCGCAGGGCGGCTCGGCGATCCGCTCCCGTTACCCAGACGATCCACAGTGCAGCAGCAATCGCGCCGACGAGCCAGAGCCCAATCTCGCGTGGCGCAACCATGGTGATCGCACCGAATCGGAGCGGTGCACTGACGGCGGAGCTTCCAAAGACCGTACCGAACGCCAACGGGGCGAGCATTGGGACGGCGGCGAACCCGGCGGTTTTCGAATCGCGCAAACCGATCCGCACAATCGCAAGCGTGCTTACGAAGCATACGAGGTAGGCGGGGACGAGCACCGACTGATACCAGCCGACGGGAAGCGTCAGCGTGAGCAGCTGCTTCCACCCGAGCACGATCGCGCTCACACCGTCAAGGAACCCTGGGAGCAATCCCTGACTGAACGACTGCGGTCGCGCGACAGGGACGAGCGTCACAACAAAAGTGAGTGCAGCGACTGCGAGATACACCGGCCAGCTCCAGCTGAAGCGGGCCTGCAGCACCGAGATCAGGGTCGCGAGCACGAACGATCCACCGGCAACTACGAACAGCCACGGAGTCTCGTAGATCGGCCACGCGCTCACGCAGCCGAGCACGAGTGCGATCGCGGCAGCCGCGAGCACGCCGAGGAGCCGCCGCCAGGAAACGCGGAGAGATTCTCGGTTCATCGCAAGCTCCTCACGAGGAGCTGCGGAAGGTCTTCCAACGCCCCCGCGGTGAACAGCGAGACGGCATCAACGCGCTGCATGCGCGGATCAGCATACATCTCGGCGCGGATCGCGAGCACGTGCACATCGCCCGGGAACGTCGCCGCAGCGCGGCGCAAACGTGCGAAACTGACCTTCGAACCTGTGACGAGCATGACCACCGAAAGGTCACGAAGCGAGTGCGAGAGAGTGTTTGCCAGCACCTCGATGGGCTGCGCCTCGGGCATCGCACCAAGGGCCGACCACGCGTTCATCAGTTGCAGTGGTTCGCGCGAGGGGAGCTCTTCGAGACCGTCGATCCGCGCCCTGCGTCCCGCAGGCACCCAGCCACTCGCGACAAAGCGATCGCGTCCCTCACGCACAGCCTGAACCGAGAGCGAGGCAGCGAGACTCACGCCAAGTTCGAACTCTTCATCGCTCGTGTACTCCTCGCGGATCGCGTCAAAGAGCACCGCTACACGTGCCGTCTGTGATTCCTCATACTGGCGAACCATTGTCGTACCGGTACGAGCGGTGGATTTCCAATGAATATGGCGGATCGAGTCGCCCGGCACATACTCACGAACCGCATAGAACGACAGATCCGAGTCCACGATGCGCCTGCTCGCGATACCTTCAATATCGCGCACCAGACCGGAAGAATTTGCGGGCAACTGCGCCGTGCGCGGGTGCACATGCACGAGCCGGCGATCGTCCCACGTCACCTCACGGCGCAGCAACGACAACGGATCACGGCACGCAATTGTGAGCGGGCCAACCGGAATAACACCGCGCGCCACCGTGGGGACCGAGGTCGGCAACGTCAGCTCGTGGTGCGGAGCCATGAATGGGATCGGAAGCTCTCGCAACGCCGGTCCGACTGGCAGCTCCGCCAGCGTCGGCAGCGCTGGCCGGGCGCCATCGTTATGTACCCGCACGCCAATCTCAATCACACCGCCTGCCACAACGTGGTCTTTATCAAGGTGAATACTCACCTCATACGCGCGGCTGCCGATGAGGAACGGAGTCGCGATGAGCAACAACACCAGGCCGGCACACGCGAGGTACCACGCCTCAATCCAGCCATATGCCGATCCGAGAATGATTCCGGCGAGCGTCATCACGATGACAAACCAGCCGAGCGGTGTGACCGCGCGGAGCGCTGATCCGCCCCACTGAGCGCACGTCTCCCGCGCGCCACGTGCCCAGCGCTTCGCGCGGGTACGACGCGTCAGCGCCGCAGGCGCAGACGCGACACTCGTCACCGTGCGGGTGCGGGTGCGCGTCCGAGTCCTGGTGCGCGTGCCAGTTCGGGTCTCATCACGTCGGTGCGCAGGCTTGCGCAGACGCGATTCGTATCCGTTCTCGCGCTCGCCAGGAAGGGTATCGTCGGGGGTCACGCGGTGCCGTTCTCCTGCGGGATTGGCGTATCGAGGATGACCTGGCCAACCACGGCCTCAGCGGTGACGCCCTCGAACTCTGCCTCGGGCTCGAGCACGAGGCGGTGAGCGAGGACTCCGACAGCGAGCTCGCGGATATCTTCTGCGACCACGTAGTTTCGGCCATCCCGAAGCGCCCACGCGCTTGCGAGACGAACGAGGGCGAGCGCACCACGGACGCTCGCGCCAAGACGCACCTCTGGTGAGCGACGGGTCGCCTCAACAATGCGGGTGATGTACTCGGTGAGGAGCGGGCTCACGCGCACAAGCTTCGCGAACTGCTGCAGCTGTACCAACGAGCCAAGGCTCAACACCTCGGGCACCTCAGCAACCTCAACGCGCTCAAGAATGCGGCGCATAGCCACCTCATCGGGGTAGCCGATTGATGTCTTCAGCATGAATCGGTCAAGCTGCGCTTCGGGCAGGCGGTACGTGCCTGCTTGCTCTACCGGGTTCTGGGTTGCGATCACCATGAAGGGCGCAGGCGCCTCGTGGGTCTTCCCGTCAGCGGTTACCTGGCGCTCTTCCATCACCTCGAGCAGTGCCGACTGCGTCTTCGGGCTTGCACGGTTGATCTCATCGGCGAGGAGGACGTTCGTGAACACCGGCCCCTTGTGGAACTCAAACAGGTGCTCACGCTCGTGGTACACCGTGGTGCCGGTCACGTCCGATGGCAGGAGATCTGGCGTGAACTGGATACGTGCCGACTGTCCCTGCACCGCCTTCGCGAGCGACCGAGCGAGTGCCGTCTTTCCGGTACCGGGAACGTCTTCCAAAAGTACGTGTCCCTCGGCGATCATCGTCGTAAGTACAAGCTCGATGATGCGTCGCTTACCATGAATCGCCTGCTCCATCGCTGACGCCACCGTGCTGACCGCGTCGCGCGCCCAGAGTGCACGCTCTTCGGTGAGGGGTCCGACGTTCTTCAGATCCGATGCGCTCATTGCTACTCGTTCTTTCGACTTACTAGTTGGTGTTCGTGTTGGGGTTCGTGCTAGCAGGCGGTTCGGTCTGCCCGGTCGGCGGCGAGCACATCACGTTCGTGAAGGTTGCGCTGCCGTAGGCGCCTCCTGGCCACGACATCTCTACGTTCTGTGTATTCGGAATCTCCGTGAACACGGGCGTGACACCCGGTGTTCCCGAAAGTCCGAAGACGCCACCGATCGTGAGCTCGCCCGCGTTGGCAGCACAGCTACCAAGGTAGGAGACTTCAAACGGCGTCGCACCAGCAGCAGGACGCACGGTGAGCGGATCGGAACACCGGTTCACATTCTCCGTGCGCACGCACTGGGTAACGGTCGTTTCGGTGTTGTTGGAGTTCAGCTCAGAAATCGGTGTCGACCACTCAAGAACGGCACCATCAAGCTTCCCGCCGAGCTCTGGAGTTGTCGCACCGTAGGCAACGACACCATCAATGTCGAGACCACCGGGCCGGACACTCGGGTTTGAGTTCACCTGATACTGACCGCCGGTCAGCGCTGGCACCTCACCGCTCGTGAAGATCCAGCCTGCCTGTGCTTTGGTCTTACCGTATTGCGACGAGGCGCAGGCGGCACCCGCGTAATAGGTAAACGCGGTGAGCCCGCTTCCGCTCTCAGACGCGCCCGTACACTTGGCTTCCCCCTTCCCAGGAGTCAAGCCATAGGTCAGCGTGATGTCACCCTTGCCACCCGCAGTCGTCGTGAAGACGTACCCGGTGTCGCCGTTGTTCGCGAGCTTTGCAGTCAACGTCGGAGCGCCAAAGGCCTCAGCATCGATACGGTTCTGCTGGCTTTCATTGCCACCCGTGTAGGCAGGGGGCAGCGCCGAGTCAGGGTCTACGGCCATTACCGCGATGCTCTGCGTGCCCGCGGCAGTCTCATAGATGCCGGTGGCGCTAAGCGGAGTCTCAACACCGGCGATCCAAAGCCTGCGTTCCGCATTGCCCGCATCGCCGATGGTGATGCGCAGACGACCACGTGTCGAACTCTCATTCTCAGGCCAGTTCACCGCTGCGGCGGTCACCGTGGGCGCATGTGGTGCTTCGTACGCCCACGTCTCAACGCCGTTTGCGGTCGCCTGTGAGGACCCGACTGAGTTCACGGCTCGTGCCGTGTACGTATGCTTTTCTCCAGGTTTGAGCCCTGAGTTCGAGCACACGGCGACACTGCCGTCGTTGAGCGTGCACTCGCCAACACGTGTTCCATCAGCGAAAAGCTCAACGCCCGTGACGGCTGGATGAGCGGCCTGTTGGCTCAGCGACACCGTGAGCGTCACGCTGTTGTTATCGGCCGCCTTTGGCACGATCGACACTGGTGCCCGCGGAACACCTCGCGCATCCAGCTCCACCGTGCCAGTGCCGACCCGCTTTTGCGCGTCGCGCACGGTAAACGTCGCGGTGCACTTGCCACCGGAGCCCTCCGAGCCGTTCGGCCAATTCACCACGACCCGATCTCCTTCGACCGCGAACGCAGCTACCGCGCAGGTACCGCCGGCGACCGAGACCAGCTCGAGCCCACCGCCCTTTTTGCCTTGGAATGGATCATGACCTCCTGGCAGCGCTGTGACTGGGACAGCACAGCTGGAACCGACCACGCACGTCAGCGGCGCGGATCCGCCCACCGGCGCATCCTTTGGCGCGACACCGACACGCAGATTGAGCACTGACTGGCTCTCCCCGGCACCGGTGACCGAGACGTTTACCGCGCGCTCGGCTCCCACGACCGCGTCTGCGGGAGCCAGCACGGACAGTTTGCTCCCGCTCTGGGTGATTTCGAACGAGCCATCGCCACCGTTTAACGTGAAACGGAGGTTCGAGAGTTTGCCCGCACGGTTACCTTCCCACCGCACCATGTCAGCCAGGTTGATCGTTTCGGTTGCGCCGGGGCTTACCGTGCGGCTCAGAGGTTCGAGCGTGGCAACGGGCTCGTTGGGCACAATTGCAATGGGTACCGCGAGTTCAGTCCACTGTGTCTGCTCGGTCAGTTTGACGCGGATCACGCAGCTGTCTGACCACGGCTCGTTCTTCCCAGCCTGGTACATGATCGACGAACCATCGCTCGTGCACGTAGCCTGCGAGCGCTGGACGGACATGCTGCCGGTTGCCATCTCTACCGAGTCGCCACGGGCGATGTCTACCAAGCTCGTGAGCGAGGCCGAGGCACTCTTTCCTTCTTTGACGGACAGTGGCGCCAGACCCGGCTGAAGCGTCAGTCGCAGGTCGTCGAGCGGCGGAATCACGAGGAATCCGAACGCCTCAATCTCCGCGCCATTCGCGTCGATACCGCTCAGCTTGAATGGCACGAGGTCGCCGGTCGCGCGGTATTCACCGGTGATCCGCTTACCAGCAGCCGTGAACCGCGATGCAGATTTGCCCCACACCGACAACTTGAGCTTGTCGACATCACCGCCTGCCCAGAAGACGCGATCCGTCACAACGTCTACGCCGCCGTGCGAAAGGTCAACACGATCGCGCGTCGTAAGCAAGGTGTCACGCACCGTCGGTGCCATCTGCCCGATGCGCTCTGAGGTCTGCACCACGATCAAGCCGTCAGCGGTGCTCTTCGTTTCAGATGACCGCACGCGGTATCGGTACGAGACGGTGCCGAGCTCGCCAGCGCTCACCGAGATACGGCCCTTCTTCATCGCGGAAAGGTCGAGCCGCTGCATGAGCTCGTCATACTCTGGCGATTCTTTACCACCCGGTACGTTCGGCACGACTTCAATGATGGTGAGTGTGCCGCCAGCGGGATCGATGTCGTTGTCGAGCGGCTGCACGACGACCGCTTCAGAGCTGTCGCGCTGCACGCGCACGTGGTCGGTGTACGCAATCGGGATGCTTGCTGCCGCGGCCGCGGTCACGACCACCCGAAGCAGGCCGGTGGCCTCGCCACCCTTCCCGTCGCGCACGACGTACTGCAGTTCGTACGTACCCGGCGTGGCCTGTTTCGACGCTTGCACGTCGATTGAGGCAGCACGCGGCGTCACCGACGCGGTAATCTGCGCGTCTGCACTGTTCACACCGACCAAGCGCACGCGGTCGCCATCGGGATCCACCCCAGAGAGCGGCACCCGCACCGTGTTCTGCTCGCCCGCTGACAAGCGGACGGTCAGTGCAGCGGGTTGCGGATCGCGATTGCCCTCAGCAGCTTTGACCGTCACGCGCACGGTGCCGGTGTCGCTGCTCTCCGGGGTACTCGAACCGTATGTCGTGTAGGACAGCGTGTAATCACCCGGCACATTCGGGGCAAGATATCGGAGCGTATTCCCCGAGGCGAATGCGAGCTCGCCCTTGGTACCACTCCCAGCAATCTGCGGGTGCAATACAAGACGTTCGCCCGCTGGCGCGAGGTCGTTGTCGAGGACAGCAATGTCGACGACACTGCCTGCCCGCACCGTGGCGGTGTCGGCAACGGCAATCGCGCTCGAACTCGTTCCGTCTGGCACCTGGAAAACCGTGAGTTCTCCCGAGGCAGTCGTTCCGCCCTCAGAAACATAGACCCGCGCAGCGCCGATCCGCCCTGCCCCACCGTCTGCGGTGCTGCCGGAAACACGAACTCGATCATGCTCCAGCACGTCCGCTGTCAGTTGCCCGTCTCGCACCTCAACATCGCTCACGACGAGCCCTCGATGGTTGGCGCCTGGGATTGCATCAAGCACAGCAACCGTCGCGTCCGAAAGCGGTCGCACAAAGGCACGCAACGGCGGTACCGCAAGCTTCGGACGGGAATTCACCGTTGTAATGCGGATCACACCCGTGGTTTCACCACCGGTAATCGTGTCTCTGATGGTCACGGTCAAGAGGGTGTCGCCGAGCGTCGAAGAGATGACCTCAATCGCTCCGGTGCCAGCATTCGTCGTTGCCGTGGCCTCGCCACTCGTCACAGAAGCGTCGAGAAGCGCATACGCGCCTGATCCGCCCGTTACTCGGCCGAGTGGTCGAACGGTCGCGGGCTCCCCCGCGGCAACGGTCAACGCCATAGCGGTCATGCTTGGCTGTGCATCGCCGCGCACGCGGATCCGCATTTCACGGACGCTCACAGCGCCGCGTGAATCTGTGACCGTGACCTTTACTGAGATGTCTTCATCGGCGGCGTTGGGGTCGTCATGCCGGAACGCGAGTCGACCGTCGGCTGATACAAGTACACGAGCAGCAGCGTTCGGATCGATGAGTTCAGCTGCTTGCAGCAGCATCGGATCCCCTTCGGGGTCGACGTACCCCTCAAGAATTGGCAGTATGAGCGTGCCACCGGGCGATACTTCGGGTGATGGCCACTCATGCTGGCAGCCTTCCACCGGACACCAGGCCGGCGGGTTCTCAACGTCTTCGCCCTTGACGGTGAGTGTCACCGTTGCAGGTTCAGATTCATATACGCCATCAGTAATGCGATAGCTAAATGTGGCTGAACCTGTCGCACCTTCGGCAATCCGCGCGGTGAGCAGCTGTGAGTTCGAAAGAATCTCGATGCTGCCGAAGTCTCCGAGCTGCGCGTCAGCAATACTTTCGGGAACGATCGTCAGCACGTCTTTGCGGTTCGGGTCGTAGTCGTTCAACATGACTGGCAGGAGCGCCTGTTCGCCAGCCCGAACGCCGAACGCATCGTTCACGGCGACTGGGGGCTCTGGATCTGTCGCGTCGTTGACCACGACTGCGCCGTCTTCCTGTTTCGGTGGCTCCGTGAGAGTCCACTGCTCGACGGGAATGAGCTTTCCTCCTGGGACTGTCCACATCATGCCAGTCTGGGTTTCGGAAAGCAGCGCACGAGTGCCGTTCGTCTGCAGCACAGGGGTGACTGTGCCTGGCAGCGCCACCTGGTCGTCGAGATCAAGTTTCGTGAGTTCAGCGCCCTCGTGCCACAGCGCTCCAGAGTCAGCGCCGATCCACGCTGCGTATCGGTCATCACCAATCGTGAGCGGTCGAGTGGGAACACCCGTCCCCGCCCCGTCGACGCGCACTACGCGGTCAGCGTCTGTCACGCGAATGAGTCCTTGCTCATCTGCGATGAGGAGATCTTGAGCTGAGCCCTCGCTGGCGGTTTGCTGCAGGTGGCTCTGCCCCTGCGCTGATACATTCACGCCACCAGGTGCGGCGGCTGTCCAGAGGGTGCCGGTGTCTGGTGCATACAGTGCCCAGTCTTCACCAAGCAATGCCATCTCCAGGCCGTCAACAGGCAGGTCTTCCGAAAGCGCTACGACTTCGGTGTCGAAGCGGCCCTCGCTCGCATCGTAGAAGCGCAATTCGCCCGCGTGCGCGGAAAACAGCGCGACCCGACCGTTGTCACTCATCGCCGCAGCAGTCACCGGGAAGGCATTCGCGTTCTCCGTTTCGCCATCAGCGGGCATTTCCTCGCTGCTCGAGGCTGAGGCCGCCGCGCGTTCAGTAGCGAATGGATCGAGCAGCGTCTCGCCACGCACAGTGGTCGCAACGTTTGCAGCCGTACTTAGGGCGCTACTGCTGCTCGCAGCCCCGTTCAAGGTGCCGAGGTAAGCCTCTCCCTCATCAGTTCGGAAGAGTACAAAGTCGCCAGCGACAAGGGTTTCACGGTTACCTGCGGGCACGGTGATCTCACCATCGACCAGCGACGACTCGTTCTTCGCATCTGGCTTCGCTGTAGGGTTTTCAGATTCATCATTGTCGTTGGAAGTCGGATCGTCTTGCTCACGCAGATCTTGCGGTGCGGCAGGATTCACGCCCCACGCACGGCCTCCGCCGTTGGTCAGCACGAGCGTGCGGGCACCCGACTGGAGTACCCCAGACGCGGATTCTGCGATCCGCACGGTATCGATCTCTGCGGTTTCAGTGTTCACGCGCGCATACTGTCCGCTGGCCCGCATGGCCCACACTGAGGGTTCTTCCCGCGATGTTTCACGTGCATCAAAGCCTTGCGAAACCACCGCTACGGTGACGCCCAACGCGACCACGACCCCGGCGCTCAGCCAGTTCAACCATCTGCGTCTGCGCACAGGAGTGCCCTTGTTTGGCCTCACCGCGCGCGGAGCAGCCATCACCTACAGCATTCCTGTCAGATTTGCGGTCAGCATGAGAGCGACACCAATCACGACACCAACGACTCCGCACGCCAACGGCGAAAGGCCACGCTTGGAATCACGCGATTCGCGCCGGCGCTCGAGTGCTTCCCGCGAGGTGGATGACTTCGTGTGCGCGGATCGCATCTCTTCGCGCCGCTCTGCGCGAGTCTTCGCCCGAACTGATGAGGGACGCAACGGGGTTCCACCGGCTGGCTCTGGTGCTGCACCGAAATCAACAACATCCATCACCGTGAGATCGTAGCCATAGGCTCGCTGCAATCCCCGGAGCGCCTCACCGAATTCGAGCATCGAGCCGTACCGTTCCCGTGGATCACGGGACAATGCCCGCTGGATCACACGGTCAAAGGGTCCGTAGCCCTGTGCGCCAGGCACGGGAACATACACCGCGCGCTGCACACGCTCACGCAGCTTCGTGCTGGTGTTCTGTTCGGGATCAGGTGACGCGAATGGCGGGTGCCCTGCCGCGATGCCGTACAACGTTGCCCCGAGTGACCACACCTCACTCGCCACGGTGCCGCTCGTCTGCAGGCTTAGCACTTCAGGTGCCGCCCACTGCGGCGACATTGCGAGTTCCGTGCGCTCACCACGCATGTTTCCTCGGAGAGAGGCAATACCAAAATCTGTGAGCAACGGTCGCTCAGCGTGACCGAGCAGCACATTTGCTGGTTTGATGTCACGGTGGAGAACGCCTGAGCGGTGTGCCGACTCAAGTGCGCCCGCGATCCGCACGCCGGCATCAAGAACGCGATCAAGGGTCATCGGTGAGCCCTTTGCGGCCGCGCGGAACGATCCCGGGCAGTATTCCATCGCAATGTACGGTCGGCCGTCAGCAGCAACGCTTGCCGAATAGATCGTCACGATCGAGGGATGGTTCGAAAGCAAGCCCATGACGTTTGCTTCAGCCTCAAACATTGATCGATCTTGCTGCGCTTCAAGCGATGCTTCAAGCACCTTCACCGCGACTGAACGGCGTGGAAGGTTCTGTTCATACTGGAACACTTGCGCGTACCCGCCGGTACCGAGCAAGCCGATGAGAGCATAGCCCGTGAGCTGAGGGGCGTGCGCCTGCGGTCTCGCCATCACGCTCCCATCGTCAGTTCGCGGATCGGCCAAACGGCCAATTCTGGCTCGTGTGCGCCAGATATAAGTCTATATATACCCAACAGGGCCTCCCCGCATCAATGACGCGGAAAGGCCCTGTTGATAACCGTTCGGTTTAGAGACCCGAAACGTCGAGGGGGATGCCAGGACCGAAGGTGGTCGAGACAGCGCCCTTGATGACGTACTTGCCCTTCGACGACGAGGGCTTCAGACGCGAGATTTCCTCGAGTACCGAAGTGATGTTCTCGTCGAGCTGCTCAGCGGTGAACGACGCCTTGCCCACGATGAAGTGAACGTTAGCGTGCTTGTCAACGCGGAACTCGATCTTGCCGCCCTTGATGTCCTCAACAGCCTTAGCGGTGTTGGGGGTCACGGTGCCGGTCTTAGGGTTCGGCATGAGACCACGGGGGCCCAGTACCTTACCAAGACGACCAACCTTGCCCATGAGCTCGGGGGTCGACACTGCTGCATCGAACGAGGTGTAGCCGCCGGCTACCTTCTCGATGAGCTCGTCGCCGCCAACCTCGTCAGCGCCAGCAGCGATAGCTGCCTCTGCTGCTGCACCGGTTGCGAACACGATGACGCGTGCGGTCTTACCCGTGCCGTGAGGCAGGTTGACCGTGCCGCGGACCATCTGGTCAGCCTTGCGGGGGTCCACACCAAGCTTCAACGCGACCTCAACGGTCGAGTTGGTCTTTGCGGAACCGGTCTCCTTTGCGAGAGCGACTGCCTCGCTGGGAGCGTAGAACTTGTCTGCCTGAATCTTGGCAGCTGCGGCGCGGTACGCCTTCGACTTCTGAGCCATTGCGATACCCCTTACTCGACCGTGATGCCCATGGAGCGAGCGGTGCCCGCGATGATCTTCGATGCAGCATCGAGATCGTTTGCGTTCAGATCAGCCTTCTTCTGCTCGGCGATCTGGCGAACCTGCTCAGCGGTAACCTTTGCAACCTTAACGGTGTGCGGGGTACCCGAACCCTTCTGAACGCCAGCGGCCTTCTTCAGGAGCTCAGCTGCGGGAGGAGTCTTGAGAACGAACGTGAACGAACGATCCTCGTAGACGGTGATCTCCACAGGAACGATGTTGCCACGCTGGGATTCAGTTGCAGCGTTGTACGCCTTGCAGAATTCCATGATGTTGACGCCATGCTGACCCAGAGCAGGACCCACGGGGGGTGCCGGGTTGGCAGCGCCGGCGGGGATCTGAAGCTTGATCAGACCCGTAACCTTCTTTGCCTTAGCCATGATTTTTCCTTTCTTCGAACACGTGCTTGCGCACGAGCTCTCCCGCTGCTCCAGCCATTCCGGAGGGCGGTGTGTTTACGTCGCCCATGACAGCGAGCGCAAACCCTACAAGTTTAACCGATCTTCCCCAAGAACGCGAACGACCATATCTCGATAGCGTGCGCGTGTGATTAGGCAGAGAATCCGGTTGCGAGCAGATACTGGTCTACCTGGCGTCCAAGGCGCTCCTCGTCCAAGCCGGCCCGCGAACCGAGTTCTCCGGCAACCTCTGCAGCAATACGTCCCACGGCGAGGATGGCGGTGCTTGGAGAGTTGCCCGGCAGCTCGAGGAAATCAGCGATCTGTTCATCGAGTGACAACATGGCCGCTGCACGTTCAACACTGCCATCTGGTGTACCGAAGGCATGGTGCATCGCCCCATACAGGCTGCGGGACGCAAGACGGATGCCGCGCACTCGTTCCATTGCGAGGATCTGCAAGTCTTCCGGTGCAGAGCCGTTGCCGTTCTCGTCACTCATACGTCCAGCGTACGTGGGAGAAGCACACGGCGCACAATACCCGCGGGGATGCGTCAGTAGTCGCAGCCGCTACGGGGCATCTCGGTGGGCGTGTGCCCGATTTTGGGTATAAAAAAAAGGGGGTCCGCCCCCTAGCCCCTCCCCCTACAACAGGAAAAGAAACCAGGGAACGAACCCCCACAAAACAGTGAAAGGGAAACCCCGCCCCAGCACTCATTGCTGAAACAGTGTTCCCCTCTCACCCACCAAAAGGTGTCCGGCGGTGACCTACTCTCCCACACCCTCCCGAGTGCAGTACCATCGGCGCTGTCAGTCTTAGCTTCCGGGTTCGGAATGTAACCGGGCGTTTCCCTGACGCTATAACCAC
>NZ_JACVMU010000003.1 GCF_014529985.1 Leucobacter sp. cx-42
CAAAAAGCACCCATCCACCGGAATAAGGCAGACAAGATGCGAGTTTGACCTGACAAATAGAAACACTGACAAAAAATTTGTCACTGAATTATTCATCCAAAAAAGGAATCTCCAACACAAACCAAACAGTTCATGCCGGGGATAAAAAATTGGCATTTGACAATCAAGTGCACACTATTGAGTTCTCAAGGACCAGACACTCCCCGTACCGACCAAACCAATGGCCCTCCGAAAAGCAGTCCAACAACCAAAACCAAACGTTTCGGTTAACCGCAAGCGAATCAACCAGGCCAGCGATGCTGCCCGGCTGCGTTGCGGCGACAAGGGAATACATTACGCTCAACCACGGCCGAGCGCAAACTTTGGCACATTCTTCGGCGTGTCTGACAGCTGATTTCGCTGTTTCTCGCGAAACCGCGTTCGCAACACTCAGGCGGGACCTGGTGAAACTTCAGGTTCGCATTGTAATCACGGGACTCTCGGGCATCTGGCCCGCTAGTGCTGTTCGACCTTCGGCCAGGCCAGCACAGCAGGCTCGTTCTGACACAGGAGTCACTTTCTGACGCATGAAACAGCCCGTTTTGAGAAAACGGCCGCTTGCGAACCCTCAGTTGGACATACGCCACGTCCAGATGTGTACGGATTAGAGCCCCGCACCTACACGCAAAAGTGGGGCGCCCCGGAGTATTCCGAAGCGCCCCACTCATGGTGCAAAGTCAGCAGCCTTAGCCCAGTCGGTTCACTGGCGAATCGGGTGTGCCAGATTCAGCGAGTGTGACAACGTTCTGCGCCTGGATTCGCACGTATTCGATCTCGGTACGAGCCGAGAAGTACGCGATGTGCGGCGTCAGCACAACATCAGGGCGGCCAAGCAGCACGTGATCGACTGCGGGTGGCTCCTGGTCGAGCACGTCAAGTGCAGCGCCAGCGAGGTGTCCGCTGTCGAGCGCAGCGACGAGCGCCTCATTGTCAATGAGACCACCGCGCGACACATTCGCGAGCACACTGCCAGCTGGCATGCCGGCAATGAACTCAGCGTTAATCATCTTTGCCGTCGACGGGAAGAGCGGCAAGTGCAACGAGAGGACGTTGGCGCGCGCCTGTACTTCCTCAAGGCTCATGCGCTCGACGCCGAGGGCCTCGAGATCTGCGGCCACCTCAGGGGTGTCGGGCAGCATGGGGTCGTAACCAATGACCGAGCCGAAGATGGGGCCGGCGATGCGCGCGAGTTCGCGGCCGATCTTGCCGAGGCCGATGATGCCAAGCGAGATCTCGCTCAGGCGCGGCGGAGCCGAAGGCGCGCGGTCATTCCAGGTGCCGGGCACCGCAGATCCGGTGTAGAACGGCAGCTGACGGACACTGCTGAGGATGATCGCGAGCGCGTGCACTGCGACCTCTTCGGTGGCTGCACCGGGAACGTTGGTCACCCAGATACCGCGCTCTGTTGCCGCCTCGAGGTCGACGTAGTCGAAGCCCATCGACATGAGTGCAATGATCTTCAGCTCTGGAAGCGCTTCGATAATCTCGCGCGTGATCGCTGCGTATCCGGGGAGCAGGGCAACTGCATCCTGCGAACCTGCGATGATCTCCGCTGCGTCACGGGTGCCGAGCACGCGTACCTCGTAGCCTGCTGCTTCGAGCAGGGCGATGCCGATCGCGGGATCAGTGTCGTCGATGTCGGTGTAGACAACGACGGGGCGCTTTGCCTCGGTCATGATTAGTTTCCTCCGTTGATCTGGAAGGTGGCCTGGTCGATGTGGATCACCTGCAGGCCGCCGTCCCGCAGCGCAACCTGCACTGCGGCATCAAGTTCTGCTGCGTTTGCCGCGCGATGACCTGCGCCACCGAATGCGGGAGCAAGCGCTGCCCAGTCTGGCTGCACGAGATCGACCGCGATAGGTGCGATGTCGGCATCCATTTCATTCTGCTTGATCTCGCCGTAGCCTCCGTTGTCCACAACGATGACGGTCACGTCTTCACGCTGCTCGGTGACGGTGATGAATTCGTTCATCGAGAACATGAGTGCACCGTCGCCGATGACCACGAACGAGGGGCGGCTGGGATCCGCGATCCGCGAACCGAGCGCTGCAGGCAGACCGTAACCGAGGGTTGCGTAGGTGGTCATGTACGGGGTCGAGTTGGGCTTCGACGCCTTGATGGTGTTGAGCAGGCCCCAGTATGCGATCTGCGACGAGTCGGTCGAGACGATCGCTTCGGCCGGGATGACGTCAGCGATGATCTCGGCGAGCGCAGCGTTCTCGGGCGACAGCTCGCGCACCTCGTTGCGCACTGCGACGAGGGTTTCTGCGGTGCGTTCCGCACTGTCGAGCGCCGTGCCCTCGCCAAGTTCAGCGACGAGCGCCGCGACAGTTGCCTGCGCGGAACCCACGAGGCCGATCGTGGCGTCCTGGTTCTTGTTGATCTGTGATTCGAGCAGATCGATGCGGATCACAGCACCCTGCGCATCAAGCTTGTCGACCCAGAGCTCAGCTTCGCCGAGCTTCGAACCAACCACCACGAGCACGTCGGCGTCGCGGGCGCGATCACGGGCGGCAGCGAGGCGCAGATTCGCACCGAGCGAGAGCGGGTGGTGCTCATCGAGCACACCCTTTGCATTACCGGTGGTGACGACCGGGGCGCCGAGTCTCTCCGCGAGGGCGCGGATCTCGGTCACAGCTTCACGGGATCCGCCACCAGCGAGGATCACGGGATCTGCGGCGTTCGCCAGGAGGCGAGCGGCCTCTGCGACGAGTGCGGGATCCGCCGCCGGGACCGGGGCAAAGGTACGGGGTGCGAGATCTGCGTCCGCGATCTCCGTGACCTCCTCAAGTACGTCGAGGGGAACCTCAATGTAGACGGGGCGGGGGCGGGTGGTTGCGAAGAGCTCGAACGCGTCGTGCACTGCAGCGACGGCTTCCTCGGCCGACTTCACTCGGCGACCCCACTCGACGATTGCCGAGGCTGCGCTGAGCTGATCCTTGGTTTCGTGCAGGGTTCCGATGTCGGCGAACTCGTTGCCGAGTGCGGGGCCGGGGGCCAGCAGGATCATCGGGCGCGACTCGCAGTATGCGGTGCCTGCGGCAGACAGCGCGTTGAGCAGGCCGGGGCCACTCGTGGTGATGACGACGCCGGGCTTACCGGTCTGCAGCGACCAACCGTCCGACGCATAGCCGGCTCCCTGTTCGTGACGCGAGGTCACAGGGCGAATACCAAGCTCAGTGAGCGGGCGGTAGAACTCGAGGTTATGCGTACCCGGAATGCCGAACACGGTGTCGATGCCGTAGTTCTTCAGGGTTTCGATGACGACCCAGCCAGTGGTGCGTCGGACGGCGGTCTGCATGATTAGTTTCCTTCTGAAATGGTGACGGCAGTCGTATCAGTGCGGGCCTTGAAGGAACCCGTCACGGGAGCGACGTCCGAGTGCTGGGGAGCAAAGATGGTGCCGATGAGCGCTGCAACAGTGAGCACGCCGAAGAAGCCGATGACGGCCCAGACGCTGCCGGTCGCAAGCATGATCGCGGAAGCGGCTGCGGGCGAGAGGCCGCCCCAGAGTGCCGCGCCGATGCCGTACGAGAGCGACATCGAGGTGTAGCGCGCCTGCGGGCGGAACATCTGAGCCATGAGCGTCGACAGCGGAGCCCACGCACCACTGAGCGTGATGCGCAGGAGCGATGCGAAGAGGAAGATCAGCGCGACATTGTGTGCTTCGATGACAAGGATCATCGGGATCATGCAGACGAACGACAGGATGATGCCACCGAGCATGACCGCCTTCGCACCGATCTTGTCGCCGAGCATTGCCACGGGCAGGGTCACGATCGCCTCAACGAGCGAAGCAATACTCATCGCGCCGAGGATCACGGAAGCCGAAATGCCAATCTCAGGGCTCGTTGCGTAGTTCTGTACGAAGGTGGTCGCGATGACGTAGCCACCCGACGACATAGCCACGATGCAAATACCCATGAGGATGGGGAACCAGTTGTTCTTGATTGCAAAGACGAGCGGAGTCGACTGCTTCTTGCCCTCGACCTTTGCTTCGAAGACCGGAGTCTCCTCGACGCGGTAACGAACCCAGAAGCCGACGCCAATGAGCACGACGCTGAAGAGGAACGGAATACGCCAGCCCCATGCGAGCAGGACGTCATCACCCATGAGCGCAAGCAGGAAGAACGCGAGCGAAGAGAGCAGCGCGCCGAGCGGGTTGCCGAGCTGCGTGAAGCCACCGTAGAAGTTCTTCCACTTGTCGGGTGCGCTCTCCACAGCCATGAGGCTTGCGCCGCCCCACTCGCCACCAACAGCGAGACCCTGCACCATACGGAAGAGGATGAGGAGGATCGGGCCCCAGATACCGATGGTGGCGTAGCTCGGAAGCAGACCAACGCAGACCGTTGCAACGCCCATCATCACGAGCGTGATGGTGAGTGCGGGCTTCCGGCCAAGACGGTCACCGACGTGGCCAAAGATAATGCCACCGAGGGGGCGCATGAAGAACGCGACCGCGTAGGTGCCGAAGGACGCGAGGGTCGCGAGCGCGGGATCCGCGTTCGGGAAGAACACATGCGGGAAGACAATCGCAGCAGCGATCGCGTAGACGTAGAAGTCGTACCACTCGACCGTGGTACCGACGAGAGCGGCGAAGCCACTCTTCAGCGCGCGTTTATGGGTGTTCCCCTGTGTAGGGATCGAGGTTGTTGACATGTGAGCTCCTTTGCCGGATGCCGTATTTTATGGGTTCGAACCAGAGGTACGGGGCCGGCCAGTCATGTCGACCGGCCCCGCGATGTGAGAACTAGCGGGTGTAGACCTTCGTGCCACCAACCCAGGTCGAGTCGACCTGCACCTCGGCGAGCTCGGTCACTGGCGTCGTGTAAGGATCCGCGCCCAACACTGCGAAGTCAGCGCGCTTGCCAATCTCGAGGCTGCCCAGCTCGTCCTCACGGCCGAGCGCGCGAGCCGCGCTGATCGTGTGGCCGCGCAGTGCGGTGTCGACGGAGACCGCGAGGTCGTCCGAACCGAGCTGGTGGCCGCGGCGCGTGATGCGCGAGGTCGCAGCCTGCAGGGCCTCGAGGGGACGTGGCTCAGCGACGGGTGCATCCGACGAGATAGTGACCGGGACGCCGGCCCGCTCGAACTCACCGAGCGGGTTGAAACGCTCGCCGGGGGTACCGACAGCCTGCTCGACGCCCTCGCCCCAGTTGAAGTGATGCTGCGGCTGGTTGACGGGCATGATGCCTGCCTTCGCCATGCGCTCGATCTGCTCAGGGGTGGGCAGACCGCAGTGCTCGATGCGGTGACGTGCGTCAGCGTCGGGGTGCTCTGCGAGCGCTTCCTCGATCGCGTTGATCACCATCTCGAGCGCGACGGGCGACTGCGAATGGGTTGCGGTCTGGAGACCAACAGCGTGCGCCCGCTTGATGAGCGCCGTGTAGTCGCGCGGATCGTGGTACAGCTGGCCGGTGCGGCAGGGGTCGCCAACGTAGCCGTCGGGGAAGTACGCGGTCCAGCCACCGAGGGTGCCGTCCGAATAGAACTTGATGCCAGCAAACGAAAGGTACTCGTTGCCGAACTGGCCGTGCAGACCCATCTCGATCGCTTCGTCGAGGAGGTGCGAGAGCAGGTACATGCTCACGCGCATCTTCAGGTCGCCGCTCTCAGCGAGGCGAAGGTACATGTCGAACTCGCGACGGCTGACCTGCGCGTCACCGATCGTGGTGACGCCGCCCTTAAAGAAGTCTTCCTGCGCTGCTGCAAGCTGGCGCTTGTGCTCTTCGGGTTCGTCTGCGAGGTGGAAGTTCGGGCCGTGGTGGCCGATCTTCACGCCCTCAAGGTCGGTGAGCATGTTGCACGCCGCGTCAGACAGCTCGCCGGTGAGCTCACCGTCTGCGTCGCGGAAGAACTCGCCACCCTTGGGGTTCGGCGTATCGCGGTCAACACCGTGGAGTTCGAAGGTGTACGAGTTCACGACACCGCCGTGACCCGATGCGTTCATGAGGTAGACCTCGCGGTCGGTTGCGACCTGGTCGAGCTCGAAGCGGTTGGGGTGGCGCTGCTCTGCGAGGTTGCGCTGCTCGTAGCCGAAGCCGCGAACGGGGCGGCCTGCGGGGAGCTTCTTCGCTGCTTCACTGAGGAGCGCGACGATCTCAGGGATCGAAGATGCCTGCTCGGGGCCGCAATCGACCCAGCTCATCATCTGGCCGTGCATGAGGGGATGCGCGTGCGCATCAATGAAGCCGGGAACCACGACGCCCTCGCCAAGATCGACGATCTCGGGAGCAATAGCGCTGATGGTTGCCGCGGTTGCTTCACACGCCGCGACGGTGCCGACCTGGCGGATCCGGTCATCAATGACCAGGAATGCCTCAGGAGTTGTTCCCTCAGGATCGAGGGCGTAGATCTTCTTCGCGACGATGATCTGGGGGGCCGCGATTTCCGAGGCCTTCGTGAATGCCAACTTGCGCACTGTGTGAACTCCTTTGTCTGTGTACGGAGACGAGGCTAACCGCATTTCGAAACAGAATTGCGCGACAAGAATCTCACAGTGCAGATTTGTCAACACTGGACAGCATAAGGACACCCAGTTGCGACAATTTATGGAGCCACAAAGTCAATTTGTCGAATTACGACACGTCCAGTTCTGATAGCTTGAGCGAGTGCAAGACTTCGACGAAGACCTCATTCGCGCGCTCCAGCTCGACGGCCGCGCGCAGTTCTCCACGCTCGCTGACCAACTCGGCGTGCACCGCACACTTGTTGCGAAGCGGGTGCAAGAACTCATCGAGACTGGCGAGATCAGCATTCGCGCCGCAGTACACCCGAGCGCTCTCGGCATGCCAGTACAGGTGAACCTTCGCTTGCGAGTCATCGGGCCCACCACTCACGTGTTCGAAGAACTCCTCACGCGCAACGACGTCGTATTCCTCTCGGAGATCACCGGCCCGCAGCAGGTCATTGTCGAACTCTGGGCTGCTGACTGGGAGACGGCCGCACGCGCCACCAGGCAGATCCGCGCGATCCCCGGCGTCATTGAAATCCAAACAAGCCTGTACGAACAGGTCATTCGACGTCTGCGTTTGAGTCAAGATCCCCGCGTGCCTATGCACACGTTTGACGACTTTGACGTCGAACTCATGGCACTCCTCCAGGAGGACGGCCGCTACACCTTTGGCGAACTCAGCCGCAGGCTGGGAAGATCCGCCTCTGCCTGCCGTACGCGCGTCATGCGCCTGCTCGATTCAAATGCGATGCGGATCGGTGCCGTACGCGCAAGACGAGCCGCAACCAGCTCACTCCTTGCCGGCGTTGGCATCACGCTCAGCGGATCAGAAACCACTGCCGAAGCATTCGAGCAGCGGTTCGTGGAGCTGCCAGGCATTGAGTTCATCGCGCGCACAATGGGAACCTATTCGTTCATCGCGACGATTTCAGCACGGTCGATCCCCCACTTCGCGCAACTTGTCCGAGACATACGCGAACAGCCAGGCGTCATGATCGTCGACACCTGGGTGCACGCGCATATCTGGGCAGAGCGTTACGAATGGAGCCTCGACCGCCTGCCTTCGTGGCAAGGCAATACACACACGAATGAGAGAGCCCATGATGCATCACGGACTCCCCCATCGTTGTTCCCAGAGATTCTGTAGCGCCTTCGGCCTACGAATCAGCGTCGTCGAAGCGGGCAACCGCCCGGACAGGTGACCCATCGATACCGTCAAGCCGGAGAGGCATCACCGCGAGCTCGATCTGGTCAGGGACCTCAGCCAGACCTCGCAGGTTTTCTACGATGACGCCATCGTTTCCTAGCCAAAACTCATGCACTGGCATCCCCGCCGATTTGGGCTCCGTCTTCGTCTCCGTCGCATCCGGGCTCAACATGTCAACGCAGAGAACGCGTGCACCTCGCGCCCAGAGAAGCTCGGCGAAGCCGAGACTGAGGTACGGATGCGTGGGTCCTTCCGGAGCGCCGAAATGAGCATCCCAACCGGTTGCGATACAGACGATGCGGGGTAGCCGCGCAGGCAAGTCAGGCGCGTCTGCAGCCGTGATTATGGTGCCCGCTCGTGCTGTAGCGATCCGCACCACACACGCTTCGCCCCACAGCAGCTCCAACGCAATCTCGTCGACCGTTCGCCCGCCGACAATTGAATGCGATGGCGCGTCAAGGTGTGTACCGGTGTGTGAGCCGATCTCAAGCCGTTCGACTGCAACACCATCAGCCGGGATCGAAAGCGCGGTTCTCAACGTGACTTCTGGGTCGCCCGGATACACCGGCATGCCCGTGCGCACGCTGTGACTCAGATCGACGTAGCGCATTGATTAGCCGCCGATCCGCAGGGCAGCGGTGTCGTCTGCCCCGTCGAGGAGGTGCCCCGTCGGGTCGGCATCTCGCGGGTCACGAAGGCCAAGTGACCGCACCCCTCCAAGGCCATACATAAGGCCAAGGTACAACACAAAACTCACTGCGAACGCGGGAATATTTGCACCGACCGGGCTCGGCGCCACATATGCAAGCACGTACGACATTGCTGCACCAATAATCCAGACGAGGACAGCAACCACGTTGACACCACCGAGGTACCAATAGCGGCTTTCCTTGCGCTCATGCAGAATTTGGCGCGAGTACCCCCGCCGCTTCAGCAAGTAATAGTCGCCAATCATGATCGCGAACACCGGGACAAAGAACGCACTGATCACGAAGAGGAAGTCGGTGAATTGGTTCAGGAGGCCAAGGAATGTTGAGCCGATCACAGAAATCACACCAAGCACGAGTGCGGTTGGCAAGAACTTGAGATGCCACCTCGACTGCGAGTTGACGACCGAGGTCACCATGCCGAATACCACCATGGTGTTGGTCGCCATCACCGAAAGGAAAATGACAATTCCGAGCGGCCAGCCAAACTCGCCAACGATGACCGCGGGGTCAAACGGAATCGCTTCGTTTCCGCGAAGAATCACGACGCTAAACGCCACAAGCCCGAGGAACATCGAGATGGTGGTCGACAGGGTATAGCCGATGCCGGATCCGATGATGCCAGCGGCGCTGCTCTTTGCATGCCGATTCATGTCGGCAGACAACACCGTCCAAGAAATCGCGGTGGCAATCACCATGTCAAGCGTGATGAACGGTGTGCCCCCGAGGGTGGAATCCACCGGGATCGCACCAAATTCAGCAGGAGAGAACGCGGTGAATGCCGCGATAAACACGGTCGCCATGACGATCAAAATGAGCAATGCAAGCCAAGGCTCTACGCGCGAGATTCCAGTATGACCAAAAATCGCGAGCACCACCACGATGCCCTGGCAAATCGCAGAAAACAGTGCGGGATTCGAGAATCCAGTTGCCTCATGCACCAGATAGTTCACAGTGACGCCAGCCAGCATCGCCTGCACCCAGCTCCAGCCCATCAGCACGATGAGATTCGCTCCAGCCGGGAGGAGGCTGCCACGGATACCAAAGGAACCGCGAGTCAACGCCATCGTCGGCAAACCAGTGCGCGTTCCCATGTTGCCGACCAACGTAAGAACAACTGCACCAATCACAGTACCGATGACGATCATCGTGGTGGCAGTAGCAAATGAGACGCTCGGCACGAACAGGGTGCCAGTGAGCAACGTCGTTACGACAAGATTTGCCGCGAGCCAAATCATTCCGATTCGGAGCACGCCCTGCGTACCTCTCACCGGGCCGGCAGACTCATCATGGCCGTCGAGATTTACGGCCATCGTGTTCGTGCTCGTCATGAGATTGCCTCCGCTACTGCCCGCGCGTCATCTGCGAGAGCATTGGGGACAGTAGACAGGTGCTCGTGAATAGCACGCAGCGTGTCGTCTTCGGCAAGCTTGAAGATAATGCTCTCCCGCTCAACATAAGAATCGTCACCATCAGGCGTGGTAACGCTCGTTGCGACGGTATGGCTAAACACTGCACCGCCAGGGAACACCTGAACGAGTCGGTCGCTTGAGACGCATGCCGTCACGCGCCAACCTGAAGCGACCCACCCTGCCCACAGCTCTTCATAGGCTACTCGTGTGTCTAGCCGAGTCTCTTCTGGATGAAAAATAAATGATGCCGACGGGTCAAAGCCAGCGAAATACGCTTCGGTGTCGGTTGCAGCAAAAGCGGCAACAATCGAATCAGCGGCCGCGAGAACTGCCGCTTCAGTAGGGACATGCATGTTGAGTGTGCTCCTTCGAACTCTCATATTCTGAGATCATGCGACGCAGGGTGCGCCAAAAATGGAAATCCGGCGGATCAAACTCGCAAGAGATTCACTGCGAGGGAATGATCCGCCGGATCCGAACGGTTGCCTAGTCGCGTGCCGCCATCGCTGAGACGAGCTCGTAGACAACGTGGCTTGCCGATACCGCAGTGATCTGCGCGTGGTCGTACGCCGGAGCGACCTCAACCACGTCAGCGCCAACAATGTTCAGGTCAGCAAGACCGCGGATGATGCGGAGCATCTCGCGGCTCGTGAGACCGCCAGCCTCGGGCGTACCGGTGCCGGGTGCGTGAGCGGGATCCAGGACATCGATATCGATCGAGATGTAGAGGGGCTTGTCACCAACGCGGGTGCGGATCTTCTCCAGCGCCGCCGGAACACCGTGCTCCTCAACGAACTCGGTCGTGACGATCTGGAAGCCGAGCATTGCGTCGTCCTCAAGGTCGCTCTTGCCGTAAAGCGGGCCGCGGGTGCCGCCGTGCATCGACGCCGTCATGTCGATGAGGTCCTCTTCCGATGCGCGACGGAACGGGGTGCCGTGCGTGGTCGGTGCACCGAAGTAGGTGTCCCAGGTGTCGAGGTGCGCATCGAAGTGCAGCACTGCGACGGGTCCGTGCTTCTTGTTAATCGCGCGGAGGAGCGGAAGGGCGATCGTGTGATCGCCACCGATGGTGACAATCTTGTCGACCTTCTCACCGAGCTCGGTGGCCGCAGCGTCGATCTGGTTGACGGCTTCTTCGAGGTTGAAGGGGTTTGCGACGATGTCACCAGCGTCGACAACCTGCTTGCGTTCGAAGGGCGACACGTCCTGTGCAGGGTTGTACGGACGGAGCAGACGCGATGCTTCGCGCACGTGGCTCGGACCGAAACGTGCGCCAGGACGGAAGCTCACACCGGTGTCGAAGGGGATACCTACGACTGCGATGTCTGCTGCGGGCACGTCTTCGATGCGGGGCAGCTTTGCGAACGTGGCGATGCCCGCGTATCGCGGGGTGAGGCTCGCGTCTACGGGGCCTACGGGGGTGTGATCAGTCACTGTCCACATTCCTTTCAGGGGTGTTCTTCATTGAGCGCGTGCACCAATGCGAGTTTCATGTGAGTAAACAAGTAGACTCTATTAGTGAACTTGATGACAGAATAGACTGAGAATCAACACCACGTCAAACGCGGCTGGCCGACGCTGTCAGCAGACGTGCAACTTCGGAAGGTGGTCGCCATGCGCCCCGTACATCCCACCGCGGGCGATACCCCTGTGCGGATCGGTGCCAAGCTGCGCGCGTCACGCACTTCGCAGGGCATCACGATGGAACAGCTCGCGACGGCTTGCGGTCTCACCAAAGGTTTTTTGAGCCGCGTCGAACGCGATGACACCACTCCGAGCGTTCCCGTACTCGTGCAGATTTGTCAGGCGCTGTCGCTGCCGGTCGGCTCGCTCTTCGAAGAGCCCGAAGTGCAGCTGGTCTCGCTCGCAGACGCCCCCAAGATCAACATGGGCGGCACTGGCGCGGTCGAGCGACTCGTGACGCCGCGATCGGAACATCGCGTCCAGGTGCTCCGTTCCACCCTCGAACCCAACGCCAACGGCGGCGTGCAGCTCTACACGGTGAACTGCGAGGTCGAGAGCATTCATGTCATTTCAGGCAGCGTCGATCTCATCTTCACCGATCGCCGAGTGCCACTTGCCGCCAGCGACACCCTCACCTTTGCCGGCAGCGAGCCGCACACTTGGGAAACGCACGAGGCCGGCGCAGAACTCATGTGGATTCTGGCACCGGCCGCGTGGAGTGGGTCGAACTAGGGCTGCCCCTAGCCCCACGTCGCGTAGAGCTGCGGCTGCACATCTGCGAGGTAGTCAGCGGCCACTCCCCCGACCGGCTCCACCTCAGGCAGGTCTGCAAACAGCAGCTGAGTTTCACGCCCCGCGGTCGCGAGCAAGAGTCCGTCGCGCCCGGCGACCGTGCTCATACCGGTGAAACCCGCGGCCGGATCATCGCCCTGATGCCGGCGCGCAGCGTGATCCGCGTATGCCACCACCATGCTGTTTTCTGCGGCGCGAGCGCGCACCAACACTTCGGGAACGTAGCGTGAGAAGCCATCGATTGCGGTCGGCACGAGGAGCAGGTCGGTCCCCTGCTGTGCCAGATACCGTGCGGGCTCGGGAAATTCGATGTCATAGCAAATCTGGAACGCGACGCTGCGCCCATTCCACTCTGCGGTTTCGGGAGCCGCAGTCGACGGCGTGAAGGCGAGCGGCTCTTCGTCGGCCCAGAGGTGTACCTTTTCGTAGATAAGCACCTCCGCGCCCGACGCGTCCCACAGGCCGGCTGCAATGGAGAATCCGCCGTCTTCGCGGGCGAGCGGGAAGCTCGCGGCGATCGCGATGCCAGTATCTTTAGCCATCGCAGAGATTGCTGGGCGGATCGACGCAATCCGCTCAACTGTCAGCCATGCGGCGAGTGCACGTGGAGCGTAACCAGACACCCACAGCTCTGGTGTGAGCAGCAGTTCGGCACCGGTCTCACTGGCCACCTCGGCGGCACAACGCATCGTCGCGAGGTTTGCTTCGATGTTCAGTGGAACAGCTTCGTCTTGCATCAGCGCAATTCTCATGACTCGACCGTAACACCGGAGGTAGTGCACACCCTGATAATGCGTAACGCCCCGGGACAGAACATGTCACCGAGGCGTTACGTGAGTAGATCTGTGCGGATCTACGTGATGGATTTGGGTTAGAGCGTGATTCCCGCCATTGCCTTCTTGCCGCGACGCAGCACCGCGAACTTGCCGTGGAGCAGGTCGCCAGCTTCGAGCACGCGGTCGTCAGCCTCTACCGCAACGTTGTTGATGTAGACGCCGCCCTGCGCGATCGCACGACGTGCTTCGCCGAGGCTCTTCACAAGGTTTGCGTCGACGAGCAACTGCGCAACGCTTGCACCGAGCTCGCCCGCTGCCTGGGGCAGCTCTGAGATTGCGCCGCTGAGCGACATCTCGTCGAGGGTTGCGAGGTCGCCCTGGCCGAAGAGTGCAGCCGAAGCATCGATTGCGCCCTGCGCTGCAGCACGACCGTGCACGAGGCTGGTGACCTCGAGCGCGAGGCGCTTCTGCGCTGCGCGACGGAACGGCTCTTCCTCAACCTGGCGAGCGTAGTCCTCGATCTCTGCACGTGACAGGAAGGTGAAGACCTTCAAACGATCGATGACGTCAGCATCTGCCTGGTTGAGCCAGAACTGGTAGAACGCGTACGGCGAGCACATCTCGGGGTTGAGCCAGATGGCGTTGCCCTCACTCTTGCCGAACTTGGTGCCGTCAGCATTGGTGATGAGCGGGGTGCCGATCGCGTGCACCGAGGTGCCCTCAGCCTTACGGATGAGCTCGGTACCACTCGTGAGGTTGCCCCACTGGTCGCTGCCACCTGACTGCAGCATGCAACCGTACTGGCGGTGGAGCTCGAGGAAGTCGAGACCCTGGAGGATCTGGTAGCTGAACTCCGTGTAGCTAATTCCCTCGTCGGAATCGAGGCGCTTCGCAACGATGTCCTTCTTGATCATCGTGCCGACACGGAAGTACTTGCCAATCTCGCGCAGGAAGTCGATCGCCGACAGCGGCGCGGTCCAGTCGAGGTTGTTCACGAGGCGTGCAGCGTTGTCGCCTTCGAAGCTGAGGTAACGCGACACCTGCTCACCGAGCGAGCTCACCCACTCGGCGACAGTCTCGCGCGAGTTGAGCGTGCGCTCTGCGGTGGGGCGCGGATCGCCAATCAGACCCGTCGAGCCGCCGACGAGGCCGAGGGGCAGGTGGCCCTTCAGCTGCAGGCGACGCATCAGCAGGAGCTGCACAAGGTGGCCGAGGTGCAAGCTCGAAGCTGTCGGGTCGAAGCCGCAGTAATACGAGAACGGCGTACCTTCGATC
Source organism: Leucobacter sp. cx-42 (assembly GCF_014529985.1). Lineage (GTDB taxonomy): Bacteria > Actinomycetota > Actinomycetes > Actinomycetales > Microbacteriaceae > Leucobacter. The sequence continues at coordinate 14,127 of NZ_JACVMU010000003.1, forward strand.
AGCTCAGAGAGTGCCTCAGCGTCGGTGGATACGTGGATAAGACCACGCCACTCAAGCTCAGCCCACAGGGTGGGGAAGCTCGCATCGTTACTCTGGGCGGACATCATTTCTGCGCGTTCATCTACTACAGACACGCTAGATATCGTACCGTGTGCCGCGCGACCCTGCGCGAGGTTCCACAGGTTTCATTCGGAAATTGGTGGTGTCTCAGCCTCGGCTTTTGCTCGTTCCGCTTGCTCACGCTTTTTGATGCCTCGCGCGTCCCAAACGCCCGCCACCCAATACCAAGCAAAGCCGAGCGTAAGGATCAGCCAGCTCAGCCAGACCTGGCCAAAATAGTTGCGCCAACCTCCTGACCCGAACCACTGCTTCAGAACGCCGACTACCAGCACCATCACAGCCATGATCACAGCCTGAAATGCCGCCCGGAGCCATATCTCCCTCGGGTTGTCCCAGTTGGGCGGAGTCCACATCAGTGACCAGAACCTACGCATGCCGTACCTCGCTTCCGTTCGGCGGAGCTGTCCCGGCGCTCCGCACCATACGAAAAACTTGTCATTCGAGGGGCAGCCCGTCCACCGTTGAGCTGCACAGCGCGCCAGTTCTTGTCATTCGGTATTCGCGATCCGCCCGCTATTGATCACCGCTAAACGACAGAACCCCCAACCGCCGAAGCAGTTGGGGGCTCTGTGAGCAACGCTTACCGGCACGGGCCGGCGGCGCGAAGCGGAACTTACGCGCGGAACTCCGCGATCCGCTCGGCTAGGCGAGCCAGCTGATCGTCGACGCGCACGCGTGCGGTGCCGCCTGCACCGATGCGCGAGTTGACCGAGCCCTCGATGGTGAGGACGTCGCGAACGCCGGGGGTCAGGTGCTCCGAGACGGTAAGCAGCTCTTCGTCGGAAGGCTCGTGCAGTTCGAGGCCACGCTCCTCACAGTAACGAACGAGCTCGCCCGAGATCTCGTGAGCATCACGGAAGATCACACCCTGCTTCACGAGCCACTCAGCAACGTCGGTCGCGAGCGAGAAGCCCTGCGGTGCGAGGGCTGCCATGCGCTCAGTGTCGAAGCTCATGGTGGCAACCATACCGGTGAATGCGGGCAGGAGCACCTCGAGCTGCGAGATCGAGTCGAAGACGGGCTCCTTGTCCTCCTGCAGGTCGCGGTTGTACGCGAGGGGCATGCCCTTGAGCGTTGCGAGCAGGCCGGTGAGGTTGCCGATGAGGCGACCCGACTTGCCACGAGCGAGCTCGGCGATGTCGGGGTTCTTCTTCTGCGGCATGATGCTGGAACCGGTCGAGTAGCCGTCGTGCAGGCGCACGAAGCCGAACTCCTTGGTGTTCCAGATGATGATCTCTTCGCTCAAACGCGAGAGGTCGATACCGATCTGGGCGCAGATGAATGCGAACTCTGCAACGACGTCGCGGGCCGCGGTGCCATCGATCGAGTTTTCCAGTGGATCACCAAGACCGAGTTCAGCCGCAACGAGGCGGGGATCAAGGCCGAGCGAGCTACCAGCGAGTGCGCCGCCGCCGTACGGCGAGAAGCGCGCGCGCTTTGCCCAGTCACGCAGGCGTTCGAGATCGCGAACGATCGGCCATGCGTGTGCACCAAGCTGGTGTGCGAGCAGCACGGGCTGCGCATGCTGGAGGTGCGTGCGGCCCGGAAGAATTGCCTCGGGGTGAGCCTTTGCCTGGCCCTCGATTGCGACGAGGAGGTCAACAAGCAGCTCGCTGATCACTGCTGCGTGATCGAGCAGGAACATGCGAACGAGCGTCGCAATCTGGTCGTTGCGGCTACGGCCTGCGCGAAGCTTGCCTCCGAGCTGTACGCCGGTGATCTCGATGAGGAGACGCTCGAGTGCCGAGTGCACATCTTCGTCTTCCTCAGCAGCAACAGCACGGCCGTCAGCTACGCGAGCCGACAGCTCGTCGAGTGCCGCGCGCATGTCAACGAGCTCCTGCTCGCTGAGGTAGCCGGCAGCAGCAAGCGCCGTAGCGTGTGCCTTCGAGCCGCGGATGTCATACTGCGCCAGCACCCAGTCGAACTGGGTGGACTTGCTCAAGAGCTGCAGCTCGGGCGACGGACCGCTCGCGAAGCGGCCGCCCCACAGGGCGCCAGCCTCTGCCGCGCGGTTACCAGTTTCGGAGTTCTCAGTTGCCTCAGTCACGTGACCAGCCTATCTGTTGGAAAGTAATGATCCGCGCCCCGGATATCAATAGGAGCGCGGATCAATAAGAAATCTTGGAATTCAGCCTGTGAGCTACGCTGCCTGCGACTTCGCGAGGAGCCACACCATAAGCGCCTTCTGCGCGTGAATGCGGTTCTCTGCTTCGTCCCAGACGACACTCTGCGGACCGTCGATCACCTCGGGTGCCACCTCATACTCGCGGTATGCGGGAAGGCAGTGCATGAAGATCGCGTCGCTCTTGGCCTGCGCCATCAGCTCACCCGTCACGCGGTAGTCGCCGAACGTCGCAACGCGCTCACCCTTTTCAGATTCCTGGCCCATCGAGACCCAGGTATCAGTGATCACCACATCGACACCCTGCACGGAAGCCGCTGCGTCGGTGAAAATTTCCACACTGCCACCGGTCGTTGCCGCGATCCGCTTGGCATCTTCCACGATGTCTTCGCGAGGCTGGTAGCCCTCAGGGCATGCCACACGGATGTTCATGCCTGCGGTCGCGAAACCGAGCAGGTACGAGTGCCCCATGTTGTTTGCCGCGTCACCAAGGTAGGTCGCGGTCAATCCACGCAGCTCGCCCTTTTGCTCGCGAATCGTCTGCAGGTCAGCAAGAATCTGGCACGGATGGAAATCATCAGTGAGCGCGTTGATCACGGGTACGGTTGCGTGCTCTGCCATCTCTACGACGTTGGCCTGCGCAAACGTACGCCACACGATGGTTTCCACCATGCGCGACATGACCTTCGAGGTGTCCTCGATGGATTCCTTGCCGCCGAGCTGCGACGACTGCGAATCCATCAGCAGTGGGTAACCACCCATGTCGGAGACACCCACCGCAAAGCTAATGCGGGTACGGGTCGAAGTCTTGTCAAAGATGACAGCAACGGTCTTGCCATGTTCAAGCGGACGCTCTGCAAATCGGTCACGCTTCAGACGTGCAGCGAGGTCAAGAACCTCGAGCTGCTCTGCATGGGTCAGGTCGTCATCACGAAGCATGTGTCGAATCATGCGCTTCAGTTTATCGGATTACAGTGACCTTCCAGTGCGAGGCGACGATCCACACCCCGGCATGGCAAAGTTATAGGCGTGACTACGCCAGCTATTCCCGCGCTCATTGCTTTCGATCTTGACGATACGCTCGCACCTTCGAAGTCTCCGGTCGAGCCAGAAATGCTCGACGTCTTCGCGCGACTCCTCGAACGCACCTCGGTTGCCGTCATTTCCGGCGGCAACTTTGAGCAGTTCGAAATGCAGTTGGTGGATCGCCTCACCGCATTCTCGGGAACCTCCGAAGCCGCACTCGAACGCCTACACCTGCTGCCCACCTGCGGCACCCGCTACGAGCGTCGCGTCGACGGCGCATGGACCAACGTGTACCGCGAAAACCTCTCCACTGAGGAACGCGATGCCGCGTTCACCGCGCTGCGAGAGGAGGCCGAGCGGCTCGGATACTGGGAGCCTAAGACCTGGGGTGAAATTCTCGAGGATCGCGGATCGCAGGTCACCTTCTCAGCCCTCGGCCAGCAAGCTCCCGTTGCCGCAAAGCAGGCATGGGATCCCACGGGCGAGAAAAAAAACACTCTCCGTGCCGCAGTTGCCGCCCGCCTCCCCCAGCTCGAGGTGCGCAGCGGTGGATCCACCTCCGTCGACATCACTCGCGCCGGCATCGACAAGGCCTACGGCATGCGCAAGCTTGCCGAACAGACTGGCATCTCACTCGAAGACATGGTGTTCGTCGGTGATCGCCTCGACCCGGACGGGAACGACTACCCGGTACTCGCAATGGGCGTCGCGTGCGAGGCTGTCGAAAGCTGGGAAGACACCGTTGCCTTGCTCGAACGGATGCTCGCTGCGTAGTTTCTGGCTCTCGGGCTCAGGTGCTGGCTCAGGCTCAAGCTCAGCTAGCTTTTCACCTTCATCTGGAAATCGACCGTCGTCAGCATGGATTCTTGTAATTTCGTGCTGACCACGGTCGATTTCTCGGTGTAGGTAAGTAATCTCACGATCCGCATGAAGCCGCACGCAAACAGCCCTGGGCGGGGGTGAGCGCAAGCTCACCCCCGGCAGCCACATTGGCTTCCCTCAGCCCACTCGATGCCGCTTCATACCCGCTGCCGCAGTTGAGCTTGCGACCAACTTTGCCATTTGCCTTTGGCTCCACTCACTTGCCGGAGATATGTAATCTGCCATCAATATGTTGTTTGCGGGTATTTTTGTCATTTCTTCGGCAGATCGCATATTGAAGGCGCGAAGCAGAGACGACCGAGCACGAGCGGAAACGCAAAGAACCCCCGGCCGCGGGTCGGGGGTTCTTTGCTCTGCGTGAGCTTCGCTGCCTGAGCAGCTCTGGACTTACGCGGTGAGGTTGAGTGCAGCTGCGGTGCGAGCGAGCGATGCGGCTGCTGCGTCTGCGTCTGCGTTGAGGTCTTCGCCGATCGAGGGGATCTGCTTCTTGAACTGTGCCTTCCAGCTCTGCTGGTACTGCTCAGGGAAGCACTTCTCGAGGACACCGAGCATTGCGCTGACGGCGGTCGAAGCGCCAGGCGATGCACCGAGGAGACCCGAGATCGAGCCTTCGCCACCGGTGATGACCTCGGTACCGAACTGAAGAATACCGCCCTTGACGGGGTCCTTCTTCATGACCTGTACGCGCTGGCCTGCGGTGATCATTTCCCAGTCCGCGGTACGTGCGGTGGGCATGTACTCACGGAGGGTCTTCATCTGCTTCTCACGGCTCGCGAGGAGCTCGGTGAGGAGGTACTTCTCGAGCGACCACTGGGTCAGGCCTACCTTGATCATCGGGCCCAGGTTGTGCAGGCGGATCGAACCGGGGAGGTCCCACCACGAGCCCTTCTTCAGGAAGTTGGGGCTGAAGCCTGCGTACGGGCCGAAGAGCAAGCTCTCTTCACCGTCGATGATGCGGGTGTCGAGGTGCGGAACCGACATCGGCGGAGCGCCGACGGCTGCCTTGCCGTACACCTTTGCATTGTGGTGCTTGACGATCTCAGGGTTCGAGGTCTTGAGGAACTTGCCCGAGATGGGGAAGCCGCCGAAGCCCTTGATCTCGGGGATACCCGAAGACTGGAGGAGCTGGAGTGCGCCACCGCCACCGCCAACGAACACGAAGCGTGCGTTGGTGATGGTGCGGCCGTGGCCGTTGAGGTTGCGGGCGAATACGTCCCAGGTACCGTCCTTGCGGCGCTTCAGCTTGCGCACGCGGTGACCCATGTGCATTGCTGCACCGTTCTCAACGAGCTTGTCGAAGAGCTGACGGGTGACCGAACCGAAGTCGACGTCGGTACCACTGACCGAACGGGTCGCTGCGATCGCTTCGCTCTTGTCGCGGCGGTCGATGAGGAGCGGCGCCCACTCAGCGACTACAGCGGGGTCATCGCTGAACTCGATGTTCGAGAAGAGCGGCTGAGTCTTCAGCAGCTCGTAACGACGACGAAGGTAATCAACGTTCTCTTCTCCACGCACGAAAGTCATGTGCGGAGTGGGGTTGATGAAGCTCGTCGGCTCGCCAAGGGTGCCCTGCTCAACAAGCGAGGACCACCACTCACGAGACAGCTGGAACTGCTCATTGATGTCGATCGCCTTGTCGGCGGAAAGCTCGCCGTTCTTGCCCTCGGGCATGTAGTTGAGCTCGCAAAGCGCAGCGTGACCAGTGCCCGCGTTGTTCCACGCGTTCGTGCTCTCCGTTGCGACCTGGTTGCGAGACTCGAAAATCTCAATGCTCCAGTCGGGCTGAACCTGCTTGATCAGGGTGCCGAGCGTAGCGCTCATTACACCGCCGCCAATGAGGACGACATCTACCGTGTTCTTACTCACAATGTGATTCTACCCCTAGCTCGCAAGTCGTCGCGCCTCTGCCAGATTTCCGGCACTCGCATCGATGATTCTCGTGTAGCCCAATCGGCTTGCCTCGTTGGTACGTTGCGTCCCAGAAGTGACGGGGCGGATCTCGCCTGCGAGACTCAATTCCCCGAACGCCGCGAGCTCGTGGGACAGCGGTGTGTCTGTCGCCGCGGAGACAATTGCGAGCGCAATGGCCAGGTCTGCCGCTGGTTCTACAAGCCTTACGCCGCCGACAGTCGAGACGTACACGTCTTGATCATGCAACCGGACACCTGCTCGACGCTCGAGCACCGCAAGGATCATCGCAACACGTGACGGATCGACCCCACTCGTAACGCGTCGCGGGTTGGGCGTCGCGCTCTTGGCGACGAGCGCCTGAATCTCTGCTGGGAGCGCGCGACGCCCTTCCATCGAGACTGTTGTGCAGGTGCCACTCACCGGCCCCGAACTCTGACTGAGGAACAGTCCGCTTGGGTCTGCAACCTCGCGAATGCCGTCGCCTGCCATCTCAAAGCAGCCGACCTCGTCGGTTGGGCCGAATCGGTTCTTTAGGGTTCGCAGGAATCGCAGCGAAGTGTTGGCGTCACCTTCGAAGTGGCAAACAACATCAACAAGGTGCTCCAGCAATCGCGGGCCAGCAATACTGCCGTCCTTCGTGACGTGGCCAACGAGGAACACGGGGATTCCCCGGTCCTTGGCTACCCGGATAAGCGCAGCGGCCACCTCACGCACCTGTGAGGTGCCACCGGCGATGCCGTCGATCTGGTCACTCACGAGTGTCTGTACGGAGTCGACCACGAGGAACGCAGGCTGCACCTCATCGATGTGCCCCAAGACCGTCGAGAGGTCAGTCTCACTTGCGAGGTAGAGCGTCTCTTCGAGCGCACCCGTACGCTCCGCGCGCATGCGGATCTGACCCGTCGACTCTTCACCACTCGCGTAGAGCACCTTCGCACCAAGGCTTGCGATGCGCGCGGCCACGTCAAGCAACAGCGTTGACTTGCCAACTCCCGGCTCACCAGAAAAGAGCACAGCTGCACCAGGCACAATGCCTCCGCCAAGCACGCGGTCGAGTTCACCGATGGTTGTTGGGCGGTGCGCAACGCTCGTTGAGTCGAGCTGAGTAATCGGCAGCGCACGGCGCGAATCACTGGGTCGGGTAACACGAGTGGTCTTGGCAAGCGAGGCTCCGGTGCCACCACGCTCTTCTACGGTGTTCCACTGCTGGCACTCACCACAGCGGCCGACCCACTTAGTGGTCTGCCACCCACACTCCGTGCATGCGTACGCCGCGCTTGTTTTTGCCATGTTTTGAGCGTAGCTGGGACCACTGACATTTGAACTGAGCGTGACCCGTTGCGGATTTTTTGAAGAAATATCGCTCTCGATTCGCGTCGCGGCGCAAACATCCCCTAGAGTCGTTCTTGGTGACGTGTCCGAGCGGCCGAAGGTGCAACACTCGAAATGTTGTGTGTAGTGACCCTGCACCGCGGGTTCAAATCCCGCCGTCACCGCCACTAAAAATCCCCGTCTCCTGGGTTTCCAGTTGAGACGGGGATTTTCTTTGCCCGAACTACGGTTGCAGCGATCGGGCGTATGGCGGACGGCTACAGAACTACGGACTCGCGATGGTTGTCATTACGACAAGATCGCCCAGCACCCGTTAGCCAAGTTTTGGTCTGCCACGACCAAATACAACAAGACATACGAGCCCGATCTGAACAACAAGAACGCCACATACGATCAACCCTGTTCCGCATATTGGCAGCCAAGTAATCTGTTCAACGCTGACGATCAGGGGCTCTCTTCCGGAGTAGTCAAACCAAAGTTTTTCGCGGGGCAACAGCAGGAGCACGAAACCACCTACTGCCATGCAGAGGCCAAGCGCCGCGAGACCCAACCATCTCAACATCTGTTTGTCCGGAGGAAGCGTCACAGTCACCTCTATGTCATTCCCAGAAATCAGTGCTGGCTCTTCCATTAGTTGACTTTGCATTTAAAAAGCTCAGGCGAAGGACTGAACGCGCGTTTAGTTGGAGAGGTCGAGACTTTCGTATGTTTCGTTCGGGCTCCCACGGTGTAGCGTTTCCACTTTTCGACTCTGTATGTGTAAAAATCGCCGACCGCGTACACGTTGTAATGAATGTCCGCCTTGTTCGTTTTATAGGTTTGACTTGTACACGAGACAGAGACATTAACTTGGGAACCGCTCTCAACTCCTAGACGAGCGGCTACCGCACCACGCGAGATTCCCGCCTCAGTTTGAATAGTTCGATACGCAGAAAGCCCCCGCTTCACTGAGCAGCTTCCGGCCCCAATACCGATAATGCATCCACCAATGCGCTGATCATAATTGGGTTGTGCTCGCTGGCGCCTAATGTCTATGACCTTGTAATAGAAATGACGAGCACGCACGACGGGGTCCGCGACGACAGGAAGCGCGTCTGGTTGAACACTCGCGATGTCTACCAGCTGAAAGACCTTTTCCCCTTCGAACTCGAATCTCGTCGGCACCGACTGTCCCAAAGCGTCAAAAGCCCACGGGGGATCTATGCTCGCTGTTTCATTGTCTTCGGCGTCGAGCACCAAGAACCCTCCATCGTCCTGAGGAACAATTCGACCGCCGTTCCCTGATGAGAAGCCGTATTCGAGCCGGCTGGGAGCATCCGCGGATTCCATAACTGCCAAGACTCGCAGGTCCCCACTTTCCATTATTTGAGGGATGAAGACCACATCATCTTCATTTTCAATCTGGGCAATCCCCGAACTGGAGGAAATCTGGCTTTGGTCTGTGACAGGTAGCGCGACCCGCACTTCCGAACCTTCTTCGTTCCGCATAACTATGTCTTCAAGTGGGTCGCTCGAAATCTCAATTTCTACACCGTCAAAGTTCTCAACGAACATCCCTGGTGTTTCATCGTGGTTGAGCTCAATTACGCCTTCCAAAAGCCCAACACCTTCAGGGTCAACAGAGGTCTCAAGGATGTCAGCGATATCAGCCTTTCCAGATTCAGCCGCTTCTGTGCCACGCATGTGCGATTCGGCTCTGCCTTCGTCCAAGTCCTGGCCGTGTCGAGGTTCATCCACCGCCAAGGGCAGGAAGCGACTCAAGGCGCTCACAATTCCAACTGATACCAGGGGTCTACAACGTATAAGATTCATCAGTTCCTTTCTTACCCCCAGTTAAAGAGGCTATTCGGAGCGTTGAACGCCAGGTGAAATTGCATCAAAGTGCCGCGATCTGACGAAGGATGACCAAAGCTCTGAAAAGTCGGCCGCCGTCACCGCCACTAAAAATCCCCGTCTCCTGGGTTTCCAGTTGAGACGGGGATTTTTCTTTGCCCGAAACGGCAATAAACCCTCTGCCCGGCTGGCGGGCACCAATTGGGCACCCAGCCAGCCAACCAGCCGCAAGGGTGTTAGTACGTCGTAGCGTATGCGTCGTAGCGCGCCTCGGGGGTCAACGCCTCAACGCGTGCAATCTCCGCACGCTTCACGAGCAAGAAGGTATCGACGAAGTCCTTCGCGAACCAACTGCGCACGGTTTCGCTCTGCTCGAACTCGACGAGTGCATCTTCGAGCGTGACGGGAAGCGGGCGGATCCCGTATTCCTCGCGCTGCTCAGCCGTGAAGTCGCTCGACTCGCCACTCACGATCGTGGGCGAAGCGAGGCCTTCACGAATGCCTTCAAGACCGGCGCGGATGATGCAGCCGAGCACGAGCCAGGGGTTCGAGGTCGCATCGGCCGCGCGGTACTCAAGGTTGTACTGCTTCTGGTGGTTTGCACCGGGGAGGTCGAACAGCGGGCAGATACGCAGCAGCGCCTCGCGGTTGTTTTCGCCGAGGAAGACGCCGCCTGCGCTCCACCGGTTAGGCGCGAGGCGCTCGTATGAGAGCGGAGCTGAGGCAGCGATTGCCTGGTACTGCTCGGCGTACTTGAGAATGCCAGCGGCGAACGACCCTGCAATCTCCGAGAGACCACCGGGACGGGTGTGATCGTAGGTCACGAAGCGCTCTTCTTCGTCGCGCAGGCTGACGTGTACGTGCACGCCGTTGCCGCCACCGTTCTCTTCGATGATGGGTGAGAAGGTGATCGATTTGCCGAGCGAGCTTGCCACATGTCGGGTGATCTCGCGCAGGTAGACCGCACGGTCGGCGGCGACGAGTGCGTTCGCGGGTGCGATCGTGATCTCAAACTGGTTGCGACCGAATTCGGGAAGCCACATTTCGGGCTCGAGACCAGCATCAAACAGTGCAGCAACCAGGCGTCCGCCGAGCTCCTCTTCTTCGAGGTACGACTCGAGCGAGAACGGGGTGTTGACGGGGCTGCCGTTGTCATCACGGAGCATGAACTCATGCTCGAAGGAAGACACAACGCTTAGGCCGGTCTCGTTCTTGAGGTCTGCGATGGCGCGCTTCAGGAAGGTGCGCGGATCACACTCCCAGGGCTTGCCCTCAATCGTGTGGATGTCAGCAAGCACCATGGTGGTCTGCTCGCCGTGCTCGCCGAGCGCGACCGTGGCGATGCTCGAGACATCAGGCATGAGGCGCAGGTCACCGACCGAGCCGAAGGGGTTCGGAGTAACGATGCTGCCGAATGCGTCGATTGCGAGGTTGGCAGGGACCCAACCGCAACCGGTGCCGAGGTACTTCTGCAGGTCTTGCTGAGGGAAGGCTCGGCCACGCGCCTTTGCGGCCAGGTCTGCGGTCAGAATGATTCCGAGTGGTTCTTTTCGCACTGTGATTCCTTCGTTGTATTTCTCGTGCCGTGGATCGCTACGTTGCTGATGATCCGCGAACTTCTGTGTGGGTCTTGTGGGGTTCACGATCCGGCCGGCCACACTCATTGTGGCCTGCGGGACGGAAAATCTGATGTTGATGTCGCCGGGTTACCCCAGCTGGGTTACTCCCAGGAGTCGAACGCCTGGATTCTGCCGAGCGGTTCTGAACCGAGCGCACCGACGACAGCGGCGATGAGCATCTCGGTGAGTGCGAGTGAGGGAACCAGAGAGTCAAATGGGCTCGGCGCCTCCACCGATGCGGAAAGCAGGAAGTCTGCGTGCTTTGCTGCCGGTGAGAGCCAAGGGTCAGTGATGAGCACGGTCTTCACACGGCTTTCTTTGGCCCGCGCGAAGAACTCGATCGTGTTGCTCTGGTACCTGCGGAAGTCGAAGCCGACCAGCACGTCTCTCGGCCCGAAGTCGAGCAGCGCAAGGGACTTGTCTGACTCACCGCGCCCGACGAAGTGGACGTCAGGCCGCAGCATCCGCAAGTGCATGGTGAGGTACTCCGCGAGCATGCTGCTGTAGCGTCCACCGACCGTCCAAATTCTTACTTTCGGATTTGCCAGCAGCGCGACAACCTCGTCGAACTCGGTATCGGGGACCTCTGCGAACGTGTCAGAGAGCTCCTGCGTAAAGACGCTGTTTGCTTGTGCGAGCAAATGATCGTCTGTACGCGTGGTGCTGCTCTTCGCCTCATACATGTCCATCGGCGATGCGTTGCGCTGTGAGATTTCCTCGCGCAGCTGCTCCTGCATTTGGGTGTACGAGTGCAGGCCGATCCGCGACAGCATACGGAGCACCGAGGGAGCGCTCACGCTCGCCCGCTCCGCGAGTTTGGCTACCGGTTCAAGCCCGGCGACGGGGTAATCCGCAATCAGGGCACGCGCGACCTTCTTCTCTGAAGGACTCATCGCGTCGAGGTTCTTTTTCAGAATCCCGGCGAGCGTCTGACTATCGGAGGTGTGAGTTTCCATTGCCTTCCTTTCACCAACCGAGGAATGGTGCGATATCCGCATCAGTGACGAGGCCAGCTCGCACGTCTGCGATCGCACGGGTAAGGGTCTCAACCGCGCGTTCGGCATCCCGCGCGCTGAGGTTTAACGGCGGCGTCAGCTCGATCACGTTGCCGCGCACGAGGTAGCAGACGACCCCCAGCTGCCACATGCGGAAGATCACGCGGCGCGTGAGTTCAGCTGCAGCAGGGAGATCTTCGGGGGTGCGCGGATCAATGAGTTCGATACCGAGGCTCAGGCCGAGGCCACGAATCTCAAGAATTTCCGGACGCTGCTGCTGTGCCTCGCGGATCAAGGCGCGGAACTGCTCACCGCGCTCCTGAGCGTTCGTCGCAAGCCCCTCCGCCTCAATCACGTTCAGCACAGCGAGGCCAGCCGCAGCAGAGATCGAGTTGCCAGCCGTGGTCAGGAGCGTGCTCGCCGGCGCAACGTCGAGCGCCCACGCGGGGCCGGTGACCGCCGACAGCGGCAAGCCGCCACCAAGCGATTTCCCAAAGGTCACCAGGTCGGGAATGACTCCCTCGTGCGAGAAGCCGTGCCACTTTCCGGTGCGACCAAGACCAATCTTTACTTCGTCGCAGATCAGCAGGGCGCCAGCGGCCTTGGCACGCTCAGCAACTCCCGCGAGGAACCCTGCCGGTGGCACCAGTACTCCGCCATCTGACTGCATCGGTTCGACGATGACCGCAGCGATGCTGCCGTCAGCCAGCGCGCGGTCGAGCGCGGACAGCACGGTGTCGCGCGTCTGTGCGTCGCGATCCGCCTCCCCCGTCGCAACGGGGAACTCGAGCAGGCGCGTGCCCTCCGCTGCGGGAAGACCGTCAGCAATGAAGACGCCGCTCACCTGCTGCGCGGCGCCGAATCCGCCGTGGTATCCACCGGCGAAGGCGACAACGCCGGAGCGGCCAGTCGCGGCACGTGCCGCTGCAAGCGCCGCGGAGTTCGCATCGGTGCCGGAATGCCCGAGAATCACGCGCTGGTCCGCGGGAACCGCTGCGGGCACAATGCTCAGGAGCTTTTCCGCGAGCGCAGTCGCCGCGGGACTCATCGCCGAGAGCACACTCGCACTCCCGCCAGCCGCCGCAGCATCCTGCACAGCCGCAACCACCCGCGGATGCGCATGGCCAACGCCGTTTGCGCCCCAGGCTGCCGAAAGGTCGAGCAGCGTGCGGCCGGTGTGATCGGTGACCTCACTGCCGTTCGCCGAGACGATACTCAGCGGGAAGAAGCGCAGCTTCTGATTTGCCCCGATGAGCTTCGCATCGCGCGCTGGCAGCTCAGCCTGGCCGAGCCCGGTTGCGATACTCATTGCGTGCTCTCATCCAGCAGATCGCACGCTCCAAGGTACGCGGCGACCAACGCGAGTGCGACGCGGCGAACCGCATCAGCATCGGGCAGGAAGTTCGCACTGTGCAGGCTCGGCTGCGACTGCACGCCCTCGGTCTCCACGCCGACAAACGCCATGACGCCAGGCAACCGCTCAGAGTAGAACGAGAAGTCGTCTGCACCGCACGAGCGCATCGGCTCGCTCACCTGCATGCCTGCTTCGATCAGGCGGCGATCCACATAGTCGACGAAGTCAGGGTCGTTTTCCAGTACTGGCTCACCGGTCGTGATGTTCACGGTCGCAGTGACACCGAATGCGCGTGCCTGCGATTCGACATATTCGCGGATCGCCTCGTGCACGCGAGGCCGCTCCTCACGGTTCATCGTCCGCAGGGTTGCGGCGAAGCGGCCGCTCTCAGGGATGACGTTCGCAGCGTCGCCGGCTTCGAACAGGCCGACGGTCAGCAGGGCCGGGTGCATCGGCGAGCAGACGCGTCGAAGCACTTCATTCAGGCCCGTCACGATGTGGGCGAGCACGGGAATCGGGTTTGCTGCCTCATGGGGGTACGCACCGTGACCACCGCGACCGGTCACCACGACGGCGACCTCGTCTGCGGCCGCGTTCGTCGGGCCCTTGCCGGTCGCAACCGAGCCAACCGGGATGCGGGGATGCACGTGTGCGGCGATGACGGCCTGCACGTTCAAGCGCTCAAGCGCGCCATCGTTCACGATATCGAGTGCACCCGAGGGGTACGCCTCTTCACGCGGCTGCAGGAACGGCACGAGTCCGTAGGGCAGATCACACTCCGCAGCCGCCTGCGCCACAGCGATCAACGCTGCCTGGTGCACGTCGTGACCGCACGCGTGCATCGCACCGTTCGTCGAGGCGAACGCGGCACCGGTTGCCTCGGTCACGGGCAATGCATCGAGTTCTGAGCGGATCGCAATCGCGGGGCGAGCTGCTGGACCGATCAGCCCGATCCGGCCTGCGTCAGCAATGCGCTCCATGGGCACGGGCATGCGCTCTGCAATCCAAGCTGCGGCGGGTTCTTCCCCACCGGAGATGCGGGGTGCGCGGTGCAGCTCCTCGCGGTATTCGGTGGCTACCGCGACCTTTTCGAGCGTGCGAGCAATGAGATCGCGTGCAAGGTCGTCGCGGTTCGGGGTGCTGTTGGTCATGCGGAAACTCCAGGGGCAATGAAGCGCGGCGTCTCAGAGAGCTCGTACGCGCGAACGGCGTTGTCGTTGCAGATGCGACGAATGAGCTTTTCGCCGTCTGCGACGCTCCATTCATCGTCGTCAATCCAGCCGTTCACCACCCGCAGCAGCCCCTGCTTAAAGAGGTGCGAGCCCAAGAAGTACAGCTCGGGAAGGCCCCAAGCGTCCGACGAGAAGAGCGCCTTATCCATCGGCGTCAGCTCAAGAGATTCGGCAATAATCTGCGACGAACGCGCGCCAACGTAGTTAATTGCGAGTCCCACGTCGCAGTACACGTGCGGGAATACGTGCGCCAGGAAGCCAGCATTCCGGTGGAACGGGTAGCAGTGGAGCAACGTCACACGTGCGCCACTCGTGCGCGTCTTGCGCAGCCACTCAGTGAGGAGCAGCGGGTCGCAGCGGTGCAGATCGACATCATCATCGCCGAAGCCAATGTGGAACTGGATTGCACACCGCTCGTCGACCGCGGTCCAGATACCGAAGCGAATCAGTACGGCGTCAGCAATCCTGATCGGGGCTCCCGCTTCAATCTCAGCGAACCATGCCGCTGCAGCAAGCTCCACCTCACGATCGCTCGGACGCTCGGGATCAAAGTCGAGGCCGATGCGGTATGCGGCGATCGACTTCACGCCCACTGCGGTACGCAGTTGCTCACGCAGCATTTCACGGAAGCGATCCGCAAACTCAGCAGGGGCTGGCTGCGACTCTGCGATCTGTTCGGCAAGGCGCTCGAGACGAATGATCTGGTCTGCGGTCGCTCCCGACCGATCCGCCATGCCCTGCGGGGAAAGGATCGTGTCGCCACGGTGACCGGTCTCAATGAGGTAGCGATCAATTCCCGAAGCTTTGAGCAGAAGATCGTTGACCTCTGCCGGTGCGAGCTCTGCGCGACGAGCGAGGTACGCCTCAGCGGAAGCGTGGGGCTCGAGGCCGAGAAGCGGCGCGCAATGACGGCGAATCGCGACCCCGAGCTGTGAATCGAACACGGTCGTGCCAGCCGGCGCATCCCAGTTCGACTCGGTAATCATGCTCTCGAATTCCCTGCGGTCCGGAACGTGCTCGATCACACCGTGACAGTGGTGATCAATCAGTTGGACTTCTGCGAACGCTGACACGTCGAGACGTTGAACGGACATCTGGGTTCCTTTTCGAAAGAGCAGTCTGAATTGGAGGGGTTAGTCGAGGTCTTCGACAGCGAGGCGGCCACCAATGCGCTTCGCCAGCTGCGGCCGCGCAAGGATGATGATGAAGCCGACGATGCACCATGCGCCCGCGATCCACGGGAAGTAGGTGTACGGAGCCTCCTGGCCAATAACCTGGATCGCATACACGAACGCGAGGTAGATCAGACCGAGCACCGGCATGATCGCTTCCCACTTCGGGATCTTGGTGCCCTTCGCGCGGAAGATGTAGACGATGACACCCACCGAGGTCATGCCGTAGGCCACCACCATGCACAGGGTCGCAATCGTTGCATACCAGTAGTAGGCGTCGAAGGCGGATCCGCCAAACACCGCGATGCCACCAGCCAGCAACAGTGCAAGCACGATCGTGGTAATCACCGCAGCGACAGGAACACCGGTCTTCGGGTGTGCGACACCGAGACGCTTCGGGCCGAAGCCGTCGCGTGCGAGTGCGTAGATGAGGCGTGCGGCAGCTGCGGTCGAGCTCAGTACCGAGGCGAATGCAACGACGAAGGCAACGAACGCGATGAGCATTGCGTACTCGCGGCTGATGTACATCGTGCTGAGTTGGGTGAGCGTCGAGTTCGAACCGGCGAATGCGACGACCCCAGCCTCGTCGGTTCCGAAACCGATCGTCTGCGCGAACATCATGAAGGTGTAGAGCAGACCAGCGACAACGATCGCGCCGAGCAGTGCCTTCGGAATGACGCGACGGGGGTTCTCGGTCTCTTCACCGAGCGATGCGCCCGACTCAAAACCAGCCCACGACAGGAACGCAAACACCGAAGCGGTGAGAATGCCAACGGCCGTCGCGTTGCCTGGAAGGAAGGTACTCCAGTCGATGGTTGCGCCTTCGACAGGACCGGTACCGCTGCCTACCTTGGCGAAGATGACAATTGCGAGCACGAGCATTGCGGCGACACCGATGGCGCCGATGACGAGCAGGACGCGGGTAACGATCCGCGACTCACGAACGTTGAGGATGACCACGAGCGCCGAGACAACGAGCGCAACCAGGATCCATGGAATGTTCGCGAGCGCGCCACCGAACTCATCTGCCCAAGCTTGGAAGAAGACGCCGGTCGCGCCGAGGATACAGGCTGCGAAGAACAGGTAGGTTCCGAGGAGCGCAAACCCGCCGAAGAAGCCAGCACGTGGGCCAATGGTCGCGCCAGCAAGTGCGTACACCGAGCCAGCGTGGCTGAAGTATCCGGTCAGACGGATGAAGCCGTAGCCGACGAGCAGCGTGCCAATGAACGCGAGCAAGAAGGTGAACGGGACTGATTTCCCGACGAGACCTGCGACGCCGATGCCGTTGAGCGCCATCGCCATGACAGGTCCCATGAAGCCGACGGACAGGGCGGTAACTTCCCAGACGCGAAGCTTGCGCTTCCGCGACACCTGGGTGTGGGCGGACTCTGCCGCGAGTTGTTGGTCAGCCATTGCTTGTGAAGACTCCCTTGTCTGTGGATGATCCGACGGAATTGCACCTGCTGTGCCCCATCACCCGTAGCGTAACTTACGTTACAAGAATGACGCAAATATCAAATCTCGTACCGTTTGAAACAATCGCGAAAAGTCCCTAAGGAAACTAAAACCAATTTCATTGACCACACACGTGTTGAGACCTACTGTTAGGTCTAGATACGGGTTAGTAAATCGGAGATTCAATGACGTTTCGCACAGCAAAGCTCACTGCGCTCGCAGCCACAGTTGGCGCGCTATTTCTCGGCTTGGCATCGGCACCGGCTTCAGCCACAGTGAGCGATGAAGACACGCCGCTTGTTCTGCAATTGGGTACCATGGGCGAAACTCAGACCTATGTCATCTCCGCCGACGGCAGCACGGCATACGGCTTCGGTGACAACCAGGGGCAAGGTCAGAGCACCACAATAGACCTGGCAACTCGCACAGTGACAGGGCGAGACGCACCGATCGACCTGGAGTTTTACCGTAGTGAAATAGCAAAGACCAGGGTCGCGGTGGGCCCCTATTTTGCAATCTACGGCAACAACAGCGAATATGCACTCATCAAGCTCGGCACCGATGACGTCCAGTATTTCAGTGATGCGCAAGGAAACTGGCCCGGACTGAGACACCTCGTCGCAGATGAAGCCGGTCACGTCACGGCAATCGCTGAAACTGGAAAATTCTTGAGCTTCAATGGGTCAGACTTCACCGCAGAAATAAGATTCAGGCCGGAAGACACGTTTCCCGAGGGTGAAAGCGGTATGTCTGAGGATGGCATGCTGTACTTCGAATCGTACAGAGACGCTCATCACGTAGATCGTGTTATTACGGTCGTCGTGGATATGCGAACGGGTGAGACACTCGGCACGGTTGAGGGCGAAATTGACAATCAATTCACTCCGGTGATGTTTGACGCCTCCGGGACTTCGCTCTGGGGAAGGTTTGCGGATGGGCCCCAGACACTTGCCAACATCGACTGGCAAACAGGGAACCCCGCATTCCCGTCAGTACAGCTCACTGAAATTCTCCCGCTGAATAGCACGATGTACGCAGACGGCACCAACGGCTGGTTTGTTGTTGGAACAACTCCCATGGCTGCCGGTGATTTCTCTGACGAGACCTCATTTGGCATGCGCGTGTCAGATAGCTTCCCAATCAACTTTTCCCGCGTCGCGGCTACCGGAGATCTCATTTATCACAACCTCTCAAGCGGCCAGCTTGGCATGGTTGTCGGGCCAAAGATTGCAGCACCCGGCACAGCCGAGGTCACTGCGTTCGGCCAAAGCGTGACGTTCTCAGCTGTTGCAGAAGGCCTCGCCATGTTTGACCCCACGGAAGACCCGACTGGGCGCGCGACGAGTCAGAATTCAACGTTTGGGTCGATTTGGCAGTCTTCCCCAGACGGGGTGGCGTGGACTGATATTGAGGGCGCCGACGGCCCCGAACTCAACCTCACCGCCACTGAAGACAGCATCGCGCTGAAGTATCGCCGCCACTTCTTCGATCGCTTCTGGGGGGAGCAGAACTCTGCTCTTGCAGAGATGACCACCCAGGGTCCAAAGATCACGCGTGCCGATGATCTCCCCTCGGTGTCAGCAGAGAAGAGCTACCCTGCGGAAACCATTACCGCAACAGGACAGGCAGGGATGACCTGGTCGAGCAGCGACCTGCCAGAAGGCCTCGCCATGAATAGCAGCACCGGTGAGATCACCGGCACTGCGCCCAAGGCTGGTGAGTACACCTTCACCGTGACCGTGACCGATATTTTTGGCACGGACTCGAAGCTCTTCCACCTCAAGGCCACCGAGCCTTCAGTGGTTCCGCCTGTCGACCCGAAGCCAGAGCCAAAGCCCACCCCAACCCCGAAGCCCACTCCAACCCCAGGTTCACAGCAGCTGGCTAACACCGGCTCCGGGGAATGGGGTCCTTTTGCTGGCCTGGCATTTGTGTCAGTAGCACTCGGCGCAACGAGCCTGCTTCTGAACAAACGACGTTCCGCTCGGGCACCTCAGTAGTTCGCGATACCCGCAGCTTCACCTGTCATTGCAGCCCCTCCGCTTCACCGCGCTGGGGCTGCAATGCCGTGTGAAGGCTATACATGAACCGACACGCCAGAGCCACCGAAAACACCCCGCTCGATTCGCGCTCAAGGCCCCGATCCCGTAATCTCGTTCTTGGTGACGTGTCCGAGCGGCCGAAGGTGCAACACTCGAAATGTTGTGTGTAGTGACCCTGCACCGCGGGTTCAAATCCCGCCGTCACCGCCACTAAAAATCCCCGTCTCCTGGGTTTCCAGTTGAGACGGGGATTTTTCTTTGCCTGAGGCCGGTGCGAGGCGCGGCCGCGCCCAGCGCACTCACCCACGCGAAACAGGCAGAACGGGTCTGTCTCGAGGGGTTGGGGGACTACACCGGGGTCGCGAACGAGGTCGCCCCGTACCCCTACATCGCGCGGTGCGTGACCAGCCCGCCGACGACAGTGACGGCAACACGCATGTCGTCCAGACGCGCTGCTGGCATGCTCAGCGGGTCAGCGTCGAGCAGCACGAGGTCAGCAGCATCGCCGGCGCCGGGCACGAGCGGGCCACGCATCGACGACTCGAGCGCGAGTTCGACCGGTACACACTCCGACGGCGTCCACGCGGTGTCGCCCTGGCGGGCGCGGTTCACGGCTGCGTGGATACCTTCCCACGGGTCGAGGGGCGCGACAGGTGCGTCAGAACCGAACACGAGCTTGGTGCCGAGCGCGTTGAGCGACGCGAACGGGAATGCTCGTGGCGCGCGGCCAGGCCACACGCGTTCGGTGAGCTCGCGGTCATCGACGAGGTGCGTCGGCTGCACACTCGCCTCGACGCCGAGCTGGGCGAAGCGCGCGAGGTCTTCGTTGCGGAGGAGCTGGGCGTGCTCGATCCGCCCACCGATGCCGAGCACTTCGAACGCGTCAAGCACCTGGGCACCGGCTTGGTCGCCGATGGCGTGAATCGCGAGGTCGAGCCCGCCGCTGTTCGCGCGCCGCATGAGGTCTTGCAGATCGAGTGCTGACACGAGGGAGCGTCCGAACGAGCCGTCCTCGTAAGGGTCGCAGCACCATGCGGTCGAGGTGCCGAGCGAGCCATCGGTGATGACCTTGAGCGGGCCAACCCGCAGTCGGCCGGAGTCGGTGAGCGGATCACCACTGCGGTACGAGCCAGCGAGCGCGCGGTCGAGCTGGTCTGGGTACACCGCAGACTCAACGCGCAGTAGATCGAACCCGGCGGCCTCGCGTCGTGCCCAGTCGTCGAGGCACCAGCGCATCTCGAGATCTACAACGCCGACGATGCCACGGGCGGCGGCGGATCGCGAGGTCCGTTCGACCAGCACGTCGAGTTCGTGTGCCGGTCGGTTGTCGAGCTCGCGCAGGAGCGCGAAGCAGTCGTCTTCGATGATGTGGCCGTCGCCCTGCGGCTCCATGCCACGCGAGCGCATTGCCGCGGAGTTCAGCCACAGGCCGTGGAGATCAATGCCGATGACGACGAGCGGCGTCTCCCCCGAGATCGCGTCGAGCGCCTCGCGGGAGATCGCGTCTGGCCAGCTTGCGGCGCGGGCACGCATCGCAACGAATTCGGCAGCTGCAGGAGCCTCAGCACTCACGCCGACCTCGGCGAGACCCTCGATGAGGATCGCGATTGCCTCGCTTGCGTTGGTCGCTGCACCGAGGTCAAGTCGGGTCGACTGCTCTGCCCACTGCGCAAAGTGGACGTGCTCGTCCCAGAGCCCGGAGGTGAGCCAGCGACCGTCTGCGTCGATGACGCACGCGTCGTCGCTCGACGCCGGGGCGGCGAGTACGCCTGCGGGCGTGACGGAGACGATCCGCTCCCCCTCGATCGTGATGTCTGAGAGCCCCGAGTGCCCCAGCAGCGTGACATTTCGAATCTGTGCCACGGCGGGCGACGCCCCCATCGACCACGAACCACTCATACGCGAACTTCCCCGTTTCTGTGTGCAATGCGGCCGTTCACGACCGTCAGCAACACCCTACTCTCCGCGAACTCTGCGGCGTCGACAGCGAGCGGATCGTGTTCCCACACTGCGAGATCTGCGATCGAGCCGGGAGTCACCAGGCCGTCGGCCGGCCGGTCGATCGATGCCCAGCAGTTCACCGTCAGCCCGGCGAGGGCGCGCTCTGGCGTGAGTCCCTGGTGCGGATCGACAGCGGGCTTCGGTGAACCGTGCCGACGCCGGTTCACCGCTGCGGCGAACACGCGACGGGCATCGAACTCTTCGACAGGCCAGTCAGAACCGAGGGCCACGATTGCCCCGGCCGTGTCGAGGTCGGCCACACGCCAGCCGTGGGCCGCGCGCACCGATCCGCGTCCTAACAGGGTGGTCCACATGTCGCAGCCATCTGGCCGCTGGGCGAACGCGTGAATCGGCTGCATGCTCGCGGGGACACCGAGGGCGACGAAGCGCGGGATGAGATGATCGGGGATCGTCTCCAGGTGCTCGATGCGGTGTGTGACGTGCTGCGCGTGGGCCGGGATCGACTCGATCGCGTCGAGGGTGAACTCGACCGCACGGTCGCCGATCGCGTGGGTGGCGGTCTGAACGCCGCTCTCTGCGAGCGCGTGGATCGTCTGGGTGAAGCGTTCGCTCGGTGCCCAGTAGGGTTCGAGTCCGCCGCCGCGGGTGTCTGCCTCGAACAGCCAGGCCGAACCGTTGTCGATGCTGCCGTCGAGCATGAACTTCACGCCCTCGATCTGCCAGCGTCGGCCGCCGACACCCTGCAGTGCGATCATGCGCTGGAGTGTTTCCGCCCACGGGTCGGTTGCACGCCAGATGGGTGAGACGCGGATCCGCACGGGCAGGTCTCCCTCAGCCTCGAGCGCGAGGAGGACGTCAATGTCGCCGTCCTCCATATTCATCTGGTGGAGCGAGGTGTAGCCCGACGCGGCGAACTCCTCGAGCTTGCCACGCACCGCGCGCACGCGTTGCTCGAACGGCATGCGCGGGTACAGCTCGGTGACGAGCATCTCAGCGTCAGACTCGATGAGGAAACCGGTCGGAGTACCGTCGGCGTACACCTCAATCGAGGAATTGTTGCCGAAGTCGCGCGGGCCATCGATGCCGGCCAGCTCGAGCGCCTTCGGGCTCGCGATGATTGAGTGGCCATCAAACAGCAGCAGGTAGCCGGGTCGGCCGCCGAACGCCTCCGCGAAGGGGGCATTCGAGGCCTCGGTGCCGACAAACATATCGAACGAGAGACCAAAGCCACGCACCCACTCATCAGGTCCGAGATCACGCACGAACTCGGTGATCCGCGCCGCTACCTCATCTGTCGTCTCACAGTCGTGCAGCATGAGCGCCTGATGCCTCGACTCGGCACCAGAGAGCGGATGCACGTGCGCATCCACAAAACCCGCCGTGATTGTCGCATCGCCAACATCGATGACCTCGGCCGCCGACGTGTCCCACGCAGCAGCATCGGCACGAGTGCCCACTGCGACGATCGCACGGCCACTGATCGCCACGGCGGTCGGGGCTGCGGCGAGCGCGTTCCCGTCGTCACCGACGATCCCGGTGTGTACGCGGCCGCCGAGCAATACGAGATCGGCGCGGATCGGGGTCGTCATGCGTTCTCCTGAGTATCAAGGATCGGGTGTTCGAGGTGTGCCTCAGCATCTGCGGTGCGACGAAGCCGCTGTACCGCTGGATCAGGCACGGGCACCGCCGCGATGAGCCGCTGCGTGTACTCGTGCTGCGGCGCATGCAGCACTTCCTCGGTCGGCCCGAGTTCCACGAGGGTGCCGCGCTGCAGCACCCCAACGCGGTGCGACAGCATCTCCACCACAGCAAGGTCGTGGCTAATAAACAGCGACGCGAAGCCAAGGTCGCGCTGCAGTGACGAGAAGATCTCGAGCACGCGCGCCTGCACCGACACGTCAAGGGCCGAGGTCGGCTCGTCTGCAATCACGAAGTCTGGGTCGAGTGCGAGCGCACGGGCGAGGCCAACGCGCTGACGCTGCCCGCCAGACAACTCGAACGGGAACCGGTCTGCGTAGCTTGCGGGCAGTTCGACCGCGTCGAGCAGCTCGAGTGCGCGGGCGCGGTGAGCGCGCGTGCCACCGGGCATGCGGTGCACCTGCATGGGTTCCGCAATGCACTGCGCAATCGTCATGAACGAGTTGAACGACGCAGCAGGATCCTGGAACACAAAGCCGACGCGACGACGCAGCTTCCGCAACGCTCCCCGACGAATCTTCGTGATGTCTTCACCGAACACCTCAAGCGTTCCACCGGTTACGTGTTCAAGGCCGCCAATCGCGCGCCCGATCGTCGACTTACCTGAGCCAGACTCACCCACGAGGCCAACGACCTCACCACGGGCAATCTCCAGGCTCACGCCCTGCACCGCACGTACCGGGTGCTTGCCGAACCCACTGGAATACGTCACCTCAACGTTGTCGAGCCGCACCGCAGGATCGGCAGCGCTCGCCGCAGCGGTGCCGGCCGTAACAGCCGTTCCGGTTGCGACCTCGCCGAGCACGCGCGCCTCGCCGCCTGGTCCGAGACCACTTCCCAACCGGGGTACGGCTGCAAGCAGGTCGCGGGTGTACTGCTCCTTGGGGTGCGCAAACAGCTCGTCGACGGGCGCCACCTCAACGAGGTCGCCACGGTACATGACCGCGACGCGGTCTGCGAGATCCGCCACGACACCCATGTTGTGGGTGATGAGCACGATCGACGCATCAAACTCGTCGCGGCATTCGCGCAGCAGATCGAGGATCTCGGCCTGCACCGTGACATCGAGGGCCGTCGTCGGCTCATCGGCGATGATGACGCTCGGTCGGAGCGCGAGCGCCATAGCGATGACGATGCGCTGCTTTTGGCCACCGGAGAACTGGTGGGGGTAGTCATTGATCCGCCGCTCGGGGTCGGGAATACCGACGGCCCGCAGCATTTCGAGCGCGCGGGTGCGACGCTCGGTGCGATCGGTCATGCCGTGCGCGCGCAGGCCCTCCTCGAGCTGCCAGCCCACCCGGAATACGGGGTTCAGGGCGGTCGACGGCTCCTGGAAGATCATTGCCGCTTCACTGCCGCGCATGCGGCGCAGTTCGGCTGCGTCAACGGTGAGCACGTCTGAGCCCTGCAACACGACCGCACCGCGGGTGCGGGTGCGGGGCGGGAACAGTCCGAGTGCGGCGCGGGCGGTGAGCGTCTTGCCCGACCCTGACTCACCGACGATCGCGAGGATCTCCCCCTGCTCAAGCTCGAGCGACAGGTTCTTGACCGCGTGCACCGTGCCCTGGGGTGCATCAATGTCGATCGTGAAGTTGGTGAAGGCGAGCGGCGACGCGGGGGCTGCCGCGGCGTGCTTCTGGTTCGAGGTCATCGTCCTACCTCCTCTGAGTTCGTGCCGCGTGCGGCGGTGGGCAGCGTGCGCACCCGGCGCGGACCGACGACACCGAGCAGGCGGGAGAAGATGCCGGGCTTGCCGACGAGCGCGCGCGAGCGCTGATCGACGAGGTCGCGGAGACCGTCACCGATCATGTTGAGCGCGAGCACGGTAATGATGAGGAACGCACTCGTGAGGATGATCATCTGGGGCGCCTGCATGATGACGGACTTCCCGTCGTACAGAATGTTGCCCCACGACGCTTGCGGTGCGGGAACGCCGGCGCCAAGGAAGCTCATGGCCGCCTCGGTGATGACGGACTCTGCGAAGGTGAAGGTCGCCTGCACCACGAGCACGGACATGGTGTTCGGGAGGATGTGCTTCCACATGATGTGGAGCGGGCCGGCGCCCTGCATGATACTCGCGGTCACGAACGTCTCACTCATCACTGCGAGCGCACGCGCACGCACAAGGCGAGCAATACCGGGCGTATAGACGATCGAGAGCGCGATGATGAGGTTCGAGACGCTTGGGCCAAGGGCCGCCGTCAGGGCAACCGCGAGCAGAATCGCAGGAATCGCCATGAGTCCGTCGCACACACGCATGAGGATCACATCGAGCACCTTGTTAAAGACCGAAGCAACACCAATGATGACGCCGAGCACACCACTGACGAGTGCAACGACAAAACCAACGATGAGCGACGTCGAGGCACCCGAGACGATGCGCGCGAACAAATCGCGGCCGAAGTTGTCGAGGCCGAAGATGTGCTCAGCCGACGGTGGTGCAAGACGGTTCGCTGGGTCGACCGCGAGCGGATCGAGCTTCAACAGCGGGGGCAGCACGTACGAGATGATGAAGATCGCGAGCACGATGATGATGCCGACCATGAGCTGGGTGTTGTCGAGTATGCGACGCCAGATCGAGCTCGGGGTCTTGTCTCGCTCAGGAACGAGCGAGAGCATCTGCGTGCTCGGCACGTCGACGGCGAGCGTCGAGGGGGCGGATCGCCGCAGCTGCTCGCCCTCAGGTGCGCGCGGGTCGGTGGGTTCGATGGGGGCATTCATGGCTAGTTCCCCTTTCCGACTCGGACCCGCGGGTCAACAATGCCGTACAGCAGGTCGATGAGCAGGTTCGTCAAGAGATAGATCAGGGTGATGAACAGGATTACGCCTTGAATCACCGGGTAGTCGCGACGTGAAATCGAGTTCACGAGCAGCTGGCCAAGGCCAGGAATGTTGAAGATCGTCTCGGTCACTGCTGCGCCCGTGACGAGCGACCCGAGTGACAGACCAACGATCGTGAGGACCGGGAGGCTCGCGTTCTTCAACGTATGCATGAAGAGCAGGCGACCCTCGTCGACGCCGCGCGAACGTGCCGAGTCGATGTAGTCAGCGTTGAGCACGTCGAGTACTGCCGCACGGGTGGTTCGAGTGATGAGTGCCGCCGTAATTGCACCGAGCGCGATGCCGGGCATGAGGAGCGTTCGCAGGCCCTCCACCGGATCCTCGAGCGGGTTGACGTAGCCCGAGATCGGCAGCCACCGGAGGGTCAGGCCAAAGAGCAGCATCATCGCGAGCGCGAGGACGAAGCTGGGTACCGTCATTCCGAGCAGGGTGAATCCCGTCACCGCCTTGTCGAACGCACCGTTGCGGTAGCGCGCGGCGAGCGTGCCAAACGGAATCGACAGTGCGACGGCGACGAGCATCGCGATGAGCGCGAGCTGGATCGTCGGCACGGAGTTGTCAGCGATCGCTTGCACGACCGACTTATGGAGGAAGTACGAATCGCCAAGGTCGCCAGTCACGACGCCACCGACCCACTTGAGGTACTGGACGACGATCGACTGGTCGAGCCCCATACTTGCGTGCAGTGCTGCGACCGCATCATCAGAGGCTTTCTCGCCGAGAATACGACGAGCGGGATCGCCAGGGGTCAAGTGGATGAGCGAAAAGATCACCACGGAGACCACAAAGAGAACCGGAATCAGGCTCAGCAGCCTGCGAAGAATGAATTTGAACATCGGTGTTCCAAAGTCGGCGACTCACATCGCAAATGACAATTAAAAACGGGGCGGCGGCTCGGCAGACGCCAAGCTACCGCCCCGTGATCACTTACTTCCAGGCGGCGTTCCACCAGGTGAAGTGGCCGTCGAACCATGCAAGGTCAAGATCCTTGTTCGCAGCGTACACGTTGTGTGCATCGCCGAGACGGCTCATCGGACGGGTCTTCTCGATGTAGGTCTGCATCTCATCGAACATCGCACTCGCGTCTGCCTGCGTCGGAGCCGCACGGAAACGCGTGAGGAGGTCCTGGAGCTCAGGGGCATCGGAGTACCACGCACGGTCAGGCAGGAAGCCGAGGGTC
Organism: Leucobacter sp. cx-42; assembly: GCF_014529985.1. GTDB lineage: Bacteria > Actinomycetota > Actinomycetes > Actinomycetales > Microbacteriaceae > Leucobacter. Next base: position 40,906 of record NZ_JACVMU010000003.1, read on the forward strand.
TGCGTGGGATCGGTCTCCGTACCGAACGGGAAGACCACAACATCCCACTCGTCACGCTTCTCGCGGTACTTCTCGCTGAACGCGCCCCACTCGTATGCGTCGAGGGTAGCGTCGAAGCCGAGCTCCTTGAGCTGCTCAACGACGACAACGGCCGAGTTGTACGCCTCCGAGTAGTCCTTGTTTGCGAGCACCGTGATGCTCTGACCTGCAGCACCGGTCTTCTCCAGCGCAGCCTTCGCTCCGGCAACATCTGCCTTGTTGAAGTCTGCCTTGCCAACCTCGGTGTCCCAGATCGACGCCTGCTCAAGCGTCATGTTGTGGTGTACGAGATCGTAGAGATCTTCGCTGCCGACTGCCGCGAGCATGATGGGGTCACGGTCGAGACCGTCGTTCACTGCCTGCCGGTTCTCAACGTTGGCGAAGACGCCACCGGGAGCATCGCTGTACACGAGGTTGATCGGGCCAACCATGTAAGTGTCGAGCTTGATGTTCGGGTCGTCCTTGAACTGGTCAAGGCTGTCGAAGGGCAGCTCGGTGGTTGCGTCGTACTGACCGGACTGCAGACCAAGGGTCCGGGTCTGCGCATCAGCGACGAAGTTAAAGATGACCTGGTCGAGGACGGCGTCCTTCTTGCCAGCACGGCCACTCGAAGGCTCGTCGACCGAGACGTAGTCATCCCACTTCTCAATGACAATCTTCTGATCCGCCTGCCACTCAGTGAGCTTGTAGGGGCCGGTGCCGATGATGTCAGCAATGTCCTGGATCGGCTCGTCGCCAACCTTGTCGATGACCTCGGACGGCAGGATCGCCGAGTATGCGGTACCGATCGACGAAAGGTACAGCAGGTGCATGAAGCTCGCGCTCGGTACGGTGAGCTTGACGGTGGTCTCGTCAACCTTCGTCCACTCTGCGCCAGCGAAGAGCTCCTGTGCTGCAATCGAGACGCGATTCCAGCGGTTCATCGATGCGACGACGTCGTCAGCATCGAGATCGCTGCCGTCCTGGAACTTCACGCCCTCGCGAAGCTTGAACGTGAATTCCTTGCCGTCGTCGCTCGTCTCGAACGACTCAGCGAGCATCGGAACCACCTGACGGTCCTTGTCGATCGTGACGAGCGACTCGAACACGGGGAGGGTGATCTCGCCCATGATCGAATCGGTCGAGATCTGCGGATCGAGGCTCTCCGGCTGCGCGGGAGTCACGAGGTTGACGATGTCAGTCTTCGCGTCCTTCGCTTCTGAGCCGCCACCGGAGCAACCGGTGAGGAGCAGTGCGCCCGCAGTGATGACGGCAGCGCCGGCAGCGAGTCGGCGCGCGGTGCGTGGTGCAGTGTGCTTCAGCATGCTGTGCCTTCCTGTATTTCTAACTTTTACTTCTGGTGGTTCGTGGAGTTCTTAAGCGGGGCAATGGAGAGCTTGAGTGCGGAGAATCCGCCAGCGGCCGTCCAGATCGTCCGCTCATCGCGGAGGAGTGTGACGCGATAGCCAGGATCGGTCGCGATGTAGTCGAGCGCAGCTACAGCACCGGCGGATCTCGTGAGCGCCTGTGCCTGGCGGAGCAGCACCGGGCCGACGTCTTCGCCACCGGTCGACTGTGCGGTCTCGGGGAGCGGATCGGTCCCTGGTTCAGACAGTTCGGATGCGGTGCGCGTAATCACCTCGGTGTCGAAGCGGTACTGATCGCCACCGAGCAGGTGGTGCCAGCGAACGCCGAGCGCCGTGGCAGTGGCTGCTTCGCTGCTCCACTCTGCCTCTTCGAGATCAATGATGGAAACGCCGCCCGAGCCGATGACCTCACCGGTGCGGGCCGTTGGCCAGTACACGAGCGCGGTGTGCTCGTCGACACCAAACACGAGGCGATTGCCGGTCGCACGACCGAGGCAGACAGCTCGCACCACCCGGTCCCACTCATTGAAGTGTGAGTCGAGCAGCCCTTCCGTGAAGAATCCAAAGCCACCGGCTACCGAGAACCGAGTCTGCTCATCATCCTCGTAGCCAGGGGTCACACCGTCGTGCCACGCTCGTACGCTCGTTCCGCCGGTCACCATGCCTCCGCCCTGCTGGATTGCCAGGCCTGCGCTGGTTCCGGCGATCACACCGCCGCGCGTATGCAGGGCTCGGATCGCACGCATGACCGCGGTCTCGGTGCGTTCAACACCTGGCGGGGTGTCCTCTGGCGCGTTCCCGGTTGCGGTCTCGCTCGCAGCGTCGCGGAACAGCGCAAGGAGGTAATTCGTCTGGTCGCCACCGCCGAAAAAGAGGCCGTCGAGGCCTGCAATCAGTTCTGCAAGCTGCGCGTCGTCTGCGTTTTCCCGGGTATAGGGAGCGCCGGGGTACGGCGCGACCGCCGCACGGCCCACAGGGAGCGGGATTGCTTCGAGCTGATGTCGCGCGAATATCTGGCGGTAGTACTCGCCGTCGGCCTCGTCGCTCTCGGTTTCGGGGTTCCCATCGAGTGGCGCAACTGCTGACTCGGACGCGGTGGTGAAGATACCGATCCGCGGCAGTGTCGTTGCGTCGGGTGCAGAGCTGTTCGCCTGCTGCGCTGCGCGGGTGAGCGCGGCGAAACGGTCAAGCAAGACCGGGTCTTCATCGAGGGCGCCACCAATAAGAAACAGCGGGCCGGGCAATACGGGACCGGCTGCATGCTGATGGTGTGTGTTGCGCAACGCAGTCTCCATATTCTCGACGATGAGGGTGCGGCGAACCGCAGGTTGAACAAAGTGTTTCACATGAGCCGGGTTATTTGCAATATCGAAACAGATATTTCAGATTTGCTCTCGACAACGCACACTTATCGGTTGATACACTCAGGTTCGACCGCACCGACCGCGGTCAGCCACTTCGCCCGAGCGCAGTGACCACGCGTTATTGATCGGAGATGCAGTGAACCTCGAGTCCGGAGATAACCGAGCAGAGCAGGTCGAGCGCGAGACCGTGGCGTCGCGTATTCGCGAACGCATGGGCGACTACTCCCCCGCGGAACGCAAGGTGGCACGCACGTTACTTGCGGCATACCCGGTCGCTGGGTTCGAAACCGTTGCTGGCCTCGCAGACCTCGCAGGCGTGAGTGGCGCCACCGTCGTGCGCTTCAGCACTCGCCTCGGATTCGGCGGCTTCCCCGACCTGCAACGCGCTCTCCGTGAAGAGCTCGAGCTTCGCAGCGCGTCTCCCGCGGCACTGTACGCGCGCACCACCGGTGAGCGATCCGCGCCCCTTGGTGACCTCGCCCAGCTTGGCGAGGGACCGGCCTCAGACATTCAGACAACGTTCGCCGGGCTCTCGCAGCACGACTTCGACACGACCATTGAGGCACTCGCGAACCCCAAGCGTCGCATTTGGCTCACCGGCGGTCGCTACAGCACCTACCTCGCCGAGTATCTCGCCTCGAGCCTTGAGCAGCTGCGCCCCGGAGCACGCATGGTCCCCCAAATGGCGAGCGTTCGCGCAGCCACCATGATCGACCTCGACGCAAAAGATGTCATTATCGCGTTCGACTTCCGACGATACGAAGAGCGCACCCGTCAGGTCGTGCAGCACGCGAAAAGCCGCAAGGCCACCATCATCCTGATCACCGACGCGTGGGTGTCTCCGTGCGCGAGCGACGCAGACGCCGTACTCACGAGTCTGTCGGTTGAACGCGGCGCATTCGACTCCGTGGTTCCCGTCATGGCGCTCATCGAGGCCATCTTCACCGCCACCATGGAGCGCATCGGCCCCGCGGCGCGCGAACGCATGGAAGCAATCGAGCAGTCAGCGCAGGAGCACCGACTCATTTAGCTCGCGCGACAGCCGGGCGCGCAACGAGAAGCGCTCGGCCCAGTTTGGTGTGCCATATTTCACTCGCGCGCACCGCGCAGCATTCAATTTTCCCAGCATTTCACTGGTTTTCCTGAAACGCCATTGAAACGGACGTTTCTTCCATGTAACGTATGTTGCATTACTGCAATACGCATTGCAGGTTCGCAACAATCGTTGCCACTATGGAATTCGGAGGCTCGTGCATGCCAGCACTCGACCTACTGCGCCTCGCTGAAGCGGCGCAGGACACCTACGAGCGCGATCTCGCAGCCCTCGTAGGAATTGATTCAGGTTCGCTCGATGCTGCGGGCGTGAATCGCGTCGCTGATTGGGTCGCGGATCGCCTCACTCGTTCAGGCTTCACCGTTGAACGCCAGATCACCACCGATGGGATCCACGGCGACGTGATCGTGGCCCGCCGACAGGGCACTGGCTCACGCCGCATCCTGCTGTTCGCACACATGGACACCGTCTTCGAGCAGGGCGACGCAGCGTTGCGTCCGTTCTCGATCGACGAGCGCGGCCACGGCCGCGGGCCCGGTGTCACCGACGACAAGGCTGGCGTCGTCGCAGGCATTCACGCTGCCGAGCACCTCATCGCCCTCGGCGCAGAGAACTACGGCGAGCTGGTACTCGCGTTCACCCCAGACGAGGAGATCGGCTCCCCCGTTGGCGCACCTGCGCTTGCCGCACTCGCTGCGAATGCTGACGCTGGCTTTAGCTTGGAGTGCGCCCGTGAGAACGGCGATCTCGTCATTGCACGCAAGGGTGCCGTTGACCTCGACATCGAGGTGCACGGCGTCGCTGCCCACTCAGGCATTGAGCCCGAGCGCGGCGCGCACGCTGCCCTCGAGGCCGCCCACCTGACGATTTTCCTGCAGCAGCTCGCTGACCCCAGCCGCAAGCTCACCGTCAACGTTGGCATTCTGCAGTCAGGTGATCGCACGAACATCGTGCCCGATCACGCACTCCTCAAGGTGGAGATGCGCGCGGCCCAGCGCGAGGTACTCGATGAAACGCTCGCGAAGCTCCGCGCCCGCGCAGCAGCACCCGTGGTGGATCGCACCAGCATCAGCGTGCACGAACTCGACTTCTGCCCGCCGCTCGAAGAGACCCCTGCAAGCATGGCCCTCGGCAACTCTGCTGTTGAGATCGCCGCTGAGCTCGGCTTCACCCCAGGCCTCGCGCGCACCGGCGGCGTCTCGGACGGCAACCGCGTCTCAGCGCTCGGTGTCCCCACGCTCGACGGCCTCGGCCCGGTTGGTGGCGGCGATCACAGCCCCACCGAGTGGCTTGAGCTGGCGTCTGTGCCCGGCCGCGTCGCACTGCTCGCGGAACTCATCGACCGCACCGCCCGGGCTTAATTCTCTTGGCAAGGCAGCCCGCGTAGCGGGGCTTCACCCCACACCTCAACCCCGCGAAACTTGTAGTTTCTGTCGAGATCACCCCTTTCATGCGTATGAAGGGCTTCATTTCGAGAGAAACGGTCGGATTCGCGGGGTTGAGGTCGTTCAGCCCTACAACGAATCAAGCGTCGCCGCAGCGAGCCCAAAGCACAGCGTCATGCCAATGCCGCTGGTAACGCTCAAGCATCGCACCGCGGGCGTCACATCTTCGATCAGCAGCGGTGTCTTGCTGCTCGACGCGTAGACGCCCTGCCATCGCTGGGTAACTTCCAGGGGTCGGCCAATGATGGTCGAGATCTCACTCACGAGGCGGTCAGTGATCTGGTCTTCGAGGAACGGCGGCATCGTCAGCTCGTACGAGTGGCTGTCACCGAGCAGCAGTGTGCCGTCGGGGCGGCGAGTGAACATGACGTTCGCGCCCATTTCCATGAGGTCTGGATTATTGTCATTCAACTCAGCGAACAGCGCCGCGTGCCCGGGCATGAGTGTGAACGCCTCGTACCGGTTGATCGACGTGCCTGACATGACTGACTGATCAAGCTCGTACCCGCGCGGAGCCGGCGCCATCGCCATCTGTAGCGCGCACCGCTTCACCTCGTATTTCTCGGTGAGCTCCGGGAACAGATAGTCGAGGTCATGCCCAACACAGACAATAATCTTGTCCGCCTCAAAGTCACCGCGCGACGTCGACACGGTATTGCCAGAGAATCCACCAACCGAGGTTCCCCAGTTGATCGTCACCCGCTCTTGTTTCTCGAGCCAAAGACCGAGCGTGGGCGCTGCGGTACGCGGATCCACCCGCAAATCATCGCGCATGAAGCCACCACCGATGATGCGCGGATCGGGATCCACCGCCGTACCGAAGCGCTCACGCACCTGCTGCGCGGAGAGCACCTGCAAGGCGTCGCCGCGTTCAGCGTGCAACTGCTCGATCACCGTGAGTTCGGCCTCGGTGCGGGCGACGAGCATCGCACCGACATCGCGTGCCCAAGAGCCTGCATCCTGAGCCGCAGCAAGCCAGCCCTCGCGCGACCGATACGCCATGTCGAGGAGGTCACCGGTCTGTGTCGTGATGCACGCGTGGCCGAAATTGCGAATGGAGGCGCCATTCGGCGCCCAGTCACGCTCGATGACGCGGACGGTGAGTCCGCGACGTTGTGCTTCGTAAGCGTGCGCGAGACCGACGATGCCGGCCCCGACGATGATGAGGTCAGTGCGAGTGTTCATGTGCTCTTGCCTTCCACGCGTCTGGCGCCATTGCCAAACGCGGTAGTGAGATGTCATTCACGTGTGTTGGATGTGGGGTGGATCAGGGCTGCAGGTGTCGCGGCAGCGGCCGTGATGAGCAGTCAACCCCACGAGTTCAACAGTTTCTGCCGAGATCAAGCCTTTCTTGCAGCAGAAAGTGGTGATCTCGGCAGAAACTGTCGATTTCGCGGGATTGAGAGGCGAACTCCGGGTAGCGAAGACGCGGGCTTACAACGAAAGTTCAGGCCTACAGCGAATCGAGCGTTTCGGCGGCGATGCCGAATGACAGGGTCATGCCGATGCCGCTCGTGACACTGATCGTGCGGATGACCGAGGTCACCTGCTCGTCCAGCAGCGAGGTCTGCGGGCTCGACGCGTAAATGCCCTGCCAGTTCTGGATGATTGGCAAGGGCCGACCAATAATGGTCGAGATCTCCCGCACGAGGCGGTCGGTAATCTCTGCCTCCATGAATGGGGGCATGGTGTCCGAGTACACGTGGCTGTCGCCCAGCAGCACCGTCCCATCGGGGCGCCGGGTGAACATGACGTTCGCGCCCATGTCGATGAGGTCGGGGGTGTTCGCCGTCAGTTCCGAGAGCAGTGCCGCGTGACCGGGCATGAGGGTGAACGCGTCGTACCGGTTCATCGAGGTACCAGAAAGCACCGCAGATTCGAGGTCGTAGCCAGTCGGCGCCGGCGCGAGTGCCATCTGCAGCGAACACCGAGTGACCTCGTACTTCGCGGCGACATCGGGGAAGAGATAGTCGAGGTCGTGGCCAACGCAGACGATGATCTTGTCCGCTTCAAAGTCACCGCGTGACGTCGAGACGGTGTTGCCAGAGAACCCGCCGACCGCGGTGCCCCACTCGATCGTGACGCGTTCCTGCTCCGCGAGCCAGCGGCCGAGCGTGGGAGCAGCGGTGCGCGGATCGACACGGAGGTCATCGGGCATGAAGCCGCCACCGATGATGGTGGGGTCCGGATCCGCCCCCGCTCCGAAACGCTCACGCACCTGAGCCGCGGTCTGCACTTGGACGGTTTCGCCGCGCTCCGCACGCAGCTGCTCAATCACCGCCATCTCCACCTCGCTGCGCGCGACGACCAGTGCGCCGGCCTCACGTCCCCAGAACCCAGCATCCTTCGACGCCGCAAGCCAGCCGGCACGCGACCGATACGCGATCGGCAGCAGATCGCCCGCCTGCGCCGTGATGCACGCGTGGCCGAAGTTGCGGATCGACGCACCGTTTGGCGCCCAGTCACGTTCGATGACGCGGACGGTGAGCCCGCGGCGCTGCGCTTCGTACGCGTGAGCGAGACCGACGATTCCGGCGCCGACGACGATGAGGTCAGTGCGAGTGTTCATAGGTTCTTTCCTTCCACGCGTCCGGCGACGTTGCCGAGCGCGGTCGTTAGGGTGCCGGCACGAGGGCTGGCGGTGTGAACATGCTCGTCCAGCTGGTGAGACCGTCGAGCGTTTCAATGAGTTCTTCTTCGACCGGGCGAAGGGTGGTTCCTGCGACCCAGATCACGGTGACCGGACGCCGCGGCGGCATCTGGTCCAGTTCAATGGCGGCGAGGCGACCCTCGTTCAGCTCACGCGCGACCACGTGCTCCGAAATGAGCGAGATGCCGACCCCTGCGCGCACGCACTCCAGCGCGGATTCCGCGCCTGAGACCGTCCACGTCATTGCTTTGGAGCAGCCCCACATTGCGAGCGCGAGATCTTGGTCAGATCGGGTGGCGGATCCCAGCTCACGCATGAGGAACCGCTCCCCCGCGAGCTGCTCAGGTCGTACCGCTTCGCCACGTGATTGCTGCTGCACGAGCGGGTGCGAGGGCAGCGCTACGAGGGTGAGCGATTCATCGAGCACCGCTTTGCTTCGCAGCTGCGGCTGGTCGATCTTGCCTGCGCAGATGCCGATCGCGACCTCGCGATCGATGACCCACTGCGCCACCTGCTTCGCGTTGCCAACTCGCAGCTCCACCCGGAGGTCGGGATGCGTGTCAGCAAAGCCGGCGAGCACGTTCGGGAGCAATGCCTGACCGAGCGTTCCCGTCGCACCAACTACCAGTCGGTGGGCGTTCATGCCTTCGGCAGCGGCCACTTCCGCTTCGAGGCCACCGATGATCGACATCACCTCTCGGGCCCGCTCTGCGAGGGCAGTGCCGGCTGCCGTCGGGGTGACACCCATCGGCGAACGATCGAGCAGGTGCACGCCGAGCGAGGTCTCAAGATCACGCACGTGCACCGAGACCGACGGCTGGCTCATGTACAACACCCGTGCAGCCTTCGACAGGCTGCCCTCCTCAACAACGCTGAGGAAGACACGGAGACTCTGGGTGCTGACATGCATGGCATTAACCAATCGTTCGCTGTCGTCGGTGACGGTGACACGGTCTGAGAAGTAGGCCAGAGGCGCTGAGCATGGGGGTGCACAGCGCCTCTGGATCACCCTAGGCGTCCGGGAATGCGACGCATGCCGAACGCCACTCCGTGTAGAAATCCCACGTCTCAGGCGAGCACTCCGGAGGGCCGTACTGAGAGAGCTTAGCGCCCATGTGGGGCATATGCGGCCAGGCTCCGACCCCGGGTCGGTTCACGTGCAGCATGCCCGCTTCGAACTGATCCAGGGCATCAAATATGTGCGCCCGGTTCTGCGTGAAGATGGTGCCAGACATGCCGTACTTGACCGAGTTCGAGATCTGCATCGCGTGGTCGAAGCTGTCGACGTCGATGACCGAGAGGACGGGTCCGAAGACCTCTTCCATCGCCAGTTCCGAATCGGGAGCAACATCGGTAATTACGGTCGGCTCAATGAAGTAACCGTTCGCATACTCGCCGTGGGTCAACCGCTCGCCACCGAGCGCGATGGTCGCGCCGTCTGCTTTCGCCTGCTTGATCGCTGCAACGCACGCCTCGAGACGATTCGCATCGACGACCGGGCCGAGCGTGGTTGCTGGCTCGGCAGGGTTGCCGATGTGTACCTGTGAGAGCCGTTCACGCAGCTTCTGTACGAGTTCGGCGCGGATCGAGCGATGCGCGAGCACGCGGCTCGTCGCAGAGCAGCGCTGCCCCGCCTGACCGAAGGCGCCGTGCACGACCGCGTCGGCCGCGTCATCAAGGTTTGCGTCCTCGAGCACGATGAGTGCGTTCTTGCCACCGAGCTCAAGTTGGGTGCGAGCGAGACGTGGCGCTGCCGCCTTCTGAATCGCGAGACCAACACCGAGCGAACCCGTGAACGAGATGCCTCGAACATCGGGATGGTTCGTGAGCGTCTCACCAGCGATACGGTCGCCCTGCAGTAGGTTCAATACGCCGCCTGGAACGCCTGCCTCGTTGAAGATGTCGACGAGGAGCGCGGTGGTGAGCGGAGCAAGCGGCGAGGGCTTAATGATCGAGGTGCAGCCCGAGAGGAGCGCGGGCGCCATCTTCCAGATCGGGATGGCGAGCGGGAAGTTCCACGGGGTGATGAGCGCGACGACACCGACAGGCTTGCGCCAGGTGAGCGCCATGGTACGGCCCTGATCCGCCGGCAATGTAGAACCGGAGATGCGACGGCCCTCACCCGCGGTGTATCGCAGGATGTCGATGCCGCGCTTTGCCTCGGCCTTCGCCTCAGCGAAGGTCTTGCCCTGCTCGCGGGTCACTGCGGCCGCGAGCTCGTCGATCCGCCGTTCCATGACGCCGGCCGCCGCGAAGAGAATCTCGCCGCGAGCGATCGAGCCTAGCTTCTCCCAACCGCGCGCCGCACGCTTTGCAGCATCGATTGCGGCGAACGCGTCGTTTGCGGTCGACTCGGCAAAGTTGCCGATGATGTCGCTCGTGTCGGCCGGGTTGAGGTTCACGAAGGTGCCACCGTCGGAGGCCGCACGCCATGCGCCGTCGATGTAGTTCTTCTGGAACTTCTCTGGCACGTACGCGGCGTCAGTTCGATCAACGTTGATCTGAATATCGAGAAGGTTGTGCATGATGATCACTCCGATGCGGGTCGTTTGTTCCAAGACGGGATGAGGATGATGACTGCGATCGCCGCGGTGGCAGCGAATACGTAGAAGACGGTGACGGTGTCGAAGAACCCGGGCAGCAGGCCGCCGAGGATTGCTCCGACCGAGCCGCAGCCGTTGATGAAGCCAGCGGCACCCGCCGCGTGCTTGCTCGTACCGAAGTCGACTGCGGCGACGCCAGAGATCATGGCGTCAGCGCTGTATGCGGTAAGTCCGACGAGGCCGAGCATGACCGCGACAAGCCAGACCTGGCCGGTCTGTGCCGCGGGCTGCCAGAGCACGAGCGTGATCACGAGCCCGACGAGCGCGATAACTGTTGGTGGCACGCGACGCGACCCGAAGATCGTGTCAGAAGACCAGCCGGCAACAATCGGCGCAACAACACCGGCAAGGCCGAATGTGATCGGGACCATGACGGCAGTCACCGCGTCGAGGGTCGGGATGGCATCGATCACGAGCACCGGACCCCAGAGCAGGACCGCGTAGCGAGCCGGCTTGAGCATGAAGTAGACGATGCCGAGGCGCAACACCATGGAGTCGTTGCGAACGGCCGCGAGGAGATCGCTGAGCTTGAACTTGTTCGCTGGCTTCACCACGGGTACGGGTGAGCGGTCATCACGACGGCGACGTGCGGGCGCACCTTCGTAGGGTTCCTCGAGCCGTGAGAGATCCTCGTCGATGCCGGGGAGGCCAACCTCCTGCGGATTGTTGCGCTGCAGCATCATGAACACAATGAGCGCCACAATAATGACCGCTGCGCCGGTGAAGAATGCCCAGCGCCACGAGTCATACACCGAGTACGCGACCCAGCCCATGACGGGAACCGCGATGAGTCCACCGAACGCGTAGCTTGTCGAGAAGAAGCCCATCGCGCGGCCACGCACCTTGGTCGTAAAGAACGATGCGATGTTCTTGCTGAAGGCTGCCCAGCCGGTTGACTGGCCAAGACCCTGCACGATCATGAGCGGCATAAACAGCCACAGGGCCGGAATGAGCCCCATGAAAAGCGCCGCGATTGCCGAGAGGACCATGCCGCCAATCACAACGACGCGCGTTCCGAAGCGCTCAGCCAATGCTCCCCAAACGAACTGGCCTACCGCGTACGCTGCAAGATACGCCGAGTCGAGAATGCCGAGCGACTCTCTCGACAGCACTCCCTCTTCGAGGATGCCCACCTTCGCGGCCGAGAACGCGTTGCGGGGGAAGTAATAGGCGGCGTATCCGAGCCAAGACAGCAAGAAGATACGCGTCTGCCAGGTGCGAAGCACCTGGCGCTTGGTGCGCTGAGCACCAGAAAAGGTAATAACGCCAGACCAGGGGTTTGCCGCGGTCGGGCGGTCGTTCTTGACCTCGGTGGTGGGCTGAGGCGCAGCATCGTTGCTGGTAGTTGCCTGCTTCTCATCAAGATCCGGTTCTACGGTGTTACACATGCAGATGCTCCTTTGCATCGTTCCGTGCAATCGTGGGGGCCGGCTCACCGGCTCCCACGATCATCCTTGGGTCACACGGTGGCGCCCGCAGCTACTGCCACGTGCGAGGTCACGACCCAGTAGGCGTCATAGTTGTGGAGTACAGCCTTGTCGCCGTCGGGACCTTCGGTTGCCGTCTCGGTGGGAGCCGCAACCGGGCGGTTGATCAGGAATGGAATTCGGTGTTCCCCCAGCCCACCGTGTGACCGGAGGGGCACTTCGAGGTTCGTGAGATCGTGCCACTCTGGGTAGCGACCGATCGCTGCGTTCTTGTCCGAGAGCACCGTGAGGTCGCCCATTCGGTCGAGCGGCATGTCATAGACCTCAGCCGCGATTTCAGAAGGCAGGATCTGCGAGAGGCCAGGGATTCCGACGAGGCCGTCAAGGACCTTCTGCCGATCCGCGCCCTTGGGCAGGTAGACGTTTGCGAACGCGCCCAACGCACCGTGGTGCACGGTGTAGGGATCAGTGATCGGCAGGATGACGCGCGAGCCAGGCTCGCCCTTCGCGATACCGAGGATGCGATCGACCTCGCTCTCGAGGTACACCACGCGTGGGGTGCCGTCGGAGTGGTGCTTCGCCGACATGCCGTGATCAGCGGTGATCGCGACGACTGCGCCGAGCTCATCGAGCTGCGAAGCGTACGTATCGACCATGGCGTAGAAATCGTTTGCGACCTCGGTGCCAGGGGCGTTCTTGTGCTGAATGTAGTCAGTCAGCGTGAGGTACATGACGTCGGGAGCCTGGGTGCGCAGCAGCTCGACACCTGCGGCGAGCGCGAATTCGCTGAGCTCTGCAGAGTAGACGCTCGGAAGGGGCATGCCGGTAAGGCTCATCGCGTCGGCAATGCCGTTGTCCTCAACGGTGACGGTGTCGGCCTTCTCAGCTGAGAAGCAGATACCGCGGTTCTTCGGCTGGACATATTCGCCACTGCCGTGGGGGTCGAGCCCCTCCTGGGTAACGCCACTTGCGAGGAGGCGACGGAGCTTGTCCTTTGCCGTGACGATCGCGACTGAAAGGCCAGCATCTGCAGCTGCAGCGAAGACGGTCGGCGCGCGGAGGAACTTGGGATCGTTCATGAGCACTTCCTCGCCCGTTGCGGGATCGAGGATGTAGTTACCGCAAATGCCGTGAACCGCGGGCGGGTGACCGGTCGCGATCGACATGTTGTTCGGGTTGGTGAGGGTGGGGATCGCGCAGTGCGCCTTCCACGATTCGCCGTGACCGCTTTCGAGCAGGTTCTTCAGCCAGGGCATGCGGCCGGCGGCGATGGCTTCCTCGTGGTAAGCCGGTTCACTGCCGTCGATACAAATCACTACGACCGGGGTACCGTCGTGAACGAATTCACGGCCGTTCACGCTGAAGGTGGTTGTCTGTGCCATGTCCTGCTCCTCGATGTCCAAGGTGGGTTCGGTTGGATTGCATCCACCTTGCCCGCCTCGGTACATCGAGGAGAAGAGCAGCTTTCGATATAGCCCTATAGCCTGGCGCTATGCACCCCGCTTATGGCCACTCATAGCCTCAATGTGAGCCGACGGCTTCGGTACCCTTCGGCGTGAGAATAAACACGGTAACCGCGACAACAGTCATGAGCACGCCGCCAACGAGACCCGCGAGCTGGAGCGAATCAACGAATGCCTCAGCTGCGTGTTCCGCGAGTCCTGGGTTACCGATCTCCTCAGCGATCGCCACGGCCGCACCGAGCGAGTTCTCGGCCTCCACCGCGAGTTCTGCGGGGACGCCCGTAATCGCACCATTGCCGATCATGGTCGCGCGGTAGAGCAGCGCAGAGATACTGCCAAGGATCGCGATACCGAGGGTCGCACCAAGCTCGTAGGACGTTTCTTCCAGCGCGCCAGCGTTGCCGGCTTTGTCTTCTGGCGATCCGCTCATGATCAGTACCGAGGCAATCGAGAGCGCGCCCATACCAACGCCGACGAGTGCGATGCACGCCATCACCATCGTGAGGGTGAGATTATCGGGGCGGATCGCCAGCATGAACATACCCAGCGCCGCAAAGCCGAGCCCGCCAGCGAGCACAGACCTGGTACCGATCAGGCGCGCGAGCGGCGGTGCCGCGAGTGAGGCGAGCGCTGCGGTGATCGCACCCGGGATCATACGCAGTCCTGCCTCGATCGGGCTTGCGCCGTCGACAAGCTGCATCCACTGCGCAATGAGCAGCGAGGATGCGCCCATTGCGAAGGTCGAGCCGAACGCCGCGATGATGCCTGCCGTGAAGGTGCGACTCTCAAACAAGCGAAGGTCGAGCAGTGGCGCGTCGCTCTTCATACTGCGGCGGGCGAACCAGAAGAGTGCCACTGCGGCACCGAGCAGCGCTACCCACGCGAGCGGCACGGCGAAGCTTGCCTGCGCGGTGAAGTCCTTGATGCTCCAGACCAGCAGCACCATACCGACGAACGAGAGGACTGCCGCGAACGCATCCCAGCGGCCGGGGTTCGACACCTTCGACTCTGGCAGCAGAATGATGCCAGCAACCACCGCGATCACCATGAGCGGCGCGTTCACGAGGAACGCAGCGTGCCACGAGAAGTGCTCCAGCAGCAGGCCACCAACGAGCGGACCAATCGCGCCACCAAGACCCGACACCGCGGCCCACACGCTGAGCGCGGTCGCTCGCTCCTTTGCGTCAGTGAAGATCACGCGGATGAGCGAGAGCGTGGTCGGCATAATCATCGCGCCACCAACGCCAAGCAGGGCGCGGATCGCGATCACATGGTTCGCCGTATCGGCGAAAAGCACAAGTACTGACGCCACCGCGAAAATCGCGTAGCCCAGCATGAGCATGCGCTTTCGACCCCAACGGTCGCCGATCGCCGCCATCGACACGAGCAGTCCGGCAAGAACGAGCGAGTAGATGTCAATGATCCAGAGCTGCTGCGTCGCAGTCGGATGGAGCTCGCCTGCCAGTTCGGGCATCGCAATGTTCAGGATCGTCATGTCCATGATGACGACGAAGAGGCTCGCGCTGAGGACGACGAGCGCGCCCCACCGACGTGCGCGCGAAAGCTGAGTCACTTTGGGTTCCTTTTGAGGTGTTGTTCGTGAGGTGTTCTTCGTGCAGTGTGTGTTGGCTAGGAGCCAACTGGTTCGGTCACAGCCGGCTCGGTATCAGCCAGCTCGGTGTCGGAGATTGCGCCGAGGGCGCGGATCACCACACCCATCGCTGCCGTGTCCGGGAATTCGTCGTGCAAGGCGACGTGGACAACGAGCCCGTTGAAGTACTGCTCGAGCGCTCGTGCGGCCGGGGTACTCACGTACTCGCAGAGGATCGCGTTGAAGCGTGCCGACCAGGCAAGCTCGAGTTCGCAGGTCTTCGGGTCGGTAGTCGACGTGGTCACGAGCGCAAGGCTCGAACGGACCACCTGCTGGTCAGAGAGGAAGTCGAGCATGATCTGTGTGCACCCCGCAACGAAGTCGGGGGCTTCCGCGATCGTGCGCTCGATGCCGGTGAGCTCATCATTGAGGTCATCGGCGATGCACTGGAGTGCTGCCTCGCGAAGATCTTCGATCGACGCAAACAGTCTGGTCATCGAGCCAAGGGACTCGTCAGCGCGCGCGGCTACTGCGCGGTGCGTCAGCGAGGCAGAACCGCTCTCGATGGTCATGTCGGCTGCCGCGCGCAGAATGGCCTGACGGCGCGCTTCGGGATCGCGTTTGCGCGGCTTTGTCTCGGTCATGACCACTCCCCCTGGCTTACGTTACAAATGTACCGTTACATTTGTACCATAAACGGCGTTCCTCCCCCAAGCCCACGCCTGCGAAAAGGGGGGTTTCCAACAAGATGAGGCGTTACATGCGCACGAAAGGGCTTGTTTCGGGAGAACGGGCCTGTTTCGCGACGTTGGGGCTGAGCGGGCTGGAGTCGGGTCGGGGGTGTGGAAGAGCTTGAGAGCTGAGGACTGGGGCGTGTTTTGGGACACGAAAAAGGGCCCGTCCGAAAGAACGGGCCCTTTTCACAGGGGTGGTGGGTAACCCGAGGGTCACCCACCCATCCAAGTAAGACTTAGAGAGGGCGGATCGATGCCGCCTGGGGACCCTTGGGGCCCTCTTCGATCTCGAATTCAACCTTCTGGTTCTCTTCGAGGTTACGGTGGCCGAAGCCGATGATTGCACTGTAGTGAGCGAAAACGTCACGCGATCCGTCGTCGGGAGCAATGAAGCCGAAGCCCTTTTCCGAGTTGAACCACTTTACGGTGCCAGTAGCCATGTTATTTCCTTCATTCATGGGTCGAGTTACGACCGGGGGTACCGCAGCGACGGCGTCGCCCCGGAGATTGTGGGCGCAGCTCGACGCAGCGATGACGCATTCAAGGGGAGAACCAACTGCATTGTTAGATCACCCGTGATGCGAAAGAAGCTGAGGCTGTAAGCCTGGCGAGGTACTGCAAAAAGAACTAAAGCCGATCAAGTTGGGCCGCTGAGCGACCAATGAAACAAAAGAGTGCGCGGGCATCTATGACCACGTTCTCACGCGCATGACATCAGAGCCGAACGCTGTATTCAACAGTACATGGGTTAACCCGACAACGCACTGAATTTTTTGTGTGGCGGGCGATACAGAGCCGACTTTGCAGAGAAACGACGCCATCATCTACCGATCCAGGATGCCCGTGACGAGCGCCGCGATCTCGCTTCGCTCGCTGCGAGTCAGCGTCACATGGCCGAACAGACGGTGCCCCTTGAGCTGTTCAATCACCGCAGCAACGCCGTCATGCCGACCAACCCGGAGATTGTCACGCTGCGCAACATCGTGCGTCAGAACCACTCGTGACCCGAGGCCAATTCGGCTCAGCATCGTGAACAGCACGTTCCGCTCGAGCGACTGTGCCTCATCGACGATCACGAAAGCATCGTGCAGCGATCGCCCACGGATGTGCGTGAGCGGCAGCACCTCGATGAGACCGCGCGCTTCAACCTCTGCGAGAACATTTGGCGAAACGATCGCTCCAAGCGTGTCGAATACAGCTTCAGCCCACGGGCCCATCTTTTCGTGTTGATCACCCGGCAGGTACCCAAGCTCCTGCCCACCCACCGCATACAGCGGCCGGAAGACCATGATCTTGCGATGTTCCTGTCGTTCGAGCACGGCTTCAAGCCCCGCCGCGAGCGCGAGCGCCGACTTTCCCGTGCCGGCGCTGCCGCCGAGCGAGACGATCCCAACCGACGAATCGAGCAGCAAGTCAATCGCAAGCCGCTGTTCAGCGCTGCGCCCGGTCACCCCGAACACCTCGCGATCGTCCCGCACGAGGCGCAAAGACTCGGGACCGGTCGTGCGCGCGAGCGCCGATCCGCCCCCTGACGACACAATGACACCGGTGCCGAGTGGCACGTCTGCGATCTCAGTCAGCCCATCGAGCTGGCCTTCAGCCCACAGATCGGCGAGCGGCTGCTCACCAACTTCGATGCTGACGACGCCGGTGTAGGAATCGTCCGTGGCGAGCTCCGCGCGGTATTCCTCTGCGCCAAGTCCGAGGGCGGCCGCTTTGACGCGCATCGGAAGATCCTTGGAGACGACCGTCACGTTCGGCATTTCGCTCGCAAGATTGAGGGCGACCGCGAGGATCCGCGAATCGTTATCCCCCAGGCGCATGCCACTCGGCAGCGCGGTCTCGTTCGAATGATTCAGCTCAACATAGACCGTGCCGCCCTGCTCCCCCACCGGCACCGGAAAATCCAAGCGCACGTGCTGGGCGCGCAACCCGTCCAACAGCCGCAATGCGGTGCGCGCGAAGTACCCGAGCTCGGGATCGTGCCGTTTCTTCTCCAACTCAGAAATCACCACGACCGGAATCACTACGGCGTGTTCGGCAAACCTGAACATGGCGCGCGGATCACTCAGCAGCACCGACGTATCAAGCACGTAGGTGCGCTCAACCTGCGGCAGGGCCTCATGCGAAACGGTGCCAGCGAAATGAGCGGTGCGGTGGGTGCGTGGGAAATCAGTCACGGGGACTCCTTCGAGACGGTTACTTCTCGCAGGGCGGCTATCCCTTTCTCACTGCGGTGAAAGTTCACCGCCCCGACCAGGCACGTTGCCCGATACCGCCAACGGTACGAGCCGAAAGCAGCCCGCAACACCACTGCCAGATGAACGAATGGTGAAGTCTCGACGCCCGCATACCCAGCGCGACCGGGTACCCTTTTACGGGTGAGCCGCATTTTGTTCTTCGAACCACGTATCGCCGGGAATACCGGAAGCACCATCCGATTGGCCGCCGGCACCGGCGACGAACTCCACATCGTGAAGCCGTTGTTCGACTTCGAAGACGCGAAGCTTCGCCGCGCAGGTCTCGACTACCACGACCTCGCAAATGTCACCGTGCACGAGACCCTTGAGGACGCCCTCGAGGTGCTGCTCCCCGCGCGCCTGTTCGCGTTCACCGCGCACACCACCACGCGGTACACCGACGTGCAGTACGAACCGACCGACATTCTCATGTTCGGCCCAGAGCCCACCGGCCTGCCCGTCGAGGTGCTTGAGCACCCGGCAGTGACCGCCCACCTTCGCATTCCCATGCTTGAAGGCAGGCGGTCAATGAACCTCGCCAACTGCGCAGCAATCGCAGCGTACGAGGCGTGGCGCCAGCAGGGCTTCCCCGGCGCGAAGTAAGCGCATGACCGCAGCCGTCGTCGGCGCAGGCCCCAATGGCCTTGCCGCAGCCGTCACCCTCGCCCGCGCAGGCGTCTCGGTCACGGTCTACGAGGCAGCAGAAACCATCGGCGGCGGCACACGCACGTTTGAGATCGTCGAACCAGGTGTGCTGCATGACATGTGCTCCGCGATTCACCCCACAGCGGTGGCCACTGGCTTTTTCAAGGCCTTCGAGCTCGAGAAGCGCATGGAGTTCGTGACGCCCGAAGCGTCGTACGCGAACCCCCTCGACGCAGCAGGCGGAAGCCCTGACAATCGCGCGGCGATCGCATACCGAGATCTCGCTCGCACCGCAGACGAGCTCGGCCGCGATGGCAAGCGATACGCAGATTTTTACGCCCCGCTGCTCAACCGTCTCGACGGCGCGATCGACTTCGCGTTCGGCGGCAGCATGCTGCGCATGCCTCGCGACCTCCTCGCGGCAGCGGCAACCGGCCTGCGCACCTTCGAGCAGGGCACGCCACTCTGGAACCAGCGCTTCACCGAGCCTGCTGCGCCGGCCCTCATCTCCGGCGTCGCCGCACACAGCATTGGCAAAATGCCGAACCTCGCAACCTCAGCGGTCGGCGTCATGCTCGGTGCGCTCGGCCATGCGGACGGCTGGCCAGTCCCGGTTGGCGGCTCCCGCGCCATCACCGACGCCCTCGCGGCCGACCTCGTTGCGCACGGGGGCACGATCCGCACCAATCACGCAGTGAGCGACATTGGCGAGCTTGATAGCTTCGATACCGTGTTCTTCGACACGTCTGCGCGCGGCCTCGCGGAAATCGCCGGGCGACGACTCCCCGCTCGCTACCTGCGCGCGCTGCGCCGCTTCAAGTTTGGCGACGCGGCCACCAAGGTCGATATGGTGCTCGACGGCCCGATTCCGTGGGCTGACGAACGTGTCTCACTCGCGCCGACCGTGCACCTTGGCGGATCGCGCGCCGAGGCCGCCCGCGCAGAGCTCGCGGTGTCCCGCGGTCAGCATCCAGATCGCCCGTACGTGCTGCTCGCGCAGCCGACTGCGTTTGATCCGCGCCGAAATCCTGCCGACGCAAATGCGGTCTGGAGCTACACCCACGTTCCTGCCAATTCCAGTATCGATGTGTCAGAGCGGGTCATCGCGCAGATCGAGCGGTACGCGCCTGGCGTACGGGACCGCATTCGGTCGGTGCACGTGACCACAGCAGCGGATCTCGCGGGCTACAACCGCAACTACGTTGGCGGCGATTTCAGCGCTGGCGCGGTGTCGCTCCCCCAGCTCCTCGCCCGTCCGACGCTTGCTGCGGCGCCGTGGAAGACTCCCGCAAAGGGCGTGTATCTGTGCTCCTCGGCAACGCCTCCTGGGCCTGGGGCGCACGGCCTGTCCGGCTGGTACGCGGCGCTGCGTTCCCTGCGCGATGACTACGGCTTACCCGCACCTGACCTCGGCCTCGCAGCAGGGCCACAGTAAGCTCCTCTCTATGAGTGAAACTCCAGGATCCGGGTACGGCAAGCTCCGCAGGTTGGGCATGGGCAGCTGGTCCGCGATTGGCATCATCCTGCTGGTCCTGGTGATCGCCGCCGGCCTCACGGCGTTGAGCAACATTGTGGTTCCGCTCGTGATCGCGGTCATCCTCGGCACCGTGCTTGAGCCGATCGTGACCTGGCTGACGAAGTACCGCATTCCTCGCACGCTCGCGGCGACGATCGTGCTCTTGCTCGCGTGCGCGGTCACGACCATCCTCACCATCATTCTCGTGCGCGGGTTTGTGCACCAGATTCCGGAAATCTCGCATCAGCTCGCTCGCGGCTGGGTGCAGTTCACCAGTTGGATGCAGACCCTTGACCTTGATTCGAGCTGGCTCGACCAGCTCCGTGCCGCAGGTGACAACCTCATCGGGAAGCTGAGCGGAGGCGCGCTTGGCCTCGTGACGAGTGCGGTCTACGGGACCATCACCCTGGCCCTTGGCGTCTTCTTCGCGATCTACTTCCTGTTCTTCGTCCTGCGTGACGGCCGCATGTTCCCAGCGTGGCTCGCACGGGTGACTGGCCAAGATCAGGCACTCTTCACCGAGATCGACACGCAGGTGCAGCAGTCGCTGCGCGGCTACTTCAGCGGCACCGCAGTCACCGCACTCATCACCGGTCCAATTTTTGTCATTCCCCTGTTGATTCTCGGCATCCCGCTCGTGATCCCGATGATCATTCTGTACTTCGTGCTGTCGTTTATTCCGTTCCTCGGCGCCTGGCTCACTGGTGTCTTCGCGATCCTCATCGCGTTCGGCTACGGCGGCCCCTCGGCCGCGCTCATCGTCGGCCTGGGTCTCCTCATTTCGAACGGCCCGATCCAGAACGTGGTGAGCGCTTGGGCACTCGGCTCGTCGCTCAAGATCCACCCTGTCACTGTGCTCGTAGCGACCATGGCCGGCGGTGTCATCGCTGGCGCACTCGGCATGGTGCTCGGCCCGCCGGTCATGTCGGCACTGCAGCGTTCATACAATGTCGTGCGCGAACACCGCGCGAAGGACACACAGCACACCCCAGCATTGGAGTCAGCATGACCGAGCGCGCCCAGCAAGACGCCGATGCCCGCGGGCTCACGGTTGAGTTTCTTACGCGGGAAACCACCGGCCGCCCCACCCTCGCGGACTTCGACGGCACCCCCGTCGCTAAGAGCGTGGTCGTAAAGCAGGGCGACACCTTTGCGTTCGTCATCGCGCCACTCGCGTCACGGTTCAGCTGGCCGCGCCTGCGCAAGCACCTCGGCGCGAACCGCGTCTCACTGCCAGATGCCGAGGTCGCTTTCGAGGCAACCGGCTACCACCCGGGCACCATCAGCCCGCTCGGCGCGAAGACCCCCTGGCCGGTGTACATCGATGTGCGCCTTGCAGGTACACAGATCATGCTCGGCGCAGGCCAGCCGCAGACGGCAGCGCGCGTGAGCGTTGATGAGTTCGCAGCCGCCTACGACGCTGAGTTCGTCGATTTGGCGGATCCCATCACCGAGTAATCAGTCATCCTTGCGGTGGACTGAATCAATCAACACCGAAAGCTCATCACGGAGCGCCATCAGCTGCTCGACCGGCAATCCCAATCGGTCGACTACGGCCGGCGGCACCGCGAGCGCTTTCTCTCGCAATGCCATGCCAGCGGCAGTCGGCACAAGCGCAAAGGTGCGCTCGTCACCGTCGACTGGCACGCGCTCAATCAGCCCCGACTGTTCGAGCCGCTTAATGAGCGGCGAAAGTGTTGCGGGGTCAAGGTGCAGCATTTCCACGACCTCGCGGAAGCGCAGGGGCGCATCACCCCAGAGCGCAAGCATCACCAGGTACTGCGGGTGCGTCAGCCCGAGCGGCTCGAGAATCGGCCGGTAAATTCCAATGACGCTGCGGCTCGCTACGGAAAGTGCAAAGCACACTTGGCGGTCGAGTTCGAGTGCATCGTCTGGGCTGAGTTCCACCCCGCAATACTACCCTCGTTCGCGCACAAACGAACATGCTATGATTTCGTTTGTGCGCGAACGAAGAAGAAGACTCTGGCATGAAACACCGTGGGACGGCGATCCTGGCTTGGCGCCCTTCCTCCGACGACTGATCTATCAGTTCTCCGGCCCATCGCAGCTGGGCAAGCGTGGCGAGCCAGCGTATGTGCGCCCCGCAAACCCCGCCTGCCCAATCTGCAAATCCCCCATGGATCAGCATCACTTCGATCGCGGCGGTCCGGGCAAGCCAACTCATTTCCGTTGCCCACCTCCGCAAGATCACAGCGAAGAAGCAACAGTCTAGGTATCTCCTGTGAGGTAACCACAGAATTGCTTGCAGGGAATTCCCAGTGGGCATACAGTGCAATTACACCCCCAAAACATACCTTGGGGAGTCCCACAAGAGAGGAAGACCAATGAAGACACCCCTCATCTCCGCAGTAGCTCTTGCAGCAGCGATCCCCCTCCTCCTGACCGGGTGCGGCGCTGATAACACCAGCACCGACGAAGGCACCGGAACGAGCACTGGCACGAACGACACGTCGCCACTTCAGGACGCTGACACCCTCTTCGGGGATCTGCAGAACGCTGGCAGCATCCCCAAGGACTTCCCCGCGACCAAGGACCTTCGCGTCGAGGTAAACGATGACGAGTTCGGAATTGCCTGGAAGGGTGACGCGATGACCAACGGCTGCAAGCCCGGCGACGCAACGCCCAACTCAACCGCGAGCATCCTGCTCATTGCGGACGGCGCACTGACCGATGTTCAGCAGTGCGGTGACGTCTGGCAGGCCACCCAGGCAGACGGTTCACACGTAGCCTGGAACTAACGGCGCGAATAGGTAACTAGCAAAAGCCCCCGGGGTTGCAGATCGCAACCACGGGGGCTTTCACTATGGGCGGATCGATCCGCCCCACAACTATTCAGCGGAGGGTAGGCCGCAGACCTTATCGAACGCCCAGGTATAGACGACGGTGAAGACAAGGAAGAAGACAAGCAGGCTGGACTCGATAGCGAGCGCTTCGAGCAAGCTCACGCCAAGGGTGATGGCAACGAGCGGAATAGTAAAGATGAGCACGCCACCTTCATAGCCGAATGCGTGGATCGCACGCATGAGTGGGCCGCGGTGGGTGACTCCGGAACGACGTTCGATGAATTCGAAGATCATGTTCCAGACATAGTTCCAGCCGGTCGCGGTGAGCGTCAACAGCACCGCGGTCAGGGTTGAGTTGGCTCCGCCATGACCAAGAAGCATGCCCAGCACGAAGATCGTGAAGAGCAGACTGAATCCTTCGTACCCGATGACGAACACCACGCGGCGCAGCACGGGGGAACCCCCGAAGAAGCGCGCGGGCTTTACGCCAGCGGAAGCAGCTGGGAGCGAAATGCCCCCGGTGATTGCGGCAATCGGACCGGTCACTGCTGCAGAAAGAATCTCGGCCGGAATGGCATGAGCATTGGACGGGGGTGTGGTCTGCGAGGGCAAACCGGGGGTGTGGCCTGGGGCGGTCACGAGTATCACTCCAAATGACGCAACGCCACGTGGGAGGCAACCGTTGCCCCTCTTTTTCACGTATACGTTGGTGAATTCATTATATGGGTACTGATTCAGTAGTCAATTTCTAATTTGGCGACTGAAATCGAAGCGTTACTCTTTCCCCAGACCACCTCAGGTCAGGCGCTCCCGGCTACTCCCACCTGCCGCAACTCTCTGCGCCGTCGTTTCGCCAGGATCCGCGCCCCCACAAGACCGTGCCGCGGGCTGAACAGGTATACCAACCCAAACGCCACTCCCTGCGCAAGCACCACCATGCCGCCGGACGCCGTGTCGAGGTAGTAGCTCACGTACAGCCCCACCACCGCACACACCGCAGAAATGAGCGGCGCAAGGATGAGCATCCGCCCGAAACGGTCGGTCAGCAGATAGGCCGTCGCGCCGGGAATGATCAGCATCGCGACCACCAACACCACGCCAACCGCCTGCAACGCAACCACCGATGTGACCGCAAGCAGCCCCAATAGCACCGCACCAAGCACACGCGGATTCAACCCAATTGCATACGCGTGCGTTGGATCAAACGCATACAGCGTGAAATCACGTCGCTTCACCACGAGCACCACAAGCGCGAGCACACCAAGCACAAGAATCTGCACGAGATCCTGACTCGATACTCCGAGGAGGTTGCCAAAGATGATGTGGTTCAGGTCAGTACTCGACGGGGTTACAGAGATCAACACCAGGCCGAGCGCAAAGAGCGTCGTGAACACGATCCCGATCGCCGCATCTTCCTTCACCCGACTCGTGCCACGCACCGCGCCAATCAGCCCCACTGCGATGAACCCAAACACCACAGCACCAATCGCGAACGGTACGCCAGCAATGTAGGCAAGCACGACCCCAGGCAGCACCGCATGCGACACAGCATCACCCATGAGCGACCAGCCGATCAGCACCAGCCAGCACGAAAGCACCGCACACACCACTGACGCAATGAGCGTTGTCGCCAGCGCCCGCACCATGAAGTCATACCCAAAAGGTTCAGACAAGAAATCGATCACACTCATTCGCCAGCTCCTCGCTGCATGACATCCAGCCCAAACGCCCGCGCCAACTGCTCGGGACGCAATACCTCTTCCGGGGCCCCATGCATGAGGACCTTGCGCATGAGCAGCAACGCCTCGTCCGCAAGCTCTGGAAGCGCATGCAAATCATGGGTCGACACGAGGACGGTCACGCCCTCGGCAGCGAGTTCCCGGAGCAGCCGCGTCATGGTGGCTTCCGACCGCTTGTCGACACCCGCAAACGGTTCATCCAGCAACAGGACCTTCGCCTCCTGCGCGATTCCACGAGCGACAAACGCGCGCTTCTTCTGTCCGCCAGAGAGCTGCCCGATCTGCCGATCCGCCAACTCGGTAAGCTCCACTCGCTCCAGCGCATGCGCGACCGCAGCGCGATCAGCCGGTCGAGGCCGTCGCGTCACGCCCATCTTTCCGTACCGGCCAGTCATCACAACGTCTCGCACCGAGAGCGGGAACTCCCAGTCGACCGCTTCGCTTTGGGGCACGTACCCAACAACACCGCGCTTCCGAGCCTTTGCCGGTGATTCACCATGAATGAGCACTTCGCCAGCATCGGGTCGCACGATTCCCATGATCGTCTTAAACAGCGTCGACTTTCCCGACCCGTTCATACCGATAAGCCCACACACGCGACCCGGCTGAATCTCGAGCGCAGCCCTATCGAGCGCGAGTACCTCACCGTAATGCACGGTGACCCCCGAGACTGCAATGGCTGCGGCGCTCACTTGCTTGTTCCCGTCAGGGCCGCAGCGATGGTGTTCGCGTCGTGTCGAATCATGTCAAGGTACGTGGGCACGGGACCCGAGGCTTCAGAAAGCGAATCCACATACAAGACACCGCCAAACTCTGCCGCTGTTGCCTCAACGACTCGCTGCATGGGCGCGGCTGAAACTGTCGATTCGCAGAAGACCGCTGGGACGTCATTCTCACGAACAAACTCAATAGTTGCAGCGATCTGGCGCGGGGTTGCCTGCTGCTCAGCGTTCACCGCCCAAATGTATTGCTCAGCGAGTCCAGCATCGCGCGCAAGATACGAGAATGCCCCCTCGCAGGTCACAAGCGCACGCTGCTCCTCGGGCAACGGCGCGAGCGCAGCAACCAGGTCATCTTGCACGCCCTGCAGCTCTTCCTTGTAGGCCGCAGCGTTCGCCGCATACTCCGACGCGTGAGCCGGGTCGAGTTCCGAGAACGCCGCAACCATGTTATCCACATACACCTGCACGTTGGTCGGACTCATCCACGCGTGGGGGTTCGGCATGCCAGCATACGCATCTTCACGAATGTCGATCTCATCGATCCCTTCGCTCACTACCGCGTGCGGTACGTCGATACCTGACACAAACTGCTCGAACCAGGCTTCGAGATTCATACCGTTGTCGAGAATGAGATCCGCCTCCGCCGCCCGCCGAATGTCACCGGGGGTGGGTTCATACCCATGAATTTCGGCACCCACCTTCGTAATCGACTCAACCCGAAGATGCTCGCCCGCAACGTTCTCTGCAACGTCTGCAAGCACCGTGAAGGTGGTCAAGACGACTGGACGATCATCACCATCGCTGCCAGCGCCAGCACCAGCGGCATCGATGTTTGCGCACGCGGTCACCCCACCAACGAGCAATGCGAGTACGCAGCCCACACCCGCTAATCGACGCCCACGGCTCAGGTGACGGTTTTGGCTTTGGCCCTGGTTCCGGTTTCGGCTTCTGAACATCACTTCACTGCCCTCATTCACTCAGCAAGCTCACTCAAATTGGAATCTGTTCGAGCATGCACCCAATCAACATCAACACACGCAACACTAATGTTCGACGTGTCGAACTTGCAAGTCAACAGTCTCGTATTTCTGCAAAACGAGAATGCACACGGCGTCTGGTGCTACCGATTTCACTGACACACAGGGACACCACGTAGCCCGAGCCAAGTGGCGAGGTCGCCCGCTGCACCGCGCCCGCAGTTGTCAATACAGGCCTCACTAGAGCTGAATATCAAGCGCTGTCTATACAACTGAACGCGAGGTAACGCGCCCGCGAAAGCTTGGTGCTCACCCGGCGTTTTCGCTTTTCGGCACGCTTTTCTCTTCACACTGGGCTACGTCGCGGCACCTTCGCCGCGGTCACCAACTTCAACATTTTGGAGCAGTACATCGTGCGGAAAAAGACGGTAGCCGCGTCACTCGGCGCATTCGCATTGGGCGTCTCTGGCGTTTGTGCAGGCATCGCCCCTGCAGCCATTGCGGCCGAAACCACCGAGCCCAAGACCAAGACGCTTGTCATCGGCATCGACGGCGCCTCATTCGATGTGATGGCAAACGCAAATATGCCCAACGTGCAGGCGCTGCAGGCCGCTGGCCTCACCTCACCGAGCAACCTTGCAGGCAGCCCACTTGGTCCGACCGTTTCGGGTGTGGCATGGTCTTCCATCGCCACGGGCGTGTGGCCAAACAAGCACAACGTCTACGACAACAACTTCACCGCGCCGAACTACGCGCAGTACCCTGACTATCTCACTCGCACCGAGGCTGCGGCAGCTGACCGCAACAGCCTCGTCGTCGGAACCTGGGGTCCGATCTCCAAGACCATCTTCGGTGCTGCGGTCGATGAACGCGTTGCTGGCGGAAACGATGCCGGCACCACCGCTGCCGTTGTGGATCGCCTCACCACCGGCAACCCTGACGACATCTTCGTGCACCTCGACGAGGTGGACGGCGCCGGCCACAGCACCGGGTCCAGCTCGCAGGCATACGTCACCGCGATGGAGCGCGCAGACGCACAGATCGGTGAGATGGTGCGCGCTGTCGAGGCACGCTCGACCTACGCCCAGGAGGACTGGCTCATTGTGGTCACCTCAGATCACGGCCACACTCCCACTGGCGGCCATGGCGGATCGTCGAAGCTCGAACGAAAGACCTTCGTCATCGCGAAGGGCGCCGAATTTGCGGCAGGCTCCTGGCGAGACGACGTCAAGATTACCGACATCGCCCCGACGGTGCTTGCACACAACGGCATCACCGCTGACACCGCATGGGAACTCGATGGCCTGAACGTTGATGACATCGTCCCCGACGACTTCGACTCGCTCCGCCCGATTCTGCAGCCCGCAGTTCAGGAGAAGGGTCCCGGCGATCTGCTCGGCTGGACCTCGCAGGCACCCGAAGGTTGGACTGTTGACAACTCGAAGATGCCTACCGGCGGCGCTCCTGAGTACAGCGGTTGGACGTTCATGACCGACGATTTCTTCTCAAACACTGAGCTCGGCCAGTTCCGTGAAAACAACGTGTTCTCGCGCAACGTCTTCGCCGTCGCTGACTCTGACGAGTGGGACGACGTCAACCCGAAGAGCGGCCGCAACTTCAACTCGACACTGCAGACTCCGGCCTATGAACTCAACGGCGCAGACACCGTTGACCTCTCGTTCGTCTCCGACTACGCCGTAGACGGCCCGCAGGGCGCGGCGGTCTGGCTGCACTTCGATGCTGAGTCTGGCATTCCCCGCCAGAAGCTCATCGAGTACCCCTCGGATGGCACCCGCGAGAACCCCGTCAACAAGATCGAGAACGAGACCATTTCGCTCCCCCGCGATGCTGATGGCAAGCTCCCGAAGACCATGAGCGTGCACTTCTCGTACGATGGCGTGAACAGCGCGTGGTGGGCAATCGACCAGGTGCGCGTGACGCAGCCGGATGCGCCAGTCACGCCCGAGCCCGAGCCGGAGCCGGAGCCGGAGACCCCTGGCCCCGAGACTCCCGGCACCGAAACGCCTGGTAACGGCAACAACACCGACGGCGGAACCGGCGGCGCTGGCAGCGGATCAGCACAGAACGATGCCAAGCCCGGCGCAGGCTCAACTGACGCGTCACTTGCAAACACTGGCTCAGACGCGGTCTCGGGCTGGATCATTGGCGGATCCATCACGGCTCTGCTCGCGGGTGCTGGTGCGCTGATCGCGCAGCGGATCCGCCGAACCAACGTGGACGGCTAACACCGCTACCAGCCTCACCGCCGGTAGTAAAAAGTGCCTTCGGGAAGACCAACCCCTGGGTTTCGGTCTTCCCGAAGGCACTATTTCTGACGGAAGCGAAGTTGGGAGCTCGCCCCGGAGACCAAGCCGTGACTCCCCGAAGTGCGCATCGCAGACTACGATCCTTGTCATGGGCAACTCACAGCACGGCGAGCACGGAAACCACGGCGAGCACGGAAACCACTCCGAAGCGCCGCCGCAGGGCACAAAAGAGGAGCGCGTGCTGCAAATCCACTGGGTCGCGCAGTCAGATCGTCCCGCCCCAGTCGCCGCGGCCACACCTGCCGAAGCGCTCGAGCTGCTGAGCGCGGGAAGCCGGGCGTTCGGCTCGCTCGGTTCACGCGGCGGCGTCATCAAGATGCACCTCGATCCCGAAGCGTTCGGCTTCGTGAATACCTCCGATGACGACGGCATTCTCAACCAAGAGCCGTTTGCGGCAGTGCTCAGCTGCTCCGATGCGCGCGTCCCCATCGAGATCGCGCTTGGCCGCGGCGCGAACGATCTGTTCGTCGTCCGGGTCGCTGGCAATGTCCCAGGAGCGGCGTGCCTCGGCAGCCTCCACTACGCATCTGAGCACTTGTCGCGTGTGCAGCTCTTCTCCGTCATCGGTCATTCGCAGTGCGGCGCCGTCACAGCTGCGGTCGACGCCCTCCTCAGCCCTGACATGTACTTGCCAATCGCCCAGCTCGCTCCGCTGCGCGAGATCGTCGACTCGATCTTCGGCAGCGTGCGGCTCGCGGCGTACGCAATTCAGCAGGTGACGGGGAACGCCACCTTCCTGTCCGCGGCACACTCCCCCGAGCTGCGCGAAGTCCTCATTGCAGTGAGCGCAGTCGCCAACTCGGCGCTCGGCGCAAACGTCGTCGCCCGTAACCTCGGCCGAGACGCCGCATATGGCGTCTACGATCTCGCTGAGCGCACAATCGGGTCCATGCGAGCAGGCGGCTGGGAGTCTGGCCTCCGGATGGCACCGATGACCGACGCGGAGCTTTCGGCGGTTATTCGCGAAGCGGCCGAGGGACACCTCGCTGCCGCTGGTTTGGCTTGATCCGCGCGTCAGACCCCTCGCGCATCTCCAGACAGGGAAAAGTTGGGGCCGGCCGCCGCTACGGAGTGATCCGCCCCTGCGACTGTGCGTACTTGATGCCGAGCTCAAACCTCGAGCCAACGCCAGCCGCAAGCATTGCGTCTGCAACACGGCGGCTTACGGTGCGCATGGAAAGCCCAAGGGCTTCCGCGATCCGCGCATCGGTCCAGCCGAGCGACATCAGGCTGAGAACGTCTGCGGCGCCGCGGGCATACGAGTCCCAGAGAATGCCAGACGACCAGTGGTCGTCAAACACGCGCTGCAGGGGCGCGACGATCGAGGTGCGCCGGGTGAGGAAGTAGCTCTCCTCCGAAGAATCTCCCTCGTCGGTCGACAGCACCGCGGCTGCGCCGTTGTACACCGCAAACAAGAACGGCGAGGAGCGCACACGCACCTCGATGCCGAGTGCGGTGACGTACTCCGCGAGCGTATTGAGCGTGCCGTCCGCATCGCGCGGTGGCAGGATCAGTCGCAGCTTGAATCGGCCGCTCGCGAGGATGCTCTGGATGAGCTCTGGCTGCATATCGTTCATC
The DNA here is from genome assembly GCF_014529985.1 of Leucobacter sp. cx-42. Taxonomy (GTDB): domain Bacteria; phylum Actinomycetota; class Actinomycetes; order Actinomycetales; family Microbacteriaceae; genus Leucobacter. The sequence continues at coordinate 71,170 of NZ_JACVMU010000003.1, forward strand.
CAGTTGTGCTCGTCAAACTCCGGCAGATCTGGGATCACGAGGTCCATGTTGAGCTGGCCCTCTTGGTTCTCCACGAGCAGGTTGAACCAGTGCTGCCAGAACCCAGCCTGACCGTACAGTACCTGTTCACCGGAGGTAAGTTCCTCGGCATGCAGCCAGGCCTCGTAGTAGGAAAGCAGCAGCTGCAACGACTCCGCAGGGAAGTCAACCTTGCCGTATTCTGGCCGCTGCAGAATGAAGAATTCGTCCTGCAGGTACCCAAGCCCTGCCTCAATTAGCCCGTCAACGATGCCGCGCAGGCGAGCATCTTCCGGGTAGCGGCGCAGGCCAAGGCGCCCAATTTCTTCATAATCCCGGTGCAGCTGGGCCGGGAGAAACTGCATTTCATCCACGGAGAAAAATTAACACATGTGTAGCAACGGAATTACGTAACGGCCGAAGAATTCTCCGGCCGTTACGTAATCGCCGCAAGGATTACCCCTGGCTCAGGCGTCAGTTAGTTCGCGCCGTGACCATTCCGACGACGGGCGCGGATCATTCCCCACGCACCGGCTGCAATCGCGATCGCAGCAGCCGAACCGAGCAAAATCGGGTTCAGGTTGGAGCCTGTGCGGGCCAGGCCTGAGCCATTTTGCGCCTCATTGCCGGAGCCGGTGGCGGGCTTGTCTGCCTCGCCTGATCCGCCAGTGTCGCCACCGTTTCCGTCGTTGTCGCCGCCGTTATCCTTGGCGACAACGGTGAACGGGAACTTCTCGACGCTTTCGCCTGCCGCGTTCTGAGCGGTCACCGTCAGCACGTATTTACCCGGCTTGGTCGGGGTGCCGTCGATGTCGATCTCGTCACCCGCGGTGGCCGCCATGCTTGCCCAGTCAACTGGATCGTCCGATCCCACGGCCGTCACGACCACGGTCGTGCTGTCTGCCGGGGTAGCGGTTGCGTGCCAGCCGACGTCTTCGCCGACCACAATCGGGGCATCCTGCGACTCGACTTCAGTTCGCGTGAGCTCGATCTGAGGCGCACCAAACACAGTGATCTTAAATGTCCGCGACTCGGCTTCATTCACTGCACGAGACTGCCCGCCAATACCGCGACCAATCGTGATCTCCGTCGAACCGGCCGTAGCCGGTGTTCCTGCGAGCGTGCCCGTAGCACCGTCAAAGGTCATGCCCGCGGGCAATACACCCGAAATTCCAAGGGGCTCGCTCCCCGGAACCATGTTCGCGAGCTGCGTCGAGGATTCCTGGCCAAGCGGCAACATGAATTCCTCACCGTCCTCACCAGTGAAGATGGGCTCATCAGTGATCTGCAGGCTGAAGTCCTTGAAATCCTGCGGCGCATCAGCAGACGTCTCATACGGGGAGGACTCAGTCACACGGAGTGTGTAAGTGCCAGCAGCGACCGGAGTTCCAGTCACGTACCATGCTCCGCTTGCATCCGCCCGCGTCCCAAGGCCCTCGGGAACCGGCTGCGAATTTCCTTGAGCGTCTAGGTATTCGAACGAGTATGACGCGTCGGTACCTGACACTTCAACGGTTTGAAGGTCTACAGGGGCACCCGCGCGAACCGAGTAGCCATCACTGTTTGCGAAGAGGGTCGCTTCAGGGTCGACACGGAGCTGCGCAGTGAACGACTTCTCGTTTTCACCGGTCACCTCGAATGTGTACGAACCCACTCGAGTCGGTACACCGCTGAAGATCTGGGTGGCCCGGTCAAAGACCAGCCCTGGCACGACGCCTTCTTCAACAGTGAGCGCGCCAAATGCCTCGGTGTCAGAGAGCTTGGTTTCGTAGTCGCGCCCAAAAATAGCGGTCGCGAGTTCGACCGTTTCGCCAGGGGCAACCGCCAGGTCCGCGCTCACGACTGCCGGAGTCGGGGGTGACTCGAAATCTTCGCTTTCATAGCGCTCACGACCACCGTGCTCGTAGGCAGTGAAGTGAATCGACTTGCCCATTTCTGCTTGTGTCACGGTGTGTGCCACGCCCGTTGCCGTCGCCAGTGGCTTGCCGTCGAGATACCACTGATAGCGAACATCGTTTTTCGGAGACCCGGTCTGCTGAATAAAGTGCGTCTCCGCGGTCAATACGTCACCGACTTGGGGAGCGTTTCTATTGTCAGGAATCACGACGCGGAAAGCTGACTCTTGTTCGAGCATCGTCGCAGGCATCGCCTTGCAGGACTTTTCCGCGCGCGAGGTAACGAACGCACCGTTCGGAACGATGGTGCCGTCGCTCGTACCTACTGCGACCGTGAGCGGTCCGTTGAAGTACCATACTCGGCCGAGTGCAGCACCCGTCTTCCAGTTCGCGTACGCATTGACGGACGGAAGCGTGAATACGCTTGAGCCCCACAGCTTCGGTCCGACCGTCATCGCGATGCTGCGCGATACGGTCGTTGAACGTGAGTGGGCGTACTGGAACTGGCCGTTGACCTTCACACCGACTTTTGAGCCAGTGGCCTTGTTCTCAGCCTCATAGGAACCCTCAATGCCGACTCCGACCGTAAACTCATGTGCACGCTGCTTCTCAACGGTCACGGTCTCGGTGATGGTTCCGTCACCCTTGTTGCTCACGCCCATCGACCAGTCATTGGCAATGCAATCGAGGCTGAGACTGTTGGTGTTGTACACCGTTGCTTGCTTCGCCGGATCGAGCACGATAGCTTCAGGCAGGAAATACCCGTCCTCGGTTGCTTCCGCACGGTTACCGACGAATTTCATCTCTTTGTCGAGCGGTCGGGCCCAGAGATTCTTTCCGGCGAATGTGCTTGATTTCGGCCGCGACTGAAAGGCGACCGCGCCAAGGACCATGCGTTCCTGCAGGTAGGACCACTCGGTATGGTTTGCATTGTCGTTCATGACGGAGAACTGCATCTCCGGATTGGTGTTGGCCTCTGCGCCACCGCAATTGGGGGTGACACCACGTGTCCGATTGTTGGCGTTCTTTTCGGTTCCACCGTCAAAACCATTGCCGGTGCTGAACAAGCAGTGCTTGGGGTACTTCCAGCTCCGAAGCACAAACCGTGGTTTGCTGGTGGCACTGCCGCCATTCGCTTCCCACGTCGTGCTGTCGGTCTGATCGTTGAGGTCCTCAGAATCGGCACCAATTGCAAGCGGCTCGACCACCCAAGACTTGCTTGCGTCATTGTTGCAGCCGGTCCACTGCACACCGTGTTCGTGGCCGTCATTTTTGCCACCCTGAGTCGCAAGACACTTCTTGCCGTCAAGGCTTTGAATGCGCACCGTTCCGGGGTAAGCAGAGCTCGGCTTCATGCTCCATTTTTTACTCGGAGATGAGGCGAAATGGTCATTCGCCACACCAACCTGAAGTGAGCCGCCTGGGCCTTCACCATCTGCAGCCTGCGCGGGAGTGCCAGCTGGCATCATCGCCAGCGAGATCGCCAAACCGGCGCTGAGAGCGCCTGCAAGCAGCGCGCGTACGACAGCCTTACTGCTGATGCGCGAAATCGAATGAGTCTTGTCGACTCTGTGCATGAGAACTCCTTGAAGTTTCGGAACAAGGAAGATCGTATGCCCGTTTTCCAATACAGAGGCGGGGTTGGCAACTTTTTGCCAACCCCGCCTCAGCCGGTTCATGCGTGTCTTCGGGTGCGCCGCTCATTTCTAGGTAGTCAGGCGTGCGTCAGAAGGCACGAAGTCCCGCGTTAGCCCTTGAAGGTCTCGAAGATCTTCGTGTAGTTCGTCATCTCCTCGTTGTTGCAGGGCTGGACCGGCTTCGCCAGGTCGTATCCCTCTGGAAGATTGATTGCCGGGCTGTTGCGCAACTCTTCGCTCATGAGCTCTTCGGTGCCAGTAACGCCTGAGTTGTAGGCCTGGAAGTTCACCGCGACTGCCATGTTCTCGGGGTCAAGCATCCAGTTGAGGAAGGTCTTTGCCTGGTCGACATTCTTTGCACCCGAGGGAATCGCAAAGTTGTCCTGCCACAGCGCAATGCCCTCAGTCGGATAGACAAACTTGATGCTCGGGCGTTCCTGGATCGCACGGTGAGCTGCACCGTTCCAGATCATTGCCATCGACTGCTCGCCATTCGCCAGACGCTCGAAGATGCCATCACTGTTGATCGTGCCGACACGTGGCTTGAACCCGACGAGCAGGTCCTGCGCAGCCTGGAGCTCGGGCCCGTCAGTGGTGCAGAAGTCGCCACCGGTAACGCGTAGCGCCGAGTTGATGACCTCAGACTGATCGTTCATGATGCCGACCTTGCCCGCCGAAGCCGGTGGGTTGAAGTAGTCAGCCCACGAATCCAGATCTTCCTTGATCACGTCGGTGTCGTAGGCGAAGGAGGTCGTGCCATACAGGTACGGAGTCGAGAACTTACGGTCCTGATCAAAGTACACGTCCATGAACGCAGGATCGATGTTCCCACCGTTCGGCAGTGAGGTTGCATCGAACTCCAGCAGGAGTCCATCGTTCTTCAAGATCTCAACCATGTAGTCGCTTGGCACGACTACGTCATACCCGGCGCCGTCCGACGCACGCAGCTTCGCTTCCAGGCTTTCGTTCGAGTCAAAGTAGTCGACGTTGAGCTTGATGCCAGTGTCGGCGGTGAACTTCTTCACGAGTTCTTCTGGGTAGTAGTCGCTCCAGGTGTAGAGGTTCACCTCTCCACTTGTCGCTTCGGTGTACTCGGTCGATGCAGCTCCGTCGCTGCTGCCCGAGTCACTGACGCCGCCGCCACACGCGGTGAGTGCGAGCGCACTTACCGCAGTAACTGCGAGGGTTTGGGCGATTCGTCGCCCCGTGACGTGTTTACGCATGTTGCTTGCTCCTTCGTTGGGACTGCAGGAATGTGATGGTCGTAACGACGATTGCCAGAACCAGCAGCAGCGTGGCCACGACGTTGACCGCCGGGCTCGCTCCACGCCGAATCAGGCTGAAGAGGAATACCGGCAGCGGTGTCGCCCCCGCGGCCGAGAGGAAGTTGGAGATGATGAAGTCGTCAAGCGAGATCACGAACGACAGGATCGCTCCGGAGATGATGCCTGGCACTAGGAGGGGCAGGGTGATCCGCCGGAAGGTCTGCCACGCTGAGGCGCCCAAGTCCGTTGCCGCCTCAAAATACGTCGTGCCGAGACCCTTCAGCCGCGCACGAACCGGCATGAGCGCGAACGGAATACAGAACGATGTGTGCGCCAGAATGAGCGCAAGCATGCCTGGCTGCAGCCCAATGAGTCGGATGAACCCCAGCGTCGCAACCGCGAGCACAATCTCTGGCACGACGAGCGGCGCAGAAATGATCGCAATTGCCACACCAGAGAACTTGGCCCGAAGCTGTTCAACAGCGATCGCGAACAGAATGGCAAAGGTCGTGGCAATGATGGTCGCGACCACTGCAATCTGCAGCGACACCCACACCGCGCTCATGAGGTTTGCGTTCTGCGCAACCTCCCCAAACCAGCGCGCGCTAAAGCCCTTCCAGACCAACGCTGAATCGCCATCGTTAAACGCATAAATCGTCGTAATGAGAATGGGGATGTACAGGAAAACAATGCCGAAGATCGCGACGGGTGCCACCCCGGGAAAGTCCCGAAGACGCAACGCGCGCGCCGGCTTCTTGGGCCGGACGGCAGGAGTGCTGGTACTCATAGCGTGATCTCCACCTTCTTGCCCGACTTCCGCGAGTACAGCGCAACAGCGAGCAACGCGATCATGAGCATGATGAGAATGACAACTGACAGTGCCGCGCCAAACGGCCAGTTCCTCGCATCACCAAACTGGGACGCGATGAGGTTACCGATGAGCAAGACGTTTCCACCGCCGAGCAATACCGGTTGAACGTACGAGCCGAACGCTGGCATGAACACCAACAGCACACCCGAGATGACTCCGGGGACGGCGAGCGGCAGAATGATCCGCCGCATCACCGTGGTTTTCTTGGCACCGAGGTCGTATGCGGCCTCCGCCAGTCTGAAATCGAATCCGGCGAGTGAAGAGTAGATCGGCAGCACCATAAATGGCAAGAACGTATAGATGAGGCCGAGCTGTGACGCGAGCGGGGTGTACAGCAGCTCAAGTTTTGGCAGCCCCATCCCCTGCAGCCCCTTGTTCACGATGCCGTTGTCGTTCAAGATCAACATCCACGCGTAGGTGCGTACGAGCAAGTTTGTCCAGAACGGAATCGTGATGAGGAGCACCAACACGTTCTGCAGTTTTGCGGAACGCGTTGCGATCCAGAGCGCAATCGGGAAGGACAGGACCAAACACACGGCGGTAGTAATGGCCGCCTGCAGGAGTGAGTCACCAAAGACCTTGAGATAGCGCGGATCAAACTGCGTATTGCCCACGAAGTCCGACTGGAACAGGAAGTTCATATAGGGCTCGAGCGAGAACTCGTACACCACGCCACCGCCCTGGGGCGGGCGAGACATGAACGAGAACATCACAATGATGACGAGCGGACCAATGGTGAAGAGGGCAGCGACGATGAGCGCAGGCACCACACCGAACCACGGAATTCTGCCGGGCTTACGTTCGGGTGCACGGCGCTCAGCGAGCGGCACCAGATTGACGCCGGTGCGATCCGCGACCGGTCGTGGCGGCCTCGTGCTGAGCCGAGACATTACGCCACCGTCGATTCTGGGGCGAGCGGTCGCAGGGCCTCAACAGGCGCAAACAACGGAAGTTCGGCTTCGGGCCTGATCGTGTCAGCGAAGGGAGGTGGCACACGCACAGCAAGCTCGGTGCCGTCAGCGAGCTCGACCGTCACCCGCAGGTCGGTACCCATGTAGACGAGTTTGCTCACTCGCCCGGTGGCGAACTGCACGCCGACAGGGTCGAAATGAATGCGTTCCGGTCGAATCGTGAGCGTGACTCGCCCGCCAGGCGCCGAGACCCGCTGGCTCAGCTGCACGGGAACTCCCCCAGGCAGCTGCACCGTCAATGACTCAGCTGACTCGTCAACGACCGAGGTGGCGACAAAGTTGGTTTCGCCAATAAAGTCAGCGACGAACCTGCTCGCGGGACGCTCGTAGATTTCCTCAGGTGTTCCGATCTGCTCTGGTCGACCGTTATTGAACACCGCGATTCGGTCGCCCATGCTGAGCGCTTCTTCTTGGTCATGCGTGACGAACACGAAGGTGATGCCGGTCGTTCGTTGCAATCGCTTGAGCTCAGACTGCATCCCGCGGCGAAGCTTCAGGTCGAGGGCAGCAAGCGGCTCATCGAGCAGGAGTACCTGTGGTTGTTTCGCAAGCGCCCGTGCCAGTGCGACGCGCTGCTGCTGACCACCTGAGAGTTGATCTGGCTTGCGATTCGCCATCTCAGAAAGCTGCACGAGGGCGAGCATTTCATCGACCCGTGCGCGGATCTCTGCCTTCGGAAGCCGTTCCATTTCAAGGCCGAACGCAATATTTTCCGATACCGAGAGGTGCGGGAAGAGCGCGTACGACTGGAACACCGTATTGACTGGCCGTGCGTGGGGTGCGAGCTCATCGATCCGCTGGTCGCCCAACATGATCTCACCGTCATCGAGGGTTTCGAGGCCGGCAATCGAACGCAACAGCGTCGTTTTACCGCAACCCGACGGGCCCAGCATGACGAAGAATTCGCCGGGTTCGATAGTAAATGACACGTCATCAATCGCGTTGACGTGCGTCTTTTCAGGGGTCACGAACGTCTTACGAGCGTGCGAGATCCTCAGTTGCCCAGTTGGGGGTCGATTCGATTGTGATCGCTGAGGGACGGAAGGAGCAGGAATGGGCGTAGTCATACAGGCGCCTCTTTATTCTCAGAGGGAATGCGCCATTGCATCCCCTTGTGGTGCCCAAAGCTAATGGGATTAGATTAGATTCGCAACACCCAGTTATCGAGCTTTACCAAGCCGAGACATTCCGAAACGCAATGAGGCGGTATTTCATGATTGACGGATTAGCGGAGCAGAACGGGCCTGCGCCCGATTCACCGACGCCTCCGCCCCGTCGTACCGGGCGCCCTCGTCGGCCCGTACTTAGTGAAGATCTCATCGCCCGCACCGCACTGGAAATCATTGACGAGTCTGAGTGGTCATCTTGTACGATGGCCGCCGTTGCTCGTCGTTTGGGAGTGAAAACCCCTTCCCTGTATCACCATGTCAATGGTCAGCTCGGTGTCGTCGACCTCGTCCGCAAGATCGTTGTTGCGGAGATCCACGACCCTGGAATCCTCGAGCTTGCCCCGACCGAGGCAATCTGGTCGTTTGGCGTCTCGTATTATCGTGCGTTCTCCCGCCACCCCAACACCATCGAGGCGCTGACAACCACTCCTGTTCACGACCGCCAGACGATCCAGATGTACGAAACCTTCCTACGGGCGCTCGTACAGGGCGGCTGGGATCTGGACCGCGCGTTCGACGCGCTCGTCGGGCTCGAACATTTGGCACTGGGATTCGCTCTGGAGTGGAATGTTGAAGATCGAATGCTCGAGTCTTCCATCGCTGCGGGGCACGGCGCTCCCCTACTCGCGCGGGCCACGCGCACGAGTCTGCCCCAGCGACAGGTGGCAGAAGCCGCTTACTTGAGCCTGCTGCGCAGGTACATCAACATGTTCAGTCTTGAAAATTCACAGTCGCAAAGGAGCACTATGTCACCCCAACCACAACTTGTTATTCACGGGGCCAAAATCTGGTCCGACGGCGCCTTCCTCGAAGAGTCAGCAGTGGCTATCGCTGATAGCCAGATCACCGCACTTGGGGGCGAAGAGCTCGCCACGCAGTGGGCAGCAGCCGACGTTCCACCGCAGGTCATCAATGCCAATGGCGGCCTCCTCACGCCTGGGTTCGTCGACGCTCACGTACACACCACAATTGGCGGTATCGAACGACTGCGATGCGATCTCACGGGCTGCGCAAATGCTGATGAGGTGTATGCGAAGATCGCGGAATACGCTGCAGAGCACCCAGACCTGCCGTGGATTCTTGGCGGTGGCTGGCGCATGCCACACTTCCCTGGTGGGCTGCCGCGTCGCGAAGATCTCGACCGCATCGTGCCAGACCGCCCCGTGTACCTCATCAATGCCGACCACCACGGAGCCTGGGCAAACACGCTCGCCTTGGATATCGCAGGCATCACGGCAGAGACTCCCGACCCGGTTGATGGTCGGATTGAACGCGACGCAGACGGCACCCCCAACGGCACCTTGCAGGAGGGCGCCGCTGAACTCGTGGGCCGTGCAGCGCCAGAAACCACTGCAGCCGAACTCTGCGCTGGGTTGCTCGCAGGCGAACAGGCACTGTTCGAAGCCGGCGTGATTGGGTGGCAGGAAGCGATCCTTGGCGACTACGCAGGGTATACCGATTTCACTCCCGCGTATGTTGAGCTGCTTGAGCGCGGTGAGCTCCGTGGCCGCGCAAGCGGCGCCCTGTGGGTGTCGCGAGATTTTGACGGCATGACCATTCCCGAATTTGTGGCGGATCTCGAACGTCGGCGCGATCTCTACTCACGCGATGGCCTCATTCTGAACACCGCCAAAATCATGGTGGACGGTGTCCCGGAGAACGAGACTGCCGCAATGAATGAACCGTATGAGGCCGAGTGCTCCTGCACCGGTGAAGCAGGCCTCGCGTACTTCTCACGCGATGAACTGTTTGAGCTCGTCCCGCTCCTCAACGAGCGCGGTTTCAACGCGCATTTCCACGCCATCGGCGATCGTGCTGTGAGGTACGCACTCGATGCACTCGAGGCGGTGCCCGCAGAAATTCGTGCAGCACGTCAGAACCACATTGCTCACCTGCAGATCATTGATCCGGTTGAGATCCCCCGGTTCGCGCGCCTGGGCGTGACTGCAAACCTGCAACCGCTGTGGGCTGCGCAGGATCAGCAATTCCTCGATCTCACCCGTCCGCTGCTTGGCGAAGAGCGCTCACAGCACCAGTATTTGTTCCGCTCACTCGAGCTTTCGGGCACGCCCCTCGCGTGCGGTTCCGACTGGCCAGTGTCGACACCCAACCCGTGGCTGGGCATGCACGTCGCAGTGAATCGACAGGAACCTGGAGTCACGGACATGGCGCCGCTGATCCCGGAGGAGGCGCTGACGCTCGCATCGATCTTGCAGGCCTACACCCGCGGCTCAAACGAGCTCTTGGGCTTTGGCGGTGGGCGGATCGCTGTCGGGGCACCGGCAGATCTCGCACTTGCAGACCGAGATCCGTTTGCCGGCGAACCCGCTGACATCTGGCAGACCACGAACGTCGCCACCGTGGTCAACGGCGAGGTGGTCTTCACCGCCTAACGAACGCGTGCTGGGGTGTCCTGCGTTCCCGCACGGGCACCCCAGCATTCGTCGTTGCTGCTTACGCTCGCAGGATCTTCTCCATCGCTTTCCCCTTTGCGAGCTCATCGATGAGCTTGTCGAGGTAGCGGATCTCACGCATGAGCGGATCTTCGATCTCTTCGATCCGCACACCGCAAATGACGCCCTTGATTGCCGAACGTGCCTCGTTCAGCTTGGGAGCCTCGTCAAAGAACTCTTCCAGGTTTGTCTCGTTTCCTGGGGCAATCAGCTCAGCCAGCTGTGCCTGCGAATAGCCCGTCAACCAGCAGATGATCTCATCGACCTCAGCTGCGGTGCGACCCTTCCGCTCAGCCTTCGCCGTGTAATTCGGGTACAGGTCTGAGAATGCGAGCTTGTAAATACGATGTCCAGCCATACCCAGATTGTACGCAGCGAACTCGTAATCGGAACTCTAGCCGACTTCGCGACACAAGGCTCAATGGTATAGCTCAAACCTATGGTTGCTATAGACCGCCCTCGGCTTGCGCGGCTTCCTGAGTTTCCCGAGACTGTTTGAAAGTGCCAGCAATGACGCGGGTATTGAACAAGGGATACAAAGACAATGATCACTCGTAAAAAGACTGCTCTAATTGCCGCTTTTGCAGCGGCACTTCTGACTTTGAGCGGATGCAGCTCAGCCCCAAAGGACAGCGACGCCGCCACTGAAGACGGTGGTCAGCGTACTGTCACAATTGTCACTTCCAATGATGCCCCTTTCTCCTTCGTCGATGATGCGACAGGTGAACTGACTGGCATCGACGGTGACATGCTCAATGCCATGGCTGAGCAGCTCGATTGGGATATCGAGGTTGTAGTTACAGACTTTGCCACGATGCCACAGACTGTTCTTTCGAAAAAAGCGGACTTCATTGCTGATGGGCTATACGTAACCGACGAACGCAAGAAAACGCTTGCGTTCTCTGACACCTGGTATTACCAGGGCGAAGGCATGCTTGTCCCTGCAGATTCAACTCTAAAAAACCGCGAAGACGCGAAGGACAAGACGATCGGCGTCATGACAGGAACCACTCACCTCGAGATCGCGCAATCGCTGACCAGCGAAGGCAACATCAAGATGTACGACTCACAAGCGAACATGCTCCAGGCAGTCGCCAACGGCCAGGTGGACGCCGCGTTTACAGACCAGGCAGTCGTCGCTTGGAGCCTCGAGCAGAACCCGAACCCGAAGGTCAAGCTCGTCACCCCCTACGAGCCTTACTTCCCCGGAACGATCGCTGCCGCATTCCGGCAGGATGATGACAGCAAGAAGCTGCTTGACGAGCTCAACGGCGCTCTTGTGGATTTGAAGGCTACGCCCAAGTACCTTGAGATTCTCAAGAAGTACGGACTGACCGAAGATAACGCAGCAGAATAATCGCCGTTTGAGCGGGGTCCCTATAAACGGACCCCGCTCAAACATTTGAAAGGTCCATTATGGAGTTCCTTGAAAGCGTCTTTAGCGTTTTCCCATCACTCATTCGAGCGATTCCAGTCGTCGCTCAGCTCGCAATCGGGGCGATGATTCTTGCTCTCGTACTGGGTTTGCTCGTAGCACTGGCGCGTCTTTCACAAAGCAAGATTCTGCGCGCAATTGCAACAATCTACGTTGAAGTACTACGCGGCACCCCGTTGCTCGTTCAGCTCGTGTATATCTACTTCGTGCTCCCAACCGTCGGTATCTCGCTTGACCCCATAGCGGCAGGCATAGTGGGCCTGGGTTTGAACTATGCCGCGTACCTTTCTGAGGTGTACCGAACTTCCATCCTTGCGATCGACTCTGGCCAGACAGAGGCTGCGCTTTCGCTCGGCTACACTCCAACAAAAACACTGTGGAAGATTGTTATTCCGCAATCATTTAAGGTGGCGCTTGGACCGATCGGCAACTACTTCATCGCAATGGTGAAAGACACCGCCCTCACTTCGGTCATTGCGGTCTCTGAGATCCTCAAGACTGCCAACACTTTGAACGCCCAGACTTTCCAAACCGTTGAAATTTATACGGCTGCGGCTTTGCTCTATCTCGCGCTGTCGCTCCCGCTCTCTCGTCTAGTTATTGTGCTCGAACGAAAGGTCCGCGCTCGTGCCTAATTCGGTCATCAGCATCCAAAACGTCCATAAGAGCTTCCAAATTGGGGAAAAGCCGACACTCTGGCAACGTCTCGTTGGACGCGCCTCCACCCGTAAAACACTTGAAGTTCTGAAAGGCGTTGATCTCGAAGTGAGCCCCGGAGAAGTGGTGGTTCTCATCGGTTCGAGCGGTTCCGGAAAATCAACGTTGCTTCGTTGCATCAACAAGCTCGAGGTCATCGACAGCGGCGAGATCCTCGTCAACGATCATCTCGTCGGCTACCGACGAAGTGATGGAAAATTGGTTGCGGAATCAGCGAAAGACACGGCGCGCAAGCGACAAGACATCGCGATGGTGTTCCAGCACTTCAATCTCTTCATGAATAAGACCGCGCTGGAAAACGTAATAGCGCCTCTCCGAGACGTTAAGAAGCTCTCTAAAGCCGACGCACTCAACCTAGCCGTCCCTGCACTCGAGCTCGTCGGCCTTGCAGATCGCATGGAGAACTACCCTTCACGGCTCTCTGGCGGCCAGAAACAACGTGTGGCTATCGCGCGAGCGATGGCCATGGAACCAAGCGTCATGCTTTTTGACGAGCCAACCTCTGCACTCGACCCAGAGCTCGTCGGCGAGGTACTTTCTGTCATTAAGAGAATCGCTAGCACCGGTACGACCATGATGATCGTTACTCACGAGATGCAATTTGCACAGGAGATCGCTGATCGAGTCATCGTGATGGACAACGGCCAAATCGTCGAACAGGGTCCACCGAGCGAGATTTTCGGGTTCCCAAAGCACACGAAGACCCGCGCCTTGCTCCGACGCTCAGGCCTCCTAGACACTCCGGAGACAGAGGTCGTAGGAGTCATTCCGTTGGAGGATGAGGACGGCGTCTAGGCTCTGACCCTTATCTTGCGTGCTTTAGCGCTCTGGCCAACGGGCTAAAGCGCTAAAGCACGCAGTTCGGTTTGGCTAGTCACGTGGCTTCGCGACGCGCTTCTTCAGAATCGCGCTGACTAAGTCAATGAGCTCTAAAACCACCGGCGATAGCACGCTATTCCTCCTCCGAATTACCGCGATGGTGTCATAAAGCGGTTGTTCGAACGGGGCAACGTAGATGCCTGTCGGAAAGCTTTTACTTTGGGTGACAGCGTGCGACACCATGGTGTCGCCCACACCCCGTCGCACCAACTCCAGCGCTGCTTCCAGGTACTCAACCTCAAACTGTGGCTGCAACCGCAGGCCGAGTCGCTGTGCACGTTCACTGAGCTGACGCCTCGTTGGATCATTCCAGCTATAACTTGCGTCATAAAGCACGATCTTCTTACTTGCAATATCTTCGACGCTCACCGGCATCGTTACGTGTTCAGGGTTACTGCTGGCCCACAGGACTTCGTCTCTGATCAACGGAAAAACTTCGAGTTCCTCATCCGGCACCGGCAACACCACGATCCCAGCTTCGAGCTTGCCTTCACGTACGCCCTCGACAACCTCGTACGAGTTTTGGCCGAAAAGTCTTACCTGCACTTCGGGATGACTACGGTGAAACTCCTCCACCATGTCAGGGAGGAAGTAAAAATTTGCGTTGCGGAGCACACCGATCGAAATCGATCCGCGACGGGCACCCCGCATCTCAACAAGTGCTTCATCTGCGCGCTCTGAAGATTCAACAATCTGCCGCGCCCACCCCAAAAGCTCCTGCCCAGCGGCTGTGAGCATCAGTTTTCTTCCAGTACGGATAAAGAGGGACATCTTGTGATGCTCTTCCAACTTCCGAATCAATGCTGAGACTGTGGGCTGCGAGACTTCGAGTCTGGCAGCTGCGGCAGTGAAGGATCCACCATCAACTGAATATACGAATGCCCGCAGCTGCGTAAGTGTCATAGCTTGATCCTATGGGATGTAGAGCTAGTTGCCACGTTGTATTAGGCTCAACCACTTTCTAGCATCAGATCATGAAGTTCACTCAGCCTATTCTTGACAAGTACGCCGGTCATTTCACCCGTTTGAAGACTCCCCTCGATGTGCCAGCAGCACAGCGCGACCCGGAGGTCGTCGCAAAGGTCTCGAGCATGCTCCTCGACATTGAACGTCGTGGCCTAGATGCTGTTCGCGACTATGCAAAGTCCCTCGATAACTGGCAGGGCTCAGATTTCGAAATCTCTGACAAGACCATCGCAACCAGTGGCGATCGAATTCCCCGTGAGCTTCGCGAAGCGATCGACCTTGGCGCAGAGCGCACCCAGGCTTTCGCCCGCCACCAACGTGCCAGCCTTCGCGACTTCGAAGTTGAGCTCGCGCCAGGACTGCACACAGGGGTGAAGTACATACCTGTTGGCCGGGTTGGCGCTTACATGCCTGCAGGCCGTTTCCCCCTCACCGCGAGCGCATTCATGACAGTTGGTGTTGCAAAGGCGGCAGGCGTTCCACAGGTGATCGCGTGTACGCCTCCCCAGCCTTCTGGCCTAGCGAACGACGCCGTCCTCTACACAGCAAAGGTCTCTGGCGCTGATCGCATCTTCCTGTTGGGCGGCGTTCAGGCTCTCGCAGCTATGGCATATGGACTCATCGACGAACTCCCCGTAGATATGCTTGTTGGTGCCGGAAACGCCTTCGTGGCTGAAGCAAAGCGCCAGCTATTCGGGCAGGTTGCCATTGACCTGCTTGCAGGCCCGTCTGAGGTTGCGGTACTCGCAGATGAAACTGCCGACCCTGAGCTCGTTGCCGCTGATTTGCTTGGCCAGGCAGAACACGGCCCGAATTCTCCGGCAGCGCTTGTTACGACTAATGAGGCGCACGGCCGTGCCGTCATTGAGGCTGTGGAACGCCAGCTTCAAACGCTTTCCACTGCTCATATTTGCGGCCCTGCATGGCGTGACTATGGTTCTGTCACGGTGGCAGACTCCCGCGAAGTCGCCGTGGCGCTTATGGATGACTTGGCAACAGAGCACCTTGAAGTACTCACCTCTGATGATGCTTGGTATCACGAGAATCTACGAAACTACGGTTCCGTTTTCCTTGGCGAGTGGAGCACCGTTGCTTACTCCGACAAGGGAATGGCAGGAACAAACCACACTCTTCCCACAGCAGGCGGCGCGAAGCACAGCGCAGGTCTCTCGGTCGCACGCTTCCTGAAGCCGTTGACCTTCCAGCGAGTTGAGCGTGAAGCAACACCGCTTTTGGCTCCCGCGACCATCACGATCTCAGCTTCGGAGGGCATGTCAGCTCACGAAGCGACCGCACAGATGCGACTCGATCGCTACAACAGCTAAGAGTCGCTGACATCTCGACTATCACAAGGCGAAGCCCGGACCGCAATGGCCCGGGCTTCGCTGCGTGTAGGCGTTAGCGGTTGTCTGCGACAATCCGCCCCTGACGCATTGTTAGTACGTTGCGCGTCTGCCAGATCTCGCTCGCGGGCGCCGCGAACGGGTTGCGGTCGGTGAGCGCAAGGTCAGCAACTGCACCGGCAGTGATGTGGCCGGCACCGCCCGGGGTACCGAGCAGCGAGTGCGAACCACGAGTGTACCCATCGAGGGCGACCTCGAGGGGCAATGCCTCATTGGGAAGGAGCGGCTCAGAATCAGCGATACCGGGCGCGCGGCGGTTCACCGCAACGTGCATCGCCTGCCAGGGATCGGGGGTCGAGACTGACCAGTCTGAACCGAATGCGAGCTCGGTCCCGGCACGCATGAGCGACCCGAACGGGTACTGCCAGCCAGCGCGTTCTTCGCCCAAAATTGGCAGCGTGAGCTCGACCATCTGTGCTTCAAGTACCGCCCACAGCGCCTGACAGTTGGCGGTCACATCGAGCTCGACAAAGCGCGGAATGTCAGCGGGATCCACCACCTGCAGGTGCGCGATATGGTTGCGCACCCCGGCACGATCCGCCGCGGGAACTGCCGCAACCGCGTCGAGCGCGTAACGAGCTGCGCGATCGCCGATGGCGTGGAAGTGAGCGTTGAATCCGCGCGCGTTGAGCTTGGGGACGAGCACCTTGAGGTCTTCGGCGCTGAAGTATGCGAGGCCGCGATTGGCGGATCCGCCGCCGCAGTCACAGCCATCAACATACGGCTCGTTCATCGCGGCAGTGAGGTTCTCTGCCACACCATCGACCATGATCTTGGCAGTGCTCGTGTTGAAGCCGTGTGCGGCGGCCTCAGCGCGTCGGCGCTCGAAGTCCGCGACGATCGCGTCGGCGTCGACGGGCGATTCAGGGTTCGATAGGTCACGAGTCACCCAGAGCGCGCCGGAGACATCAGCGTCTACCCTGTCTGCCATTTCCGCGGTGTAAGCAGGGGTGACGTCGGGGTATCCCGCGTATGCGCCCAGAATCGCTTCCTGCCAGGCGGTGATTCCGTAGCCGTGCAGAAGTTCCTGCCCACGCAGCAGGCCAGCGCGGCATTCCTCGATCGTGGTCGGGGGCAACACATGCGAGAAGAGTTCCTGGGCGCCCTCATGCATAGTGCCGCTCGGGGTACCGTCTTCGTGCCGCTCGAAGCGACCGTCAGCGGGATCCGGCGTATTCGCGTCGATGCCAGCCAGCTCGAACGCACGCGAGTTCGCCCAGGCACCGTGGTGATCCGCGTTGATGAGGAACGCCGGTCGGTCGCTCACGATCGCGTCGAGCGCTTCGCGCGTCGGAGCGCCACCCTCGAAGTGCGACATGCTCCAGCCGCCGCCAAGGATCCACTCACCGTCGTGCGCTGACGCGTATTCTGCGATGCGCGCGAGTGTCTCTTCAGCGTTGTCACAGTCGCTCAGCTCGCAGCGTCCAAGTTCAACGCCGCCAAAGACCGCGTGCACGTGGGCGTCAGCGAAGCTCGCATGCAACAGGCCGCCCCGCGCATCGATGTGCTCGGCGCCGACCGCATCTGGCAGTGCGGCAATCGCGGCCGAGTCGCCGACCGCGACGATCTTGCCATCGGCGATGAGCACGCCTCGACCTTCGACCGGAGTACCGCCGAGAAATGCGGTGGCGTTGGTAATGAGTGTGCGGATCATGCCTGAACTCCATTCGATACAGCTGCCTGCGCAGCGTCAGTGGGTGATGCGGTGGTCTGCTTCTGGTGCTGCTCAGCGAAGCGCGAAGCGTAGATAATGAGGGCGCCGCTCACGACCGCGATCGTCGTCATGACGGTTGCAAGCACGCCTGAGCCTGCGCGGTCAAACAACTGTGTCGACACAAGTGGGCCAAGGGCGACACCGAAGATGTAAACACCATTGACGAGCACACTCACGCCGCCGTCACGCGACAGCGACGCCGCAAGTCCGAAGATGAGCGGCAGCATTGCGCCGAACACGAAGCCCCATACGGCACTCGAGGTCGCATACATGACGGGGGTCGCGAGCGTCATGAGGCCGAGCTTTGCGATCGCGCTGACACTGAGCAATCCGATGAGCGTTGCGGTGCGTCCGAACCACCGGTGCATGAACGGCGCCACGAGCGCACCAGCAAGCCCGCAGAATACGGAGAGCGCAAAGATCATAGGCACGAAGCTGTCTGAAACCTGCATGTCGCTCTCGCCAACAATCACGCCAACGAGCCCATAGACGCCATCATCGGTGATCGACCAAGCGCCGAAGCCAAGGGCGAGGAGCCACCCGATTCGGCGGATCCGCCCCTCGCTCGCGTCCACTGCCTCGGCGACGGAGTCGCCCTCGGCACCGAGCGAACCGGGAGCGTGGGGTGCTGCATCACCGGCTGCCGCAGCAGTCGCCGCGGTACCAACGACGTCAATCGCGGCGGTCGCCTCAGGAACGCGAGGAAGCCAGTGCGCACCAATGAAGCCGAGGATGCCAGGGATCGCGAGGATAA
Source organism: Leucobacter sp. cx-42 (assembly GCF_014529985.1). GTDB lineage: Bacteria > Actinomycetota > Actinomycetes > Actinomycetales > Microbacteriaceae > Leucobacter. Next base: position 89,317 of record NZ_JACVMU010000003.1, read on the forward strand.
GGAACAGCTCGCGCACGCCGCCGCCAACGAGTGGGATCGTCAGGAAGGCGACCGCGACAACGAAACGGTTGACGATCATGACAATTGTGGTCGATCGGTCAGGATCGGGTGTCGCCGAGACTGCGGCAGTCGCTGCCGAGATCACAAAGCCGGAGCCGATGCCGCCAGCAATCAGGGCGACCATGCTGACGTTTGCGACCGGCCAAATTGCGCCGGACAGGAACGCGAGCATCATGATCGCGAGACCGATCCGCGCGATGACCACGCGATTTCCTCGCTGCACCGCGCGACGAGTCAGTAGCACCGCGGCGGCGTTCGCGAGGGTCATACCGGTAGCGACGAACCCGGCGGCCGTCACCGATACGCCCAGTTCGTAGACGAGCTTTTCAACAATCGAGGGAACTAGGTTTGCTGGCAGGAGCGCAAACACCCAGGTGGTGATGAGCGCACCCATTGTGGGAGCACCGGCGCGAGCTACGCCGGATGTGGGTCGGGACATTCTCGGTCTTCCTCTTCGTTGGGGTAGAGCCTGCGCGACGACGGAGTCGCGCATCGTGAATTGCGTGGGAGGTGAGCGTTGGTGGTGCTGGGTGAACCGGTGCGCTACGGCGCGCGTCAGTTCTTGCTCTCGGTGCTGGTCGCCCCACGCAGCAGGCCAGTGAGCAAATCATCGATCGTTGAACGCAGGTGCACGCGGCGATCGAAATCTTCGGGAAGCGTCGCGAGCGCCGCACTCAAGTAGGGGTGCGCCTCTGACGAGATCTCCCCTTCCTGGAACGGCGGTGCGAGCAGGTCAAACGCGGCGCCAACGACTGCGGCATCGATCGTGCCGATGAACGGCAGAATCCGCTCGGTTGCGACGCCGAGACTGTGCAGCGTCTCTGCGACATCCTCATAGAACCAAGTGAGCTCGTCATCGCGGAGCGGTTCGGTCACGAGGTAAGGCACGAGCGCGGGAATGCTGCTCGCGAAGTCGGCGTACGAGCGGACGATTGCCGAGAGCCGCTCGCGGCCTGTGATTTCGCCGAGTTCGGCGCGCAGCTGTGTGATCCATTCCCGGCGGAGCAGGTGTACGATCGCGGCCTTTGACGGCACATGGTGATAGATCGAAGACACACGCACATCGAGTGCCCGGGCAAGCTGAGCGAGCGTGAAGTCGCCGTCTGTGCTGAGCACACGGACGGCAGCAAGGATGCGCTCTTCGCTGAGGATGGGGGTGTGGGGTCGCGCCATTGCAATCCAATCGATCGATTGGAATCACAATAACCGAGCGCCGCTCGGTTTAACAAATCTAGCGCCGTTCGGTTTAGGCCACAGGCGTTCCTAGCCCCCGAGCCCGGGCACCAGCAGCCCGCTCTCGTACGCGAGAATCACGAGCTGTGCACGGTCGTGCGCGAACACCTTCATCATGATGCGGTTCACGTGCGTCTTCGCGGTGTGCGGTGAGATGAAGAGCTCGTCTGCGATCTCTTGATTCGATTTGCCTCGTGCCACGAGCAGCAGCACCTCACGCTCACGCTCAGTCAGCGTTGCGAGTTGTGGGTGTGCGGCCTCGTCCACGGCAGGCGCGGCCGGAGCGGCAACGTATCGCGCGATAAGGCTGCGGGTTGCGGCTGGCGACAGCAGCGCGTCACCGGCGTGCACGGCCTGTACCGCGCGCACGATTTCTTCTGGCTCTGCGCCTTTGCCGAGGAACCCGCTCGCGCCGGCCCGGAGCGCCGCGACGACGTTCTCGTCTTCCTCGAACGTCGTGAGAATGAGCACGCGTGTCCCGGCCCGATCAGAGTCAGAATCACCCGCGCCCGCTGCACTCGCGCCATCCGTACCACCAGCGACTGCCGCACCACCGCACAGCGCGGCAGTCGCCGAAATCCCGTCAAGCTTCGGCATCCGGATGTCCATGAGCACGACATCGGGGCGCAGCTCTGCGGCGAGCGCGAGCGCTTCCTCACCATTGGTGGCTTCCCCGACAACATCGATGTCGTCCTCGCTCGACAGGATGTCGACGACGGCCTGCCGAATGAGCGACTGATCGTCGACCACGAGTACGCGAATCATGCGTTGTCCTCTCGTTTGAGCGGCAGCCGAGCTGCGAGGCTAAAGGTTCCGTTGGTGGTGATGTCGACCGATCCGCCGATCGATGCAACCCGCTCACGGATGCCGGTGAGTCCGAGGCCTCCTCGCAGCGGATCAGGTTGGTTCCGACCGTCAACCGAGACCGGGTTGGTGATGGTGACGACCGCGTCGCCGCCATCGATGGCGATGCTGACGGCTGCGGTTCCCTGCGAGCCGTGCTTGTGGGCGTTCGTGAGGCCCTCCTGCACGACCCGGTAGAGCACGCGGCCCGTCGCGCCGGTCACCTGAGGCAGCACTTCGGCTCCGGTGAGGGTAACCGTGAGTCCCGCGTCACGTACCCGGTCGGTGAGGGTCATGATGTCTTCGGCGGTCGGCTGGGGCGGGGCTGCGCCGGTCTCGTCCTCTGTGCGGAGATAGTTGAGGAGCTCACTAATCTCTGACAGCACCTCACGCGATGATCGGCGGATCGTGCGCAAGGCAGTCCGCGCCTTCTCTGGTTTGGCGTCGAGGGCGTTGGAGGCGACTCCCGCGTTCAGACTAATGACCGAGATCTGGTGTGCGACGGTGTCGTGGAGATCCTGCGCGATGCGCAAGCGTTCCTCTGCCACGCGCTGCTGCGCTTCAGCCTCGCGCGTTTGCTCGGCTCGTTCTGCGCGCTCGGTGGCTGCTGCGGCGGCCTCGCGCTTCGATCGGGAACTGTCCCCGAGCGCTGCCGCGACCGCGATGCCAGCTGCGATCTGGAAGACGCGCACATCGATCACCCCGAACTCCGAGCTCGTGAGACTCAGGGCGACCACGATCACGGTCGCGGTGGCCCCCACGATGAGGGTCGTGCGCCGCGAGAGTGTTGCGCCGAGGTTGTAGGCGGCGAGCACGACCACGATGCCGACGCCCATGGCGGGCTCGCGGAGCAAGATCGTCAGGCAGTACAGCGCGAGACCCGTCCCCATCACCGTGACGGGCCAGCGTCGGCGCAGTGGAATGAGCGCGCACGCCACGAGCACGATGATGAGTGGCAAGAGGAATGTCAGCGCCGGCTGATCGACGCCACCAGGACCAGCGAGGTCGCCGGGGCCGATCCGCCCATCACTGGTACGGCCACCGCCGTCAGCTCCGCCGCCACCGCCGAACCATCTGCCGCCGCCCGGCATCATCGGAACTCCGAAGAACGAGGTGACGAGCACGACCGCAATCGCGAGTACGTCGCTCCCCCAGGTGGGGAAGCGCGCAAGCCAGCGTGGCCCCGCCGCAGCGGCAGTCGGTGACTCGCGTTTCGTGTGCATACCTCCATTGTGTCGAAGCATCCCGTGTGAGGGAATCATCCGATCGCGGAATCCCACGTACTGCACACGCAGTACATCGAATGCCCACGCAGGGGTGACGCGCTCCGCAGTGATCCTCGAAAAGCTAGATACAGCTAGAAAACATGCCTCTCAAGGAGCCTTCATGATCAACACCACTTTGGTCCTCGCGGTGATCGACATCGTCGCGATCCTCGTTCTCGTCTTCGGCGTCTACTACCGGCGCCACCGTCGTCGCGACCTCGTTGTCGCGTTCCTCGGAGTGAACGCTGGCGTGCTCGCGGTGACCATGGTGCTTGGCAGTTCGCAGGTCGCGGCTGGCCTCGGTCTCGGTCTCTTCGGCGTCCTCAGCATCATCCGCCTGCGTTCGTCTGAGATCTCGCAGCGCGAGGTCGCTTACTACTTCGCGGCGCTCGCCATGGGTCTTATCGGCGGCCTCGCCGGCGGCACGAACATCATTCTGCCGAGCGCCCTCATCGTCGCAATCGTGGTGATGATGTGGTTCGCGGATCACCCCCGCCTCCTCGCTGGCTCCCGTCAGCAGGTCGTGCGTCTTGACCGCGCGATCACCGACGAGAGCGAGCTCTCTCGCGTCCTCGCAGAGCGTCTTAACGCCCGCGTCACCGCCGTCACCGTGCAGCAGATCGACCTCGTGAACGACAGCACCCTCGTTGACGTGCGCTACCAGCTCAAGCAGGGCGCATGATCAGCGCACACGAGGCCATGACCGCACGCCTCGGATTCACCTGGCTCACGCCTATCTCCCTCGAAGAGATCGTGTCAGAGGCCGCGCTCCTCCAGCGTGTGGACCGCAAGTACCTCCTCCCGGCCGATGCTGCTGCTCAGGTGCTCGGATCGATCGATCCGCGCACGAGGGTGCTCGAGATCGATGGCCAGCGCACGTTCGCCTACGACTCGGTCTACTTCGATACCGATGATTTCGCGGTGTACCGCCTCACCGCGCAGAAGCGCCGGCACCGGTTCAAGCTCCGCACACGCACGTACGTCGACACCGGCGGCTGCTTCCTCGAGGTGAAAACCAAGGACGGCCGCGGGAAGACCATCAAGACCCGCATTCCTTGGGACGCGGCGGATCGTTCCAAGCTCACCCCATCCGGTCGCGATTTCGCTGCCTCGGTGCTCGAGCCGCACGGCGTCGACGCATCGCTCGTCGCGCAGCTCACCCCCAGCATGACCAGCCGCTACCAGCGCACGACCCTGCTGTTACCAGGCGGGAGCAGGGCCACGATCGACACCGATCTGCACTGGCTTGATGCTGAGGGGCGGGAGATCCGCGCCGATGGCAACGTCATCATCGAGACCAAGTCTGCCCAGCGTGTGAGTGATCTTGACCGGGCGCTCTGGCGCGCGGGTCATCGACCGAGCGGCATCAGCAAGTTCGGTGTTGGCACGGCCGCGCTCTACCCCTCGCTACCACACAACAAGTGGGCCCGCGAGCTCGATCGCGCGATCGGCTGCGTGCCTGCCGCCTCCACAATCCTGTAATTCCCAACCCACCCCTTTGGAACCACTATGAATCGCAAGCTACTTGCCGGAATCACCATCCTCAGCGGCGCGCTCCTCTTCACCGGTTGCACCGCCGCAACGAACGCGTCTGGTGACGCATCAACCACATCCGCGACCGCGGCTGATCTCACTCCGACCGCAGTCATGGCTGAGAACGCCGACTACACGACCGTCAATACTGACGAGTGGGACATCGCTGACGCCATCGACGTCGACCTCGCGAAGCCCACGGGTACTGGGGTGAAGGTCAGCGGATCCACCATCACCATCACCGCAGCCGGTGTCTACCGCCTGTCCGGATCCCTGGCCGGCCAGGTCGTCATCGCGGCACCGGATGATGCGCAGGTCGTCCTGGTGCTTGACGGTGCCGTCATCACGAACACCGGCGGATCGGCCATCGACGTGCAGTCAGCCGACGATGTCGCGATCCACCTCGCCGACGACAGTGTGAACGCCGTATCCGACGCGGCATCGTACGCCGAGGACGCAGAGGCCAACGCCGCAATCTACTCCACCGCCGACCTCACAATCAGTGGCGGCGGATCCCTGACGGTCCACGGCAACGGCAACGACGGCATCACCTCGAAGGACGACCTCGTCATCCTCGACGGCGACATCACCGTCACCGCTGCAGCCGACGCGCTGCGTGGCAAGGACTCACTCGTCGTCGAGGGCGGAACGCTGGACCTCACCGCAACCGCTGGCGACGGCCTGTATAGCAAGGGCGACCAGAACAAAGACGCTGCTGACATCGACTGGACCCGCGGCTACATCTACATCTCAGGCGGCACCATCGACATCACCGCGGGCGACGATGGCATGCAGTCATTCACCGACACGGTGATCGCGGGCGGCACAGTCAACGTTGCTGCGGCGGATGACGGTATCAAGGGTGAGGCGATCGTGTCGATCGGCGTGCTCGACGATGCTGAGGCTGACGCCGACGGCGACGCGAGCGAGCCGGTCGTGACCGTGTCAAAGTCGAACGAGGGCATCGAGGCGGCCAGCATCGGCATCAGCGCTGGCAAGATTAAGGTAACCGCGAGCGATGACGGCGTAAATGCCTCGGGCATGGCAGATTTGCAGGCACTCATGGCCGGCGAATCAGCTGCAGATGCCGCTGAGGCCGAGACTGAGACGGCGCCCGCAACCGAGACAGAGGCCGAAGCCAAAACCGAGACCGCCCCCGAAACCGCACCTGGTGGCGGTGGCGCAGGCGGTGGCGGTGAGTTCCAGGACAGCGGCGAAGTCTTAAACATCAGCGGCGGCAAGGTCACCGTCAATGCCGAAGGAGACGGCCTCGATTCGAACGGAAGCCTCACCATCACCGGCGGAACTACCACCGTCTATGGCCCCACTCGCGGTGGCAACGGCTCACTCGATGCCAATGGCGACATGACCGTGGATGGAGGCACCGTGTGGGCCTTCGGTCCTGGCGATATGGAGCAAACCCCGTCAGCAGGCGACCAGGACTGGGTCGTCATCAAGGCAACGCTTGCAGCAGGTGCGACCGGCACCATCGTTGACGCGTCAGGTACCGAGGTTGGCAAGTTTACTTCGTTGAAGGCAGCCGCATCGGTCATTCTCTCAAATAACAAGATCGTCGAGGGCGAGACCTACTCGGTCATGGTTGACGGCGAATCAATCGGCGATGCAGTCGCTGGCGAGGGCGGCATGGGCGGTCCTGGTGGAGGCGGCATGGGCGGCCAAGGTGGCCCTGGTAGCGACAGCGCCGGTGGCCCAGGTGGCACTCCCCCGACTGACGGCGAGCGCCCTGCGCTTCCCGACGGCATGAGTCCCGACGATATGCCGGAGCCGCCCGAGGGCTTCGACGGTGAGCGTCCAGAGGGTGCGCCTGAACGCCCGAGCGAAGAGCAGGCAGGATCAACGAACATCGCTGACGTGGTGCAGTCGTAGAGATGACAGCGCAGTGAGGGGCGGGGAGCGCAGCATTTCGCTGCGCTCCCCGCCCCTCACTGCGCGTTACGCGTCTACGTCGCTATGCGCGGCGGCGACGTGCCACCAGCACAGTGCCACCGGCCGCGGCAATTGCTGCACCGCCAAGCGCGAGCCACAGCATTTCTGCGCCACCGGTACGAGCGAGCGATCCACCATTGTTGGCGGCTACATTAGTGACGGCACCTGTGCCGGCTGCCCCGCCGTTGGAACCTGCACCGTTGGTGCCAGATCCGCCGCCAGTGCTGCCGCCGTCAGTACCGTTTCCGTTACCGTTACCGCCTTCAGCTCCGTTGCCGCCATTGCCATTACCGCCATTGCCATTGCCGCCGTTCTCGTCACTCGTATCAAGTACCAGAGTCGCGGCATTCGTCGTTGCGCTTCCCTCAGAGTTCGTGACAACCGCACGGAAGCGGATACCATCATGCGCCTTATTGGCAATGACATTCATGCTCAAACCGTCGGCGGCGACCGACGCAGCCTTATCAATAGAAACCGGCTGCCAGTTTTCGGCGCCCCGTACCGCAGCGCGTGAAACATTGGCATCTCCTGGCATGTCGACCTGCCATTCGACTGTGGGGTTCGGGAATCCAGTCAGCGAAAGCTCAAACTTCGCGGTTTCACCGAGACGTACCTTCACGTCCTTGAGTTCAGCGAGTGTGGGTGCACCGACGTAGCCATAGGCCTCATTAACGATGGGTTCCTGTGCAGCACCGCCGACGGCCCATTCCGTGGTCACATCAACCTGCGCAGGCGTATGAGCAGGGGCAGTCACTTCCCAGTGAGTCGCATCAATCTGTTCGATATCGGTTGCCGCTTCTCCCCCGAAGTCGACGCCAGTGACTACCGCTTCCGGGGTATCAAGCGCCACCGGAAGGCCACTGGTCTCGCCGCCAGGGTTCGTACCCCAGAGGTATGCCTCGCCGTCGTCACCCATCGCGGTAATCGAATACATGCCAGCACGAAGATCGTGCAGCTTCGGGAGGCCCTCAGGCAGGCGTGCTGACGCAGGTTCGTACGGCCTGTAGCTTTCGTCATAACGCGTCGCAGGGCTATCGCCCCACACGTATAGGAAGCCCTCACTACTCAGCGCTGCACTGAATTCGTTGGAGCCGACGAGCTCCGCTGCGAACTGCGGCAACGTGGGGGTTGCACGGGTGAAACCATAGACGTCGCTGGTCTTATTTTCAACACCCGCCTGCCCATAAGAGTGACGACCTGTGCCGGCGCCCCAACCATCTTCCTTAGTGATCAAGGAAGTTCCGGAGCCGTCGCCAAGCGAAGCACTAATGTTCACAACTTTGGTACCGGCAGGAACGTGGTCACTTACCAGCAACGCCGGCGTGAGCTGGAGGGCAACGCTGCCGTCGGTCGACAGCGCACCGTACATGCCATTTCCCCAACCGTAGAGTGCGCCCTCGTCGGTCAGCGCCAGCATGTGCTCGCCACCAGCTGAGATCTTTGCGAACTTCGTAACCCCTGCGGGCATAGTTGCAGCTACCGGGGTGTAGCTCGCGCGCGTTGTACCCGTGCCAAGCACGCCTTCGGAGTTGACGCCCCAGCCATAAATCAGGCCGTCTTCCGCAAGAACGCTCACGTAGTTTCGTCCGACTCCGACCTGGACCGCAGTGACACCTCCTGGCAGCTCAACAGCGGTTGGCACGTCCGCGGTGTCGCTTGTCCCGTTGCCAGCATAGGCGTCCCACACATACACCGTGCCGTCTTCAGCGATGGCCGCGTTGCCGACCGTTCCAACTGCAATCTGGGTGAACTTCACGCCCTCAGGCGTGGTAATCCGCTGCGGAGAGAGGTTGTCCTCACCAGCCTGACTATCATTTCCCCAGGTGTACAGCAGACCGTCAGTGGCAAGGCCAAGACCGTGGCTACGACCAGTTTCCACAGACACCCACGTCGGCCCCTGCGGGACTTCAACAACTACACGTGTTCCACCAGCAGCTGGGCCGGTGTTTGGCAGCAATGGTCCAACTGCGGTCGGTGTGGCCTGAGCTGTTCCTGCGCCGGCTAGCAGCAATGCTGCGGTGGCACCGGCTACCCAGAAGCCCTTCTTCAAAACCATGTTCGTAAGCATCCCTCATGTTTGCGGCATAGGCATCACCTTGCTGACGGCAAAACCCTTGCAAACGGTATTGGGAAACAACACTGGTTGTCTTGCGAAATGCGCTGTGTTCCATGGCGAAAACTCGCCATGGCGCAAATACGACAGGGGGCCAGCCGCCTCGGCAGCTCGCCCCCTGAGTTCTGAATGGATATCGAGCTACTCGGCGTAGTAGTCGTTTCCGCGTGAGAACTCCACGAAAGTACAATCTTCTCCGCCGACCGACCACGCATCATGTCCGGGCGGAAGCAGCATCGCGTCTCCTGCGGAGAACTCTTGATAGGAGCCGTCCTGCATCTCGACGCCAAGGGTGCCCGCGGTCACGAGCGCGACGTGAGGCAGTTCGCACAGCTCAGTGCCCACCACCGGCTTCAGGTCTTCACTCCACTTCGCGTCAACGTGGAAGGTCACCTGCGTTACCTCGACACCGTTGAGTTCTGCTGAACGCTTCGAAATACGCCCGTACACAGTGGGCTCGATATCTGCCAGCGTTGCGGTCTGCATGAGCGGATCAAAAGACATATGAACTCCTCTTTGAGTCGGGTGGGATGACAGCTCGAGTCTATGAATCTCCGCCCGACCCTGGGGCCGGATTACGTCAAATGACGTCGACGTCTATCGCTCCCGAGAGGCAACCAGCAGTGCGCCAGTGTCAGTGAACTCCTGTTCGATCTCTGCATCGTGCGTGTACGTGAGCTTGCTCACGATGACTGAGACAACCGTTGCCAGGATGAACGCGGGCAGCAGCTCGTACAGCCCAGTGCCCAGCTGCTTCCAGATGAAGACAACGAGCGCGCCTGTCACCATGCCCGCGATCGCACCCTTGTTCGTGAGCTTGCGCCACAACAGGCTGAGCAACACGATCGGACCGAACGCTGCGCCGAATCCTGCCCAGGCGAACGACACGAGTCCGAGAATGTTGTCATTCGGGCTGATCGCGAGCAATGCGGCGACGACTGCCACGAGCAGCACGCCGCCTCGACCAAGCACCACCAGGGTCTTCTCGCTCGGCGCTGGCTTCCGCGCAAGTCGGTAGATGTCTTCGACCAGGGCCGACGAGCACACAATGAGCTGACTCGACAGCGTACTCATAATTGCGGCCAACACTGCGGCGAGCACGAGACCCGCAACGAGCGGATGCAGCAGCGTCTGAGACATCAACAGCACAACGGTCTCTGGGTTGCCGAGTTCGCCACCGGTCTTTGCGAAGTAGGCGATACCGACAAGACCACAGACCACGGCGCCAGCCAGCGACAGGAACTGCCAGCTCGTGCCGATGCGACGCGCGCTCGCGGCTTCTGCCGGACTCCGCAGCGCCATGAACCGCACGATGATGTGCGGCTGCCCAAAGTACCCGAGTCCCCATGCCAGGCCTGAAACGACGATGAGGGTGGCGGCGCTTGCGCCGAGATCCGCGCCCCCGAAGATGGCCAGATTGCTTGCGCCAACAGACTCAACGATGGTTGCGGTCTCACTGAGGCCGCCGATGTTGATGATGGCGATGATCGGAACAACGATGAGAGCGACAACCATCATCAGGCCCTGGACCACGTCCGTGAGGGAGGCGCCGAGGAATCCACCGAAGAGCGTGTACGCGAGCGTCACGACGGTGACGAGCAGCATGCCAATGATGTAGTCGCCGCCGAATGCACTCTCGAAGAAGACGCCGCCAGCTACCATGCCGCTCGATGCGTAAATGGTGAAGAACACCAGAATGATGACACTCGAGACGATACGGAGCACGTGCGTCTTGTCGCGCAATCGATTCTCGAAGAGGCTCGGAATGGTGATCGAGTTTCGCGAGACCTCGCTATAGGCACGGAGCCGTGGCGCAACGATTCGCCAATTGAGATAGGAGCCGATGAGCAGGCCTACCGCGATCCACCCCTCGATGAGTCCCGTTGCGTAGATTGCTCCGGGAAGACCCATAATGAGCCAGCCCGACATGTCAGATGCACCTGCGCTGAGTGCCGCAACCCAGGGTGGGAGTCCGCGGCCTGCGAGCATGTAGCCCTCGTGCGAACTCGTCTTGCGGAATGCGAGGAAGCCAATCAATAGCATCAGCGCGAAGTACAGCCCGAGGGCAATGTACAGGTATATCTGGTCGGACATCGTTGTCACCTTTCTAGGGTTTGCCGTGCGGCCGACGGTGGCCGACCGCACGACCGTGTTAGATCACGTTTTCTGAGAACTTGTATGGTGTGCCGAAGCGGTGTGCAGTGAGGGAGACCGCCTGTTCACGGAGGAACGGCAGCATCTCCACGCGACCAGCTGACACCGGCGGATTCCCGTACACGGCGATGTCAGGCTTACCGTCCGATGCCGCGGTGATCTCGGCAAGCGCCGCCTCACGCGATGGCCCGGCGACGAGCCTGATACGGCACCCGGCCGAAGGCCCTTCAACCGCAGCGATCGAGGCGACTCGCTGCTGCCAGCTACTGCCGCTCTCTACGACCACGGTGATCCGTGCCGCTTGAAGTGTTGCGCGCACAGGGGCTGGAAGTTCGGCCTCAGCACTTACCAATGGGAGGGATTTGGCGGCGAGCGCCGCACCAAGCACGCGCATTGTGTGCGCAGTTGACGCGTCACCTGTAATGCGTATCAGGACGTGATCGTGTGGGAGATAGCGCAGAATGTTCCGTTCCGCTTGTAGCCCCGACTCATCGTGGGTGACCCCAAACTCACTCGCGAGCGCTGCTGCATCAGAGCTGAACGCAGACCGGAGCCAAACGTGATCAGATTCGCTTGTCGAGCTGCCAGCGGTCGCTATGGCAACGGCGGCGCGATGCAGTTGGGAGACAACTGGAGACAGCGGGAGGTCTTTCTCGTTCACCGGAGCGTCTTCCCAGGCGCCAAGTCCGTGCAGGTAATTCGGGCCACCGGCCTTCGTGCCCGCACCAATGGCTGACTTCTTCCATCCGCCGAATGACTGGCGTCGTACGATCGCGCCGGTGATCCCGCGGTTTACGTACAGGTTTCCCGCCTCGACACGGTCGAGCCAGGTCGCGAGTTCATCGGCATCGAGCGAATGCAAGCCACTCGTCAGGCCATAATCAGTTGCATTCACCAGGTCGATTGCTTCGTCAAGGGTCTTCGCGGTCATGATGCCGAGAATTGGACCAAAGTACTCGGTGAGGTGGAATTCACTGCCCGGCTGCACGCCGTCGCGCACACCGGGGCTCCAGAGTCGATGTTCACCGTTGCGATCGCGTGCGAGCGGGCTCTCGGTTGCGACCGGCTCAGGCTGAATAAGCCACCGCTCCCCCGCGCCAAGCTTCGTCAGACCGCGCAGCAGTTTGCCCGCCGGCGCGGTAATCACCGGGCCCATCTGCGTGCCCAGATGTTCCGGAGTGCCGACGTGCAAAGATTCGATATCGTCGAGCAGCTGCCCGCGGAAGCGCTTCGAATCAGCCACTGAGCCCACGAGCACCACGAGCGATGCCGCTGAACACTTCTGACCAGCGTGCCCGAATGCGGACTGTGCGACGTCACGCGCTGCCAGGTCGAGATCTGCGTTTGGCGTCACGATGATCGCGTTCTTGCCGCTCGTCTCAGCGAGCACCTGCATGTCTTTCCGGAACCCGCGGAACTTCACCGCTGTCTCGTATGCGCCTGTCAGAATGACCCGCTCAACCCGGTCATCTGCGACCAGCACGCTCCCAAGCTCTCGCTCATCGAACTGCACCAACTGCAGCACATCGCGTGGCACCCCGGCTTCCCACAGCGCTTCCGTCATGACGGCGCCTGATCGCGCGGCGGTTGCGGCTGGCTTCAGGATGACGGCAGATCCCGCAGCAAGCGCAGCAAATGTTCCACCGGCTGAGATGGCAACCGGGAAGTTCCATGGCGGAATCACCGCAGTCACCTTGCTCGGAATGAACGTCGCACCGTCAACGTTTTCGATCTGCTGCCCGAGCATCGCGTAGTAGTTCGCAAAGTCGATCGCCTCAGACACCTCGGGGTCGCCCTGATCAAGGGTCTTGCCGCATTCAGCACCCATAACCTCGAGCAGGTCTCCGCGGCGCCGTTCCAGGAACTCTCCCGCACGAATCAGGATCCGTGCCCGTTCGTCTGCGCCAAGCGCCTGCCAGCCGGCAGCGGCCTGCTCACTGCGGTCGATGACATATTCAACGGCAGCTGCGTCCTTCAGCGTTGACGCGTCAACGAGATCGACGCCGAGTGTTGACGCGGTCATGCGACCCGCGATCTTTGCGCCCCATTCGCGATTGCCTGGGAGATCAGCGTCGGAGTCAGGGACGTTGTCGAAATGCCCCAGTCGTCCGGCCTGTACGCGGGTCGCAATACGTGCCTCAAGTTCGGCCTCATCGAACTCGCGTCGGTCCTGCGTACGGTTCGGGGCGGGGACCCGATAATTCTTGTCATTTCCATCTGCGGTAATAGCTTCGAGCGCTTCGAGGGAGGCCCTGAAACGTGCTTTCTCTCGGTCAAACAAGGTCTTGTTGTGATCAAGTTCGAACACTGCCGACATGAAGTTCTCCGGGCTTGCGCCTTCTTCCAGTCGACGAATCAGATATGCAATCGCGACGTCAAACTCCTGCGGGTGCACGACCGGCGTGTACAGCAGGAGCGATCCGACTTCGCGGCGAACGGCCTCTGCCTGGCCGGTGGCCATGCCGAGCAACATCTCGAATTCGATGCCAGACTCGGCGCCACGTTCCTTCGCCAACAGCCATGCGAGCGCAATGTCGAAGAGGTTGTGGCCTGCGACTCCCACACGCACGTGACGCACACGTTCTGGCGTGAGTGCGTAGTCGAGCACGGCTTTGTAGCTCGTATCCGAAGCTTGTTTGGTGTCCCACGTTGCGGTGGGCCAGCCGTGAATCTCCGCTTCAACGTGTTCCATTGGCAGGTTGGCGCCCTTCACCACCCGAACCTTGATGGGTGCGCCACCGCGCGCAACACGATCCGCCGACCAAGATTGGAGACGCATCATCGCAGCAAGCGCATCTGGGAGGTACGCCTGGAGCACGATACCGGCCTCAAGCGTGAGGAACTCAGGACGGTCGAGCAACCTGGTGAAGACCGCGATGGTGAGGTCGAGGTCTTTGTACTCCTCCATGTCAAGGTTGATGAACTTGTGTGGGACCGCTGCGGCGGCCCGCTCAAACAACGGCCTCAGTTGCTGCTCGATCTGCTCAACTGCTTCATCGAAGGCCCAGTGATTGTGTGGGGCGACCGTCGAAGACACCTTGATCGAAACGTAGTCAACGTCGTTCCGCGCTAGCAGCGTGTGCGTGCCCGCCAGACGGCGCGCAGCCTCGCGCTCACCGAGAATCGCCTCACCCAAGAGATTGATGTTCAGGCGAACACCCTCGCGCTTAATCTTTGCAATCGCGGGGCCGAGCTTTGCTTCGCTCGCATCGATGATGAGGTGACTCACCATGCGGCGCAGAACGCTGCGCGCGATCGGGACGACGACTCCCGGCATAGGCTTCGCCAGTGCTCCACCGAGCGAAATAGCCGCCCGCAATGGAGCCGGGAGGAACTGTGGGGTGAGGGGCGTCAACTCATTGAGCTTCTTCGCCGCAGCGTTGAGGTCTTCCGGCCGTACCACGCCGTCAACAAATCCGACAGTGAATTCAAGCCCATTCGGGTCTCGGAGCACCCCGGCCAACCGCTCTGCTGAGGGGTCTGTGGGGAAGGCTGCGGCTTCCCTGATCCACCGCTCCACAAGCGCGATTGCGGAGTCGGCGAGGTCCTGGGGACGGATGTTGTTCATTCAAGGCCTTTCTTGAACACTGCGCGGCAGCTTTGCCGGCTCTGTTAGGTATAGCCAGTGTGGGCAGTGGTGATGCGGAAGTACAGCAACAGAATCTTTAGAATAAAGTGAAGAAAAACTTCACGATGCGGTGAAAGGTATTGCTGTGCTTGAGATCAAGAGGCTTCGGCTGCTCTGGGAACTCCATGCCCGAGGGACCATTTCGTCGGTTGCTTTGGCGCTCAATTTCAGTCCGTCTGCCGTTTCGCAGCAGCTCGGCATCCTCGAACGCGAGGTTGGCGTCCAGTTATTACGACGTGTTGGGCGCTCACTCGAGCTCACGCCAGCGGGCGAAGTCCTCGTTGCCGAAACCGAAGCGCTCCTCGCGGGACTCGAGCAGGCAGAGGCCGCCATGCAGCGTGTGCGCGACGAGGTCATCGGCACGATCCGCGTTGCCACCTTCCAGACCGCGATGCTCACGGTCATCCCCGGCGCGCTCCGACGCATCCGGGCAGCTCACCCGGAGCTTCGCGTCGAGGTCATGCAATACGAACCAGGAGCCGCGCTGCAAGAAACCTGGGCTCGCGGCTTCGATCTGGTGATTGCCGAGCAGTACCCCGATCATTCCGCCGCCCACTTCACAGGGCTCGATCGTGTGGACCTCACGAGCGACCCGATCCGCCTCGGAATCCCACCGCTCGGGGCGGCTGGCGGGCGTTACGATCACGTGGCAGGGATCGCGGATCTCACCACAGCCGCATGGGTCATGGAACCGCAGGGCGCAGCGACAAGACACTGGGCTGAACAGGCCTGCCGTCAGGTTGGATTCGAGCCAGATGTCCGTTTCGAGACCGCGGATCTGCAGGCGCACCAGCGGCTCATCGAAGCTGGTGAGGCGGTAGCGTTGCTCCCAGGTCTCGCACGAGTCGGCGCCGACACTCAGATGCGAATGCTCGATCTCCCAGGATCGCCAACTCGCACTATTTTCACGGCTGCTCGGAAGTCACGGGCGCAGAGTCCCGCGTTGCAGGCCGTGCGTACGGCGCTGGCGGCCGAGGCAAACTACCTGGTGTTCGAGTGATGGCGTCGGCTGTTTCCCACTTGTCGTAATTCTTGTCATTCTGGTCGTATTAGTGGCACCATCGAGGCACGGCCTGTGTGCTTCACTGCAGCAGGACAACCGAGAGGATCTCCTTGACGAACAG
Source organism: Leucobacter sp. cx-42 (assembly GCF_014529985.1). Lineage (GTDB taxonomy): Bacteria > Actinomycetota > Actinomycetes > Actinomycetales > Microbacteriaceae > Leucobacter. Next base: position 105,217 of record NZ_JACVMU010000003.1, read on the forward strand.
AAATCGTGTCATTCTGGGCAATCATTCGGTGACGATCGTGCCATGCGGCATGGATGCCTTTTGGGGCCTGCGTCGCTCAATCGCAATCCCCTACGCCGACATCGACTCTGTCCACGCGGATCAGAAGCGGTACCCACTCGGATTCGCCACCCGCATCGGCCTCGACATCGGTGCAAAGCGTGTGGGTACATTCTTCCGCGACGGCGAAAAGATGTACTTCAACGTCTCTGGGTTCGGTCCGTCGCTGCGGTTCGAGCTGAAGCCGGGAGCTGATTTCGCACGCGTCGTGCTCACTGTGCAGGACGCTGACGCACTCGCGGCGCGGATCAGGGAGCGTCTCGGCTAGCTCTCTGCTTATCCGCAGCCCTAGTCGAAGCCGACATGGGCCGCGAGTGGTAACGTCCTGCCCAGAGTATTCGTGCATAGATGCAGAACAACGAGGTTCAACAATAAACCGGTAGCCGGAAACTATCAGCAGCTAACCAATTCTGTACCGCAAGGTGTCCCTTAAAGCATTGTTATAGAGGGCGTCCGCCTACGGCGTGGTAGTAGCACTACAGCGCGGGCCTTCCAAGTACGGTCAGGCCTCACTATTAAATTCAAGGAATTCTTGAACAATGCGCTCAGGTCTCTCCCCTCTAAAGATCGCGGTTTCAACAATAGAGAGTACGACGTGAACTTCCGCTAGCATTTCACGCATTTCAGCTTCATCGACGCCTGAACCTCTCGGCATGTGAGCGATTCGATATCGTGCTTCTTCAATTACTCTGCGCGCCGCATCGTAATCACCGACGGCAGCTTTTGTCACGGCCTGGAGCGAGAGCGCTAAGACCAGAAGGCCTTTGTCCCCGCCAGCCTTGAATTGAAAAACTGCGGACGCCATTAGTCCGTTTGCCGCATCGTAGTCGCCTATTTCTAGCTTCTGAACAGCTTGACCGATACTTTGGAGCACCTGCCGACCCCCTTCACTAACCCCCTCCACGCGCCGAACTAGTCGCCCGCCGATAAAACCAACGAACCCTGCACCGGCCCAGCAAATGAGTACGGCAACCCATTGCCCATTAAAGAGCGCGAAAAGACCCACCGCCCCTAGAACAAATTGCAGAAACCCAAAGAATGCCTTCACCTTTTCCTACTTTCCCAAAAATCAAACCCTCGCCAGCTCGAAACAGTCGATCAAAACAATGGGAAGCTTTTCACATCATTTAAACTGCATGCCCTTTTGTAACACGTAGCAGAATCGAAGTTTAACTAAACTAAACCAAGAGATTTGAATTGACGATCTCCGGACGAGATACGCACGCAGACGAAGGAGTCTATTAACAGTGTTCCCCCCTCAAATCCAGCGTTGCGCTGCGGAATACCAAGAGATCCAAATGCGATTTTTGCGATTCCAAGACGACTTGAGCGTCTCGGTCCCCGAAATCCTTGAGTGGGAAAAGGAAGGGGAAGAGAAGTTCAATGAGTTACGGGAACTCTCCGATGCTTGGGGGGCTCCTGACCAAGAGCTAGGACATGCGACGGGGGAAGCCGGGCTACGAATGGGAGTGCTGATGGCACTACTGGTACGAGCAGACCAAGGCTTAATCTCCCGAGAAGAGCTACTACGCAGGATCCGTCATACTAAGTCGCTGTACTCCGAATGCCAGAGGCTTTCGGGTCAGGCAAATTGGGTAAACCAACAGTACCTCGTTGTTGACTACCCAAAGCGGCTGGAAGAGCTGACTATTTTTGAGCAGGGCATTGACCGATTCATCAACCGCGACTCGCACGCTTCCGCGCAGCAGTCTTCGCAAAACAGTGGCGGATGCTACATCGCAACTGCAGTCTACGGTTCCTATGATGACCCATCGGTGCTGGTCCTACGCCAGTTTAGAGATGAGAAGCTCCAGACATCCATGCTTGGACGCGTATTCATCCGCACCTATTACGCGATCAGTCCTCCTCTTGCGCGCCACTTTTCTTCGGTTCAATGGCTCAAAATAGCTTCGAAAAAGGTACTCGATCGGATTGTTCGGTCAGTCAGTCGTACCCAGTAGTGTCGCACTGAGATTCAAACTTCGGACCCCAGCAAAAGAAAGATGCACTCCCGCTAAAAGGCGTTCTCACCGCTACGAAGCACGCAACAGAAAGCTTCTAACTGGCTTGCAGCTGGGTATGACCTGCCCAAGCAAATCAACATCGGTTTGGAACCCAGGGCGAGAGCACGGCGTTCCCTCTGCAGGGAACTTCAAACAACTGACCGTGCATAATTTCCGTCAACAAACTCCCTCAAGTTTGTTGACGGAAGCTGGTCGCGCTAAAGGTCTTCATCAACAATCTTGTCATCCCAGCATTCGCGGAAAACAGCCCCATGGGTAGCAGTACAAAACGTGTGTAAACGGTTGGGCGGGTAATGCTCGGCCTCCCCATCCAGCACGTAGCCAGAGCCCTTCCGCAGTATCGAGTACTGTGCCGTAGAGTTCTGGCCCGTTGCCGGGTTCCGTGAACCGAGGACGGGTCTTGGGCTTGGGTGCAATCGCTTCTGGCGTGATCAATCGGTGCGCGGTCTCCAGAAGTCCTGCCCGCTCGAAGAGCACCCATTCCGCTGCTCGTTTCTGGTGTTCTACATGCATGCCTCGATGGAGTCTTAGGGTCTGCTTGATCGCTGCGTTGATGCCGCCCTCGAGTCTGCTGGTAGTGCGAGGTGTTCGAACGTGCACGTAGATGAACAGGCGCTGCTTGCGTTGCACATCGACCAGGAGCCGGTAGGCCCTACGCAGTCGATCGTGGGTGTACCACCACTGTTTCCCGGTCGGTAAATCCCAGCGCCCGTCGCGGAGTCGTCGCGTGGAGTAGCTACGTTCGCTCGCGAGTCGACCATGAATGGTGTGCCACGCGTTAAGTTGCCGGAGCCAGTCGAGCGCGTGTTCTGGAGTGTGCACGCGACTGAGCTGTTTGGTGAGGGTGAGGAGTGTTTGGCCTGCTGTGGTGCGCGGATTCCACGTAAGGTGGGTGCGGATTTTCAGGAGTATGTGGAGGATGCAGCGTTGCACGAGGGTGTCTGGCCGCACTTCTGTCAGCGCAGCTTGGAGTCCTGGCCCGCCATCACATACGACCACGAGTGGGGCAGGAATCTGGGTGAGGAGCGCGGTCCATGCGGCTTGGGATTCTGATGAAAACCATTGGTACGCGATCGGGGTGTGGGTGTCATCGGTCGCGACCAGGAGTCACCAGCCACCAAAATAGTTGCCGTCAACGATCACGCATTTTGGCGGCGTGGTTACCGAGGGAATGGTGGGGTGATGTTCCAGCACCAGTTTGTTTCTCGTCGGAAGGTGCGGTCAGAGGCGTGGCTGGGGAATTCTTGATGGGCGAGCTTCCCGAAGAGCCAGGTGAGGTATTTATCGAGGGTGTGCCGGTGGGACAGGTCGGCGGGTTTACGAGTGCTGGAACTTCCGCAGTTCAGGCATCTCCATCGCCTGGTGCCGGCCGGGGTGAACCCGTTTTTGACGAGCTTGTTTCCGCATATCACGCAATGGGTGGTGTTACTGGTTTCCGGCACGGTTAATGGCGCCGGGGTAGGACGATCCCTGTTTTGGGGGCGTGTTTATGCGGCTAGATCAGGATCCGTTATACACGTTTTGTCCTATAACCCTGAAAGAGGCCATCTCGGCAGAAACCCGCTGCTTCGAGTGGTTGGCCTGACGAGGTGAGCAATCAGGCACACCAAATCAGAAAAGCCCCTCTTTCGAGGGGCTTTTCGTCGCATTGGCGACCCTGACGGGACTTGAACCCGCGACCTCCGCCGTGACAGGGCGGCGCGCTAACCAACTGCGCTACAGGGCCGAACAGGTAAGAGCTTATCCGGTAAATCCCCCAGGGTTCAAATCGAGGGGAGTTCGCCACGCCGAAGACTTGAAAATTTCGGTGACGACCGTGTCAGACAGCCACGAATGGCCCCGATTTTAGTGGGAGTTCAACACGGCCCAGGCAATGAGGCTGTCAATGCGACGCACATCGGCTCCCTTACCGAGCTTCACTTTAATGTGGCCTGCACGAGTCCAGAGTTCGATCTCTCCGTCGCGGTCCAGAATGCCGCCAGCGTTCTCCGAAGACCACATGTTGATCGAGCTGTACGGCAGCGAGTAGATCTCTACCTTCTTGCCAGTAATGCCCTGTGCATCTTTCACAATGAGGCGCTTCGTAGTGAAGGTTGCAGAGTCACGGAAGGTTTGGAACGAAGCGACGGCCTGTTCCCCTTCTGCCAGGAGTGCCAATACATCCTGTGGAACTGGAATCTCATTTCGCAGCGTCCAGTTCAGTGCAGGCTGGTTTTCCAAGAGCATCTCCTAAGTTCTGACACGTGGCTACATCCACCACTTGCTAAGCACACAAAATGCTAGCCGTCTTTCCCTACTTCGCTGCGTGCTCAGCGGCCAGCGCGTTCACGGCAGCAAAGTACTTTCCCATGGCGACATGAAGCTCTGCCGCCGTGGCTTGAGTGTCAGCAGACAGTTCAGCTGCATGCTTCGCTGCGGCCTCGACAGGCTTGATGTCGCCGTTTGCGTAGGCGGCCTTGAGCCCCGTGACCTTGCTTAGTGTTGATTCGGCTGCAGCGATGAGCGCGGGTCGAGCGGCCTGTACCGTCTTGGAGAGCGCTCGCACTTCTTCGACCGCAGCGTTACTGTCCGCCAATGACGTCTTTTCTTCGGCCTTTGCCTCGTCAAGTGCCGTGCGGAGCTTCTCGAGCTTGTCTTTGCTGTAGTTCTCGGTGAACTCGACCTCTACCTCGGTCACTGGGAGGACACCGAGGACGTTTGCCGCCTGATCCGCCGACCAATCGATCACGCTCGCAGGGAGGTCGGCAGCTGCAAACTCGGCTTCGTCTGCGCGCAGGGCATTCAGCGCAGCCGTGAGATCTGCGCCATCGCTCGCCGGCTTCACCTCCGCGAGACTTGCTTGCAATTCCTTGCCAGATTTAGCGAGTGCCTTCGCTTCTTCCTTGCCGAGGGCAGTGGCGTTAGCGGATCCCCAACGCTCGAGATCCACCGCAAGCTTGCTGGCTTCCTCGTGCGAGGCGCCGAGGAGTTCATTCGCCGCATCACGGGTCGCTTCGTTGTTGGCGATCGTCGTGCGAATCTTGGTCAGGCTCTCCAGGTCGCTCTGATACTCGGTTTTGTTCGCGAAATGCAAAGCGAGAGGAATAGCCACAACCGCAGAAACCAGCAGGAAAATGGCGATCGAAACCCCGAGGATCCGGTACCACTTCAGCGGCCCCGTGAACTCCTCGTGCTGGATGCCGATCTGAGGTTCTGGTTCGGGCTCAAACACGAATGGCTCGTCGTCACGTTCGATTCGCTTTGGTGCGTCTTCCCGGTCTTGCATGTGCCCCTCACCCTCGTCCTCAGCAATTCACCCGCTGAGGGCGTTGTTTAGGAACAAGATACTCTGCGCGGCAATGATCAACCTGGAATGCCAAGCCTCACTCATAAATCATTCAACCGCGGCGATGCCCGGTAGGGAATAATCCAGATATGGCTAAAACTTTCAATCACAAAGAAAAGGGCATCGCCTTCGGACTCACCCTGCTCGGGTTTATCTTGTGTGCGGGGCTGCAGCATTTCTACCTGGGTCGAATCTTCCGAGGACTGCTCTGGTTCTTCACCGGCGGACTCTTCTTCATCGGCACCATCTACGATCTCTTCACCATCGGTCGACAGGTCGAACGCGTCAATCGGCAGCTGTAGCGCGACCAGAAACGCACAAGGTGAGGCCACGCTTGCGCAGGACCTCACCTTGTGAACATGGAAATTACTCGCTGAAGTCGACTTCAACCGGCTTCTTCGTGAAGAAGCGCGTCGAGATCGCCAGGTAGACAAGGCCTGCACCGAGCCAGACGAAGCCAACGATGAATGCCGGTCCTGACAGCTGTGTCCAGAGGAAGGCCGTGACGACGAAGCCAAGCGCGGGGATCAGTCCGTGCCTGAAGATCGATCCGACGGAGACCTCCTTACGGTCAATGAGGTAATGCTTGATCACGCTCAGATTCACCATTGAGAAGGCGACGAGTGCACCAAAGTTGATCATCACAACGGCCTGCTCAATCGTCAGAACCGTGGAGAGCAACGCCACGAAGGCAACGAGTGCCAACGCGATGACAGGCGTCTGGAAACGCGGGTGCACGTAGGCGAGGCCGCGCGGGAGTACGCCGTCTCGACCCATCGTCAACAGAATGCGTGAGACGCTCGCCTGCGAGACCATTGCAGAGGCGAAACAGCCCATCACATACACGATGACGAAGATGACGCCGAAGATCTGACCGCCAAGCTGCACCATGATCTCTACACCCGCAGCATCGACGTTGTCGTAGTTCAGGCTGGGATGCGCGAGGTTTCCTGCCCAGGCGACGAGCGCGAACAAGACGCCTGCGATCAACGTTGCCAGGATGGTTGCGCGCGGTACCGTGCGACGGGGGTTCTTGGTTTCCTCCGCCATGGTGGAGATGCCATCAAAGCCGAGGAAGCTAAACGCGAGGATCGCAGCGCCCGCAATGACGAGCGGCAGCTGATCACCACTCGGGCTAAACGAAGCGAACATCTGGCCAGGTTCAACCTCAGACTTCGCAAAGCCAAGCACCACGAAGATGCCGATGATGATCGCGGTCAGCCCCATGATGATTGCAGAGACTCGGCTGACCAGCTTCACCCCAAGCACATTCAGCGCGAAGACGACCAGTAGGAGTCCAACGCTGAAAGCCCACTGCGGCACGCTCGGAATGATGGAGTTCAGGTAGACACCAGCGAGCAAGAAGCTCACCATCGGCAAGAACAAGTAGTCGAGCATGAGCGTCCAACCGGTCATGAAACCGATGTGTGGGCCGAACGACTGTCGTGCGTAGCGATACGCAGAGCCCGCTGTAGGTACCGATGCGACCATGCGGCCATAGCTGTACGCGGTGAGCAGCATTGCAAGCGTGGCAACGAGGTAGGTGGCTGGCAGCAAACCACCGGTCTGCTGATTGATCAAGCCGTAGGTGGTAAATACCGCAACGGGTGACATGTAACTGATTCCAAAGAGAATCAGCGTGGGAAGCCCGAGAGTACGACGAAGCCCAACTTTGGGTTCACCGTTGGTCACGGCTGGTGCAGTCTGCGAGGACGACATCACTGTGGGTCCTTTCGTGAAAAGATTCCCGCCTCGTAGCGGGATCGCATGTGCAACCTTCGCTGATCGGAACCAACTGCGGCAATGCGTAGTTCTACGTATTGCTTGACTACTCATTTTGGCATTTGACTGGTGCTGGGACCGCTCCGCATCGTTTTCGCACAGGTCTCTGGCACACTTCGCCGGCCAGCTTTGGCCGCGCACTCATTCAAGGGGGAACGATGTTGACTGATCCATCCGAGTCATCCGCTGAAAACGCAGACCTTGCACCTCCGGTAGCGATTGTCACTGGCGCTGCTCGCGGCATCGGTCTCGCAATCGCCAAGACGCTCGCGGCAAGTGGCTGGCGCGTTGGCGCGTTCGATCTTTCTCCTGCACTCGAACCGGTTCACCAGGACCCTGCTATTCACTACGAATCCGTCGATGTGTGCGACCTCAGCCAGGTGGAAGCAGCAACCGCCCGAACTACTCGTAGGTTTGGCCGTCTAGATGCGGTTGTCGCGAATGCGGCAGTTGGTGGACCCTCCGACATGATGGTCGACGTCGACCTCGCAGCGATGCGTTCCGTTCTCGACATCAACTTCTTTGGCACGGTACACAGTGTTCGATCCGCCGTCCCACATATCCGTCAGAGCGATGGACGCGGGCGGATCGTGCTCGTCGGTTCGCTGTTCGCGCAGCAACCAGTGCCCGGTGCCTCACCGTACATTGCGTCGAAGGGCGCGGTTCAAGGTCTCATGCACTCGCTCATGCTTGAGCTTGCGCCAGCGATGACCGTGAACTCTGTTGCGCCCGGCTACATCATGACCGAGATGCACCGCGAGGAGTTGGAGTTTCGTGCGGCCCGCGAGGGCACCAGCCTCGAGACCCAGATTGATGCGGTACGGAGCCTCATCCCGCTCGCACGCCACGGTGCCTCCGAGGACGTAGCCGCGGCCGTCGAATTCTTGCTCTCACCACAAGCTGGCTACATTTCGGGCCAGACCATCAACGTCAATGGAGGAGTCCAGATCTCATGACTAATTCAGCGCCCGCACGTCGTCTTCTCGTTACCGGTGCCAGTTCTGGAATCGGCGCAGCAACCGCAGCAGAAGCTGCGAGCCTCGGTTGGGAGGTCATTGGCATGGATCTTCGTGGCGGCGATGACCTCACTGCATCGCCGCGGATCATTTCCTGCGATGTTTCGGACGAACGTTCGGTCGAGTCAGCGTTCGCAGAGCTCGCCGCCATCTGGCCTGAAGGCCCTGACGCGGTCGTCCACTCCGCTGGCATCTATCGGGTGACGCCGTTGCTGGACACCCCAGCTGAAGATTGGGACCGCACGATCAGCGTCAACGGACGCGGCAGCTTCTTGATTGCGCGCGAAGCCGCACGGCTCATGCGCGATGGAACCCGTGACCGCTCTATCGTGCTGCTCTCAAGCATCGGAGCGGTGCGCGGCGATGCACACGAGCCGAGCGCCAGTTACTCAGCATCGAAGGGCGCAGTCTCGTCACTCACCCGTCAGCTTGCGGCTGAACTCGGTCTCGTCGGAATTCGTGTGAACGCGGTCGCGCCCGGCGTCATTGATACCGCGATGACGACGCTTATGAATACTCCCGAAGTCGCCGATGCGTTCTTCGCCACTCGGGTGCCGGCCCGCCGTCCTGGCACTGCCGCAGAGGTCGCACAGGCATGTCTCTTCCTCGCGTCAGACCGATCCACCTATATCAGCGGTGCGATTATCCCCGTTGATGGCGGCCAATCGGTGCTCTAACCGAGAATCTGCTCCGCTATGAGCCACCGATGACCGTCATCTGCCCGTTCGTGAACCGGTAGATGACGGTCGGGGTGGTGAGCGTCGGATCCGGTGAGTCAAATGGATACCCGGCCACCGTCTGCTCGGGAGTTCCAAGCGCATATGTGCCGTTGACTCCGCGGTGCACCATGAGACGCAACGTGTCAGACACGTCGGCCGCGCGACGTGAGCCGGAGTATAGGAAGCCCTGCGCAAGCAACTGTGCCTGATCGTATGCAGCGCTCGACTGGCTCCAGCCAGGGGCGGTGCCAAACTCTCGCTGAAAGCCGTCGGAAAAGCGCTGGCCCAGCACATCATGTGTGCGACCCGTGATCGTCGACCAGATCACGCCTTCGCCGTCGACACCCAGTTCTTCGAAGAACCGTGGAATCGAAGGCGTATACAGGTGAAAGACCGGGGTCTCGAGTGAGACCTTGCGTAGTGAGCGCTGCAGCTCGATAGCCACGTCAACGCTGAGGTGCGAGACGATCACGAGGCCGGGGTCACTACCCAATGCCTGCTGGGCGATTTCGTCTGGGTCATCAACGGTCAGCCCAATGCCAATCGTTGCGCCCACTTGAATACCCGCAACCGCCAGCTCGTCATGAATGTTGCCCGTCGACAGCGAGCAGCCAAACCCATCAAGTTCAATGATTGAAACGCGCTGCGGTTGCAGCTGGCCAGTTGCCAGCGCGCCGCGGAGATAGTTCATAAGACCTGTCGTGTACGACAGCTCGGTCGGCGATGTCTGGAACGTATGCGCAAACCGCGTTGGGTCCTGTGCCACGCGCTGGGCAGAATCGGTCCATGAATTAGTGTGCAAGAACGGACGGCCGTATTCTGCGGTGAACTCAAAGATTGATGAGTCAAGTGCACTCGCATAGGTACTGAGCACCGCATCAACGTCTTCTGCTTCGAGCTGCTGCAATCCCGCCGCAACTGACTCTGGTGAGAGTGGATCAACCGCAATTCGCACGGCTTCAAACGGCCTCGCGTGAGCGCCCCGATACATGCGGGTTGCCTGCACAAGCGCGAGCTCAGCACCGCGTGCGGCTTCTAGGCCGTCATCGGCAAAAGCCCCGCTCGTCACCAACAGCCCGATGCGAAGCGGGGCGCGAGACACCCGCTTGTTCACTGCCAACGTTGGCGACGCAAGGAGCTTCTGGATCGCGGTTGCCGCGGGTTGCAGTGGATGCCGCTGCGGCTGTCCCGTCACTCGCGACTCGCCCTGCACTCGACCCTCGCCGAGCGCTCGAAGCGCCGCATCCAACGCGAATGCGGGAAGCGTCAGATCGCGAAGGGCCTCACCCGGTACCGGCAGCAAGAACCAGTCTTCAGCAGTCACGATTGCCGCGAGCGCGGATCGCGTGACCAGCTGATACCTCGTAAGCAGTCTCGTGATCTGTGTTGACACGGTACGAGGACTCGTACCAAACCGCGCCGCTATTTCCTTGTCCGAAAGCCCCGCCGCAATTAGCGTGGAGATCTCTATCTCACGCGATGAGAGCCCGCCTGGCGCATCAACCAAGCACTCGGCTGACAGCGATACGCGGGAGCACCCCGAACCGAACTCCTCGGGTACCAAACCGGCCGCAGCATCTGGCTCAGGTATTGAAACAGCACGACTCAAGCGAATGTGCCACCACTGCGTTCCGCGCTTCACCACGTACCCGGCAGCCGCCGCGTCAATGGTCTCGAAAGCCCACACGTGTTCACGCAAAAACTCGAACTGACCGGAGAGCTCACGTAGCTCGGCGTCAGGCAGCACAAAGTCCCATTCTCGGTGCCCTTGTTCGCTGCCGGGCTCGCGGAGTTCTGCGGGCATACAGCGAGCTTATTACGAGATGCGCAGAACTGAATTCACAGGAATCCGGCCACAGCGCTGCACACGGTTGCGGCCACTGCCGATCCCTCGAAGCGGAGCCATTCTGCCGAAACCATGCGTTTCATGCGCATGAAAGGGCCCATCTCGAGAGAAACCATCGATCTCGAGGGGCTGGGCCCAGGAAGGGCCAGCAAGGCACAAAAAAATGAACCCCCGCGATGTAGAAGCTACGCGGGGGTTCGGTGAAGGTGTAAAAGCCTTCGTGGCTCCGACGGGCGTCGATCCCGTGACCTCACGATTTTCAGTCGTGCGCTCTACCAACTGAGCTACAGAGCCAGATAATCACTGTTATGGCGATCACCTGAGATGAAGAAACCCTTCAAAAGAAGGGCTTTTCACCTTGGCGACCCTGACGGGACTTGAACCCGCGACCTCCGCCGTGACAGGGCGGCGCGCTAACCAACTGCGCTACAGGGCCATATTGTGTATTAAGTTGTGTTGGCAATCCAGTGACCCCAACGGGATTCGAACCCGTGTTGCCGCCGTGAAAGGGCGGAGTCCTAGGCCGCTAGACGATGGGGCCGAGGCTTTCACCCGCTGGCTTACGCTCGCTGGCTGCCGTGTTATAGCTTACGAGGAATGAGCAATATCTCGCAAATCGAGCCAAAAGCGCAGATCAGACGGTGTGTTAATGACGCACCGCCTTGCACAAGTGAGTGGGAAAACTAGCCGCCGAGAACGCGCTGCACTCGGTTGAGTGACATGTTCTCGAAGCGATCCACACCCACGCTCGTGCGCTGCTCGAAGTGGTACCCCATCTTGCCCTGCATGAGCATGCCGATGAGATGTGGCTCGTTTGCGTTCCACATAATCCAGGTGGGCTGACCGTTGGTGTTGGGGCCGAGGAAGGTGATCTCGATGTCCTGCGAACCAATGCGCTGGATACGCGGCTGCAACCGGTCGGTAGACAGGGCGAGCACCTGGTTCTCTGCCCGATTCTGCATCTCACTCATAGCTTGATCCTAGTCAATGTCTCTCCCTGGCGGGAGGCTAACTTGCGTCCGAAGACGCGAATGTTCAGGGGGTTACGCGAAAAACTCTGCAATAACGAGCGCGAGGCCGTGCAGATCATCGACGTGAGCGAGCTCACGTGCCGAGTGCATCGACAGCAGCGGCACTCCCACATCAACGGTGCGCATACCGATTCGGGTAGCGGTGAGCGGGCCGATGGTCGATCCGCACGGGACAGTGTTGTTCGACACGAAGTCCTGCGTCGGAACGCCTGCGGCGGCGCAGAGCGAGCGCCACAGCGCCCCACCGTGCGCGTCAGAAGCGTAGCGTTGGTTCGCATTGATCTTCAGCATCGGGCCGCGGCCTGCGAGCGGGCGCACGTTCGGGTCGTGCTTCTCTCCGTAGTTCGGGTGCACCGAGTGGCCGGCGTCTGCCGAGAGGCACCATGAGCCAGCAAGCGCGCGCTGGCGGTCTTCCACGCCGCCGCCGAGACCGGCCCAGAGACGATCAAGCACGTCGGCAAGGAACGGGCCGCTCGCACCGGAGCGTGTCTCGGAGCCGAGCTCTTCGTGGTCGAACGCGGCAAGCATTGAAATGGCGCCGTCAGCGGGTTCAGCAACGATGAGCGCAGCGAGGCCAGCGTAGGTCGAACTCAGGTTGTCGAGACGCGGCGAAGCGAAGAATTCGCTGCGGGCACCGATCCGCTCGGGATGCTGGGTGTCAAAGAGACGAAGATCGAAGCCCGCAATGTCGTCGGCCGTGATGCCCTCGTGCGCGAGGACCTCCGCGAGCGAGACATCTGCGCCAGCGATACCAATGATCGGCTGCGTATTGCGCTGACGATCAAGGTTCAGACCGCTGTTCGCCTCACGATCGAGGTGGATTGCGAGCTGCGGGATCCGCGCCACTGCCCCGGTGCAGACGAGCTTTTCCTCGCCAGCGCGCGTGACTACACGGCCGGCGACTCCGAGGTCACGGTCGAGCCAGGAATTGATCAGCGGGCCGCCGTACACCTCGACACCGAGCTGCGCCCAGCCGTGCGCGGTGAAGTCGGGCTGCGGCTTCAGCACGAAGCCGGGTGAGTCAGTGTGCGCGCCAAGTACGCGCACGGGGCTGGTCGCCGAGACGCCAGCACCAGCGCGCCACGCGATGATTGCACCGTCGCGGCGCACGAAAGCCGCTGGCGCAGCGGAGGCAGTGGGCCACGCCTCAGATTCGTCGAGCTCGACGAATCCGGCGCGCGTCAGCACCTCGGCAGCAGCAGCGGCCGCGTGATAGGAAGTGGGCGATGCGGCAACGAAGTCCGCAAAGTGCGAGATGAATGCATCTCGGTCAAAAACAGCCTCGTCGCGCATCGCCTCACCCATCGTTAGTTACTCAGCGTCTTCCTGTGCAAATTCAGCGGGAGCAATGAAGTTCTCCGCGAATTCAGCGAGCAGACGAGCGCCGAAGCCGGTCGAACCGGTCGAGCGCCAGAGATCGTCGCTCTCTGCCTGCATGGTGCCTGCGATATCGAGGTGGCCCCAGGGGGTGCCATCAACGAAGTCATTGAGGAAGAGACCAGCGAGGATCGCTCCGCCGTACGCGCCACCCATGTTCGAGATATCAGCGACATTCGACTTGAGCTGGTCGCGGTAGCGGTGATCGAGCGGCAGGCGCCAGATGTTCTCGTCAGTCGACTCAGCCGCTGCGTCAAGCTGCTCAGCGATGATGTCATCGTTTGCGAGCATCGCTGCGGTGCGGGTGCCGAGCGCGCCCATTGCCGCGCCAGTCAGCGTTGCGATGTCAACGATTGCGTCGGGACGGCGCTCGTTCACAGTCACGTCTTCGGTTGCGAGCACGATGCCGTCAGCGAGCACGAGGCGACCCTCAGCATCGGTGTTCTTGACCTCAACGGTCTTGCCGCCGCGGATCGTGAGCACGTCGCCGAGCTTGGTCGCACTGCCACTGGGCATGTTGTCGGTGCACATGAGCCAGCCGGTCACTGCGCTCTCGACGCCGAGGTCTGCAAGTGCGGTCATCGACGCGAAGACTGCGCCAGCGCCCATCATGTCGAACTTCATTGCTGCGTGCATTGCGTTCGAGGGCTTCAGGCTGATTCCGCCCGAGTCGTACATGATGCCCTTACCAATGAGCGCGAGGTGGCCCTCGGGATCAGCGGGACGGTAGCTGAGCTTGATCATGCGGGGTTCTTCGACCGAACCTGCGTTCACGCCAAGCAGGCCGCCGAGGCCCATCTCCATGATCTGCTCGCGGTCGTAGACCTCAACATCGAGACCGAACTCGGGGCCGATCTCAGCTGCGAGGTTGCCGAACTTCTCAGCGCTCAGGTGGCGGGGAGGAGTGTTGCCGAGGTCGCGTGCGAGCTCAGCGGTACGAGCGAGGATCAAGCCACGCTCGACGCCGTACTCTGCGTCTTCGAGATCTTCTTCAACGAGCTGGATCATAAGCTCATCAAGCACGACCGTCTTGGGGTCAGACTTCAGTGCATCGAAACGGTAGCGCGCGAGGATTGCACCCTCGATAGCTGCCTGCACTGCGACGTCAGCGTCCCAGTCGCGCGATGCGAGCACACCAGTGAGGTCGACCGCAATGCGACCAGCCTCGCGTGCACCGCGAGCGAATGCAGCGACCGCGTCACGCAGCTGTGCGGGGTTCTCGATCGGGTTTGCGCCGGTGCCAACGAGCACGGTCAGAGGCGTACCCGGCAGAAGCATGGTCTGGTTCGCAGCACCGGTGAAGCCGGCTGCGGCGAGCGCATCGCGACCGATCTCTGCAATGTCAGCGGGAAGCTCACCCTCCGAGGCAACGAACAGCGCGCGGGCCTGCGCGCCTTCGGCGAGCGTCGACGAGACGCTCACACCGGTCATGCGTTCGAGGGATGGAGCAGGGTTGAAAGCGGGATCAATCACAACACTCATACCTCTAAGCCTACTCCTGCGGTTCCTGACCGCACAGGCAGAATCAACTAATTCATATGCGCGGGAATATAACCCGCTGACGGGCGTTGCACCGAGTATGGAGAAATTTGGCTTTCTGTCCTTCGGGCACTACGGCAATGTGCAGGGATCACGCGTGCGCACCGCCGGTGACATGCTCAAGCAGACGATTGAAATCGCAGAGGGCGCTGATGAGATCGGCGTAAATGGCGCATACGTTCGCGTGCACCATTTCGCGAAGCAGGCGGCCTCGCCCGTACCGTTGCTCACAGCTATGGCTGCGCGCACCAAGCACATCGAGGTCGGCACTGGCGTCATTGATATGCGGTATGAAAACCCGCTGTATCTCGCCGAGGAGCTCGCTGCGCTCGATTTGATCGCGGATCAGCGAATCGCCATCGGCGTCAGCCGAGGATCACCCGAGACCGCCGTCCGCGGTTACGAGACGTTCGGCTACACGGGTGCCGAAGATCCCCGTGGCGCGGATCTTGCCCGTGCGAAGTTTGACGACTTCCTGCGCGCAATCGACGGCGAGGGTCTCGTCGAGGCTGACACCCGCATGGCTCCTCCCGGCTACCTCGCGATCGAACCGCAGTCTCCTGGCCTGCGTGACCGCATCTGGTGGGGTGCTGGCTCGCGAGCATCGGCAGAGGACGTCGGCCGCATGGGCCTCAACCTCATGAGTTCTACCCTCCTCACCGAGGCAACCGGTCAGTCGTTCGATGTGCTCCAGCGTGAGCAGATCGAGCTGTTCCGCGCCGCATACAAGGAGGCCGGCCACACGCGCACCCCGCGCGTCTCGGTCAGCCGGAGCGTGTTCCCGATCATGAACGAGCAGGACAACATGTACTTCGGGATCCGCGGCCAGGAAAGCAACGATCAGATCGGCATCATCGATGGCTACCGATCAACGTTCGGCAAGACCTACGCTGCTGAGCCAGACAAGCTCATCGAACAGCTGCTGCAGGATGAGGCGGTCATGGCGGCAGATACGCTCATGCTCACCATCCCGAACCAGCTTGGCCCCGAGTACAACCTCCATGTGCTCGAGTCGTTCGCGAAGCACGTTGCGCCCGCCCTCGGCTGGAAGCCGAACTGGGAGAAGTAAGGCCAGAGAAGCAGGACACTACTTCTCGTAGGTCAGCGAGAATGCATGACGTCGAGGGCGGTGGGAAATTCCCATCGCCCTTAGGCGTATCTGGAGTATCGCCTATTCGAACGCTTCCATGATGAAGATGCCGTCAACGTAAGCGCGCACGGGCTGGGGCTTGAACGCGGCAAAGAACTGAGCGCGACGTTTCTCGAAGCGCACGTGGTGCTGCTCGTTCGTCCCGACCGTGATTTCCCACGCCTTCATCGTGCTGAACGACAGGATCTGCACGGTACCCATCACCTTGACACCATCGACGGTGATCTTGATGCCGCCCCAGAACTCGTCAAACGAGAACTCAACCAGATGCTTCTCTTCGAAACCGACAACAAGGCTCATCTTCATGCACACGAGACTATCTACATGCCCAGCTCTCGCCAGCCAGAAAACCCCACTAGCTCCCCTACCCCGCAACTGACTACGCTTGACCCATGCCACTCTCGTTCCGCCCGAGTACCGATGATGATCTCGACTGGATTGTTGACCTTCGTGTTCGCGTGCTCCGCGCAGACTTTGAGCGCCTCGGCCGGTTTGACCCGGTGCGCGTTGGCCAGCGCATGCGCAACGTGTTCAAGAAGGAGAACACCCGCGTGATCTTGCTCGATGAGCAGGTTGCCGGCTGTGTGACCGTGCGCCACGAGCCCGGTGAGCGGTGGCTCGAAAACTTCTACCTCGACCCTGATTTGCAGGGCCGGGGCCTCGGCACGCAGGTGCTCCAGCGCATTCTCGCTGAGCCCGCCGCGACCCCCATGCGCCTGCACATGCTGCGCGGCAGTAGCGCCGGGCGCCTGTACGAGCGGCACGGATTCGTTGCCGAAGACGAAAAGGAACTCGACGTCGTCATGGTACGCCAACCAAAACTTGTCATTCGCCCGTGCGCCGGCCCCGCCGAGTACCCCGCGCTCGTTGCAATTTGGCGCAGCGCGGTCGACGCGACCCACGAATTCCTTGAGCCAGCTGACAGAGCGCGGATCGAGTCCAAGCTCACCACCGACTACTTCCCTGCGGTGACCCTCACGGTCGCAGAGCGGGGCGGTGTCCCGGTCGGTTTCGCTGGCGTCGTCGAGGACAGCCTCGAGATGCTGTTCGTGGCCGACGAGGTGCGAGGTCAGGGCATCGGATCCGCGCTCCTTACTGAGGTCGTTGAACAGCAAGCGGTCACGCGCGTCGATGTGAATGAGCAGAATCCGGGGGCGCTCGGCTTTTACCTGGCGCGCGGCTTTGCACAGACCGGTCGGAGCGAGCTTGACGGGGACGGTCGGCCGTATCCGCTCCTACACCTCGAGTTGCCCACAGACCATCAGTAGCCGACGCTCAGACTGGTGTCACGCAAGAGCACCGCTCGCGGTTCGTCTCGCTCAAGCCGATACGAGACCACTAGTCTTGGTAAATGCACATCCGCGAGTTCGAGCCTGACGATACCGATGCCGTAGTAGCGCTCTGGGAAGCGGCAGGTCTGACGCGCTCGTGGAACGATCCGCACCGTGACATTGAGCGCAAGCTGCAGGTACAGCCGGAGCTGTTCCTCGTTGCCGAGGGAGTGACCGGCAAGAACGAGCACGCCATCATTGGCACGGTCATGGCCGGTTATGACGGCCACCGCGGCTGGATGAACTACCTCGCGAGCAGCCTTGATGCGCGCGGGATCGGCGTCGGCCGCGCACTCGTGGAGTACGTCGAGGCCGCACTGTTCGCACGCGGCTGCCCGAAAGTGAACCTGCAGGTTCGCTCGACCAATGCACAGGTTGTCGAGTTCTACCGGCACCTCGGCTACGAGGTCGACGACGTGCTTTCGCTCGGGAAGCGCCTGATCGAGGACTAGCTCCGGCGCGCAACATGGGTTTCTTATCATTCGAGCGCTATCTTGCGCTGACAGGCGCGGCAGCTGGTTCGGTGGTTCCTGAGGAACAAAATACGGACTATGAATCCGGCCGCGTCGAGATCGATGGGCAGTGGTGGCGGATCCGCACCGCAAACGTCACCCCGACCAAGCCAGGCGCGTTCGTCGCCGTCTGGCGTCGCAATACCGCGGGTGAAACCGAACCGTTTGATGCGACGGACGAGTGCGCCGGGCTCCTCGTATTCGTCACCGACGGGGAGCGCATCGGCTGGTTCACCTTCGATCGTGCGTTGCTCACACAGTTGCGGATCAGCAGCACAGACGGGCGCACCGGGAAGCGCGGCTTCCGTGTGTACCCAGCATGGTCGACCGGTTTGAACGCGCAGGCGGAGCGCACGCAGCGAGCCCAAGCACCCGCGTTTACTGACGCCAGCGACTTCAGTGACTTCAGCGACTGAGCCAGAGTGCCGGTGGCCTTACAGCTTGTGGCGACCCCACTCGCAAACCGTAATTTGTCCGGACTATAGATCAAAGGTAATTCACAATATATGATCAGTTAATCCATCACTTTTGCCCAATCTTTTGAGAGGGTGTCCTTTGTCGATCGAATCAACAATCGCGGGAATTTCACTCGCTGTTATCTCTGCAATGTCGCTTTCTGCTGGAAACATCTGGCAGGCACAGGGTGTTGAAATCGCTTCAGCAACCCGCGGTCAACGATCCATGGCAATGGCATTGATCCGAACAAAGGTGTGGCTGCTCGGGACAGTCATGTTTGGTCTCGCAATTGTGTTGCAAATGGGCAGCCTCGCTTTTGCTCCGCTTATGCTCGTACAACCAATTGGTGTGTTGGCCCTCGTCTTCTCAATTTTCATCAATGCGAAAATCAGCGGGAAGAAACCCAGCATTTCGATCATCCGGGCGGTAGTGATCGCACTCATCGGCGTAGCTTCTTACGTCACAATCGCTTCATTGATCACGTCCCAGAGCACCATCACTGACGCACAACTCATCGCAGTCCTCGTCGCGCTGTGCGTTGCCCTGCTTATCGCGGCGGTGATTCGATTGCTGAGCAAAGGGAGTTCGCGGCATGCGCCGATCCTCTTCGTGTTCCTTGGAGGTATGTTCTCGGCCTTTGTAGCAACGCTGGGAAAGACCGTGCTCCTGCGCGTAGAAGCGCTGTTGAAGGACCACCACTTCACCGTGGATAGCGATGGCGTCCTGACGCTATTCTGTTTGATTGGCCTGGGAATTGCGTCGGCGCTCTCAATCTATTTCACGCAGACGGCTTACACCTGCAATCCTTCGGACGTTGTGGTCGCGGGGCTGACCGTCATCGATCCCGCGATCGCCGTAGTACTCGGCATTACCGTCCTGCATGAGGCGAATGGTGCTCCACTGTGGGCGCTACTCCTGATGGCATTTGCCGGCGCTGTGGCGGTTTACGGAGTTGTGCGGCTTGCGCAAGCGGAGACTGCGACAACTCCGTCGGATTCTTCTGCAAGCAAAGAGCCAGATAGCTCCACACTGACGCAAGACGGCGCGCACACCCCTTCAGCTGAGTAGGGGGCATGCGCGCCGAGTCATGAACTCGCGCGACTGCACAAGCGTCTAAATGCGCTGCGCGTGCACACGCTGCAAAGCTGCTGCGTCCTCCGGCGACTGCCCCTGAATCGGCTCACCGTTCCACACGATGTCTTCTCCCATAGCTTTCAGCAGTGCTTCACGTTTCCCCTTCGACAACGCAGCGCCATGCAGTAGGGCCGCAGGCCCCCACATCATTGCAAGCGAATCATGCCAGCCTTTCCCGATGTCACGAACTGAGATGAGGTCATGCAGCGAAGTCTTCAAGTGTTGTACCGGCTCGGTGAACGCATCAGCAAGCACCGCCAATTTAATTTCCCGCTCGACCCCGGGTTCAACGACAATCGGCTCGGTTACATTCCCGAGTAACGCCCGCACGAACTCATCAGTTTCGAGCAGAATGACACCGTTCGTTGGTCTCGGGTTGCATTCGATGGCGTCAAGCCCTCCAGCTCGCTTCACAAAGTCAAAAGACAATTGCCCGGTGTAGTTGGGGTCAAGGCAGTCTATGAGCTTCTGCGTGTAGTCAAGGGTGAGCGAGCTATCCTCCGCACGGAAGGCGATTCCAGTGCTGTGCGCCCACTGCTCAGGGGCACTGTACGTGCAATGTGCAGTGACTTTCCCATCGACGATGACACTATAGGTGCACAGCATTGGACCATCGACAAACGGCTGCACAAGCCAAGGCTGTTCTTCCGTTGGATGACAGTCTTCAACAGCCATTTTTTCAGCGAGTGGACCAGTGTTGGTCAACAGCCCAACGCCTCCGCGCGAGAACACCGCACGCGCGAAGTATCTCGGAAATCGAGCGATAGCTTCGTATAGCTCTTCTTCGTTCGACACTACGACAGTCTCAGGAATTGGCACGCCTGCTTGTTCAGCCAACCGCTGGAAACTTCCTTTGTCATGCAGCCGCGCCAACTTGTCAAAGCTCCCGGTAAAGAGCGTGACACCTTCTGGCAGATCTGCTGCACGCGCAGCCAGATAGAACGCTTCCTCAAATGTGGGAATAATAATGTCGAGATCGTGAGCGCGAACCGCCTCGCACACATCCGCGATGAACTGATCTGTCTCAAACCGCGGCGACGCCAAAAGCACGTGCCCTGCAAGATACTTTGAATGGCTCCCGATCGCACCATGGTAGGTATCTGCAGCGACCACATAGTGACCGCTACTCCCAAGCTTTCTAATGATGTCTAAGGCAAAAGTATTCCTAGAACTCGTAACCAGTGCGCGCATAACGTTCCCTTTCACATGAGTTTCGTTGACTCGAGAGCTCGAGCCAGGTTGTTGTTCATCTTGAGTACGGGCAGCCGAAGCACCAACCCGATGAGCAGCGCTGGCACGACGAAGAGTGCCAGCAATCCAAGCGATATCCAGTAGTCACCGTCGTAGACACCAGCGATTGCAGAGCGCACCGCATTGGTTGCGTGAGTAACAGGCAGCCACGGACTGATGTTTTGGAACCAGACGGGCAAAACTGAAAGTGGATATGCCCCTCCACCGGCGGAAATCTGGACAACAAGCAAGAACACCGCTGTGGCTTTGCCAGCCTCCCCGAAAGAAAGCACAAGCGTGTAGGTAATGAGCGCAAAGACGAGAGACATCACCCAGCCGGCGAGCAACAAGAGGAACGGGTGTGCTGGACGCACCCCAACAAACCCCATGAGGCCCAAGTACGCGAGTGAGCTTTGCGCCAGGCAGAGCAGCGCAAAGATGCCAAACCGCCCCAAGTACTCCTGACTCTTCGTCAGCGGATCACGATTCCGCAGTAGCTCCTGATTCACGTCGGTCCGGATCACTACCGCCAAGAGTAACGCGCCGACCCAGAGTCCAAGTACCGTGTAGAAGGGAGCCATCTGGGCTCCAAAGGAGTCGACCTTGAACACCGCAATCTGCTTAAGTCCTACCGGATCCGTGAGTTCCCCGGCAAGAATCGCTGAGTTCGACCCGATGAGTTCCGTAACCTCAGAGAAATCTCCAGTTTCGGCGGCTTTGTGCAGTGCACTAGCGAGTGTCGCGACCTGATTTGCACTAAGTCGTAAGTCCTTCGCAAGCGCTGTCGTTGTTGATTCCGCCTCGGTCAGGGTACTGATCAACGTCCCAGATCCGCCGTCGAGCGTCTGCGTTGCCTGTGCGAGGTGACCAGCGATCGAACCCACGTTTTCGCTGACCGAATCTAGACTTCCAGCAAGCTGTTCCAGCTTTGGGCGAAGATCCTCTTCAAATGAGACACGAGCTTGCTCGATTGCGCCTCGTGTCTCACTGGCCAAATCTCGAATCTCATCGACGACAACGGCGAGTTCCGCGTCGCCCTGATCGAGTGATTCCTGTGCTCGAGTGATTCGGTCTTGGAGCCGAGTTTGTCGCTCAATCACCTCATCCAAGTCAGTTACTGCACGCTCCAGCGCCTGCTGCAATGCCGGCACCGTCGCATTCTCTGATTGGGTTTGTAGTTCGGATCTGAGCTCTGAGTAGTGCTCTATCTGCGTGCCAACGTCGTCAGCTAATGCGCTGAGGAGTGCAGACATGGCGGCTGGCTGCTGCGCAACAGAAGATTCCAGCTGGTTCACACGATCAATGAGGTGCTGATAACTTGCTGACGTCTCAGACAAGGCTGATGAGATTGAATCCGTCGAGACTTGTAGTACGTCCTTCAATGTCCGCACAGCATTCAGGCCTTTACCAACAGCCCCCGCACTGTCATCTACTGCACCCCCAGCTGCTTCAGTAAGTGAGTTCGCACTCTCAACGAGAGCCCGACTCGACGACAGCAACGAACTGAGCAGATCAAGGGTACTCGCCGCAGTTCTCAGGTCGAGGACGGCGGAGTTCGCTGCGGTCGCGAGTCGTCGGACCGCAGATTGAGCTTCCGGAGATCCCAAATTCTGCGCAAGTGCAGAGATCGTGCTGAGTCCTACTTCGTTGAGGGACTTTGTAAACGTGTCATTGATCTTTGTTGAAACCTCCGTCGCCGCTTCATCGGTGATCTTTGGTGAAAGCGCATTCGTCTTCTCATTTGAGTAGTACTCGATATGCGCGGCTTCAGCACCCGGACTCAAAAAGGTCATCATGTCGCTACTGAAGGTTTCTGGGAGCACCAGCGCGGCATAGTACTCACCAGACCTCGTCCCTTCAATCGCTTCTTCCTGCGAGGTGAACACCCAGTTGAGGTCTGAGTTTCCCCGCAGATTTGAAAGCACCTGATCTCCGACGTTGAGAGGCATCGGAAACAACTCGCTGATGAAGCCTTTGTCTGTGTTTGCTACGGCGACCTTCAGGTTCTTGACGTTCCCGAATGGGTTCCAACTGGAAAGCACGTTGAACCAACCAAAGAACGACGGAATAACCACTACCCCGAATAGCACCACAATGGCGATTGCATTGCGTGTAATCTTCTGCAAATCCGTTCGGATGAGCCAAACAATGTTCTTCATCTGTGCTTACACTCGCTCTCTGAGCTCATCAAGCCTGGTGTCTGAGTGAGTAGCATTTTCCTCGTGCGCAAGCTTCAGCTTGAGTTCTGGCGCTGGAAGGCTCCCCAGCTTCTTCGCGAATCGCAGATTCTGCTTGAGGTACTCGAGCACCACAACCACTCCGATTGTTATGAGGCACAGAAGCCCCCACAATCCCAGTACTGTCGTCCTCGAAGCCGGCAAGAGCCAGGCGATGACTACGAGGACAGCAGTGACGCCTGCCCAAATCAGGAGCGATAGCCGCAGCAGCGTAAGATGGCGTTCTTCAAACCAATGCGCTTGTCGCACTGTTCGCTCACGGAATTTCTGACGGTTGGTGAGCGCCTGAACGAGCTGAGTTACTCGGCGGCGAGACCCGAGCACCTGGACGTTCTCGCTCAAGAAGAGCCCCGTCATACTGAGCTTGCTGTTGAAGAGTCGCGCAAAATTGCCAAGTCTTTGTCTGAAGAATAGCCCCAGTGCAAATGCAAGCACAGCATAGAAAGTGAGCACTAAGAATGAGCGCCAGTAGTCACCGTGGTAGAAGCCTCCAATGGTCTCGCGCATTGCGTCGATGCCATAGGTGAATGGGAAGAACGGGTACAGCGCTCTAAAGAAGCCAGGCATCATTTCGATCGGGTAAATTCCTGATGCACCTGGAATCTGCATGATCACCAGCAGAATCGCCATTCCCTTTCCGACGTACCCAAAAGACATCGCCAGCGCATAGATAATCGCCATGTATACAAACCCGGCAAAGATGCTGGTGAGAACGTACGCAGCTGCGCTGGCCATCTGCACCCCGATAACGACATTTCCCACGCTGACGAGCAGCGCTTGGAAGAAATTAATCGTGGCGAGCAGCATCCAACGACCGAGGTAGGCCTGCCTCACTGTGAGGTCTTCGACCCCCTCAGTGTCCACTTCAAGCTTGAGCAGGACAACCAGCACAAACGCAGCAATCCACAGTGAGAGGTTCGTAAACAGTGGGGCCATTGCGGAGCCATACGTCTTAACTGGGAACACGATCTTTTCTTGAACGGTCACAGGCGACGCCATGAAGTCGGCAATCTTCGCAGGGTCCAAGTTGCGCAAGCTCTGCGCCTGCTTCCACAGCTGCGCCGATTGCAGTGCTCCGACATCGGCTCGGAGTACCACGAGTTGTTGCCGGAGCATGTCAAGATTTTTCCCCATCGCTGTCGCAGCAACGCCCGCGTCACTCAATACGTCTTCCAAAGTGTCTACGACCTGTTCGGCCTCGACGAGCAACGCCTTCTGTGCGCCAAGAGACGCAGCGAGCCCGCCCGCTGAGGCAGTCAGGCCGCTGAGCGCCTGGTTGAGTTGAGGAAGTGCGTTCTGGGTGGCGGCGCCAATAGAACTGGTAGCTTGAGCAGAGCTTTCAATTGCGTTACGCATCGTTTGCGCGGCAGCTTGTATTTCGGTATTCGTCTGAGCCACCTCGGTGTTCAGCGACTCTAGCTTTTCTAGTACCTGCTGGTCAGCTGTATTCTGCGTCTGCAGCCCAGCAATCGCGGCAGAAATCTCTTGATATTGCGGGTCTCCTGGCGAGAGTGTTGCGAGCACTCCTTGGAGTTCGGTCAGCACTCTTCCATTCGCTTCAACAATCGCCGACGCATCGCTTGTTGCGGTAGCAAGCACGGCAGTCGCCTGATCTATGCCTGCGGTTGCAGCTGAAAATCTCTGATTCAGCTTCGCAGAAATATCAGCGAGCTTTGCCGAACCGGTGACGCTGACGCCCGTCAGAGAGCCGGACAATGCTGTAATCCCGGTCTGCACCTCGTTGACAATGCCGTCGAGCTCGGAAATCACCGACTGGGTTCCGTCGATGGCATCTCGAGCATTTTGGAGCGCAGACCTCACGTCTCCCAACGCAGAGTCGCCAGCAGTGAGCACCGCACCAATATCGGTTACTGCTTTCTTGGCGGTATCGACCTGAGAGAGCACTTTTCCCAATGCGTTGAGCGATTGATCTTGAGCACTTTCAATGTGGCTGTTGATCTCGACGCCAGCTTGTTCAAGGGTGGTGGTGAGGGTCTCAGAAACTGTAGAAACAAAGTTTGAATTGATCTGAGTTTGCACGGTCGTTGCCCCGACTCCCGTGATTTTTGGTGCGATCGCGTTCGCTTTCTCATTCACGTAGTACTCAAGCTCGGGCCGAGTGAAGTCCCCCGTCGTGACGCTGAGAAGGTCACTACTAAACTTCGCAGGCACGACAATGGCCGCGTAGACCTCTCCGGATTTCACCGCATGCATCGCGGCTTCTTCATCCAGGAATTGCCAGCCCAACTGATCATTCTGCTTAAGTTGAGCAACTACTTGGTTTCCGACGTTCACCTCGCCAGTAAGTGTTGACGAAGCACCGGTATCCAGATTCACAACGGCAACTTTGACAGCCTTCGTATCGGAGTATGGATCCCAAAACGCAATGATGTTGAACCATGCGTAGAGCGACGGAATGATGATGATGCCGACCAAGATAAGGATTGCCTGAGGAACGCGGGCGAACCGTTTCAGGTCCCGAACATAAACTCTGAAGACGTTATTCACTAACGCTCCTCAACCTTTGAGTCGATGTACGCATTGTTTACCGCCTCTTCCTCATTGATACCCAGTGCAAGCACTGCACTGGAGTCTGGGCGGGGAATACCGGGGCAGCCATCTTTCGGCTGCCCCGGGCCCCTGAGACTGCTGTTAACTTGCTGCTTTGCCCAAGCCGAGTTTCTTAAAGACCTTCGCCATCTCCTCGAATTCATCCTGCTTCTTCGCAACGAACTCGAGTGCTTCCCGACCGACACGAGAGAATTCCAGACCGAGTTCGCCGGGATTATGGAACTTATGGCTGACGTCACCAGAAAGGCCGCCTTCAAGCGCGAGCTTTCCAACGAGGTCGAGTTTCAACTCTTCTGTGCCCTCTGCGAAGCTGAGCTTTTCAAAGTCAACCCACACAATGTTTGGTCGGGTCGTTGATTCAAACGCGTAGCGCTTGTTTGTCAGGTCAGCAACTACCTGCCAGATAGTTTGCGATGCATCCGGTTTTCCTGGCTCAGGGGTACGGAACGGCTGCGCAGCATTTCGAATGATGCTGAACATCGCAGCCATAGCCTGCAGTTGAGTTTTCGGCTGTACCTGATGCTCGACGTAGTATGACGCACGAGCAAAACGGTCGCTTGCGAGGGTAGATCCAGGGAGCGGCTTGTCACCGCCGAGCCCGGTGATTTCCTTCGCGAGTTCAAGCTGCTTGTCATAGGTCGGCGAATTCGTCATGACTTTGTAGTCGCGGCTGTGGTAAACCTGTGCTTTCCCACCAACGTACTCAATGATTGCTGAGTCACCCGTTGCATCGTTGAGTGCCAAGTGAAGCGTAGGTACCAGATGACCTGTCGGATCAAACAGCTGCGATACTCTGACGTCAGTACTGTTTGTCCATTCAACAGCTTCTGCAACGGTTGCAAAGTTGTCGAGATAGTACTGCAACCAAACTGACTGGCTGAGCTGCACATCTGATTCATCTGGCTTCCCGTAATCTGACTCAGCGAGCCAGAGAATGTGTCCAGCAAATCCTGCCTCGTTCATTCCGTCAGTGGCAATGAGATCAAACGCAGTAGCGATGACGCTGCCGTACTTGGACTTCCAAGAAAGTTTGCCGTTCACACCATCAGCCCGCTGGATTCCCCGAGGCATCTTCCACAGGTTCGTCAAGAGATCCATATGGAAGTCCATGTTTCGACCGACAATTACGGCGCCGTTTGCGTCAGGCCACAATACTCTTGTGCACATAGCTTGTACCTTTCCTTGCTGTGTTGTCTTCACCTCTAGAGTTCAGACTTGTTCAATTTCAAATATGTAGATGATCTTTTTTCGCTGAGGCAGTGGCGCATTCAGAGCGCTATGAACGTCGCAGGTTGGCTGTTCCCCGGTTCCAGGGCATTCCCGGCAATGCGACTGCGGATGCCGCCACAAAGCAGATCGCGCCGATGAAAGTTCCCCAGTTTGCAAGCGGAGAGTCTTTTGTCGTCCCATCGTCGAGCACAAACGCACCGACCGCGGAGAACGCGAACGCGATGCAACCAATCATGTTGATGTGCGCCGCCCACCAGCCAGGATTCGTCGGCGCCCAAACAGTCGCTTCCGCACGATAGAAAGCGACATACACCAGGAATGCACTGACGAGGAAAGCAACTGATCCGCCTGCATCTGGGTTCCAGACGAAGCGTTTCTCTGAGTCAACCGACGCTGCTGTAAGCGCGGACGTCGTGCTCACGTTGAACAGCAAGGTTCCAAAGGTCTGAGTCGCTGCGGCGAGCCATTCCGCGCGCAGCGCCTTTCCATGTCCTGTGTTCTTCGTCGCGTCGCCACTGAGAACGAGCTGGAATAGGCCTGCCGTAGTAAAGAACCAGGCTCCGACAAAGCACACCCAGTTCGTGAAGTTGGCTCCCGCAAACCCCCAAATCGAAGCAGCAGAACCAAGCGCGAAAAGCGAGCCACCGACGATGAAGTACCAGCTCTGCTTTGCAACATTCGGCACGAGAAAGCCGGCGCGACCCTTCTCAGCAATCGTGTGATTCATACTCACTCCAGATAAAGAGGAATCAGCAACCGGCTCTTCGCCGCCCTGAGCGGTTTTCTACGGAGCGTTCGACTAGTGCGCAAAACTTTGCTTCTTCGCTTCGCGAGGGAGTGGAGTTTCCAAGCTCGTGAGGAAATCAACCTCTTCTTGAATTGCGATCAGCAGGTAACCGGCAAGGTCTTTGCTGAGGTCGGCGCGAACAACGATTCGCTGAACTACGATGTCTGAAATGTCATCCGGCATCGGGTAAGCGGGCACCAGCCAACCTCGCATTCGCAGGCGATCAGCCAGGTCGTACAGGTCCCAATTTCGCTTGCCTTTCTTGAGCTTCCAAGCAAAGACAGGAATCGTGTCGCCTCTGCTGATCAACTCGAAGTCCGGCATTTTGGCAATCGCTGAAGACAGGTAGGTTGCCACGTCGATAGAACCCTGCTGCACGGTTCGGTAGCCTTCACGTCCGAGACGGAGGAACTGGTAGTACTGCAACAGCACCTGCGAGCCAGGCCGAGAGAAGTTGAGCGCGAGCGTTGGCATATCGCCGCCGAGGTAACTGACGTGGAAGATCAGACTCTCTGGGCAGACGGCTGTGTTGCGCCACACAACCCAACCGACACCTGGATATACGAGGCCATACTTATGCCCAGAGGTGCTAATTGAGTTCACGCGTTCGATGCGGAAGTCCCACTCAAGTTCAGGCTGACAGAATGGCGCAACCATCGCTCCGGAGGCGCCGTCAACGTGGATCTTCACGTCAATGCCGGTGCTCGCTTGAATCTCATCAAGCTTCGCGGCAATTTCCTTTACCGGTTCGTACAGGCCGGTATAGGTCTGGCCAAGGATGGCAACGACGCCAATCGTGTTCTCATCTACGTACTTCTCTAGCTCAAATCCGTCGAGCACGAGGTGTTCCTCTGTCACGGGAACATAGCGAGCCTCAACGTCCCAGTAATTGCAGAACTTCTCCCACACAACCTGCACGCCCGCTGAGAGGACGAGATTCGGCTTGTCAGTAGCCTTTCCTTCGTTCTTTCGTCGTTCCTGCCACAGGCGCTTGAGCGCGAGCCCACCGAGCATGCAGGCCTCTGAAGAACCAATCGTGGATGTTCCGATGGTGTTGGTCTTATCGGGAACATTCCACAGGTCAGCGAGCATTCGCCAACAACGATCCTCGATTTCAGCCGTTGCAGGATACTCGTCCTTGTCGATCATGTTTTTGTCGGCGGCCTGCAAGTGCAACTTCTGAGCGTTGTCATCCATCCAGGTAGAGACAAAGGTTGCGAGATTCAGCCGAGAGTTGCCGTCGAGCATCGCCGAGTCGTGAACAATCTGGTACGCCGTGTCTGGGTCCATCATCCCTGCGGGCATCTCGAATTTTGAGAGGCTCGTCGCTTCTCCGGGTCTCGTAAACACAGGATTGATTTCAAGCTGCGCGGCAGCACTTTGTTCTACAGCGGCACGGTAACGTTCAGACATTATTGTCCTCTCAAGGTCATGTATGTGACGAAATGGATGAACTTCGGGTCATGCAACGAACGGTCTTTTGGAAGAACGCATCACGAATCAGGGTGCGTTCCGGTCCGAAGACAGCGGGGATGGCGCCGCGTTTGACGGCAGCTCATGATTCGGTGGCGCGTAAAAGGAAACTTCACTTTTCTTGCCCCCTCACGAATCCGGTACTTCCTAAAAATGGAAATCAGATCTCAGAATCGGCGTCATTGCCAATAACTCTGAGGAACTTGAAATCACCCTAATATGAAATATCTAGGTTGGCTATGGGTAATTCATTCAGACCAGAAAACTTCATCTCATCTTTCGAAGTTCATTTCAAAGCACCGGCAAGAATCTGCAGGTTCACCTCACTCTTGGAAGCGTTACGTTGCAGCGACGTAGTATTTACGACAAATACTTCAGTGAGGATTGGCGCGATGATCCGGAACCCCGCACGCACAGTAGGTGAGCTTGCGATGCTGGCGGTCGCGAAGCGCTACTCGGGCATACGAAGCCTCACCCGACCTGCAACGGACTCAACACCCGAGTTTGAGCTGACGTACATTCGCACCGGCCAGCCATCTCAATTGCCTCCGGTTCTGATAATCCCCGGTGGACCCGGACTTTCTTCCGTGCTGCCCTACGGGCGATTGCGAGGACTCGCGTCACAGGCTGGGATCGATCTCATCATGATTGAACACCGCGGAGTCGGCCTATCGCGCCGCGACCATTCCGGAAAGGAGCTTCCCGCCTCGGCCATGCGCGTACGGTCAGTTGTCGAAGATATCGTTGCCGTGCTCGACCAAGAGCATGTCATGCGTGCCACGATCGTCGGCTCGTCTTACGGAAGCTACATTGCCTCCAGTTTTGGCACAGCCCACCCTGATCGGGTTTCAGCAATGCTCCTCGACTCCGCGCTGCAATCCAGCGACCACTTAGAGACCGAACGAAAAGCTGTGCGCGAAACGCTCTGGAACCGAGACTGCAAATCCACACAACTGACACGTCAATTGGCGAGCAAAGGAGTTGAGCAAAGAGTCCTTCTCGACGTAGCCCGCGCAGCCTTTGAACTGGGTGGAGATCGACTCCTCGAACCGCTACTCCGAATGCGCTTGAAGAATCCGCGTTCATTGGCCTGGAAAACGCTCGAGGCGTATTCCACACGAGACGCGTCCATCTCACGAATTCCCGGAGTCTATGAGTTTGATCTTGTTGGCGTAATTGGCTTTCGTGAGCTCGGTTACGGCGCCCCGCTAGACGGGTTGCCCTTGGATCCCGCACTCACTTACTCGCAGCTCGCGGACAGATTCCCACCGTTCGCCGGCGAGCCTTTTGACCTGCTCAGTTCCGCAAAGGAGTTCCACTGGCCGTTATTGCTCCTCTCAGGTTCTCGCGATCTGAGGACCCCGTCTGAAATCGCATCGGCCATGGCCCATGCTGCTCCGAACGCAGCACTCGCGATGATAGAAAATGGTCATAGTGCCCTCGACACTCATCCCCTTGCGCTGCTGAACGCCTTGAGGTGGCTTGCCGCAGGTAAACACCATCAGGTTCCGACCATCACACACAAGCTCAACAATCTGCCCAAACGGGGTTTGGCTGCACGCTTTCCGCAGCTGCTCCAATTGCTCGTCAGCGACTAGTCTCAGGCTATGACCGAGTCGCAGCAGTTCTCACCTCTCAACCGCGTCAATCTCATTTGCCTCGGCGTCACCGATCTCGTGCGCTCACGAGCGTTCTATCGCGACGGCCTGGGATTCACCACCCCGAACAATGAAGATCACCCAAACATCGTGTTCTTCAACAACCGCGGGACCAAGCTTGAGCTGTACCCCCGGGCTGCCCTCGCGGCTGACATCGGTGGCGATACCCCGCCCCAGATGAGCGACCCGGCAACCCTCTTCACGGGGATCACGCTCGCCTACAACGCGAAAAGCGAGGCAGAAGTCGACGCGATTTTCGCCAAGGTCGAAGGCATTGGCGGATCAATCGCAAAGGCCCCAGAGCGCGCGTTCTGGGGCGGGTACAGCGGATATTTCCGTGACCCAGACGGCTACTACTGGGAGGTCGCGTATGCAGACTCTTGGAAGTTCGACGAAAACGACATGCTCATTATTGAGTAGCGCCCGCCTGAGCAGGCAAGCCGCAACCACATACACTCGTCCCATGGCTGAGCAGAGTTGGGACAACCGAATCGCTGCGTTCTGGGACACCGCCGATGACGGCAATCCAGAGGCGACACTCGAGTCGATGCGCGCGCTTGTCGCAGAACGTCCAGCCACCGATGCCGCTGGCATCTACGAGTGGGCCTCGGTGCACGATTTCCTCGGTCTTGAGGCTGAAGCGATTCCGCTGTACATCGCCTCGCTGGCAGCCGGTCTCGATGGCGAACGCAAGCCACAGGCGTTCATCCAACTCGGCAGCTCACTGCGCAATGTCGGTCGCGCCGATGAGGCCGTCGATCTCCTCGCAGAGCAGAAGAGCAACGAGGTCACCGGCGACGCTGCACAAGCGTTCCTTGCGCTCGCGCTACACACGGCAGGCAAGCCAGATGAAGCGCTGCGCATCGCCCTGACCGCGCTTGCGCCCACGCTCCCGATGTACCGCGGCGCAATCACGAACTACGCGAACGAGCTGTAGTTTCGACGTTCGCGGATCCGCGCCGGTACCATTACCCAATGATCGCAGCGACTTACGGTGCAGGCACGCCCCTCTTCCTCATTCATGGCTTTGGGGTCGATCACCGGATTCTGCTGCCGCTCGAAGAAGCACTGCATGGCTCAAACTGGCGACGCATCTACCTCGATCTGCCGTGGGCAGAGGGGGCAGTCGACACCGCAGTAGCGACCCCGCGCGAGCTCGCAGACTCGGTGCTTGCCGAGGTGCGGGAAGTAGTTGGGAATGGCACGTTCGCGATCCTCGGCAACTCGTTTGGCGCCATGATCGCACGCCACGTCGCGCACGAATTGCGGGCGCAGTGTGCGGGCGTCGCCACGCTCGCCGGGGCGTTTGAGCTTGATTCAGCACGACGAAGGTTGCCCGCTCGGGAGGTCGTGTTGCGCGACGATCAGGTGCTTTCGCAGGCGGGCGCGGATCGTGCAGACTTCGAGGCCATGGCCGTCATCCACACCTCTGCGGCGTTGCGGCTCTTCCAGGAGTACGCGTTGCCTGGCATTCGTGGCGCGCAGGAGCCGGTGCTCGAGCGTCTGAGTAGGAGCTACACCGACGCCTACCGTCCCGAGGACGAGCACGCCGCGCCATTCGATGCGCCGGCGCTGCACATCTTTGGCCGGCAAGATCAGGTGGTGGGGTGTGAGGACGGTCTCTCGCACCGCGCGCACTACCCCCGGGCCACGTTTGCGGTGCTCGATGGGGCCGGTCACAACCTGCACTTCGAGCAGCCCGCCGTTACTGGAGCGTTGCTCGCTTCTTGGCTCGATGCGGCTTCAGCCCATATCGCTGTGGAGAACTAGTTTTCCACTCGACAGCAGCCCCATGACGAACGAGAATAGGACTCCCATCCTTTGACGAACGGAGTCCCCATGGTCAAGCTCGGCATGATCACGATCGATACGACAGATCCGCGCGAGCTCGCGACGTGGTGGGCAGGGCGCCTCGGCGGTCAGCTCATTGACCAGTACGATGGCTGGTTCTGCATGGTGACGATTCCCAATACCGGTCTCAATCTTGGTTTCCAGAAGATTGAGCAGCCGACGCCAGGCAAGAACCGTATTCATCTTGACTTCTCAGACGCTGGCGCTGGCGGCCGCGAGCAGGTCATCGCAGAGTGGATCGCCGCGGGCGCCACACATTTGGGCACCCGCGGCGATGAGAACTTCGCGTGGGACACGTTCGCTGATCCGCACGGAAACGAGTTCTGCGTCAGCGATCCGCACTAGTCAGTGTCGGCTCGGGGTCGGCGCCCGCTCAGTCGACGGCGAGTGCCAAGACGGGCGACACCTTCGTAGCGCGCCGAGCGGGGCCGGCAGCCGCAATGCAAGCGAGCCCGATACCGAACACTGCGACGCCCACAATCAAGATCCACGGCACGACCGGCAAGACGAGCCCCACCTGCGAGCCGACCATCGACTGGGCAGCAACCCAACCATAGAAGACGCCAAGCACCACACCAGTGCAGAACGCGGCGAGTGTCATCTGGGCGCTCTCAGCCATGATCATGCTGCGCACCTGTGTACCGGTGAAACCAATCGCGCGCAGCAGGCCGAGCTCTCGAATACGCTGCACGACACTGAGCGACAGCGTATTCACGAGGCCCACTGCTGCGATGACACCGGAGAATCCTACGAGCAGGGTCAGAACTGCCGAAGTTACTGTGAGCGTCTGTTCAAGCACCGCTTCAGAAACCGGATCTTGCGCAAACATCTCCTTCACACCGGCGGTGTAGGTGGCGAGCGCGACTGCGAACATCACCACGAGTGTGATGCCGATCACGAGGCCGATCGTCGAGCGTGCGCTGCGCTCGGGGAAGCGTACGGCGTTGGCTGCCGCGATCTGGCCTGTCACTCCCCTGCCAGTCACCCGGCCAGCGAGGCGCAGAATCGGGGGCATGATGAAGTGCGCGCCGACGGCAATGCCAGTGAACGAGATGAGCCCACCAACAAACGAGACCATGAGCGCGAGCGGCGTCGCAAAACTCAGCGCAACACCGAGTGCAAGCGCCGCAGCACCGATGATGATGAGGGTGATCGCCACCACGGTACGACCGCTACGCCCGCGTGCCTGCTCGGGGCGCAGCTCTACCGCAGCCCGGGTGGCCTCGATGGGCGAGACGCCAGCCACACGCTTAGATCCGGCCCATGCAGCGAGCCAGGTCGTCGCAATGACGATCAGCGCGGCAGCAACAATCAGCGGATCGAACAGCGGATACGTCAGCCCGGCGTCAAGCCAGCCAGCCGAAGTGCCCACAGCGACTAGCCCGGCAGCAAGCCCGATCGCGAGCACAACGCCAATGACCGCACCAATTGCGCCCATAGCGAGGCCTTCAAGCGCAACCTGATTGCGTACCCGCGCGGAGGTGGAGCCGAGCAGGCGCAACAGCGCAATCTCTCGGGTTCGACCGGCGATGACGGTCGCAAACGTGTTCGCCGTCACGATCGCGCCAACGTACAACGCGATGACGATGAAGATGATCGACACCATCAGCAACATGAGTCGGAACGTGCCCGACTCTGCCTGCATTCCAACACTCAAAACCTCAGTCATGATGCCGGTGAGCAGGATGAGCGTTGACGCGAACAGGGTGCCAAGCGCGGCAACGACTATGGTTGCGGTGTGTTCGCTGATCCGGGATCTCATGCCGCAGCCGCCTCGAGATTCAGCATCGTTGCCGAGATCTGCTCGGCGGTCATCGCACCAGTGTCTTTGACGATCTTGCCGTCAGCGAGGAACAGGATGCGATCGGCGTAGCTCGCAGCCACCGGATCATGCGTGACCATCGCGATGCTCTGTCCGCTTTCCGTCACCGCGGATCGGAGCAACAACAACACCTCACGGCTCGTGCGCGAGTCGAGTGCACCCGTGGGTTCATCAGCGAAGATCACCTCGGGACTCGTCGCGAGCGCGCGGGCGATGGCAACGCGCTGCTGCTGACCACCGGAGAGCTCGTGCGGGCGGTGGTCCACGCGCTGGGTCAGCCCGAGATACTTCACCAGCGCATCAATGCGCTGCTGCTCTTCGCGGTTGGGCTTGCGTCCGTCAAGCGCGAACGGTAGTTGCAGATTGCCCATCACGTCGAGCGTGGGTACGAGGTTGAATGACTGGAAGACAAAGCCGATCCGCCGCCGGCGCAGCTTCGTGAGTTCAGCGTCGCCCAGGCCAGTTATGTCGGCGTCACCCAGCCAGACGCGGCCGCTCGTCGGTGAGTCAAGGCCGGCCATCAGGTGCATCAGCGTCGACTTACCGGAGCCAGACGGCCCCATGATCGCCGTGAACTTTCCACGCCTAATGCCAATTGACACGTCATCTAGTGCGGCGACCCGTTGTGTTCCTTCGCCGTAGTATTTGCCCACGTTCGCGACGCGAGCCACGAGGCCCAGCTCACTCGTTTTTGTTTCCATACCCCGAGGCTACGAGCGAGCACTGGGGGCGCGGATCGGCCGACGGTACCTCCGTCCCAATACTGAAGTACCGGCTGTTGCACCCGAAAGTGCCACAGCCGGTACGCTGGATCAATCACTGCGCCACCTTCACCGCTGACCATAATTCCGAATGTCACAGTGGAAATGCAGACTTGAGTGTGCACGGCGAACAGATCTACCAGATGACCTTGGCTCGGAAGGGGCGACAAAGAGCTTCAACGGACACGTCAGCGTCGTCTCCTCAGTCTGAAATCGAACTCATTTCAGAGTCAATAGCGCAGTCGCGCTTTCCAGACCAAGACCAAACAATGTCGCTGCCTTCCCAGTTCTCTCATTGAAATGTGACCGGAAAGGCGTATCGAAACCAGACAAACCCTGAATTCGTTACGCTCTCCACACGACAGAATCAGTTCGTTTGCAGAGAGATTATCGAGGAGTGCAACTGTGCTCAAGAAGATTCATTGCGCTGCCACAACAACGAAGGTACACAGCGGGGAATGTCCTCTGCATGAGCGCCACTCCCCGCTGAACGTACTGTGCTACGTCTCGACGCTAACCAATGCGGCGCCTACGCGCGGTTACCAGCAGCCCCAACGCGAGCAGAACACAAGCTCCACCCCCGAGCGCAATCAACAACGGGGTCGCCTCACTACCGGTGTTTGCCAGAGCACCACCGCTTCCAGCATTCGCGCCGTTCTCACCGTTCACACCAGGCTTCTCGCCCTCAGGTTCTTGACCTTCAACTTCAGGACTATCTGTCCCATCGACTACGACGGTGATGGTTTCAGTAAGCCCTCCAACGGTCGCTGAGACCTCACGTTCACCTGGACCCACGAAGGTAATCTCGTTGCCCTCTGCGGTGTCGGCCGCGTTCGTTGATGAGAACGTCGCGTAACCAGTGACATCATCGATCTCGGCCGGGGCAGCGGCAACCGCTGCGACGGCATCGGAGTTCTTTCCCTGCGCCGCCGCGCCGAGCCCGACGACGGTGAACGCAACCGTTTCACCGTCTGCAGCGACACCATCCTCGGTAGCGACGGGCTGGTCGATACGGAGCTGATGAATTGTAGACGCAACCGAGACTTCCAGTTCACCTACCTTGGTGGAGTCCTCATTCAAGGTAGCAGTCATCGTCTGCGTCGTCGTGAGACCAGCGTTGTTGTAATCAGTGGGGAACTCAACGGCTGAACCATCCTGCTCAACACCACCGAGCGTCAACGTGACCTCATTGGTGACGTCGTCCACTACATTCCCAAGAGCGTCAACGGAGGTAACGGCGTAATCGTGCGTCGAGCCTTCAATAACGCTGTCTGCACCAAGAATCTTGAGACCAGAAATGTACTTCGTGGCCTGTGTTTTGTAGCCTTTCCAGAGCGGCTCAGTAAAGACCTTTGTGGGGTCTTCATCAGCCAGGTACTCGCCCGGGAACGTAATCACTACGTCTTGAGTTTTTCCAAATGCACCGTTGGTGTGAGCATCACTGCCATCTGCAAATGTCTTCGGAGCAGGGCCGAGAAATCGCACTTCAGTGAGCGTGTGCTCGTAGGTGTCAGACTTATATCCAAATGCCCGGGTCATGATTGAACTGACTCGAGGTGGAATTGTGACCGAGGTAAGCGGATTGTGGGCAAACGCGGAGTCACTGATTCCGACAAGCGTTTCAGGGAGATCGATGCTCGTGAGCTTGTTGCTCGAGAATGCACCCGTTCTGATGGTCGTCATATCGACTGGCAGATTTATCTCAGTCAGCTGATTGCCAGAGAATGCGTAAGCACCGATCGAGACGTCTCGCTCGGGCAGGTCGAGCAATTCCAACTGGCCGTTGTAGAACGCCATGTCACCAATGCTCGTGACCGACTCCGGAAGCTCTACCGAGGTCAGCTTGGTGCTATTAAACGCATACTCACCGATGCTCTCGAGACCGCTGGGAAATATCGCAGTTTCCAACGGCGTCGTGCCAAACGCGTAACTCCCGATACTTGTCACGCCCTCGGGAATCACCACATTCGTGAGCTTGCTGTTCGAAAACGCATTCGCCCCGATACTCACAACCCCCTCTGGAATTTCTACAGAAGTGATGGGCTGATAGTTAAAGGCTGGCCCGATGGTTGTCACCGGGTACGTCTCGCCCCCGACAACCACTTCCCCCGGAATCTCGACCGAAGGCCCGCTCCGTGAAGCGTCATACCGGGTTGCCGTGGCCCCTGCCGCTGGCTCCTCATCATTAATGGTGAACGTGATCCCGCTCACGGGGTCGAGCTGTTCCACGACTGCAGCGTGAGCTGGGGAGCTGAGCCCAAAGGTCACCTGAATCGAGAGGGCGGCAACCGCGCCGAGGGCAAGCCCCGCATGCGTGCGTTCACGGGTGCTACACCGTCGACTGTTACTCATTTTCATTACTGTGCTTTCTGTGTTTCAGATCTCAAATGTTCACGAACGCGAATGGCGGCGGATCATGAACGCTGACCCTGCTGCGAGTAGCGCCAATGCGCCAAGCCCTGCACCAAGCAGCGAGCTGCCACCGGTGTACGCGAGTGCTGCGCCAGTCACGGGAGTTTTGGTGCCGGGCGCTGTTGTACCACTGCCGGGAGTCTCTTCGCCCCCAGTTCCCGGGGTCTCAGCATCTGTCACCACGACGTACTCGAATGTCACTGTAGTCGTCTCGGTGTTAAAGACACCGGTCACGCTGTTCGGTACCGCGTTCCTGGTTTCCTGAACGTCAACTGCGCTGACTGCGGAAAGCACGTACCCGGGAATATCGGGTGCGACTGCCGTGAAATCGGTGTTCCACCGGCCGCTCATACGATCCGCATCTCGAATCTGCTTGCCAGCGGTATCGACAAACTGCACGTCGACCGAAAAGTCGAGTGGCAGCACCACGTCAAGCACGGATGATTCATCGCCCGGCTTCACTACAAGCTCGCCCAGGTTCGCATCAACCGCGCGAACGGTTGCATTTGCCGCGGGGTGGGCGGGCACGTTGACCGCGGGGAACGTGTGCGTTTCGTCAGGCTGCACCCATTCGGCTTCACCGGTATACAGGTCGATCATGCACGCGAAGTCTGCAGTCTGCGTTACCGGGTTGCTGGCTGCGTCGATGGCTGCACCGTCTTCAAAGCTGAAGCTCACCTCACGCGTAACGGCCTGTGTCCCACTCTGGGCAAGTTCCACGTAGGGCACATCGATGTAGTTCTGAGCACGGTAGGTGTCATAGACGATGTCGCCGTTCTCATCGCGCCAGTCTGGGAATGTCGCGAGTGTGCCGTCTGACAACTCGTCAAACACTCTGTTCCTCGCTTGGAAATAGGCGTAGTTGAAATCGGTATACACGTACGTGATTGGTTGTGACGCGCTTCCGGGAGCTTCCAGCGCATCGTACTGCTCGTTGATCGCCGCGATTGCCGCTTCTACGACGCTTGCACGATCATGCGCGCCGTCTCGAATACCTTCCAGAGGAGCCATAACCTCCGCTACGAGCGCTTGATACTCCTCAAACTCGTATACCTCTTCTGGCGCATAGAATTCACCAGCTGCTTCATTGAAGTTCACGTCAAAGAACCAGTTATTCACAGAAAACTCGAAAAAGTTCTCATTGGTGAAGTCCCCAAGCGTGAATTCATGCACTCCAGGTTGCCCGACATCGATAACGAGCGACCGAGCGTCCGGATCGGCATCTACTACCATGTCAGCGGCTTGCGCCATTGCTACATATTGCTGCAGCTGCCCTTGATATCCCCTGAGATAGTCAAGATCAACGCGTTTCACCCATGCAAGCGTGGCATCATAGATCGCATTGTAGGTTCGTGTTTCAGCTTCTGCAGATGAGATCCCTGAAGCCACGAATCCGGCGTGTAACTCATCATAGATTTCAGGGATTGCCCCACTCTCCACCCACATTTCGGTATCGATTTCCATGTAGGCGGAATGCAACTCCGGGAGTCCACCTATCAGCCTCAAACTCATTGCACGGACCAGATCGAGCCTCTGCTCGTGCGTCCACCCTCTCTGAATCTCCCAGAGTTTGTCTTCGCTATAGGCCTCGGCTATCGCACTCGTAAGATCCTGCTCGAACGCATAATAGGCGAGAAGTGCTTCACGAAGGATCTCGGAGGAAATGCCCCCGGCCGTTTCAGCTTGAGGCTCTGTGGCGGCAACAGCCGTCGCGTACTTTTCGAAAAGCATCGGTACAACATCCGTCAACACGTGCTTCGTTGCAGTTGGCGTCTCGCCGCCAAACAGCACGTCAACCTCAGTGATTGCCTCGGGGAGCGTTGTCGTGAGGTAGTCTTCCCGATACATGTGGAAGTACTCGTAGTCTTCATTTATTTCGGTTCGCGGTGCCTCATAGAACGAGCGTGTGACGCTTTCGCCGTTGTCTGGCACACATGCCGCAGCGAGATTCTGTGCGTTGTTTACCGGCTGCCCGTCAACTGCGACAGCATTCGCCGCCGTAGCGCCACCGAGTATGAGACCAGCAGTGAGCGCACTTGCGAGCGCTCCGTTCCAAAGTCGTTTCTTCACGAGCGATTCCCCATCTACATTGATTTTTGGCGAAGTTGAGTGCGAAAACATGCCAACCCCGCGGCGCCAGCGCGAACGCCGGCGAGCGAGAATCTGCCGGTGTTCGCGAGACAGGTGCCCCCGTTCCCCGCAGGCGTGGCCGGTTTCAACGTGGCAGGGTTAGTCGGCTCCGGCTCTGGCACAACGTCTTCGGGCTTACCGTCTTCAGTCACGACGATCGTCACGGTCCTGCCCAGCGAAGGCTGCCGATGATCCGCGCTCTTGAGGAGCCAGAACGCCTTCCCCCCAAAGGAGTCATGTTTGTCCGCAGAGTTGTCCGTAAAGACATTGCCCGTCATCTGCCAGACCGTGTTCGGCAGATTCGCTTCTGAAAGATTGTTGCGAACACAGGCCTCGTCACCCATGATCTGAATTCTTGGCGGCAGCTTGATGTCGGTCAGCTCGTTATCAGCGCACGTAAGGCGCTCAGTTTTCAAAACGTCGTCCGCGAGGTCAACGTATTCCAGCTTCCCGTGCAGAGACGTCATCATCCCGATGCGGGTCACTGTCTCGGGATGCTCAACCGAGGCAAGGTCCTTCCCCGAGAAGGCGTAGTCATCGACCGTTGTAACGGGATATCCGACACCATCGACAGCGTGCTGCTCTGGAAGAGCAGCTGCCGGATC
The DNA here is from genome assembly GCF_014529985.1 of Leucobacter sp. cx-42. GTDB lineage: Bacteria > Actinomycetota > Actinomycetes > Actinomycetales > Microbacteriaceae > Leucobacter. Next base: position 145,304 of record NZ_JACVMU010000003.1, read on the forward strand.
CTCGGCTTTGCCGTACGCCGTCGCTGTTGCGCCCGCGGCGATTGTCGCTGTGCTGACAGGCACAGCGATTGCGCGAAAGGCCAATCTTGCGCGCAATTCGTGCGCCAACTCACAGGCAAAGCCGGTGCTCTTGCTCACTGTTTGCCCTTCGTGCTTCAAAGATTCACTCACGTTCGAATTCCACGAGACTGGACGACGAATCCAGCACCGGTTTCCGAGGCGCCAGTGCCACGGGGCGTTCAAACACCTTCCAAGCTGAATTATGGCCTAGTTCAGGCAAAAACAACAGGAAAAATATAGGCGTCACATATTCATCGGCGAGTCCCCTCCGCCCAGGTGGTATTCGCCTGAACACGCGATAATAGAACTTCCACCGACAGAGTCGGCTGACCCCCACACCAGGAGTTCTCTGATGCGTTCGGTTTTCGTCGCCATGTACCGCGTGCGTAGCGTGATTTTCGCTGCGTCAACCGTCGCCTTACTATGCCTCGCGTTCTTCGCACGATACTTCCCCGCAAACGTTGCCGAAACCATCACTATTGTTCTCGGCGGTCTTGGCTTCGGCGGCTGGGTACTCGCAGGTCTGCTGATGTTCAATGGCGGATCCATGCGCCCGAGCCACTCATCTGTCACCGTCGCATCACCGGTACATGGGCGATGGCTCGCCATCAACAGTCCTGCCTCGCGCACGCCAAGCCACGGCACCCGCGCATACGGTCAGTCCCACGCGGTGGATCTCATCTTTGAGCCCGAGGGTTGGCAGCGCCCTGAATTCGGCAGTTGGCCTGGCATGCGCGAACCCGAAGATTACCGCGCATTTGGCCAGCCTGTACACGCAATGATCTCGGGAACCGTGGTGCGCGCATCCGATTGGCGCCGCGATCATAAGTCCCGCACCAACTCAGTCACGTTCTTGTATCTCATGGCCGAAGGAACGGTTCGTGAGCTCGGCGGCCCGGGGTTCGTCGTGGGGAACCACGTCGTGATCCGCGGTGATGATGGCACGTATGCCGCGGTCGCCCATCTCCAGCGCGGATCGCTCCAAGTTCGCAAGGGGGATCGCATCGAAGCGGGCGACCACATCGCCAACTGCGGCAACTCGGGCAACAGCTCGGAGCCCCACGTGCACGCCCAGCTTATGGATCGTGGTTCATTCTGGACCGGGCAGGGCATTCCCGTGGAGTTCGCACACATCGCTATTGATGACGGCGACGTTCTCGAGTCTGGGATGCCAAAGAACCAGCAGCACCTCACTCGCTGAAACGCTATGCCCCAGAGAGCAGACTCACGGCCACGCCGCCAACTGCGCCAAGTATCACCACGATCCAAGGTGACGCCTTGGTGGTGAGCAGCAAGACCAGGCATCCCACCGCAAGCACTAGCGTTCCTATCGAGGTAATCCCGGCAGGCACGATTGGGTAAATGAGCGCCGCAGCCATGATGCCAACCACTGCCGCGTTTGCCCCACGCATTGCGCGTTGCGCGCGCTCGTTCGAGCGAACCCGCGTCCAGAACGGAAGCACACCGATGAGCAAGAGCATGCCCGGCAAGAAGACGGCGACCAGAGCGATCACTGCGCCGAGCACGCCCCCTGGTCCGACACTGGAAACGGCCCCAAGAAAACCGGCAAATGTGAAGAGCGGTCCAGGCATCGCCTGTGTCGCGCCGTACCCCGCAAGGAAATCTTGTGCGCTCACCCACCCTGAGTCCACCACCCCTGCCTGGAGGAGTGGGAGTACCGTGTGTCCACCCCCAAACACCAACGCGCCAGCACGGTAAAACTCGCCGAACAGCGCGTAGGTAGTGCGTGGCGCAACGACCGCAACGACCGCGCCACCGGCAAGGACACCGCCGAAGATCGCGAGTGCCCACGCACCACCACGGCGCGAGATTCGTGTCGCGACAGGTGCCACAACCGTCGCCGGGGCGTTGCGGCACAGCAGCAGTCCGGCCAGTGCGCCCAAGGCTATGAGCAGTGCCTGACCCGGCACCCCAAACAGCCCGAGCACCGACAGAACCGCTACGCCAAGGGCAATACCCACGCGTTGCAGATCAGGCGTCAGCGTGCGCGCCATCCCTACGACCGCGTGAGTGACGACCGCGACGGCAACGGCTTTAAGCCCAAGTAGTAGACCAGCACCCACCGAGCCGCCGAACATGTTTGCGCCGTAGGCAAACGCCACGAGCACGGCCGCTGACGGAAGCGTGAAGCCAAGAAAGGCCGCAATCGCGCCACCGAATCCTGCGCGCTGCAAGCCAATCGCGAACCCGACTTGGCTCGACGCTGGCCCGGGAAGGAACTGGCACAGGGCAACAAGATCCGCGTACTGCTCATCGGTCAGCCACCGTTTGCGGTCGACAAACTCAGTTCGGAAGTAGCCGAGATGCGCTGCGGGCCCACCGAACGAGGTCAGACCCAATTTCAGGAAGACACGAAAGACCTCCCAAACGGCACGAACGTCACGCATGTTTGCTCACCCGAACCGTTCTTAACTGGTGGCTACTCGGCGATGAGCGCTTCGTATTCTTCCTGCAGGGCAGGGAAATACTGATCGAGCATCGGCTCCTCAGATTCTTCGGTCGCGGCTACGAGTAGGTCAAGGTAGTACTCCCAGCCCGGGCCGATCTCACCGATCTCTTCGTCACCGTTGAGGTGATGAATGAAGGTCAGTACCGAGTCAGAGCCATCCTCCTCGAGTAGCAGCTCGAGACGCCAGTTACCCGATTCGTTGTCAGAGGTGATCGCGAGACGGTGCGGAGCCTCGCACGCGTCGATCCGGAACCGCATCGACGGTTCCCCCGCTTCAAACCGCATGTGCACCTGCACAGCACCGCCCGGTCGTGCATCGCCCTCGAACGGACCGAACCAACGGTCGGTGAAATCGCGATCGGTGAGATACTCCCACGCTTCCTCGGCTGGCAGTGCGAGGGAACGGAACAGCTGCAAATCATTTCCCCGGCTTGTTCGAACCAGGCGACCGCTCACATACGTCATTTCTGACCTCATTCCCAACTGCCGCGCGCGATGCGCTGCGCTGTGTAGTTTATCCGGTCGGCCCGCACTCGTCGGGCGCGGATCACAGCTTCGCCATCCGCACACTCAAACCCCGCACAACCTGCAACTAAACTTCGCCGCATCGAAGTTCGATTTGCGCCGCAAACGAGGTCAAAACACGGCTTCTCCCTCGCTCAAAATCGTTGCTACAGTTGGGTTTTTGAGCAGAAGGGAAGGTGAATAGATCGTGAGTGAGATCGACATTTCCCGTCCGCATGAGTGGGATCACACCCACTCGGATGTGTCTTCTGGGTGGCTTCGCGCGTCGGTGTTCGGCGCGATGGATGGACTCGTGTCAAACATTGGTTTGATCGCGGGTATCGCCGCGGCGGGCGCACACAGCTCCGTCGTGCTGCTCACCGGTGTCTCGGGCCTCATCGCGGGTGCGATTTCGATGGCCCTTGGCGAGTACACCTCGGTGCGCACGTCGAATGAACAGCTCGTGAAGGAGCTGCGCACCGAGCAGGCAGCGCATCAGCGCAACCCGGTTGGTGAGCAGGCAGAACTCGCGTCGCTCTTCGAACGTCTCGGCATGGAGCACCAGACCGCGTGTGATGCTGCCGAGCAGGTGCACGCGAACTCCGAGTCAGCGATCAAGGTGCATCTGTCGCAGGAGCTCGGCCTGAGCGTCGACGACCAGCCGTCACCCATGGTTGCCGCGGTCTCGTCGTTCCTGTCGTTCAGCGTCGGCGCGCTCATTCCGATCCTGCCGTACCTCTTCGGCTTCGGGAACCTGTGGCTCGCCCTCGTCTTCGGCGGCGCCGGCCTCATCGTCGCTGGCAGCCTCGCCGCGTTCACGACCGGTCGCAACTGGTTCGCCGGCGGCCTGCGTCAGCTCACGTTCGGTGGCGTCGCGGTGATCGCCACGTTCACGATTGGCAAACTCCTCGGGGTCGAAACGCCCATGTAGTTGGGCCACGGCATGTGGGGGCGGATCCGCCCACTCGTGTCACCGCAAGCGCCGTACACAAAGTACCCTTGATACATGCCAAATCAGGAGCTTGTTGACGCCGTCCTTGACGTCGTCGAACGCATCCCTCCTGGCCGGGTCATGACGTACGGCGATGTTGGGATTGCGGTCGGGGTCGAAGCGCCCCGCGCGATCGGTCGTGTCATGGCGCTGTTTGGGCAGGCATCGCCCTGGTGGCGCGTGGTTCCCGCGAGCGGTCTGCCGCCGCAGGGCCACGAGCGACCGGCATTGCCCCACTACCTTGCGGAGGGCACGCCCCTCCGTCGGCCGGAGTCTGACGACTATCGCATCGCGCTGTCATCGGCTCGGCTCCCCTACACGCACGAAATTTACGCGGAGGTCGCCCTGTGAACACCGAACCCGAGAACTCCGGCGAAGCAGCGACCGAGGATCCGGTCGTCGAGACCACTCCTGCGGTTCAGCCTGCCGCGGAAGAACCGGCGGCACCGACAGGGATCCGCCTCGGATTCGTGCGCGGCGCGGCCCCGAGCCGCTGGGCGAAGCGCTGGAAAGAAATCACCGGCGAACGTCTCGAGCTCGTCCCGGTGAATGCCGTGTTCGGCCACCGCATCGCGAGCGAGGCCAACTACGACGTGCTCCTTGAGCGCACGCGTCCCGGCGAGATGCCCGCTGACCGTGGCGCAAACAATGAGGAGCGCCGCTCGCTCCGTCTCTACACCGAGGCCGTTGGCCTGGTCGTGGCGGCGGATCACGAACTTGCGGAGGCCACCTCGGTCACGCTCGAAGACATCGCGCTCGTGAAGCTGCTCGACCACCCCGACCACGTCGCTGACTGGCCGGAGCCCGAGCGCTGGGAAGATCCCGCGTGGATGCCGAAGAAGGCGGCCGTTGCACTCGACATCGTCGCGACAGGCGCCGGCGCGATCCTGCTCCCACTCCCCTACGCGCGTCACGCCGTGTCGAAAAAGGAGCACTGCGTGATCCCGGTTGCCGAGAGCGCCGGACTCAACGGCGGTCACATCTGGGCAACGTGGGGCGCGGATCGCGACAACTCCGAGGTGCAGGCGCTCGTGGGTGTGCTCCGCGGTCGCACGGTTCGCAGCTCACGTCCCGGCGCAGACGCTGATGCTCCGGTCGAAGCGCCCAAGAAGAAGGTACAGCAGCAGCCCAAGAAGCAGCAGCCGAAGCTCAAGCCAGGCTCGCGCGGCGCGCAGCTCCAGGCAAGCCGCGAGCGCGCCGAGCGCAACCGCGCGATGAAGGCGGCGGCGAAGCGCCGCAAGCGCCGCTAAGCGCTCGCGTACAGCACAACACACACAGCAGGAAGGCCGGTCAGCATGGAGCTGACCGGCCTTCCTGCGTTCACGCTGAGGAGCGAGACGTTAACCCGCGAAGCGGTCCGTCGCCCGCACGAGCGCATCGGTGATGCCGGGTTCACCAGCGGTGTGACCCGCCTCGGTGATGATGCTGAAGTCAGCCTCGGGCCATGCGCGGTGCAGGTCCCATGCGGTGCGGATCGGCGTGCACGCGTCGTAACGCCCCTGCACGATGAAGCCGGGAATGTGGCGAATCTTGTCAACGTTGGCAATCAACTGGCCCTCTTCGAGCCAGCCAGCGTTCTTGAAGAAGTGGTTCTCGATCCGCGCAAATGCGACCGCCGATGCGACGTCGTTGCGCGCTTCTTCGATGCCCTCGTAGTCGGGGTGCAGCTTGATCGTCGAGTTCTCCCAGACCGTCCACGCGACGCCTGCTGGCACGTGTACCGCGGGGTCGGTGTCGAACAGGCGGCGGTTGTACGCCTCGACGAGGTCGTCGCGCTCGTCCTCCGCGATGGGTGCGAGGTAGTCCTCCCACATATCGGGGTAAATGAAGCTTGCGCCTTCCTGGTAGAACCAGTTGATCTCCTGCTTGCGCAGCGTGAAGATGCCGCGCAGCACGAGCTCGGTCACACGGTCGGCGTACTTCTGTGCGTAGGCGAGCGAGAGGGTGGAACCCCATGATCCGCCAAATACGAGCCATGCGTCGATACCGAGGTGTTCGCGCAGGCGCTCGATATCGTCGACCAGGTGCCAGGTCGTGTTGGTGGCGAGGTCGGCCTCGGGTGCGCTCGCGTGCGGGGTCGAACGGCCGCAGCATCGCTGATCGAAGATGATGATGCGGTACTTCTCCGGGTCGAAGAAGCGGCGCGAATCAGGGGTGCAGCCACCACCGGGTCCACCGTGCAGGAAGACGGCGGGCTTGCCATCAGGGTTACCGCAGGTCTCCCAGTACAGTTCATGGCCATCTCCCACGGCGAGCATGCCGTGGTCATAGGGCTCGATCGGTGGGTACAGGCTGCGCAGTTCGGTCATGTGGCTAGCTTAGATCCAGCCCTGCTGCCAGGCGTGCTCTGCGGCCGAGTGCCGCGAGCTCACGCCAAGTTTGGTCATGGCCGCCGAGAGGTAGTTGCGCACGGTTCCTGGTGAGAGGAAGAGCTGATCCGCGATGTCCTGGACGCTCTCCGTCGTCCGGCTGGCGCGCAGGGCATCAAGCTCGCGATCGGTCAGTGGGCAACGCTCAGCGGTGAGGGCGGCCGCCGCAATCTCGGGATCGATGTAGCGCTTGCCAGCGGCCACGTCGCGAATGACATCGGCAAGCTCACCGGCTGGCGTCGACTTCGGCACGAACCCGGCGACCTTTGCGGCGAGCGCGCGGCGCAGCACGCCTGGGCGCGCGTGCCTGGTGACGATGATGGTGCGAGCGGTCGGAACGTCTTCGGCGATGCGGATCGCGGCTTCAATACCGTCTGCGTTCGGCATTTCGAGATCGAGCAGGCACACGTCAGGCTGGGTCTCGCGGGCGAGGACGATCGCTTCGGCGCCGTCGCCTGCACCACGCACAACATCGATGTCGGGTTCGAGCCCGAGCAGCGCCTCGAGTGCGCCGCGGATGAGGTGTTCGTCGTCTGCAATAAGGAGGCGGATCTTCTCCTGCGCTGCACCGGTCACTTCGCTGTTCCTTCCACAGAGTCTGGGATTCCAGACGTCTGCCCGGTACCGAGCGGCACCTCCGCTCGGAGTTCAAATGTACCGGTGTGCGGATCGCGACCACTCACCAGCGCACCACCGGCCGCCTCAACTCGCAGTCGCAGTCCAGCAAGGCCAGAGCCAGGAGTGCGTCCCGGAACCGCGACTGGGTCACCCGCTGCAACGCCGTTGTTGGTCATGCGGAGCACACAGCGGCCGCCTTCGCTCGTGAGCGAGATCGCAGCGGTCGTGGCATCACTGTGGCGCAGGATGTTGGTCGTGCCCTCACGCACCGCCAGCGCGAGCGCGTGCTGCGCGCGGGTATCTCGCGGGCTCACCACCAGGTCGAGGGTGCACTCGGCGCCCGCCAGGGTGAGCACGTCGCGCGCGTTCTCCAGTTCTTCAGCGAGGCTCACCTCACGCAGTCCGGCGACGAGCGCACGGGTTTCCTCCATCGCTTGCTTGGCGATGAGGCGGATCTCTTGCACCTGCGCCGCAGCCTGCTCGTTCGCCGGTGCCGGTGAACGCTCCAAGAGGCGCTCCGTGAGTTCTGCCTTCAGCGCGATGACCTGGAGATGGTGGCCCTGAATGTCGTGCAGGTCACTCGCAAAGCGCAGCCGCTCCTGGGTGACCGCGAGCTCTGCCGCTGCCTTGCGGGCGTCATCGAGTTGTTTCACGATGCCCCACATCCACAGGCTGAGCAGCAGCATGGTTGGCATGAACGCCGCATAGATGAGCACGAACCAGATCGGCCCCTGCAGCATCGGCGCCCACGCCGCGGCCTCCTGCGTCCACAGCGGAATCAGGCAGAACACCGCACCCAGCGTCAGCAGCCACCACCGCACTCGACGCGACACGAGGCAGCTCATGAGCGAGAGCGACAGCCAGAGTGGTACCGCGGCGAGCAACGACAGCCCTTCACCGAAGAAGCCGCACGCCCAGGCGAGCACGCTCGGCACCACAAGCGCCGCGACCCATGCCCGAGATGGCAGCCCACCGTCGATGCCGGCACGTAAGAACCACGACCACCGAACCTGCACAATGCACGTCACGAGCATCAGCACGACGAGCAAGGCAAGCAGCGGGCTCCACCCCTCTGCGATCCGCTCGGCGAGCATCAGCAAGGTGAAACCACAGATCACAACGAAGAACATCACGATCGATGCGAGCGTGTAGTTCCACGTGGCGTTGACACCTGCGCCGGTCTCACGTGTCTGGGGGAAATTCTGCGTATCCATCGCGTTCCAGCCTATGGCGTGACAATCTCAGCGACCCATGACAAATGTCACACAAACACCGTGCAGATTCACTCGCGATCACGTGATCGGCGGCACTACAGCGGCAGGCCAGCCCTCGAAAGGATAGATACATCGCCGCTGCGGGATCCGCCCCACTGGCCAAGATCACCCAGCCACCATCGCTCAGCGCCCATCGCCCAGCGAACAACCCAGGCCGCACACCTCCCGGCCACGAAAGGTCATCATGCTCACCACGTTCCAGGACTTCGCCGCTTCGCTTCCCGAGGCGCTGCAGTGGCTCGGGGTCTTCCTCGTCGCTGCGATTCCGTTCGTCGAGTCCTACTTCGGTTCAGCAATCGGCGTGCTCGCTGGCATCAACCCCATCGTCGCTGTCGCTGCGGCGATCTGCGGCAACATCATCTCGATGCTGATCTTTGTCCTCTCGGCCCACGGCATCCGGTCGAAGGCCACCGCAAACCGCGAGCCCGTCGCACTCACCCCGAAGCGTCAGAAGCTGAAGGATCGCATGGACCGCTTCGGCGTCCCCGTCGTGAGCCTGGCCGGCCAGATCTTCCTGCCCAGCCAGATCACCTCGGCCGCAATGGTGTCATTCGGTGCTTCGAAGAACCTCGTCATCTTCTGGCAGATCATCTCGATCATCATCTGGGGCGTCCTGTTCGGCGTGCTGGCATCGCTCGGTGTCGCGGTCGTGAGCTAGTCGGCGGATCGAGCTGCGCGCTCCCGAGCGCGCAGCTCCTTCTCGTGTATCGGCCAGGTGCCCGCCGCCTTCTGCGCTGCAACGTAGTCGGCGGCTTCCGCCTGCCGTTCGGCCTCAATGCCCGTGGCGATCTCTGCGCGGAGCAATTCCGGCGTAAGCGCAAACGCATCGACCAGGTCGAGTGCTTGCACGCGCAACCGGCCAATGAGCCGGTCGATGTAGGCGGTGACGGCCTCGATCCGCGCCCCTGACAGACGTCCCTCGATGAGGTACCAGGCAGCATGCCGCTCGATGAGTGAGAATCCGAAGAGGTCGCGCAACCAGGTGAGGACCTGTCGGGTGTCACCGTCGTAGACGCGGCCGAGTGCATCAGTGAAGGCTTCCCACTGGAGCAGCTCACCGTGCGCCCTGGCAGCCGCGATGAGCTTCGCCTGCTGCGCGTTGAAGGCTTGCTCGCTCGCGATGGCCTTCGCACGCTTGTCACCGTGCGGGACGTGCTTAGTTGCCTCCCGCATCGCGAGCGCGATATCGGCGACCATGGTCTGCACGCGATCTGCGAGCAGCGCGTGCTGTGCCTCGCTCGTGCGCAAGCTTTCGACCGAGCGACCCACCTGGCCGAGGTCGGCGATGCTCTGACCGACCTGTCGCAGCCCGAAGCGGCTCACGCGGTCGCCCAGCTGAGCTGCGGCTGCCTTCACAAGCGCGGCCCGGTCACCGTCCTTGAACTGCTTCGCGTAATCGGTGAGGAGGCGCTTGCCGACGAGCTGCAGCAGGATGTGGTTGTCACCCTCGAACGTGGCGTAGACGTCGAGATCGGAACGCAGCCCGGTGATGCGGTTCTTGGCCATGAAGCCGGATCCGCCGCACGCTTCGCGCACCTCCTGGAGCGTATCGAGCGCACCCCAGGTCGACAGTGGCTTGAGCGCCGCAGCCAGGGTCTCGAGGTCCTCGCGATGGGCATCCGAGTCGTTCGTGCCAGAGAACACCTCATCAAACACGGTCAGCAGCCGTTCGCTCGCGAAGCCCATGGCATAGGTCTCTGCGATCCGCGGAATAATGCGCCGCTGATACTGGCCATAGTCAAGCAACACGGTCTCGGCGCCCGATGCGCCGGAGAACTGACGCCGCTCACTCGCGTACTTCACCGCAATCGTGAGGCCGGCCTGCATCGCGCGTACGGCGGATCCGTCGAGCGAGACGCGACCCTGCACGAGGGTGCCGAGCATCGTGAAGAAGCGGCGACCCGGGCTCTCGATCGGAGAGGTGTAAGACCCATCTGGCGCCACATCACCGTACTTGTTCAGCAAGTTTTCACGTGGAACGCGCACGTGGTCGAACGCCAGCCGACCATTATCGATGCCGTTCAAGCCACCCTTCACACCATCGTCCATGCTCTGGATGCCAGGCAGCATCTTTCCATCCGGGGTGCGGATCGGGACAAACAGCGCGTGCACGCCGTGGTTCACACCCTGCGTGATGAGCTGAGCGAAGACGACTGCCGCTTCGCCGTGGAGGGCGGCATTGCCGAGGAATTCCTTCCACGCGCCAGCGAACGGCGTATGAATGATGAACTCTTGGGCGTCTGGGTCATAGGTTGCGGTCGTACCGATCGAAGCCACGTCAGAGCCGTGACCGATCTCGGTCATCGCGAATGCCCCGGGGATCTTGAGGTTGATCACATCCGGCAGCCACTTCTCGTGGTGCTGCCGCGTGCCGAGGTGAAGAATAGCCGAGCCAAACAGCCCCCACTGCACGCCAGCCTTGATCTGCAGCGAGGGGTCAGCGAGAACGAGCTCCTGGAACGCGGCGAGGTTGCCGCCCTGGTTGTCTGATCCGCCAAGGTCTGACGGGAACGCGCGCTGAATCGCCTGGTGTTCGACAAGGCGGTGCAGCTGCTCGAGGACTCTGGTGCGGTGCTCGTCCATCGGAAGGCCGGGGATGCCCTGGAACCTTGGATTTTTGGCGATTTCTCGCGATTCGAGGCGCTCCTTCTGCCACTTGCCGAGGAGGAGGTTCGTGAGCTCTTCTACATTGATCTTGGGGATCGTGGGGGTTGGGCCCGTGTAGAGGTTGTGGGTGTTGGTTCGCTCGTTCGTGTGTGCATGCTCGTGCGTGCGTGCGTGCTCCGTCTTGCGTGCGTGCTCGGTCTTGCGTGCGTGCTCGTTCATCGGAGGTCCTCCTTGACACTCAAAACTCTCGGAACCGGGCTCACTCCTGTGGCTGCTGTCGGTGCCCCGGTGTTATCGCCAGGCTAGGACTTCGACTCGTCTTGGATCCCAGACGTCTGGGGTTCCCACATGCGCTCTGCGCTGGCGCCGCCGCACTTCTGTAGAGTCCGCACAACAGATGTCGGAACTCAGTGTTGGGGTCGCACATGAGGTGTCGCTCCCGCGCCGATCCGCTGCCGCACTCTTGCCACAGCCTCCGCCCCGCTCTTGCCGTAGATATGCAATCGGCCGCCCATATGCGATTTGGAGCTCTTTTCTGCATATTGACGGCGGATCGCATATCTACGGCAACGGCTCTCCTGCCTACCGTTCTTCGCCAGGGTCAGGGACTGCGGCGTCCGTAAGACGAATTCGGAGGTTTTCGTACTACCGAAGCTCGATCTCTGACCGAAGCGAAAAGCGGCAGCACACACAAAAGAGGGGCGAAGCCACAGGCTTCACCCCTCCCAGAAGGACGGCGACGCGCAACGCGCGCCGCCGCGCTCCCTCGCCTAGTCGCGCAGCTTCGTCGGGTTCATGCCCGGCGTGAACGGACCAAAGAACACGGGCTTCACGCCGGCCTCGTCGAGCAGCGCCTTCGTGAGCTTCTGGCGGTTGCGCAGCGACAGGGTGAACACGTTGCCGCGCTTGCCCGCGCGGCCGGTACGGCCGGAGCGGTGCAGGTATGCCTTGTGGTCGTGCGGGGCGTCGACCTGGACAACGTGGTCAACGTCATCGACGTGGATGCCGCGGGCAGCAACGTCGGTTGCAACGAGGACGCGGGCCTTGCCCGTCGCAAACTTCTCGAGGTTGCGCTCACGTCGAGCCTGGCTCAGGTCGCCGTGCAGCGCCACTGCCGAGACACCGTTGACGGTGAGCAGCTCGGTAACGCGCTCGGTGCCGAGACGGGTGCGGCAGAACATCATGACGCTGCCCTTGAGCTCAGCGAGCTGCACGGTGGCGGCGTCCTTCTCCTCGCGCTGCACGAGCAGCACTCGGTGCGGAACATTCTTGCCAGCACGCGCATCAACCTCAATCTCGTGTGCGCGGGGCTCGCTCAGGAATTCCTCCACGAGCTCCTGCACGTCACGATCAAGCGTCGCCGAAAACAGCATGCGCTGGCCACCGCGAACGGTCTGACGCATGATCTTCTGCGTCGAGTCGAGGAAGCCGAGTTCGCAGAGGTGATCCGCCTCATCGATGACGGTGATGAGCACCTCACGCAGGTCGAGCTTTCGGCGCTGCACGAGGTCGATGATGCGACCGGGCGTACCGATCACAATGTCGATGCCACGCTCGAGCGCTACCACCTGCGGGTCGATGGGCACGCCACCGACGAGCTGCGCGGTGTACAGACCGACCGAGCGAGCGATGGGCTGCACCGTGCGGTCAATCTGCAGCGCGAGCTCACGCGTCGGCGCAAGGATCACGGCTCGGGGCTTGCGGATCTCTGCCTTCGGCATCCGCTCGCCACGCTTCAGCTTGGGCTTCTTGGGCGCCGGCGGAATCTTGCCAGCAGCTTTCAGGAAGAGCATACGTTCAACCAGCGCGGCACCGAAGGCGATCGTCTTGCCCGAGCCGGTCGCCGCCTTGCCGAGGATGTCATGTCCCTCGATCGCATCGGGAATCGTCGCGACCTGAATCGGGAACGGCTGGCTCGCACCCAGCTCACCGAGGGTGCGCACAATGTTGCCGCCGAGGCCGAGGCCTTCCCACGTTGCGTGCGCGGCGTCGGCCGCGGTCGTCACCTGAGTCTTGATGTTTGCGAGCTTGGTGCCCGAGTCCTGACGCGGAGCATCAAGCACCACGGGACCCTGCGCACCACGAGCTCCGCCCTGCGCGGGGAAGTTCTTCGCCTGGCCAGTCTTTACGGGAGCGCCCTTCGCGCCACCATCGCGACCGCCACCGCCACGAACCTCACCTTCACGGCGCGAGCCATCACGACCAGCGCCCTTCGCACCGAAGTCGCCTCGCTTTTCGCCGCGCGGATCCGCGCCTCGTCCGCCAGCGGAACGGTCAGTGGCGCGCTCCCCTTCAGGAACGCCGAACCGGCCGGCCTTGGTCGGGCGCTTGCCACGACGCGGGTCGTAGTTCCCGGGAGCTTTGAAGCCGCCACTCTTTTTCTTTGCCACTTACGCGCGCCCGCTTTCCGTTTCGGAGTCGTTGTCTGATTCTGTTTCGCGCTCTGAGTCGCCATCGACTTCCTGCGCGGCCTGCCACATGAGTTCTTCCCAGTTGATCTCACCAGTGATCGGGATTGCGCTCGCGGGCACGTCCTCGACCGAGGGCTTGCGATGACCGGGGAGCGGATCGGAGGTCGTTGCGGCGTTCAGGTCAGCCGCAGCGTCCTCGTCGTCAGCTTCGGCATCGGCATCGTCTTCAGCCTCGACTGGATCCGGTTCGACCAGTTCCCAGCCGGCGGCCTCAATCTGCGCAGGAATGTGCTCGGGTTCAACGAGCAGCTCGTCTTCAGCGGTCTCATCCGCTTCGTCTGCATCGATGACCTCGGTCTCGGCAAACGGGGGCACGACTTCGATCTCCGAAGTGTGGATCGCGATGCGATCAATGCCACCAGTCGCGGGCTCGCTCGTCACGTTGAGACCCAGCGTACGAAGAGCTGAGGTGACCGTTGCGGGTTCCTCATCGATTTCAACTTCACCCGGCTCAACCGGTGCAACGGTTTCTACGGGCACAGCCAGGGCAGCGGCCTCAGCAGCCTCAGCAGCCTCAGCCTCTTCTGCTGCGGCAACATCGCTCGCGGGAGCGTTCAATCCTGCCTGCACCAGGTTGTTCAGCAGCGCCTGCTGCGCGTCAACATCGATCAGACTGCTGCGCACCTCAGTCGGGAACGGCACCTCAGCGTCGACCTCAACCTCAGTCGCAGCCTCAGCCGCAACCTCAGCCTCGGGCTCCGCATCACGCTCTGCCACGCGCTCTTCATCTTCGAGCGCCTCGGCAGCCACGGCCGCAGCCGCCGCAAGGTCAAACGGGCGATCGGCAGCGTGCGCCAGCTCAGACGAGGGCGCCGAGCTTGTCTCGGGGGTCGTCTCAGGCGCGGGAAGCTTCACGCCGGGATCACCAGCGAGCGCGTTCAGTTCGTCAGCGGTCAGCTCGAGATCTGCGGGCGAAACCGGCGGACGCTCAGCCGCGCGACGGCGGAACAGCGACGCCCCTCGCTTCATCGCTTCACTGACAGCCGCGCTCGCGCTTCCTGCGCCGCGCACCTCAGCCGCGGCCGAGGCATACGAGGGCGCTTCGAGGCCGGTGCCTGCGGTGATGAGACCGGCACCAGTGCCAGCCCCCGCGACCGCGCCCTCAGCGATACCAGCTGAACCAGCTGCGCCGGCTACCTGGGTAAAGCCGGTCCGACGCCTGCGCCCGAAGCTCTCGCCGCCGGTGGGCGCGGATCCGCCGTCACCAACAATCGGACCGCGGCCGCCTCGACCGCCGCGGCCACCTTCACGGCGTCGCTCGACGAGGTAGTACAGGGTCGGCAATACGACAAGCGTGAGCACCGTCGATGTCAGCAGGCCGCCGATGACGACCACCGCGAGTGGCTTCGAAATGAAGCCGCCACCGCCACCACTAATACCGAGCCCCATTGGCAGAAGCGCGAGGATCGTGGCAAGTGCCGTCATGACGATTGGGCGCAGACGCTGCAGTGAACCGTGGATCACCGCATCACGCAGAGGTTCGCCCTGGTCGCGGTACTGGTTCACGAGGTCGATGAGCACGATCGCGTTGGTCACAACAATTCCGACGAGCATGAGCACACCGATGAGCGACGCGACGCCGAGCGGGGTGCCCGTCACGAGCAGCAGCAGTACCGCACCGGTCGCTGCAAACGGCACCGAAATGAGCAGCAGCAGCGGCTGCAGCAGGCTGCGGAACGTCGCCACCATCACAACGTAGACGATGAGAATTGCTGCGAGGAGCGCGACACCGAGCTGACCGAATGCCTCCGACTGCTGCGACATGACGCCGCCGATCTCGGCGCTTGCGCCCGCGGGCAGCTTGACCGAGTCCAGTGCGCGGTTCACCGCAGTACCAGCGCTGCCGAGGTCGTCGCCATCGGGAAGCGCAGAAACGGTCACCATACGCTCGGTGTCTTCGGTGCGAATCGAAACCGGGCCGTCAGCGATCTCGACCGTCGCGAGTGATGCAAGCGTGCGCTCGCCCTGCGCGGTCTGAATCGTCAGTGCCTCAACGGCAGCCTTATCGTTCGGGGTATCGCGGTCGGTGAGGTACACGCTGACCGCGGTGGAGTCGATCGTGACCTGGCCGATCTGCTGTGGCTGCATCTGGTTCACTACCATTGCGGCGACAGCGCTCTCGGTGAGACCAACCTTTGCGGCGCTCGTCCGGTCAACAGCGACCTTGAGGTACGGGCGCGACTGGGCGAGGTCGCTCTCGACCTGCTTGATACCCTTCTGCGTCTGGAGCTCAGCTGTGACAGCTTCGGCTGCCTGCTCGATGGTCTCCTGGTCAGGGCCAGTCACGTAGATCTCGATCGCCGATGACATGGTCATTCCGCCGCCTGACTGGGCAATCGCGAATTCACCAGCATCGCTCAGGTCGTCGACGGCCGCACGGATTCGGTTCTGAACCTTTTCCTGGTTTGCATCAGGGTTGGTCGTAATCGAATACGTCACGACGCCATCGCTGCTGCCACCGAACATGGCACTCATACCGCCGGAGCCGCCGATCGAGACCTGCACGGTCTCAACATCAGCCATGTCGACAAGTGCATCTTCGACGCGCTGCGCCTGATCGAGCTGCGCTTCGAGGCTCGTGCCGGGCTCAAGCGTCTGCGTCAGACCAATCGAGTTCTGCTCGTCAGAACCCATGAAGTTCGTCTTCATGAGCGGAGTCATCGCCATCGTGCCAATGAACACGGCAACCGCAATGATGATCGTGACGCCAGGCTTCAGCAGGGTCCACTCAATGATCGGGCGGTACCAAGACTGCATCTTCGTGCTGACGCTGTCTTCGGTGTAGCGACGCGGCTTCTCAGCCAGCTTCGCAGCGTCTTCGTCTGCGGGACGCACGAACCAGTACGCGAGCACGGGCACGATCGTGAGCGATACCAGCAGCGACGCAATGAGTGCGAACGTCACGGTGAACGCGAACGGACGGAACATCTCGCCAACCATGCCGGCCACAAACGCCATTGGCAGGAACACCGCGACAGTCGTCAGCGTCGAGGCGGTGATCGCGCCAGCAACCTCACGCACCGCGTGCACAATCGTGGCGGCGCGGTGCTCTTCGGTCTGCAGATGACGCTTGATGTTCTCAATGACCACGATCGAGTCGTCAACGACGCGACCAATCGAGATTGTGAGCGCGCCAAGCGTGAGCATGTTCAGCGTGTAGTCCGCGAAGTTCAGGCCAACGAATGTGAGCAACACTGACACGGGAATCGAGATCGCCGTCACGAGCGTTGCACGCACCGAAACGAGGAACAACAGAATCACGATGACCGCAAAGATCAGGCCGAGCAGGCCCTCGGTGGTCAGCGTGTGAACCGCGTCCTGAATGTAGGGCGCCTGGTCAAAGACGACCTTGAGCTCGATGCCGTTGAGCTTGTCAGTAAGCGTATCGAGCTCGGCCTGTACCGCCTTCGAGACATCGACCGTGTTCGCAGCCGAGGTCTTGGTGACAGCAATCGTGATTGCGGGCTCACCGTTCACGCGTGAGATCGAGCTCACGGGGTTCTTCTCGAGGGTGACCTCAGCAACGTCAGCGATCGTCGCGGGCGTCGCAATTGGCTCAGGCTCTACAGACTCGTCTTCATCACCGCTGTCCCCGAACACGCCGTCAGTTTCGACAGGCACCTGCGGTAGCATCGCCGAAGCGGGAAGCGGGATCGCGATCGCACCAACCTGCTCGACCGAGTCAACCTCGGTACCAAGCTGAACCGCGAGCGTGCGGTCCTCATCGTCCACCGTGCCAGCAGCCATCAGAATGCCGCTCTGCTGGAGCGCAGCAGTCAGGTTGTCACGCGTCAGCCCACGGTTCGCAAGCTCCGTATCGTTCGGAACGATCGAGATACGGTCTCCAAGCGCGCCGAGCAGCTGGGCATCACGAATGCCAGGCAGGTCCTTGATCGCGGGAACCGCGACCCGCTGCAGCAGATCCGCCGCTTCCTCAGCATCCATATTCGATGCCGGAGTCGCCGAGATCTGAACCACGGGGAAGTCATCAATGCTGCCCGACATGACCTGGCTATCAGCAGAATCAGGGAGCACCCGTGCGAGGCGGCTTACGGCGCGCTCGACCTTCTGCTCAGTGCTCGCGAGGTCCACGCCATAGGTGAACTGAGCGAGCACCACCGAGGAGCCTGTCGACGACGTTGCCGTTGTCGTTTCAAGGTTCGGCACTGCTCGCAGCGCAGTCTCAATCGGGGTCGAGACGTCGTTGTTGACGACCTCAGGCGATGCGCCAGGGTAGGTCGTCATGACGGCAACCGTCGGGAACTGCACGGAAGGCATGAGCTCCTGCTTGAGAGAGCTCATGCTGAGCGTTCCAAACACCGCGGCGACGATCGTGACAAGTGCGATCAACGCGCGGTTCTTGAGGCTCAACGCTGTGAGAAACTGCATAACTACCAGTATCCCACCCGCACCTGCGGAGCGCTTCAAGTATCCACAGTCTGACCAGCCAATACTGGGCGTGGAATCCCGGAGCGAGGATAATGATTCCTATGTCAGGCCGTCGCTCTCGCCGCTCGCTCGGCGCCGTCACCCCCGCAGACTGGGACCGTCTGCACGCCCTCCGCCGCATGCAGGGCATCGCGCTCGGCCTGCTGTGCTTCATGGCCGTCGTCTTCGTGATCTCGTTCGCGCTCGAAGCGAGGTACCCGTGGCTGTCCTACGTTCGCGCGGCGAGTGAGGGTGGCATGGTTGGCGCACTCGCTGATTGGTTCGCGGTCACTGCGCTGTTCCGTTACCCCCTCGGAATCAAGATTCCACACACAAACATCATCGCCGAACGCAAGGACGAGATCGGCGAAGGGCTCGGATCCTTCATCGAGGAGAATTTCCTCGCAGACGACGTCATCGACGCCAAGCTCGCAGAAATCAGCGGATCGCAGATCGCGGCCGAGTGGCTCACCGTTCCAGAGAACGCGGATCGCGCCGCAGCCCTCACCGCAGAAGCACTCACCGCGATGCTCAACGTACTCGACGACCGCGACGTACAGCAGCTCCTCGAGTCACTCGTGCGCACGAACATCATCGAGCCTGACTGGGCGCCCACGATTGGCCGCGCCACTGCAACATTTGTCGATGGCGGTCACCACGAGGCGGTTGTGAGCATCGCTGCCGATCGTCTCGAACAGTGGCTCGTCGAGCACCCACACGTCTTCGACAACATGGTCTCTGCACAGCTCCCTGCCTGGGTTCCGAGCATTGTGAGCGGCTTCGTTGACAGCAAACTCCACGCGGAGGCAGTGAAGTTCGCCCACAACCTCGCAACAGATCCAGAGCACCCGTTCCGGGCGACCATTGGCGAGTTCATTGGCACACTCGGCCGCGACCTCCAGACCAAGCCGTCACTGCAACAGCAGGTTGAATCCCTCAAAGCTGAGGTGTTCGACAGTCCTCGCGTTCGGGCCCTCGCTGAGCATACCTGGGACATGGTGCGATCCGCGCTCACGATAATGTTGGCGGATCCCGAAAGCGAACTGCGCCGTCACATCACCGCAGCATTCAGCCAGTTCGGCAACCGGCTCGCAAGCGACGAAACGCTGCGGACCAAGATCGACACCTGGATCACCGCCGCCGCAAGCCATCTCGTTCGCAAGTACCGCCACGACCTGTCGCAGGTCGTGGTCGACACGGTTGAGCGGTGGGACGCGAAGGAAGCCGCCGAGAAGATCGAACTCCAGGTTGGCAAGGACCTGCAGTTCATCCGCATCAACGGCACCGTGATCGGTGCGCTCGCTGGGCTCGCGATCTACACGATTGCGACGCTCGTTATCGGCCCGCTCGCGCACTGACCTATTGACAACGCCAATACGCCCGTGCTGCGAGTGAGGCAGCGTTACTTGGCGTAGCCGTACGGCAGCAGGATGTCTTGCACGCGATCACTCGCGGCGGTGTGATCTGAGCGGGTGGTCACGGCGCACCGGTCGACATTGCAATCGACACCCTCAGAGGTGGCCTCGGGGACGGTCAGCACGACCTCAAAGGTGCCAGCCTTGGTGTCGAGGTAGGAGTGGGTTGCGAAACTCTTCCACGCCCAATCGCTCGTGACCCACGCGCTTGCGAGCGGATCCTCAGCGTCAACCTCGCCATCCATCGCGCCTTCAGGCAGCCCGCCGAGACACGGACCAGGCTTCACATCGGGGGTCGCGGGAATTGCGCAGAAACCAACGTATATGCCGATCCCGGCATCGAAGCCAGAACCCGTCACGACGATCCGGTCCCCGGGCTTGAGCGCCGACATATCGAGGTCATCACCGCTCGCGCTGCGAACCTCAACCGTGCGGTTGCGATCGTCCTCGCCACGCGCGGAGTCCCGACTTACGTAAGAATCAGGAACCACCTGCCCGGACGAACCCGCGCTCTGGTGCGTGAAGATTGGAATGACGATGACCGCGACCGCGCCAAGCACCACAACTGCAATTACTAGCAGTGAAATAAGCAGCGCCCGCACTGTGGGGCGGCGACGGGAAGCGGTAGTCATGCCTCAATCGTAATGCTCAGCCGAAGATTACCGAAGAGGCGGTTCTCAGACGCTGCAAGCGATAGGTCTGATAGGTATCGCGTGCTAGAATCTGCCCTATACGTCTATATTGAATGAGTTTTGCCTCGCGGGATTAATGCTCGTGGGGCCTGAGTTGGTAAGGGGGTCACGCATGGGGCGCGGCCGTCAAAAGGCAAAGCACACCAAGGTCGCTCGGGAGCTGAAGTACTTCAGTCCAGAGACGAACTATTCGGCGCTCGAGCGCGAGCTCGCGACGAAGTCTCCGACACAGTCGGAGGAAGAGATGTGGGCTGAGTACGCCGACAAGTACGACATCGACGACGATGAGGACGAGAACTAACTCTCTCTTCTTTGCTTCCGGCCGTTCCTAGAACGACCGCGCAAATTCGACGCCATCACCACCCCGATGGCGTCTTTTGCGTGCCCGCGGGCTGTTCTGCGCCTGTGCCCTGTGCTCACCGCCTCGGGCCACCTCACCTTCGGTAGCGAAAAGTCGCTTCGGTATGACTGATTCAGGGGAATTCGTCTTACGGAAGCTCGATCTCTGACGCTCGCGAAGTGCGGACTGGCAGGCAGCAGGCAGGCGACGGCGGCAGGCAGCAAAAAGGGGAGCCCCACACGGGACTCCCCTTTCACGCAGTAGCGAGAAGCTTACTTCTTGCCCTGGGCTGCGACAGCAGCAGCGCCGGCAGCAGCAGCCTCGGGATCGAGGTAGCGGCCCTTGCCAGTCGGGGTGCCGTCTTCGTTGATCTCATACACGAGCGGCATGCCGGTCGGGATGTTGAGCGACGCAATGTCTTCGTCCGAGATGCCCTCGAGGTGCTTCACGAGTGCACGCAGCGAGTTGCCGTGTGCGGTGACGAGAACAGTCTTGCCCGAGTTGAGCTCAGGAAGGATCTCGCCTTCCCAGTAGGGAACCAGGCGCTTGATGACGTCCTGGAGGCACTCGGTCTGGGGACGTTCGCCGTCAATGCCGTTGTAGCGCGGATCGTTCGCCTGCGACCACTCGCTCGAGTCCTCGAGCGCGGGGGGCGGGGTGTCGAACGAGCGACGCCACTCCATGAACTGATCCTCGCCGTACTTCTCAAGGGTCTCAGCCTTGTCGAGGCCCTGGAGCGCACCGTAGTGACGCTCGTTGAGACGCCACGAACGCTTGACCGGAATCCACAGGCGATCAGCGTTGTCGAGCGCGAGGTTCGAGGTCTGAATCGCACGGCTCAGCAGCGAGGTGAAGAGGACGTCGGGCAGTACGCCTGCGTCTGCGAGCAGCTTGCCAGCAGCGGCGGCCTCGCCTTTGCCCTTCTCAGTAAGGCGGCAGTCCACCCAACCGGTGAAGAGGTTCTTCTCGTTCCATTCGCTCTGGCCGTGGCGGAGCAGGATCAGGGTATTGGTCATGGTTCCAGTCTATTCAGTCAGATTCGTTTGAGCTTCGGAATGTTGGCTGTTGCGCCAGCATCTGAGGGAACGATCACCTCAGGGGTGGCCGCGATGATCTCACCGCTGTCTTCGGTGCGCACTTCGAGCGCGACGTCCTCAGGGATTCCACGCTTCACCAGCGCGAGCGCAATGGGACCCCACTCGTAGTGGTTTGCGGCGCGGGTGATCCGCCCCACTGGGCGAGCCTCAGCGTTGGCTGATTCGCCAGCGCGGTACACAAGGGTACCGGCGGTCGGCAGCTCGCCGGCCGAACCGTCAAGGTGCAGCATGACGAGGCGACGCGGCGGATGGCCAAGGTTGTGCACCTTCGCGACGGTCTCCTGGCCGCGGTAGCACCCCTTGTTCAGGTGCACGGCGGTGCGGAGCCAATCAAATTCGTGCGGGATCGCTCGCTCATCAACATCGCTTGCGAAGTTCGGGCGCCAGGCACGAATTTCGAGCGGATCGAGCGCCAGCGTGCCAGCTACCGACACCGTGCCAGCTTCGACGAGCTCGACCACGCCAGTGAGCGCAGTGCGCGGGAAAATGAACGCGACGAACGACCAGTCAGCGCCCGGGTGCTCACCGCGGGCGTACTGGACGCCACCGCGCTGGAGGCTCGCCCAGGGGTCACGCCATTCAGCGGCAGCGGTTCCGAGCGCACGCAGGTGGGCGGCAGCGCGATCCGCGCCCGTCTCGTCACCACCGTCAAACGCGCCGACAACCGCATAGTCAGCGGTGACGTTCGTCACCTCAACTCGCAGCGCAAAGCGCATACGCATGAGGAAGTTCGTGAGGTCATCGCCGGCGTCGGGCGCGACCGTCAGCCAGCAAGTTTCACCGTCGTCCACGAGGCGAATTGCATGCTGGATGCGCCCATTCGGGTCGAGCAGGAGCGTCTCGACGCCCTCGCCCGGCTGAACACCAAGCAGGTGCTGCGAAGTAAACGAGTGCAGCCAGCTCAGCCGGTCTGGACCGCTCACCGTGACAACAGCCTGGTCAGACAGGTCAACGATTGCTTGACCGGCTTCGAGAGCGCGCTGTTCTGGCAACGGTGAACCGTAATGCGCAGCAACGCCTCGTTCACCGAGCGCGACAGCGCCCGGCAGATGCATGAAGGGACTACTCACTGGAATGACCTCCGAGCTCGTAATGGTTCAGGGGCCGAAGCGAATACGCGTTGTTTAGCGCTGGCCCTTGAAGAGCTTGTAGATGACCGTGCCGGAAACCCATGCAATAGCCAACGACGCAAGGCCAAGCAGGCCGAGGAAAAAGAGTTCAAGCGCGAGAAGCATGATGCCAGTGTACTCCTAATTCTGAATTTGTTCCGGTCTAGATGCGACCGATGAGCGTACCGATGCCATCAACACCAGCGGTAATCAGCACGCAACCGGCGATACTGAAGGCCAAACGCGTGATGAAACCGTTCTTCTGTGCGGTGCCCAGCTGCAAGGCGAAGGTTACGAGCGAGCCGAGCCCGATGGCGAAGACGAGCCACGCAACGCGGCTCTCTGCTGGCGCAAAGACCAGCACCATGACGCCGAAGACCGCCGCGACCGCCCACGCAGTTACGAGTCGACCGATATGCCACGGGTGCGATTCGGGGGCCTCATTGGTTGCGCTCATGGTTTCCATCTTTGCACACGCCGTGAAAACCATCATCGAAAGCCTCTACTCGGTTGCGTTCCCCTTGGAATGTCAGGGGTCCCCCGTAAGATTGCAAGCACCAAAGGTTCTCAAACCTGAAGGAGGAGCACCGATGTTCACACTTACCGTCGTTTCGCAGAAAGACCTCGTTTCGGGTGTGCGCACGGCCCGTTCCATTGCGGCTGCAGCAGAGGCGTTTGATGGCGCTCCCCCGGTCTCCGATCAAGCGTTCATTGCAGCAGAATCCGGTGCTCGGGAACTCTTCCTTGCAAGCGAGGTTGGCGCAGAGGCAATTGGCTTCGGCATTCTCGGCGAAGGCGAACTTGATGTTGTGGTCCTTCCAGAGCAGCGCCGACATGGCGTTGGCACCGCGCTCGCGAATGGCATGCTGACCGGCGTCACTGCAGCGATCCGCGTCTGGGTGCATGGCTCGCAGCCTGATGCCGAAGAGATTTTGTCGAGCAAGGGCTTCACCCCGGTGCGCACGCTGCTGCGCATGTCGCTTGACCCGGCGCTGTTGCCCACCGCATATCCTGAGCTCCCCGAGGGCACCACTCTCCGCACGCTTGACCCGACAAGTGACGCAGACGCTGACGCCTGGGTTGCGGTGAATGCAGCGGCGTTTGCTTTCCACCCCGAGCAGGGTCGCATCACCGTCGCAGACTTTGCCCGCATGATCGAAGAGCCCTGGTTCGATGGATCTGAGCTATTTTTGCTCGAGACAAAGGGAGTCGAAGGCCTCGCAGGGTACGGCTGGGTGAAGACTGTTGCCGACCCCGCTGGCGGGGCGCCAGACACCGAGCTCTACGCCCTGGGTATGGCGCCGGCTGCGGCCGGCCGTGGCCTTGGTCGCGTACTCCTCGATCAGACGCTCGCCCACATGCGCACCCACGGCCCCAAGTCTGTGTCACTGTATGTCGACGGTGAGAACACCCGTGCAGTCAAGCTGTACGAGCACAACGGCTTCACCGTCGCGGCACGTTCTGCACAATGGCTACGCCCCGAGACCCGCTAACTGTAAGAATGGGAACTATGAGCGACGATACGCCCACCATCGAAGGTTTCGAAGAGCCGCTGCCCGCAGATCGATACATCGATCGCGAGCTCAGCTGGCTCGCATTCAATCAGCGCGTGCTGGAGCTCGCTGAAGACCCCTCGGTGCCGCTCCTCGAGCGCGCCAATTTCCTCGCCATTTTCGCTTCGAATCTTGACGAGTTCTTCATGGTGCGCGTCGCTGGTCTCAAGCGGCGCATCCTCACCGGCCTCGCCGTGCCGACCAACGTGGGTCGCGCCCCCACCGATGTTCTCGCAGACATCATTAACACCGCCTACGAGCTGCAGAAGCGTCACGCACGCTGCTACTCAGAGGTAGTGAAGCCCGAGCTTGCCGCAGCTGGCGTCCGCATTGTTGATTGGCAGAGCCTCGACTCAGCTGATCGCGTGGTGCTGAAGGACTACTACGAGCACCACATCTACCCCGTGCTCATGCCGCTCGCGGTCGACCCCGCGCACCCGTTCCCGTACATCTCAGGCCGCGCGTTGAACCTGTCGATCCGCGTCTTCAATCCGCGCACTGACAAGGTCGAGTTTGCGCGCCTGAAGGTGCCGCAGATGATCCCGCGGTACGTCCGCGTCGACCGTCGCGAGACCGAAGACAACGTCCGCTTCATTCCGCTTGAGGCGCTGATCGCGAACCAGCTCGACGGACTCTTCCCCGGCATGGAAGTCATGGACCACCACGTCTTCCGCGTTACTCGTAACGAAGACGTCGAGATTGAAGAAGATGAGACAGAGAACCTCATCCAGGCGCTCGAGAAGGAGCTGCTGCGTCGCCGCTTTGGTCCGCCCATCCGCCTCGAGATCTCGGACGACATGGACGAGGCCACGCTCGACCTCCTGAAGCGCGAGTTCGACATCGACCCCGAGCAGGTCTACGTGCTGCCCGCACCGCTCGACCTCTCAGGTCTCTTTGCGCTCACCAGTATTCCGCGCCCTGATCTGAAGTTCACGCCGCACATCCCCGTCACGCATCCGAAGTTCCGCACCAGCTCGCCGAGCGAGAAGCCCGACACGTTCGCGGCAATCGCACGTCGCGAGGTGCTCGTGCACCACCCGTACGAGTCGTTCGCGACCAGTGTGCAGGCGTTCATCGAGCAGGCAGCAACCGACCCCGATGTGCTCGCCATCAAGCAGACCCTCTACCGCACCTCGGGCGACAGCCCCATTGTCGCCTCGCTCATCAAGGCGGCAGAGGCTGGCAAGCAGGTGCTCGCGCTTGTTGAGGTCAAGGCTCGCTTTGACGAAGAAGCGAACATCACCTGGGCACGCAAGCTAGAGCAGGCGGGCGTGCACGTGGTCTACGGCATCGTGGGTCTCAAGACCCACTGCAAGCTCGTGCACGTCATCCGTGAAGAAGCTGGCAAACTCACGCACTACTGCCACATCGGTACGGGTAACTACAATCCCAAGACGAGCCGCATCTACGAAGACTTCGGCTTGTTCACCTCATCTCCCGAGGTCGGTCGTGACGTCACGAAGCTCTTCAACGTACTGTCGGGCTACGCAATCGAGACTGATTACAACCGACTCCTCGTCGCACCCCTGCAGCTGCGCGCTGGTCTGCTCGAACGCATCGAGCGTGAAACCGAGAACGCGCGCGCTGGCCTGCCCAGCGGCATCAAGTTCAAGGCGAACTCGATGGTCGATGAGCAGATCATCGATGCGCTGTACCGTGCAAGCCAGGCTGGCGTGCCCATCGAAGTATGGATCCGCGGTATTTGCTCGATCCGCGCCGGCGTTCCCGGGCTCTCCGAGAACATCCAAGTGCGCTCGGTGCTTGGCCGCTACCTCGAGCACTCACGCATCTATGCGTTCGAGAACAACGGTGACCGCGAGGTCTACATCGGCAGCGCCGATCTCATGCACCGAAACCTCGACCGTCGCATCGAGGTGCTCGTTCGTATCGCTGAACGAGAGCACCTTGCACGCATCGATCGCTTCTTCGAGTTCGCGTTCAGCGACGACGTCTCGTCCTGGCGCATGTTGTCTGACGGCAGCTGGGACCGCCGCGTAGTGAGCGATGAGGGTGAACCGCTCCCTGATCTCCAAGACCTGGTCATGGTCGACCGCACGGAGGCGCGCGATCGGAGAAACCGTTGAGCAAATCCCTCTTCGCAGCAGGCACAGTCTGCTGGCGTCGCGTGACGAACGAGCGCGGCGTCGAGCAGATCATGGTGCTGCTCATCCATCGCACGAAACAGCGCGACATTTCCTTCCCCAAGGGCAAGCTTGACCCGGGTGAGAGTATGCCGCAGGCAGCCGTGCGTGAGACGCTCGAAGAGACCGGCCTCAAGGTGGGCCTCGGAGTCAACCTCGGCACTATCCAGTACCCGCTGTCCAAGAAAGACCCCAAGCAGGTCAAGACGGTGCAGTACTGGGCCGCTGAGGTCACTGACGCAGCAGTGCAGGCTTCCACGTTCCGCCCAAACAGCGAAGTTGAAGCGCTCGAATGGTTGCCCGCAGATGAGGTGAGCGCACGTCTCACCTACGCTGCAGACCGCGACCTCTACGACGTGTTCCTGAAGCTCGTCGCCCGCAACGCATTCGACACCTTCTCAGTTGTGCTGCTCCGCCACGCAAAGGCAGAGCCACGCAGCGATGCCTACCCTGTCGATCATCAGCGCCCGCTCGCGCCCGCCGGCGAAGAGCAAGCCGAGAAACTCGTTGCGATTCTGCAGCCGTTCGCTCCGAAGCGGCTCATTTCATCGACCGCAACCCGATGCTTGCAGACCGTCGCTCCCCTCGCAGCACACCTCAACAAGCGCGTGCGCGAGAAAGACGGACTCAGCCAGGAGGCCTGGGAAGCGGGCGACCTCACCGAGCTCCGCTCAGTCATCGGCAAGGTGGTTCGGAAGACTCGCAATGCGCTCATTTGCACGCACCGTCCGGTGTTGCCTGACGCAGTCCGTGAGCTCGCCCTCGCAACCGGCAGTCTGCCTGGCAGCTACCTGCAGGAAGCCGCTGAGCTACCACCAGGCGCTTTTTCTGTCTTCCACTTTTCGAAGCAGAACCCAGGTGCCGGCATCCTGAGCGTAGAGACCTACCCGGTGAAGTTGTAAAGCTTTCGCTCGCTGAGTGAACGTGCAGTTCACAGAGGCAGTGCGTTCGTTCACCCGCTGTTCACTTTGTGGCATCCCTCAGGTCATTCAAGCTTTCTACCGTAGAGATGTGGCCAATTCCGGTCGCACCAAATCACGATACTTCTCCAGACGGGATGAATCTACGGTGAAGCTTTCAGCTCTGACCAAGGCCGCAATTGTCAGCGGCGCCGCTGCACTCGCACTGACCTCGTGCGCAGCAAACGAATCCGGCTCGACCGCTCCCGCCGAGTCGAACCTGTCGGGCGAGATCATCGGTGCAGGCGCATCGTCGCAGGGATCCGCTCAGGAAGGCTGGATCGCAGCCTTCCAGACCGCAAACTCGGGTGTCACCGTGAACTACGACCCGACCGGCTCCGGCGCAGGCCGCGAGACCTTCCAGCAGGGCGCATCGTCGTTCGCTGGCTCGGACCGCGCGTTCAAGACCGACGAGATCGCAGCAGGCCCCTTCGGCTCCTGCGCACCTGACACCGGCATCGTTGAGTTCCCGGCATACATCTCGCCGATCGCGCTCATCTTCAACCTCGACGGTGTTGACTCGCTCAAGCTTGACGCTTCGACTGTCGCCAAGATCTTCTCGGGTTCGATCACCAAGTGGAACGACCCGGCAATCGCCGACCAGAACCCTGGCGTGACCCTGCCTGACACCAACATCAGCGCAGTTCACCGCTCGGATAAGTCGGGCACCACCGGCAACTTCACCGAGTACCTCGAGGCAGCAGCACCCGCTGACTGGACCGCAGGCTCCATCGAAGAGTGGCCCACCGAGCTCGGCGGCGAAGGCGCACAGGGCACCTCGGGTGTCGTTGACGCAGTCACCAACGGTGTCGGCACCATCGGCTACGCAGACGCATCGCGTGCTGGCGATCTCGGCACTGTCGAGATCAAGGTCGGCGACGAGTACGTGGCATACAGCCCCGAGGCTGCAGCAGCCATCGTTGACGCTTCGCCCGTCGAAGAGGGCCGTGGCGACCACGACATCGCGATCAAGCTCGACCGTACCTCATCAGAGGCAGGCGTCTACCCGATCGTTCTCGTCAGCTACCTCGTCGGCTGCGAAAAGTACGCAGACCCCGCAAATGCTGAGCTCGTGAAGTCGTACTTCAACTACATCGTGAGCGAAGAGGGCCAGCAGGACGCTGCGACCTCGTCGGGCAGCGCCCCGATCACCGCAGACCTTCGCTCGAAGGTTCAGCCCGCGATCGACGCAATCAGCTAAATCGCTTCGCACCCAGGGTCGGGGATCCGCGTTCATATCTAGGCAAAATCGCCTCAGATTGCACTAGAACGCGGGTCTCCGACTTCCGTGCGATACGCTCCATTCACACTTTTGACCCGCACATCTTCGAAGGGCACCCACCCAGTGACTGCCACTACCAAAGCGCCACGACCGGTTCTCAGCCGCGGCGACCGCGTGTTCTCACGATCCGCTGTCTTCGCAGGCAGCATGATCCTGGTCACGCTCGCAGCCGTCGCGATCTTCCTGATCGTACAGAGCCTGCCGGCCTTCGTCGCGACCGACCAGACCGCTTCGCTCATCGACAGCAACTTCTGGGCGTACGTCGGACCGCTCGTCTTCGGCACGATCTGGGCAGCGGCGCTCGCACTCGCGATCGCCCTCCCCGTTGCAATCGGTATCGCGCTGTTCATCTCGCACTACGCGCCTCGCAAGCTCGCTTCGGTACTCGGCTACATTGTCGATCTCCTCGCAGCGGTTCCGAGCGTCGTGTACGGCCTCTGGGGTATCGGTGTCCTCGCGCCAGCGCTGCAGCCGGTCTACGCCTGGCTGAATGACAATCTGGGCTGGTTCCCGCTCTTCGGTGGCGTCGTTACTGGCACAGGCCGTACGATTCTCACCGCCGCTGTGGTTCTCGCCGTTATGATCCTCCCGATCATGACGGCTATCTGCCGTGAGGTGTTCCTGCAGGCGCCGAAGCTCCACGAGGAAGCCGCGCTCGCGCTCGGTGCGACTCGCTGGGAAATGATCCGCCTCGCAGTGCTGCCGTTCGGCCGCTCGGGCATCGTCTCCGCAGCAATGCTCGGCCTCGGTCGCGCACTTGGCGAAACCATGGCAGTCGCAATGGTCCTCTCGGCTACCGGCATTGTGAGCTTCAAGCTCCTCACCTCTGAGAACCCCTCAACGATCGCCGCGAACATTGCGCTCACATTCCCCGAGGCCTACGGCCAGAACGTGAACATCCTCATCGCGACCGGTCTCATCCTCTTCATCGTGACCTTCCTCGTGAACGCCCTCGCGCGCTGGATCGTAAGCCGTCGCGCCGAGTTCAACGGAGCTAACTAACCATGGCAATCACCGTTCGTCCCATTTCGCAGGGCTCCACGCTCGCCGGCAACCGCCTCTCAAAGCGCACCCCGTGGATCACCCTGGCTGCGTCCTTCCTCGCTTCGGCCGGCCTCTTCGCGCTGCTCGCAGTAGCTGGCGGATCCGCCTTCTCCATCGTCGGCACCGCGCTCGTCGGCGCAATCACCTACATGGTGGTCATCACGGTCCTCTCGGCCTCCGTCGAGGGTCGTCGCCAGGCAAAGGATCGCTTCGTCACCGCACTCGTCACGAGCGCATTCATCGTCGCGATGGTGCCCCTGATCTCGGTCTCAATCACCGTGATCTCAAACGGCATCGGCCGCATGGATGCCGAGTTCTTCAACTCGTCGATGCGTAACGTCACCGGTGAGGGCGGCGGCGCACTGCACGCGATGATGGGCACGCTCCTCATCACACTCGCGGCAACGATCATCTCGGTTCCCCTCGGCTTGCTCACCTCGATCTACCTCGTCGAGTACGGCCGCGGAAAGCTCGCGAAGACCATCACCTTCCTCGTCGACGTGATGACCGGTATCCCCTCGATCGTCGCCGGCCTGTTCGCGTATGCGCTCTTCGCGCTCATCCTCGGACCCGGCGTGCGCATGGGCATCATCGGCGCAGTGGCGCTCTCCGTGCTCATGATCCCGGTCGTCGTGCGCTCGAGTGAAGAGATGCTCCGCCTCGTTCCCAACGAGCTGCGTGAAGCCTCCTACGCGCTCGGCGTTCCGAAGTGGCGCACAATCTTGAAGGTTGTCCTGCCGACCTCGATCGCGGGCATCACGACCGGTGTCATGCTGTCGATCTCGCGCGTCATCGGTGAGACCGCTCCCCTGCTCATCACCGCAGGCTTCACCGCATCGATGAATTACAACCTCTTCTCGGACCGCATGCAGTCGCTCCCGGTCTACGTGTACACGCAGTTCGCGAACCAGGGTAACCCTGCTTGGGCGTTCCTTGAGCGTGCATGGGCTGCGGCTCTGCTGCTCATCCTCATCGTGATGGCGTTGAACCTCCTCGCCCGCCTGATTGCGCGATACTTCTCGCCGTCATTCGGCCGCTAATCTTCCACCGACTCTCAGAAACGAAAGACAACACCATGTCGAAGCGCATCGAGGTTTCAGACCTCAACGTCTACTACTCGAAGTTCCTCGCCGTCGAAGGCGTCACCATGAACATCGAGCCCCGCAGCGTGACCGCGTTCATCGGTCCCTCGGGCTGTGGCAAGTCCACGTTCCTCCGCACGCTCAACCGCATGCACGAGGCAATCCCCGGCGCACGCGTCGAAGGCGAGGTCTTGCTCGACGGTGAAGATCTCTACGGCGCAGGCGTCGACCCCGTGCTCGTGCGTCGCCAGGTTGGTATGGTCTTCCAGCGTCCGAACCCGTTCCCGACGATGTCGATCCGCGAAAACGTACTTGCTGGCGTGAACCTCAACAACCGCAAGATCTCGCGCACCGATGCTGACGACCTCGTCGAGAAGTCGCTGCAGGGCGCGAACCTCTGGAACGAGGTCAAAGACCGCCTCGACAAGCCCGGCTCGGGCCTCTCGGGCGGTCAGCAGCAGCGTCTCTGCATCGCCCGCGCGATCGCGGTCTCGCCCGAGGTACTCCTCATGGATGAGCCGTGCTCGGCGCTCGACCCGATCTCGACGCTCGCAATTGAGGACCTCATCGATGACCTGAAGAAGGACTACACGATCGTCATCGTGACTCACAACATGCAGCAGGCGTCACGCGTCTCCGACCGCACCGCGTTCTTCAACATTGCGGGCACCGGCAAGCCGGGCAAGCTCATCGAATTCGACGACACCTCAAAGATCTTCTCGACGCCTTCCGTACAGGCCACCGAGGACTACGTCTCGGGCCGTTTCGGCTAACGAGCACGAACTCACGTAGAGCGGGCCGGGGCAATCGCCCCGGCCCGCTCTACGTGTATGTCAGCCTCGTCAGTGCCCGCCTACTTGCGGCCGAGGCGGCGGCTGGCAATCAACGCGCCACCGGCAAGCAGCATGACCGCGCCAAACGCGATCCACTGATTCGGACCATTGACCGCACCCGTCGCCGCCAACGCCGTAGGCTTCCCGCCCACCGGCTTCGCCGTGTCAACCGGCTCCGTCGGAACCACAGGATCAACCGGTTTAACCGGATCAACCGGATCAACAGGCTCAACCGGGTCCACAGGCTCGACCGGGTCAACAGGCGCTTCCGCAAACACAGCCTCAACCGCGCCAATATCTGCCAGCTCGACCGTATTCACCGGGTCGGCCTGCGGCCGCACCAAACCACGCTGATCAGTCGCCAAACGCGCATCAACCGAATCACTCGCCGCACCGACGAGCTTTGAAATGCTCAACGGATCCGCCTGATCAATCAAGCCAGGCACATGCACGGCAGCGGTGTACTGCAACCCATCAACATCGACGGCAACCTCTTCAAGATCACCGAGCGCAAGCTCATCACTCGACGCGACCACACGAGCCCCTGGCACACCCGACTCAGGGATGTCGGTCGGCTCTGTCGAATACGCGACATGATCCTCGACAACAGTAATCTTGTCCCCTGCCTGCCCGTTATACAGGATGAGTGGTGGCTCTTCTCCGGTGTCAATGACGGTGTTCGTCAGTCGAACAGTGGAGTCAATACCCGGGCCGATAATGATTTCTGCACCAACAAACGTTGTATGTTCGAACACATAGTCTGCACATGACGAGCGTTCCAAGCTGAGGGCCACCCCTATTTCCGTTGATGAGCTGAACGTGCTGTTCTGCAACCGCAGTATGTTTGGGCGTGTAGGGCACGGTTCTCCGGCGGTTCCGTTGCTCTCAATGCCTCCACTTGGTATTGCTAGGTCGTTTACACTCGAGTTTTGGCCTGTGGCCACGTTGTCAACAAATGAGGAACGTTCGACCAGCACCAGGTCACCTACGTTGGCTGTGCCTCCATCACCAATGGACTCTCCGCCATACACGTTGTCCACAAGGATCGCCCCCGCGTCTTCGCCAGAATTCTCTCTAAAGAGGTTTCCTTCGAGGTGTACAAGTGGTTCTTCAAGGACATAGGGAGTACCGTCTTCTGAGACTGCATCGACGCTCGCAATGAAAATTGCACCAGCGTTTTCATCTGGAATAGTGTTTCGGAGGAATGTGGATCCGGAGACATGCACAGAGGATCGCCGTCCCGGCTCAAAGGTAAGAGTCGCGCCGATGTTCAGAGCCGTCATCTGGTTGTCAGTGAAGCGTGAGTTGTGAATATGCACTTCGGTATACAAGTCCTCCGGCTCGAAATCCAGCACAGCATCACCTGGACCCATGTCGCTGAAGTCACTGTTGTCAACGATGAAATACTCAAGCGAATCAGGGTCTGGAAGGTAGATCCCACTTCTCCCGAAGCCCTGTATCGAACTGTCATAGAGTCCGAACTGCTGCACCTCCTCACCTACATAGATTCCCTCGTCTGTATCGAGCAAACCTGTCAATTGCAGGTTGTCCAGCTGCACAACAAATTCCGGGGAAGCTGGGCCCTCGAACTGCAAGAATTCGCCGCTTCCCAAATAGTCGCGTGTGATCGTAGGGCGAGTATCACCGGCACCTTCACCTCGCAGGATGACACCACCGGTGACGACCAGCCGACTCTTCACCAGGATGTTGAGCTCTGCATCGATGACGATCTCGTCGAGCCCGGGTGACGCGTTCGCCTGTGCAATTGCTGTACGCAGCGTGCCCTCGTCCAAGGTGTCGGCCGGATTGGTGACCCGAATCATGCCCCCCGGACCGGCAGAACACACCAACCGCTCAATTCCGTCACAGTTTTGCTGCACAACCTCAGCGTGCGCTGCAACTGGGATGAGGCTCATTCCGATCAGGCCGGCAACAATGCCGCTGACCAGCAAGGTATTATTTTTCATTCGTGCTCCGTACTCATCAGTGTTGCGCTGAGGAAGCGCCGCACGTTACTGTTTCCGTCCGAGGCGGCGGCTGGCAATCAACGCGCCACCGGCAAGCAGCATGACCGCGCCAAACGCGATCCACTGATTCGGACCATTGACCGCACCCGTCGCCGCCAACGCCGTAGGCTTCCCGCCCACCGGCTTCGCCGTGTCAACCGGCTCCGTCGGAACCACAGGATCAACCGGTTTAACCGGATCAACCGGATCAACAGGCTCAACCGGGTCCACAGGCTCGACCGGGTCAACAGGCGCTTCCGCAAACACAGCCTCAACCGCGCCAATATCTGCCAGCTCGACCGTATTCACCGGGTCGGCCTGCGGCCGCACCAAACCACGCTGATCAGTCGCCAAACGCGCATCAACCGAATCACTCGCCGCACCGACGAGCTTTGAAATGCTCAACGGATCCGCCTGATCAATCAAGCCAGGCACATGCACGGCAGCGGTGTACTGCAACCCATCAACATCGACGGCAACCTCTTCAAGATCACCGAGCGCAAGCTCATCACTCGACGCGACCACACGAGCCCCTGGCACACCCGACGCCGGGCGATCATCTGGCTCTGAAGAATACGCGACATGATCCTCGACGATCTCGAGAGGATCTGACAGGTACTGTGGCGAGAACGGCTGGTCGCTGCCAGTATCAATGACAGTGTTCGTGAGGAACAGGGCCGCGTTTTCAGCGTCAGCTGTTGAAATTCCGCCACCAACAAACGTGGAATGGTCGATTTCAAAGCCCATGCAGTCCGCCCGGCCAAGATGCATGGCATATGTTCCCGGGATATCGCTACTGAACGTGCTGTTCAAGATGCTCAGGCCCGTAAGCTCCGTACGGCACTCTTCGGGTGTAAAGCCTGTCTCAGACTGGCCGCGTCCCACGTAGAGGTGATTCGCGCCATCAGCTGGCTCTTCTGTCAGGTTGTTCACGAATGAGTTGCGTTCAATCACAACGAGTTCGCCCAGCTCTGAGCCAGGCACAAACTCGTCGGCTTCACCATCGATTCCAGAAATGTAAACGGCGCCTGAGCGACTGCCGATGTTATCTCGGAAGAGGTTACCCTCGAGGTGCAAAAACGGCTCGTCAATCTTGACGGCTTCTGGATTCTCCAGTCTCAGTTCTACTCGCCCGAGATCGATTGCTCCGGCGTCGTACCCGCCAGCATTGTTCGCAATGAATTCACTGCCTGAAACATGTAGAGACGTCTTGTCCCCCATGTGTTGGCCTCCCAGGCTGGAGTCCATAACCACCGCGGCCATTTCATTGTTTTCAAAGCGGGAGTTATGAATGTCCAAGCGCGTGGTGGCGTCTTCTGCGCTGAGAAGCAGCACGCCTTCGCCCGGTCTCATATCG
The DNA here is from genome assembly GCF_014529985.1 of Leucobacter sp. cx-42. Taxonomy (GTDB): domain Bacteria; phylum Actinomycetota; class Actinomycetes; order Actinomycetales; family Microbacteriaceae; genus Leucobacter. The sequence continues at coordinate 180,006 of NZ_JACVMU010000003.1, forward strand.
GTGAACTCGCTGTTTTCCACCAGGAAATGTGAGAAATCGCCCTCGGTGCTGAGCCGCAATCCCTTGTCGGCGAAACCGCGCATACTGCTGTCGTACATGGCAAAGCGCATGGGCCCGTTTGATACCCTGACCCCCGAGGCCTCATCGTTTGCGCCCTCCATGTCGAGGTTTTCAAATTGCACCGTGAAATCGGCGAATTCGGGACCCGAGACGTAGAAGAGGTAATCACCGTCTTTGGTGTTTCCGCGTATCGTCGATCGCGTCTCGAGGTTTCCTTCACCCCTCAGGATGAGCGCATCAGTGATCTCAATTTCGCTCAAGACCTCAATCGTTAGCTCTGGGCCAATGATGACTTCGTCCAACCCCGGTGATTGGTTCGCGCTTTCGATGGCTGCGCGAAGCGTGCCTGATGTCAAAGTGTCTGCCTGGTCGGTGACTCGATAGCTAGTGACGGCTTCAGCTGAACACACCATTCGTTCGACTCCATCGCAGAGCTGTGGTTGTGGTTCTGCCTGCGCAGCACCCGAGATCAAGCTCATCCCCACGAGGCCGGCGACAATGCCCAGCCCCAGTACGGTGTTCTTCTTCACTGAATCTCCCATAGCCCTCACTATTGTGAGCGATCACTCACAAGCAGCACACAGGGGAAACGCTACCTCGGGGCAAGATAAAACACCAGAGAAACATAGCTCAGTCATAAGTCGCGCAGACTGTCCGCAGGCGGGCGTAAAACACCAGACCACGAAGCGAGAGTCCCTTCCCCGGGGGTTCTCTTGGGGAAGGGACTCTCATCTCAGACAGGAGTGGGCGTTAGTTTTCCGTGTCCTGGCTGTCCTCGCTTTTACTGCGCGCCTCGCGCTTGCGCAGCAGACGGTTAGCCCCGAAGAGCGCACCAGCCGCAACCACCAGCACTCCGGCGAGCACGAACCAGTTCGTCGCATTCATCGCTGAGCCGGTGTTCGCGAGCGTCTGCTGTGTGGTCTCGCCCTTTGGTGCAGTTGGGGTTGGGTCTCCGGGCTTCGGATCCACCGGCTTTGGATCCACCGGCTTTGGAGTTTCGGGTTCCACCGGAGGGGTCGTATCTGTGACCGCGACACCTTCAACCGCGCCAATCGTGGGCAGCACAAGACCGCGTGCGGTTGCAGCACCGGGGCGCGCGCCACCGGCCTGGTCGAATGCGAGGCGCGGATCCTCCGATGCCACACCAGCCCCAGTCAACACTGATGCCACCTCAGTCTCTGCACCAGCGATAAGGCCAGGTATCCTCACCCGTGCCGCGTACGACAGGCCTTCGTTCTCTGTCGCAACCGAGCTAAACGCATCAAGTGCGAGATCACTGCTCGGCGCAACCACACGACCCGGACCCGCGGAAATGAGCCCAGCATCAGGCTCGGTGCTGTAGCCAACGTGATCTTCAAATAGCGCAACTGGGGTCCACTCTCCAACCGCCACGAACGGCTGTTCGGATTGCGTGTCAAACACCGTGTTGCGGAGGAAGATACCAGCTTTGAATTCTGAACTAGTGTCGCCGACGGCAATGCCAGCACCAATGAAAGTCGCGTGATCGATTTTGAAGGCCACGCAGTCTGCTTCATCGATGCGCACCGCGGCATCGCTCGAGGTCTCTGCGCTAAATGTCGAGTTCAAGATGTGCAACGGAGTGAGACCGGTGAAGCAATCTTCTGGGGTTGGCGCGTCAATCTCGGGTTCTGCATATTCAATGAGGATGTCGTTTGCCCGAACATCGCCATCTTCAGCGGTATTGTTTTCAAACGATGAACGGTCTACGACGACGAGCTCGCCGTAATCAGCAGAGTTTGTCGCGTCTTCAAGGTCACCGTCAATGGAACCAAGATAGAACGCTCCTGCGCGTTCACCGAGATTCCCACTGAAAGTGTTCCCTTCGATTCGGACAATCGGCTCTTCGAAATGCACTTCCTCTACTTCAACCGACTCAACGTCTACACCGTCAACCGAAATCGCCCCCGCTTCTGCGTAGTGCGCAATGTTGTTCACAAATTCTGAACCCAACACACGCAATGTGGGCACTGCACCGTCGGTTCCAGATAGCTCACCCTCGAGACGAATCGCGGTGGCCTCGTTGTCGACGAAGCGAGAGTTCCGCACCTCGAGGGAAAGCAGAGAGTCCTCAGTCATCGCTTGCACGACGCCAGTTCCTTCTCCGATGTTCGTGAATTCACTGTTCTCGATCACGATCTGCTCAAGGGTGTCATCTGGCTGGAAGTCGAGGGCAAACTCTCCGAATGCCCGCATGCTGGCTTCGTACATACCAAAGCCGACGAGTCCGTCTGCCACAAGGATGCCACCGCCATCCCGCCCTTGCCCATCGAACGTCAGGTTTTCCACCTGCACGACAGCATCCGAAGCAGACACGTCGTACACTTCCAGCACGGGGTAGGGATCGACTTCCTGAGAACCAATTGTGGCGCGTGTTTCTGTATCGCCTTCGCCCCGCAAGATCAGACCGTCGCTGATCATAATCATTTCTTCAAGCTGAATCTCCAGCTCGGCGTCAATCACGATTTCGTCCAAACCGGGGCTTGAGTTTGCCTGCTCGATAGCCCAGCGCAGTGACCCTACCTCGGGAGTATCTACCGAGTCGGTGGGTATTTCCACGCGGTACGATTCGACCGTGTCATCGGAACATACCAATCGCTGCACGCCGTCGCAGTCTTTCGCCGACAGCGCCGCGTACGAGGCAGTCGGCACCAGGCTCATTCCGATCAGCCCTGCCGCGATACCCATGCCTAATGCGGTGTTCTTCTTCACTGAGGCTCCCTTGGTTACAGCGGACGCGAAACTTCGCGCACAAGTCACACACAGGAAACGCTACAGAACACCCTAGGCGACCACAAGAGAAACAAGTCATTACTCAAATCAGCCAGCAGCAGCGCCCAAACGGGCATAAAAAATACCAGACCGCAGAAACGCCTCTCGGCGGAAGGCCGCTCGAAGCGGCAAAAGTTGGAGCCCGGGGTTACTGCGGCCCGGCACTTACATTGTAGCGCCAGGCCCCCGACCGCTCATGTGAGATGCAGATCGGGCGATCCGCACCCCTACTCGAGCTCGCCGAAGCGCCAGCGCTCGGATCCGGCGGCGAGCTCGGCGCCGATCGAGGCGTAGCGCAGCGCTCGGGCCGTGAGCTTGGAGGCCTCGGCCGGGTGGTCGGTGTCGAGTGAGTCGGCGAGATCCGCCGAACCCATCGACATGATCTTTGCGTATGCCACCGCGCGATCGAGCGCGTCACCCAGGTCGCCGACGAAGGCGCCGGTCAAGATCGTGTCACAGAGATCAGTGATCGTCTCGGGCGTGACGGGTTCCATAGCGCCGGCGACCGCGGTGTCGATGGTGCCGATGCGGGCGGATCCGCGCCGGAACAACTCAGCCGTCATCTCCGCGTTGGAGGCAACTACGCGCCGCAGCAGGAATAACCGCCACAGCACACCAGCCAGCGTGTGCGTGCTCTGCTTCGACCACAACTCGGCGAGGTCGCTAATGCCATCACCCGCTGCGATTTCCAGCACGCGTGCAATCACGACCGGATCAGCGGTCTGTCGAACGCGGTGTAGGAGCGCCCATGACGTGTCATGCGCGAGCTGATTCTCGATGCTCGGATCTTCCGCGCCAATCACCCAGTTGAACGCATGATTCGGCTGAACCATCGGCTTCTGGAAATCTCGGCTCACGTTTCTCCCGGTTCGATTGGCTTGCGGCTGGCTGCCCGCGGCTGGCCTCCGCGGTCGGTTGCGCGACGTCCAGGATAGACCCACTTCGCGGGTGGCGCGTTCAGGAACCGTTGCGGCGAGCGCGGGTGATGCAGTGGGGCGCGGATCGGGGCATAGCGCCCCAAACAAAAACCCGGTGCAGCTCGCAATGAACTGCACCGGGTGAGTGTGCCCCCAGTAGGGATCGAACCTACGACCTGCGGATTAAAAGTCCGTAGCTCTACCGCTGAGCTATAGGGGCGCGACCTCTAGCCTAGAGCATTCGCGAACCCACTTTGCACCACATTTCACAGCGGGTTGCGATGTCAGTGGTCTCTGCCAAACTGGGCATCATGACGCAGAACTTCGAACAGATCGTGATCGGCGGCGGCGCGATGGGCCTTGCGACCGCCTGGCAGCTGGCGCAGCGCGGCGTGAAGACGCTGTTGCTCGAGCAGTTTGAGTTCGGTCATGACCGCGGTGCTTCACACGGTGCCGCCCGCAATCTCAATAACGCGTACCTCGAAGACCACTACCTCGACCTCTATGATTTGTCGCTCTCGCTGTATCGCGAGCTTGAAGCGGCAAGCGGCGCAGAGCTCCTGACGGTTGCTGGCTTGGTGACGATTGGCCCAGATTCGCGGATCACCCCAATCTTCACCAAGCTCACCGAACGCGGTGCTCCGGTTGAATGGCTCGAAGCTGACGAAGCAGCCCGCCGCTGGCCCGGTATTCGCTTCGAAGACCGCGTTCTGCTGAGCCACCAGGCCGGTCGCATCCAGTCAGCACAGGTGCTCGAGGCTCTGCATGAGCAGGCGGCAGCACACGGCGCAGACCTTCGTGCCGGCACCCGAGTGATCTCCATCGAAGAGCTTCCCGCTGGCGGCGCAGCTGTCACTGCTCTCTCCGCCTCCGGCGAAGAGCTCCGCTTCACGGCAAACGGAGTCGTCTCAACCGTCGGCGCATGGACAACCAAGCTCGTGGGCGACCAGATCCGCCTCCCTCAGCTCACCGTGACCGAGGAACACCCGGCACACTTCCAGCCGACGGCCGAGTGCGCACAGGCAGACTGGCCATCCTTCAACCACCTCATCGCGGCTGACCCCACAACTGGCACGGGCGATGTCTACGGCATGCTCACCCCTGGCGAGGGTGTGAAGGTTGGCTTCCACTGCACCGGTGCTGAAGTAGACCCTGATGCTCGTGCGTTCCGCGGCAGCGACACCAACCGTGACGCCCTGCGTGCACACGTCAGCCAGTTCTTCCCTGGGCTCGATGCCGACTCCGCCGAAGAGATCAGCTGCACCTACACGACCTCGGCGCAGGGTGATTTCATTCTCGATCGTCGCGGCGCAATCACCATCGGGGCCGGCTTCGCAGGCGAGGGCTTCAAGTTCGTCCCCGCAATCGGCAAGACGCTCGCGGACATCGCACTCGGCACGGGCACAGCCGCGCCGGCATTCCAGCTCCCCGAGTAACGCTCTCCCCGTGTTACGGATTCGCCCCAAACAGCGCACCGATAAACAAGAGCGCAAACAGCAGAAGACCAGCCGCCACCAAGAGAACGAGCGCACCAACGATGAGCCCGATCAACGCTACGTCACGGCGCTGACGCTTCACGAGAGCAATGATCCCGACCACGACGGCGGCAACGCTGACCGCCATCGCGGTCAGCAGCATGCCCATCCCCGAGTCAGCCCAACCGAAGAACACCGCGAACAGGCCAACGCTGCCCAGGCCAAGTCCAAGCGCAACCCACGACAGCGTCGCTGACTGTGCTGGCGCGGGCACGGGCGCCGGCGCGGGATTCACTCCGAAATTCGTCATGATTCTCCTTGAGTTTCCCTAGAGTCTCGAGCAGCCAGCTCCGCGTAGAAGTCTGCGAGTTGGGTCGATTGCTCTGGCGTGTATCGCGGAGGCATTTTCTTGCGGGACAGTACATCAGCGATCTTTGCAACCTGCGGCTTCACGATGCGGCGCAAACCGACGTCACGCCGCAATTTGAAGAGGCTTCCTCCCACCGTATTATGCGCGGTCACCGACATTTGCAATGAGCTCGTCATCTCTCCGACAGGACGCCCACGCATGTACGACGCAAAATCGCGCGTCGACATTGCAGGCGCGAACTCACGTTCTGCCCCACCGAGCTGCACAGCATCACGCAGATGGGCGATACGAGCTCGGAACGCAGGGTTGTTCGGGTGGCGGCGGATCTCCTCAAACGCCGCATGGAAGCTATCTCGCTGGGCTGCCTTTGGATCAAGGAATTCCAGGCGCGCAAACCTTCGCGCGAATTCAGGAAGCAGTCGCTCCATGGCTTCGAAGAGCTCTTCATCGTATTCTCTGGGCGTGACCACAGGAACAATGTCTTCGCCCTGGCGCTCGAAGCCTTCGACGGTGCCGTGCGGCATGTTTGCAAAGATCGCTTCGATCACGAGCAAAGAGTAGTTCTTCACTGTGAAGTTATGGCGGATCGAATGCCCCTCAGTCGGGTAGATGCTGCGCGCATAGTAGAAGGGAATGTCACGCTGCACACCTGTCGCATGCTCAAGAATCTCCACGAGACAGTCCTGCGTGTAGCCACGCCCCCAGTACTCGACAATGCCGAACGGGCGATCAAGGTCGATTTCCCGCAGGAGGTACTCCGCCGTGACGTCGAAGGCGTCACGCGCAACCTCGGCCAGACGTTCCCGATACTTGGTAGAAGTACTGAGTGCCATCACAATTTCGCCCATGGTGTGGCCATCAATGTACTCAGCATCAACATGTTCAGCGTAGGCCGGGAAGAGCTCTAAGAACTCGGATGTTGTCAAATGCGCTGCCTTGAGCAAGGCGGCGTATGAGCGCACGCCACCAAAGCTCCCGAAAGGCGAGAATGTTTCTTTATCGATGCCATCGAATTGCGACGCGAGCCGCCAAGAGGTGCGTGAGCCATAAATATACTTCGTGGCGAGATCGATGCCTCGCTCTGCGATAATCGCATCAGCGATGATCTTCAGGTGGTGTCCGTCGCGAGACACGAAGTAAAGGGTTTCATAGCCACGCTTGATTGCGTCATCGATCGACCAGGCAACATACGGAACTAGATACAGCGAGACATGTCGAAAGACGAAGTCCTCGACTTGGTCGTGATCTGCCCCCGCATCTCGTCGGTAGTCATGGAAGAGCGCGGCTACCTGGTGCATATCGAATGATGACAAGACATCAAGCAGGTTTTCCTCGGATTTGTCGAACTCTGGTGTGGTGAGAAGTTCAGGAATGATGCCCATTTTGCGCGCCATCTTTCCATCAGCGAGTTCGTTATCGCCCACGTGGAACCATCGATGAAAACCGCGGTGCTGGTGTAGATACACGCGCACATACAACCAGCCGGTAGTCTTCTGTGCTCGTTCTACCGTTGATAGGTAAAGAGGCAGTTCAGCAAGCACAGGGTCAGCGCTCGCAAGTAGTTGGCGGATGACTCCATACGGCAAGTACATGTCGCTAATCAAGACGACTATCTCACCGCGTTCGAGGAGTGATTTCAAGTAAGCGACGTTGGGTTCGTCCGGCACAACTACCCGAAGCTCGCCTTCTATTTCCCACGTCTGCAACAGCTCCACGTGCTCAGAATCGAGATCGTAGACCGCCGTCATTGCAGCGAAGATGTCTGAGAACTGAATTTCCAGGTCGCCTAGGCGGCGCAGTTCGGGGCGCTTCCGTCGATTGTCTCGTGCAGCTGTTTCCGCACTGCGGCGGGCTGCAGAGTAGTTCTCAATCAGATCAGCGGGGAACTGTTTCCCACTTGTTCGAATCTTGTGCTGCACATACTGGAACACTGATTCAGGCGACACCGTACTGCGGTGAATGAGCGTATCGAACACATCGAAGCTATACAGGTCTGGCAATTCGACGTCCAGTTTCTTGTAGTTCAACGCTGCATTCACCATCGTTTCGAGGTCACCATCTTCGGTGTATCCCCAGAACAAGTCGGTCAGCCGTGTGAGCTCGTCCGCAGGCATCGCGTTCTTTTGCTCAAGCGCCGCGAGAAGTTCATCGAACGTCTCGGCCACAGTGCCGCAAGAGTGTGTCAGGTAGTCGAGCGCATGCTCTTGCACGCCCGATTCTTCTGCGTAGTCAGGGATGTAGCGAATGAAGTTCTTGACGCCGCCAGCAATGAAGTCATAGAGCATCGATGAATAGTCGACGATCGCGAGATCGATCTCATCAAACATCTCGTAGATGTCTTCCGCACCGTCCCAGAAGTACAACCACGGTGAATCAGCATGGATGTCCTTGAGATGGAGGAATGCCGCGTCATTCTCCATCGACGGATGCATTTTGAAAATGAGCATCGTGTTCTGAGCTTTCAGCACGCTCTCGAGACGTTCGAAGTCTGGCAACACATCACCCAAGAATGAAGCCCGCTTATCAAGACGATAAGTTGGGGCGTACACTGCAATACGCGCGTTACCCGGGGCGTCATTCCGGGCGCGCACGTCGTGATCGAAGGTGGCCTCAAATCGATAGCGCTGCGGTACCGTATTTTGCGGATAGCCGCCACGCAAGACCTGCGCCGGTGCGAACTCGATCTGCTCGGCGAAGTGCCCCTCCATGAGCTTCGAAGGCACAAGAAAGAGCTGGGTGTCTCGGTACGCCTTATTGTTGCGTATGTATTTCGCAGCGATGCGTGGAAGCAAATCCCCCTCTGTCATCGCACGCTCAATCTTCTTAACGCCAACGCCGTGCCACAGATTCAACAGAGTAATGCCGGTCATGGCATCCGGAATAATCTCCTTGACCTGGTTCACCACGAAGACGCCTGCTTCGTGCTGCAGCTTCAGGCCTGCCATCGTGCCGAACTCGACAGCTTCGTACCCGAGCCCGCGAACCAGTTTTGATGTCTCCGGAGCATCGCTGATCCACACTGGGCGAATGTCCTTCCGGTACTTCGCAATGTAGAGGAACAGCCATTTCGGATTACCACTAAACGTGTTCGCACAGTTGAAAAGCCAGAGGTGTGAGTTCCGCACGGAACTCCTTTCAAAGTTTGTGGAAAGCAACACTAGATACGCACGCTTACGGTCTGACCGGTAATCTCACTTGCCATTGTTCGGAGAGACACGGCGGCCACGGCCTCTGGCGTGAGCAACGAGTGGGGTGGTTCCATCCCGAACGCTGCCTTGCGCATCGGCGTATCGGTGCGTTGCGGATTAATGCTGTTCACACGGACTCCATCGTCTTCCCACTCTTCAGCAAGCGCTTGTGTGAGATTCACAACGCCAGCCTTCGTAGCCGAATACATGCTGTAGCCCGCGCGGCCTCGAGTGTACGAGCTCGAAGTGAAGAGCACGAGGGATCCACCGCTCGCACGAAGATCAGCGTGCACTTCTTTGGCGATAATCGCTGGTGCAATGAGGTTCGTCTTGACCGTGCCATTAATGTGTTTGCGCGGGGCATCGTTCAAGTCTGAGATGTTGAGCACTCCCGCAGTAACGACGACGTGGTCAATCTGCTGCCCACACTCTCGCACGCTGGCGAGCGCTGACCGCACCGCCTTCCGACTTGTCACGTCAGTTCCGGTTTCAGACCGGCTAAAACTGTGGACCGTGGCACCCGCTGCGCGAGCAAGCTCGACAATGCTCTGACCAATACCATAGGCACCGCCGAAGACCACGATGTTCTTGCCAACGAAGCATGGAAGATCGTCCACGCTGTGCGAAAGAGTTGCCGATTGGAGCTGGAAAAGCTTGTCTGCGATATGAAGATCAATCGGGTCCGTAATCTTCATGTTTTCTGGCGTTCCCTCAACTACATGAATCTTCACGTCAGGAAGATAGTTGAACACCACTCCGCAGTCATCGGTCGCCGCAAAGTCAGGATCAAGGTTTGCAACCTCGTAGGCGGATTTCAGCACCTCGGTGCGGAATGCCTGCGGTGTCTGTCCACGGCGGAGTACCCCGCGCGTCGGCATTGCCGCAATGCAGCCATCTACATCAATCTCGACAATGGTGTCGGCAGATGGAATTGCCGTGTCCACTGCGTCGAAACGGTCTAGTGCATCGATGCACTCATCGATGATCCTGTGATCAACGAACGGGCGCACAGCATCGTGGAAAAGGACCTTCGTCTCGTCACCCTCGATCGCCGCGAGCGCGAGCTGCGTGGTTTCATTTCGGGTCGCGCCACCCGGAAGCACTCGGACCGGTATCGGCAGGTTGTGCTCGCGAAGAAAATCGAGTTCTGCAATGACGCCGGGGTTCATCATGATGAGAACTTCGTCAATTCGTGGCGACGCGGCGAACACCTCAAGCGTATGCATCATGATCGGCTTTCCAGCGACCTTGAGGAGCTGTTTCGGAGTCGAATGCCCGACACGGGACCCAATTCCACCGGCCAACAACACCGCGACAACCCGTGTTCCCGAACTCCTCGGGGCTCCACTGTGCAGCAAACTTTCCTCCTCAAACACATGATGTTTCATAAAGAAACCACTGAAAACACCCCAGACATACTAAGCCACAAAAACAACAACCGTTGCTTTTTCATAGGAAATGGCATGTTTATGCCATGATTTTCGACAAAATAGGTCCCCCAGAAGCAAAACCCGAGTTTCATGACAAGATGAACCCATGCCCAAAGTCGTCGCGCTCTACCGATTCCCTGTCAAAGGTTTCACTGCTGAACACCTGTCAGAGCTCACCGTCCAGCCCGACGGCCGTATCGCAGGCGATCGCGTCCTCACGTTCCGCTTCGGAGACGCAACTGAGCCCGAACACAAGGACGGCCGCGATTATTGGTCCAAGAGCAAGGGCCTCTCGCTGCAAGACTTCCCCACGCTTGCTCGCCTCTCACTGGCGTACGACGAACAGGCAAAGCGGGTGCGGATCACCGAAGGCGCCACCGTCCTCGTCGATGCCGGCCTCGATGCCCAGGGGCGCGACGAACTGACCGCGGCCATCACTGACTTCGTGCTGGCTTCCCCAGAGGCCCGCCGCCTCGCAAAGCCGGGACGCCTCCCCCTCGCACTTGTCGGCGACGGCGAAACCTCTCGTTTCCAGGACAGCTCCCGCGGCTACATCTCTGTGCACAGCGAGGCGAGCGTCGCTGAGATCGCGGCCTGCGTTGAGCCAGACGTCGATGACCGACGCTTCCGCTCAAATGTCGTGATTGCTGGGGTCGATCCGCGCACCGAACTCAGCTGGAATGGCGAGGTGCGGATCGGCGACGTCACGTTCAAGACCGACAAGAACATCGTGCGCTGCTTGGCTACCCACTGCAACCCGGATACCGGCGTGCGCGATGCCAAGCTCCTCACCGCGTTCACCCAGCAGCTCGGCATGGCGGAACCAACGCTCGGTCGCTTCCTGCTGCCAATGGGCGAGCCGGGTGTGACGACGACCGGCGGTGTGATCCGCGTGGGTGACGACGTCAGTTTCTAGCACATGAGCGCATAGGTGCTTGCGCATAGACGCGCGAGCGGCCCCGCGCCGCACGCAGCCCGGCGCTGCACGCACCACCGGCCTAGTGCAAGAACAGCAGCAGCACGGCGACGCCAACAAACAGCGCACCGAACACCGTGTTCAGCACGCGCTGCCCTTTCAGCGTGCGCGAGAACCGACTGAACGGCTTCGCCACGGTCGCGAAGAAGCCCCACATGACGCAGACGTCGACGAGGACGCACGTGCCAATGATGATGGCATATTGCAGGAGCTGGGGCTGATCCGCGCGCACAAACTGTGGAATGAAGGCCAGGAAGAACACGATGGCCTTGGGGTTCAAGATGTTGACCCAGAATCCCTGCCAGATCATTGCACGGCGGGTGATCGCGGCCTGCGTCTTTGCCTCGCCCGCGACGACAGGCTTCGTGAGAATCGAACGAATGCCGAGATACGCGAGGTAGGCAGCACCGGCGTACCGAATCACTGTGAACAACACTGGCGAATTCGCCACGATGAGTCCGACACCAGCGGCCACGATGATGACGTGCACGAGCAACGCAACCTGCTGGCCGATGACGCCCCAGATCGCGCCGCGCCACCCGACGCGCATTGAATTGGCCATCGTGTTGATCGCGCCGGCCCCGGGGGTCAGGCTAATGACGATCACAGCAGCGAGCAAGGATAGCCATACGTTCAACGTCACCAATCAAGTGTATTCCCGCGGGCGCTACCGACCGACACCGAACTAGGTCATTATTAATACATAGGCGTTGCATCGCGGCGCAGGAAGGCACCAGATGTCACAGCAAGTCACGGCCGCAGACAGCGAACTTCAGGCGCTACGCGCCAGGGTCGCGGATCTCGAAACCGAGAACCAGCAACTCCTCAAGAAGTCCGCACAGGCGACCGGCGATGGCGTCGGCAAGACCGGTTCTGGCGCTGGCAACGCGGCCCGTCGCGGACTCAGCGCGCTCTCCGCGATCCTCATCGTTCTGAGCGTTGTCTTTGCCCCCGTTGCGCTCCTCAACACCTGGGCGCGTTCGCAGCTCGTCGATACCGAGCGCTTCACGGCGACCTTCGCGCCTCTCGCGGACAATCCGCACGTCCAGTCATTCATCACCGACAAGGTCATGGAGGGCGTTGAGGCGAACGTTGATATCGATGGCATGGTCAAGGATGTCTTCACCGGTGTCGCAGACCTCGGTCTCCCCGAGCAGACCAAGGTCATCATCCCGCTGCTGAGCGGCCCCGCCGCAGACGGCATCCGGTCGATGATGCGCACTGGCGTGACCGAGGTGATCCGCTCCGATCAGTTCACGCAAATCCTGGAAACTACGCTCACACAGAGCCACAAGCAAGCGATCGCGCTCATCCAGGGCGACCCGAACGCGATGCTGCAGCTCCAGAAAGACGGCACCCTCGCGATCAGTCTCAACGAGGTGATCTCCGAGGTGAAGACCGTCCTCATCAAACAGGGCTTCGGTTTCGCCTCAGCTATTCCAGAGGTGAACCAGTCCATTCCGCTGTTCTCCGCAGACTCGCTGGTGACGATCCGCACCCTCTACAACATCACCGTCATCGGCGGAAGCTGGTTCCCTTGGGTCGTCCTCATCGGCCTGCTGGCAGGCGTGATCCTCGCCCGCCATCGTATGCGCGCGCTCGCATGGGCCGGCGTCGGACTCGCGATTTCCTTCCTCACCCTTGCCGCAGGAATCGGCATCGGTCGTGAGGTCTTCATCGCGACCCTGGCCCCCTCGGTCATGCCCGCGTCGACCGCACAAGCCGTCTTCACGCAGGTCACGACCTTCATCTCCTCGACGACGATGGCGCTCGTCATGCTCAGCGTGATCGTCGCCGTCGGCGCCTGGTTCGCAAGCGGCGCAAAGTTCGCACGCAAGCTGCGCAGTTTGCTTGACGCCGGCTTCAGCGGGATCCGCAAGAGCATGGATCGCCACGGCCTGCACACCCGCGGCTTCGGCCTGTTCGTGAGCCAGTGGCACACCGCGCTGTACATTGTCGCGGTGTTGGTGGCTACCGTCGCGGTCTTTATGGACCGCCCGGTGCGCGGATCGAGCATTTGGACCGCAGTGATCTTGCTCGTCGTGTTCCTTGTGGTGCTGGAGGTCGTGAAACGCGATTCGGCGGATCCCGCCCCAGCCGATGCGCTTGCACCCGACGCGGCACCCGCTGCTCCCGCTAGCGCTGAGGCACTCGCCGAGACAAAGAAGCTCTCGGCAGACCTCAACACCGCGGACCTCACCGAAACCACGGAACTCACCCCCTAGCGCGTTGGGTCCAGCCCAGGGCGCTAGGCTGCCCGACCCCAGCATTTAGCCTCGGTATGCAAAAGGCCCTTCGGTCAGATTGATTCCCCAGGAATCCTCTGACCGAAGGGCCTCTTTGCTACCCACGCGAGCATCATCCGCTGCCATCTGCGACCACGAAGCAGACAGCACGCCAAAACACCTCAGTGTGCGTCTAAAACACCCCAAGGCACCCTACTCGTCGCTCCCCAGGGCAAACACCGCAGGCAACCATGCCACAGGCAAGGGCGACCGCAAGGCCGCCCGCGGCAGCCTCACAACAGCTGCCGTAGGCACTCCCCGTAAATATGCGATTCGCCTACAAAATGCGATTCTGCGGCCAATTCAGCATATTGACGGCCGATTACATATCTACGGCAAATCGACCGACCAATCACACGAGCACCCGCCGCAGCAACAGCCAGGGCAAGCGCCCAAGCCCAAGCCCAAGCCCAAGCCCAGAGCGCACCACCAAGGGCTACTTAGCCAATGCGGCGACGACGCAGCACGTCGTCGAGGTCGGGCATGCCCTCGGTGGTGTCACCGACGCGCCCCATCTCACTGAAGGGGCTTGCCTTCTTGCGGCCAGCGCCGCCAGCCTTCTGCTCGTATCGCGCGAACATAGAGTCGGCAGCCGCTTCCTCAGACTTCTGCTCGGCAATCTGCGCGGTCACCGGGCGCTCATCCGGAACGACAGCTCCAGCTCGCGCAAGGCCCTGCTCGCGTGCGACCTGCTCGCGTGCTTCGCGCAGCAGCATCGAGTCGGGCTGGTTTTCCATGCGCGGCTGCGATCCAGCACGTGAGGCGCGGGCGCGCGCCATCGCACGAGCGCGAGCGATGCGCTCGGCTGCTGCCCGCTGTGCAGCGTTGTGTGCGGCAGTTGCAGCTTCGTCGTCGATCTCGACTTCCGCGACCTCTTCGACGGCAGACTCCGCAGCAGGCGCTGCGGCTTCCTCTGGCAACACCTCATCGGCGATCGGCTCAAGCTTCGCGCGGCCGGGAGCCAGGAGCACGAGCGTGCCAGCGCCGGCAGACAAGCCAAGCAGCGACCAAATGAGCGGCGCAGCACCGGAGCCAGCGAACAGCAGGCCGATGCTCACGAACGCGGCGACAACGCCGAGCAGCGTCACGAGCGCGGCGATTGACCGCACGCGACGCACGCCTGGCTTGCTCAGTCGCGCAGCGCGCTGGGTCGCTGCCTGCTTCCGCTGCATTTGCTGGGCGCGGATCTCGGCACGCACCTGCGCTGCCCGCGCCTCTGCGAGATCCGCCGAACGTTCGGCCGCTTCCCGCTTCTTCTCAGAGCGCAGGATCTTCTCATGCGCGAGCGCTTCCTTTGCGGTGGCTTCGAGACGCATCTCTTCCGGCATTTCCATGGTCTCTGCCAGGACGCGGAGGGTGCGCTGCAGCCGGAATGCGTTCCGCTCAGCAGCTTTAAACTCGCGTCGGCGGTTCCAGCCGGGAACGAGAACGGCACCCCACAGCACGGCAATGACCACGAAGATCATTCCCCCGCCAAGCGCGCCGCTACTCATGGGCTAACCATATGCCGATTCCTGACGGCGTGTCTCGTGGCGCGCCGAGGAATATTCGCGGATCGGCGCGTCACTCCCCTTCACCGCTGAAGAATCTATCGACGAAGGCGTTCAAGCATGGTGACCTCGCGTTCTTCGCGGGTAATTGCGAAGCATTCGTGGTCGCGCCACTGGCCGCCGATGTGAATATACGCGCGCCTGCATCCTTCGTATCTCAGGCCGAGTTTCTCGACGACGCGAAGTGATGCCTGGTTTTCTGGGCGGATGCAGATCTCAACCCGGTGCAGGTGCACGTAGTCAAACAGGTAGTCAATGGCGAGGGCGACCGCGGTGGGCACGATGCCTTTGCCTGCGTACCCCTCAGCGATCCAATAGCCGAGCTGGCCAGAGCGCAATGCTCCCCCACTGAGTTCTGCCGCGTTGAGCTGACCGACAACCTCGTCGTTGTAGGTGATTACCCAAGGAATTCCGGTGCCAGCCTTCAGGTTCTGCCGCATGGATTTGATCACCGGCCCATAGGGTGTCGATCCCGGCGCCACAGAGTAACCGTCGGGATGCGTGGCCTCCCACTCCTGCAGCCAGGACCGGTTCCCGCGCAGCAGTTCCCCCATCCGCGCAGCGTCCCGGGGGCGGATCACCCGCAAACCAACCGACCCCGCGTAGAGCCTGTGCGGCTTCACGCGGGGTCGGTGTGCTGGCATGCGAATCAGTGATTACTCGCCGCGGATGCGATCCGCGAACTCAATGATCCAGTCACGGAGCTCGGCACCGAGCTCGTCGTGATCAACACCGAGGAGAACGTTCGCCTTGATCCAGTCAGCGCGATCGCCGGTGTCGTAGCGACGACCACGGAACACCACACCGTAGACCGGCGCCTCGCCGCCGCCCTGTGCGAGCACGTTGAGTGCGTCGGTGAGCTGGTACTCGCCACCGCGGCCGGGCTCGAGGTCATCGATGATGTCGAAGATCTCGGGGCGCAGCACGTAGCGGCCGATGATTGCCAGGTTCGAGGGCGCCTCTTCGCGGCTGGGCTTCTCGACGAGGTCGGTGATCCGCACAACATCAGGGTCATCGGTCGGCTCGACAGCGGCGCAACCGTACAGGTGGATCGATTCTTCAGGAACCTCCATGAGCGCGATCACGGTTGCCTGGCGGGCGTCGTGCTCTTCGACCATGCGGGTGAGGAGCGTATCACGCGCATCGATGAGGTCATCACCGAGCAGCACAGCGAACGATTCGTCGCCGACGTGGCAGCGCGCGCGACCAACAGCGTGGCCGAGGCCGAGGGGCTGGCCCTGGCGCAGCATGTGTACCTCGGCGAGCTCGCTCGACTGCTTGACCTTCTCAAGCTTCTTCATGTCGCCCTTCTTCTCGAGCGCACGCTCGAGCTCGGGGACGCCATCGAAGTGGTTCGTGATGTTGTTCTTGTTACGACCGCTGATGATGAGCACATCAGTCAGACCGGCCTCAGAAGCTTCTTCGACTACATACTGGATCGCGGGCTTGTCCACGATCGGCAGCATTTCCTTCGGCATCGCCTTCGTCGCTGGAAGGAATCGCGTGCCAAGACCAGCCGCGGGAATCACTGCCTTCACAACGCGCTTTGCGTCTGCGTTTCGGTTTTCCGTCATACCGCACAGCTTAACGCTCGGCACCCGAATTTCTGCCGCAGAGTCCTGGTTTCGTCAGTTCTGTCACGCGCTGCCGCGACTAGGCTCGATCCCATGACATCCTCGATCGCTGACGAGAAGCGCGCGCTCCGTACGCAGGTGCGGGCGTTGCGGGCTGCGGGTCGGGGGCGCGGATCCGCCCACACTGACTCCCTCATCAGCCTCGTGCGCGAGGTCGCTGCCTCGCGGGGTGCTCCGGTCACCCGTGTGACAAGCTTTGTCAGTATTGGCGATGAGCCGTCGACGGCTGGGTTCAATGGGTGGGCAGTGGCGCAGGGCATCGAGGTGCTGCTCCCGCGCGTGCGACCGGACGGTCAGATGGGCTGGGGTGTACTGACTGCTGCGGCTGATGGCGGGCTCGCGCCCGGTGCTTTCGGGATTCCCGAGCCGGTGGGCGATCTGCTGCCCTCGACCGCACCGCAGGACACCGACCTCATGCTCATCCCAGCGGCGTGCGTCGACGAGCGCGGCAACCGCCTCGGCTGGGGCCGCGGATTCTTCGACCGCTGTCTCGCCGGGCTCACGATGCCTCCCCCTGTGTTCGCGGTCGTGTTCGACGATGAGGTCTTCGACGCAGTCCCGGTCGAGCCGCACGATGCGCCGATCGCCGGCGCCGTGACCGACCGCCGGGTGCTGCGCTTCGAGCGGTAGGTTCGGCAGTGGGTTCCGCTCGCAGCGAGGCTCTCCGCGGTAGTTCAGCCGAACCCGCTAAACTTGCAGCGTGCCAACCTATGCTTACCGCTGCGCCGACTGCGAGCACGCTTTCGACGCGTACCAGTCGTTCTCTGATGCTGCGCTCACCGAGTGCCCCGAGTGCGGCGGCAAGCTGCGTAAGGTCTTCGGCTCGTCGATCGGCGTGACCTTCAACGGTTCAGGCTTCTACCGCACCGATTCGCGCCCGAGCAGCTCGGGTTCGTCTTCGTCCTCGGTCTAAGCCGCTAGAGCTCCTCGGCGCGAGCCAGCGTCTCAGGCGCGAGCGCGTTCGAAGCCCCCAGCACCTCGATGCCAAGCAGGTGCCCGGCTTCAACGACGATTCTCCTCGGCCTGGCAGCCGGGCGTTCCCCGACTACCCCCAGTGTGGCGGACGATCCCGCAACAGCTGCTCCTCTGACGCAGATCGAGCGCGCGCTGCGGGAGCATCGCCCCATGCTTCGGGGCGATCCTCGCCAGCTTTCTCAGTGATCGGCTGTTCTGACGGGCGCGGATCGACACCCTCAGGTGCCGGTCGGGATGCCCGCCGGTTCTTCCGTTCAGCCACGCTTAGTACGCCTGAGTCTCGGTTGCGTCCTGCGCGTCGCCGCCAGCAGCACCGCCAGCATTCAAACCAAACGCAGCGCCAGTGCCAGCACCAGCCGCACGCACGGGCTCGACAACGCCGGTCACGGTCGAGTCAGAGACGTCGATGGTGTCGCCGCTCTTGCCGGTGTCGGCAGGAGCGCTGTCTGCGCCCGATCCGCCAGCGCCAGCCTCAGCCGAAGCAGCCTCCGCCGCACGGCGCGATGCCTCGTCGCGACCCAGCACGCGCGCGATGCGCTCTGCAACGGCACCGGCATCCGAGAACAGGTCGAAGCGCTGCACCCGCTGGTAGTGCCAGCCGAGGCGGCGCAGCACAGCGGGGCGCAGGCGTAGGGCCTCGCGGAGGCTTTCGGGGTGCTCGCCGAGGTCGAAGTCGACCGCGATGACGGCATCGCCGAACGACGCAGCAAGCGGGATCACCCCGTGGTAATCGAGCGTGACATTGAGACCGAGCTCTTCGAGGCGAACTGCGAGATCACTCACGAGCGGATCTGCCTCTGACGGCAGCACCTGGGGCGCGGCCGCGGGTGCATCAAATGCGAGGAGCTCAGACAGCTCAACGACGCCGTGCTTGAGGCGATCGCTGTCGAGATCCTCGGGCTTGAAGCAGCTGACGATCGTCATTGCGCGGCGGGCGCGGGTCATCGCAACTGCGATGAGCTTCTCGCCACCGGGCTGACCGAGCGAGCCGAAGTTCGAGAGGACGCGGCCGTGCGGGGTGCGTCCGTAACCGATCGAGAAGATCACGCGGTCGCGGCTCTGCGCGGTCGCCTGCTCAAGGGTGAGCACACCGAACGGCTCTGCTCGATCGCCGAGCAGGAAGTCACGGTACTGCGGGTACTTTGCGAACGCCTTGAGTACAGCCTGGTTCACACGCACCGCGTGCTTTGCGCTCGCAGTGATGACCATGAGCGATTCGCTCGGACGTTCGTCTGCGTGCTGCAGCACCATCTGTACGACGCGATCAACCTCAGCATCAGTACTCTCGACCGCGCCGGTGTGCTGATCGGGCAGGCCCTGACCGTGCGGCACGAATTCGTAGTTGAGGCTCGAGTGCCCGAGGTAACTGCCGGCCCACGGCAACGACTGAATCTCGCGGTTGTAGAAGCGCGAGTTCACGAGGTTCGTGAGGTCCTCGCCACCAGCGCGGTAACTGCGCGTGAGCGAGAGCGAGGGCAGCACTGCGGCAAGCTCGGTGAAGGCCGATTCCTCAGAGGTTTCGGGGAGCGGATCGCGCGTCGTTCCCGACCCCGCAACCGCAATCTCGAACGGCGACGGTGACTGCGTGATCTGATCGCCGAATGCAACAACCTGCTTTGCGCGGCGGATCGCACCGAGGTTCTCAGCGAGCGTCGTCGCACCGGCGTCAACGAGCAGCACAGTGTCGAAACGCATCGACTCTGGCAGCTGGAACACCTCGTAGGGCGACATCGTCCACACCGGAGCGAGCGCCGAGAGCAACGCTGGCGAGTGACGCTGCAGCATGCCGACCGACGCGTAACCGCTCCGGAGTGCGCCGCGGAGCGCAAGCGCCTCCTGCTTGTGGTCGAGCACGGCAACGCGCCACGAGTCAGACAGGAGTGCAGCGAGCTGCGCACCGTTCGCACCGGCGTGCGCGTCGTCGACGAGGCGGAAGTCTGCTTCGAGCCGCTCAATAACGCTCGTGTTGGCGCTGAGCAGTGCCGGGTTGGTCTGCAGCATGCGCTCAAGCGCTGACTGCCACCACGAAAGCTCGAGCTCTGCCGAGACCTTGTCAGCGGGTACGTGGCGCGCAGACAGATCGTCGAGCAGCGGCTGCAGGTTTGCGCCGCGCAGGCGCTCGACGATGGTCGTGCGCTCCTGGATGTTCTTGAGCACCTCAGATTCCTGCGCAAGGTCAGCAACGCGCTGCGCGAGGGTGCCGAGCTGCATGTTCTTCAGGCGACCCGACTCAGCGGGTGTTCCGAGGATGCGGTCGAGCTTGTCGAGGTCTTCGTAGGCCGACTGGAACGCAACGACGACGTCAGCGATACCGAGCGGAACCTCAGGGCGCGCACCGACCACCGTCGAGTAGCGCTGCCACAGCACACGCTGCTGCTGAATCTGCACGAGGCGCGAGTACATGTCGGTGATGCTCACACCGGGTCGGACGTACTCGCGTGCAAGCTTCTTCAGTCGACGCTTGTTCGCGTTCGTCATCTCTTCGCCCGAGGCACTGCGCGGGCTGTGCGCCGCGATGACCTCGGTGAGCGAGCGGTCGTAGACCTGCGGGGTGAAGCGGTCGAGCGTATCGCGCACGCCCATGAGCAGGCGCAGGTAGACGCCGAGCTCGGCGATGGTCTCGTAGGGACGCATCGAGGTCTGACCGACCACCTCGTTCGCCATCGAGACGAGGCGAGGCAGCTGCGACTCGGCAAGGTCAACCGCGAGGGCGTACGCCGCACGTGCTTCTTCGGTCGTGTCGAACGAGACGCCGTACCAGGGCGAGTCTTCGGGACCGTACTCAAACTGGCCCAGACGAGCGACCTCGGTCAGCGCGTCAGCGACCGAAGAGCGGTCGATCGCGAGCTGGCCGAGCGCCTGATCGTCCAGGCGTACCGTCGTTGCGGGCGGCTCTTCACTGCGCGAGAGCAGCGCGAGCTTCCGAAGCGCCTCAACGGGTGAGACGCCGAAGCGTGAATCTTGCGTATTGAGCGCGGATCCGTAATCGAGCAGCACCCCGCGCAGACGCACGAGTGCCTCGTCAACGTCACGCAGCTGTTCAGGCTGCGCGTTCTCGTTGCGGCTAATCGCCTCAACGAGATTGCGGCGCAGGCGACGCGGCGACACCGCGAGGCCCGTCAGCGACGCACGCGAGAGACGATGCGCAATGCCGTCGAGTGTCGCGCGGCGCGGCGAAACGACGAGCACGCGCTTGCCGTCACGAACCAGGTTGCCGATCGCATTCGCGACGGTCTGCGTGCCACCGGTACCCGGCAGCGTGCGCACGACGAGCGAGTGGCCGGCGTTGATCTGTGCCAGGACGTCGTCCTGCTCAGCATCAGAGTCGTAGAGGTTGCGGTCGGTGTCTGGCGCACGGTGGTCGGGCGACGATGCGTCGACCGGGCGGTAGCTGTCGCGCAGTGCCTGCTGAGCAGGCTCGCTGCCGCAGATCGCATCGAGCACGGGAATATCGAGGTCACGCGCGTCTGCAACCATCTGCTGCGAGACGTTGTGGAACGACGACACGATGAGGCGCGGCTGTACCTCGAAACCTGCGACGCCAGCGACCATCTGACGGAGACGGTCGATCACGGGCTGCGGCTTGAAGACACCCTCGGTCTGCGAGAGTTCAATGAGCGTGCGCGCATCGAGCATGATGCCGAACTGCTCGTGTAGCACGCGGATCAGCTCAGAGTTCACCACGGGGAACTGCTTCAGCTTGAGCTCAAAATCGCGGCCATACCGGCGGATCGCGAGCGGGCGCAGGAGTACCGGAGCGCAGAAGTCGGTGCCTTCAAAGCTCCACTTTGCGAGGCCGACTGCGAGGTTCACGGTTTCGAGGCCACGCACGGTGCGCATCTCAACGGCTTTGTCGGTGACGCGGGCAGCTGCGAAGCGGGCATGACGCAGCGCGAGGTCATCGCGAATCAGCGCAGACAGCAGAATCTTGTTGCCGCTGATGAACTGCGGCAGGCCACCCGGGTGCGTCGAGGACAGCTCGATGCGGTTTGCGGGGTGGTCATCGAAGTGTAGGAGCGGGCTGTCGCCGCCGATCTTGCCAAGCTGAGCGCGCCATTGCGCGTGCTCGCGCGAATTGGCGTCGACAACTGAGACTGGTCCACCGAGCTGTTCAGTCAGCTGCTCGGCCGTCTGTTCCTGGGGCATGGCGGCCTCCTCACTACCGGTGTGCGAGGCACGCTGACCTACCGAACCTGCTGGATCGGTTGAATCACGACGTTCTACACTCCACACAACCACACCATAAGCGGTGTCAGGCCCTTTTCGCAGCATACAAGCGGTGTGTTTCGAGGCGATCTGACCGATTTACACCGCACACGCAGAGAGGCGGGGGGGCCCCCCCAACACACGGAGGGCCGCCCCCCCCCCCCCCCACCCCAACAACAATGCGGGTAA
>NZ_JACVMU010000004.1 GCF_014529985.1 Leucobacter sp. cx-42
GAGCTATTAACCCCCAACACCCAGTTGGGGGCTCACCCCCATGAAACGGGGTGCCGCGCCTCTCACGCAGATCCGACTACTTCTCGTCGGCGTTCACAACGATGCCGCCGGTCACCACCGGATCGGCGACGTCAGGCTCGCCACCGCGTACCTTCGCCGCAAGGCGCATGAGGTGGTAGACGCCAACTGCTGCGATCGTGCCGAGCGCGATGCCGTTGAAGACGATCGGGTTCGCTTCGCTGCCGATAGTGAGACCGAAGTCTGCAATTCCAACGATGAGCGCGACAGCAGCGGTGAACTGGTTGATCGGCTTCGAGAAGTCGACCTTGTTATCGATCCAGATCTTCACACCGATGAGACCGATGAGACCGTACAGTGCGACAGTCACGCCAGCAAGAACACCTGCGGGAACCGTGAAGATCACAGCGCCAACCTTCGGGCAGAAGCCCAGGAGAATCGCGATGATGCCAGCAACCCAGTACGCAGCGGTCGAGTACACACGAGTCGCCGCCATGACGCCGATGTTCTCGCCGTAGGTGGTGGTGCCCGATCCGCCGCCGAAGCCAGCGAGGATCGTCGACAGGCCGTCAGCCAACAGCGCGCGGCCCGTTACCGGGTCGAGGTCGCGGTTGATCATGAGGCCGACGCTCTTCACGTGGCCGACGTTCTCAGCGATGAGCACGAGAACAACGGGGATGAACATCGGCAGCAGGCCCCACAGGGTGGGATCGCTGAACGGGTTCGCGGGCAGGTGGAACTCGGGCAGGCCGATCCATGCCGCGTCCTTCACCGCGGTGAAGTCGATCTCACCGAAGAAGATCGCTGCGATGTAGCCGACAACCATGCCGAGCACGATCGACAGACGGCCAATGAGGCCGCGGAAGAGCATCGTAATGAGCAGCACCGAAACGATCGTGATGAGTGCGACCCATCCCGAGTTCTCGGTTGCGTTCCAGTTGTTCTTTACCGCCGGCGCAAGATTGAAGCCGATGAGGGCCACGATCGTACCCATGACGACGGGCGGCATGAGCGCGTTGATCCAGCCGGTGCCGAACTTCTGCACCACGACGCCGACGATCGCCATGAGCACACCGATCGACAGGATGCCGAACGATGCTCGCGACAGGTCACCCTCAGGGCCGCCAGCGAGGGCTGCCATGATCGGGGCGATGAAGGCGAACGAAGATCCCAGGTAGCTGGGCAGACGGTTACCCGTCAGCAGCAAGAAGAGGATCGTGCCGAGGCCCGAGAAAAAGAGCGTCGCGCTGGGCGGGAAGCCCGTAATGAGCGGTACCAAGAAGGTAGCGCCAAACATTGCGACAACATGCTGTGCGCCAAAACCAATGGTTTTGGGCCAGCTCAATCGCTCCTCAGGGAGAACGATTGCATCGGGTGCGACGCGCTTTCCGTCACCGTGCTGCTTCCAGGCCATCCCCTGTGTTCCTTTCGGTGGAGCTGAAATATTCCTCGAAAGACTTTAGCCCTATTCTGAGGCGATATACACCTTGCGGATGTGATTTTCCACAGTCCAGCGCGTGCGCGAGCCGCCAACGAGGCGCATCACGTCGCCCTGCGAGACTTCAACCGGCTCATCGATGACGTTGTTCTCGGCGTCGAGGAACTCGATCCGCGCCCCACCAGAGAGCACGACGAACAGCTCGTCGACTTCGGTATCGGTGACAACGCCTTCGCGCAGCTCCCAGATTCCTACGTCGGCCGAGCCCATCGTGCCGAGCTCTGCGATGCCCTGACGGGGCGAGCCCGACACGGTATCTGCGGCGTCAACCGCTTCAAGCTCGATGGGGGTGGTTGTCGCATTAACCACGAGATTCTTGCCCTCGGGAAGCAGTTCGGCGCTCACGAGTCGAATCCAAGGCCGAGCGCGTCAAGGGTCTTGAGCAGCACATTGCGCTTGCCTTGGTTGTGATCTGCGCGATCGAGCGCCCACCGGGTCGCATTGATGCCGATCGAAGCTGCAGGCTCAGGTGGGAACGGCAGCGGCACCTTCTTCACCATCTCGACCTCGGTGCGCTCAGTGACGCGACCCTCGAGACGGTCAACGATGACGTCGGCCGCGAAGTGCGTCGTGCCAACGCCGAGGCCGGTGAAGCCAGCAACGTACTGCACGCGACCGCCGAACGCCTCGCCGAAGAACGCGCAGAAACGGGTGCTCGTGTCGATGACACCAGCCCAGCGGTGCGTGAACTTCAGGCCTTCAAGCTGCGGGAACGTGGTGAAGAAGTGGCTCGCGAGGCGGCGGTGGCTCTCCATACGGTCTTCGTACTCGGCCTTGATCTTGCCGCCGGTGAAGTAGACCGCGTCGTACCCGCCCCAAAGGATGCGGTTGTCTGCGGTGAGACGCGAGTAGTGGAACTGGTTCGCCATGTCGGCGAGGCCTTCACGTCCCTCCCAGCCGATCGACTGCAGCTGTTCGTCAGTGAGCGGCTCCGTCATGAGGACGTAGTCGTACACCGGCACGGTGTGCAGGCGGTAGCGCTTGAGCAGCGACGGGAAGACGTTGGTGCAGAGCGCGGCACGTTCGGCGCTCACGGTGCCAGCGTCGGTCGTGAGGCGGATCGGGCCAAACTTGTCACCATCAAGCTTTGTGACCGCGCTGCGCTCGTAGATCTCAACGCCGAGCTCGGTCGCGTGACGCGCGAGTTCAGCGGCAAGCTTCGCTGGGTGGATGCTGGCGTTCTCGCGTGGCGAGAACTCGCTGCCGAGGAATGTGGGCGAGTTGATGCGCTTGCGGGTTGCCTCTGCGTCGAGCGTCTCGACGAGGGGGTCGGGGCTCTCACCGAGCCAGTCAACCTGGTATTCGGCGTTGGCCACGCTCAGTGCACCGTTGCGCTCGAACTCTGCATCGAGTTTGTTGTCTGCGATGAACTTCTCGATCGCGTCGAGGTTCTCGTACCCAAGACGGCGGAGGATGCCGGTCTCGTTCGGCCAGCGCGCCTCAGCGTTGGGTTCACCGTGGGTAATGCTCGCCTCGCAGAAGCCACCATTGCGCCCGGACGCCGCCCAGCCAACCTCGACAGCCTCGAGCAGCGCGACGCGGCGCTCGGGGTGCTCGGTCTTGAGCTTGATGGCAGTCCACAGGCCGGCGTAGCCGCCGCCAACGACAACGTCGTCAACGGTGATGTCTGCGCCAAGCTTCGGGTAGCGTGCTGCCGAATCGCGAATATCGTCGAGCCAGAAGCACGCGAGCTTGGTGTCCGCAAGAGATGCGTCAACCACATGCGCTGCGGGTGGGTTGGTCTCGAAAATGGTGGGTTCCATGAACGTCCTTGTCTAGTTGAACCCCTGCGTTATTTCCTACGCGGGTGTCAGTACCGCGTACGATCTTTCCACATCATCGCGCAGAACGCTAGTGATTAGTCAAAGCCATTGACTAATTTGTTGTGATCGTTATTTGCGGCGCTTCTTCTGGTCTTCTTCTGCGGGGGGACGCATAATTGCGCCTGTCGCGAGGCCCATCGCAAGACCTGCAGGAAGCCACAGCCAGAACTGTGTGAGCAGGCTCAAGATGAGACCCATCACCGCACCCATGATGAGCGCGACGATGATCTGCTTCCGACGCGCCTCTGGGCTCACCTCGGGCTTCTTGTTGTTCCCGTTACGGCCCGAGTTCACTGGCTTCTTGCTCATGCGTCCAGCCTACGCGCAGCCTCTTGATCGGCCTGATCCATAGCTGTGAGTTTTTCAACGAGCGCGGTGGGAGCGCCCTGCGCCTGCGCAATTGCGGCAAGCTGCCCCGCCGCGCGAGCAATCTTCGCAAAGCTCGGTGACACGCTTGCGCCAGCGGCGAGCAGCACGGGCTCAAGTGCGTCAAGCGCCGCAATTCCCGCAGCGCCATCAGCAGCGATCGATTCGGCTTCCCACTCGCGCCAGGCACGCGTCACCCCTGCCCGCTCATCGCGGGCGACCACCCGGTCGTCGGCCAGCTCAATGCGGTCGTTGCCTACCGTGTCCGTGAGGCGGATCGCGACTCGCGTCGTCGCGATCTCAGCGATCGCGATCACCTCGTCGGCGGCCTCGCCGATCCGCGCACGAATTTCGGCAACCAGCCCCGCGGGCATCTCAGCCGCTGGCGGCCAGCCGAGCTCGCGCGCACCAAGCGTGTTCTTTTCCTTCAGGTGCCAGCCAGCGTCGGAACCACCCTCGCGCACCCGCACCGCTACTCGCTGCTTGCCAAGTGCACCGTCGCGGGTATCAAAGTAGCGCGCAACCATGCGATGCTCAACGCACTCAGCGACCTCGAGCCCCGCCTCGGCGAACTCAGTGGGCACGACCGCGTCCCACGCGACGTCGTATTTGCGCTCGACCTCAATGGACTCCTGCCCGGCGGGCGCGCTCGACGCCTGGTGGGCCGAGGCCTGATTGACTGGTACCTGATTGCTCATGGGACAAGCCTAACGAGGGTCTCGCCTCAGCGCCGCTCGGTAAACTGTACGTGTGGATAACTTGGTTCAGCGCAGCCTCGCGTCCCTCACCGAGGTGCGAGCGCGACTCATCGCGGCAGAGGTGCAGCCAGAAGAATTTGCCGAGTTTGTGCCGGAGCGACGCAAGTTCCTCATCACTCGCGCAGCCCGCATGCGACCCGTTGGTCAGGTGTGGCGGCTCGGCACGCTGCTGCTGCGCGCCGACGATCCAGCACCCGGCGAGCCAGTGCTCTACGCCGCTGGCACGGTCACTCGCGCAGCCGAGCGAGGCCGCCCGAACAACACGTCGGTCTCCCGCGAAGAACGCCGAGAGATCGCTGCGGCGGCCCTGCGCGGCGGATACCCAGCAGGCACCTCCGTCAACTATGACGCTGTCGCGCTTCCCCTCACCGAGGACGGCATCGCTGAGTTTGCTGCCGACGCGTCGCTGCCGGTGGGCATTGCCGATGGTGAGCTCCGCGTGCGCTGGCGCGCCGGCGCTGCGCTCACCGGGGCACCGACGCTCGCCGCATACCTGTCGGAGCGACTTGAATTCTTGGTGCACCCGCCGCAAGGCGCCTAGGAGCTACCTTCAGAGGGCGTAGGCTCACACCATGGCAATGTCGCACACCGCTCCCCAGAACGACCGCGTAGCACTCATCTCCGGCGCTGGTTCACCCACAGGAATCGGCTTCGCTGCTGCCGCACGGCTCGTGCGCGCTGGCTATCGCGTGGCGATCGGGGCCACCACAGGGCGGATCCACGAACGCGCCGCCGAACTCAACGAACTCGCGACCCAGTTTGGCTCGGTCGAGGTGTCGCTCGGCAGCCCGGTCGCCATCGGTGTCACCGCCGATCTCACCACCGACGAGGGCGCGGAACACCTCGTCGAGAGCACACTTGCTGCATTTGGCCGACTCGACGTTCTTGTGAACAACGCTGGAATGACCTCAGTCTCTGACCCTGAGGATCCGCAGCCTGCCACCGCGCTCGATCGCGTCGGCTGGGAGCACGCGCTCACTCGCAATCTCACGACCGCGTATCTCGTCACACGCAACGCAATCCCGCACCTGTCCGCCGCTCCGCACGGCCGCATCGTCACGGTATCCTCCGTGTCAGGTCCGCTCATGGCCTACCGCGGAGACGTCGGCTACCACGCGGCAAAAGCAGGCCTCGTAGGTCTCACGCGCTCCCTCGCGGTTGATCTCGCAGAGACCGGCGTGACTTCCAATGCTGTCGCACCGGGGTGGATCAACACCGGCTCCGCAACCGAGCACGAGAACCGCATGGGTGATGCCACTCCCCTCGGCCGATCAGGTACCCCCGATGAGGTCGCGGCGCTCATCGAGTTCCTCGCATCGCCCGGCGCTTCGTACGTCACCGGCCAGGTCATCGCTGTTGATGGCGGCAATACGATCCAGGACGAGCAGGGCGGCTGGTAGCGGATCAGCGCTTCGCGCTCCCCAACCAGAGCGATACGCCCAGCACCGCGGTCAATGGCCGGTAATACTCTGCGTCAAGGCGCATGAACTGCTTTCCAGGCTTGGGAAGCCCGAGCGCCGCAAGCGCTGTCTCCCCGCCGAAGCAGGCACGCGCAAGCATGACGCTCCCCATGGCACGCACCCCCGCGCGTTGCGGCTTTCCTTCACCGAATGCGCCTGCAGCGAGCAATGCAGCAGCACCGGTACCCGCAGCGACGACGAGCGTCGGACCGGCGCTCGGCATTTCGGTTTTTGAACCCACCACGGCTTCAGCGAGCGCCTTCTTGTTCTGTGCTGGCCAAGACGATCCTGCAGCCCAGGCCATGTGAAGTGCTGAGACCGCAGCAAGCCCGGCCACCCCGACAATACGACCACTCACCGCAAGCATTCGACGCATGCGGCCAGCCTAGCTTTGCGAGGTCCGGGCCGACAGTGTTGTTCGCAGGGAAACCTCGAATTTCCACACCATTCATAGCGAGACCAAAACAATAACCTAGAAGGCTCTAGTGAAATCCGGGCGTCCCTCTTACACTGTGGACACAGCGGCCACATTGAAGTGTCCGCGCAGCATTGCGATTCGGGGGACCGCGCATGAGGCGCTTGATTGCATTATTTGGACTGATGGTGTTTGGTGGAGTTGCCTTGGGTGGCGCCACGCTGGCGGCTGCCACCGCTCCCCCGGCATTCAATGGCGCGTACATCATCGATGACACCTCAACCGGCGCGGTTCGCTCTGACATGAGCGCTCTCGAAGATCAGGTGCGCTCGTTCGCCGATGCGAACGGCGTGCAACTCTTTGTGGTCTATGTCGATGCGTTCGAGAACCCGGCAGACCCCGCGGCCTGGGGCGCAGCTACCGCCGAAAAGAACTACCTCGGCGACGATGGAGTCTTGTTGAGCATTGCCGTGCAAGATCGCATGTTCGATCTCAATGCGCCCGAAGCGCTCATTGATGATGCGCAGTACTCGAAGATCACCAATGAGTACGTGCGTCCGGCGCTCAAGGCGAGTGACTGGAGTGGCGTCGTCGAGCGAACCCTGACAGGAATTGACGAAGCGGTGCTGAATCCAAGTTCAAACGGGACTGGCATCGCGGTTGCAGTCATCGGCGGAGTCGTCGTGGTCGGAGCCGTCGCAGTCGGAGTGACCGTCGCTCGCAAACGGCGCAAGAAAACCCAGCAAGAAACGGCCGACGCACCCGCGTCGCTTGCAGAACTCGAAGCAACGGCGAGCTCGCTACTCGTGCAGGTTGATGATGACCTCCGCAGCAGCGAGCAGGAACTCAGCTTTGCCGAAGCACAATTTGGCGCTGCTGCGGCTGAGCCGTTTGCCGCCGCGATCACCAACGCAAAGGAGCAGCTCACTGCCGCGTTCGGCCGTCGCCAACAGCTTGACGATAACGAGCCTGACAGTGACGAGGACCGACGCGCATGGCTCACCGAAATCATCGACCGTTGCACCGCGGCAAAGACCTCCCTCGATGAGCACACCGCGTCATTCACGCGCCTGCGCGAGGTCGAGCAACGGGCACCAGAAACTCTTGCCCAGCTCCGCTCAGGGCACGCGGCGACGACCGAGCAACTCACTGTGGCGCGGCAGCGTGCAGCGGAGCTTGGCGCCACCTACGCGCCCGCGATCATCGCCCAGGTTCAGACGAATCTAACCGAGGCAGCGGAACGCCTCACGTTCACCGCCGAGTGCATCGCCTCCGCAGACGCAGAACTCGCAGCCGGAAAGACCTCTGCTGCTGCGGTGTCACTTCGCGCAGGTGAGGCCGCGCTCGACCAGGCGAAGCTACTCTCTGCGTCACCAGAGACCGCGGCAGCAGAGCTCACCGAGAGCGCCGCGCAATACGAGGCAGCTGCGGCAGACCTGCGCGCCGATCTCACCGTGGTCTCACAGCTCATCAATTCGGCGAGTGACGCCGACCGGCAGGCGCTGCAGCAAGCTGCTGCGCAGGTGAGTGAGCTTTTGGAACGCGGTACGCAGGGCGACCCGGTGTCTGCCCTCGCGGCAGCGGCCGCGGCAAACGTACAGATCGACGCGGCCATCGGCTCGGCCCGAGAAAATTCTGAGCGTACGCGCCGTGCCGAAGCCGCGCGTGACGGCGCACTCGTTGCCGCTCGCAGCGAGGTGCTGAACGCAGAGCAGTTCATCGCCACGCGACGCGGAGCAATCGGCGCAACGGCTCGCACCCGCCTGTCAGAAGCGCAGCGTCAGCTACAGCTCGCCGAGCAGCTCGCGCAGCAAGACCCCGCCCGCTCATACGAGGCTGCCCAGCAAGCGATTCAGTATGCCAGGGCGGCAAGCCAACTGGCAGACAACGACGTCTCTGGCTGGGGCGGCGGCGGTATGGGCGGCGGATCAGGCGCAAACAGCAACCTTGGCACTGCAGTGCTCGGCGGCATCATCGGCACCCTGCTCAGCGGCGGTGGCGGTAGTGGCGGCGGCTGGAGCGGATCTGGCGGCGGGTTCACCGGCGGCTGGGGCGGAGGTGGCGGCCGCTCTGGTAGCGGATCGCGCGGCTCCGGCGGCGGCGGGGGCAGACGCGGTGGTGGTGGTCGGTTCTAAAGGCGCACCACACAGCTCACACCGCGCCACTCACAACAGCTTGCGGGCGGACATCGCCTCGCACTCACACTTCCTCCGAGCTGCATCGGTGGATCAACTGGAAAGGAAGCCACCATGGCAAAGCAATCAATTCTTGGCCGTATTACCCAGCTCGCCAAGGCAAACATCAACGCACTTCTCGACTCTGCCGAGGATCCGGAGAAGATGCTCAACCAGATGGAGCGCGACTACAAGAACAGCATCGTCGATGCGGAGAGTTCGGTAGCCCAGACGATCGGCAACCTGCGGCTCATGGAAGCCGATCTCGCAGAGGATCAGGCCGCCGTGACCGAGTGGGGCACAAAGGCTGCCGCAGCCTCAGGACAGGCTGACACCCTACGTGCGGCTGGAGATACCGCGGGGGCAGAGAAGTTCGACAACCTCGCTCGCGTTGCGCTCTCGAAGCAGATTTCCTTCGAGAAGGAGGTGGCGAGCGCAGAGCCGAGCATCATCGCGCAGCAGAAAGTTGTTGAGCAGCTGAAGACTGGCCTGAGCACCATGCGCGAGAAGCTCTCACAGCTGCAGGCCAAGCGTGACGAGCTCGTTTCGCGCGGCAAGGTCGCCAAGGCGCAGGAACAGGTGCAGGACGCCGTCAAGGACCTAGACGTGCTCGACCCGACGAGCGAGCTTGGCCGCTTCGAGGAAAAGGTCAAGCGGCAGGAGGCTATGGTGCGCGGTCGCGCGGAGCTTGCCGCTTCGACGCTCGACGCCCAGTTCAATGAGCTCGACGATCTAGGCGAGCTCAGTGAAGTAGACGCGCGACTGCAGGCACTCAAATCAGGCAACGCCTAGTCCGCAAGTCTCACCATCGCCGGTCGCTGCGACCAGACGTTCACGTCATCGCAGCGGCCGGCGATGTTGTATGTGTGCGCCGATGTTGGATGTTTACCCCATAGAAGAATCGATTCTGCACAGGGCGAGACTCCAACTAGAGCGCCCTAAAATCATGCCAATCTACCCAACTCATGAGTTTCCTTAGTTGGGTCAGGTTTGGTGAATCTCAATGATTTGTTGCAAACTCTGTTGCCACATTTCAGCTGGTCCTTTCGCTGGAGTGCCCAAAATGATCCGCTGATGTCTTAGGGACGCAGCTAAAACGTGATGCAAATGTGCAAGATAGGTGCTGGTTTTCCGTCTCGTTCTTTGGCACTCATTTACGTGATTTCATTGCCCAAAGTGTCCGATATTGCGTCGTTTGACTGAGAGTTTTTCTTGCTGGCACGGCCACTCTTTTTGTGTTTTCTGCTCCCCCCAACGATTCTCCAAGTTTCAGCAAGTTGGTGAACAGCGACCCATCCAAAAGAGAACGCGCCCAAAATAAGGAGAATGAGCCCAATGCCCACAAACACGAACATTCTCACTGGGTATTCGTCCGAGTCAATGAGAAGAGGAGCAAAAGTCGCAATGATCGCAGCTGCAAAGTAGAAGCAAACTGAGAGAAGAAGCATGCGAGATGTGTCTTCCCATGGTTCTTCTTTCTTGGAAATCTTCCTCGAGAGATTCTGGACAGCCGCTCTTACATATTCGAAAGACTCTTGATCGTAGCTCTTTAAGCTTTCCAGGGTTCCAGTAAGTTTAACCAACCTATTCAACGGGCTACTAAGACTCAAATGGCCAAAGAAAGCAGCAAGCACACTACCCACGACACCCAGTACAGAAAGCAATTCCATCCATTCCATGTATACGATGCTAAGCACTTGTTTGGAAAAGAAGGCGGGGTATGCCGACGGTGTCCCATCGTTTGCCCCCCCTGGAATGCAACAGCTCACACGTTCCAGAGATGGTGCAAGATCTTTGAGGCTCTTTTATATAGAGTGAGCGCCATGGAGCTTGCAGCACTACTCATCTCAATCATTGGCGCCATTGCCGCCGGCGGCTCCGCAATCATGGCGTGGACCTCCCGCGCTGATTCGATCAAGGCTCAGGATCTAGCTCAAGCCTCAGCGGACAAAGCCACGACAGCCAACACACAAATGGCAGCAATCCAGACAAGCGTATTCAACAGCCCTCCCTGGTCATTTGAATGGTGGGACGGAGATACCTTTCTCCTCACGAACACCAGCCCCATGGATGCAGTGGACGTTACCATCGGAACAGTTCCGGATAACCTTGGGATCCGGATCGGGCTGACCGAGATGCCAGCGACCATCGGAGCTCGGAGTGCAGTAAAGATCATGTACGGGGCAACGATGGCAGATCCCTGGGTTACAAATATCGTCGTTACATGGTCAAGGGTCTCGGACGGCGAAAGACTCACTTGGGCTTACCCGATGCCACCTAAGCCAAGGGGCTGAAGAAAAGCCCGCGCCTCAGGCAGAACGGTCAGCTAATCCCCCCCCCCCCCCGGATAGCACCCCTACCCGCTACCAGAATCAGGCTCACGACATAGTGACTTTTTGTACTCAGAAGCATCGGTTTGACATTTGGCATTCCCCAATTGGTGCACCGGGCTGGTTGCAACCGCCTGAGTACCCCAAAACCTATACCAAACAAGGGCAAACGGCCCCTGCAGGTCAATTGGTAGAGCCTGGAACTGACCCTGAGTAAAAGTCACTATGCCGCGAGCCTGCCTGTGCGCCCCGAGGAGAGGTGGGTTCCCTGGGGTGATGGTGCCGACTGGTTGAGCCTACAGTTCGGGGGCGACGGTGCCGCTGATGATGTCGAGCTCGTGAGGTTTAGGGATGTAGGTGTCGCATTCGAGTGTGTATTCGTTGCTGCTGCCCACGTCACCGCTCCAGATGTATTGACGGAATGATTCGCAGGTTGTCTGCTCGTTGCCTGCTTGCACCATGACTTTGAGCTTTGGCGATTTGTTGCGGCCGTTGAGCTTCGCGGTGCGTTCGATGCGCACGTTCAGGTAAGAGCTCTTGTCTGCGGGGAATGATTCGAGTCTGCCGTTTGGTGAGACTAGATAGTCGCTGTCTTCCGTTATTCCGCTGAGTGGAACTGTCGCGTCATCATGTTGTGTTGGGTCTGCTGTGCAACCTGTGAGCGCGATTACTGCGAGTGGGAGAATGAGTAGGTAGCTTCTGCGCATGTTGGCAGGGTATCCCGTGGGTGGGAGTGTGCTTGTGGAGGGGCCAGGGTTATTTTGTGAGAGTGATCTTGACGACGTAGCTTTCCTGGTAGAAACCGAAGCCCACATGGATAGTGTGCCGCGTACGCCCACACGGTCACTGCTGAGGTCAACTTCGGTGCTCACCGAGAAGGTATATATCAGAGCGGAGAACGATGGTGTTCTTGCTGCCGTCCAGTGCCCACGCGATGCTGGGCTCGACATTGAACGCAGTGTTGTGAGCATCGGATCAAAACTTATCGAAGGCACTCCCAAGTCACACAAGATCCGGCGTGTACCAGTTCAATCAATCGTCTGGGATCTCCTCAAGGAGCACTGCGCAGACAGGAAGCCTCATGAGCTAATCTTCGGAAACGCATACGGGACTTTCGTCAGTCCACCCTCAGGAGGGCGTAGCGGACGCAACTGGTACAACTCAGCACTCACACGTGCGAATCTGCGCCAGATGCGAGTACACGACCTAAGGCACACTGCGGCCAGCCTCGCGGTGCAAGCTGGGGCGAACGTGAAAGAAGTTCAGCGGATGCTGGGGCACAAGTCCGCAGCAATCACCCTCGATATCTACGCTGACCTGTTCGATGAGGACTTTACCGACCTTATAAGCCGCTTGGATCACCAGATTGCCAGCACAGTTGTTGTCAATTCTGTTGCCAAGGGCAAGCCGGAGACAGAAAAAGACCCTCACCACGGCTAGATTACGCCAAAGTGCAGGTCATTTTGTTCCGTGCCCCAGAGAAGAATCGAACTTCCGACACCCGCTTTAGGAGAGCGGTGCTCTATCCACTGAGCTACTGAGGCGTGGATCGCGCCCGCACGGTCAGAGCGCTCAGACAGAGCCCCGCTGCGGCGAACACAACAGTGCAACCCTATCGCAATCACACCGTGCCTCGGCAACGACAAACGGCACAGCATCGGGTCGCACGCGTAAACGCGAACGGGCGCCCGACCGAATGGTCGAGCGCCCGTTCACAGGTAGTTTGGGGTCGGACTTAGCCGAGGCGGATGATGTAATCCGGGTTTGCGCCGTGGTTCTGGTGGCCAGCGAACACTACGGTGTCGCCCCAGCCGCCGTGCACTGCCGAGCCGCTGTCTACAGCAACTGCAATGTGGGGTGCGCCAGGCCATACGAGCAGGTCGCCTGCTGCAACGGTCAGCGGGTTGTACGGGTAGATCGTGCCGTAGCCGTCGAAGCTGCCAACACCGTGGTCGTAACCACCCTGGTCGCGACGCTCGGTGAGACCGATTGCTGCGAGCGAGTTCTGTACGAGGTCGGTGCAGTCCATGTTCTGACCGAGCTGTGCGAGAGCTGCGTTCACGACACCCGAAGCGCCAGCGCCCGAGGGAATCATGGGAGCGTCCGAGATAGCTGCTTCGCCCTCTGCGGCGGTTGCCTCAGGGACAACGACTACAGGCTTGGGGATCTCTTCGGTAGGTACAGCCGCGGTAACAATCGGCAGCGCCTTCTCTTCGAAGTCGGCTACAACGAGTGCCTGGGTCTGTGCGCTTGCCTGAACCGCTACGTCCTGAGTGGTCTCAGCTGCGTATGCGGGAAGGGCTACTGCGCCAAAGAGGCCGAGAGCGAGAGTTGCTGCTCCGGCTACCTTTGCTACTCGCTTTGCCTTGCCCTTGGTGGGCTGCGAAGCAAGCGCGATTTCAGTGCCAGCATTCTGATTGTTCACGAAAATAACTACCTAACGTTTCTGTCTCCCCGTACTTCGTTGTGCGAAATACGGTCGGTGCAGGACTGTTTAAGCGTAACGGAAGATTACGAATATGTCACGCTGAGGTCACGGAACGCTCAGGTTTGTTAAAAATTCCGCAGAATCATGCGGAATTTTGTGTCACAGTTTTTTCGACATCGAAACATCAGACGCAGCTTTTCGCGTCACTCGGCACACATGCGTACGGCCGCCAGCCCGATCGTAACCGGGTGGCGGCCGTACGCGAGGGATCCGCGCCCTCGTCAGTGCCCTATATATAGGTGCGCTAGATCACGCCCTGCTCAAGCATCGCCTGCGACACGGTCGTGAACGCTGCGGCATTCGCGCCGAGTACGTAGTCGCCTGGCTTGCCGTAACGCTCCGACGCCTCGTAGGTGGATTCGTGAACGTCGGTCATGATCGCGTGCAGACGGTTCTCGCTCGTGTCGAAGTCCCAGCGCGAGCGTGCCGCGTTCTGTCGCATCTCGAGCGCCGACGTTGCGACGCCGCCCGCGTTCGCGGCCTTGCCTGGGGCGAAGAGCACCCGCGCTTCCTGGAAGAGGGCAACCGCTTCAGGTGTTGTCGGCATATTTGCACCCTCAGTGACCGCTCGCACGCCACCGCGGATCAGTGCCTGCGCATCTGCAAGCCCAATCTCATTCTCGGTTGCGCACGGGAAGGCGAGGTCGACCGGCACCTCCCAGACTTTTCCGGTCGCGACAAAGCGTGAGCCTGGCTTGCGGGCCGCGTATTCCGAGATACGGGCTCGCTCGACGGTCTTGATCTGCTTGAGGAGGTCAACGTCAATACCGGCCTCATCGACGATGTAGCCAGAGGAGTCTGACGCGGTGATCGCGCGACCGCCCAGCTGCTCAACCTTCTGGATGACGTGGATCGCGACGTTTCCTGAACCGGAGACCGCTGCCGTCAGGCCTGCGATTCCCTGGCCGGCACGCTTCAGCATTTCTTCTGCGAAGAAGACTGCACCGTAGCCGGTTGCTTCGGTGCGCACCTCGGCGCCGCCCCAGCCGACGCCCTTGCCCGTGAGGGTTCCTGCCTCGTAACGCTGGGTCATACGGCGGTGCTGACCGAACATGTAACCGATCTCGCGTGCGCCAACGCCAATGTCACCCGCGGGGACGTCCATGTTTTCACCGATGTGGTGCACGAGCTCCGTCATGAAGCTCTGGCAGAAGCGCATGACCTCGCCGTCGGAGCGACCTGCGGGATCAAAGTCTGAGCCGCCCTTGCCGCCGCCGATCCGCTGCCCGGTCAGTGCATTCTTAAAGATCTGTTCGAAGCCCAAGAACTTCACCACCGAGAGGTTCACGCTCGGGTGGAAGCGGAGCCCGCCTTTAAAGGGGCCAAGTGCCGAGTTGAACTGCACGCGGAACCCGCGGTTCACTCGCACACGACCCGTGTCATCTACCCATGGGACCCGGAAAAGGATCTGTCGCTCTGGCTCGACCAAGCGGTCGAGAATTCCCGCCTCAATGTATTCGGGATGTTCCTGCAGAACCGGTGTCAACGTCTCGAGAACCTCATGCACAGCCTGCATGAATTCTTTCTCGCCAACGCTTCGCCGTGCTGCTGTTGCCAGCACCGCATTCACGTGTTCTTCTGCTGTTGGAAGCGACATCTTCGTCTCCTTCTATGCCCTGGTTATCGGCTCCATATTGTTTCTGGCCATCGTTGGCCTACCAGTGCCCAAAGGATTCACGCCGCTATGACTTAACGAACCCCTTCGGCAATGAAAATGTGCGCGGCAATCTCGATCGGAATCTCGATCACCACTTCCGTCGCGTCGCCTGAAACGCGTACGAATCCCCTGTCACGCGAGAAAGTTGCGCGGTTCCCGGGGGTGATCCCGGCCTGCCGCAAACTCACCAGCGTTTCAGGGTCAACCTGTGCCGGCTCAGCAAGTCGCAGCACCTCTGCTGTGACCTCAGAACCATTCACAGGAAGCAGTTCGAGCACGCTCACCACGTTCTTCTGAGCGCGGATCACCCCGCGTGCTCCAAGTTCTTCAAGTCCCGGAATCGGGTTGCCGTATGGGGACACCGTCGGGTGGTCGAGGAGTTCGAGGAGCCTGCGCTCAACCCGCTCACTCATCACGTGTTCCCAACGGCACGCCTCGTCGTGGACGTACTCCCACTCGAGACCAATCACGTCTGCGAGCAGGCGCTCTGCGAGACGGTGCTTGCGCATGACCTGCACAGCCTTGGTGCGGCCCTCTGCGGTCAACTCGAGACGGCGATCTTCCGTCACGTTGACCAGGCCGAGGCGCTCCATGCGACCAACGGTCTGCGAAACGGTCGGGCCTGAGTGGTTCAGACGCTCTGAAATTCGGGCGCGGAGAGGCGTCACGCCCTCCTCCTCCAATTCGAGGATGGTGCGCAAATACATTTCCGTCGTATCAATGAGATCTGCCATGCGCACTCCAATTCGCCCAGCTACCGCATTTTTGTGCGGAGCGACCATCACCCAGTTTATGACAACGGACGTGATGTGCGCAGGAATGAGCGTAGAATTGTCGCATGGCAGACATCTCCATCCCTGAAAACCTGCTCCCCGCCGACGGCCGTTTTGGCTGTGGCCCTTCGAAGGTGCGCGACGAGCAGATCTCATTCCTGAGCTCGCTCCAGCCCGGCACCCTCGGCACCTCGCACCGCCAGGCTCCCGTGAAGAACCTTGTTGGCAGCGTCCGCGAGGGCCTGTCTGAGCTCTTCCAGGCACCTGAGGGTTACGAGATCCTCCTCGCAAACGGCGGCGCGACCACATTCTGGGATTCTGCAGTCCACTCGCTCATCGAGCGCCGTGGCCAGTTCCTCACCTTCGGTGAGTTTGGCTCGAAGTTCTCGAAGGCAGCTGCGGCAGCTCCCTTCCTCGAGGCACCCGATGTTCGTGCGGCTGAGGCTGGCTCGCGCTCGTCGCTCCTCGCAACCGAGGGCGTTGACGTCTACGCGTACCCCCACAACGAGACCTCGACCGGTGTCATGGCTGACGTCGTTCGCGCACAGGGCGATGCGGGCGCGCTGACCCTCGTTGACGCAACCAGCGCAGCAGGCGGCATCGACTTCGATGCAAGCCAGGCTGACGTGTACTACTTCTCGCCCCAGAAGAACTTCGCTTCTGACGGTGGCATCTGGTTCGCAATGGTGTCGCCCGCGGCTATCGAGCGCATCGAGCGCCTCACCGCAGGCGACCGCTACATCCCCGAGACCCTGAACCTCGGTGGCGCACTGGATAACTCGCGCAAGAACCAGACGCTGAACACCCCGGCGCTTGCTCCCCTCGCAATGATGGACGAGCAGATCCGCTGGATGAACAGCAACGGTGGCCTCAAGTGGGCTTCGGCTCGCACCGCTGAGTCCTCGCAGATCCTCTACAAGTGGGCTGAGGCTTCGTCGGTCGCTACCCCCTTCGTCACGGAAGAGGCGCACCGCTCGCAGGTTGTTGTCACCATCGACTTCGACGACTCGATCGACGCATCGGCTATCTCGAAGGCGCTCCGCGCCAACGGCATCGTCGACACCGAGCCCTACCGCAAGCTCGGCCGTAACCAGCTGCGTATCGCGACCTTCACCGCGATCGAGCCCGCAGACGTGCAGAAGCTCACCGAGTGCGTTGATTACGTGCTCGAGCGCCTCGCGTAAGTCGCTGACGGCGACATAGCGTCCCATCGCCAGCACTTATTGGCGGATCACAGCAAGGCCCCGGAGTTTTCACTCCGGGGCCTTGCTGTATTCGTGGCCAGTGTGTTGGGCCTGGGAGCGCTAGCGATTCCCTTGGTCGGCATCGAGCTGGCGCACATCCCCTGTATTCGTTCCACCCCGCCGGGGTTTGGTGGATTCAAATCAGGCAGCCCGGCCTTTGGCCGGCCCATTCTGTATTCCGGCAGTGCTGGTGCGGGGTGGACCAATAGTGGCCATGCAGGGGAGGCACCCGTTTTGGAGTCCGAGACCGGGTCTAGACAGCACTCAACCCCACGAAAAGGGGCCGTTCTGCCGAGATGGCCCCTTTCTACTGCCAGAAAGTGGCCATCTCGAGAGAAACTATCGTTTTCGCGGGGTTGAGGTTATGGCGCTCGAACCTGCGCGCCAAAGCGACGCAAGGCCACGCAAGGCCACGCACTGCACAGCAGCGCGGGCCGCGCCGCAGCGACCCGAGTTAGTCCTCGAGGTCGTCGTCATCGAGATCGACGTCGTCTTCATCTTCCGACTCGGAATCAGCGCCAAGCTCATCATCGTCATCATCGCTGTCATCATCGTCGTCGTCAAGATCATCATCGACATCAGCGCCGTGCATGTCCGAGTCAGCCTCAGAGTGATCGTTGTCGTGAATGTCGTCTTCTGCATCGACGTCATCAATGTCAGCGAGCTCGGCAGCAGCGGCCTCAGCCGCGTCTTCCTCTGCCTGGCGAACCTGAGCTTCGCGGTACTGCGCAAGACGGGTCGACCAGGGTACCCACTCTGGCGCGAGCACTGCGTCGTCACCGGGCAGGAGTTCAACCTCGAGCACGGTCACTGGCTCATCTGCGCCGACCTTCGCGAGCGTCGCAGCCCAGCGCCAGCCAGGATAGCCAGCGAGCAGGCTCTCGAAGTACAGCGTGACGACGCCAGCTTCGTGCTCTTCGTGTCCAGCCTCGCCACCGATGGTTGCAGCATCGGTGATCTCTGCGAGCGCGGTGCGAGCAAGCTCCCGCTCTGCAAGCAGCGCGGTGAGGAGCGCACCAGCATCGACCGCACCAGCGTCAGTACCTGCGTCGGCACCTGCCGCACCGGTCTCCGCCACGTGAGTTTCTTCTTCGGTCATGCGCTCTTCCTCGCTCAATCTAGACATCAAAATCATCTGCGATATGACGCAGCATCGTCGCGACCTTGCGCGACATGGGACGGTCGGGGTACTGACCGGCCTTCAGGTCCGTGCCGACGCTGTCGAGCAGCTTCACGAGATCCTCAATGATGATCGCCATCTCGTCTGCCGACTTCCGTGAGCGGCGCGCGAGACGCGGGGTATCAATGACGCGCACCGACAGCGCCTGGGGGCCGCGGCGGCCTTCGCCGACGCTGTACTCAAGCCGAGTTCCGGCGCGAACGTCTGCACCATCTGGCAGCACCGAGGCATGCAAGTAGACCTGCGCGCCGTCTTCGCCCTGGATGAAGCCGAAGCCCTTTTCTTCGTCGTAAAACCTGACCTTGCCGTTCGGCATGCCTTGACACTCCTGTTTCGTCTCTGATTCGCAGGGGCGCGGATCGTTCACACTCAGCAAACCACCGACGTCTTGCG
Source organism: Leucobacter sp. cx-42 (assembly GCF_014529985.1). Taxonomy (GTDB): domain Bacteria; phylum Actinomycetota; class Actinomycetes; order Actinomycetales; family Microbacteriaceae; genus Leucobacter. Next base: position 18,578 of record NZ_JACVMU010000004.1, read on the forward strand.
GATAAGGGGCAGAACAATCGTCCACCTGCCGGTCAACCGGCATATCTCGTCAAGCTTACCGCGCAATTCCCAGCATCGCCCTGGGCAGTTTCGAGCATCGCCGGTAGAATGGTGCGGATGGATACCGACAATTCTTCCGCTTCGGTGATCGAGCGCGTCCTCGCGTACGCGACTATTGCGATCATCGCTCTCGCGCTTATTTCTTTCTTTGTCACGCTGGCTGCCGGTTTGAACGGCACCGCTGACCTCGCTGCGGGCTTCTGGCCGTACGTGTACGGCATGACGATTTACGGTCTGCCCGCTGGTTTCGCGCTGCTCATCGCACTGGTCATTACCGCGCAGGTTCGCCGGAGCCGCGCAGCAAAGAAGTCGCGCAAGTCGTAGTCCTCCGGGACACGGCCTCTGCACTCGGAACCTGCACAAGGAACTCGGCACTATGAGCGGAACCCTGGCGCTTGCTACCGCGATCGCGGATCTCGATCGCGACGGACTGACGTGCCTTGTGCGCGCCCGTCGAGTCAGCTATCCCGATCAGATCAACGACAGTATTGACCTTGCGCAGGCGCTCTTGCGTCCTGAGTCGGTGCAGAGCGTCCTGCGCACGCTGAATCATGCGCAGTTGCGAGCGCTGGCACGCCCAGCGAAGGCGCGTCCGGCTGAGATCAGGGCGCTGAAGCAGCTTGGCCTCCTTGGCCGCTCCCCTGAGCAGCCGACGGCGCAGCTACCAGAGGTCGATGCGATGCTTGCGGCCCTTGGTGCGGAGCACGGCTGGGACGCAGATCAGCAGGCGCCAGCGCCTTCCACCGCTGCAGCACCGTCTGAGCTCGCGCACTGGTATGTGCCGGCGCTGACGATGATGGGGCAGGTCGCTGCGGTGATCCGCGCCCTGTCTCAGGCGCCGCTGCGCCTGAATCGCACGGGCAAGCCGCAGACGACCGCGGTTCGTGGGCTCGCCGAGCAACACGGCACTACCGAGGACGAGGCGTTCGCCGTGCTCGCGCTCGCGCGTGCGGCTGGGCTGCTCGTCGCGTCTGATGCTGATTCGCTTGTGCCCGCCGCGGCTGGGCTGCGTTGGTTGGCGGATCCGCAGGCTGAGCGCTGGCTCACCCTCGCTGCCGCGACGCTCCCCGCTCCGGAGGTGTTGTCCTACGCGCTCGCAGATCGCGCGAATGTGACGGCAGCACTCGCCGATCTGCCGCTGCTCTTCCCCTTCGTTTCGCAGGCGACCCGTGACGAGGCCGCCTGCACCGCTGCCACCTGGGACGCACTTGGCGTCACGGTTGATGGCCAGCTTTCCGCTGCTGGCGTTGCCATGCTCGCGGGTGATCTTGCGGCTGCCCGCGCGGCAGCAGCTGACGAACTTCCCGCGCCGGTTCCCGGCGTCTACGTGCAGCCTGACCTGAGCGTGGTCGTTCCTGGTCCGCTCGCGGCAGCTGACGAGGCCGCGCTTGCGGAGTGCACGATCCCCGAGCACATTGGCGTCGCTTCAACGCTGCGCGTGACCGAGGCAGCGATGATGAGCGCGCTCGACCGCGGCGTGAGTGAGGCAACGATCCGCGCCACGTTTGCACGACTGTCACTCACGGGCGTTCCGCAGCCGCTTGACTACCTCATTTCGGCCGCGGCATCGCGCACCGGCAGCCTCGTCGTGCACGAGCACGACGGCTTCAACGGTCGCGCACGGCTGGAGGTGCGCGATCCTGCGCTCACCGCGACGTTGCTCGTCGACCGGACGCTCGCACACCTGCAGCTGCACTACGCTGAGCCCGTTCCAGGCGAGTCCACCGAGCGTGACGATCGCACCCTGTATTCACAGTTGCGTGCCGATCACGTATTGAGCGCGCTGGTTGAGGCCCGGTATCCCGCGATGGCACCGACCATTGTGGCGGATCCCGCACCAGCTGAACCGGGTGCCTCGGCGCCCGGAGCTGCCACGGCCGAGACTGCCGCAGCAGCCGCAGCAGCCGCAGCAGCCGCAACAGCAGCAGCAGCGGTGACACCGGCAGCGAGTGACGCCGAGCCAGCACCCGTCGACAGCATCACCGCGCTCGTCGACCGCGTCTCGAGCGTGAACTCGCAGAGCGACGGTCTTGGCGACATTCCCGGTCGCCTCGCGCTCGCGCACAAAGACAAGCTGACAATGCGTGTGACGGTGGAGATCCGCGGTGATCGCCGCGACTTCGTGGTGACACCGATCTCGATCGGGGCCGGTCGCGTGCGCGCGCTTGACGTGCAGGCTGGCGTAGAACGCACGTTCCCCGTTGCCGCAATCACGGTCGCTGAACCAGCTGAACTTCCGAGCAAGTAGCGAACCACGCCGCGCCCTGCCGAAGTTCGGGAGTCGCCGGTAGAATAGGTCGTTATGACTCTCGGTCCTCTTATCGTTCAAAGCGACCACACTGTTCTGCTCGAGGTGGCACACCCCGACGCTGAAGAGGCGCGTCACGCGCTTGCCGTGTTCGCTGAGCTTGAGCGTGCTCCCGAGCACATTCACACCTACCGCGTCACGCGACTCGGTCTGTGGAACGCGCGCGCGGCAGGCCACACGGCCGAAGAGATCCTCGAGACGCTGAACACGTACGCGAAGTTCCCGGTTCCGTCTGGCGTCGCGAGTGAGATCGCCGACACCATGCGCCGCTACGGCCGGCTCACGATTGAGCGCAAACCGCTCACCGAGGAGGAGATCGCTGCTGCGCAGGCTGCCCCGCTGCCCACCTCGGCAACGGAGGCGCTTGCGGCGACCGCTGGCGCACTCATCCTGCGTTCGGAAGAGCCAACGATCCTCCGCGAGGTCGTGAGCGCGAAGAAGATCGCTCCGCTCATCGAGACGAAGCTCGACGAGCACACCTACGTGATTGCCCCGTGGGCGCGTGGCGAGCTCAAGCAGCAGCTCGTCGCTCGCGGCTGGCCCGCAGAAGATCTCGCGGGCTACACCCCCGGCGAACCCTACGACATCGAGCTCGCACAGAGCGACGGCGAGGGTGGCTGGCAGCTGCGCGACTACCAGCAGCGCGCGGTTGACGCGTTCGAGAAGGGCGGCTCCGGCGTCGTCGTGCTCCCCTGTGGTGCGGGCAAGACCATCGTTGGTGCCGCCTCGATGGCTGCCGTCGGCGCGAAGACGCTGATCCTTGTGACGAACGCGGTCTCGGCACGCCAGTGGCGCGACGAGCTGCTGCGCCGCACGAACCTCACCGCTGAAGACATCGGCGAGTACTCGGGCCAGGTGAAGGAAGTGAAGCCCGTCACGATCGCGACCTACCAGATCCTCACGAGCAAGCGGAAGGGTGAGTACGCTCACCTATCGCTCCTCGATGCTGAGGACTGGGGCGTCATCGTCTACGACGAGGTGCACCTGCTTCCCGCTCCGGTCTTCAAGCTCACCGCTGACCTGCAGGCACGCCGCCGCCTCGGTCTCACCGCGACGCTCGTGCGTGAGGACGGTCGTGAAGGTGACGTGTTCAGCCTCATCGGCCCGAAGCGGTACGAGGCAGCGTGGAAGGACATCGAGGCGCAGGGCTTCATCGCGCCCGCTGAGTGCTTCGAGGTGCGTATCGACCTGCCAGAGGGCGAGCGCTACCAGTACGCGGCTGCCGAAGATCAGGACCGCTACCGCATCGCCTCCTCGACCCCCGAGAAGGAAGAGATCGCGCGCCGCATCATCGCGAAGCACCCCGGCGAGAGCGTGCTCGTGATCGGCCAGTACATCGACCAGCTCGAGTCGATGGCTGCCTCGCTCGGCGCTGCCCTCATCACGGGTCAGACCCCGGTGAACGAGCGCGAGGACCTGTTCAACGCGTTCCGCACGGGTGAGATCAAGACCCTCGTTGTCTCGAAGGTCGCGAACTTCTCAGTCGATCTCCCTGATGCTTCGGTCGCGGTGCAAATCTCTGGCTCGTACGGCTCGCGCCAGGAAGAGGCGCAGCGCCTCGGTCGCCTGCTTCGCCCGAAGGGCAAGGACGTCAAGGCGTCGTTCTACACGCTCATCGCACGTGACACCGTCGACCAGGACTTCGCGCAGAACCGCCAGCGCTTCCTCGCCGAGCAGGGGTACGCGTACACGATTCTCGACGCCGACCAGATCTAGGTCACATCAGGGCGCGGATCACGGCAGCAACGCCACGATCCGCGCCCTCTTCGTGCCCGGCTACGCCGAGGTCAAGACCCACATCACCCGGGTACGGTAGGTCCCAGACGGGTTGCGCCAGGTGTGCGCATGGCGCGCATCGAAGGTGACGGCGTCGCCCTCCCCGATGAGGTAGGTGTCACTCTCGATCGTCAGTTCGAGCACGCCCTCAAGCACAACCACGAACTCGCGGTCTACCGGGAGTCGGTAGGGTTCGGTCACGGATCCGCCGCCGGGTTCGATGGCGGTTTCGATGACTTGGAGTCCGCTCTGCCCGGGTGGCGTGAGGATGATGTCTTCAAGCCCGTTCCCCATGAGGTGCGACGGCGCGCGTTCTGCGTTGCGGCTGACATGCACGGTGGGCGGATCGAACAGGCGCCCCATCGGCATCGTCAGCGCATCACAGATCGCGGCAAGCGAGGTGATCGACGGGGAGGTGAGGCCACGCTCCACCTGCGAAATGAAGCCCTTCGTGAGGCCGGTGAAGTCGGCGACGCTGCTGATCGTCATGCCGCGTTCTTCACGGGCGACGCGAAGCCGGAATCCGATCTGTGTGAGCTGGTCCGTGCCGGTATTCAACGGTGGTCGCGCGGTGGTCAGCTCCGTCATGCGATCGCTCCTCGTCGTGTGATCTACCCCGATGTGTCTACCTGAAGCATACGGCTTCGTTACAAATCGATGATTGACCTTCCTCACACTGCGTGTTTAGTATCACTGCAAAGAGTAACGTGCCACAAAACATTGGGGTTGTGGCACACATCGATTGCAGACAATGACGTCTGCGCAGGAGGGGTCACATGCGACTCGGTCAGGCCATCAGTTCACTACTCACCGAATACGGTGTGGAACACATCTTCGGCATCCCTGGCGTGCACACGCTCGAGCTGTTCCGCGATATCGACAAGAGCGGGCTCAACGTCACCATCCCACGACACGAGCAGGGCGCAGGATTCATGGCCGACGCCTACACCCGCACCACCGGCAAGCCAGGCGTGTGCTACCTCATCACCGGCCCCGGCGTGCTCAACGCGCTCACCCCCATCGGCCAGGCCTGGCATGACTCGATCCCCATGCTCATCATCGGATCGACCGTCACCCGCCCCGAGCTCGGCGCCCACCGCGGCACCCTGCACGACACTCCTGATCTCGCAGATGTGCTCCGCCCATTCACGCTCATCAGTGAGACCGTCACCACCCCAGAGCGCGCGATCGAGCTCATCGACGAGGCATTCACCCGCTGGGAGACCGAGCGCCCGCGCCCCGTCTACATCGGAGTCCCGCGCGACATGCTTGAAGAAGAGGTCGGCGAGATCCACCGCCCTGCGGCGAGCGCGTCGGTCGCGGCAGGCGCGACGGCGGCGGCTCCCCCGGTTCCTGGTGCGACTGCGGCAGCCATCGACGAGGCGGTGGCGCGGATCGCAGCAGCCAAGCGCCCCGTCATCATCGCCGGCGGCGGTGCTCGGCATGACGGCCCTGCGGTGCAGGAGTTCGTGGAGCATCTTGCGGCCCCGCTCATCCTGACTGGCAATGCGAAGGGGCTGCTCACCACCGATCATCCGCTGAACGCTGGCATCAGCATGCCCTTCCCTCGCACGCAAGAGCTCGTGGAGGACGCCGACCTCATCATTGGCCTCGGCACCGAGCTGTCGGACTTCGAGGTGTTGTTCACCGGCTCCCCCGAGCCCAAGATGGCTGACATCGTGCGCGTCGACATCGACCCCACGGTCACGCACCCAGACCAGATCCGGCCGACGCTGCAGATGCGCGTCGGTGACTTCCTCGCGCACGCGCTCGCACACCTGCCAACGCTCGCCCCGGAGGTGTCGACGGCGGGCATGGCACGGGCAGCGGTCGCGCGCCAGGGGCTCGCTGAGGCACGTGAGGCGGATCCGCACACCCCATGGATCGCCGCCATCGAACGTGCGCTCCCCGCAAACGCGATTCTCACTGCAGACTCGGCGCAGGTCGCCTACCAGTCGCACCACTTCCTCACGCTTGACGAGCCTGGCCGTTGGCTCGCTCCCTACGGTTACGGCACGCTCGGTCCCGCGCTCCCGATGGCAATTGGCGCCGCGATTGGCAAGCCCGATACCCCGATCATCTCGCTCGCTGGCGACGGGAGCTCGCTCTTCACCCTCACCGAGCTCGCAACCGCACGCGACCTTGGTGCGAACGTCACCCACATCATCTGGGACAACGGCGGCTACCGCGAGATCGAGGTCTCGTTCGCGCGCACCGACATCATGCCGGCCGGCGTTCGCACGACCGCACAGGACCTCGGCATGATCGCGCGCGGCTTCGGCGCGCACGTCGTTCAGCCGACCACCCCGGAAGAGCTCGAGGCCGCCATCAAGGTCTCGACCGTCACCCCGGGCCTTTCCGTCATCGTGGTGCAGGCGCCAGCCGACCACCGCGTTGAAGCCGATTCACTGAACCCAGGAGCAGACGCATGAGTCTCGACTTTCCCTACGTACGTACCCCCGGCCCGGACGGCCGCGAGATCACCGGTCAGGTAGATTTCTCGCAGGTTCCGCGCTTCGCGGGTCCCGGCACCTTCGCGGGGCTTCCCCGCCTCGCCGACGTTGGTGAGTCAGCCGCCGGTGTCATCGGCATCCCCTTCGACTCAGGCGTCACCTATCGCCCCGGCGCACGCTTCGGCCCCGAAGGTATCCGTAGCGCAAGCCATCTGATCCGCCCCCATCACGTCGAACTCGATTCGTTCCCGTTCGCCAAGCACCAGGTCGCCGATGTTGGCAACCTTGCGGTGACCCCGTTCGGCATCGAGACCGCGATTGATGCGATGGTGACCGGCCTCACCGCTGCGCGCGAGCGTGCGGGGAAACTCGTCATTCTCGGCGGTGACCACACGGTCGCGTACCCGTCCATCAAGACGCTGTTCGACAAGCACGGCCCCATCTCGGTCCTGCACTTCGACGCACACATTGACACGTTCGGCACCTACTTCGGCGCTTCGACGCACCACGGCACCCCGTTCCGACGCGCGGCCGAGGAAGGGTTGCTGGATCCTGAGGGCTGCATGCACATCGGAATCCGCGGATCGCTCTACGATCACCACGACCTCTCCGATGATCGGGCGCTCGGCTTCCAGACGGTCCACGCAAGCGAGTTCCTCACCACCGGGCTGCACGGCATCGCCGATCAGATGCGCGCCCGCCTCGGTGATCGTCCCGTCTATGTCTCCGTTGACATCGACGTGCTCGATCCCGCGTTCGCACCAGGCACGGGTACGCCCGAGCCAGGCGGACTCTCGAGCCGCGAGCTCCTGTTCCTGATTCGCAGCCTCGCTCCCCTCAACGTCGTCGGCGCAGACGTCGTTGAGGTCGCGCCCTCGTACGACCACGCCAACGTGACCTCGCTCGCTGCGGCACACGTGGCCTACGAGTTCCTTTCGATTTGGGGTCTCTAGCCCCGCTCCTTCCCCGGTGGCGGTGCTTCGGCACCGCCACTCCCCGCGAGCACGCTCGCACCAGAGAAATGGAAGTTCAATGACGAACCCCATCAGAACCACAAGTCTCCTCGCATCTCTCGGCGCCGCAGCACTCCTGCTGACGGCATGCTCCGGTGGCGGCAATGACGCAGCCCCCGCAGCAGACCGTGACTTCGGCACTCCCGTCGCCGGCCAGATCAAAGAAGGCATTCTCGAGGGCACGACCCTCACGTACGCCGGCCCGGGCGGCATCTTCCAAGAGGGTCAGGACGAAGCCATCTGGCAGCCACTCGCCCAGACCTCCGGCGCCACCATGCAGATGGACGCATTCGACTCCGGCAAGCTCAAGGCGATGGTCGACAGCGGCAACGTGTCGTGGGACATCGTCGACACGACCCAGGTCGACTCAGCGCGCGGTTGCGGCACCATGTACGAGAAGATCGACCGCTCGCTCATCGATACCTCGAAGCTCCCAGAGGGCACACTCACCGATGAGTGCATGATCCCCAATGTCATGTACGGCTTCGTGATCGCGTACAACACCGAGGTCTTCGGCGACAATCCACCCAAGAGCGCGGCCGACTTCTTCGACACCAAGAAGTTCCCCGGCAAGCGCGCGGTCCCGCAGACCACCTACGTTGACCCGCAGAACCTCGAGTTCCCGCTGCTCGCCGCCGGTGTCGATCTCAACGAGCTCAAGCCAGAGCACATCGACCAGGCACTCGACATGTACCGCGACCTCGGCGACGACATGATCGGTTGGACCACGGGCGCACAGGCGCAGCAGCAGCTCGAGTCAGGCGAGGCCGTGATGGGCTTCGTCTGGTCAGGTCGCGGCTACGGCGCAGCAGAAGCCGGCGCCCCCATCGCCCCGGTCTGGGACGAGTGGCTTGTCGCGATCGACTCCACCGCGATTCCGAAGGGTGCCAAAGATGTTGCTGCCTCCCACGCGGCAATCAACTACTACCTTGGCGCGGATCAGCAGGCCGCAATGACCGAGCTCAACTCCATGTCGCCCGTCAACGTTGATGCGAAGCCCGATGTCGATCCGCTCCTCTCGGATTGGCTCGCAAGCACCCGCTTCGAAACCGGCAAGGTGTCGAACATCGATTTCTGGGTCGAGAACTACGACGCGATGTCGACCGCTTGGGCTGGCTGGGTGACCGGCAACTAAGCGATCCACCCGTTCCAGAGGTTGCCGGATGTCTTGTGCAAAGTGTCACAGGCATCCGGCAACCTCTGTAGGGTGTCACAGACTTCCAGCAACCTCATAGCAAATTGTCAGAGACTGAAATCATGACTACTCAGCACAAGGGCCCCCGTATCCTTATCGTCGATGACGAGCCCAGCATCCGCGAGTTGCTCAGCACGAGCCTCCGCTTCGCTGGATTCGGTGTCCGAGCGGTCGGCAACGGCGCCCAAACCATTTCTGCAGTTCTTGAAGAAGAGCCCGATCTCATCGTGCTCGACGTGATGCTCCCCGACATGAACGGCTTCAGCGTCACCAAGCGTCTTCGGTCGGCGGGCTACACCGCCCCCATCATCTTCCTCACCGCGAAGGACGACACCGAAGACAAGGTCGAAGGCCTGAACGTTGGCGGCGACGACTACGTCACCAAGCCTTTCAGCTTGGACGAGATCATCGCGCGTATCAACGCGGTGCTTCGCCGCACCATCCAGGACGACGAAGAGTCGATGCTCGAGGTCGGCCCCATCTCGATGGACCAGGACACCCACGAGGTCTCCGTCGGCGGTACCCCCGTCGAGCTCTCCCCCACCGAGTTCAAGCTGCTGCGCTACCTCATGCAGAACGCCAACCGCGTGCTGTCGAAGGCGCAGATTCTCGACCATGTCTGGGAGTACGACTTCAATGGCGATGCTGGCATCGTTGAGTCGTACGTCTCGTACCTGCGACGCAAGCTTGATCCGCTCACCGATGAGTCCCTCATCCAGACCAAGCGTGGCTTCGGTTACATGCTCAAGGCGGAAGCGAAGTAATTGCATCCTCTTCGTACGTTCAGCGAACGCTGGGCCGATGTTTCACTGCGAACGAAGATCACCGGCGTTACGGTCTTCATTCTCTTCCTCGGCCTCATCGTGGCGGGCGTGGGCACCCTCGGGGTGCTCCGCCCGATGCTGCTTAGCAGCCAAACCGCAACGCTGAACCAGCTTCGGCTGGACCCAACGGCGGCCCTCGCAACAGGCGCCGACCTGAAACAGCTCACCCAGAACGACGTCATCTTCGCTGACGGCCGCTACTACACGGCCTTGCTGAACACCGATGGCACCGTCCGATACAACAACAGTCGCGACGTCGACGGCAAACACCTGCCGCTCGTCCCTGCTGAGCTCGACATCTCCTGGGTGGTCGATCACGCCACCGACCTCTTCGAACTCGAAGCAATCGACGGCACCCACTGGCGCGCGGTCACCATCCCGATCTACTTCGATCAGGAACCCGGTGGCGCGCTTTTGATCGCCGCCTCGACGACGGCCATCAACCAGATGGTCGCCCAATATGTGATGATCTTCACGTGCTTCGGCATCGCGGTCATTCTGCTCGGCGCTGCCCTCACTCGGGTGCTCGTTACGACGACCTTCCTGCCGCTCGCAGAGGTTGAACAGACCGCACTCGAGATCTCGCGCGGCGACTACTCCAAGCGCATCATGGTGACGAGCCCGCACACCGAAGTAGGCCATCTCGGCGAATCGCTCAACACCATGCTCGACAGACTCGATGGCTTCATCGAAGACAAAGAGCACACGATTCTCCGCATGCGCCGTTTCGTCGGTGACGCTGGCCACGAGCTGCGCACGCCGCTCGTATCGGTGCGCGGGTACGCAGAGCTGTACCGCATGGGTGCCCTGCAGACCGACGAGCAGATCGCCCAGGCGATGGACCGCATCGAGAAGGAAGCCATTCGCATGACCTCGCTCGTCGAGGACCTGCTCGCGCTCGCCCGTCTCGATGAGCGGCGCCCGCTCGAACTCGCTGCGCTGCCGCTCAACCAGTTTGCGCACGACGCAGCACTCGATGCTGGGGCTCAGGCTCCCGATCGCGCGGTGACCGTCGTAGAGGACCCGACAGACCCGTACGTGCTCGGCGACGAGCACCGTGTGCGCCAGCTCATGACCAACCTCATCGGTAACGCCATGCGTCACACCCCCGACGGCAGCCCCATCGAAATTGTCATTTCGACGCCGGAGGTGCCCGAGGGCGCTGCACCGGTGGCGTGCTTCGAAATCGTGGACCACGGCGAGGGCATCCCCGAGCAGATTCGCGAGAAGATCTTCGGCCGATTCTGGCGCGCAGACACCTCGCGCAACCGGGAGACCGGCGGCTCAGGCCTCGGCCTCGCGATCGTCAAGTCCATCGTTGAAGCGCACGGCGGCAAGGTCGATGCGCGCGAGACGCCAGGTGGTGGCGCCACGTTCCACGTGGAACTGCCGCTCTCGCCCGTGTCGCAGGACACCGTGCCGATCGGGTCGATCAAGCGGTAGGTCCGCTTCCGGGTTCCGAACTCCAAGTTGCTGCGCTCCTGGATCTCGGAACTCCTGCGCTCCTGGCTCTCGCTCAACCTCGCAAGAAGAGGCGTTGTTGCCGAAAAGGGGAGTTATTCACGTGAATAACTCCCCTTTTCGTGTGAACGGGCCCGTTTAGCGGTGCTGGACTCGTCTTCGCCAGGCAGCTCAGAGTGCGCGGCGTCAGTCAAGTTCAATGGCCGGTCTGTGGGAAGGTGCGGTTCATTACGCCTCAGCTGGCACAGCGTGTAGAGACCTGCGACGACAACGATGAAGACACCCATGCCAATGAAGTTTGGTTCGAAGGAGAAGAACGGCTGCTCTCTGGTTCCGTGCGCGCCGTCGCCCACGCCCCTGAGGATTCCAGGAACGTGTAATTCATTTGTCGTGCCCGGGATATCTGCAATCGCGATGAGGCTTCCTCCGATGCAAATGACTGTGAGGATCGCTCCACCGAGCATCACGCCAACCACGAAGTAACCAATTGTTGTAATTACACGTTTCATGAGCGCCCGTCCGATGCGTAGTTTGTCCTGGTTCGGTCCATCCACGCTAGCCATGGGCTACGCCTGTGCACAGCGGTGACGTGATCTGCGCTTTGGTTCTTGTCACTCGCGGAGCGGGTCAGGTGGCACGGAGGCGTGCAATAGGGATGCACTGCGGTGTGCTTTGCTGTGCCGCTTTGTGCGTGTGGATGGCCTGTGATGCAGGCCCCGGTGCGAGGGGCGGGCGCCTACACAAAAGCGGGGGCCGCACCAATCGGTGCGACCCCCGCCAGAAGTGTCTCAGACTTAGAAGTCCATGCCACCGGTGGGATCAGCTACTGCTGCACCTGCGGGCTCGGGCTTGTCTGCAACAACTGCCTCGGTGGTGAGGAAGAGGCCAGCGATCGAAGCTGCGTTCTGCAGAGCCGAACGGGTCACCTTTGCGGGGTCAAGGATGCCCTGCTCGATGAGGTTGCCGTACTCGCCGGTTGCAGCGTTGAGGCCGTGACCGTTGGGGAGGTTGGCTACGCGATCAGCAACAACGCCGGGCTCGAGGCCTGCGTTGAGAGCGATCTGGCGGAGGGGAGCCTCGATAGCGGTCTGAACGATCTTCGCGCCAACAGCCTCTGCACCCTTGAGCTCGAGGGTAGCGAATGCTTCCTTGCCAGCCTGGATCAGTGCGACGCCGCCGCCGGGGAGAACGCCCTCTTCGACTGCTGCCTTTGCGTTGCGGACTGCGTCCTCAATGCGGTGCTTGCGCTCCTTGAGCTCAACCTCGGTAGCTGCGCCAGCCTTGATGACTGCAACGCCGCCTGCGAGCTTTGCGAGGCGCTCCTGGAGCTTCTCGCGATCGTAGTCGCTGTCGGTGTTCTCGATCTCGCGACGGATCTGCTGTACGCGACCCTGGATTGCGTCCTCTTCGCCGCCACCCTGAACGATGGTGGTCTCGTCCTTGGTGATGATGACCTTGCGAGCGGTGCCGAGCATGTCGAGGGTGGTGTTCTCGAGCTTGAGGCCAACCTCTTCCGAGATGACCTGGCCGCCGGTGAGGATCGCGATGTCCTGGAGCATTGCCTTGCGGCGATCGCCGAAGCCAGGAGCCTTTACAGCTGCCGACTTGAAGATGCCACGGATCTTGTTGAGCACGAGGGTAGCGAGTGCTTCGCCCTCGACGTCCTCAGCAATGATGAGGAGCTGCTTGCCCGACTGGATGACGGGATCGACGACGGGGAGGAGGTCCTTGATGTTCGAGACCTTGCTGTTGACGACGAGGATGTAAGGCTCCTCGAAGACAACTTCCTGGCGATCTGCGTCGGTGACGAAGTATGCCGAGAGGTAGCCCTTGTCGAAGCGCATGCCCTCGGTGAGCTCGAGCTCGGTACCGAAGGTGTTCGACTCCTCAACGGTGACGACACCTTCCTTGCCGACCTTGTCGATAGCCTCAGCGATCAGCGCGCCGATCTGCTCGTCAGCTGCCGAGATCGAAGCGGTTGCTGCGATCTGGTCGGTGGTCTCGATCTCCTGTGCGTTAGCGAGGAGCTGAGCCGAGACAGCTGCAACAGCCTTCTCGATGCCGCGCTTGATAGCGATGGGATCGCTGCCAGCCGCTACGTTGCGGAGGCCCTCGCGGACGATTGCCTGTGCGAGAACGGTAGCGGTGGTGGTGCCGTCGCCTGCGACGTCGTCGGTCTTCTTAGCGACCTCCTTGACGAGCTCAGCACCGATCTTCTCGAAGGGCTCGTCGAGCTCGATCTCACGAGCGATCGAAACGCCATCGTTGGTGATGGTGGGAGCGCCCCACTTCTTCTCAAGAACAACGTTGCGGCCGCGCGGGCCAAGCGTCACCTTGACAGCATCAGCGAGCGTGTTCAGGCCACGCTCGAGTCCGCGACGTGCTTCCTCATCAAACGCAATCATCTTTGCCATGTGTTCGCCCTCCTGGACGTTCGTGGATAACCCGTGGCGCAGGGGGTACCCGCGCTCACTTCTAGCACTCAGTCGATTCGACTGCTAACTCCAATTCTGGCACTCGAACCTGCCGAGTGCAAGAAATCTCGCTCGCGGGCAGCGAACAACCAGCCTTGCGGAGCTGGCTCCAGAGTCGATGCCGACTCGGGCTAGGCCGCAGGCTCAGCCGAGGCGTCTGCTGCAGCGCCAGCAATAGGCGGCACGGTATCCGAACCGGGTCCCTTGTAGTCTGCGCCGAGCAACACAACGAGACGCGCGTCGTACTCTGCGTATGCCTCGTTCTGGTAGGCAGCAATACCGCCCAATTCCTTACCCAGACCGATTGCGGCTGCTTCGTCAGCGGGGTCTGTGTAGAAGACAGCGGAAATCTTAATGTCATTCGTATCAGCGGTGATCGCGCCAACGACGGCCCCCAGACCCTCGGTGCGGATCGCAACGTCAACGGCTGCAGCAAGCGCGCCATCATTCGCGGTGCCCTCGAGAATCGTGATGGTTGCCTCAGGATCGAGCTTGCCTGCCACCTGCTGCGAAGATCCGGTCGCTTCTTTCGCACCCTGCAGTGCGGTGCTCGTGGCACCCGTTCCGAGCGTGAGCCACAGCACGCCAGCGGTCGTGAGAATCGCGACGCCGAGCACACACGCGATCAGCGTCTGCCAGACGAAGCGGGGGCGCGGGTTCACGCGGTGAGCACCAACACGACCGGAGTGTTCAACAGCGTCGAAGCGGTCAGCCGGATATTCCTGGCGTACACGCGTCGTCGCCTGCTTCTCCTCGGTGTTGCTTGGCACTGACTCCCCTATCGCATGGTTCACACGAACGGGGACACCCGTCGCTTGCATTCAGCGTACATTGCTCGTCTGCAAGATTGCAGCCGAGCGCGTGCTACTTATTGCCGCCAAGGCCCGCGAGTGAATCGGGAGCGTACAGTGCGCGAGCAAGGCCATCAATGACGTTGGCGCGCTGGGTGTAGGAGAACATCTGGGTGTCGTCGATATCGACGATGCGGTTGTTCTTCCCTGCCGTGGTCTGCGCAATGCTTGGCTGGGCCTTGATCAGGCCGTCAACACCGTTGGCGCTTTCAAGACCCTTGGTCATCACCAGGATGACATCGGGATCGAGCGCCACGAGCGCCTCGTCGGTCATGGGCTTTTCACCCTTCAGGCCAACCTCTTGCGCGACATCGAGCGCGTCAACCGAGTTGATGAGCGAGTCAGCGCCAGAGCCCTCACCGAAGAGGTAGTAGATGCCAGCGGTGCCACGTACATACAGGAACGCCACCCGGGGTCGCTTCGACTCATCAGCGGGAACGAGCTGCTCAATTTCAGCTTCCTTCGCCGCGATATCCGCAGCGAGCTGTGCGTTTACTTCTTCAGCGACAGAAGGAATACCGAGCGCAGCGGCAATCTGCTTCGAGGCATTGAACGAGGTCTCCGGATCGACTGCGCGATCCACCATCACGACGGGGACACCGAGATCGCGCAGCTGGAGCAGCACGTCGAGCGGGCCAATCGAGCCGTCGGTGAGAATGACGGTCGGGTTCAGGCTCATGATCGTCTCGGCGTCGATCTCGTGTCCGCCCTTGGTCACGAGTGGGAGGTCCTCCGAGCCGGGGAAATCAGTCGAGACGTCACGACCGACCATCTTGTCGCCGAGACCAAAGGTGTACACGATCTCAGCAATCTCGCCGGTCTGCGACAGCGCGATGATCCGCGAATCGTCAGTGACCGTCACTTCCTTATCGCCACCACGGTCCTTCGAGACCACGGTCACGGGCAGCTGCGGCTCCGGGGTATCGGAGATCGGCTCGAGGACGGGGCCGGACACCACAACGTTCGTGGGCCCGACGTAGCTCGTGGGATCCGCCACCGGTGTCAGTTCACTGATCGGTGGGAGGTCAATCTGCTCACGCACGGTCGCATCGGTCGTCCCGGCCTCGGTGCCGACCTGGCAGCCGGTGAGCCCAAGGGTCAGCGCAGCGACGATCGCGAGTGACCCGGTAAAACGTCGACGAACAGCGGTTGTGGTGGACATGATCCCCTTCCGAAAGGCAACTCAGCAAGCCTAACCTTTAGAAGATATGATGAAGTGAGAATTCCCCTGGAGTTTCTGTTGACATCGGCTCCCTTGCAGCCAATCCGCTCAGTTTAGAAAGCGACGTTCGTGCCAAAAAAGCCGTCCGACAGCACAGCTGTGTCGCGTCATTCGCTGCGTACCACCACACTCTTCACCCTGCTGACGGTAGGGCTCATCGCGGCGGTACTCATCTCTGCAGGCACGGGTCAGCTGGCGATCCCGCCGTCTGAAGTGCTTGGCTCGCTTCTGCATAAGATCGGCATCGACATCCTCCCGATGCCGACCCATCCCGCTGGCGACGCGACGCTGTGGGGCATTCGTTTCCCGCGCATCGCGATGGCCATGCTCGTGGGTATCGGCCTTTCGGTTTCTGGTCTCATCATGCAGGCGATCTTCGGCAACCCGCTCGCTGAGCCCGGTGTCATCGGTATCTCCTCAGGCGCCGCTGTTGGCGCTGGCCTCTCGATCGTCTTTGGCCTCACCATCTTCGGTGAGTGGACGACGGCAATCCTTGCGTTCCTTGCGGGTCTCGCTGCAACGTTCACCGTCTACGCCATGAGCCGCGCTGATGGCCGCACGGAGGTCGTCACGCTCGTCCTCACCGGTATCGCTGTCAACGCTATTGGCGGCGCAGGCATCGCACTCCTCACCTTCCTGGGTGATACCCAGTCGCGTGAGCAGATCGTGTTCTGGCAGCTCGGCAGCTTCCAGGGCAGCCGCTGGTCGCAGGTGCTCGTCATCACGCCGATCATTCTCGTCGGCATGCTCGCGGCCTATTTCTCTGCGCGCAAACTCGACCTCCTCGCCCTGGGTGAGCGCAACGCTCGTCACCTCGGCGTCAACGTTGAGTTGCTCCGTATCCTCATGATTTTCGTGGTGTCGCTGCTCGTTGGCGCATCGGTCGCGTTCGCCGGCATCATTTCGTTCGTTGGCCTCGTGGTTCCGCACTTTATGCGCGGTCTCATCGGCCCGGCACATCTACCTCTCGTGACCGCTTCGGCGCTCGGTGGCGCACTGCTGATGACGGTGGCGGATCTCGCAGCACGCACCATCGTGCCCATGGCAGAACTTCCCATCGGCCTCCTTACCGCCATCGTCGGTGGTCCCTTCTTCTTCTGGCTCCTGCGACGAACGCGCAAGCGGAACGGAGGGTGGGGATAATGGCCGGCCGTCACATCGCTCTCCCAGAGGCCGTGCCCGCTGGCGAGATCATCTGCGCAACCGAGGGCGTCTCACTCATTCGTGGCGGTCGTCACCTGCTCGACGATGTCAACATCGAGCTGCGCGCCGGCGAGGTACTCTCGCTCCTCGGCCCGAACGGCGCTGGCAAGTCCACGCTGTTGAGCCTCATGTCTGGCGACCTCGATCCTGATGAGGGCGCAGTCAAGTTCCACGGCAAGAAGATCTCTGAGTGGTCGCTGCTCGACCTCTCACGTCGCCGCGGAGTCCTCCTGCAGGACAATCAGCTCCTCTTCCCCTTCACCGTCCACCAGGTGGTCGAGATGGGTCGTGCGCCGTGGCGCCGAACCAACCGTGAAGACGAAGACAACGAGGCCATCGCCGAGGGCATCAAGGCCGCAGATATCGCGCACCTTGGCAGCCGGCGGGTGCCGTCGCTGTCAGGTGGCGAGCGCGCACGTACCGCGTTTGCGCGCGTGATTGCTGGCCGTTCTGGCATGCTCATGCTCGATGAGCCAACCGCGGCTCTCGATCTCAAGCATCAGGAGGCCGTGCTGAGCCTTGCTCGCGCACGCGCCGAGGCGGGTGACGCGGTGATCGTCGTGCTGCACGATTTGAACCTCGCCGCCGCGTACTCCGACCGCATTGCGCTGCTTCGCAAGGGCAAGATCGTGGCCTGTGACGCTCCTGAAGCGATTCTCACGCCCGAGATCCTCACTGACGTGTACGAAACCCCGGTTGAGGTTATTCCCCATCCCGTGACCGGTAAGGGCATCGTCCTTCCGCATCGCGGTTGATTTGTAGGGGGCGGATCAGCGCCGCTCTGTTCCGAGCAGCCGCGATCCGCCCCTTACACGCAAAAAGGCGGCCGACCCATCTCTGGGTCCGGCCGCCTTTTTGTGCGGTCAGAGGTTACTCTGCAGGCGTCTCCGACGATGCGGGTGCCTCGGTTGCCTGCTTCTTGCGGCCACCGAGGAGCATGCCGCCGGTCACACCGATGACGACGAGCGCGATGCCGCCGATGGTGATGGGGATCCAGGGGATCTGCTGCTCGGCAGCTGCGGGCTCTGCAACCTCGGCGTTGTCACCGGTCGTCGTGGGCTCTTCAGGCGCAGCTTCGGCCACGTGCGAGCCGAGCTCACAGCCGGAGACGGTTGCGGTGAGGTTGATGGGGTCGAGTTCTTCGCCTGCGACGTACGAGCCGTACTCACCGTTGAACGCCGCTGCGCCCTCGGCGGTGAGGCGGGGAATCGCGCCGTCAATCTTGAGCTCGGTTCCCTCGGTCGACAGCGCGGTCGTGAGGTCCATCTTGGCAACGCGCATCGAGGTCGTCTGTACCGCGCTTGCGTCGCCGCTGTCGGTCGCGCCGATCTTCAGTGCGAGGTAGGCAGCTTCTTCGCCGTCGAACTCGATGACGGGGTCAGCGAGATCGAACTGGAGTGCGCCTTCGTGACCGGTGAAGTGCACGGCACCGGTGAAGCTGATGAGACCGTCAGTAAAGTCGCTGGGGAATGCGCCAACGGACTTGTCCCAGATGAAGTCGGGGGTCTCGTACTTCATGTCATCGCTGACGGTCCATTCGCCGTTGGCGATGGTGCCACTGATGTACGCGCGGAAGCGTGACTTCACACCCCAGTGCAGGTTCGAGGATTCGACGGTGCACGTGGTTGCGGCGCTTGCCTCATGACCCTCGTGAGCCGACAGCGGGGTCGCGGTCGCCATTGCGGGGGTTGCGAGCGCGCCTGCAGCAATCGCCGCGGCGACTGCCAGCTTGGTGCCGGTCGCGGTCGCACGGCGCAGAGTGTTGGGCTTGTTGTTCATCAGGATGAGTCCTTCCAGACGGTCACACAAATCGTATCGAACAGTTGGGGCCTGCTCACGTTGTCGCGAGCAGGCCCCAGGCTGTATGTGGTGTTATTCGATCGTTCGGCGCTGACGCACGACGAGTGCCGCACCCACCACTGCGAGGATCAGCAGGAGGATCGCTGCAGTCCACCAGAGCCACAGCATGCTGCCGGTCGCTGCGAGGTCGCCCGCGGCTGCCCTCTCGACCGCGGCTGACTGTGCAGTCACGATCTCGTTGTCTGCCGTGGCTTTGGCCTTCTTCGCCTCTTCCTTGCTGAGAACGGTGATCTTGACGCCAGCGTTCTTGCTGCCCTGGAGGGTGAGCGTGTGCTCGCCGGGCTTCAGATCCTTGGGGAGGTTACCGATCCAGCGAACCACACCGTTTTCGTCTGCGCCTGCCGCATCGTCGAGGACGATCGGATCGGAGTAGACCACGACGAGGATGTCGCGCTCGTTGGGCTCGAAGCCGCTCGCCTCGAACTCAACCTCTGCGCCAGCGACGAGCTTCTTCTTGTCGGTGATCAGCGTGATGCCGGTCGTCGCAGGAGGAGCGTCAGCTGCAGTGCGCTTGGTCGAAGGTGCGGTCTGCTCGGTCGAACCGTAGCTCGTTCCGTTTGCCGCACCAACCGTGAATGAGAGCGGATCGGCCGAGAACGAACCTGCACCGCTGCCACCGCCGGCTGATCCGCCACCCGAGATGACGCCACCAACGGGGACACCGCTCCAGGTAACTTCACCGTTCGAGCCGACAACCTTGCTTGCCGAACCGAGGTCGAGCGTGAAGGTACGACCGCCAGCGTTCATGGTTGCCGAGCTTGCGCTGTTCACCGTGATGACGGGGTTGCTGAAGCTCTCAACCATTGCACCGTTGTGACCAGTGAAGGTCACGACGCCCGAGAACTGTACGGTACCGGTCTGCGACGCGGTGTTCCAGTTGCTCGATGCCTGCGGGAAGACGTACGCTCCGCCGCTGCGGCCGACGCCCTCAGAGGTGACTGCACCCTTGGCGATCTTGCCGGTGGTGTAGCCAGCGAATCCGCTCGAGACACCCCAGGTCAGCGAACCAGGCTGCTTCGAGTTGCCCTGGGGAACCACGACGGGCTTGGGCTTCTCGACGGGCTTGGTTTCAGGCTTGGTGGGCTTGGTCGGGTTCGTCGGCTTGACGTCCTTTGCCTTACCAACGGTGAAGGTTACGGGGTCAAGAACCTGCCCAGCCTTGTAGTAGCCAGCGAATACTGCAGCACCATCGGCGTTAACCACGGTCTTTGCATCAGTCCAGGTAATTTCACCGTTCTTGCCCTTTACAGGCTTGGGAAGGGTGATGTCAGCAACATTCGCACGCGTGATCTTGCCCTTCTTGTTCCAGGTCTCGACCGAGAGCATTGCCTTAGTGTCACTCGTCACAGTGATCGTCGGGTTCTGGAAGAGCAGGTTCAGTACGCCACCGTGTGCGGTGAACTGGACGTAGCCAGCGTAACGAGCCTCGCCCGTGGACTTCTTTTCGTTCCACTTGCCGCCGGTCTGCTGCGGGAAGGAGAAGATCTTGTTCTTTTCCTTTACGAGCTTGCCGTCGGTAGCGATGGTTCCGCCGCCCTTGATGTAGTCGTAGAAGCTCTCCTTGACGCCCCACTGGAGCGAGCCGGATGCCTTCTTACCAGTCTCACCGGTGCCAGGCTTCTCGGGTTCGGGCTTTTCTTCGCCACCGGTTCCCGGGTTCTCACCATCGCCGTCACCGGGCTCTTCAGGGTCAACGACCTCAGAAGACGATCCAACGGTGAAGGTAACAGGATCCATTTCCTGGCCGGCCTTGTACTGTCCGAACAGAGCTACAGCCTCCGCGCGGAGCGAAGTCTTAGCGTCCTTCCAGGTAATAGAGCCGTCTTCAGCGATCTCCTTCGCAGGAAGAGCGATATCTACGACGGGAATCTCTTCAACCTTGCCATTTGCATCCGTAGTGATGAATGACATTACTGCGGTAGAAGCATCCTTGACCGTAATCACGGGATTCTTGAATGCCATCGAGAGCGCGTAAACGCCAGTTTCGTCGTCCCTATGAGCAGCGAGCTTCACCGTGCCCGAATAGCGAATTTCACCAGTCAGGTCGTCTGCGTTCCAGCTTCCACCCTTCTGCTGGACAAAGTTGAACATGTTGTTCTTGTCGTTGGTCGCCGAACCAGTGACGCTGCCGTCGCCTGCGCCGTACTTGATGTAGTTAACGAAAGAACTCTTGATTCCCCACTGCAGAGCACCGGCTTCGGGCTCAGGTTCGGGCTCGGGTTCCGGCTCCACAGGCTTTTCAGCCTTGAAGTTAATCAGCGTGCCAAGCTCCTGCTCGGCGTTGACCGACCCTACGCCACCTGCATAGGTGTAGATGCCGTAGTTGCCCCCATCAAGCGATGTTGCAGGCGCCTTCAGCGTGATCTCAGCAGTGAAGCTTCCGGTGACCGGATCAAGAATTACGAGCTGAGATCCGATCTCTTCCTTGTGCTTGTCAGGAACCTCGTTATTAAACGTGTCCTGAGCGAGAAGCCACTTTCGGCTTTCCTTGTTCATGAGACGAGTTGAGGAGTTGGCTCCCTGCGAAGGCTGCCATTTGTCGGCGAATTCACCGAACACAAGGAACGTTCCCTGCGGGCTGCCATTAGGAATCGGACCAGCAGGAAGTCCTACTCTGTTGGCGTAAGGGTCGAATCCGCTGCCCTTGATGACAAGCTTGTCACCCTCATAGACTTCTTCATCTTTGAGAAGCGTCGTTCCGTCAGCCTTGTAGACCTCGAACTTCGGCTTGCCCATTACTGGAGCGGGGCGGGTGTTGTCGTTGTCGTAATCAAGGAACAACGACAGCTCCTGGCTCGCATTGTCCATCTTTCCAGCACCATAGGTGTACACACCGTAGTTACCATCCAGAACCGCAGCACCAGCACCGGTATCAGCAAGCGTCAACTCAGTCTCCCAAGTTCCATCCTCATGGATCTCAGACCAAGCCTTCTTCACGCCCGCCTGCATACCTGCCGAAAGCTTGTCCAGCGAAGCCTGCGTCATCGCCCACTTCTGAGGACCACCCGGACGACTCGTGCTCTCAGCACCAGTCGAAGGCTTCCAGTCATTAGCGAACTTGCTGAACACTACATAGTGGCCGGTCGAGACACCCACGGGCAGGTGGCTACCAGAACCCTCAGTCACCTTGTTCGACTCAGGATCAAAACCAGTGCCCTTGATCACAAGAACATCGTCCTTGTAAACCTTTGCGTTCTTCGCGAGAGGCTCATCCGAACCCTTCAGGAACACCTGAATCTCAGGAGTCCACTCCTTCGGGCGGGTGTTGTCGTTGTCGTAATCAAGCAGGAGCTCAAGCTCCTGGCTCGCGCTATCCATGCCACCAGCACCATAGGTGTAAACACCATAGCTACCGTCAGCAACAGCAGCACCAGCACCGGTATCAGCAAGCTTCAGCTGAGTCTCCCAGGTGCCATCCACATTGATCTCAGCCCAGTCCCTCTTCACTGCCGCCTGCATACCCGGCGCAAGCATGTCCAGCGAAGACTTCGTCATAGCCCACTTCTGCGGACCACGCGGACGAGTCGTGTTCTCAGCACCAGCCGAAGGCTTCCACTCAGTACCAAACTTGCTGAACACAACGTAGTGACCAGTCGACACACCCTGCGGCATGTAGCTGTCAGCAGCAGTCACTTTGTTCGACTCAGGATCAAAACCAGTGCCCTTGATCGTCAGAACATCATCCTTGTAAACCTTTGCGTTCTTCGCGAGAGGCTCATCCGAACCCTTCAGGAACACCTGAATCTCAGGAGTCCAAACAGGTCGGGTGTTGTCCTTATCGAAATCAAGCAGGAGCTCAAGCTCCTGGCTCGCGTTATCCATGCCACCAGCACCATAGGTGTAAACACCATAGCTACCGTCAGCAACAGCAGCACCAGCACCGGTATCAGCAAGCTTCAGCTGAGTCTCCCAGGTGCCATCCACATTGATCTCAGCCCAGTCCCTCTTCACTGCCGCCTGCATACCCGGCGCAAGCATGTCCAGCGAAGACTTCGTCATAGCCCACTTCTGCGGACCACGCGGACGAGTCGTGTTCTCAGCACCAGCCGAAGGCTTCCACTCAGTACCAAACTTGCTGAACACAACGTAGTGACCAGTCGACACACCCTGCGGCATGTAGCTGTCAGCAGCAGTCACCTTGTTCGACTCAGGATCAAAACCAGTGCCCTTGATCGTCAGAACATCATCCTTGTAAACCTTCTCGCCACCAGCAAGAGGCTTCGAACCACCGTTCAGGAACACCTGAATCTCAGGAGTCCAAACAGGTCGGGTGTTGTCCTTATCGAAATCAAGCAGGAGCTCAAGCTCCTGGCTCGCGCTATCCATGCCACCAGCACCATAGGTGTAAACACCATAGCTACCGTCAGCAACAGCAGCACCAGCACCGGTATCAGCAAGCTTCAGCTGAGTCTCCCAGGTGCCATCCACATTGATCTCAGCCCAGTCCCTCTTCACTGCCGCCTGCATACCCGGCGCAAGCATGTCCAGCGAAGACTTCGTCATAGCCCACTTCTGCGGACCACGCGGACGAGTCGTGTTCTCAGCACCAGCCGAAGGCTTCCACTCAGTACCAAACTTGCTGAACACAACGTAGTGACCAGTCGACACACCCTGCGGCATGTAGCTGTCAGCAGCAGTCACTTTGTTCGACTCAGGATCAAAACCAGTGCCCTTGATCGTCAGAACATCATCCTTGTAAACCTTCTCGCCACCAGCAAGAGGCTTCGAACCACCGTTCAGGAACACCTGAATCTCAGGAGTCCAAACCTTCTCGGGAACGGCAGCGGTCGAAGTTGACAGCTTAATTGTCGAAGCAGCCTGACCGGCGTAACCGCTGAAGTTATCGATAGGAAGCTGAGCTGCAAAAGTCGTTGCAACATCGGTCCAGGTGCGAAGCTCATTAGCCTCAGTCGCAGCACCAAGCGCGGGGAGCGTTGCAATGTCAGCGAGAGCAACATCGCTCGCGCTGCTCGTGTTCGAGGTGCTCATTTCGGCCTTCAACACCGCGGAGCCGTCAGCAGCCACAGTTACCTGTGGGTTCTGCATCGCAATGGCAAAGCCATGCTCCGGGTGGTTCCACTCAACACCACCGGTGTAGTTGATCACACCAGTACCGGTCTTGGGGTTGTACGTGGTCGACGCAGCCTCAGGGAAGCTCACGCGGCCCATAGCGCCAGCGGTCGCTCCGCCGTAAGCATTGACCTGGCCGCCGCTTCCAAGCAGGTAGCCAACCCAGCTGTCCTTGAAGTTCCAGGTCAGCTGACCACCATTGGCACGAACGGGCTCGAGCGACTCGGGAAGCGCAGCCTTCGCAGCGCGCGCAGCGGTCTTTGCTGCGGGCTTATCAGCAGTGACAGCCTTGCCCTCTGCGGGAGCGTCTTCCACGACCTCAGCCGCGGGAGCCTCTTCAACCGCTGCAGGGGTCTCTTCGACGGGGGCTGCGTCGCTGCCCTGATCCGCCGACTCGTTCTGCGCGTCACCCTCGGTCACCTCGGGCGACGAAGTTTCGCCAGCCGCGGGAGCCGTCTCGGCCTCTACAGCGGGAGCCGATTCCTCAGTGCTTGCAGCAGGAGCTTCACTGACTGCGGTGGGCTCAGGTTCGGCTGCGTAGGCTGCTCCGCCACCAACGAACGCACCTCCGGCCACCAAGGCTGAAACAAGCACCGCGGCGACCGCACCACGCGCTTTCAAACGGGCAAACATGCGCAAGAAACTCCCTGCTAGAGACTGATGATTTTCAAGATCAGAGGGTGGTTAGGCTACCCTTACTCACTTGAACCATCTATTAGTCTGACGAATATCATCTGATGATGCAAGTTCGCACACTAATTTGAGACAATCCGTGAGGCAGGGACTGGCATCTCTCGCCTACACTGAATGCATTACTACGGGGAGGAAATCACATGAGCAAGCCAATCGAATCTGCCGACTACCCGCTGCAGCGCACTGGCGAAGAGTGGCGCAGCCAGCTCTCGGCGGCCGAGTTTGAGGTGCTTCGCCAGGGCGGCACCGAGCGCGCGTGGACGGGCGAGCTGCTCGACGAAGAGCGCGCGGGCCTGTACACCTGCCGCGCCTGCGGTAACGAGCTGTTCCTTGCAGGAACCAAGTTTGACTCGGGCTGTGGCTGGCCGAGTTTCTACGAGAGCATCCGCGAGGGTGCTGTCGAACTGCTTGAGGATCGCTCGCTCGGCATGGTCCGCACCGAGGTTCGCTGCGCCAACTGCGGCTCGCACCTCGGCCACGTCTTCCCCGATGGTTTCGGCACCCCGACCGGCGACCGATACTGCATGAACTCTGTTTCGCTTTCGTTCACCCCGGAGGCGGAGTGACCCCCGCACAGTCTCCCGAAGTCCCAACCGAAAGCGCGCCGGCGCTTGCCGCGATCCGCGCCCGCCGATCGCATTCAAAGGTCACGCCGCAGGCACCCACGACCGCGGAGCTGCAGGCGCTCATCGAGCCACTGGCATCGGTGGCGGATCACGCAACGCTCCGTCCGTGGCGTTTCATCGAGCTGCGTGGCGACGCCCGCGAGGCGCTCGGATTCGCACTCGCGGAGGCAGCGGCTGAGGCTCGCACCACCCCCCTCTCCCCCGATGCGGAGTTCAAGAGCACCGCAAAGTTCTTGTCGAAGGCACAGCGGGCCTCGCTCGTGCTCGCGATCGTGGTGAGTCCGCGCACGCATCCCAAGGCGCCGCTCTGGGAGCAGGAAGCTGCTGCGTCAGGTGCCGCGCACCTGCTCGGCCTCGCACTCCACGAGGCGGGCTGGGGCTCGATCTGGCGGAGCGGACCGCATACCCGATCCGCGCCCGTGCACCGCGCGCATCGACTCGCGCCAGAGGAGTATCTGCTCGGCTGGCTCTACATCGGTGGTATTCCGGCGGATGAAGACCGGCCGAAGTTCCGACGCGCGCTCGATCTCAACCGCGTACTGACCGCCCTGTAACGCTGCGTGGTGCGTGGTGTGCGCTGTGGCTAACCCGCGGCGCGCTTGCTCGGCAGTGCGGCAATGACCACACCGAGCAGCGCGATCGCGGCGCCACACAGGAGCGACACCGTCACACCCGCCGAGAGTGGCAAGAACACCTCGAACGCGACCGCAGCCACCAGCTGGCCGGCAACGTTCGACATGCTCAACATGAGCACGCCCGCGGTGCGCACGAGCGCGGCCGCGATGGCGATGAAGAGGACGCCGATCGGTCCGCCAAAGTACAGCCACGGCGTCGCAGGCAGGCTCTCGGGAAGCCCGTTCAGCAGTACCGAGACCAGCGCCGCAACGCAGAGCGTCGAAGCGCCAACGATGAAGTTGCCGAACGTCGCAGTCAACGCGCTCTGGGCGGCGGATCGCACCAGCCCATTCGCCACCGACTGCATCGACACTGCAGCGCCGAAGAGCACCGGCAGCACCAGCCACAGCAACCCCAGCCAGTCGTGCACGTCGACAAATGCGGTAATCGCGACCGCGATAATCACCAGTACGGCGCCCGTGAGTCGGGTCGGCGAGGTCTGCATCCGGCCGCCTGGGCCGAGGCCGGTCGTATCGAGCACGAGCCCACCGATGACCTGGCCAGCCACGATACCGATCGTGTAGAGCGCGACGCCAACAATCGGTGTGATGGTGCCCTGACCCAGCACGAAGAGCGCGCCACCGAGCCCGCCAAAGAGCGCCCAGACAGGAAGTCTGCCGGTCGTAATCTCCTTGCGCACGAGCCCAATGCCGCGGCGCCCCTTCGGCGAGCACACCACAATCACCGAAACCAGCACGAGACCGATCGTGAACGAGAGCGCGGCCGCAACGTAGCCGTTGCCGAGTTCGACGCTCAGCTGGCCATTCATGCGCGACTGCGTGGCCACCAGCATGCCCGCGAAGCCCGACAGTAGCAGGGCAGCCCACACCGGCGTTCGCGAGGATCGTCGTGCTGGTGTTGCGCTGTTGGTCATGCATTCAGCGTAGCGCGTCGACGTTGCGGCGCTGGACCCCTCACATGGGATGTGCCGTAGCTATGTAATCGGCCATCAATATGTTGTTTGAGGCCGAATTCGCCATATTTAGGCTCGATTGCATATTGAAGACCCGGGCCAAGCCGAGCCAAGCCACCCCAGAAACACCGAAACCCCCACCGAAGTGGGGGTTTCGTTGGAGCCGCCTGTCGGACTCGAACCGACCACCTGCGCTTTACAAGGGCGCTGCTCTACCAGATGAGCTAAGGCGGCGTGCAGAGGGCGATCACTGACCGCCCTCTGACAGCATAGTGCTATTCGGCGGTCGCTGTCTCATTCGTAGCGGCCTGCTGCTCAATTTCGCTCTTGAGCTTCAGGATGTACTGCTCGAGATCGCCATCGCGGTTCGACACCCACTGCTGACCGTTCACAATGACGGTGGGGGTGCTGATGAGCGCCTGCTTGCCCTCGGGCTGCAGTGCACCGGTGTTGGGATCTGCAACGAGCAGTGCGCCCTCAGCGAGGCCGGGAACGCCATTATCGCTCAGCGTGCTGTAGTTCGCATCGAAGAACCCGCGGAAACGCTGTTCCTTCATGCAGCTCTTCAGCTCGCTCGTAGCTTCCACACCGACGCTCTTTGCCACGTCGAGGAGTTCCTGATCAGTCAGACCGGTCGTACCCTCTTCAGGCTGGACATCTTCACTCAGGAGAGTGTTGTGCAGCTTAAAGGCAAACTCGGGCTGCTCTTCAACGACACAGCCAACCATGTTTGCTGCGCGCGTGGAGTAACGGGTGCCGCTCGACTGCGGGTCAAGGAAGGTCACAGGGTAGACCTGCAACTGCACATCGCCGCTGCCAACGTACTGCTCAATCATCGAGCCATACTGACCTTCGAATGCGCCACATGCGGGGCACATGTAGTCGACGAAGATCGTCATGTCGATGGGGAGCTCATCGCGGTTGACCTTGGGCGCCTTGCGCTCCGAGGTCGGATCCTGCATCGCCTTGCTCTTGACGACCTCGAGATCCTTGCCGAAGATGATGCCACCGGTCGCCATGTTGGCGGGGCCGGGGCCAGCAGGCTTCATGCTGGTCGAGATCACAATGCCAACAACTGCGATGATCGCGATAATGCCGAGAACGACGCCGCCCTGGATGTACAAGCGCGAACGCTTCTCACGACGCTTCTCAGCAGCACGCGCCTGGCGTGCCTGCTCGCGCGCCTGCTCACGACGCTCATTCTTCGTGAGCTTCTTCTGGGTATCAGACATATCTTTTCTCCCTGTGGCCGCCAAAATGGCGGCCACAGTTACGGGTTACGTGGGTAGTCGTTACTTCTTCTTGTTTGCGCGACGCTGTGCACGGTTTGCGTCACCGGTGTTCTGACCGAATGCACCGCGGCCACCGGCCTGGGGCTTCTCGGCGGGAGCACCCGCACCGCTCACCTTCGCTTCACCGTCTTCGGTGGGAGCGCTGTAGCTCAGCTTCGACGCATCGGGAGCAGTGTTCTCATCGAGACCGCCACCCGAGAGATGCACATGGTCGTGAGCCTCGGTTGCGGGACGAACCTGAACCTCAAGGTTGAAGAGCAAGCCGGTTGCTTCTTCCTTGATCTGACCCATCATGCCTTCGAACATCGAGTAGCCCTCGCGCTGGTACTCGACCAGTGGATCACGCTGTGCCATCGCACGGAGGCCAATGCCCTCCTTGAGGTATTCCATCTCGTAGAGGTGGTCACGCCAGCGACGATCAATGGTGGTGAGCACGACGCGACGCTCGAATTCACGAGTTGCTTCGCTGCCAAGCTGCTCTTCGCGCTTGCTGTATGCGACGTCTGCGTCGGAGTTAATCTCACGGCTCAGGAAATCGCGGTCGATACGGGACGCGGATCCACCAGCCTCAGCAAGCACCTCGTCGGCGGTGATGCCGATCGGGTACAGCTGCTTCAGGTCGTTCCAGAGCGCATCGAAGTCCCAGTTGCCGTCAGCGCCGTGGGTATCGACGATCGCGTCGATGGTCTGCTTGCGGAACTGCGCGACGCGCTGAGCGATGTCTTCGCCGTCAAGGATCTGTGCGCGGTCGCCGTAGATCGACTTACGCTGGCGGTCGAGGACGTCATCGTACTTGAGGACGTTCTTGCGGATCTCGGCGTTACGAGCCTCAACCTGGCTCTGCGCGCTCTGAATTGCGCGTGAAACAACCTTCGACTCGATCGCGAGATCGTCGGGGAAGCCATCGCGGCCCATGAGGGCAGCTGCTGCGCCCGAGTTGAACATGCGCATGAGGTCATCAGCGAGCGACAGGTAGAAGCGGCTCTCACCGGGGTCACCCTGACGGCCTGAACGACCGCGAAGCTGGTTGTCGATACGGCGCGACTCGTGACGTTCGGTACCAAGGACGTAAAGACCACCGGTCGCGATGACCTTCTCTGCTTCTTCGGCGACGGCGGTCTTGACCGCTGCAAAGACGTCGTCCCAGGCGTCTTCGTATGCCTCGGGATCTTCGTCGGTTGAGAAGCCGCGTGCGGTCATCTCCTGGACTGCGAGGAACTCAGCGTTACCGCCGAGCATGATGTCGGTACCGCGGCCAGCCATGTTGGTTGCGACGGTGACGCCGCCGAGGCGGCCTGCCTGCGCGATGATCGACGCCTCGCGTGCGTGGTTCTTCGCGTTGAGGACCTCGTGGCGAACGCCAGCCTTTGCGAGCAGACGCGAGATGTACTCACTCTTCTCGACGCTGGTGGTACCGACGAGTACGGGCTGTCCAGCCTTGTGACGTTCAGCAATGTCAGCGACAGCAGCCGCGTACTTTGCCTCTTCTGACTTGAAGACGAAGTCAGGCTGGTCCTTGCGCTGCATCGTGCGGTTGGTCGGAATGGGAACGACGCCGAGCTTGTAGGTCGACATGAATTCGCCGGCCTCGGTCTCTGCGGTACCGGTCATGCCCGAGATCTTCTCGTACAGGCGGAAGTAGTTCTGCAGGGTCACGGTGGCGAGCATCTGGTTCTCAGCCTTGACCTGCACGCCTTCCTTCGCCTCGATGGCCTGGTGCATGCCCTCGTTGTAGCGGCGACCGGCAAGAATACGGCCGGTGTGCTCGTCAACGATGAGTACTTCGCCGTTCAGCACAACGTAGTCCTTGTCGCGGGTAAAGAGCGCGCGCGCCTTGATCGAGTTGTTGAGGAACGAGATCAGCGGGGTGTTCACCGATTCGTACAGGTTGGTAATACCGAGGTAGTCCTCAACCTTTTCAATGCCGGGCTCAAGCACACCAACGGTGCGCTTCTTCTCGTCGACCTCGTAGTCGACGCCTGGCTCGAGCGTCTTGACGATGCGAGCGAACTCGGCGAACCAGCGGTTGCCTTCGCCCGACGAGGGGCCCGAGATGATGAGCGGCGTACGCGCCTCATCAATCAGGATCGAGTCGACCTCATCGATGATGACGAAGTTGTGGCCGCGCTGTACGCGCTCGCCAGCGGTGCTCGCCATGTTGTCACGCAGGTAATCGAAGCCGAACTCGTTGTTCGTGCCGTAGGTGATGTCTGCGTTGTACTGCTCGCGGCGTTCTGCCGGGTCCTGGCCCGAGACGATGCAGCCGGTGGTCATACCGAGTGCACGGAAGACACGACCCATGAGGTCGCTCTGGTAGCTCGCAAGGTAGTCATTGACGGTGATGATGTGCACACCCTTGCCCGTCAGAGCGTTGAGGTATGCGGGCAGGGTCGCGACGAGGGTCTTACCCTCACCGGTCTTCATCTCCGAGATGTTGCCGAGGTGCAGGTTCGCGCCACCGATGAGCTGCACATCGAAGTGACGCAGACCGAGCGTGCGGCGCGCAGCCTCACGCACGACAGCGAACGCTTCGGGAAGCAGGTCGTCAAGGGTCGCGCCAGCCTCAAGGCGGGCACGGAACTCGGCCGTTTCGCTCTTCAGCTCCTCATCAGTGAGTTCCTGAATGCCGGATTCGAGATCGTTGATGAGCTTGGCCTGACGCTGAAGCTTCTTCAGCACACGACCTTCGCCCATCCGAAGCATCTTCTCGAAAACTGTCGCCACGTGTGTCTCCTGTACGGTAATAGCGATGATCCGCCTTTACACGGCACCGTCGTTGCCAAAATGTGACAACTCATCTCAGCTTAGCAACCAGGGGCGTTGCAAGCAGCTGAGAAAGCTGTACTGATTCTTCAGATTTCCACGACACATTTACGTGCGGCCCCAAACAGGGCGAGCGGGGTGGCGGATCCTTGATCCGCCACCCCGCTCGGTTACTGACTCATCTACTTACTCGTCATCACTGAGTGCGATTACGCCGTAGTTCCATCCCTTACGGCGGTAGACCACTGAGGGCTTGCCCGAGGTCTCTTCAATGAAGAGGAAGAAGTCGTGACCGACGAGCTCCATCTGGTCAACTGCTGCATCGACCGACAGCTGCTCAGCGGGGAACTCCTTCGAACGGATGACGACGGGCGAGTATGCCTCGTCTTCTTCCGTTGCGACGACGGGGACTGCTCCCGTAGCGACTGCGTCAATGACCTCAGCCGACGCGGGGGTCACACCGACGCCTGCGAAGTCTGCTGCGGCTGCATCACCGAGCGAGAGGCGGCCGCGACCACGACGGTCAGCCTGGCGGTCCTTCAGTCGACGGATGCGCTCGAGCACCTTCGCGTACGCAATGTCGAAGGCCGAGTACTTGTCGCCACCGGTTGCTTCAGAACGAATGACAGGACCGGGGCCAACGAGCGTCACCTCGACGCGATCGCCCTGCTTGGGGCTTCGGTCGCTGAGCCGTGACACGGTAACTTCAAACGCCTGCGCTTTCGGAAGCAGACCGGCAACCTTCTCCGCTTTCGAGTTCACATATTCCTCGAAACGATCGGTGACGCCAACGTTCTTGCCTCGGATGTGCACGTCCATGGTGACCTCCTGTGATAGCTCAGGCGGGTGCCTCGGTTTGACGCACCGTAACGCCTTACCCGAACCTTACTCGGTTCACTTTGAGTTAATCCACCCCTAATTTTCGACACTGTCATTTCTCTCAGCTCGACACATAGCTAAAACACAAGTCACCTGTGCGCCAACGCCAATTAATGCCTCGGCAGCAGCTGAAATTGTGGCTCCAGTCGTCACAATGTCGTCGATCAAGATGACCTGTCGACCGCGTAATATTCGCTCGCAGCGAGCAGGTACACGCACACGCCGCGCGTTTCGCATGCGGTCTCGCGATGACAGACCCACCTGGCCGCTTCTGCCGCGGGTGGCGACGAGCCCGGAGTACACGACGGCGCGGAGTGCGTCCTCTCCAGTTTGGCCATGCGCTTGGCTGCTCCGTCGCGTGCGGCGCAGCGCGCGCTGCGCGAGAACCGTCATGTGTGCGTAGCCGCGGCTGCGCACACGCGACCGGCGCGACGGCACCGGGACAATCAGTGGCGCTGCCAGAGCACCAGCAGGACTGCCGTGGTCGTTCAAGTTGCCGCGCATGTTCGCTACTGCTTGGCGGTGCTGCCTCTCCTCGGAAACAAGTGTCAGCGCCTCCGCGAGACCAACGGCCAGCCGGTCCCCCAGCGCACGGTGCAGCCCATACTCACCACCGTGTTTGAATCGCACAAGCAGGTCACGCACGACCCCCGCGTACTCGCCGCATGAGAGTGTGAGCCAACGCCCCGCAACCTCTCCCCTACCAACGGTGCAGACACGCACCTCACGGGCGCAGGGGTCGCACAGTTCTCGATCCGCGCGCCCGCACCCAGCACACGCAGTCGGCCACACTACAGCGAGCAGATCGAGCGCAAGTTCGCGCAGAAGTATCAGGAACCGGGGAGCATCAGTCATGCACCGATTGTGGGGCGGTGGGCAGCTGATCCGCGCCCAGAAAAACGAGGCGTGTGGATAAGTGTCTCAGCGGGTGCGCTACTGCAGTACCTCGATGATTTCTGCGGTTTCAAGGAGGCGTCCGGTCACGCGAGGTGACTCAAGCAGGAGGCCATCGCTGTCGGCGATCAGCTCCCCGACAACCCCGGAAAGATCTTCGAGCCGCTCGGCTTCGATCGCGAGGAGCCAGGGGAAGTCACCAAGACCGTATCCTGCAAACTGGTGCACCACGATGTCACCATCGAGAGTTTCGAGTTCATCATCATCGCCGTCCAACTCGTCGATGGCTTCCTCAAGGAGGAGCGCATCGTCCTCGTCGAACCCGGGCAAATCAAGGAACTCGGCGAATGCCGAGAAGTCCAGGAGCCCAGGCGAAGCGGGTGAGACCGACAGCCACTGCAGCGGCTCGCTGTCGAACGCTTCTCCCTCGTTAGCGAGGCCAACCGTGCTCCAACTGCGGATCAACGGCCGGATGAGCCCGGTACGGCGAATCTGACGCAGACCCCACTGCAGGTCTTCGACCGCGGCGCCGTGCAACACGACCATGAGGTCAGCGTCATTCCGCAGCCCGCTCACGTCGTACCAACCACGCAGCGCGACGCCCTCGTTTGCGAAGCTCTCGACCACATCATCCAGTTCACGGACAGCACTGGCAACGTCACGCCCGTCAAGCACCATCGGGTGCGTTGAGCTCAGGCGGAACGTTGCGCACAAGACCGCCGAGTGGCGCTCTTCGACATCGGCGTGGGCCGGGACACCTCGAGTTTCAGTCATGTCCTCATACTCCGCCGAAAGTCTTGTCCTGGCAAGAGCCGGTTCGCAACGGGTACGAGAACTTCTCGTGACTAGCCGCGAGTGGCGAGCGCCTGTACGTCGGTTTCCACGCGCTGCCAGCCGCCGCCCTGCGGCGCGAAGACGAAGTCAGCCGAGCTCCGCACGCGGATCTGCGCGCGGCCGCCACTGCCAGACACCTGAATGCCGTCCGGCACGCTCCCCTGCTCATACGAGAAGACGCCTACGCCGCCGACGGTGACCTTCGACGTCGAGCTGCCGGTCCCGGTGAGGGTGACGAAGCGGGTGTGGTCGATCCAATCAAGATCGATTGGTGTTCCGGTTGCCCACATTTCTTCCACGCCGTCCTCGGCGATGCCGATCGGCTTGCCTGCTTCGTCTCGGGTAACCCCGGCGACGAGCACCACACTGTTCGGCCCGTCTTCCACGAGCGCAGCGATGAGGTTGCCGCCAGGTGCAACACGTACCGCTGCAACCTCCCCCGCGTTCGACCACGGCAGTCGAATATCGCTCTGCTCACCGCTGTCTGCGGTGAGGCGAGCAAGGCCGGGAGCATCAGCTGCAACGGTCCAGACCCAGCCCCAGTCGTCGATGCTCGGCTCGAGCAATTGCGCACGACTGTCGACTGGAATGGTCTCGGCCTGCGTCACCAGACTCACGCCGCCCTCATGGCGCACTGCGGCGAGCGCGTCATTCTTGCCGAGCGAGACGGCATCTGGGTCAAGCTCGGTGATGGCCGAGCTGAGGTTTGCCATGGGATGAATCACGCCGCTGGAGATGGGGCCGAAACCGTCTTCGCGCACGCCAATGAGCTGGCGCCCGCGGGTCTCTGGCTTGGACTGCTGGTCGGTCTCTTGATCTTCTGCGATGACCACGCCATCGATCGAGAGTCGCACGCCTGAGCACCCCGGCACGGCCTGAAGACTCGCAAGCAGCTGGTCGAGCATCTTGCGCTCGTCGGCGTGGGTGGGCGGGGTGAATCCGGTGAGATCGACCTGCGCAATGCCATCAATAATGACCACGGCATCGCCGCGCACCTCGGTGCCAGCGGGGAATGCGTTCTCGACCTGGGTCACGAAGAGACTGCTCGGGCCCTCGAGAAGTTCGGTCACGATTTCTGTGGGCAACGCTGCGCGGTTGAGGAACCACCGTGTCTCAGGCGTGAGCTGTCCGTTGCGATCCACGAAGTAGAGCTGATGCGCAGACCAGATCGATGAGAAGTTTGCCCGGTCGACGATGATGCCAGCGGGGGCTGAGGCGATCCGCCACTCATTTCCGACCATCTCGAACTCGAAGCGCATGTCGATGCTCGGCCCTGGGCGCGCTGGCAGCAGTGTGCCTGACTCGTCGATCTCGGCGGATTGCGAGACGGAGAGAAGACCGGTGTCGTTTGCTCCCTTGCGGAACGGTCGCGTGCCCTCGTCAATGATGACGCCAGCGTACGGGTCCCACTGCTGGGCATAGTCAGGCGTGAGGAATTCGCGGGCGACCGCATAGTCATCGGTGCTCGAAGTCGCGGCAAGCACGAAGCCGCGCACAAGGTTTTCCTGGCTCGAACCGACGAGTGGGCCCGACGGGTTGAACTGCACCTGCTGCTCGCCCTGGGCAAGGTCGGCAAGACCGACCTCAACCGGTCCGTGCGCAGGAATTGCCGCGCATCCCGCGAGCAGACCGAAACCGAGCGTGAGCGCAATCGCCGCACCAACACGGCGGGACCGAGGCCCGACGGTTGCAGGTGCGACCGGCAGGACCGAACCACTGAGTCGACGTTGGCGGATCATGCGCCCTCCTCCTTCGACGTTCCCGTCACGCGGCGCAGCTTCCGCTTCAGCCAGTTTCCGGTGACCTGCACCGTGCCCTCCACTGCCGCATCCTCTGGAATGAGGGGCAGCGGCGAGACACCGACAGCCTTGCGGGACGAGCGTGGCAGGGTGAGGCGGAAGTTCGATCCCTCGCCAGGTGCCGACCATGCCTCAAGCGATCCCTGATGTGCGGTCGCGTCTTCCAAGGCGATGGCGAGGCCGAGGCCCGTTCCGCCGAGGGTGCGCTTGCGCGAGGGATCCGCGCGCCAGAATCGGTCGAACACGTGCTCAAGCGCGTCAGACGTCATACCGACACCCCAGTCACGCACCGAGATCGCAACCGCGCTCTCGTTCGAGTCGATCGTGATGACGACGGGCTTGCCCTCGCCGTGCTCGATCGCGTTACCGACCAGGTTCGACACGATGCGGCGGATGCGCCGCGCATCAACCTCGATCGGTGTGTATCCACCAATCGGACGCACCTCAATGAGACTCGATGACAGCGGACGCAGCTGGTCAGCAATCTCTTCAACGAGCGGCACGATCTTGGTCGATTCACGTTCGAGCGTCACGTGACCCGCGTCGTACCGGGAAATCTCGAGCAGATCAGCGAGCAACGATTCAAAACGCACAAGCTGCGTTTCCATCACCTCGACCGCGCGCTGTTGCGACGGGTCGAAGCTGTCGCGCTGTGCCTGGAGCACGGCACTTGCGAGGCGGATCGTCGTCAGCGGCGTCCGGAGCTCATGCGAGACGTCTGACACGAAGCGCTGCTGCATCGCAGACAGTTCATCGAGCTCGCGGATACGCGCCTGAATCGTATCTGCCATCTCGTTGAAGCTCGTTGAGAGCTGGTCAAAGTAGTGGTCGTTCTGCCTCGGCATTCGCGCAGAAATATCGCCGCCAGCAACGCGCTTACTCGTCTCGGCAGCCGAGCGGATCGGACGGAACACGATACGACTCATCGTCCACACCAGGGCACCGATCAAGAGCATCATGCCGACAGCAGCGAGCAAGAACGTTCGCTGCACGAACGCGAGCGTCTCCTGAGTGTTGGAGAGGTCGTATCCGATGTACAGGTCATACGTCCCAGCGCCAGCGGGGAACACCAGCGTCGAAGCGACCACCAGGCCTGGTGACTGCGTACCGTCCTGATTGATGAACGTCACCGGCTGCAAATACTGCGGATCGTTTCCATCGCTCAACGCTTCCGCGAGCTCAGGGGTGACCGCGTCCATAAGCGCCGAGTTCGTGTTGAACTCCTGCGGTGCTTCAAGGAACGGAGCTTGACCTGGCTGGCGACGCACGTAGATCATCTGGCTGGCCGAGGTGTCTTGCACCGTTCGGCGCACCGAAGCAGACAGGGTGGAAAGACCGCCGCGATCCGCCGCATCGTAGGCATCGATGAAACGCTGCGCCGCAAGCGTCGCTCGCGCGGCATCTTCCAGGGACTGGCTCTTGCGCGAGCTGTACAGGTCACTGCTGATGCTCGCGAGCAAAATCGCGCCGGTCACGACAACGATGAGACCTGTGAGCACGCCCGTTGTCGCCATGGTGCGCACCATGAGCGAGTCCTGCCACAGGCGGCGCAACGGACCAAATACCGGGTCAATCAGGCGAATGAAGCGCAGTCGCGCGCGACGCAGCGCAAGGCTGAAGCGCGACCGCTTCCCGGAGTCAGCCACGAGAGTGCCTTACTGGAAGCGCGCGCCGGCGCGGTAGCCAACGCCGCGAACCGTCGTCACGATGACGGGACGGTCGGGGTCAGGCTCAATCTTCGCGCGCAGGCGCTGCACGTGGACGTTCACGAGGCGGGTATCAGCCTTGTACTGGTACCCCCACACGCGCTCAAGCAGCACCTCGCGAGTGAATACCTGCTGGGGCGTGCGCGCGAGAATCACGAGCAGATCAAATTCGAGGGGCGTCAGCGAGATCACCTGGTCACCGCGGCGCACTTCGTGGCCGGTGACATCGATCTCGAGATCGCCGATGTGGAGGCGTTCACCAGCAGTTGCCGGCATCTCGCGCAGACGTGCCTTGATGCGCGCGACAAGCTCGACCGGGTTGAACGGCTTCACGACGTAGTCGTCGGCGCCGGCTTCCAGGCCGCGCACGACGTCTCGCGTATCGGTGCGCGCGGTCAGCATAATGACCGGAACGCCCGACTCCTCACGAATCACTTCGCAGACCTCAATGCCGTCC
Organism: Leucobacter sp. cx-42; assembly: GCF_014529985.1. GTDB lineage: Bacteria > Actinomycetota > Actinomycetes > Actinomycetales > Microbacteriaceae > Leucobacter. The sequence goes on from NZ_JACVMU010000004.1 coordinate 55,879, forward strand.
ATGCCGGGCAGCATCAGGTCGAGAAGCACGAGATCGGGGCGTACCTTGCGGAACACCTCAACAGCCTCAGTGCCGTCAAAGGCGTGCTCGATTGCGAAGCCCTCACCCTGAAGCACCATGGTCAGCATTTCAGAGAGGGCCCGGTCGTCGTCAACCACCAAGATCCGTGCAGTCATGACACCATTATGCCTGTCACGTGGCGCGGATCGGGACAACCTGTCAGAAGTGTTCAAATCGCCCGGGCAAGAGTTCCCATGGTTCTCGCCCAAGGTACTCACACACGGCCCGATAGACGCAGTGCTCGACAAAGTACCTGCGGTGCTCTTCATCATCGACGTGCAGGCCACGGGCGCGCTGGATCGGCATGCGATACAACACGATCGTGCGCTCCGCCCGATTCACGTTGTAGAACAGCGGCATCTGACTCTCGTCGGTGCCACGCACCTCGGGGTATGGCGCAGTCTGGAAGCCAATCTGCACGTTCTGAAGCTCGTCTGAGAACTCTGCTTGCAAGTAGTCAACGACTGCTCGCGCCCAACGTTCAAACTTCGTCACCCGGTTGCCGGGGTCCATAATCGACGGCCCAGCCATCGACGACCGAATCGGTCGCCGATCGTGCCGACGTGCGACGCCTCGCGACAATCGATCCCGATGACTCATAGTGGTAATTCTAAGACGTGATGCTGGGCGCGGATCACCGCAGGTACACCGTCAGCTCGCCGTCACGGTCGATCTCTGGCACGATCGGGTAGCCAGCGATGCGGTTGTCGCCAACAATGCGCACTGCAGCGTAGACGGGAGCATCGGTCGAGAGCACGGACGCGTCGCTGAGCGCGATGGGTACCGCTGCACCCGCAGGCACCTTGACGTTTGCGGTTGCACCGCCGGTTGCACGAACACTCACCTCAGCGGTGGTCGTGCCGGGATTGGTGACCACGAGCTGTCCGCCCTTGACTGCGGGCACCGCGGCTTCAGTGTCAGCCGCGATGACGGGAGCAGCCGAGAGCCATTCGTAGTCCTGACTTCCGAGCATTCGTGCGGCTGCGCGTGCGGCCGAGTACACGGGAACGTCTGACTCAACGATGACGGCGTTTGCCTTGGTCGGCCACTTGTTCACGACGAGCTCGCCAACGGTGTCGGGAGCCAGATTGATCGTGCCGAGTTCGGTGCTCGAACCCGAGGCATCGACGGCGCGCACGCGGGCGACACCCTCAGCGCCGTCTGCCGCGATCACGCGAACCGACACCGGAACCTCGTCGCCGTCACCAGCATCGCTTGCGCGGTTTTCGCGACCAGAGACATCTCGGTGCGTCACCGCGGGGATGACCGAGGTCATCGCAGGACGCAGCTGACGCGTGGTGGAAGAAATCGCGAACGGGGTGAGATCGACAATGTGAGCAACATTGAGCGATGCCGTTACCGGAGCACCCGTGCTCGTCACCTGGACGGCGAGACGTGCGCGATCGGGAGCGAATCCGTTCAACGACACGGTCTGCTGACCGCCAGCCGGGACGATGACGCCTGCAGCCTCTGAGGCATCGATCCGCCCATTTTCATCGAACACCGCAAGGTGCACGGTCGCAATGACGCCAGAGGGATTTCCGATCGTCACGGTCGTTGAGACGCCGAGCGTGGACGCGCCACCGATGAGCCACTGGCTGTTCGCGGGCTCGGTGCAGGTCGACGCAGCTGCGCCGGCAACCGTCGCGGTCTTCACGACCGCATACTGCGCCGCACTCATTGTCTCACCGGTCGCACCGGTGAACGTCTTTCCACCGTCGGTTGACCCGTTGTTCGGGTGCAGTGTCTGCTCCCCCGCGGTCACTCCGTCAGCCGCCGCAAATGCGACGCCAACCGAGCCGACAGGAATCGAGACATCTGGCTGGCTCGGGTCAGCGCCAAGCTCGCCAAACGGTCCGGCGCAGACGAGGCGCTGCTCGCCCCCCTGCTGCGTATCGACGTTGAGCGCGAGCGGCGGGCGCTCCACCTGGAAGCCTTGGCCGGTGCCAAGCGCGATCGCTGCGGTTGCTGCGATACCGGTAATGATCAGACCAGTGGCGGCGCGAACGCTGCCCCGAACAATGTTGGTGCGGCCGCTCATGAGCGCGCCTCCTCGGTGTCGGTGTCGGTTGCTTCGGGCGCGGCGGGAGCCGCGGGAGCCTCAGGCACCTCGACCTCGACCTCGACCTCGACCTCGGTCTCGGTCTCGGCCGCGGGTGCCGCTACCGGTTCAGCCGCTGCCACAGCGTCGACCTCAGCATGAGCATCAGCCTCGGGAGCTTCGGTATCAGCGGGGGCATCGACCACGGCCTCGACCGGAGTCTCAGCTACCGCCGCAGCGTCAGCCGCAACCACGGCGCCCTTCTTGGGCTTCCTGGGCTTCTTCACCTTCTCAGGCTTCGGTTCTTTTTCAGGCTTCGGCTGCTTCTCGGGCTTCGGCTCTTTCTCGGACTTTGCGGCCTTCGGCGGCTTCACCTTCGCAGGCTTCACGCGGCGCTCAGGCTGTTCGACGACCTCACCGGTCGGGAGCGCGAGCATGAACATGCCGAGGAGCACGATGACCTGAATGATCCAGATCGTGTGACCGCTGAGGTTGGTACCCGCGAGCACGCGCGAGGTGGAACCCTCGTCTGCCTTCTGCACGACATCATCAGCCACGCGCCAGAGCAAGCCTTGCTCGGTCGAACCTGCGCTGAGCAGTTCAACGTGCTGTTCGAAGATGCGCTGCATCTCCGCGTCTGCGCTGGCGTCTGGCCCGGGGGTGAGGAGCACGAAGCTCACGCCAGCATCCTGCAGGCGCTGCTCAACACTCGCGTCACCGACTGAACCGAGTGCGCCGACGAGATCCGCGATCTCCTTGTCCTGCGCAGTCGGTTCCTTACGGAAGTCTGCGGTACGCATCTGGTCCATGCGCGTACCAGCACCAATGAGCACCTCAGCTCGTACCGCGCGGTCGCCCGTCGCGGTGAGGACGAGGGTGCGCGTGGTGGTGTTGCCTGCGCCAGCTGCCTGCACGATGGCGGGAGTCTGCTGGTGCTGCTCAGCGAGCGGAACGTTGCCAGTCGCAAGCGTCAATGCCAGCGGGCCCACCGCGACGAGCGCGCCAACCACTGCGACCGAAATGACCGCGGGAGCGGCGCGACCAATGAGTTCAGCACCGAGCGCAGCGAGCGAGACGATCGCGAGCCAGTACAGCGCGAGCCCCGATCCGGGCCACAGCGCGACTCCGGTGTCACCACTCGTCGTGAGGACGAAGTTGCTCGACATGATCGCGATGAACATGCCAAGTCCGCCGAACAGGGCGCTCAACACCGTGACCGCGATGCGACCCGTGTAGAGACCGAGCAGGGCGAGGAGCGCGAGCGGCAGCATGAGGATACCGACCAGCAGGGTCGCAGGTGCGCCACCCAGGCCGATGGCCTCGAAGATCTTGCCCCAGCCCTCAAGGCCAAACTCGGGGAAGCCGAGCAGCAGGTGCCAGGTGTTGCCCGGTTCGAAGGGCGACACAGCGCCGGGATCCATGAAGATGTTCAGGGGCGATCCGCTCCACAGCGCGTGAATGATCTTCGGTGCGAACAGCACCGCTGGTGCGATCGCGACCGTGAGCACGCGAGCAATGCCGCGCACGCTACTGAAGAGACCGATAACCAGGAACACGAGCGCGACCGGCAACAGCACGGGAGCGCACGCGAGCGCGACGGCAGCGAGCAGCGAAGCGGTGCCAGCCCAGCTCCAGGACTCGCGACAGCGGGTCGCAGCGAGCAACAGCCACGGCAACACGATCGCGAGAATTAGGGTCGTCAGACGCCCGGCAGCAATGGAGCCGAGCAGTACCGGGCTCAGACCGAAGCCAAGCGCCGTGATCGCACGGCCGGCACGGGACTCGGTGAGCTGCGCTGCCCAGGTCCAGGCACCCATGGCCGAGAGCGGGATCGCAACAATCACGAGAATTACGAGAGCGTGCGACGGGTTCCAGAACGTGAGCGAGCCAAGTACCGCAAGCACCCAGGTGAACGGATCAGCAGGAACACCATCGATCATGCGGGTGTTGTGCCATAGCTCGGCAAAGTCGCTGAGCGGCGCCATTCCGCCACCAATGAGACTCGTGTGCGGAATCGCCCACCAGGTCATACCGATCGCGAGCACAAACGTCGCGATGAGCACCGCAAGACCACCGGTCGAGATGAAATGAATCTCGCGCTTCTGTCGCCCCTGCGCAGCAAGGATCGCCTCACGGTCGATCATTCGCGCGGTGCGAACGTACTTCTGGTCAATGCGCAATTGGCGGATCGCGGGCCAGCCGACGTGGGAGGCCGCTTTCACGCGCTTCCGCGACTGCACGAGCATCTTGGGTCGCAGGAACACCGACCATGCCGAGACGAACTCGGCAAACATGTTGCCCGGCTGCTCGCGGATCAGCGCCCACGCGACGCGTGCAATAGAGAGGAACGGCAGGCCGATCCACATCAGCGCCGCAAGATATGCGGGCGCGTAGGCGATGCGACGGTGCAGGTGCGAGGTCCTCGCCTGGCGGTGCGCCTGACGCAACACCGAGCGGCTGCGGTCGATGCGGGGGCCGGCGACGCCGCTGCGTGCGAAGCGGACGCGCGATTCTGCGGCAACCTCAACGCGGTAACCAGCGAGGCGGGTGCGCACCGAGAAATCGAGACCGTCATCGTAGGTCGCGTAGGCAGGGTCGAAGCCGCCGAGCTGTTCCCAGACGTCGGCGCGCACGAGCATGCCGACCGGGCCAACGCCCATGACGTCCTGCATGTGGTCGTACTGCTGCTGATCGAGCTCCTGGCGGCGAAGCAACCAGCGCGAGCCACGCTTCGTCAGGCTCTGACCAAGTTCGATGATGCGCTCGGGGTGATCCCAGTCAACGAGCTTGGGGCCTGCGACGACGACCGAAGGGGCCACCTCAACGCGGGCAAGAATGTGGTCGAGCGCCTCGGGCTCAGGGCACGCGTCTTCGCTGAGCAACCAGAACCAGTCAGTCTCGTCATTTGAAGCCGCCGGTGACTGTGGCCGGTTCTCAACGCCCTGCGCAACCGCACGGCCGAACGACACCTTCGAGGGCAGCGCGACAATCGCGTCCACCCCAGCCTCGCGGAGCTGATTATCCACGCGAGTGCCGCCACCGTTGTTTACCGCGACAAGGGTCGCCGGCACACGGGTCTGCGACCTAATCCCAGAAACTGTTTCGTTGAGCCATTCTCCGCCCTGGTTGGCGACGAGAACGACGGTCACTTTGCTGCGCATATGGCGGCCAGTTTAGGCCGCTACACCTGCGGAAAGCTGGAGGCGTGCCGCATTCTGTCGATCAGCAAGATCGGCAAAATGGGCAAGCGGGTGCCCCCGGGAGATCGGTGGGCGCGGATCCGCTGCTGTTAGATAGCTTCGCGACGCAGCTTGCGACGCTCACGCTCTGAAAGGCCACCCCAGATGCCAAAGCGCTCATCGTTCTCGAGAGCGTACTCGAGGCACTCAGCGCGCACCTCGCAGCTCTCGCAGATGCGCTTTGCTTCACGGGTGGATCCGCCCTTTTCAGGGAAGAAAGCCTCAGGGTCGGTCTGTGCACACAGCGCGTCACCCTGCCAAGCAAGAACTTCGTCTTCCTGGCGGATGCCCGGCATTCCGAGCAGAACCGGATCTACGTACCAATCACCCGGGATGTGAGCGCGCGCTGGTGTCGTCATCTGTACATCTCCTCCGGGTAAAACTTTTTTCCGAGCCACGTCATCGTGGGTCGTCAATAATTACACCGTTGTGATTCAGATAAGTCAAGTCCGAAAGTGTAAACCGTGGTTCGCGAATTCTTGGGCTTTGCGAGGCTGCGTGTCGTCAATATGCGCCATAGAATGACAGACATGTCTGAATTTCTGCGCGTTGCATCGGTAAACGTCAACGGCATTCGTGCCGCTTTCCGTAAGGGCATGGGCGAGTGGCTCGACGCGAGTGGCGTCGACGTACTCGCGCTCCAGGAGGTACGTGCTCAGGACGAGCACCTGCAGGAATTCCTTGGTGAACGTGGTTGGCATTGGCTCCACGATCCGTGTGAAATCAAGGGTCGCGCGGGTGTTGCGATCGCCAGCCGTGTCCCGGCAACCGCACACCGCGTCGGTCTCGGTGCTCCCGATGAGCAGGAGTCGATCCAGTCGTCTGGCCGTTGGCTTGAGGCTGATTTCCCCCTCGGTGATTCGAGCATCACGGTCATCAGCAACTACACCCACTCCGGTGAGGTCGGCACCCCGCGCCAGGACGCGAAGTTCGCGTTTCTCGAGGCGATGGGCAAGCGAATGACCGAGCTGGAAAATGAGTACCAGAACGTCGCAATCGTGGGCGATTTCAATGTTGGCCACCGCGAGTTCGACATCAAAAACTGGAAGGGCAACGTCAAGAAGTCGGGCTTCCTTCCCCAGGAACGCGCATTCTTCGACCGCTACTTCGGCGCGCGCGGCGAGACCGTGACCGGCGTTGACGGTTCAGAGGGTCCCGGCCTTGGCTGGGTCGATGTCGGGCGCACCTTCGCTGGCGAGATTGACGGCCCCTACACCTGGTGGTCAAACCGCGGTCAGGCGTTCATCAACGACACCGGTTGGCGTATCGACTACCACGTCGTCACCCCCGCGCTTGCTGAGCGCGTTGTTGACTACCGGGTCGACCGCTACCCCTCGTACGACGCCCGCTGGTCGGACCACGCGCCCGTCATCGCGGACTACCGCATCTAACGCGCACCCTTCGCAGCGCCTCGCTCACACGCGTGGGGCGCGGATCGCGAAGCGCATCGCACCACACTTTCGCCGCCGAAATATATAGAGCATAAAGAAGCAGTAATGACTGAACAGAACACCCCCGCAAAGCCCGTCATCTTCTCTGGCATGCAGCCTTCGAGCGACTCGCTCCAGCTCGGCAACTACATTGGCGCCCTCAGCCAGTGGACGCAGATGCAGGAAGACTACGACGCGTTCTTCTGCGTCGTGAACCTGCACGCAATCACCGTTCCGCAGGACCCCAAGGAGCTCGCCGCTCGTACCCGTCGCACCGCTGCGCAGTACATCGCTGCTGGCATCGACCCAGCGAAGTCGACCCTGTTCGTGCAGTCGCACGTTTCGGCACACGCTGAGCTGGCATGGCTCCTCAACACCCTCACCGGGTTCGGTGAGGCGAGCCGCATGACCCAGTTCAAGGACAAGACGCAGAAGAAGGGCATCGAGGCGTCGTCGGTTGGTCTCTTCACCTACCCGATCCTCATGGCATCTGACATTCTGCTGTACCAGGCGAACGCGGTTCCCGTCGGCGAGGATCAGCGTCAGCACGTCGAACTCACCCGTGACCTCGCGCAGCGCTTCAACTCGCGCTTCGGCGACACCTTCGTCGTGCCCGAGGCAGTCATCCCGAAGGGTTCGGCAAAGATCTACGATCTGCAGAACCCGACCGCGAAGATGTCGAAGTCTGCCGAGACCGAGGCTGGCCTCATCAAGGTGCTCGACCCGTCGAACGTGACGACGAAGAAGATCATGCGCGCCGTGACCGACGACGAGGCTGAGATTCGTTTCGACCGCGAGGCAAAGCCCGGCGTCTCGAACTTGCTCACCATCTTCTCGGTGCTCGGCAACCGCACCATCGAGTCGCTTGAGGAAGAGTTCGCTGGCCTCGGCTACGGCCACCTGAAGAAGGCTGTCGCTGAGGTCGTCGAGGCTGAGCTCGCCCCCGTGCGTGCGCGCACCGAAGAGCTGCTCGCTGACCCCGCAGAACTCGATCGTCTCCTCGCAGGTGCGGCTGACCGCGCCAACGAGGTCGCTCAGGCTTCGCTCAACCGCGCATACGACGCAATGGGCATCCTGCGCCGCTAAGTCGGGTCCACCAAGCAGTTCACTCTGCGTGCTCGCTGGCCAGGGTACTTTCCAAGAGTTCCACCTCGCGTCCCCAGCCACTTCGTGGTGAGACACGGACGCTCCAGACGGCAACTCACTAGCCGGCGACACTCAGCGATTCGTGATCTCCCAACAGTAAATGGCTCCCTCAGAACTATCTGAGGGAGCCATTTACTGTTGGGAGATCGACGCTTGCGCCAATTCACCGAGTTTTGTCCCAGATTCAATAGGCTGCCTATTCGTTGCATCCGTTTCTTCGTTCCATATGCGTCTGCAGCCTCAGTTAAAGACCACGGCTACGCGGCGCCTCGCGCTCGTATCTCTTCGCGGCAGTCCAACCGGAACTCTGTGATGGACTCATCAATTTCTATAATTGTTTTTCCAGCCACGTAGTCTGACCATCGTGCCTCCGATCGATCGCTTTCAAGCTCAGGGTTCTCCCATGCGCCGACCAAGTTCTCGACGGAGAATGAACGAGATTCCTTGACGGCGTTCAAGAGCTCTTCGCGGAGAACCCTCGTGTATCTCATTAAGTCGAGACCAAGATCCAGCATGCTACCTGCTGATTTCATACCCCGCATCTCCAAGCCGCCTTCGATGTCGACGAGAAGACGAACTACCTTTGAACTGTGCTCACGCATATTCTTTGCTTGGTCTGAGAGGGTCGTGATCGCGTCGAGGCGCTCGTTGTAACTGAGATCCGGCTCGAGAGGGCTCCGAAGACCATGTCGGATAAACGTGATCGTGTCTTCCGCCTCGAGTACAAGCCCCCACATCTGACTAACCGCAGCATAATGCGATTGTTTATGTTGGCTAGCCAGCATCTCTTTTTCTACGTCTACCAACGATTTGGTGTGACTAACATATGACCAAGTCACGGCTAGAAGCGCCAGCGATGAAGCGACGGTAAGACCTGGTCCGAAATCCATCCCGGTCTTTGATGCAACCCAAGTAATTACAAAAGCAATAACCAAGATGGCAATCACAATCAATAAGAAATAGAGGATTCGCTTCTTCACAACATAGATACTGGCATGGAAGTTACCCAAGGGAAGACAGCGCCACGAGACCATAACGAGGTTACTCGCGCACCACCCTTTTTATTCCCGTGATCCGCCACTTTTTCTGCGTTCCGCTCCAGGCAGAAATTTCCCCGCTCCCAGGCGGCAGCTACTACAGTGGAAAACGTGTTCCGGGGTTGGTGAGATTCCAAACCGGCGGTGAAAGTCCGCGAGCACTCGCAACCTGCGGGTGTTGAACCGGTGAAATTCCGGTGCCGACGGTAGTAGTTCGTGAGTGTGCGGGCTTAGTCCGGATGAGAGGAACGCAGCCCGTCGGCGACCCCGACGGCGTTCTGCGCACCCGGTCACGCTTGAGAAATGGCGGATTCGGATGATTGAGCAGACATCGCAACGCACTGTCGTTGATGCGATGCAGCGTGCGCTCACAATCGCAGCGCGTGGCCCCGCCGAGAACGCAAACCCGCAGGTGGGATGCGTCTTCATCGACGCCGATGGCCGCATCATTGCTGAGGGCTGGCACGAGGGTGCAGGCACCCCGCACGCAGAAACTTCCGCGCTCGCTCGCATTCCTGCCGAGTGGCGCGATCGCATGGCCGAGCTGACCGCTGTGGTCACGCTCGAGCCATGCAACCATACCGGCCGCACCGGCCCGTGCGCTGTGGCGCTCGCTGATGCCGGAGTTGGCGCGGTCGTCTACGCACTCACAGATCCCGGTAAGACCGAGGGCGGCGGATCCGCAACGCTGCAAGCAGCCGGCATCAGCGTCACCGGCGGTGTCCTCGCCGCTGAATCACAGGCTTTGCTGCGCGGCTGGCTCGAACGCCAGGCCGCAGCTGCGGCGAGCGCGCAGGCAGCGTTGCATGGCGAGGAGTCGGAGGCTGCGGCCGCGATCCGCCTCCCGCGTGTGATGGTGAAGTGGGCGCAGACTCTTGACGGTCGTGCCGCGGCAGCTGACGGTTCGAGTCAGTGGATCACTGGTCCCGAGGCGCGCGCTGACGTGCACCTTCGGCGGGCACAGGCTGACGCGATTCTTGTGGGGACGGGGACGTTGCTCGCTGATGATCCGTCACTCACGGCGCGGGCTGCTGACGGCTCATTGCTGGTTCCGGCCGCTGAGCAGCCGATTCCGGTCGTACTCGGGCGGCGCGAGATTCCGGCTGAGGCGAAGATCTTGGCTCATCCGGCACTTGCTGGTCGCGGTCTTGCGGCACCGATCCGCCTCACTGGCGAAGATCTCGCGGCCGACTTTGCGGAGCTTGCTGCGCGCGGCATCACCTCGGTCTTTGTCGAGGGCGGCCCCAAGGTTGCGAGCGCGATCATCGCGGCAGGCCTCGCAGACGAAGTGCTCGTCTATGTCGCTCCCGCGCTCCTCGGCGGCGAGAAGCTCGCGGTCGGCGATCTCGGCATCGCGTCGCTGGCAGGCATCGTCCGCCTCGACCGCCCCCAAATTTCACAGCTCGGCGACGACCTCCTCGTCACCGCCGCGCTGACCACCAACACAGAGGAGAACTGATCATGTTCACCGGACTCATTGAGGAAATCGGCGAGATCGTCGACATCTCCCCCGTGGGTGACTCGCTGCGCCTCACCATCGCTGGCTCGCTCGTCACCTCAGACGCCACCCACGGCGCATCCATCTGCGTCTCTGGCGTCTGCCTCACCGTCATCGAACAGGGTGCAACCGCGGATGGCCGCGGCACGTTCACCGCAGATGTGATGGCGCAGTCGATCCGCATGTCGGCGCTCGGCGATCTCACGGTCGGCAGCCGCGTAAACCTCGAGCGTGCAGCCCGCCTCGATACCCGCCTCGGCGGACACATCGTGCAGGGCCACGTCGATGGCACCGCGACGCTCCTCTCTATGACACCAGAAGACAACTGGAAGACCTACCGCTTCGCGATTGGCGCAGAGCTCGCTCCCTTGCTTGTAGACAAGGGTTCCGTGACGCTTTCGGGTACGTCACTCACCGTCTCGAACATTTCGCCAGCAAGCGACGCAGATCAGTGGTTTGAGGTTTCGCTCATTCCTGAGACGCTTGTAGCAACCATTCTCGGCGCGCTCACCCCCGGTGACCGCGTCAATGTCGAAACTGACATCATCGCTCGCCACGTCGCGCGCATGCTCCAGTTCGACCGCCCGGTCCACGAACTTCCCTCTTCCATCACCACCAACGAAGGATCCCTCTCATGAGCATCCCTGGTATCTCCACCATCGAAGAAGCGATTGCAGCGATCAAGGACGGCCGTCCCGTCATCGTCGCTGACAACGAGAACCGTGAGAACGAGGGCGATGTCATCCTCTCGGCTGAGCTGGCGACCCCCGAGTGGATCGCGTGGACCGTGCGCTGGTCGTCGGGTCTGCTGTGCGCCCCGATGTCGAATGAGATCGCGAACCAGCTCGACCTCCCAATGATGGTGGAGCGCAATGAAGACGTGCGCAGCACCGCGTACACCGTCACCGTCGATGCGGCTGAGGGTGTCACGACCGGCATCAGCGCGAGCGATCGCGCGCACACTCTGCGCACCCTCGCGAACCCCGATTCATCGCCGACGAGCGTGAACCGTCCCGGCCACGTGCTCCCGCTGCGTGCGGTTGACGGCGGCGTGCGCGTGCGCGACGGCCACACCGAGGCCGGCGTCGAGCTCATGCGCCTCGCTGGTCTGCGCGAGGTCGCAGTGATCGCCGAGATCGTCGCAGAAGACGGCGAGATGATGCGTCTGCCCGGCCTCGTCGAGCTCGGCACCCGCGAAGGCGTGCCGGTCATCACGATCGAGCAGCTCATCGCGTACCTCAACGAGCACGACCCTGAGGGCTGCCCCGCACCCGCAGATCGCCACAGCCGTCGTGTCAGCCGCCGCGCTGACACCCTGCTGCCGACCTCACACGGTGACTTCCGGACCCTCGCGTACCGCGACCGTCGCACGGGTGTGGATCACCTCGCGCTCGTCGCGCTCAATGCGCAGGGTGAGCTGCCGGGGAAGGACGCGCTCGTACGCGTCCACTCGGAGTGCATCACCGGTGAAGCCTTTGGTTCGCTGAAGTGTGAGTGCGGCCCGCAGCTCGAAGCAGCAATGGATCGCGTACACGAGGAAGGCGGCGTTGTCGTCTACCTGCGCGGCCAGGAGGGTCGTGGCATCGGCCTCGCGAACAAGCTGCGCGCGTACCAGCTGCAGGAGCAGGGCGTCGACACCCTTGATGCCAACGTTCGCCTCGGCTTGCCCGCCGATGCACGCGATTACACCGCTGCCGCAGAGATCTTCGCTGATCTCGGTATCCCCTCGGTTCGCCTGCTCACGAATAACCCTGACAAGGTGGCGCAGCTCGAGGAGCACGGCATCGTCGTGACTGAGCGCGTTCCCCTCGTCGTTGGTGTGAACGAGAAGAACGTCGGCTACCTCAACGCGAAGCGTGACCGCATGGGGCACCAGCTGCCCGATTCGATCTAACCCACCGACCGGATTCCAAGGAGTAATTATGAGTGGCGCAGGAGCACCTGACCTTCGCGTAGACGCAACCGGCCTCCGGGTCGCCGTCATCGCGGGCAGTTGGCACCAGGAGATCATGAACGATCTCATCAAGGGTGCGCACGAAACCATCATGGGCATGGGCGCGGATCACACCCTGTTCCGCGTGGGAGGCGCCTTCGAGTTGCCCCTCGCCGCGCAGGCTGCGCTCACCCCTGCTGAGCAGGGTGGCGGCGGCTTCGACGCGGTGGTGTGCCTCGGCATCATCATTCGTGGCGGCACCCCGCACTTCGATTTCGTCGCGAACTCCGTAACCGACGGCCTCACCCGCGTGCAGCTCGATACCGGCCGCCCTGTCGGCTTCGGCATCCTCACGACCGATAACGAGCAGCAGGCAATCGATCGATCGGGCGCACCCGGTGCTCCCGAGTCGAAGGGCAAGGAGGCTGCCGAGGCAGCACTCCACCTCGCGGTGACTGCGCGTCGTATTCGTACCGAGGGGCCAACGATGCAGCTCGTGCCGGGCACGCCGCAGGGCTAAGCTCGGTCACATGAATTCGAGAGCGCGCAACGTTGCACCGCACAGGCGAGCATTGGCCAACGCCCTGGCCGCGTGTGCACTCACGGTAGCTTGCGCGCTCACACTCACGGCGTGCGCTGAGACTGACTCAGCGCACGCCGCTGGTGTTTCTGGCGGCTCTGCTGCCACTGCTCCTGCCTCGGCTCCCAGGCTCCTGCCGAAGGGCGCGACCCCCGACTACCAGCTCGGTGGCGCGTATAAGCCGGCAGCCGGGGTCGGCATTGTGGGTCGCGATCGCTCGGATCCGCCAGCCACAGGTGTCTACTCCATTTGCTACGTGAACGGCTTCCAGACGCAGCCGGGCGAGCTGAAGTCGTGGCCGAAGAGTCTGCTGCTGCAACGCGGTGGCAAGCCGGTCTATGACCCAGCGCGGCCAGACGAGGTCATCCTCGATACGTCGACGGCGACATCGCGCTCCGGGATTTTGAAGCGCGTGAAGCCGTGGATCGAAGACTGCGCTCGCGCCGGGTACGACGCCGTCGAGTTCGACAACCTCGACACGTTCGAGCGCTCTCACGGTGCGCTCAAGCAGTCCCACAACGCGGCGCTCGCGAAGTCATTCGTGCAGGTCGCGCACCAGGCGGGCCTTGCCGCCGGGCAGAAGAACGCTCCGGCGTATGCGGCCTCGCTCAAGAAGTCGGCTGGCTTCGACTTTGCCGTGGCCGAATCGTGCGGTGCCTACAACGAGTGCGGCTTCTACACGAAGACGTACGGTTCGCAGGTGATCGATGTTGAGTATCCCGAGGGTCTCAAGGACGCAGGCACGACCTTCGCGAAGGTCTGCAAGGCGCAGGGCAAGCCCAAGTGGATGGTGCTGCGCGACCGCGACCTCACGACGCCAGGGTTGAAGGGGTATCGCTTCCAGAAATGTCAGTAGCACCCGTGGACCGAATCAGCGCTGTCGCTCCGGCTTCGGCTTCGGCACAAGGAACGCAGCGATCACGCCAACAAGTGACACCACGGCTGCAGCCCCAAAGAGCGCCGAGAATGTACCAGTGCCCTGTGTGCCGGCAGCGGTCAGACCCACAGTGGTGAGCACGAGCGTGGCAATCGGGGTGCCGAGCGCAGAACCGACCGTGCGCAGCACGCCGTTCACCCCAAGCGCGGCGCCCAGACCAGCCGCTGGGACATTGCCCGCGATGAGTTCGGCGATGACCGCAAAACCAATCCCGTTTCCCAGGCCAATGAGACTGAAGAACACTACGACGACCCACAACGACTCGGGGCGAACCGCAATACCCACGCCACCAAGCAGCATCACCCCGAGTGCGAGTGCTGCAACCCAACGCCCACTCATACGGCCGAGAAGCCAGGGCGTGAGCCGCCCACCAAGAAAGACCAGAATAGCTCCAGGCAAGAGCGCGACACCGGTCGCGGTGACGCCAAGCCCGTGCCCGACACCGTGCGCGGGCGAAGCCTGCAACAGTACGGGCAGTCCCACGTAGAACACGTACGGAATGAAGCCGAGGAAGACGGTGAGCAGGTTCGTGGCTGCGAGCGCGCGGTGTGTGACCAGGCGCGGATCCACCAGGGGCGCGGCAACACGACGTTCAACGAGCACGAGCGCGATCAGGCTGATGACGGTGACTCCTGCCAGCCCAAGGATGACCGGTGAACCCCACCCCCAGCTCGCACCCTGAGATACCACGAGGAGAAGCGGCAGCAGGGTTGTCACCAACAGCACAATGCCGCCCCAGTCGGGACGGGTTTTGACTGCTGGCGCAGCCGAACCAGGCACCTGCCAGAGCACCAGGGCGATGGAGAGCAGGCCGAGCACGCCGCCAACAATGAACAGCCAGGGCCAGCTCAGGAAGTCGACCACCGCGCCGCCGACGACAAGCGCGAGTCCTGCACCGAGTCCAAGCGTGCCTGACAGCCAGCCAATTGCGGTCGCCTGAGCACTTCCAACAAGCTGCAACCGCACGATCGCAACGGCGAGTGGGAATGACGCAGTGGCCGCACCCTGTAGCACTCGACCAGCAAGGAGCAGCGGCAACGTCGAGGCAATTGCCGCGAGGGCGGCGCCCGCGACAAAGATCAGCATCGCCAAGATGAGAATGCGACGATGTCCGAAGCGATCCCCCAGCGAGCCGATAACCGGCGCTGCAACGGCGCCGCTGAGCAGGTATGCCGTGAGAATCCATCCCGCGGTGGCGCTGTCTACCTGGAGTTCAGCGGCAAACACCGGAAGAGCAGGGACCAACAGCGTCTGCATCATTGAGAACGCGAGTACCGCCGAAGCGAGCGCGAGGGTTAGACCAGCGCGTGAGACTCGGTGTTCCGGAGATCGTACAAGTGCCTGAGCAGTCTGCGTCGTCATTTTCACCTCTCAAATTCGGAACGGAATGTTTCGTTCCGATTGGAAATGGTAACACCGAACTCAGTACTATGGAAACCATGACCGATGAAGCCGGGCCTCCACTCGCGGCCAAGCTCACTACAGCCGCCGCACCGTCAGAGACGCCTGCGGCCGCAACAGCGCCACTCCGCGGTCGCGCACGCGAAGCCCGCGATAACGACCGCATCCTGCTGCAGGCAGCGCGTGAGGTCTTCGCCCAACGCGGCTGGCAGGCTCCCATGTCAGCGGTTGCCGAGCACGCAGGAATCGGCATCGCAAGTATCTACCGCAGGTTTCCCAGCAAAGACGACCTCGTATTGCGACTGCGATCACTCGCACTGTGTGAAGTGACCGAGGTCGCGCGGGCAAGCCTCACGGGAGAAGTCGCCGCAGAGCCGCTCACGCCCGGCCTCACTGAAGCGATCCACAACCATCGGGACTCCAGCACCGTGGCCCGCTTCCTCCGGCTCCACATCACCATGGCAACAGGTCCGCTCACGGTCGGGTCCTGGCGCCAAGCACTCACATCACCCGAGATTGAGCAGAACACTGTCGAATTGCGATCCGCTCTCGATGTCCTCATCGCACACGACACCGAGGCCGGGTACGTCCCACATGATTTCACTGCGGCCGATCTCATGCTTGCCGTCGTCCATTTACGACCGAATCTTCCGACCAGCAATGAGCGCGCCACCGAGATCCACATACGCCATCTTGAGCTCTATCTCCTCGGCCTTGCAGCCGCTGCGGAAACCCCGTCCCTCGTGAGTGGTTTCGGAGCAACTTGGGAAGAATGGCTCGCCTTCCACACCGTTGAAGACCCCGCATAGCCACCCACTCTCCACCCACCAGCACACAACTCGCATCTCGTTTCCGTCACGAGTGCCAAAGGTGTGTCATTCTCGGGCTTCCACCCAGCGGTCTGGCGTAAAGTATTGGGGTGGCTGAAACATCTGATGTAACCGCTCCCGGGTCGACCAACGAATCACCGAACGCTTCGTCGAAGCGTTCGCGTCGAGGCGCATCGAGGCCCGGCCGCAGCGCATCGTCGCAGCCGCGTGGCCCACGCGCTTCGTTCAAGGAGCTCATCCCCTACCTGTTCGAGCAGCGCAAGCTGCTCGTCGTGGCGCTCGTACTCGGCATCGTCGCCGCGATCGCGTCGCTCGTGCAGCCCCCGATGCTTGGCCTCATCATCAACAAGGTGCAAGCGGGCGAGGCCCTCGGTGGCCTCCTCGCTATCCTCACCGGCATCGTTGTCGTTGGCGCGATCCTCAGCGGCATCCAGCACTTCGTCCTGCAGCGCATGGGTGAGGGCGTCGTCCTCACGAGCCGCAAGCGCCTCATCGCGAAGATCATGAACCTGCCGATCTCGCAGTTCGATCAGCGTCGCACCGGCGACCTGGTCTCCCGCGTGGGCAGCGATACGACGCTGCTGCGCGCGGTCCTCACGCAGGGCCTTGTCGAGGCAATCAGCGGCCTCCTCGTCTTCGTGGGTGCGCTCATCGGCATGCTCGTCATCGATCCCGTGCTGTTCGGTATGACCTTCGCGGTTATCGTCGTCGCACTCATCACCGTTGTGCTGATTTCGGGCCAGATCCGCCCGGCTGTTGCCCGCTCGCAGGAGAAGGTCGGCGACCTCGCCGCCCAGGTTGATCGTTCGATTTCGTCGATCCGCACCATTCGAGCCGCTGGCGCGACCGAGCGCGAGGAAGCCGCGACCGTCAAGGATGCGACCGAGGCGTACACGCTCGGTCTCAAGGTCGCGAAGATCTCGGCCTTCATCGTGCCGATCTCGTTCCTCGCGATGCAGCTCTCGTTCCTGATCGTGCTGGGCCTCGGCGGATTCCGCGTCGCTACCGGCGCCATCACCATCGCGCAGCTCGTCACGTTCATCATCTTCCTGTTCCTCATGGTCATGCCGCTCGGCCAGGCATTCGGCGCGATCTCGGCGGTCAACCAGGCGCTCGGTGCGCTCGGCCGTATCCAGGAGATCACTGCGCTCGAGACCGAGACTGAACGGGACGCGGATCGCTCACCCACCGGCCAGATCGTCCCGCTCGCGACCGTGAGCGATGACGCCGCTCCCGCGATCCGCTTCGAGGACGTCCACTTCAACTACCGCTCGGCAGCACCCGAGCGCGCAGATGCCCGCGATCTCGTGCGCTCGTCGGGCCGCGGCGCCCGACGAGACATGGAAGCGGCCCCTGCCACCATCGTTGAGACCCCGGTGCTGCACGGCGTCACCTTTGATGTCCCCCGCGGATCACGCGTCGCCCTCGTCGGCCCCTCGGGCGCCGGCAAGTCCACCATTCTTGGCCTCATCGAGCGCTTCTACGATCCCGCAGCTGGCGTCGTCGCCCTGCACGGCGCAGACCTGCGCCTGCTCGACCGCCGCGAGCTGCGCTCGCAGATGGGTTACGTCGAGCAGGACGCTCCCGTGCTCGCAGGAACGCTGCGCGACAACCTGCGCCTGGCGTCGCCCGACGCGTCCGACGCCGCGTGCGAGCGTGTGCTGCGCGCCGTGAACCTCGGCGGCCTGCTCGACCGCACGCAGGAGCAGCTCGACCGTGGCACCGTGCCCGCACTCTCGTCGGTGCTCGACCTGCCCGTCGGCGAGAACGGCATCATGCTCTCCGGCGGTGAGAAGCAGCGCCTCGCGATTGCGCGTGCACTACTCACCGCTCCCCCGATTCTGCTGCTCGACGAGTCGACTGCATCGCTCGACGGCGTGAACGAGCGCCTCATGCGTGAGGCCCTCGACTCGGTCTCGACCGGTCGTACCCTCATCGTCATCGCGCACCGCCTCTCGACGGTTGTCGACTCGGACAAGATCATCGTGCTCGACGGCGGCAAGGTCGTCGGCGAGGGTACGCACGCTGAGCTCGTCGAGTCCACTCCGCTCTACCGCGAGCTCGCGCAGCACCAGCTGCTCGTGCCGAAGGACGAGGCGTAAGGGTTCCGGATACGCGAAAGGGCGCCGCACAGGTTTTCTGTGCGGCGCCCTTTGCACGTTAGGCCGTGGGGAATGCCCTGATGCGTGCCAGCAGCGCGGGCGCATTTCGGTCGAACGCATTGCCACCGAACACAATGCCGAGCGCGGCTACGATGAGGCCCCAGACGACGCCGACGGCCAGCGTCAGCCAGCCGAGCGGCGCTGACGACATGACGATGCTCGCAATACAGAGGCCGACCACAGGCAGGCTGAGCAGACCGGTCACGCCAATGACTGCAAACACCGCGAGGCCATTCAGGAAGGTCTGGCCAGGCACCGTCTTGAACGGATTATCGCCGGGTGCCGCGACGGGCATCACGAGCAGCGCGGAAGACACCGCTGCGACGCCGAAGCCAACAAAGAGTACGCCGACCGCCGTGCCTACCGCAGGCAGCAGGTAGTTCGCATAACCCGCCACAATGGGCGGCACGATGGCGAGCAGCAAAATCAGCGGGGTGATGACGATCGCAGAAGCAAGGAGCCGGCCGGCCCGATCCGCGCGCCCACGCGCACCCGTCGCAAGTACCGAGGCAAATGCCGTGCCATCGTATGAAACGTCGGTGTAGGTGGCCGTGCACATCATGAACGCAGCTAAGACGCCTGAGAGCGCGAACGGAATGCTCTGCACGCCAGAGGTGAACAGCATGAGGATCGGGAACAGCGGGAGCACGATGAGCTGGCGCATGTAGCGCGGATCGCGCAGCCAGAACGTGAGCGACCGCGCCAAAGTCGCGCCGAACGGTCCGGTCGGCAGCTTGCCGAAGAGGCCGAGCTCGCCTGCCTTTGCCGTGTGCGTCGACTTCTTGGCTGGCGTGCTGACGCGGCGATCAAGCGTGTAGCCCCAGAGCAACCAGAGCGCGACAATCGTCACGAGTGCAATCGCGATACGAGCGAGCGCAAGGAGCCAGTTGCCTGCAAGCGCGTCACCTGGCACCGCCCAGATCGCGCCGATCGGCGTCCATTCCAGCACCCTGGTCAACTGGGCGAATCGACCAGCAAGATCGGTCGCATCGGACAGCACGGCCGTGACCGCGGTCATGATCGGCCCGGTCAGAATCAGCAGGAAGAGCGCGATCGTACCGAGGAGCTCCTGCCACCTGCGACCACCGCTCGACGCCGAGACCGCCCCCAGCAGACGGCTCGCGAGCACACACAAGACAACGCCGATGAGCGCGCAGGGCACCGCGACGATCGCAGAGACGGGCGAGCGTGACCACGCAATGACTGTCGTGAGTGCTGCCAAGGTCGTGATGATGCCAGGAACACCGGTGAGACCAGTACCCATGAGTACCTGCATGACCTGCGTGCGAGAGAGTGGCAACGGGGCCAGGTGATCCGCGTCGACGGTTGAATCCATGCCAGCCGACACCAGTGGGCCAATGACCCAGCCGAGCGTGAGCGCGGCGCCGCCAATCACGACGGCGGATCGCGTCGCATCAGCGTCAGCAAACACCAGCAGCCCGACCATGCCAGCGGCGGCAAGGAACAGGAGCCAGAGGCCACCGAAGATACCAAAAACGAGGCCGACAATGCGCCAGGGACTCCGGGTGAGGGTGTTCCCGAGAATTCGGAAACGGAGCTTTAGGATTGTCGCAACCACGTCGGTCCCTCCGAAGTGTGGCGGCCACCCACGAGTGTGAGGAAGCGCTCCTGCAGGGTCTCGCCCGCACGCACGTCAGCAACGGTGCCTGCCGCGAGCAGCTGCCCCGCAGCGATGATCGCAACGTGGTCGCAGAGGCGCTGGACCAGATCCATCGAGTGGCTCGACACAATGACCGTGCCACCCGAAGCGGTGTAGCTGCGCAGTACGTCCTCAATGTTGGCAGCCGAGACCGGGTCAACGGACTCGAACGGTTCGTCGAGCACGAGGAGCTTCGGTGCGTGGACGAGCGCGCATGCGAGTGCAATTTTCTTCGTCATGCCGGCCGAATAGTCGGTGACCATCTTGCCTGCCGCTGCGCCGAGATCCATCATGGCGATGAGGTCGGCTACGCGCTGGGGAATCTCTTCGCGCGGGACGCCAAAGATCATCGCCGTGTAGGTGAGCAGCTGATCACCGGTCAGTCGGTCGAACAAGCGAACACCGTCGGCCAAATTACCGATCATTGCCTTCGCTGGAACCGGATCTTCCCACACGTCTACGCCATGGATCCAGGCGCGCCCCGCGTCAGGCCGCAGCAGGCCCGTCACCATCGACAGCGTCGTGGTCTTGCCAGCGCCGTTCGGGCCGACCAAACCGTAGCAGGAGCCGGTGGGCACCTCGAGGTCGATGCCTGCCACCACGAGGTTCTCCCCGAACTGCTTCACAAGCCCGGAGATGCGTAGGGCGGCCTCGCCCGATTGTTCCGATTGGATACCCGTCATGCCATCCAGCCTAGTTTGGCAATTGGACGGCCTTCAAGGGTGTGCGCTGACCTGAGCGCCAAGACCGCGCCTCAGCGGCGTACTGGTCGTGATTCAGTGGCGCTTCGGTCACGCCTCGGCGCGCTTCAGTCGCGCTTGAGCATCCAGTCGAACTTCGGCTCGACAACGATGGCAAACACCTTGGTGACCCACTTCATCGACAGCAGCATCGACAGTCCGATCGCACCCACGATGAGCATCAGGAAGCCCCAGTTGCCGAGCTCGCCAGCGGCGTCAATGACACCGGCCTCACGAAGGCTCCAGATGACTACGCCATGCAGCAGGTATACGAACAGCGTGCGCGAACCCCATGGCGTCATGCCGTTCTCTACGCGCGGCACGAGAATCAGCAAGGCAAGCGTCATGATGCCGGCAATCAACATCAGGATCGCGGTGATGAGAATGCCGAGCCCCGCGGTGGCCCACCAGCCGTGCGGAACGAGGTCGCCAAGAGGCGCGTTTTTGAAGAGCCACTGGTAGCTGTCTCGGTGGGTGAGCCACTTGTCGATCCGCCAACTGCTCTTGTGCATTGCGGGCAGGAAGAACGCAGCCGCGATGAGCGCAAGGGTACCGGCGGCGGCAATGCGGGTGAGCGCGCGCGGGCGCATGAACCAATCGCCGCCGAGGAGGTTTTGGTCCTTGATCTTCCAGCCGATGACGAAGAAGGGCAGGAAGGCAAGGGTGCGGGCGACCGAGAAGTTGGTGCCGATGACGGGGCTGAGTCCGCCGATCAGGGCAAGCACGATGGAGAACGTCAGCGGGTGACGCAAGCGCGCAATGTACGGGAAGATGATTCGCAAGGTTGCGAGGGTGACGAGGAACCAGAGCGTCCACGAGGAGTTCACCAGGAAGCCCTTGCCCGGGGTCTGGTCATTCACTACGAACTTGATGATCGCCCAGATGCCTTCCCACAGGAGCCAAATAACGATGAGCTGAATGGTTGAGCGGATCGCCTTCGGGTTCACCTCTGGCTTCACGAAGAGCCCAGACAGCATGATCATTGCTGGCATGTGGAAAAGGTAGAGGAACGCGTAGGCCGCAAAGCCAAAATCGGTCGTGGTGCGGATCGTCGAGATCATATGGCCGATCACAACAAGCACGATGAGCACGAAACGGGCGTTATCCCAGAGCGCGACGCGTACGCGGGGCGCCGCGGACTTGGGCGCGGAAGTCACAGAGTTCACCCTGCAAGCTTAATCAATGCGCGGGATGCGGGTTTGCCTCGGCCGTCGTTGGGTGGGTGGGGAAACTCACCGCGCCATGTGCAAGCGCCTTCCACCAACCCCGGAAACAAGAAAGCGCCTGTCTGGAATCCCAGACAGGCGCTTTGCTTCGTAATTACTTACGCAAGCTTGGTGACCTGGTCGAAGCCGAGCTCGACCGGAGTCTCGCGCTCGAACAGCGACACCAGAACGGTGAGCTTGCCCGAAGCGGGGTTGATCTCGCTGATGGTACCGGGGAGGCCCTCGAACGAACCCGACTTGATCGTGATGGTCTCACCAATCTCGAAGTCGATCTCAACCTGACCCTGTGCGACTGCGTTTGCAGCTGCCGAGCCCTTCTGAGTTGCGGTTGCGTCGAGCTCGACGGTGCTCTTGAGCATCTCGAAAGCTTCGTTGAGGCGCAGCGGGACAGGGTTGTGAGCGTTGCCCACGAAGCCGGTCACACCAGGGGTGTGACGGACAACCGACCAGGTGTCCTCGTTGAGGTTCATGCGAACAAGAACGTAACCCGGGATACGAACGCGGGTGACCATCTTGCGCTGGCCGTTCTTGACCTCCATGACCTCTTCCATTGGGACCTGGATCTCGTAGATGTCATCTACGGTGCCCATGACCTCACGACGGTTCCAGAGGTTCGACTTCACCTTGCGCTCGTAACCTGCGTAGGTGTGAATGACGAACCACTTACCGGGACGGCGGCGGAGGTCCTTCTTGAAAGCCTTGAGAGGGTCAACAGCCGAGTCGGTCTCTTCCGACTCGCCGTCTTCGCCCTCGGTTGCCTCAGCCTCTGCGTCGCCAGCAACTGCGGCGTCTGCATCTGCTTCGGTCTCTTCGTCTTCGATAGCTGCAGCAGCGGCGTTTGCCTCTTCTGCCGAATCAATATCGAGAGCGTCTTCTACAGCCTCATCAGCGACCGAATCGGTCGACTGCACCAGCGCGTCGAGCGCTGCGTCGAGATCTGCCTCGGGGTTGATCTGATTCTCAGTCATCTCAGTGCTGCCTTTGCTTCTGTAGGGGGAACGTGTACGTCTCGCGCTAGCCGATTAGGCGGGCAGCGAACCAAACACGAACACTGCAAGCCAACCGAATACCTGGTCGAGGACCCACACGAGTGCCATCATGACGACAACGAAGCCGATCACAACGAGCGTGAAGTTCACGAGCTCTTTGCGGGTCGGAGTGACGACCTTCTTAAGCTCGGAGAAAACCTGCTGGATGAAAAGGATGATTCGACCGAAGAAGCCTCGCTTCTTCGCATCGCTCGAATGAGCGCGAGTGTCGATCGGATCGACGCCTTCAACTTCCGTACTACTCATTCAGGCTTTCCTTTCCCAACAGGTGCCCGGTCGCAGTTATCTGCGACCGGGTATCTGGCAGGGCGGACAGGACTCGAACCTGCAACCTACGGTTTTGGAGACCGTTGCGCTACCAATTGCGCCACCACCCTATGGTTCATTGACCATGAATTCACCCACCAAACTCTCTCACGCTGAGGGTGTCAGGCACAAGAAATTTTGGTAGAAGTCAACTACCTCGGATTACATTACGGGATTCCGAAGCAAATGTCGAACTGAGCATACGGATTCCGGGTACGATTAATGCCGTGAGCAGCATCTCCCGTCTTTCAAAGAAAATTTCGGCCATTGGCGAGTCCGCGACCCTGAAGGTCGACGCTAAGGCAAAAGCACTTCAGGCAGAGGGTCGAAAGGTCATCAGCTACGCCGCTGGTGAGCCCGACTTCCCCACGCCCAAGCACATCGTTGACGCCGTACGCGACGCCCTCGATGACCCGAAGAACTTCCGGTACACCGCAGCAACGGGTCTCCCCGAGTTGCGCTCCGCTGTCGCAGCAAAGACCGCTCGCGACTCGGGCTGGGATGTCGAGGCATCGCAGGTCATGATCACTAACGGCGGCAAGCAGGCCGTGTACCAGTCGTTCCAGGTTCTTCTTGATCCGGGCGACGAGGTCATCGTTCCTGCCCCCTACTGGGTGAGCTACCCCGAAGCGATTCAGCTTGCCGACGGCGTTCCCGTCGAGGTATTCGCTGGCGCTGATCAGGGCTACAAGGTCACCGTTGCGCAGCTCGAAGCAGCACGCACCGACAAGACCAAGGCAGTCCTCTTCGTGTCGCCCTCGAACCCGACCGGCGCTGTTTACACCGCTGAAGAGACCAAGGCTATTGGCGAGTGGGCTCAGGAGCACGGCCTCTGGGTCATCGCCGATGAGATCTACCAGAACCTCGTCTACGGCGGCGTTCGCGCAACCTCGATCGTCGAGGCTGTTCCTGCACTTCAGGACCGCGCAATCCTCGTCAACGGTGTCGCAAAGACCTACGCGATGACCGGCTGGCGTCTCGGCTGGATGGTTGGCCCCTCGGACATCATGAAGGGTGCAGCAAACCTGCAGTCGCACATGAGCTCGAACGTGAACAACCTCGCTCAGCGTGGCGCGATCGCAGCCCTCAACGGCCCCCAGGAGCCCATCGAAGAGATGCGCGTTGCCTTCGAAGGCCGCCGCAACCTCATCGTTGACGAGCTCAACAAGGTTCCCGGCTTCCACTGCCCGATGCCCGACGGCGCGTTCTACGCGTACGTCGACGTCGCTGGCGCACTCGGCAAGACCTACCGCGGCGTTACCCCCGCGACGTCGCTCGAGCTCGCTGATCTCATCCTCACCGAGGCTGAGGTTGCAACCGTTCCCGGCGAGGGCTTCGGCCGCGGCGGCTACCTCCGTCTGAGCTACGCGCTCGGCGAGGGCCCCCTCCTCGAGGGCGTGCAGCGCATCCAGGCACTCATGGCTGAGGGTAACTAACCCTTACCAAGCACAGAGGCCGGACCCAGCGATTCAGCTGGGCCCGGCCTCTTGCATTGCGGCCGCGGCCGCGGCACGCATGAGCACACGGCCGCATGCCGCGCACGGACTACCGCAGGTGTTCGACGTCGCCAGCGTGGACGATCAGCTGCTTCCCCGTTGGACGATCAACGACCAGCGCGCCGTCGTCCGCGAGCCGCACCGCACGACCATCCACGATCTCGCCGCCTGGCAGGTGTACGCGAACCTCGCTGCCGAGCGTCACAGAATCACGAGCGGCGCGGATCCGCACCCCCTGCGCCTCACTCTTCGAGCGCGCCACGAGCGCGAGCAATCCCGTGCCAATTTCGCTCATGACCCGGTCGAGGATCGCTGCTCCGCGCGGATCAAATGCCGAAATGCCCGGTTCACCGAACGAGAACTCATCACCCTCGTAGATGTCTTCTCCGAGGTAGGCGCCGGCCGCGAGGAGCGAAGTCGACCGCTCGGTTGGCAGATCCCACTCAGCGATGAAGAGGTTGACGCCCATGCCCACGATGACGTCGCCATTCGGCAGCATCTCGCACAGGATACCGCAGAGCTTCTTGCCTGGGCTGTTGTGTTCTGCGTCATGCTCGTCGCGCACGTGCACGTCGTTCGGCCACTTCACACCGACGCGCCGCGTCTCAGGAACCTCGTCGCCGTCCTCCAGCGCGCGCTCAGTGAGCTCAGAGAAGAAGGGCTGCAGTGCGGCCGATACCGCCGACCCGGCCAGCAGCGGGAGCCAGCTGATGTCGAGGCTTGTTGGCGCGGATCCGCCCCCACTCCGAATGAGCATCGACATCGCGAGGCCAGTGCCCGGGGGCATCTCCCAGCCGCGGCCGAGACGCCCGCGGCCCGCCGTCTGCTGAACGGTCGCGAGGACCGTGCCGTGCGGGACAGCATCACCTTCGCGTTCAACGAGCTCACGCAGCTCGGCATTGGTTGAAGACGACCGCTCGCGCCATTCAACGCGGGGCAGAGCGGTGCTGGAGCGTGGCAGGTTCATACGGGCGAGCGTACCTGATTGTGATGATTCCACAACGATTTACCGATCCCGCTGGAGAACCTCTCCCACTTTCAGCATGGGGTCCGCGATAGTCTGGAAGACGTGACTGCAGAGAACTCATTCTCCCCGGAAGATCTGGCGACTACCGCCGGACGCATTGCCGACCACCGACGCAAGTATCAAGAGGCCGTTGGTGACCGTGACGCTGCCGCTGCTGCAAAGCAGCACGCTCGTGGCAAGCTGACCGCTCGTGAGCGCATCGCGTCGCTCCTTGACCCGGGTTCGTTCGTCGAATTCGACAAGTACGTACGCCACCGTTCGCACGGTTTCGGCATGGAAAACAACCGCCCCTTCGGCGACGCAGTCGTCACGGGTGCCGGTGAGATCCACGGCCGTCAGGTTGTCGTCTTCTCGCAGGACTTCACCACCTTCGGTGGCTCGCTCGGCGAGGTCGCAGGCGAGAAGATCGTCAAGGCGATGGAGTTCGCGCTCAAGACCGGTGCACCGCTCATCGGCATTCTGGATTCGGGTGGAGCTCGTATTCAGGAGGGCGTCGTTTCGCTCTCGAACTACGCAAAGATCTTCCGCCTGAACACCAAGTGCTCCGGCGTGATCCCCCAGATTTCGCTCGTGATGGGCCCGTCGGCAGGTGGCGCGGTGTACTCGCCCGCCCTCACCGACTTCGTCATCATGGTCGACAAGACGAGCAACATGTTCGTCACCGGCCCCGACGTCATCAAGACCGTCACCGGCGAGGAAATCGGCTTCGAAGAGCTCGGTGGTGCGCTCACGCACAACCAGACGAGTGGTGTTTCGCACTACCTCGCGAGCGACGAGCACGACGCACTCGACTACGCACGTACCCTCGTGAGCTTCCTGCCTGACAACAACCTCGCAGAAGCTCCCGTGTACGACAGCGAGGCTGTTCTCGAGATCACCGAGGCGGATCGTCGCCTCAACTCGATCATCCCTGACAGCCCGAACCAGCCCTACGACATGAAGGAAATCGTCGAGGCTATCCTCGACGGTGGCGACTTCCTCGAGGTGCAGCCGCTGTTCGCGCCGAACATCCTCATCGGCTTTGGTCGTGTCGAGGGTCGCTCGGTCGGCATCGTCGCGAACCAGCCCAACCAGATGGCTGGCACGCTGAACATCGCAGCGAGCGAGAAGGCTGCACGCTTCGTGCGCTTCTGTGACGCATTCTCGATTCCCATCGTGACCCTCGTCGACGTTCCCGGCTACCTGCCCGGCGCAGACCAAGAGCACCAGGGCGTCATTCGCCGCGGTGCAAAGCTCCTCTACGCATACGCAGAGGCAACCGTTCCCCTCGTGACCATCATCACCCGCAAGGCTTACGGCGGAGCGTACATCGTCATGGGCTCAAAGGAGATGGGCGCGGACTTCAACATCGCTTGGCCTACCGCTGAGATCGCCGTTATGGGCGGATCGGGCGCAGTCAACATCCTCTACCGCAAGGAGCTCGCAGCCGCTGCTGAGCGCGGTGAGGACGTTGAGGCACTCCGCGCACAGCTCACCGCGCAGTACGCGGCAGACGTCACGTCGCCGTTCCTCGCGGCAGAGCGCGGCGAGCTCGACAACGTGCTCGAGCCCGCTGGTACCCGCCTCGCAGTCATCAAGGCCCTCCGCGGCCTCCGTGGCAAGCGCGAAGAACTGCCCGCTAAGAAGCACGGCAACATCCCGCTGTGAGCGATCAGCTGCTTCCCCCCGACGCCTCTGCTCGCGACGCTCTGCGCCGCGAGCAGGCAGGCTCGGATGATTCGGTACTTCGCGGCGAAGACATCACCTTCGTCACGAAGAATGTCAGCGACGAGGAGCGCGCGGCAGTTATCGCGGTACTCACACAGGCACGCGCTGACGAAGCGCGCCGTGTAAAGCGTCGCGAACGCCGCGAGCGCGAGCCCTGGGCTCGTTCGCAGCGCGTCTCAGAAGGCATCGCAGACCTGCTCATCGAAGGCTAGCTTCTACCGTTCGGGCTCGGCTTCGGTCCGGGCCTGGCTTTCGGGCTCGGCCCCGGCCCCGGACCCGGCCCCGTGAGCATCCCAACCCCGCGAGATCGACCCTTTCTCTCGAGATCATGAGTTTCTACGCCTAGAAACTATGGTTTTCGGCAGAAAGCGTCGATCTCGCGGGGTTGACTCGTTTCTGGGCGGCGGCGCCCACACCTGCGCCATGGTCTTGTGATGTATTGGCTGGCCGGTGCCAGCAGCGCCAGCAGCACGTGGCACAGTTCTCGGCTCATCCCACGTCAGGCCTTGCGGGGCCGAGTATCCCAGCGAATACGCTCTGAACAATTTCTGCAGAAATTGTCATGCAGTCTGAAGAGTGCGAGCGCGGGAGGTTCCGATGTGGCTCACCAAGAAGGTCACGCAGGTCAGCATTGTTGTCGCCCTCATCGCGGTATTCCTCGCAATGGTGTGCGTTGCGCTCGCTGCGGTGCACTACGTCATTGCACTGCGCTCCGGAGACAATCGCGGCCTCCCTGTGACGCTTGCGATCGGGTTGTACGGCAGCGCGACAGTCGTCTGCGTCAGTAGCGCGCTCGCGACATTTGCGGGCACGCTCTACTTGCTCGCGAAACGACGCATTCGGCAACAGCTCAAGTAGGGCCGAGTATCGAAGCTACTCTGCTGTCGCCAAAACCCCGGGGTCGTCATCATCGATCGCCCAGAAATCAAGACCCGCAAGCGTGGTGCCGTCTTTGAGGTGCAGGTCGTAGGTCATGTCCTGCTCTGTGCCGAAGACCTCTTCGTATTCCTCCGCTCCCGTTTCGGGAACGAGGTAGTTGCCGTTCTCGTCGAGCTCTCCCTGTGGCCACCACAACAGGTAGTTCCCGTTCGCTACGGTCGCAGTAACTGCAAGATCACCAACGTGCAGGGTGACTCCGGCCACATTTGCTCCGACGCCGCCACCCGTCATGGCATTTGGTCCGTCGGGTCCCTCACTGCCAAACATGGCTTCGCTCAAAAGCTCATCGGGTTCCGGGGTGTACTCAGGCGCTGTCCCGTCACGCCCGCTCCAGCCGTTGAGCAGAACTTCGGAGGTCTTCGATCCTGGTACTAAGGCGACGAGACAGCTCCCGTAACCTCCCACCTCATTGTTCCCGTCGAACAATATCGCCACAGCATTTCCACGTCGCTCTGACGCCAGCACACGTGTGGTTGCAACTGTCATGGGAACCTGTGACAGGCTTTCCTCTCCGCTGCACGCAGCCACCGCAACGGCCAGATCCGCGTCTGAAACTGCCGAAGGCTCGGCCGTCCACTGCGCGTTTATCTCAACCACCGAATCATTTCGAAGGATGACCACAGCGGCGATCCCGACGAGCATCGCTGCTGCGACGATGCCGCCAACCGCCCAAAAGACGCGGCGGCGAATCAGCTGTCTCCGCGTCGGCAGGGCATCGGGAGGGGTCTCCGCATCGAGGAGCTTGTTCGACCCCGGCGCTGTCTGGCCAGCATCGGCATTGTGGCGATACATTTCAAGGTTCATTGCGGCTCCACCTTTGCAGTTCCTTCCAGGCTACCCACGAACGTGACCGTAGTTGCGCAAGATGCGAGTGGATGTCACTCACCAAGCACTCACTCACCCGTTGGGCTGCTCCATTCCTCCGCCTCCTCGGGTGACAGGGGTTGTACCCCAGTTTTCGTCGTCCCGTCCGTGAGCGTGAGGTCGAAGGTGATCTGCCCGAAGGGGTGCGGAGACGAGAACAAGCGAAGGTCCGATGTTGGCCACCATGCGGCATAACGGCCGTCTGCAACCGTCGCTTGCACGGCGGTGTCGCCGAAGCGCACAGTGACGGCCGAGACATCCGGCCCAACTGCGCCCGATGCGATCGATGCTTTGCCTCCTGCAAGATCCAGATCCCACACGACTCCACCGACCATGTTCCCCGGAGGTGAGGCAGGTGCCGCGCTATCGCCGAGTTCCGCGCCACCTGTAGCCGCAAGCACCCGGCTCGCACCGGGCGGCAATTCGACCAGGCAGGTAAGTACTGTCTCTGGATCCGCGCCCCACAACGTCAGGCCGATGAGATCACCACGCCGCTCCGACAGCACAGTGGTTGGGCTCTTGGGGATCTCCAGGTCGAACTCGGCGAGCGTCGCGCGGCAGGCCTCCCGTGCTACGTCGAGTTCGATGGGGGTGACGGGCTCGGTGGTTGCGGTCCAGGTCGCGATTGCGGGCACCTTGGCGGATCCTTGCTGCGGCAACACCAGCATCGCCACCGCTGCGCACGCGCCTAACGCAACGACCACGCCGACGCGCATCGTGAGACCCGCTCGCGGTCGCTCGCGCAGGCGCTGGCGGCGCTTTGGCGGCGCACTTACGATCTCCTCGAGTAGCCGATCCGCCGCCGCTCGCTGGCGAACGTCAGGATGGGTCGCCGCAGCATCAAGCGCGCGGATCTTGTCATCAATATTCATCGTGCCTCCTGCGCCGCGGCTTTTGGGGTTGATGGGGTGGTCGAGCCAGTGTCAGTGTCAGTGTCGGCGAGCAGCGTTCTGAGCGCGGATCGGGCGCGCGAGAGGCGCACTCGGTAGGTTCCAGGTCTGATGCCCAGTGCGGCTGCAGCGGATTCCGCGTCGAGTTGCTCGAAGATCGCGAGCGCGAGCACCTCTTGTTGCGCGTCGGAGAGCTGTTTCCATGCGGCAGAAAGATCCGCCAGAAGCTCGACTATTTGTAACTCGGTGTCCATCGCGGGTTCGGCGCGATCTGCGTGCGTGGCAAGGTGCACGGCAAGTGCTCGACGTCGCGCGGTACCACGGCGCTCGTTCAGGAGCGTGTTGCGCACGATTCCGAAGACCCAAGCGCGACGCGCATCACTGGTCTCTGGGGCACGGTCGAAGCGACGCCACGCGACCGTCATCGCAGTTGCGACGGCTTCTTCGGCGTCGGTGGGTTCAGCTCGTCGCAGAGCAAATCGCAACGCATCATCGTAGACGTCGGCAAAGAGACGTCGGTACGCGCGCTCGCGATCTTGAGTATGGGCCATATCTTTCACATGTCCGGCTAGAGGCTGGTCGTTACAGCTCCGGCTCAGAATACATTCGCAGGGTTAAGCTTTCGATATGTCACTCACTCCCGATGTTGCGCGCGCACGCGAAGAACTGAGCGCGCTCCTTGAGCGAGGCATGGACCTGCGGATCACTCCGCAAGCGCCACCGAACGACCGGCCGTACCGGCATTCTTCCGTGTTGATCTTGTTTGGCGCGCTTGACCGAAAGCCGAGTTTGCGAGCAGACTCGTCACCGGTTTCACGTGATCTTGACGTGCTGCTCATGCGGCGCTCGTCACAGCTGCGGCATCACGCTGGAGAGATTTCGTTCCCGGGCGGCGGTGCCGAAGCTCACGATCCCGACGCAGTCGCGACCGCGTTACGTGAGGCGAACGAAGAAACTGGACTCGACCCTGCTGGGGTCGAGGTGCTCGGCACGCTTCCCGAGGTGGCCATCCCGGTGAGCAACAATCTTGTGACCCCTGTTGTCGGCTGGTGGTGCGCACCAAGCGAGGTACGTGCCGACGAGAGCGAATCAGTGGAGGTTTTCCGTGTGCCGGTCGCTGACATGCTCGATCCCGCATCACGCGGAACCTCCGTGCTCCGCCGCGGCGGCCTCTCGCACCGTGGCCCGGCATTCCAGCTGACCCCAAAGTTGGGGCGTCACATCGTGTGGGGGTTCACCGGAATTCTCCTCTCGTCGATGTACGACGAATTAGGTTGGACCCAGCCCTGGGATCGGAAGCACGAGTTTCCGCTCAGCAAGTAGCCCTCACGCGCCACCCGGGTATCGGCCGATCGAGCGTTGGTCAGTTGGGCCCCGCGCTACAGCACCGTTCCGTTGAGCTGTGCGTGTACCTGTACGGCCTGCTGGTCGCTGAGACCTGCGACGTAATCAAGGATTGCACGTGTGCGACCCTGACGAATCAAGCCCGGAATTGACGTGTCACCTGTGAGCAAATCTGGGCGCGATTCTCGAAGCTCCATCAGGCCTTGCGTGCCTTCCTCCACCCATTCCAGCAGGCTTCGTGGCGCATGTGACGCGTCAACTGGATCGGAGAGCCAGGCATCGAGCCCGAGCGTGATGCTCTCGATGATGCGGGACTGGCCGCGCTGCCGCAGGGCATGCTCGGGACGTTCGAGGACGAAGTGAGCGTGCACGAACTTCAGCACCATCACCTCGTGCCACGCCCGCTGGTTGAGTCGTACGTATCCGCCGCGAACATTGGGGTGTTCATCGACGACAATTGACGAGCGCAGGCGCTCGATCCATCGACGCGTGAACCCAGAAATCGCGCGCTCGCTCGTGATGCCTCCGTCGTAGGGCACGGCGAGTAGTCCGTCGCCAATCTCCTCGGCAACAATGCGGACAGCCTCAGCGAATGCATCGTGTTCTGCGATCCAGCTGTCCTTGAGCTGCAGGCGTCGCCACAGCAACTCGAGGGATTGCCCGGGTTCCCGGGTATCAAGTTCAGCCTCGTTCGCTACCGCGAGCGACCCCTCGACTGCGAGCCACGCAGAGAACTCACGCAGCACCTCACCACGCTGCAGCACCCCGGCCTTCGCAAAGTCGTCCAGATCGTGCACTGCGTAGGCGATGTCGTCCGCGAGGTCCATGACCGCGCACTCGACGGTCTGCATCCCTGACGGGATCGCAGGGAACGCTGCCAGCACCTGCTCCATCTCAATTGCTTCAAGCGCGTAGGAAGAAAACTTGTCAGCACCCGTTTCAACATTGATGCCTGCGCCGCGGGGGCGATCCGCCGCTTCGATGTCAGTGAGCGGGATGCCTGCCCAGGCCGCCCGCGTCCACGGGTACTTGAGCGTCGCGGCGCGCGTGGCCGCGGTGAGGTTCAGTCCGTCGAAATCGCGGCCGAGGGTATCGAGGTGCGTGAGAATACGGAACGTCTGCGCGTTGCCTTCGAAGCCCTCGGCAAGGCCGAGGCGGGTGCGGGCGAGGCGGTCGAGCACACGCTCCCCGAGATGCCCGAAAGGCGGGTGCCCGAGGTCGTGCGCGTGAGCTGCAGCCTGGGCCACCACGGTGTCGCAGCCTCCGAGGGTGGTGACGATACGCCCGGTATCGTCACGCTCTGCAGTCTCTCCGCGTTCGAATGCTTCCCACTGTGCAGCGTGCCCCGCAAGCTGTGCAGCAATGACACGCGCCACTGCGCTGACCTTGAGCGAGTGCGTGAGTCGGTTGTGCAGCACCGGACCAACGCCTGTCTGCGGGACGACCTGGGTCACATCTGACAGTCTCGCGAAGTAGGAAGAGAAGCGGATTCGTTCAAGATCTACTCGGAAGGCCTCGGGCGTATCTGGGCTCTCTGCGAACTGCAGCGCATTTTCAAATGCAGCATGCTGCGAGGATTCAAGCTCAGCGTGGCGGCGAGCGGTGCGGTTGCGTGCGAACGTCTCCATGTCCTCAGAATATGACACCCGCTTACAAAAGGGTTCGGCAAAATCGGTCGCGGGCGTGAAGATGAGAGTATGAGCGACTGTACCGATCCCAGCGGCGTCCCGTTTCCCGCCCTCGACCCCGCATTGCTGCGCACCGAACGCACAAGTTTGAAGTGGACGCGATTCCCCGCCGACGTGCTTCCGATGTTCGTCGCTGAGATGGACTTCACGATCGCACCCGAGATTAAGCGCGCACTCATTGAGCGGATCGAGAACTCGGACATCGGCTACCTCGACAGCCCTGGCCCGCTGGCTCCCGCATTCGCAGGTTTTGCCCGCGACCGTTGGGGTTGGGACGTCAACGAAGATCATGTGCGCCTTGTCACCGATGTCGCTACCGGCGTCGTTGAAGCGCTTCGCGTTGGTCGCCCTGCTGGGGGCCGACTCGCGATTCCTGTTCCGACGTACCCCGGCTTCTTCGAGATGCTTGAAGAGCTGTCGTTTGAGACCGTGCAGGTACCGCTCGTCGTGCCCGGTCCCGGCACCGGCGAACCTGGCGGCCTCGATCTCGAAGCAATCGAACGCGAGTTCGCTGCGGGCATTGACGCGTTTATTCTCTGCAACCCGCATAACCCGCACGGCATCGTGTTCACGCATGCTGAGCTCACCGCGCTTGCTGAGCTCGCTGCGAAGTACGACGTGTTTGTTGTTTCGGACGAGATTCACGCTCCGCTGGTTCACGACTCGGCCGCGTTCGTGCCATTCGCTCCGGTCGCGGCTCAGGCTGGCGCTCTCGCGCTTGCGTCGACCTCTGCGAGCAAGGGGTGGAACATCGCCGGCGCGAAGTGCGCAGTCTTGGTCGCGGCTGACGATCGCTCGGCAGAACTGCTCGACCAGCTTCCGCCCGAGGCAGTCACTCGTTCCAGCATCCTCGGGTTGCACGCTGGAGTGGCCGCCTTCACTGAGGCACGTGACTGGCTCGACCGAGCTATTGCGCAGATCAAGGCCAACGATGACCTGCTCGCTGAGCTCGTCTCCGTGCACCTTCCCGGCGTCGTGCACACGCGCCCCGCGGCAAGCTACGTTTCGTGGCTTGATTTCCGCGAGGCAGGGCTCGGCGACAATCCCTACGAGCGCATCCTGAATGACGCAAAGGTCGCCTTCAACAACGGCGCATTCTTTGGTGAGGGTGGCCAGGGCCATGTGCGGATCAACCTCGCGTGTGCGCCTGAGACGATCCGTGAGGCGATCCGCCGAATTGCCGCCATTCTCCCGTCGACTGCCGCCGACGCACACACCACTACTGTCGAAGGAACCGCACGATGAGCGCAGCAGCACGTCCCGAATACGACTGGGCTGGATACGGCTTCGACACCCGTCAGGTGCACGTCGGCGATTACGAGGACCAGAACCATGGCGTGCGGATCCCGCCGCTTGCGCTCTCAGCTGGCTACGTCTTCGAAGATTTTGATGACTGCGTCGAGCGGTTCCAGGGTCGCCCGGCACGCGGTTCAATGGAAGAGCCTGACTTCTTCCCACAAGAGCCTCCTTCGGCCATTTACTCTCGACAGGGAAACCCAACGAACACGGTCGCTGAGCAGCGTCTCGCGTCGCTCGAGGGTGGAACCGAGGCAGTTGCCGTGTCGAGCGGCCAGGCAGCAATCTCGTCGGCGCTCTTCACGCTCGCCCAGAGTGGCGATCACATCGTGTCGACCGCGTCAATCTACGGCGGCACCCGCATTCTCTTCGGTCGTAGTTTCAAGCGCTTCGGCATCGAGGTCGATTACGTCTGGGACGCAAACGACGATGCCGAGTGGGAGGCAATGATCCGCCCCAATACGAAGGCGATCTACACGGAGACTATTCCGAACCCACGCAACGACGTCACCGATTTGCACAGGATCGCGTCAATTGCTGCGAAATACAATCTTCCGCTCGTTGTGGACAACACTGTCGGCACCCCGTCACTCATCCGTCCGATTGAACACGGTGCGAACATCGTCGTGCATTCCACGACCAAGTTCCTGACCGGTCACGGCACCGCAGTGGGCGGCGCGATCGTTGATGGCGGCACGTTTGACTGGCCCGCAGCCGAGGCAGCTGGCCGAAGCTACCCGCTCATCAACAACGCACCACGACCTGGCGCACGTTCGATCTTCGAGCGATTCGGTACAGCGCACGCCTACGCCCGCGCAGCCCGCGAGCAGGTCGTGAACGATATCGGCCCCGCACTCTCACCGTTTAGCGGGTTCCTGCTGCAGCAGGGCATGGAAACTCTGTCGCTGCGCATGGAACGTCACGTTGCGTCTTCACAGCGGATCGCAGCGTGGCTCGAGACCCAGCCCGAGGTTGAGTCCGTGGACTACGCCGGCCTCCCATCGAACCCGCTGTTCGACCTCGCAGCACGCGACTATGGCCTCGACGCGACCGGCACCTACGCAAACACCGGCTCCGTCTTCGGTGTGACCGTGCACGGCGGCATCGATGGTGCACGCGCATTCACCGACGGCCTGCGCATCTTCTCGCGCATGACCGGCATCGGCGACACCCGATCAATGATCATCCACCCCGGGACGTCGACGCACGCGAGCTTCACGCCTGAGATCAACGAGCGCCTCGGCATCACCCCCGGCCTGCTGCGTCTGTCAGTCGGCATTGAGAGCGTCGAAGACCTCATCACGGATCTGCGCGCCGGCCTCGATCGCGTCGCCGCGTTGTAGCGTTTTCCCGCTCCTTCGGGCTCAACCCCTCGAAAGGCCCTGTTTCACCCGAAACAGGGCCTTTCTTGCGCCAGAAAGGGGTGTTTTCGACAGAAAACCCCATTTTCGACGGGTTGAGGGAGCGACTGGCGAAGTCGAATCGGGGCCGCGAAGCTTATCCACAAGCGTCGATTTCGCTCCTTGTTCGTCTGCCTCCAGCGCACCAAACTCGTGGCATGCTCAACACGTTGTCTCCAAAACCCCCGTCACCTTCGACCCCGAGTTCGCCCTGCGATCAAGCCATCGCGGACGCGCTCGCGCACGCAGATGCCGAACTGCGCACCCGCAGCCAGCTCGTGCGCCTCGGACTTTCAGACCAGCAGATCGCCGCGCGGTGTGAGGCCAAGGAGTTGGTGCGGATCCGCCGCGGAGTCTACGTTCCCCACGATTATTGGCGTGATCTGTCGTCTGAAGCCCGTCACCTGACGCAGATTGTCGCCACGACCCGTACTGCGGTTGAGCCGCCGGTCTTCTCGCACCACTCGGCGGCGATTTTGCACGGTCTGCCGATTTACCGTTTCCAGCAGGCGCGCGTTCGCTCTACCAGCGTTGCTCACACCGATCCCGGGCACACTATTGAGCGATACGGCCTGCGGTTTACGGCGCTCGACCGCACGGTGCTTGATGTCGCATGCACGTCCACGCACGAGGTCGCGGTCGGCGTGCTTGACCAGGCTGCGCGGTACACCACGGCCGGCGGGCTCGCGCTCAGCGCATGGCAAGCAGCGTTGCTCACAACTATGGACGCGGAAGGAATGCAGCGCGGCTGCCGGCGGGCACGGAATCTCATCGGCATCGTGGATCCCGCCGCCGATTCGCCTCTGGAAAGCGTGAGCAGGCTGTACCTCATGGCGCTCGGACATGAAACCCGCACCCAGGTAGAGGTGCGCGCTCGAGATGGCGGGCTGTATCGGCTCGACTTTGAGCTGCCGGAGCACAACGTCCTCGGCGAAGTCGACGGGATCGTGAAATACCGCGATCCGACGATGCTCGCGGGCCGCTCCCCCGATGCTGTATTACTGCAGGAGAAGCGCCGCAACGACTGGATCGTCGGGCAGACCGGCAAACGCCTCATTCGATGGGGCGCCACCGAACTTCGCTCGGTCAATGACTTTTCACGGTGGCTTGTACAGATGCGGATCCCCACCCCGCCCCGTTCGGCGTCTCGACGCGGGGAGCTTCTCGTATGAGGTGCGGCGTCCCAAACACGGCGAAAGGGGCCGTTTCTCTCGAAACGACCCCTTTCACACCGCAGAAACTATCGATCTCGGCAACAAGTACCAATCTCGAGGGGTTGAGCGATGCGCTCGAGATTGAGCGACTACACGTGCAGACCGTACAGGTTGGGCTCGGGCACCAAGATGACACCGAATTCCTGCTGGACACGCTGTACAACGAAGCGGGCAAGCTCGGCGACGTCAGCAGCGGATGCGCCCCCACGGTTCGTCAAGGCAAGTGTGTGCTTCGAAGAAATCGCAGAGCCAGATCCAGGCAGACGGAAGCCCTTCGGCACCCCTGCGTTCTCGATGAGCCACGCAGCAGACAGCTTTACACGCTGTTCAGCGGCTGGCGGGGCGACCCGAAGCTCGACACCGCGAGCAAGCTCCTCGAACGTCGTTGCGACCGCTGCTGGCTCAACGTTGCTCACAGGGAAGCGCGGAGCATTTTCCGGAAGAGTACGGGCAAACGACTCCGACACAATCGGGTTCGTGAAGAACGAGCCCGCGCTCCAACTGTCGCGATCATCCACATTCAGCACCATGCCCTTGCTCGACCGAAGCCGCAGCACCGAGTCACGAACGACGCCGATCGGCACCTCGGCACCAAGTTCGACACCGAGTGCACGCGCCAGCTGCTCGTACTGCACGGGAGCGGTGGCGGATCCGCCATCGCCCTCGCGGAGCAACAGATCAATCGACAGCACAACACCTTCGAGGCCCTGCTTGATCACCGAGTCACGGTAGCCAAGCTCAAGCTCGGCCACCGACATCCGGCGAACCTCGCCGTCAGACGCAAAATCACCAGGAAGGAATTCAATCGAATGCAGTACATCCGAAAGCTCCTGCCCGTATGCACCAATGTTCTGCACAGGGGCAGCACCTGAGAGCCCGGGGATACCAGAAAGCGCTTCGATGCCAGCAAGTCCCTGAGCGACGCAGGTTGCGACAAGTTCGTCCCAATCCTGACCAGCCTGCACGCGCAAGCGCACCGTGCCGGGGGCGAGATCGGGATCAGCGATCCGCTCGATTCCGCTCGTACGAACAAGCAGCACAGTGCCGGGGTAGCCAGCATCGGAGACGATCGTGTTTGATCCGCCACCGAGCAGAAGCCATGGCTCGCCCTCGTCCCACAGTTCCTCAGCCATTTCGACGAGATCTTCGCGGGTCTTCGCGACGAGCACGCGCTCGGCCGGGCCGCCCACGCGCATCGTCGTGAGCTCGGCTAGGGTCGGAGCGGTCTCCGCAGCGGATTCCGCCACTGCACCGTGCTTCACGCGAACGCCGCGAGCAGCTGAGCCTTACCCAGCACGGTCGAACCGTCGAAGACCACCTTGAGGTCAATGCGCGCGGTGCGAGCATCAGCGTCAAGCGCGCCAACGGTAGCGGTAACGGTCACGGTTGCACCTGCAGCGGCGTCAACGGGAACCGGGCGGGTGAAGCGTGACTGGTAGTCCTTGACCCAAGCCGCGGTGCCGAGCCAGTCGGTCGCAACCGAACCCGCTGCACCCATAGTGAGCATGCCGTGCGCGAGCACGCCGGGGAGACCGACCGACTGCGCGACGTCATCACGGTAGTGGATGGGGTTGAAGTCGCCCGAGGCGCCTGCGTAACGCACGAGGGTGTCACGACTGAAGTCGAGCTCACGCTCAGCGACAACATCGCCGACGGTGAGGTTCTCAAATACTGGAGAGGTCATGCCTCTTCTCCTCTCACGACGAGGGTCGAGATCGCAGTGACGACATGCTCGCCTGCCGCGTCAACGATGTTGCTCGACGCAGTCACCATCGAGTGACCACCGAGCTGCTTCACTGCAGCGATCGTGAGCGTCGCGGTGAGCTCATCGCCAGCAACGATCGGACGCGTGTAGGTGAAGCGCTGATCACCGTGAACGACGCGGCTGAAGTCAACGCCAGCTTCCTCGTCAGCGAGCAGCTGCGCGAGGGTCGACTCCTGAACAACAACGGCAAACGTCGGAGGTGCAACAACATCAGCGAAACCAGCAGCCTGTGCAGCTTCAACATCGGTGTGCAGCGGAGAAGCGCTGAGCACGGCGCGCGCGAACTCGCGGACCTTCTCGCGACCTACGAGGTACGGCTTAGTGGGCGGATACTCACGCCCCTGAATCTCTGGATTGACCACTCGTTCAGTCTACAGAGCGCGCCTCGGGGGCGGTATCGCCCGGCCCGCAGTGCGCGGATCCGCCTCACTCCTGTGCCATCCAGCAATAGATTCCGGGCGAGGTTTGTTGGGAATATCCAAGTTGAGAGACATCCACTGGAATAGGCTTAACCTTATGTCGCGCATTCGTAAAGTGCTCATTGCCAACC
Organism: Leucobacter sp. cx-42; assembly: GCF_014529985.1. GTDB lineage: Bacteria > Actinomycetota > Actinomycetes > Actinomycetales > Microbacteriaceae > Leucobacter. The sequence continues at coordinate 95,334 of NZ_JACVMU010000004.1, forward strand.
GTGGAGAAATCGCAGTACGTATTATTCGTGCTGCCCAGGACAGCGGTATTGCATCCGTTGCCGTGTACGCGGATCAGGACCGCGACGCACTCCACGCCCAGCTTGCCGACGAGGCATACGCCCTGCACGGCACCACCAGCGCCGAGACCTACCTGGTTGTAGAGAAGCTCCTCGCAGTTGCTCGCCGCTCGGGCGCAGACGCCGTTCACCCCGGCTACGGTTTCCTCGCTGAGAACGCGGCGTTCGCGCAGGCAGTCATCGACCAGGGCCTCACCTGGATCGGCCCGAGCCCCGAGGCAATCGAACGCCTCGGCGACAAGGTCAGCGCACGTCACGTTGCTGAGAAAGTTGGCGCTCCGCTCGCTGCCGGTACCAGCGATCCCGTACAGAACGCTGACGAGGTTCTCGCGTTCGCTGACGAGGTCGGCCTTCCCATCGCAATTAAGGCTGCCTTCGGCGGCGGCGGTCGTGGTCTGAAGGTTGCGTATGAGCGTGACGAGGTTGCTGAGCTCTTCGAGTCGGCAACTCGTGAGGCTGTTGCGGCGTTCGGTCGCGGCGAGTGCTTCGTCGAGAAGTACCTCGAAAAGCCCCGCCACGTCGAGACGCAGTGCCTCGCCGACGCCCACGGCAACGTTGTTGTCGTTTCGACGCGTGACTGCTCGCTGCAGCGCCGTCACCAGAAGCTTGTTGAGGAGGCGCCCGCGCCGTTCCTCACCGATGACCAGATCGAGCGTCTCTACAGCTCGTCGAAGGCCATCCTTAAGGAGGTCGGCTACGTCGGCGCAGGTACCTGTGAGTTCCTCGTCGCGAAGGACGGCACCGTCTCGTTCCTCGAGGTGAACACCCGCCTCCAGGTTGAGCACTGTGTCTCGGAAGAGATCACGGGCATCGACCTCGTGCGCGAGCAGTTCCGCATCGCAGAGGGCGGCACCATCGAGTACGGCGACCCCGTTGCGAAGGGCCACTCGTTCGAGTTCCGCCTCAACGGCGAAGATCCCGGCAACGGCTTCCTTCCCGCTCCCGGCCCGGTTGCGGTCTTCCGTCCGCCGCTCGGCCCCGGCGTCCGCATCGATACCGGTGTTCAGTCGGGCGATGTCATCTCGGGTTCGTTCGACTCGATGCTCGGCAAGCTCATCGTCACCGGCGCGACTCGTGAAGAAGCTCTCGAGCGCAGCCGCCGCGCACTGGAAGAGTTCGAGATCCAGGGCCTGCCCACGGTTCTCCCCTTCCACCGCAAGATCGTTCGCGATCCCGCGTTCACTGCGCCCGACGGCAAGTTCGGCGTCTACACGCTGTGGATCGAGACCGAGTTCAACAACGACATCGAGCCGTGGGAAGGCGAGAACACCGTTCTCGCTACGGATCCGCGCCGCCAGACCGTTGCGGTCGAGGTCGATGGTCGTCGCGTCGAGGTGTCGATGCCGATGACGCTCCTGCCCGCCTCTGATCTGGACGTCACCCGCGGCCCCGCACCCAAGCGCGCAAAGGGTGCTGGCGTCTCCGGCGCAACCGGCAACGCAGTCGTCGCGCCCATGCAGGCGACCGTCGTGAAGGTTGCCGTCGAAGAGGGCCAGCAGGTTTCTGAGGGCGAGCTCGTAGCCGTTCTCGAGGCGATGAAGATGGAGCAGTCGCTCTACGCACACCGTGACGGCATCGTCACGGCAATCGACGCTCCGGTCGGCCAGACCGTCCCGAGCGGCCACGTGCTGCTCAGCATCACCGACGCCGAGTAAGTTTCGGTCGCTGTGCGGGGCGGGCCTCAGCCAACCCCGCACAAACAGGTGCTTCTCCCGAAAAGGGGTCTTTCATACGTGTGAAAGACCCCTTTTCGTGTGTAAGAGGCCCTTTCGAGGGGTTGAGCCAGCGCCCCGCTGGCTCAACCCGCAGCCCAGGGAATACCCCCGGTCCCTGCAGCGTTACACCCAGCATGAGCGCGCTGCCACTTTCCATTCTTGATCTCGCAACGGTAGACCACGGCGGCAACATCGCCGAAGCTCTCCGCCATTCCGTAGAGTTGGCCCGCACAGCCGAAGCGCTGGGGTACGACCGCATGTGGTACGCCGAGCACCACAACATGTCAGGCATCGCGTCGAGCGCCACCGCTGTCCTCATCGCGAACGTTGCCGCGCAGACGGAACGCATCCGCCTCGGATCTGCCGGCATCATGCTGCCCAACCACTCGCCGCTCGTCATCGCCGAGCAGTTCGGCACGCTCGCGACACTGCACCCGAACCGCATCGATCTCGGACTCGGCCGCGCGCCCGGCTCGGACGGCGCGACCTTCCGCGCGCTGCGCCGTACGCATCAGTCGTCGGAGAACTTCCCGAATGATGTCGTCGAGCTGCAGCAGTACCTCGGTTCGAGCCTCCCGGTGACGGGCGTGAACGCGTACCCCGGTCGCGGAACCAACGTCCCCCTCACCATCCTCGGCTCAAGCCTCTTTGGCGCGAACCTGGCTGCACAGTTGGGACTCCCCTACGGCTTTGCCTCGCACTTTGCTCCCGACGCGCTCACGACCGCGGTGGCGCACTACCGCGCGAACTTCCGGCCGAGCGAGCAGCTCGCGAAGCCCTATGTCCTCGCAGCGGTGAACGTCGTGGCCGCCGACACTGACGAGGAGGCCGAGGCACAGTTCACCCGCGGCGAGCTCGAGCGCGTGCGCAAGTTCCTTTCCCGCGGACGCGACGCCGAACTCACCCTCGACCAGGCCGGCGAACTCTACGACACCCCCGCGGGCGAGCAGATTCGCGGCATGCTCCGCTATACCGCGATCGGTGGCCCGGAGCGCGTCCGCGAAGAGCTCGAGGCCTTCGGCAAGCACGCCGACGCTGATGAGCTCATCCTCGCGTTCGCAGCACCCACGCACGCCGAGCGCTTGGCCGGGGCGCGGATCGTCGCCAGCACACAGCCCTAAGTGCCGCGCCGCGTCAGGAAGCGGCGGCCTCCTGCAAGAGGGACGCGAGCTCACCTGGTTTGCTCCACATGGGCCAGTGCCCGGTCGGTAGGTCAACGAACGACGCCTGCGTGAGCTTGGTGATTTCGGCGAACATCGGGTGGCCAGCGGCCGCCAGTTCGAGCACCTGGGCACTCGGCATCGAGGAGCAGACGAACGTCGTCGGAACCGTATGCCGACCCTCGTTGGTGAGGACGATCTCGTCGCGCATCACCGGTGCTGGCTGCGGTACCGCGCGCGCGACAAAGCGCTCAAGCTGCGCCGTGGTGAGCCCATCGAGGCTTGCCTGCTGTCCCAGCGTGGCAAGCTCTGGCAGCGGCACCTCGCGAATCGTTCCAGGCAGATCCGGCGCAAACACCGTGCCTGACGCAACCGGACCAGAGTCCACCCAAACGATTCGCTGCACCAGTTCGGGGTGCCGGTCGAGCACGAGACTCACCGGCCCGTTCGCGCCGCTGTGGGCAACCAGCACGCAGGGGCGATCCGCCGTGACCTCATGCTGCGCAAACACCGTAAGGATTCCTGCGACTTGATCTTCGAGCGTCCGCGTCGCACGGTCAGGGTCGGCGGGGTCGAGTCCGGGCAGCGTCATCGGCACACAGCTTGGGAAGCGCTCCCGCACCTCGTCCCAGGCCCACGCCCCGAGCCAGTGACCGGCAATGCACACAGTAGTTGTTGTCATGGTTCCACTTTCGCATCCCCGTTGGACAACGGTATGTCACTATTTATGACATGAATTCACATCTCACCAGATCGTCGAGGCTCGAGCTATGAAGCGCACCGAACGCCTCCACGCGATGTCTGAGATGCTGCGTCGCAGCGGTGCCCGCGGCATCTCTGCTGAGCGCCTTGCGCGCGAGTTTCACGTCTCCGTTCGCACCGTAAAACGTGACATCGATGCGCTTGAAAACAGCGGTGCACCGATCTGGGCGCAGCCCGGACCCGGTGGTGGGTATGGTCTGGCGGCTGGCGCAACGCTCCCACCCGTCACGTTCTCACCGACCCAAGCCGTCGCGCTCATGGCAGCGGTCTCTGCCGCGGCCGACGCTCCGTATGCAGATCTCGCTCACGCGGGCGTACGCAAGATTCTGGACGTCCTCGACCCCCTCACCCGGCGCAAAGCTGAGGCGCTCGCTGACCGGGTGTGGATCAACGCCGAACAGCCCACATCCCGGGCAACACGATCCGCGCTCGAAACGGCGATGGCAGAGCAGAAGGTCGCCCGCATCAGCTACGTCTCTGGCGCAGGCGTTGCCACCACTCGCGACGTCGAGCCTGTGCTGTTCGCTGCAACGAACGGCCAGTGGTATCTCATTGGCTGGTGTCGGCTCCGCGACGCGATGCGCTGGTTCAAGCTGTCACGCATCGAGCGAGCGAGCGTCACCTCGCTCGCCTGCACCGGCTACACCGTCGCCGAGGTCGGCGAACCACCTGCGGGTGCACGGCCGGTCTACGAGCGCGGGCTGCCGGACTCTACGAAACGGTGATCGTGCCTCGCATCTCGGGGTGAATCGAGCAGTCGTATCCGAACGTGCCAGCCTTCTCGAAGACGTGCACGTAGCTGCCCTCGCGCATGAGCTCACTCACGAAGCTCCGGTCATCGGCGACCACGTCGTGATCGGCTGAGTGACCCTGGAAGATCCACTCAACCGCGTCACCGGGGCGAATCGTCACCTCAGCCGGGTGGTATTCGTTGTCCACAACGGTGATCTGCACGACGGGCTTCACATCGGGGCCTGCAGATGGCACGACGGGCGGCTTGGGCTGCACGCAGCCAGCCAGCGCGAGCGTACCCGCTGCCGCGACCGCGACACCAAGCACACCGGTGACGAAGTTGCGGCGGCTGAGGGCTGCGGTGATCCGCGCCTGATCAATAGTCATCAGAATTAACTCCCTAAGCGTGCCGGTTAGCGAACGTGCATCGCACGAGCGGCGTCAGTGATCGCGCCGGTGAGCGACGGGTACACGGTGAACGCCGAAGCGACCTGGTCAACGGTGAGGCGGTGCTCGACGGCGAGCGCGAGCGGGAAGATCAGCTCACTTGCGCGGTGCGCGACGATGACGCCACCGATGACCGTGCCTGACGCCTTCCACGCGAAGAGCTTGACGAAGCCGTCAGTGAAGCCAATCATCTTGGCGCGCGGGTTCGTGTGCAGCGGGATCGTGTGTTCGATCGCCTTCGCCATATCAACCGCGCCTTCGAGCGAGCGCTCGTTCCAGCCAACGGTCGCGATCTCGGGGTACGTGAACACGTTCGATGCGACGTTGCGCAGGTCGATCGGGCGCACGAAGTCACCGAGCGCGTGCATGATCGCGGTGCGACCCTGCATCGAAGCGACCGATGCGAGCGGGAAGAAGTCGGTGCAGTCGCCGACTGCGTAGATCGAGGGGACGCTCGTGCGGGCGACCTTGTTGACGCGGATATGGCCGCTGTCAGTCAGGTCGATGCCTGCCTCTTCAAGACCGAGGCCCTGGGTGTTCGGAATCGAACCGACCGCCATGAGGCAGTGCGAGCCTTCAACGACGCGACCGTCAGCGAGCTGCACGCGAACGCCACCGTCGACGACCTCGACCGCGTCTGCGCGCGACTTCGACATGACGTTCATGCCGATCTTCTTGAACTCGCGTTCGATGACGGCTGCGGCGTCGGGGTCTTCGCCCGGGAGCACCTGGTCGCGGCTCGACACGAGGGTGACCTCTGCGCCGAGGGTGCGGTACGCGTTGGCGAACTCTGCGCCGGTCACGCCCGAGCCGACAACGACGAGATGTTCGGGGATCGACTGGAGGTTGTACAGCTGCTTCCAGGTGAGGATGCGCTCACCGTCGGGCTTTGCCGAATCGAGCTCGCGGGGGCTCGCGCCAACCGCGACGACGACGGTGTCGACCTCGACGCTGTCGAAGTCGGTGCCGCTGTCGCCATCTTCGGTTGAGACGAGCACACGGTTAGAACCGTCGAGTCGGCCGGAACCGTGCACGATGCGTACGCCAGCGCTCTCGAGCTTCTCGCGCATGTCGGTCGACTGTGCGCCTGCCATTGCGAGGAGTCGCTTGTTGACCGCTGCGAGGTTCACCGCGATCTCGGGGCGCACGGGCTTGCCGTCTGCGCCGGGCACGAATGCCTGCACGCCGAGCTTGCCCGAGTCGCGCACTGCCTGCGCCGCACCAGCGGTCGCAATGAGGCTCTTCGACGGGACAACATCGGTGAGCACGGCCGAGCCACCCACACCCGCACGCTCGATCAGCGTGACCTCTGCTCCGAGCTGTGCGCCCGCGAGCGCTGCTTCGTAGCCGCCTGGTCCGCCGCCGAGGATTGCGATGCGGTGCTTACGTTCATACGCCTTAGCCATACTCACCATTTTAGGCACTCTTCACGTCTATATCTGCAGCGAGCATATTGCGCTCAGTAAGATGTGTCTCGGATCCGCTTCGCCGGAGAGCGCTCCGTCGCCAGGTTTCTCCGGAATAACAATGATGTGGGAGAGATAAGTTCAGTGACGAACACAACACCCGAGTCTGCTCTAGAACGAGATCCCGGAATGCCCACCAGCACGTGGCGCTTGCGCAGCGATGCATGGGAATACCTGCGATTTGTCGTGAAGCGGCTCGCCCTTGGTACCGATGAGTCCCGTGACATCATGGCCGATCCTGAGATCACGCGGTCGCTTCGAGCACTGCGTACCATCGAGATGTACTGGGCCGGTTTTGGTCAGCGCTATGTCCAGAACGTGGCCGACCTCATCGAGGAGGGCAAGTACGAACTCGCTCTCGACCGCATTGGGCGTGTGGTGCACCGTCTGCGTGGCTCGTCCGAGCACGGTGAACCGCGCGAGGACATCACCGATGATCCCGAGCTCGCTGAGCAGTTGCATATGGACGCGGATCCGCGCCAGCGCTTCGAGGTACTCATCGTCGACGAGACCACCGAGGCTGACCGGGACGCGACCCGTGCCGAGGCACTCGCGCACCGCAGTGCGGCTGATGACTTCATCTACGAGTACGTGATCGTGCCGAGCGCGGATGACGCGGTCGCCGCCATCCTCACCAACCCGAACATTCTGGCGTGCGTGATCCGCCCCGGTTTCAGTCAGCGCACGCGACAGAAACTCAGCCGCGATCTCACCGCAACCATTGAGCTGGCCAAATCGCAGACGTCGACCCATGCATCGGCGCCCTCTCCGAAGAGCCCGCTGTCGTCCGTGCAGCGCGTGGTTGAGCTCGCAGACACCCTCATTGAGATCCGCCCCGAACTCGACCTGTATCTCGTTGCCGGCGCACACATTGAGGATCTCGCTGGTGCGCTCACTCGCCGGTTCCGTCGTGTCTTCCGTCGCGACGACCAGATCGAACTGCACCTGTCGCTCGTCCGCCGCATCTCGCACCTGTACGACACCCCCTTCTTCTCGGCGATTCAAGATCACGCACGACGCCCGGTCGGTGTGTTCCATGCCCTCCCGGTCGCACGCGGCGGATCAGTCCTCTCGTCACAGTGGGTCAAAGATCTCGCCGACTTCTACGGCGTGAACCTACTCCTCGCAGAGACTTCGGCAACCTCGGGCGGTCTTGACTCACTGCTCGCGCCTGTCGGCCCGCTGAAGAAGGCACAGGACCTTGCCGCCCGCGCGTACGGTGCGAAGCGTTCCTATTTCGTCACCAACGGCACCTCGACCGCGAACAAGATCGTGCACCAGGGGCTTGTTGCCCCCGGCGACGTCGTGCTCGTCGACCGCAACTGCCACAAGTCGCACCACCACGCGATGATGCTCACCGGCGGTCGCCCCGCGTACCTCGAGGCGTACCCCCTCGATGACTTCGCGTTCTACGGCGCTGTGCCCATCAGTAGCGTGAAGCAGCTCCTGCTCGACTACCGCGCAGCTGGCCGCCTCGATGAGGTGCGCATGCTCACGCTCACGAACTGCACGTTCGACGGCCTCGTCTACGACCCCGTCCGCGTCATGTCAGAGTGCCTCGCGATCAAGCCGGACCTGGTGTTCCTCTGGGACGAGGCGTGGTTCGCGTTTGGCGGCTTCCACCCTGTTACCCGGCGCCGCACCGCAATGTTCGCCGCGAAGCACCTCGAAGACACGCTTCGCACCAACGCACACCGTGAGGCGTACGAAGCGCAGCAGGCCGTGCTCTGGAACGAGGACGGCACTCCCGCTGCCGACGACGTCTGGCTGGCCGAACGACTGGTGCCGGCGCCTGATGCGCGGATCCGCGTCTACGCAACGCAGTCCACACACAAGACGCTCACCTCGTTGCGCCAGGGTTCGATGATTCACGTCTACGACCAGGATTGGGAGCGCGACGCGAAGGACCCCTTCGACGAGGCGTACATGACGCACACCTCGACGTCGCCGAACTACCAGATCCTGTCGACGCTCGACATCGGCCGCCGCCAGGTCGAGCTCGAGGGGTACAAGCTCGTACAGCAGCAGCTCGACCTCGCGACGAGCCTCGCGCAGGCGATCGCGCGGCACCCGCTGCTGCGCCGCACCTACCGTGTGCTCACCGCGAAGGAACTCATTCCCGCAGGCGTCGGTGGCGCAAGCGGTGCTGCCCGCACGGGTCGCCCCATGCCGCTGCGCGATGGCCTCTCAGAGATGTGGAAGGCGTGGGAGAACGACGAGTTCGTCGTCGAGCCCTCACGCGTGACCGTTGAGATCAGCCGCACCGGCGTTGACGGCGACACGTTCAAGCACGATTACCTCATGGACCGCTACGGAATCCAGGTGAACAAGACGAGCCGCAACACGGTGCTGTTCATGACGAACATCGGCACGTCGCGCAGTGACGTCGCCTACCTCATCGAGGTGCTCGTGAAGCTTGCCGAGAAGTTTGAGGAGAAGCAGGCGCAGGGTGATCCTGAGGTGGCATTGGTCGAGGCTGGTGAGTCGGCCGCGCCCGAATACCCGGCACTGCCCGACTTCACGTCGTTCTCGCCGGCGTTCGCGCCGTCGCCCGTCACGACACCCGTGCTCCCTGATGGCGCGCTGCGTGAGGCGTACTACTCGGGACAGCGCCGCGGCGGCGTCGAGTTTGTCCAGCCAGAAGAGCTGATTGCCCGCCTCGCGCGCGGTGAGCAGCCCGTCTCGGCGAACTTCGTCACGCCCTACCCGCCCGGGTTCCCCGTGCTTGTGCCCGGCCAGGTGTTCTCGAAGGAGATCATCGACTTCATGTCTGCGCTCGATACCCGCGAGATTCACGGCTACGACGCACGACGCGGATACCGAGTACTCACTCCCAAGGGCTAACCCGCCGAAAAGGGGTGTTTCTCCCGAAACTTGGGCTTTCATACGCATGAAAGTACCCATCTCGAGAGCAACACCCCTTTTCGCTGCCCTGGAGGCAGAACCAGGCAGCCCAGCGCCAACACAGCGCCAACACCACGCAACTCTGGCGCTTCCAAGGCAACCCTCCTAGGCTGAATTCATGGATCACCAGACAGCCGCAACCGAGGCCGCAGCAACCATCGCGATCATTTCGGGCGTTCCCCGCCATGACATCGCGTTGACGCTTGGCAGTGGGTGGGGAAAAGCTGCAGAAACGCTCGGCGACGTCGTCGCCACGATCCCCGCCGAGAAGGTGCCGGGGTTTCACCCGTCTGGCATTCCCGGTCACGCTGGGACGCTGACGTCGATCCGCCTCCCCGACGGTCGCCACGCGCTCATCATCGGAGCACGCACGCACCTCTATGAGGGCCGCGGAGTTGCCGCGGTCGCGCACGGCGTCCGCACGGCAGCAGCCTGCGGTGTGAAGATCATGATCCTCACGAACGGAGCCGGCGGGCTGAACCCCGCGATCAGCGCTGGCGAGCCAATGATCATGGCGGATCACATCAACCTCACCGCGACCTCCCCCATCGTCGGCGCTCACTTCGTCGACCTCACCGATCTCTACGCTGAGCGCTTGCGCGCGATCGTGCGTGAGGTCGCCCCCGGCATCGCCGAGGGAGTGTACGTGCAGGTGCCGGGTCCGCACTATGAAACCCCCGCAGAGTCTCGCTATCTTAGGGCCATCGGAGGCGATGCGGTCGGAATGTCAACGGGCATCGAAGCGATCGCCGCACGTGAGGCCGGCATGGCAGTCTTGGGGCTCACCCTCGTCACCAACCCCGCGACCAACCTTGGCGATTCCCCGCTGAGCCATGCTGAGGTCGTTGCTGCTGGCCGCGAGGCAGAGCCCCGACTTGCAGCGTTGCTCACAGACGTCGTCGCGCGTCTCCCGCGCGAGTAAGCATGACCCGGGCGCACCGATCCGCGCCTGTGAACGCAGCCCACACGGCACAGGGCCCGGCCACACGCGCGATGCGTGGGACCGGGCCCTTCCAGTTGCCGGTGCGGTGACCAATACCGCGGCCGGCTGCAACATCGGCCGGCTTAGGTCGCCGACTCGCCAGCCTCGCCGGTGTCGACGAGCAGAACGCCCGACTTCACAGCCCAGAGCATGGTTGCGGTCTGGCCGCGCTCGAACGCGCGTGCCTCGTGGCTCAGACGCACCGCACCCTCGGTGCCATCAGGCAGCTCGACGGTGTAGCGACGCGATGAGCCGAGGTAGGTGACATCCGTGATCGTGACGGGGATGGCGTTCCAGCCCTCGGTCGCCACGGTACCTGCTGCCTCAAGGCGCAGATTTTCGGGGCGGATCAGGATAGCGAGATCCTCGTGCGCACTGCGGCCCTCAGCAACGACGCGGTGGCCCGCGACGGTGATCGCGGTGTGCTGATCGCCAGCTGCCTCGCCCGTGCCGAGCAAGACGGTCGACTCACCAAGGAAGCGACCAACGAAGAGCGTGCGAGGGGTCTCGTACAGCTCTTCCGAGGTGCCGACCTGCTCGATCTTGCCGTTATTGAAGACCGCGATGCGGTCAGACATCGAGAGGGCTTCTTCCTGATCGTGCGTCACGTAGACGAACGTCGAGCCGACCTCGCGGTGGATGCGCTTGATCTCAGCCTGCAGCCACTCGCGCAGCTTCTTGTCGAGTGCACCGAGGGGCTCATCCATAAGGAGCACGCGGGGTTCGTAGACAAGTGCGCGAGCGAGTGCCACACGCTGCTGCTGACCGCCGGAGAGCTCCGAGGGGAAGCGATCACCGAAGTCACCGAGTCGCACCATACCGAGCGCTTCAGCGACCTTGGTCTTCTGATCCGCCTTCGACATCTTACGGCGCTGCAGCGGGTATGCGACGTTCTCTGCGACAGTCTTGTGCGGGAACAGTGCGTAGTTCTGGAACACCATGCCGATGTCGCGCTTGTGCGCTGGCAGCTTCGCAACCGGCTTGCCGTAGATGTGCAGCATGCCCTCGGTGACCGAGGTGAAGCCAGCAATCATGTTGAGCGTCGTGGTCTTGCCCGAGCCCGAGGGGCCCAGGAAGGTCATGAACTCACCGGGCTCGATGACGAGATCGATGTCATCGACGACGGTGTTCTCGCCGTACTTTTTGGTGACCTGGTTCAGGCTGATGCCTGCCTCATTGATCGCCGAGATGGTGCTGGTGTTCAGGCCCTCGTTGCGGAGTTCCTGCTCGTGACCTGCGGGGACGGGGATGTCGTTGTGAGTCATCGCGTTCACGCTGCTACTCGCTTTCTTTTTCGCGTCGCGAACTGTGCCGACAGCATGACGACGACGGATACCACCATCGTGAGCACTGCTACGGCTGCCACAGTCGGATCATTGGTCTGCGTCACGCTGTTGTAGATCTTCACCGGCAGCGTCTGCAGTGACGGCGACTGGATGAAGAGCGACAGAATGACTTCGTCGAACGAGGTGACGAAGGCGAACAGTGCGCCTGCGGTCACACCCGGTGCGATGAGCGGGAGGGTGATGGAGAAGAACGTCCGCATACGGCCCGCGCCGAGGCTGGCCGAGGCCTGCTCAAGGCGAGTATCGAAGCCAGCCAGCGACGCCATCACGTTGGTGATGACGAGCGGCATGGCCACGATGGTGTGTGCGAGAACGAAGCCGGGCAGGGTGCCGAGCAGGTTCATGCGCAGGAAGAGCGAGTACAGGCCGACCGCGAGGACGATGCCGGGGACAATCATCGGGAGCAGGAAGTAGCCCTCGACGAGGCTCTTACCGCGGAACTTCACCTTCGAGAGGCCGAGCGATGCCAGCACACCGACCGTCGTTGCAACGATCGTGGTGAGGATTGCCACCTGCAGCGATGACCCGAGGGCCTTCATCCAGGACGCATCGGTGAAGAAGTTCTCGTACCACCGGGTCGAGAAGCCCTTCGGCGGGAAGTTGAATGAGGGAGCCTCGTTGAACGACATCGGAACGATGACGAGCGTGGGCAGCACCAACCAAATGATGATGATGATGGCGAAGACGCCAAGGAGACGTTTCGTGGTCACTTCTTATCCACCCCCGGGAAGAGGCTCTGGCCCTTGTTCAGCTTCGACACGATGACGAGGATGAGGATCGTACAGATCAGCAAGAACATGCCGAGTGCCGTTCCTTGGCCCCACATGAGGAAGACCGAGATCTGCTGCTGGATCAGTGCGGAGATCATGATCTCCTTCGACGAACCGAGCAGGGCGGGGATGATGTAGAAGCCGAGGCCGAGAATGAAGACGGTCACGCCGCCGGCGAAGATGCCGGGACGCGAGAGCGGCAGGTAGACGGTGAAGAACGCGGTGACCGGGTTCGCACCGAGGTTCGATGCTGCGGGCAGCAGTCGCTTGTCGATCTTGGCCATCGCTGAGTACAGCGGCAGCACCATGAACGGCAGGAGCACCTGTGACATACCGAGCGCGACACCAAAGGTGGTGCGGATCAGGGGCACGGGGCCAATCCCGAACCACGCCATGAGGATGCCGTTGATGGGACCGGTGTCCTGGAGCAGTACCATCCACGCGAGCGTACGCACGAGGATCGAGGTCCAGAGCGGCAGCATGATGAACAGCTGCAGCAGGTTTCGGGTGCGGTCGGAGACGACCGTCATGAGGTACGCGTACGGGTACGCGAGGAGCAGACACACGATCGTGACGATGAACGCCGTACCGAAGGTGCGCGTGACAACAGCGATGTTCGCCTGGGTGGTGAACAGCCACTTGTAGTTCTGCAAGCCCAGCTCAGGATCAGTCACCGAACGTAGGGCGACGTCGAACAGTGGCGCCAGGAAGAACAGGGAGACAATCGCGAATGCCGGGAGCAGGAGAAGAAGCGGGCGCCAGTTGCGTGGCCCCCGCTTCTTCCCAGCGCCGGCACCCGCACCAGAAACAGCCAACGCCTCAGTGACGGTGGTGTTTCCAGGAGCAGAATGACCGGACATGATGATTAGTTACCCGTTGCCCATCCAGCCCATGCTGCGGAGAGGGCGTCGTAGTTCTCGACCCAGAAGTCCACGTTGGGCTTTACAGCGGTGTCCATGTGCGAGGTCGTCATCCAGGTCTCGAGCTGCTTATCGAGCTCGGGTTTCGACTTGGTGTTGACTCCGCCGTACGAGGTGAGCTTGGTCATCTCGGCCTGCTGCAGTTCACCAATCGAGAAGTTCACTGCTGCGAATGCGGCCTGCTTGTCCTTCACACCCTTGGGGATGCCGTTCGAGTCGACCATGAGCATCCACTCGTCCCACATGGGAGCGATAGGTGCACCAGCCGAAGCTGCGCCGTAGCCACGGCCCGACCATACGAGACCCATGACTGCCTCGCCCGACTCGAGCTGCTGCTGCGCCTGAGCGCCGGTGGTCCAACCGATGACGTCATCGCCGAGCTTCTTGTACTCGTCGAATGCGCCCTCGATGTCGGCGGGCTTCAGGTCGTTGACATCCTTGCCCTGAGCGACGAGTGCGAACTCGACGGTCTGGGGATCAACGTAGGTCGACTGGCTCACGGTGCGCTTGCCGGGGAAGTTCTTCGTGTCGAAGAAGTCCGCTGCGCTCGTGGGCGGCTTGTCGCCAAAGGCTTCGGTGTTGTACGCGACAACCAAGCCGTACAGAATCTGCGGGGTCATGCACTTGTCAGTGATGGTGCCCTCGGGGATGTTTGAAATGTCGATCTGATCGTAGTCGTACTCTTCAAACAGAGTGCCACAGCCGCGCGCGGTGTCGAACTGGGTCGTGTTCACGATGTCCCAGGTCACGTTGCCTGCGTCGACCATTGCCTTGAGCTTGCCTGCGTCGAATGCGTCCTGGTTAAAGGTCGCGCCCGATGCCTCTGCGAACGGGTCCCAGAGCGCGGCCTTCTGGCCGTCCTGGAAGATACCACCCGAGCCAGCGAAGGTCAGCGTGGTGCCTTCGAAGGCACCTGCCTTAACCTCGCCTGCGACCGGGGTACCGAGATCACGTACGGGAGCAGCTTCTTCCTTGCCGCCGCCACCGCTACAACCAACGAGCGTCAGCGCGAGTGCCGCTGCACCCGCTACCGCGGTCAGGCCGCGGCGAGCTTTCGCATTTTTCACCATTTGAGATGGTCCTCTCACTTCACTGTGATTGGTACCGGGGCGCGCTTACAGGTAAAGCATCGTTACTTCCCCTGCTTGAACCGAACCTCTACAAGCAATCAGCTCGTCGCCCTCGGATGAACATTGAAGCTACACGGCATTTTCACCGATGCTCACTTGTGTTACGTGTTCGTTACCGCTCTCGAGATATCTCATACATTCGTACACGTACGGTCTTATGAGCGGTACGAATGGGAGGTGCGAGGCGAAACAAATGTGCGTAATTTTCCAAATACTGGCGCAACGTCGCGTAGTGTCATTGCCAAGCTTGCGCCGTACGAATGTAAATCGCACTCGCAAACATCTACTTCGGTAGGAAACAACAGAGCAAGGAGGCTCTACCCGTGAACATCATCGTGATTGGTGCCGGTCTTTCCGGTCTCACCTCGGCTTGGGAACTGCACAAAGCAGGCCATGAGGTCACTGTGCTCGAGGCTCGCGACCGCGTTGGCGGCCGTACCTGGAGCACCACACTCGACAACGGGGTCATCACTGAGCGTGGTGGCGAGTACGTATTCCCCACCGAGTTCGCGATTCGCAAGCTGGCAGCCGAGGTGGGGGTTCCCCTGCTGACGCACGGTGTGCGGTACGGTCGCCGAACCACCAACGGCCACGTCATCTCGTTTGATGATCTTGAGCGCACGAGCGCGCAGGTACAGGCAACGCTCAAGGGCATGATGGACGACGGTGAGCGCAATGTTTCGCTCGCAACCGCGTTCGAGACTGCCCTTGGCGCCGATTACCTGCAGGATCCCGTGTACCGCCGTACCGTCACTTCGAGCGCTGCTGACCCCACGCGCGTGAGCGCGGAAGCTGTCATTCTGCACGAGTCTTCCACCGTCAATGGTTATGTAGAGGACGGCGCCCGCTTCCTGCGCGGCAACCAGTCACTCTCCATCGAACTTGCACGGCGCCTCGGTGACCGCGTACGTCTCGAGCACCCGGTGGCGCGGATCGACCAGTCCGCGACCGGCGTCCAGGTCGAGCTGCAGGACGGCACCCGCCTCGAAGCTGACGGGGCGATCCTCTCGGTTCCGTTCCCCATTCTGCGCGAGCTGGAGCTCGGCTTCGATCTTCCCGAGGCACAGCAGCGCGCGCTCGACCACCGGTTCATGGGCGTCGCTGCCAAGCTGGGCGTCCCGCTGAACCGCGTCGATAACGACATTGCACTGCAGAACACGAACCACACGTGGTGGTCGTGGCGTTCGATGTCGGTTGACGGCGAGCATCGCATCAATGCGCTGTCGAGCTTCGCTGGCGGCCCGGATGCGCTCGCTGCGCTGCAGGTCACCGAGGGTTCCGCCACCTGGCAGGCCGAGCTGCAGAAGATGCGTCCCGAGCTTGAGCTTGCTGGCGATGTCTTGCTCACCACCTGGGCAGATGATCCCTGGGCGCGCGGATCGTACACCGCTCCCGCCCTCGATTGGGAGGCGGCAGACGCCACCGCGTTCGAGACCTCGGCAGGCCGCGTTGCAATCGCTGGCGAGCACACCGGTCTCGCCCAGTCGCTTTCTGGCGCGGTCGCGTCAGGTTACCGCGCGGTTGCCGCACTCACGCAGGCGCTCTCGGCAGGGTAATACGCACACATGACACTCACTGTTGGCGAGTTGATCGCGCTTCCTTCTGTGAAGACGTGGTCGCTCACCCCTGGCGTTGGCGAGCATCGCAAGATCTCGTGGGCCCACTCGTGTGAACAGCCTGACCCTTGGCTGTGGCTCGGTGAGGGATCTCTCGTGATGACCACGGGCCTCGGTGTGCCGGTGTCTGTGGCGGATCAGTGCACCTACTTTGCTGGGATGCACAAGGCCGGCATTGCCGCGGTCACGATCGGTGCTCACATGTCGGCCCCTCCGCTTGCGGAGGAGGCTCTCGCATATGCGTCTTCACTCGGCTTGCCCGTACTTGAAACCGCATATGAGGTGCCCTTCCTCACGCTCGCTACCGCCGTCATTGAGGCGGCACAAGAGCAGCGAGCTCGTCGTGTGCGCCTCACAGAGCGGATGTATGCCGCGCTGCGTACACACGCGACGGAAGAGGATTCTGAGCCCTTGCTTGCCGAACTCAGCGCACTGCTCGGTGGCACGTTCGCCATCGAGCCAGCGCTGCCTGGCGGCGCCAGAGGCAGCATTGAAGAGGTCGAGCCTGGCCGGTTCACCACGTCACTCGTCGCACCAGGCGATCCCGTGCTGAGCTTCAAGGTCGTCACGGAGGAGCCCGACTATGGGCTCCTCCAGCACTCCGCGGGCATCGTCGGCACCGCACTGTCAATCTCGGCGGCTTCCCGCCGCCGAGATTGGCTGTACGGCTCAATTCTGCTCGGCAACCTCGCTGACGGCACGATGCCAGCGGGATTTGCCCGCGGGCTACTCGAGTCACACGGCCTGTCTGGATCGCTCCGCTTCTGCGTGTGGGCGTACACCGACAGTCGTGAGTCACTCGATGCCGTCCAGGCGGTCGCCGCTGCTGAAGGATCCGCCGCAATCGCCACAGTGAAAGACCACCAGACGATCGCACTGATCCGCGCCGATGACTCGGCCCTGCTCGAGAGGTTCGGCGAGCAGTTCAAGGTCGTGGGTGCGAGTGCACCGTTCACCGACCTGCTCGGGTTCCAGACTGCGATGCGGCAGGCGAGTGTGACGCTCACGCGCGCCCGAACGGCCGATCAAACCGGTGCAATTCGGTTTGATGATGCCGAGCCATCGTCGTTGTTCCTCCCGAGTGATGGCGATCAGTTGCGCGCTATCACCCAGCAGGTACTCGGCCCACTCCAGGAGTATGACGCCCAGCGCGGCACCGACCTTATGGAAACGCTCCGTGTGTTCCTTGAGGACAACCGCAGTTGGGTGCGTGCATCCGAGCGCCTGTTCATTCACCGACAGACACTCGTTTCGCGGATCGCGCGCATCGAAAGCGTGCTCGGAAAGGACCTCGGAAAGATGCAGGATGCGTCTGACTGTTGGCTCGCCATCCGTGCGGCTGTGCGCTGCGGCGCCCTCGAACCAGAGGACACATAGGCCGCGTACAAACGTATGAACGCCATCCCGGCTCCGCTGCCACTTCGGCGCAGTCATTACGTTTCACCTCCGTACTTTTTGTAATGTCAATTTTTCGATCACAGAGGATCTCATGACCACCACCACTCCCGACGTCAACGCCGACGTCGACGTCGTAGTTATCGGCGCTGGCTTCGCTGGCCTCGTCGCCGCCCGCGAACTCAGCCAGGCAGGGCACGACGTGCTCCTCATCGAGGCGCGTGACCGTATCGGCGGCCGCACCTGGACTGATGATCGTCTCGGCCACCCGCTCGAAATGGGCGCGAACTGGGTGCACTGGGTGCAGCCGCACGTGTGGGCTGAAATGTCGCGCTACGGCCGCGAGATGATTCGCAGTCCCAAGGCCGACGAAGCGTATTGGCATGACGCCGACGGCACCCCTGTCAAGGGCACGCTTGAAGAGTTCATGGCGCTCATCAGCCCGGGCCAGCAGCTCCTCATCGACGACGTCCGCTCGGTCATGCCACGTGGCCCAGAGCCCACGGTCGGCGAGATCCAGGCGCTCGACAGTGTCTCCATCGAGGAACGCATGGGTCAGCTCGGCCTCGACCCCGCAGCGTATGCGGCCAACGCCTCGGTCTGGACCGGCCACGTCAACGCTCCCCTCTCAGAGGTCGGCCTCTCAAGCGCGATGCGCTGGGTATCAGCAACCGGCGGTCACTGGGAACTCATGCACGAAGCATCGGCAACCTACCGCGTGGTGGACGGCATGCGCGCATTCACTGCCGAGATCGCGAAGGACATCAGCGGCGAGATCCGCCTGAACACCACCGTCGCAGCCGTCTCGCAGGGCGACGCTGGCGCCG
This sequence comes from Leucobacter sp. cx-42, assembly GCF_014529985.1. Taxonomy (GTDB): domain Bacteria; phylum Actinomycetota; class Actinomycetes; order Actinomycetales; family Microbacteriaceae; genus Leucobacter. The sequence continues at coordinate 113,584 of NZ_JACVMU010000004.1, forward strand.
TCGTCACCACGACCGATGGGGCGCGGATCGCTGCTCGCCGCGTCATCAGCACCCTGCCCGTCAACGCGATCGCAGGCATCGACTTCACGCCAGCCCTCCCCGCTGCGTGGCAGCGTCAGAACGCGGAGCGCGTTGCCTCGCGCGGTACCAAGGTGTGGCTGCGAGCTGAGGGCCACGTTCCCCGTTTCTTCGCCTACGCGAGCCCGACCGACCCGCTGTCGGTGCTGAAGGCAGAGTTCTACTGCAATGATGAGCGCGGCGACTACACGATTCTTGTTGGCTTCGGGGCGGATCATTCCAAGATCAACCTCGAAGACCTCGCTGACGTGCAGGCCGCGGTCGACCTCTTCCGCCCAGGTCTCGAGATCACCGAGGTGGAGGCGCACGATTGGATGACTGATCCGCTCTCGCAGACCACCTGGATGACGCACCGCCCCGGCCAGCTCACCCGCGACCTCGCGGAGCTGCAGGAACCGCAGGGTGTGCTCCACTTCGCGTCGACCGACAACGCCAACCTCTGGGGTGGCTTCATCGATGGCGCGATCGAGAGCGGGCTCCGCGAGGCGCGTCGCGTCGCTGCCGCGCTGTAGCCGCAGTTCCCCAAACACGCGAAAAGGGGTGTTTCTCTCGAAACACCCCTTTTCTTGCGCCAGAAACGCATGATCTCGGCAGAAACGCCCCATCTCGTGGGGATGCCAAGCCAGCCAACCTAGGCCGCGTGCACCACGCGCCCATCAACGACGGTCAGCGCGATAGCAACCTCGGGAAGCTCATCGGCCGAGGCCGCCACGGGATCAGCGCCCCATACGGTGAGGTCGCCTACAGCCCCAACAGCGAGCACGCCGCGGTCTTCGTGACCGCGCGCCTGGGCAGGCCACAGCGTGTACGCGAGCAGTGCTTCTTCGCCGGTCAGGCACTGATCAGGCTCGAAGACGGGAGCCGATGCGTCGCCAGGCGTGTGGCGACCACGCGCCCAAGCCATACCGAGACGGGGGTCGAACTGCGCGACGGGCCAGTCGGAGCCGAGCGTCACGTTGACGCCGGTCTCGAGTACGTCGCGCACGCGGTAGCCCGCGGTGTTCCGGCCTTCGCCGAGGCGAACGGTCCAGTTATCGCTGTGATCTGCCGCACGCCACTGCATGTGCAGGGGCTGCATCGAAGCGGTCACCTGTGCGCCACCAATCTGGGCAGCTTGGAAGCCTCGCAGACGCTCGATGTCCTGCGCAGACAGCACCTCAAGATGCTCGATCGAGTGGAACGGCAGGCCGTCACGGGCGGGCAGTGCTTCGTACACCTCGAGCACCTGGTTCACGGCGTAGTCACCGACAGCGTGCGTCGCGATGAGCATGCCCGCGTCGTGGTACGCGCGCACGACCTCGACGTACCGGTTCCAGTCAGGCCAGAAGCCATCACGACCATCACCGCACGCATCGGCCTCGTGCAGCCACGCGGTGCCGGTGTCGATGACGCCGTCGCTGAAGAGCTTGATTGCGCCGCTCTGCCACAGGTCGCCGCGGCGGTCCTTCGCCGCAATCACTGCAGCAACATCATCATCGGTCGCCCCAACCGCGTGCCAGTGGTGCACCGTGAGGCGATGGTCGAGCTCACCGCGCGACTCGAGTTCTTCGAGCAGGTCGAGTGTTGCTGGCTTCCCGTCCATGATTGCGCCGCCGGCGAGTCCGACAGCAGCAAGCGTTCGGAACATGTCGCGCAGCGCGTCACGCTCCTCGTCATGCGAGGGCTTTGGCGCAGCGTCGAAGAGGATGCCATAGGCGCTCGGCTCACGCAGTTCACCAGTCGGGGTACCGTCTTCGTCAACGACGACCTCACTCGCGTCAGCAAACTCGACCGGGCCGGTGATCCCGGCTGCGGCGAGCGCGGGAGCGGTGCCAAGTCCGGTGTGAAGGTCGTAGCAAATAAGCGCGACGGGGCGACCGGGAGCAGCATCTGCGAGCAGGTCGCCGCGCATACCGGTCTCTTCGAAGGGTTCGTACTCGAGATTCCAGCCGCGCACCCACGCGCCCTCTGGCAGGCGTGCGTGCTCGGCGGCGATCGCTTCTCGGAGCGCCTCGATGGTCTCCAGGCCACCGAGATCGATGCCTGCGGTCACGTCGGCTGCCCAGTGCGGGTGCGTGTGCGAGTCGAACAGGCCTGGGGTGATCACGGCACCCGCCACGTCGCGCACGGCGACCCCAGCGGCTGCCGCACGCTCTGAGACCTCAACGTCTGAACCGATGAGCGTGATCCGCCCACCTTCGATCAGCAGCGCGGTCGCGTCTGCGTGCGCGTCGGTGTTCGTGCGGAGACGAGCGCCAACGAGCGCGAGTGAGCGGGAGCTTTCCGTGGTCATGTGTGGTCCTTTCGCGGAAGCGGATCGCAACAATACAAACGTCAGTGCCGGCCGATGGGCGAGAAATCATCGCGCGGCACGGCGGCTGCGCCGAAGCGCTCTGGGTTCCAATACTGCTGGAACTCGGCGTCGCCGTCACCTCCGGTGACAAGATCTGCGAGGTATTCACCCATAAATGCTGAGTACTTGAAGCCCTCGCCTGAGTCACCGCACGCAAGTACGACGCTCGCGTGGGTACGGCCGATAATGAAATCGCCGTCACCGGAGTCGGTCCAGGTGCAGACCTGGGTTGCGAGGACGTTCGGCACAATTGCCGTGAGGTCGCGCTCGACACGGGCGCGGATCGCCTCAGTTCGGTCGGGCCACTCAGCACGGTCGAGGTCTTCGCCGAGTGTGTGCCCTGCAAGGGAGCGCAGCGGAATGTCGAGGCCAAGCTTGTAGCCAGCGTCGCCATTCGGCATTGCATAGACACCGGGCTCGTCGCTGCGGGTGCAGTCGATGAGGCCGGGAAGATCAGGGGCTGGCGGTGTGAGGCTTGCGTCGCCGACGTACACCACCTGTTCCATGTACGGGGTGAGCGGCAGTGTCAGGCCGAGGCCTGGCAACAGCTCGGTCGTGCCGGGGCCGGCCGAAAGGAGCACCTGATCGCAGGTCACCTCTGAACCGTCAGCGAGGACGACGGTTGCGCTGTCGGGACCGGGGGTGATCCGCGTTACCCGGGTGTTCGGGCGGTAGTCGCCACCGCCAGCGATGAATTCGCGCAAGACCCCGCCGAGCAGCTTGTCGGCGAACACGACACCTGCCTCTTCAACGAAGAGCGCATCGCGGCCGTCTGGGCGGAGGCCTGGGAAGTAGTCACCGACCGAGTCAGCCGGTACGCGCACGTACTGCTGCTCGATCGAGTCGAGTGAGCGGGCGACATCTTCGAGCGACTCGTCATCCCGCCAGAGCGCACCGGTGCGCCGGAACACCGGCTCCCCGATGCGCTCTCCGAGACGTTCCATTGCAGCAAGCGTGCCGAGCATCGCGCGCGAGCGCCACACCTGAGTGTCAGCGAGACGCCACAGGCGCGATGATCCGGCGTTGGAGGCGAAGGGGCTGCCGGGCTCGAACCGCTCAAGAACGGTGACGTGCCAGCCCTCATCTTGGAGTTTCAGCGCCGTCGGCAGGCCCCATGTGCCGCCCCCGACGATGACCGCATGCTGCTTCATTGGAATATCGCCTAGTCGTTGATGGTCGTGTAGTGCTTACGCAGGTGCTCAGTGACGCGCCACTTGCCCTTCCAACCGGAGGGCATCACCATCACATCGCCGGGACCGAATTCTTCTGGCTCTTCACCCTCGACCTCGAGGAACACGCGCCCCGAGAGGATCGTGCAGATCTCGGTGTAGCCGTTGCGCTCTGCGGTGAACGTGCCGGGAGTGCACTCCCACAGGCCCGTGCCGATGCGGTCGTTCGACCACACCTCGAGCGCGGCCTCCTGCTGGCCCTCGGTGATCGCAGTGGGCTTCGGCGCGAGCTCGCCGAGATCAATAGCTGCTGAGTCGTGTGCTGCGAGGGTTCGAATCGTAGTCATCAAATTTCTCCTTTGAATTGACGGCTGTGGTCAGTGGCGGCATGCGTCTGAGGTCATGCATGCCGCTGTCATCAGCGTATAGCGGTGTGCGCTTACCGGCCGCTGATGACGTTTGCGATCTTGGCGATCGGCGAAGTGGTCGGACGACCGTTGAGTTCGGACTTGTCAGCGACGCCATACGCCGCGTACATGCCCTTGGTGGCGATCCAGCGCAGAGGCTCGATCTCCCACTTCCGAACTCGGTGGTTGACCCAGGGAAGGGTCGTGAGCTCGCTGCGGTTGCCGAGGATAAGGTCGGCAATCGTGCGGCCTGCGAGGTTCGTCGAGGTCACACCGGTACCGACGTAGCCACCGCCCCATGCGATGCCGGTCTGCTCATCGAGACCGACGGTTGCAGCCCAGTCACGGGGAACGCCGAGCACACCCGACCACACGTGGTCGATTGCTGCGCCCTTGGTACTCGGGAAGAAGCGGTGCATGATCTCGCTGAGGGTCTCGACCGTGCGCTCCGAGGTCTGGCCGTCGGTGTCGGTCTTCGAACCGTACTTGTACGGAACGCCACGGCCACCGATCGCGATGCGATCGTCGCCGGTGCGCTGCGCGTACATGTAGACGTGAGCCCAGTCACCGAGGACCTCGCCCTTGCTCCAGTTGAGCTCATCCCAGACGTCGGTCGAAAGCGGCTCAGTCGCGATAAGCGACGAGTTCATGGGAAGCCAGAGGCGGTGCAAGCCCTTGAGGTTTGCGGTGAAGCCCTCAGTCGCGCGCACAACGTACTGCGCCGAAACGGTGCCGTGGGTCGTGACGAGCTTGTGCGGTGCGACCTCGACCACGCGAGTGTTCTCGTAGATCTCAACGCCGAGGCGTTCGCACGCCTCAGCGAGACCCTTCGCGAGCTTCGCGGGCTGGATACGAGCCGAGTGCGGGTGCCAGACAGCGGCGCGAGTGTTCGCAACGTTGATCTTTGCCTGTGCCTCAGGTGCTTCGAGCAGCTGGAGGTCGGTGTACTTCCACTGCTGCTCAGCGGCCGCGAACTCGCGGATACGCTTCTCCTGCGCAACGGTGTACGCGACGTTGAACTCGCCGCCCTTCTTGATGTCAGCGTCGATGCCTTCAACCTCGGTGACACGGATCACCTCGTCAACGGTCTCGTTCATCGCGCGCTGGAAGCGCTCAGCCGCATCGCGACCGTGCGTCTTTTCGTACTGCTCGCGACCACCGGTGATTGCGCTGGTGAGCCAACCACCGTTGCGGCCCGAAGCGCCGTAGCCAACGTGACGCTGTTCAACAACGACAACCTTGAGTTCGGGGCGAGCCTGCTTGAGGTAGTACGCAGTCCACAGACCCGTGTAGCCCGCGCCGACGATCGCCACGTCGGCGGTGAGGTTACCCGGAAGTTCAGGGCGCGGTGTAGGGGTACCGATTTGCTCCCACCAGTGGGAGACGTTGCCGTTGATCATTGCAGGGGTTCCTTTGAAATATGTAATTCGTGGTTGTGGGTGTCGGGTCTGTGCGCGGATCGCTACACAGCGAAAACAGAAGCCTGTGCGGGCTCCCAGGCGAGGAGGGCGACCTGGTTGTCAGCGTTGAGCCAAGGCAGCGCCTCAGTTCCGCGGACGACACCGGTCGAACCGTCGCCGAGCACGATCTCGTACTTCCAGCCCGAGCCGAGGTAGATTGCCTGGCGCACGGAGACCTCGACTGAGTCGAAGCCGGCAGGAATGTCAGCGACCGAGTTCACGAGCACGCCGTGCTCGGGACGGACAACCGTCACCTGCTTCTCGGTGCGGATCATGGTCGATTCGCCAATGAAGCCTGCAACGAACAGCGACGCCGGGTTCTCGTAGAGTTCCTTCGAGGTGCCAACCTGCTCGATACGGCCCTCGTTAAAGACAGCGATACGGTCGGAGAGCATGAGCGCCTCCTCCTGATCGTGCGTCACGAAGATGAAGGTGCGGCCAACATCCTTGTGGATGCGACGCAGCTCGAGCTGCAGGCGCTCACGGAGCTGCTTGTCGAGTGCACCGAGCGGCTCATCGAGAAGCAGCACCTGCGGCTCGAACACGAGCGCACGAGCGAGCGCAACGCGCTGCTGCTGGCCACCGGAAAGCTCCTTCGGGTAGCGATCCTCGAATCCAGCGAGGCCCGCGGTTGCGAGCGCCTTGCGTGCCCGATCCGCCGCCTCTGCCTTCGCGACCTTGCGCTGCTGCAGCGGGAAGATCACGTTGTCCAGCACGGTGAGGTGTGGGAACAGCGCGTAGTGCTGGAACACGATGCCAAGGCCACGCTGGTGCACGGGCACCTTTGCCATCGGCTTGCCGTCGATGGTGATATCGCCCTCGGTGAGGTCGGTGAAGCCGGCAATAAGGTTCAGCGTCGTGGTCTTGCCCGAGCCCGAGGGGCCGAGGAAGGTCATGAATTCACCCGGCTTGACGACGAGATCTACGTTGTCGAGCGCGATCGACTTCGGGTAGTGCTTGGAGACTCCGGTGAGAACAATCTCGGCACCTGCCTGATTAGCTCTTGCGTGCACGGTTCTTCCTTCCGGTAAGTACGAGCGCGCCAATGACGAGCGTCGTAGTGAGAACGAGGATGACGGTCGCTGCTGCAGCGAGCGTCGGATCGGTATCGCGGGTCACGCTCGAGTACATAAGCACCGGCAGCGTGTTGAGGTAGGGGCTCTTAATGAAGAGCGACAGCACAACCTCATCGAAGGAGGTGACAAACGCGAAGAGTGCGCCTGACACCATGCCGGGGATGATGTTGGGGAGGGTGACCTTGAAAAAGGTGGTGATGCGGTTGGCACCGAGGCTCAGCGCCGCGAGTTCAAGCCGCTCATCGAATGCCGAGAAGCCTGCGGTGATCGCGATGACCGTGAAGGGCAGTGCGAGCACCGTGTGCGCGAACACGAAGCCGATGATCGTGCCAACGAGGCCCAGCTTGAGGAAGACCGCGTAGATACCGATTGCGACAACGATGCCGGGAACCACCATGGGAGCCATGAGGCCGATCCGCAATGCACCAGCGAGCTTCTTCTTGGTGAGTGCACGCAAGCCCATGACCGCGAGCAGGCCAAGGAGCGTAGCCACGAAGGCGACGAGCAGACCGATGAGGAGCGAATTGCCGAGCGCGGTCGTCCACTGCTTGTTCGTGAAGAACGACTCGTACCAGCGCAGCGACCAGGTCTCGGGCGGGAAGACGAACGAGGCCTTACCCGTGAAGCTCAGCGGGATGACGACGAGCGTCGGCGCGATGAGCCACAGGGCGACGAGCATGCTGACGATCCACAGGATCACGCGCGTGACGGGATGAATTTTCACCATGTCAGAACACCTCCACCGATAGGCCCTTGCGCTTCGCAGCGCGCATGATCAGGCCGATAAGACCGAGCAGCACGAACGTAGCGACGAGCAGAACAACACCGAGTGCACCGCCGCGGCCCCACTGTAGGAGGCTGCTGACCTGTGCGTAAATCGACTGCGCCAGCATGCTGTCTGCCGGCGAACCGAGCAGCGCAGGGGTGACGTAGAAGCCGAGCGCCTGGATGAAGACCATGAGCGAGCCAGCAGCAACACCCGGCAGCGAGAGCGGCAGGAAGATGCGGAGGAACGCGATGGTCGGGCGTGCGCCGAGCGAGCGAGCAGCAACCACGAGGCGGCTGTCGATCCCCGACATCACCGCGTAGAGCGGCAGCACCATGAAGGGCATGAGCACCTGGCTCAGACCGATCATTACACCGAGGTTGGTGCGCAGCAGCTCGAACGGGCCAAGGCCGAGGAAGCCGAGCAGGTTGTTGACGACGCCGTTGTCCTGCAGGAGCACGATCCACGCGAAGGTGCGGATCATGAGGCTCGTCCAGAACGGGATCATGGCGATAACCAGGAGAACGGCGCGAGCCTTCTTCCCAACAATCGTCATGAGGAACGCGTACGGGTACGCAAGCACCAAGCAGATGACCGTTGCCATGAGCGCATTGCTGAAGGTGCGCCCGATCACGGCCAGGTTCTGCGGGTTCTCAAAGACCCACACGTAGTTCGAGACCCCGACCTCGGGGTCGGTCACGCTGCGCAGCATGCTCTCAAAGACCGGGTACGCGAAGACTGCAACCAGCAGCGCGTACGCGGGCAAAAGGAGCAAAAGCGCCCGGTAGGGTGAGCGCTTCGACGTGCTCGCAGCGCTCACCACCGGAATGTTCGTAGTAGTCACAGATTCCTACTTAATAGTTCTTAGCCCTGGAGCCACTTCATCCAGCGCTCGAGCTCAGCGTCGTAGTTCGCAGCCCACCAAGCGGTGTCAGAGACGACCATCTGGTCAGCAATCTCGGGGTTGGTCACGAGGAAGTTCTGGCCGAGTTCATCGACCTGCGGCTTCGCATCAACGTTGACCGGCGAGTACGAGGTCAGCTCAGTAAGCTTTGCCTGCTGGTCAGCACCGAGGTAGTAGTTCAGGAACGCCATCGACGCGTCAGGGTTCTTCGCGTTCTTGGGAACGGTCAGCGCCTCGAAGAGCACGAGCGACTGGTTCCAGACGGGCGCGTACTTTGCGCCGTTCTTGATTGCCTCGTAGCCACGGCCAGACCAGACAAGCGCCATGTCTGCCTCGCCCGATTCGATCATCTGGGTCGACTCAGCGCCGGTCTTCCAGAAGACAAGATCATCGCGGATCGTGTCGATCTTGTTGTACGCGCGGTCCATGTCGAGCGGGTACAGCTCGTCCTCGGCAACGCCGTCAGCGAGGAGCGCACCCTCGTGGATGCCAGGGCCTACGTCTTCGAAGCCAGCGATCGCGCGCTTACCGGGGAACTTCTTGGTATCGAAGAAGTCTGCCCAGCCGGTGGGAGCCGTGTCGTACTTCTCAGTGTTGTAGACGAAGACGTAGCCGTACTGCATCGCGGGGACGTAGCAGTCACCGAAAAGGCCCTCGGGGATCTTCGAGGAGTCAACGATGTCGTAGTTGATCTTCTGCAGGAGACCGTTCTCATCTGCACACTGCTTCTCAGCCCAAATGACGTCGGTGTCGACGACATCCCAGTTCACGTTGTTGCTGTCGACCTGAGCCTTGACCTTTGCGTACTCGGTGGGGCCATCCTCAAGCATGTTTGCGCCCGACTCTTCACCGAACGGGTACGCAATTGCGTCCATCTGGCCCTTCTGGAACGAACCGCCCCAGGAAACAAACGTGAGGGGTACGCCATCGAGCGCGCCAGCCTTCACGGTGCCAACAACGGCAGGACCATCGCCGAGGTCGATTTCAGCGGCTGCGCCACCGCCACCTGCGCAACCGACGAGCAGCGAGCCTGCTGCGCCAGCTGCAAGCAGCGAGGTGAGTACACGGCGGGTGTTCTTGTTCTTCACTCTGGATCTCCTTTGATGTGATGAGTTATGTCGGTAAATCTGTGGGCGCCGGTTAGGCTTCGACCGGGTCGGGAGTCGGCGGGCTGCCGATCCACAAGACCTTGGCCTCGTGCGCTGATTCGTTAAGCGCACGGTGTGGAACTGAGCTCAAGAACTCGATCGAGTCGTCAGTGTTCATGGGGTATCGCTCGCCACCGAGTTCGAAGATGACCTCGCCCTCGGTAACGATGAAGATCTCCTGCGCGTTGCCGTGCGTGTAGTTTTCGGCGCTGGTCGAGCTGCCCGGACCGAGCACGCCCGCGTAGACCTCAAGGTTGCGCAGCGGGGGCAGTGCGAGCACGTACTTCTGTGAGCCGGGCTCGAGTGGGAGTGTGGGTCGATCCGCCGCTTTCAATACACCGCGGGTGTGATCGGCCGAATCGTCAAGCAGCTTCGCGGGTGAGACACCGAGCGCTGCAGAAATCTTGCGGAGCGAGCCGATGCTCGCGCTCGTGCGGCCGTTCTCGAGCTGGCTGAGAAAGCTTGAACTCACGCCCGATGCTGCAGCGAGCGAACGAAGGCTCATGCCACTGAGGGCACGGAATGCCGCGATGCGTCGACCGAGTTCACCCTCGGTGTCTTGCGCATGGTTATCTGCCATGAAGTTCCTCCTCGAACTCCGTGTCACACCACACAGTACAAACTGCTTTGTTTTACTGAACACTGTGTGCAGTGACGCTACGCACAATGTATCTACTTTGTGAACGAATGCAAAATCCGGATTCAACCCAGGCACTCCCGGGCCCCCACGCAGTCCGGTGATAACGTGTGAGAACGTCCAGAATTCGACGATTTCAGGGGGCAGCCGAATGGCACAACAGCAGGAACTGTTCGATCAGGTGAAGACCTGGTCAGAGGCCGATTTCGACGACGAAACTCGCGCAGAAGCCGCGCATCTTTTGGCACGCGCTGAAGCCGGCGACCCCGCCGCCGTAGCAGCGCTCGAAGACGCATTCTCCGGTCGCCTGGAATTTGGCACAGCAGGCCTGCGTGGCGAGGTCGGCGCTGGCCCCCGCCGTATGAACCGCGTCGTTGTGACCCAGACTTCCGCTGGTTTCGCCGCCTACCTGCACGATCGTGCTGCCCGCGGCGAGACCTCCACTCCCCCGTCAATCGTGATCGGCTACGACGGACGCACCCATTCGGCGCAGTTCGCGCGCGATGCGGCCGAGATCATGGCCGGTGCGGGGATCCGCGTCACCCTCATGCCAGAGGCCGGCCCCACCCCACTCCTCGCGTTCGCTGTACGCCACCTCGGCACCTCGGCCGGCGTCATGGTCACCGCAAGCCACAATCCCCCGCGCGACAACGGCTACAAGGTATACCTCGGTGATGCCGACGATGGCTCGCAGATCATTCCGCCAACCGATGCAGAAATCGGGGCGCGGATCGCAGAAGCCGCCACCCGCCCCCTCGCAGACCTGCCCCGCTCGTCTGAGTACGCCATCGCTGACGCGAGCGTCACCGACGAATACGTCGCGGTCACCGCAACATCGGTAGTCGCTGGGCTCCCCCTCGACGACGACGGAAACATCATCGGCAAGGACGTCAACCTCCGCGTCGCCTACACCGCGATGCACGGCGTCGGCGCAGACATCTCCCGCCGCGTCTTCTCAGCAGCCGGCCTGCCCCTGCCAGTTCCGGTGCCCGAACAAGAGACCCCAGACGGCCGCTTCCCCACCGTCGCCTTCCCGAACCCCGAGGAGCCTGGTGCCCTCGACCTCGCGTTCCGAACTGGTCGCGAGATCCAGGCCAACATCATCATCGCGCACGATCCCGACGCGGATCGCCTCGCCGTCGCACTCCCCTGCGTCATTGACGAGCCGGGCTTCCGTCGCCTCACCGGCAACGAACTCGGCCTGTTGCTCGGCTGGCGCGCAGCCGAACGCGAACTGCAGCGAGCCACCATCGCAGGAGAAGATCCGCGCGGCGCCCTCGCGTGCACGATCGTGTCATCACCGGCGCTCGGTGCGGTCGCTGCCGCCTACGGCCTCGACTACGTCGAGACCCTCTCTGGCTTCAAGTGGGTATCACGCGTGCCCGGTTTACTCTTCGGTTATGAGGAAGCGCTCGGCTACCTCACCCACCCCGAACACGTGCACGACAAGGACGGCATCTCGGCCAGCGCCGACATCCTCGCTCTCGCTCGTGAGTGCGCCAGCCGCGGCATCCAGCTGTGGGACATGCTCGACGAGGCCAGCGCGCGCTTTGGCCACTTTGCGAGCACCCCGATCACGCTGCGGCTCGCATCAATGGCGGCTGCGACTGAGATGTCGGCGCGGATCCGCACCTCGCCGCCCAGCTGCTTCGGCGACCGCAAGGTCACTCGCGCCCAGGACCTGCTCGAGCCAGGCCTTGCCGAGGTACCCGCGAACGTGCTGCGCTACGACCTCGCCGATGGTTCGCGCGTCATGATCCGACCGAGTGGCACCGAGCCGAAGCTCAAGCTGTACCTCGATACGTTCAGCGACATCGGTTCAGGCCCCGACTGTGGACCCGCCCGGCGAGAGGCTGCCGAAGCCGACCTCGCAGTGCTGGAGACCGATGTGCGGGCGTACCTGGCCGGGCTCGGCTGATTTTTGAGCTGGGCTTTGAGCTGGGCTTTGAGCCTGCGTATTGAAAAGCAGCTTCGGTAAGACTAAATCAGCGACTTTCACCATACCGAAGCTCGATTCACTACCGTAGGCAACTTGGTGGTCCGCCCCTCAGTGAAAATCCCAGGCAGCTAGATACTGCAACGCAACCAGCCCCAGGCAAGGGCGAGCGAATGCTCGCCCGCGGCAGCACCTCAAGCTGCCATAGCCTTTAGCCGCAGTTCTGATGAGCGCTGCCGCGGTTGCCCCGTGGGGCAACCTTGCCATTGGTTGGTGGCCTCACTGGCACCACACAGTTTCGCGGCTAGTTGGCAATTTGTGCCTCCTATCAACCAAATTCATTTGCCGTAGATCTGTAATCGACCGTAGATATGCTGTTTGCGCTCGTTTTCAGCATATGGTTGGCAAATCGCATATGTACGACAAGCCGACCCAGTGACCCGGTGACCCAGTGACCCAGTGACCCAATGTGATGCTGCTGATAACGTGGGCATTCCCACGCTTTGAGACCATCGGAGGCGCTCATGATCGTTGATCTTGCAGGTGTAGACGACCCACGCTGGCAGAGCGCTCTACCGGTGCTCCGAGAGCTCCGCCCCAATCTGACAGATGAGCTGTTCCAGCAGGTCATCGAAGAGGGCACACCGCAGGGGCTCCGCTTCACTGCGGTGTTTGACGGCGACGATGACAGTGCCGACTGCGTGGCGGTTGCCGGATGGCGTGTGGTCGCAAGCTCGGGAGTCGGTCGCAAATTGTACGTCGACGACCTTTCCACCGCGGCGGCTGCTCGCTCGCGCGGCTTCGGCTCAGAAATCCTCTCCCACCTCAAAGATCGGGCGCGCGAGCTGGGTTGCTCCGTGCTCATGCTCGACTCCGGCGTCCAGCGTTTCAGTGCGCACCGCTTCTACCTGCGCGAGCGAATGGAGATTCGTGCACACCAGTTCCGGATGGATATCGAGTCCGCGTAGGGGGCGGATCCGCCAAACTCGCACACCTCAGTCATACAGAAAGCGCCCCACCTCCAGGAGGTGGGGCGCTTTCTGTTGCAGCGGATGAGGCTCGTTACAGCGCCTCGCGGTGCTGATCGCGCAGGTCGCTGACCGCGCGGTCGAGCGAGGGATCATCGCCACGGGCGAGGCCCGCGTACTGCAGCGTGATTCCCTCGTCACCGATGATCGCCTTGACCCACACGCGACGGCGGGGAACGAAGAGCGACCAGATGAGGCCACCGAGGGCCGCAACAGCGAAGATGAGGATCCAGATCTGTGCCGGGTTCTGCATGACGTCAAACGACGCATACCGCGGCGTCGCCGTGAGCTCGATCGTGCCGAGGCCGTCCGGCAGGTCAACCGTGTCACCAGGGGTCAGGCGCAGCGAAGGCACGTCGATGGCACGACCGGTGAGCTGCTCCATGTTGGTGGTGTCGAGCGAGTAGACGGACTGCGGAATACCGGCATCCACACCGAGATCACCAACGAAGGCATCAAGCGTGAGCACGGGATTCAGCAGATCGGGGTAGTTCGAGGTGAATGCACCACTCGAGTTCTCGGTCTGGGTCGGGTAGAAGAACCCGCGCAGGCCGAGCTGGGTGGGCTCACCGTTCTCGTCGGTCAGACCGTGCATGACCTTGACGACGCCAAGCGACGTGAGGTTCGTGTCCTGCGGAATGAACGGCATGGACTCCTGGTACACGACCTCACCCGCGGTATTGCGAATCACAATCGTCGGCGCGTAGCCGTTTGCGATGAGGTAGATCGGCGAACCGTGCACGCGCAGCGGGTGGTTCACGCGAATTACTTCTTCGCTCTCATCCGTGCCGTCAGGCGAGATGAGCGTGGTCTTGGCGCGGTACTCCTTGACCTGGCCAATCGCTTCAACGTTGGGGTCGTCGGGCTCGATGTAGTCGATCTCGAGGTCATCGAGGCGCAGACCGAAGGGCTCAAGGCTCTCGTCATCGAAGCTGTTGCCCGAGTTCACGGTGTCGTAGTCGATGAGCTGGTTGACGAGCGTCTCGCCCTCAACAAGCACCTTCTGACCGTTGAACGTCAGTGCGCCACCGATCGCGACGCTGACAAGCACGCCAACGAGGCCGGTGTGGAAGATGAGGTTGCCAGTTTCACGCAGGTAGCCTCGCTCTGCCGAAACCGAGATCCAAGCCGGGCGCTTACCGACGGCTTCGCCGCCCTGGCGCTCGACGCGGTAGCGCTGCTTCTTCAGCATTCCCGACGCGAGTTCGATCGCCTGCTCTGCGAACTCGCGCTTCTCAGCGTCGCTCGCCTCAGGGTTCGTCACCACGGTCTCGCTAAAGCCAGCCATGCGGTTCAGACGCGCAGGAGTCTTCGGCGGGGTGCCGCGCCATGCGCGCCAGTGCGCACCAATGCGCGGCAGAATGCAGCCGATCAGCGAGATGAAGAGCAGCAGGTAGATCGCCGAGAACCAGACCGAGCTGTAGACGTCAAACGCCTGGATCGGGAAGGCGTCGAGGACCTTGAAGAGCTTGGGATGATCCGCCTCATACTGCAGCACACCGTTGGGGTCGGCACCGCGCTGCGGCACGAGCGAGCCAGGGATCGCGGCGACCGCGAGCAGCAGCAGGAGCACGAGCGCGACGCGCATGCTCGTGAGCTGGCGCCAGAACCAGCGGAACCAGCCCTTGATGCCGAGCTCCGGCTGGTTGATGGGGGCAGCACCGCCGCTGCCGTCTTCGTAGTCGTCGGGACGACCGGAGAAGCGGCGCTTCGGAGCCTGCTTGGCAGTGTCAGCGGCAGCCGCATTCTCGCTGGCTTCGGCAGCCTGGCCGCCAACAGCCTCGCCAGCTGCGTCGGTTGGCTCAATGGGGTCAGAGGATCGTGCCAAAGTCGCCGATCACCGCCTGCATTGCGAACATCATCTTGCTCCAGAGTCCGGTCACCATGAGGAGACCGATGAGGATCAGCAGGGCTCCGCCGATCAGGTTAACGACACGAATGTGGCGCTTAAAGAACGTCATGGTCTGGGTCATCCAACCGAAGCCGAACGATGCCAGCACGAAGGGGACACCGAGTCCGATGCAGTAGAACAGCGCGAGCACGGTCGCGCGACCGACCGAGCCGGACTGCGCGGCGAGCGTCATCACGACGCCGAGTGTCGGGCCCATGCACGGCGCCCAACCGATTGCGAAGACGATGCCGAGCACGGGTGCGCCTGCGAGGCCAACACGCGGCTTGAGCTTCAGCTGCTTCTTGTTCTGCAGTTTCGAGAACGCACCCATGAACACGAGGCCCATGACGATCACGACCAGACCCATCACCTGAATGATGATGTCTTGGTAGTCCCACAGCCAGAATCCAATCGCGCCGGCTGCCACGTTAATAAGCAGGAAAACGAGCGTAAATCCGGCAATGAACAGCAGCGAGCCGATGATCATTCGGCGCCGTTCTACCTTCTGTGCTGAGGCTGGGTTGGCAGCGGCGGCGGATCCGCCACTCCCTGCGACGCCAGACACGTACGCGAGGTATCCGGGAATCAGCGGCAGCACGCAGGGTGACAGGAACGACACCAGACCCGCGAGGAGCGCGATCAGCGATGCGACGAGCAGCTGCCCGTCAGCGACAAGATCCTGCAGTCCCACGGCTTACGACTTGGCTTCGGCAGACGACTCGTCGAGCGTCTCCTGGATGAGCGTGCGCAGCTGTGATTCACCAGCGAGCTGGCCGATCACGCGGTGGGCGACGCGGCCCTCACGGTCGAGGATGAGCGTGGTCGGAACCGCGTTCAGCGGGACCTGGCCAGCGAACGCGCGCTGCACCTCACGGCCGCCGGCGTTGTCCATGATCGACGGGTAGTCAATCTTGAACTGCTTCGCGAACTGCTCAGCCTGTGCAACCTGATCGCGGGTGTTCACGCCAACGAACTGCACGTCGTCGTCTGCGAATTCTTCGTGTGCTGCGACGAGATCGGGAGCTTCCGCACGGCAGGGCGCACAGCCCGCGTACCAGAAGTTCACGACGGTCACATGGCCGGCAATGTCTGCGTTGCTGAGGGTGCTGCCGTCTTCGACGGTGCCCTCGAACACGACAGGCTCGGTGCGCTCAGCGGCAGGGATCGAGGTCGACGAACCGTCGCCAGATACGTAGCCCTTGTCGCCACCCTCGTTCCACTGGTCGGAAAGGTTGCTGCCGCCGCTGCAGCCAGCGAGACCAAGCGCAGCCACAAGGGTTGCGCCGACCAGCATTGACCGAACACCAAAGCGAGAACTCACACTGCACCTACATCAATCGCATCGTCAACGAGACCAGCCGCGGGGTTGCGGTAGTCCACCTCGAACCAGCGCTCGCCGCGCTTTTCGAACGTCGTGATGCTGGAGAGGTCACACCGGCGCTTCGCCGGGTTGTGTGGCAGCGGCTTCCCGACGATGTCGAGGTGTGCCATCCAGATGGGCGACTGGTGCGACACCATGACGATGTCGCCGCCGCGCGTGGTCTCCCACGCCTCGTCCATTGCCTCACGAACACGTGCCGCAACATCGCGGTACGGCTCGCCCCAGCTCGGGCGCATGGGATTCCAGAACTTATACCAGTAGCGGGGCTTCTTAAACGCCGCGTCGGGTCCGTTATTCACCATGCCCTCGAAGAAGTTCGTGGGTTCGATGATGCGTGGCTCGGTCTGGATCTCCAGGCTGAACACGCTCGAAATAGGTCGCGCTGACTGCTGCGCGCGCTCAAGCGGCGATGCAAACAGCTTTGCGATCTTGCGGTCACTGCCCGCGAGTTCAAGGGCCGCCGCTTCAGCCATCTCATGGCCTCGCTCAGACAGTCGGAACCCGGGGATACGGCCGTACAGCACCTTGTCGGGGTTATGAACCTCGCCATGGCGCACCAAATGCAGGAGTTTGTCGCTCACGTCCCTCATTCTACGTTCAGCACGCCTGAGAGTTCCCGCGATGTTTCGTGGGAACACAGCAAAGCGCCCCGTACCGAGTGCAGTACGGGGCGCGGATCGTTACACCGCCTTGACGTACGTCAGCAAATGGAACTGGTGCTCACCGCCGAGCCAAAGGCCATCACGATCCCTGTCACGCTCGAAACCGAGCGATTCATAGAGCTGGTGTGCACCGCTCATGTGGGGTGCCGTCTTGAGGAAGATCGCACGCCAACCCTGCTCAGCAGTGTGCTGTTCAACGAAGCGCATGAGCTGCGCGCCGACGCCCTGCCGGCGTACCGCCGACGAGACAGCAAGCAGGCGCAAATCGAGTTCGTCTGCCCGAACGTCCTCGTGCAGCGACGGGCCGTCGAGGCGCCGCGTCGTAATGCTGCCGACGGGCGCCTCGCTGCCAGGTAGGAACGCGAGCCAAACGTCGAACTCCTTCGCGCGGTTGCGCGCGAAGTGCATGCTGTTCGGATCCGCGTCCTCATCTTGCGCGCCGTAATCGTGCGCGTACGCGGCGTCGACGAGTGTATCTACGGCCGCGAAATCTGCTGGCTCAGCGAGCCGCACCTGGATCTCGGTCACGCGGCGGGCGTCCAACCGAGCGCGGGGCCGATTTCGGTCGCGAGGACGTGGAGGATGTGCTTCCAATCTTCGAGTTCGAACTCGAAGGGCAGCTCGAAGATGTAGTCGTCAGCTGCCTGGAATGCGACGTCGTTGCGAATGAACTCGACGATCTCCTCGGCCGTGCCGACAACGTCGGGAGCAATGATCGTTGCCTTGCCGTGGATCTTCTCCGTGCGGGGCAGGCGGCCAGCAGCGTACGCCTCGTACTTCTCGACCTGCTCGGGGGTAGCTCCCGAGGTTGGCACGAGGACGCGGGCGACCGATGCGCGTGCCGCGTCACCAGCGGGGTGCTTTGCACGGAAGGCAGCGATCTGGTTGCGCTGGACCTCGCCGAAGTCACGCACGCCGTTCTCAGTCGACGAGATGTTGCTGATGAGCCAGTTCAGGCCGGCCTCGCCTGCCCACTCTGCTGAGCGGAGCGATCCGCCGCCGTACCAGAGGCGGTCCGAAAGACCGGCCGAGTGCGGCTCAACGCGCTCGGAATCGAAGTCTCCCCCAATGCCGTTGTACTCCGGGACCTCGCGCACGGGATCGCCGGCGAGCAAGCCGCGCAGGCGCTCGATGCGGCCGTAGCCGTAGTCCTCCTCGCGCCAACCGGTGTCGTAAACCGTGTCATTGACGGTGTCGTCGCCGTAGCCGGGACCGTGCACGCTCAGGCCAGCAAGCACGCGGCCGCCGGCGAGCACGTCTGCGGTGCCGAGATCTTCAGCGAGACGGAACGGGTTCTCGTAGCCAACTGGGATGACCGCGCTACCAAGGCCGATGCGCTCGGTCGCCTGCGACAACGCACCGAACAGGACGGCCGGCGACGGCAGGCCGTACTGCATGTGGCGCGTGCGCAGCCAGCCGCTGTCGAGGCCAAGTTCCTCGGCGTACTGGAAGAGCTCGATCGCTTCATCCAGGCCCTTGCGCGGTGAATCGCGGTCGAACGGCGCGAGATGGATGAAGCCGAGGCTGCGGATCGGGCGGGGAGTCTGAGTCATGAGTGAGTCCTAAGTCTGAAGTTAAATCTGGTACTCGGTGTTGCCGTGTGCGAGGTGGTAATCGTGCAGGAAGGCACGCGTTCGCTCGTTCGCTTCGGCACCGAAGAATTGCTCGGGCGGGAGATCTTCGCGGATCGCGCCACCCTCAAGGAAGACCACGCGGTTCGCGACCTGACGCACGAAGTGCATCTCGTGCGAGACGAGGATCATGGTCTGGCCTTCGCTGGCCACGCGGCGGATCGTCGCAAGCACCTCACCCACGAGCTCGGGGTCGAGCGCGCTCGTCGGCTCGTCGAGCAGCAGCACCTCGGGCCGCATGGCGAGCGCGCGAGCGATACCAACGCGCTGCTGCTGACCGCCCGAAAGCTGCGAGGGGTACTGATGCGAGTGGTCGGTGAGGCCGACGCGGTCGAGCTGCTCTGCGGCTTCACGGAGAGCTTCGCGCTTGTCGAGGCCGCGCACAACGAGCAATCCCTCAGCCACATTCTCGAGCGCAGTCTTGCGGGAGAAGAGGTTGAACGACTGGAACACCATCGCGGTTGCTCGCCGCAGGCGCAGCACGTCTGCGTGCGATGCCGACGCAGCATCGACCGTGACATCGCCGACGGTGATCGTGCCGCGGCGCGGCTTCTCGAGCAGGTTCGTGCACCGCAACAGCGTTGACTTGCCAGCGCCGGAGGGGCCAACGAGCGCAGCAACCTCACCCTGCTTCACGTCGAGTGAGACTCCGTCGATCACGACGCGATCGCCGTACGCGGCTTCAATGTTGGTGAGCGAAATCATACGGTGACCTCCTGTCGTTTTGCGCCCCATCCTCCGAGGCCGAAGCGGCTGCCGCGATCCGCGCGCTCGGTGAGGTTCATACGCTGTTCGATGACGCGAGCAATCTGCTCAATAACCACGGTGAGGATCCAGTAGAGGATCGCCGTTGCCAGGTACGCCTCGAAGAAGCGGTAGTCACGGCCGCCGAGGATCTTCGCGTACGCCGTAATCTCCACGACGGAAACCACGAATGCGAGCGATGACGCCTTCAACATGCCGATGAAGTTGTTCACGAGCGTCGGGAACGCGATCACCGAAGCGTTCGGCACGGTAATGCGACGCAGCACCTGCCACGAGGTCATGCCGAGTGAGCGACCGGCTTCGATTTCGCGCGGATCCACGGCAAGCAACGCGGCGCGGATCGACTCCGAGCTATACGCCGCCTCAATGAGCGCGAACGTCACGACCGCGACCACAAACGGCGAGATGCCGAGGGCGTCATAGTCCGTGCCAAATACCTGGTTGGTATAGAGGACTGCGATCGGGACCGCGTTCACCGCGAGCAGCAGCTGCACGAGCGGCGGGGTGCCACGCAAGTACGAGACGAGCACCGCGATGATCTGACTGAGAACGGGGACCTTTGCCTTCTTCACCAGCGCGATCGCAAGGCCGAGCACCGTACCAAGCACCGTCGCGATGACGCTCAGGGCGAGCGTCATCGGGATGTACGGCAGCAGCGCGATTGCGTACTTGAGGATCGCCTCGAAGTCGATGATCTGGTTCATCGGGGAGTTACTTCACGTTCTTCGGCGTGACGTCGTAGCCAAAGAATTCGTCGCTGAGCTTGGCGAGCGTGCCATCCTCATCGAGTTCACCGATCGCGCCGTTGATCTGCTCCACGATCACGTCGACGTCCTTCGTGCGCTTCGAGAACGCGAAGGCCGAGTACAGGTTCGTACCGAAGGTATCGCTGAGGTACTTGCCATCGAGCTCGGTGAAGTTGAGCTTGAGTGCGGTGTCAGGTCCACCGAGCTCGTTGTAGACCACACGCTCGTTGAAGAGGAAGTCGATGCCACCGGTCGCGAGGTTCTTGTACTGGGTCTGGGTATCAAGCTCGGTGTACTCGATGCTGATCTCCTTGCCAGGGTTCTGCTCGTTGTACTGCTCGAGCACACGCGTGAAGTTCAGGCCGGGCTCACCGTAGGTGCGCTTGCCAGCGAGATCGTCGAGGCTCGTGATCTTCTGGGAGTCGTCCTTGGTGATGATGCCAAACTGGGCCTCAATCGTCGGGGTTGCGAAGTCGTACTTCTCCTTGCGCTCCTCTGTTGCCGAGAGGTTGTTCGCAACGATGTTGTACAGGCCAGAGTCCAGGCCAGCGAAGAGCTGCGGGAAGTCAACCACCTCGAACTTGAACTCGATCTCGGGAAGCTTTTCATCGACTGCGCGCAAGATCTCGATGTCGTAGCCGGTGAGCTCGTCGTTCTCATCGAGGAACGTGTAGGGCTTGGGGCTTGCACCGGTCGCAACGGTCAGCGTGGTGACGCCTTCTGCGGCCGCTGCTTCCTTCTCGGTTCCCGACGAGCACGCGGTAGCGCCCATCGCGACAGCGGCAATGGCGCTGAGGGCGAGGGTACTGCGGGCGATGCGGTTCATAGCGGGTTCCTTTCAGGAGGGGCGGCATCGTTACCACCCGGGTTGCAAGTAGTTTTGCAACCCCTGAAACATTAGTCGAACTAATGCGTCACATTCTGCAATGTTTTGATTGGTTGCACATGTCGCCAAACGGAAGCCCATAGCCACCTCTTGTTCAACACCTTGGCGCATCATAAAGTGGCAGTGACGAGTGCACCGATGCGCACTCCGGAGCAACAAGGGAGTTCATCGCAATGCGCGGATCCGCACCTCAGTTCGCCCCTCGCTTTTCGAGGCGCCCCCGCGTCTTTGCCGGGCTCGCCCTCGCCGCAGCCCTCACGATCTCTGCACCGATGCCAGCGTTCGCCATCGAGTGGCCCGACGACAGTGAGGACTACGGCACTACGGATCCCGTTGAGAGCAACCTGATCACGCCGACGTTCACGCCGGATCTCCTGCAAACCTTCGTGTTTGCAGATGAGGCACAGCCGACCGAGGTGCGCGTGTCACCCGACGGCAAGACCGCCTACATCATCACCGATCTCAAGCCCGAAATCTTCAGGCTCGACCTCACAACCGGCACGTTCCTTGAGAGCCTGGATTTCTCCGATCTCACTGAATTCACCGGCGGCAACAACATGTCAATCTCGGGCGACGGTCGCCACGCATACGTGACCCTCAGCGAGGGACGCTTTGGTCGCGGCAACACACTTGGCGTGTTTGACCTCGTGTCACTCAAACGCGTCGGACTCGTGACGCTGCCAGAGGAATTTAACGTCATCAGGGACATCGCCGTCTCCGGCAAACCGGACGAACGGTTCATCTATCTTGCGGGCGAAGGCAAGCGTGCGAGCGACGATGCCCTCTTCAAGTACGACCTTGCAACGCTCACGGAGCAGGATCGCCTCGCAATCGAGGTGGTCAACACAGGCTCATTCACGACGAGCCTTGATGGCACCCGAATCTTCTATCCCATTGACAATGAGGTGTACGAGATTGATACCGACAGCATGGAAGTCGTCAACGAGTCGGCCATTGAAGGCGTCAACGAAGTCACCGCACTGCGGTACGACAACGATGCCGAACGCCTGTACTACGGGCACTCAACCGGCCCCTACACCGGCATCTTCAACCCCGTTACCCACGAAGTCACCAGCAACGTTGCGCTCGCTCGGCAGGTCCGCGATGTCATCGGTGACGACGAGAAGAACCGCGCCTACGCGAGTATTCCTTTTGGTGGTTACCTCATCGCGGCCGACCACGACAAGGGCATCCGCACCGAAAGCACCCGCATCATGCCGGGCAACCCCTTCGACATGGATGAGAACCCCGTCACCGGAGAGCTTCTCACGGTGAACTACAGCAGCGGCGCAAAGCCGGAGTCTGGGTACAGCGTCTCCATCGTGAAGAAGCCGAGCGTCTCAACACCGACCGTGACGTTCTCTCCCGGCGAGGCAGAAGCCAGCGAAGGTGGCGAGGGCACCGAGGCCACCCCTGAACTGGCAATCCTCGAAACCGAGGCAATCGGCATCAAGCGCGGCTACGGCGGCGGCATTGCTTGGCAGTCGTCGGCTGACGGGGACACCTGGGATGACATCGACGGCGCCATCAATGAGCAATACCAGCTTGCGGTCACCGAAGAGTCCAAGGTTCTTCAATACCGAGTTCGATGGGTCGATGACTTCTGGGGCGAGCGTGGCGCGAGCGATGCTGTCACAATCGGCGAGGTTGAGCCAGAACCCGAACCGGAGGTTGCACCCTCCATTTCTATGACCGGAGACCTGCCAGATGGGACCGTGGGCATCGTCTACGAGCCGGTCACCATCACCGCTGTAGGCAGCCCAGTGCTGACCTGGTCTGTCGAGGCAACAGGCACCGGCACAGGCTCGGACACCGAGGACCGGTCCGCAGCACTGCGATCCGCTACTCCCAGCGCACCGTCAGCACTGCCGCCCGGGCTCACGCTCAACTCCGAGACCGGCGAACTTTCCGGCACCCCCACCGTGGCTGGCACGTTCCTGTTCGCAATCCGCGTGACGAACGGCGTCGGCAGCGTCGCCAGTAATTTCAGTATCACCGTGACGAAGCAGAAGGACCCGGTCACGCCGGTCGACCCTGTGACGCCGGTCGACCCAACGAAACCTGTCGATCCCACCAAGCCGACGGTACCGACAAACGCTGGAGACAAGACCCCGCTTGCGAACACTGGTTCGACTGACGGCATGCTGTGTGTCGCGATCGGCGGATCCGCCATCTTGCTCGGCGCGTTTGCACTCATGGCCCGCAAGCGTCGTCGCGGCTAGCCAAACAAGAATCCGTATTCAAAACAAGCACTTCGTGCACAGCGTAGGCAGGTAGACTGAACGGGTGACTGAGCGTGTATTGATTAAGGACCTGGCTGCCCGAGAAGACGGCCCCGTACGAGTATCCGGTTGGGTCGAGAAGGTACGTGACCAGCGTTACGTACAGTTCGTCGTCCTCCGTGATGAGTCGGGCGCTGTGCAGCTCGTCAATGGTGGCGTACTTCGTGAGGCGGATCCCGAGAATCCTCGCTCCGACATCCTGGTGCCCCGCACCACCACCATTTCTGAGCTGACCCACGGCACCTTCGTGACAGTTGAGGGTGAGCTGCAGCACAACGAGCGCGTCAAGCTCGGCGGTGTTGAGATCCAGATCGAAACGATCGAGGTCATCACCAAGGCACTCCCCGACAACCCGGTCGCTGACGACTCGAACATCGATGTGCGCCTCGACTGGCGCTTCCTCGACCTCCGTCGTCCGGAGCAGAACCTCGTGTTCCGCGTTCAGACCACCTTCCTCCACGCTCTCCGTAACGTGTGGGTAGACCGTGGCTTCATCGAGATCCAGACCCCGAAGCTCATGGCTTCGGCTTCTGAGTCGCGCGCAGAGCTCTTCGAGGTCGAGTACTTCGAGGGCAAGGCGTTCCTCGCACAGAGCCCCCAGTTCTTCAAGCAGATGGCACAGGCTGCAGGCTTCGGCGGCATCTTCGAGGTTGGCCCCGCGTTCCGCGCGGACCACTCGTTCACCTCGCGTCACGCGACCGAGTTCACCTCGATCGATACCGAGCTGTCGTGGATCGACTCGCACGAAGACGTCATGGAGCTCCACGAGGAGCTCATCGTGGCAGGCCTCGCAGCAGTCAAGGAGAAGCACGGCGAAGAGCTCCAGAAGCTGTTCAACGTTGACCTCGTTGTTCCCGAGCGCCCCTTCCCCCGCATCCCCCTCGCAGAGGCGAAGGAGATCGTCAAGGAGCGCGGCTACGAGATCCCCCGCGCAGACGCCGACATGGACCCCGAGGGCGAGCGCCAGATTGCTGCGTACGTCAAGGAAAAGTACGGCCACGACTTCGTATTCCTCACCGACTACGCAACGTCGATCCGCCCGTTCTACCACATGCGTCACGCGGACAACCCGGAGCTGACCAACAGCTACGACCTCATCTACCGCGGCACCGAGATCTCGACCGGCGCTCAGCGCGAGCACCGCATCGAGGTACTCGAAGCACAGGCAATCGAGAAGGGCATGGACCCGAAGGAGCTCGGTTTCTACCTCGACTTCTTCCGCTATGGCGTTCCCGCACACGGTGGTTTCGGCATGGGCCTGAACCGCGTGCTCATGCTCATGCTTGAGCAGTCGTCGATCCGCGAGGTGACCTACCTCTTCCGCGGCCCGACCCGCCTGATGCCGTAAGGTTTTCTGCCTGGCGTTCACGCCATGCTCGAGCCCCTGGTTGCAGTCTTGTGCTGCGGCCAGGGGCTTTTGCGTGGGCACGGATGGTACCTCGGTGCCAGTCGAGTGCGCGCGATCGAGCCTGTGGTCTGATGTGTTTTGGCGCGATCCGCCACAGACTGGTCGCATGAAGACCACTCAGGCAAAGATTCTGACCGCCCTTGCAGCTGCGACGACGATGACTGGCGCCGCACTGAGCCTCACCGGGTGCGCGTTCATCGACAAGATGGCCACGACCTCCGCGAAGGTGTGGGCCGTCACCTACGAACTCACGACCGACTCAGCGGAGAGCGTGACCGTGAGCAACACCACCTACCGCGACACCCCCTCACGAGCGGAAGGTCAGGTCATCGCAAAGCCAGGGCTGCTCGACGTCTCGACAGAGGGGTGGCGCACGGAGACGCTCGGTGTCGTCACCAAGGAACTGAGCATTTCGGCTACCCCGCCGGAGGGCGTCCGGTTGACCTGCAAGATCCTGCTCGATGGCACCGAACAGATTGCCACAGCTACCAGTGCCGCGCCAGGCGAGGCCGTGCGCTGCGCAGTGCAGGCGCCCGAGTTCCCGGGCTAGCCTGCGCGGGGCAAGCAGTGCGGCTGAGCTGCGCGGGCTAGCCGAGTCGGGTGACGAGCTGCGCGATCCCGCGATCGCCCGTTACGAAGCGGCCCGAAACCTCGCGAATGACTGCCTGCAACGCTGCAGCCGCCCGCGTCGGAGCCATATCCGAGCGCTTCGCGAGGCTCACCGTGCGTGCGAGTGAGGTATCGCGCAGCGGCGTGACCCGCAGCTTAGATCGCACTGCAGCGACGAGCGCTGGCACCACGGCGACACCAATTCCGCGCTCGACGAAGCGCAGGGTCGCATCCATTTCCGCGCCCTCAACTGCGACGCGAGGTTCGAGATCCGCGGCCCTGAACGCCGTGTCCATGGTCGCGCGCAAGTCGTAGTTCTCCGGGAAGATGACCTGCGGGACCTGCGCGAGCTCGGCGAGAGATACGGTCGCGCCAAACGGACTCGGCGCCGCGGCAGCAGACACCGCGACCAACCGCTCGGCAAGGATCGTCTCGCGCTCGAGCACCGCGCGCGCGGCACCAGATGAGACGCCCGTCACGATCAGCGCGAGGTCGAGGGAGCCCTCCATGAGGGCGGCGATGAGGCTGCGCGACCCGCTTTCCAAGATGCGAATGTCGATACCGGGGTACTGCTCATGGAACTCCGCAAGCACCTCGGGCACGAGCGTTGTGCACAGCGTGGGAGGTGCGCCGAGGCGGATCCGCCCCTTCCGCAAACCGGCCAATTCGGCCATCTCGTTGCGTGCGGTATCGGCGTCTGCGAGCATGCGCCTGGCAAGCGGAAGTAGCCGTTCACCGGCTGCGGTGAGGCTCACGTTCCCGCGAGTTCGCTGAAAAAGCTCGACTCCGAGGTCAGTTTCGAGCGCCGCGATCTGCCGACTGAGCGACGGTTGCGCGAGGTGCAATTGCTCTGCAGCCCGCGTGAAATGGCCGGTTTCGGCGATTTCCGCGAAGCCTCGAAGCTGCTCAAGATTCATGTTCGATAGCCTATGCGCATCGAAGCGATAATGACAATACATTGGAGTTATCGTAAAAGCCCGCCTAGCGTGGCCTCCATGAACACAGCGACCGCCGAAACGGCAGCCCCAACCGAACGTCAGCTCTCCACCTCCGTGCTCGTCATCGGCACGGGTGGCGCGGGTCTGCGAGCCTCGATCGAGCTCGCAGAACGCGGTGTCCAGGTGCTCGCTGTCGGCAAGCGCCGCAAGCACGACGCCCACACGACGCTCGCGGCAGGCGGCATCAACGCGGCGCTCGGCACCATGGATCCCGAAGACACCTGGGAGCAGCACGCAGCTGACACCCTGCGCGAGTCGTACTTCCTCGGCGATCCGGCGATCATCGAGACCGTGACCCGCGGCGCATCACAGGGCATTGCGGATCTCGTGCGCTGGGGCATGCCATTCGCTCGCGAGGAAGATGGGCGGATCAGCCAGCGCTTCTTCGGCGCCCACAAGTACCGCCGCACCTGCTACGCGGGCGACTACACGGGCCTCGAGATTCAGCGCACGCTGCTGCGTCGCGCTCGTGAGCTCGAGGTTCCCGTTATCGACACGGTCTACATCACCCGCCTACTCTCGGACGAAGGCCGCATTTTCGGTGCGTACGGCTTCGACATCGTCGACGGCGTCCCCGTCGTGATCCACGCCGACGCGGTGATCCTTGCCGCTGGCGGCCACAACCGTATCTGGCGCAACACCTCATCACGCCGCGATGAGAACACCGGTGATTCGTTCCGTCTGGCGGCGCTTGCTGGCGGCAAGATCCGCGACGCTGAGCTCGTCCAGTTCCACCCGTCGGGCATCCTCGAGCCTGCAGATGCAGCAGGCACGCTCGTTTCGGAGGCCGCTCGCGGCGAGGGCGGCATCCTCACCAACGCGCTCGGCGAGCGGTACATGTCGAAGTACGACCCCGAGCGCATGGAGCTGTCGACCCGCGACCGTGTCGCGCTCGCGAGCTACACCGAGATCGCAGAGGGCCGCGGCACGACCAACGGCGGCGTCTTCCTCGATGTCTCGCACCTGCCACGCGAGGTGATCTTCGAGAAGCTCCCTCGCGTGTACCGCAACCTCATCGATCTGCAGATGCTTGACATCACGAAGGAGCCGATCGAGATTGCACCGACCGCGCACTACTCGATGGGTGGCGTATGGGTCGACGCCGAGTCGCACAACACAGGCGTCGCTGGTCTCTACGCGATCGGCGAAGCGTCGAGTGGCCTGCACGGTGCGAACCGTCTCGGTGGTAACTCGCTCATCGAGCTTCTGGTGTACGGCCGCATCACTGGTGCCGACGCTGCGAAGTACACGAAGAGCCTGACGACCGTGCACCGCTCGCCGGAGGCTGTCGAAGAGGCACGCGCTGAGATGCAGCACCTCCTCACGAGCATGGGCACTGAGACGCCGCGCGTGCTGCAGCGCGAGCTGCGCAACATCATGAGCGATCACGCTGGCGTCGTGCGCAGCGAGGAGAGCTTGCTTGAGGGTCTTGCAAAGCTTGCGGTGCTGGAAGAGCGCGCCGAGCACGTTGGCGTGCACCCCGATATCGCCGGCTTCGACGATCTCGCACACGCGTACGACCTGTACGGCTCGCTGCTTGCGGCACGCGCGACCCTTGAGTGCGCGCTTGAGCGTCGCGAGACCCGCGGCTGCCACAACCGCTCAGACTTCCCGGAACAGAGCGATGAGCTGCGCGGCAACTTCATTTGGTCGCCGGTTGATGGCGTGACGTTCGAGCCTGCGGCTGAGGCTCCCGAGTCGTTCCGCGATCTCGCGAACGAAGCCATCGACACTTCAGTGGCTGGCAAGCTCGTCGAGTAATCGCTCACGTTTCCCGGCTTGCGTGCGGGGTCGACCAGGTGCTCGGTCGGCCCCGCACGTGTGTTCCCGGCGGGCGGGCGCGGATCACGCCTGTCGGCGAACCACCACGAGTGAGTCTTCGAGCTCGTGCTCGTGCCCGTCAGGGCCGGTGGCCTTGCGATTCTTGATTGACGCGTCGATAATTTCGAAGGCTTTGCCGTCTTCGCGCGTGGTGACTCCGGTGGCCGCGAGACCGAGCGTTGCGAGCTCGCCCTCGGGACGGTGGAAGTCGCCGGGGCCGTGGCCTTTTGCCCAGCCCGGTGCCGACGCGTGCGACAACAGCACGAGCGAGCCGCCAACGGTGAGGCGGTCGAGCGCCCGGCGGATGATCTTTTCGCGTGGCAATTCAACCGGCGACTGGAAGAAGCTCGCGGTCACGAGGTCAAACCCTTCGGGTTCACCGTCGATAGCTGCGGGGTCGTCTGCCCACTCCCCCAGATCGGCCGCGATGAAGCGGGCGTTCTTGATGCCGCGATCCGCCAGCTCGGCGTTACCGCGCGAGGTCGCCGTTGCCGAGAGATCAATACCGAGTGCTGTCCAGCCGCGCTGCGCGAGCCACAGCACGTCACCGCCCTCGCCGCAGCCGAGGTCAAGGGAGCGACCCGCGGGGAGCTGCTCGACCGCAGCCTCCAGCGTGCGGTTCACGTTGCCCGACCAGATGCGCTCGGAGTCCGAGTAACGCTGCTCCCAGAACTCCGTAGGGTTCTGGTCGCTCGGCTCGCTACCGTGGCCACCGCCGTGGCCGTGCGCGTTTGCCTCGCGATGCGCACCGGTCTGGTGGGCACCGTCGTGCTGCGAGTCGTCAGCCTCGGCGGCGTGCTTAGGGGAAGAAGTCACTCGATCTCCGATTCTTGAGTTTCTAGTTATTCGGCGTCGTCTGCGAGAAGGCCAGCTGCAATTGCGGCGATGTGGGGCACGTCGGTACCGCAGCAGCCACCAAAGAGACGCGCCTGCGGAGCGTGCTCGCGCAGCTCGAGGAGCTTCGCGGCGAACACCTCGGGTGCATCTGCCGTGTCATCGTCGTGACGCGCAGCATTCAGGCGGAAGCCCGCAATGCGGTCAGTCGAGGTGTGCGCACCGATAGCCTTTTCAGCCTCGCTCGGGTGAGCACAGTTCACCAAGAAGCCCTGAACGTAGTCGTTCGTTGCACGGTCAACCTCAACGATTGCATCGCTCACGGTCGTACCGTCAGCGAGCAGGCCGTCTGAACCAACACCGAACGAGATCACCACGGGCACGTCCATACGCATTGCTGCGCGGGCAATGCCAACGGCTTCGTTCACGTAGCCCATGGTCACTGCGCCGATACGGTTTGCGCCAGCTGCGGCGAGCGCACGCACCTGGGGCAGATGGTATTCCTCTGCCTGCTCGGCAGACATGAGCTCATCGTTAGCGGGCTCGTCTGCGCGAGGGCCAACACAACCACCAACGGTGAGCGTGACGTTGCCATCAACGTTGGCCGCAGCGTCACGCACGAACTCAACAGCAGCGCGGTTGATACGAGCGAGCGCGTCGGCGTCGTACCCGAGCACATCGCCCCACGCGTTACTTGCACGCCAGGTCGGCGTATCAAGCGCGATCGGAAGCTCAGCTGCAACAGCGAGCTCAATGAACGGTTTGTAGTACTCGGTCAGCGCGGCACGACCTGCGTCGCTCTCAAGCAGCTCGAATGCTGCAAACTCACGCAAGCTCTGGCCCAGGCGCTCTTCAAGTGCAGTCTCGATGCCACCATCGGCAATTGTGTTTGGCATGTTTCGCTCCTTCGCTGAACATCGACGTGGGGCAACGCTACCAACTGCCACTGACATCGCGCTCAGATGTTCGCGAATAGCGGTAGACGCGCGAGTCTATAGATATGCCACTCCATTAATGAACGACATTGCCAACACACGAGTGAGGCCCCCGCATCCCGCGAGGGCCTCACTGCACGCAACTATCTATACTTCAGCGTGAACAAGCTGCTTCTTGTTTGCCTGAGCACGGGCCAGCACGTAGTAGATCGCCATGGTTGCAACGAAACCTACGAGCCACGCAATATCGATGAACTGCAGCGACTCCGCGAGGAAGCCGGTGTACAGCGGGGTGATCATGAAGGGCAGCTGCACGATGATGCCGAGTGCGTAGCTCCACAGACCGACGGGGTTCCACTTGCCGTACTTACCACCGTCGGGCATGAACATGTCGCCGATCGAGTACTCACCCTTGTGAATCACAAAGTAGTCGATGAGGTTGATCGCAGACCACGGAATGAGCACGTACAGCAGGATGGTGAGGAACGCATCGAACATCGTCATGAAGTCACCCTGGCCAGCAAGCGCAATCACCGTGGCAATGCCACCAGAAATGATTGTGGTCCAGACGCGCACTCGAGAGGTGATGATCACATTGAAGTTGGACTGCAGCACCGTCAGCCCATTCATTACGGCGGAGTAGAGTTCAACACCGTTGATCAGTGCAGAACTCACCGCAAAAATGAGCAGCACAATCAACCCGAAGCCACCCAGGTATTCGCCAAGCGCAGCGAGCGGGTTCTCCGCGTTCACTGCACCGAGCAGAACACCAAGCGACATTACGAAGACCGAGCTCAGCACAAGGCCGAGGTAGGTAGCCCAGAAGGCGGTCTTGGGTCCGGTCTTCTTTGGCAGGTAACGCGTGTAGTCAGAGACGTAGGGCGCATATGCCAGCTGCCAGACAACACCGATGGCCAGCATCGCAAAGAAGCCCTCGAAGTTGAACGCCGCGTCACTGCGCGACACCGTGACCTCAGGGTTAAAGGCGAGAAGCACCATTGAACTCGCTACCGCCAGACCGATGATGATCGCAAGCCAGCTCATCGTCTTGCGCAGCAGGTCATAGCCGAAGACGCACAGCACGATGCCGACGAGGGCGAAGCCGAGAATAGCGACGGTGCCGTTAAACGCTGGGAAGACCGCGAGCAGCGCGTCCTTCGCGACAATCAGGATGCCGGCGAAGAATCCCATGAACATAATGAACGCAATAATCGCGAACAAGCTTGCACCCATGTAGCCGAACTGCGCGCGGGCCTGCAACATCTGCGGGATGCCAAGGTGCGGACCCTGCGACGCGTGCAATGCGGCGCCGAACGCGCCAATCACGTTGCCCGTCACGATCGCGATGATGCTCCACATGATCGACAGCCCGTAGGCGCCACTCGCGATCGCGCCCGTTACCACCGCAAGCGGCATCATGTTCAAGCTCACCCAGATGGCGAACACCGACCAGTTCGTTCCGGTGCGCTTGTTCTCCGGGATCGGCATGATGTGCTCTTGCTCGAACTGGATAAATGACTTGGTTACCGGAGCATGGCCCTGGTGCTGAGTCTCTGACATTTCGTCTCTCCTTTGAGGCGACCGCAATTACGTACGGCCAAGTGTCTGTATTCAGACAAATGCACTCAGATCACAAATGCGAACAGTCTTTCTCGATAGTTAGCATCTGTTTTTCTGAACTTGTTCGGGCGCAATCACTTGCGCAGTGATGGATCACGCACAAACACGGTGTCTCCGCCGAGTATCGTGCGCTGCACCCGCAGTTGGTCAAAGCTCTCAGCACCGAGAATCGGCCCAGTCAGAAGTACGAGATCGGCTCGTTTGCCAACCGAGATGCTGCCGATCTCTGCCTCGCAACCTGCGATTTCTGCTGCGCCAAGTGTGTAGGAGCGGATCGCTGTTTCAACGCTCAGTCGTTGCTCTGGCTGGGCTGGCACACGCGACTCAGGGTTCAAGGCATGCAGATCTGCGGCGGGTGCCGTTCGGGTGCAAGCGGTGTGCAATCCCCAGAGCGGATCTGGACTGGTGACGGGCCAATCACTCCCCATGGCAAGGTGCGCCCCGGCACGCTCGAGCGCACCAAACGGGAAGTGGAAACGAGCTCGCTCAGAGCCGATGACTGGGAATTTTCGCTCAAGGATTTCTTGATCGTTCCGCGCCCAGAGCGCTTGCAAGTTTGCCGTCACCCCTAGCTGTGCAAAACGTTCAAAATCGGCAGGGTGCACGACGTCAAGATGCGCGATCTGGTGCCGCTGCCCTGAACCGTTCTGTGTACGAGCGTGAGCGACCGCGTCCAGGCACTCTCGCACCGCACGGTCACCAACTCCATGGAAGTGCACGCTGAACCCTGCCGCATCAACTGCAGCGGTAATGAGGTTGAGATCCTCCGGCGAAATAACTGATTCGCCACGGATGCCTGGGTGCGCTCCGCGGTACGGCTCAATGAGCGCGGCCGTACAGTTTTCACAGATTCCGTCTTGCATGATTTTGACGCTTCGCACGTCAAATCCCGCACGTTGCGCCGTAGCAATTCGCTCAAACATTTCGGGCAGATATTCCGGACCAGCTGCTGGTGGCCACCACATCGAGCCCGTCACACGGGCACGAAGTGAACCCTCCGAGAGCGTCTCAAGGTAGCTCGGGAGGCAATCTGGCAGCGTGAGGTACGCTCCCAGAATCGCGTCATGCCAAGCGGTAACCCCAAGGGAGAAAAGGTGCTCTTGCGCGGCAAGGAGACCATCTCGCAAGTCTTCCGGCTGGTGCGCTGGAATCAACTGCGTCACCAGCTCACCGGCGGTATCAAACAGCATGCCGGTGGCTTCGCCAGCGTCATCTCGCACGATGCGCCCAGCAGGCGGATCCGCGGTTGACGCATCAATACCGGCAAGCTCAATCGCTCTGGAATTCACCCAAACACCGTGCGCATCGTGGCTCGTGAACACAGCCGGACGGTCAGGAATGAGCTCATCAAGCAATGCCTTAGTTGGCAACCCACCGGGGAAGGCGTCACCGAACCAGCCGGCCCCAACCACCCATTCGCTGTGGTGATCCGCCGCAAACTCTGTGATGAGACGCGCATAGCCCGCCACCGAGTGCTCTGAATCAAGATCACAACCGAGCAGGCCGAGGCCACCAGCCTGCGCATGGACGTGCGCATCGTGGAACCCAGGAAGCACAGCCGCACCGGCAGCATCGATCCGAGCCGTACCCTCGACTGCAAGCGCGGCAATCTCAGCGTCTGCGCCAATGGCCACGATCCGCCCGTCAGCAATTGCGAGTGCAGTATGTTCACTGCGCGCCGGGTCCCAGATCTGCGCGCCGGTGATGACCGTGTCAACACTCATGCGTTTGCTCCCACGCTCACGGTCGATGCCTTGGCAATTGCCGATTTCTTCCACATTCCATACACGACTGCTGGCACAAAGAAGCCGACGATCCACGCGACATCGACAAAGCCCAGCGGCTCAGCAAGCGGGCCGGTGTACATGTTTGTCACCATAAACGGAATCTGCACGACAAGACCGAGCGCGTAGGTCCACAGACCGATGCTGTCCCACTTCCCATACATGCCACCGTCACGCTCAAACATGTCGCCCACGCGATATTCCCCCTTGCGCAGGACGAAGTAGTCAATGAGGTTGATCGCAGACCACGGAATCAAGACGTACAGCAGGATCGTCACAAAATCACCGAAGATCAGCAGGAAGTTGTCCTTGCCGAGCAGTGCGCCGGTCATTGCGAGCACGGCATAGGCGATCGTCATGATGACGCGCTTAGAGGTATTGATCCGAATCTTCGCAGAGATCGTTTCGAGCACGGTCAGCGAGCACATCACACCGGAGTAGATATTCGATGAGTTCATGACCGCCGATGCGACGCCAAATGCAAACAACACGATCGGACCAAATCCACCAAGCAAACGTCCAAGCGCGGCCATGGTGTCACCGTCGGTCGTCGTCAGACCGACGAGGGCGCCGAGAATCATCACCGTGACCGTGCCAATGACCAGGCCGAGGTAGGTCGCCCAGAACGCCTGCTTTGAGCCACCAGCCTTCGGCATGTACCGCGAGTAGTCAGACACATACGGTGCGTACGCGAGCTGCCACGTCACACCAATCGCGAGCATGCCGAAGAAGCCCGCGGTGTTGTAGCCCAGCTCCTGCGTCACGACAAACGTTGCGGGGTTGCTTACCGCGATGACAATCGAAACAACAACCAACAGCCCAATGACGATGGAGAACACAGCCATGAGCTTTCGCACGAGGTCGTAACCGAAAATCGCTACCGCCAGCGCAATCGCAGCACAGACGATGATGCCGATGTTCAGTGTCTCGCTATTGAACACGGCAGCGAAGCTCTGTGCCGCAACGACAAGGTTTGAAGCAAAGAATCCCAAAAACATGATGAGCGCAATGAGCGCGAGGAGGCTGCCACCGTAATACCCGAACTGCCCTCGCGCCTGCAGCATCTGCGGGATACCCAGCTGGGGCCCCTGCGACGCGTGAAGCGCCGCTCCAAGACCACCGATGACGTTGCCAATGATGACGGCTGTGATGGTCCAGCCCAGTGATAGCCCAAACAGGCTTGGGCCGAGCGCTCCGGTAACCACCGTGAGCGGAAGCATGTTGATTCCCAGCCAGACAAAGAACAGACCGCGCGTTGTGCCGTGCCGCTCGTCTTCTGGAATAGGGCGAATGTGTCGCCGTTCGAACGTGACGATCTTGGTCGTCGAGGTGGTCAGTTTCGGGTATTCACTCATGAGTTGCCAATCGCCATTGATTAGAGAAGTGTGTATGAGCGCGGATCGTTCCAAGCTACCGATCCACGGACCCCCGAGTTCAGGGTCGAAACTTGCCAGCCGCCTGCGCGGCAAAATGGTCGTGCGGTGCCCCGGGAGCCCCGGAACACCGCACGTGGCGCATGGCTGTTTAGAGGCCTGCGCGGTCCGTTGCGATGGTGAATGCCTGATCGAGCAGGCCTGCCATCTCATCGATGTCGTCACGGGTCATCACGAGCGGCGGCGAGACCTGCACGAGGGGGTTGCCCTCCGCATCAATCGCGACGCGGGCGATGAGCCCAACGCTGTTGAGCGCAGGGTTCAGGAAGCCGTCGACGAACTCGCCAGCGCTCATGGGGGTGTCTTCCCAGCGCTTCGTAGCCTTGTTGGTGACGAGCTCGAAGCTACGGTGGAAGCCATCGCCGCGGAAGTCGCCGACGATCTTGGAGTGCTTCTCTGCCACAGCGGTGAGCTGCTGCTCGAGGTACGGGCTGAGCTCTGCCACGTTCTCGACGACGCCTTCGCGCTCCATGATTTCGAGGTTCTTGAGCGCTGCTGCACACGCGACGGGGTGACCGCCGTAGGTGAGTGCGTGGTTGAACATGCCAACGGGGCCGTCGAGTACGGTCTCGATGATCTTGTCGCTTGCGATGACACCACCGAGCGGCATGTATGCCGAGGCGATGCCCTTCGCGAAGACGATCATGTCGGGCTGGAAACCGTAGTGCTGCGAGCCGAACCACGAGCCAAGGCGGCCGAAACCGGTAATGACCTCGTCGGCGATCATGAGGATGCCGTACTTGTCGCAGAGCGCGCGAACGCCAGCGAAGTACTCGGGGGTCGGCGGCTTCAGACTGCCGCCTGCGTTCTGCAGCGGCTCCATGATGATCGCTGCGACGGTCTCAGGACCCTCCTGCACGATCAGCGATTCGAGCTCACCCAGCAGGAACTCGGTCGTCTGCTCGGGAGTCTCCCCCTCGGGACGGCGGTAGCGCTTGGTGTTGTGCGTGTGGCGCACACCCGACATGAGCGGCTCGAACATCGCACGGACGTTGGTCATGCCATTGAGCGACATCGCACCGAAGCTGGTGCCGTGGTAGGCGACGCGACGGGCAATGAACTTGGTACGGCTGCCCTGCCCGATGGTCTGCTGGTACTGACGAGCGAGCTTGATTGCGGCCTCGTTCGACTCGCCACCGCCCGATGCGAAGAAGACGCGGTTGAGATCGCCGGGAGCGAGCTGCGCAATCTTCTGCGCAAGCTTTGCAGCGGGCGGGTGAGCAACGCTCCAGGT
The DNA here is from genome assembly GCF_014529985.1 of Leucobacter sp. cx-42. GTDB lineage: Bacteria > Actinomycetota > Actinomycetes > Actinomycetales > Microbacteriaceae > Leucobacter. Next base: position 149,445 of record NZ_JACVMU010000004.1, read on the forward strand.
GGTCTGGTACGGAAGCTCAGCGAGCTGATCACGTACCGCGTCGCCTACCTCGGCGCCGTAGGTGTAACCGAGCTGCACGCAGAACAGGCCTGCGAGGCCATCGAAGAAGCGGTTACCGTCTTCGTCGAATACCGAGCAGTGCTCGCCGCGTACGAACACCGGGAGCACGTCCTCACGGTACTTGCTTGCGGGGGTGAAGTTCATCACCAGGTGGCGCTTGGCAATCTCGGCAAGACCGCTTTCGGTGGGTGCCGCATTCTGCTGGGTCGTCATTGTCTGTGTCCTCTCAATCGACGCTGACTGGGACGATAGAAACCGTCTACGCGTCCCATCGTTGCAGCGCGATGCTGTTCGCGAAAATATTTTCTGAAGGTGAGCTAGATCACTTGAAGTGATCTAGCTCACCCGGGGGCGGATCAGCCCCACTGCATCCACGTGGTCTTGTAATCCGTGTAGTTCTCCAGGGCGTGAATCGAGAGGTCGCGGCCGAAGCCTGACTGCTTGAATCCGCCGAACGGCGTCGTGAAGCCCAGCGCGTCGACGGTGTTGACCGAAACCGTGCCCGCGACGAGACGCTCAGAGACACGGTGCGCGCGGCGCAGGCTCCCGGTCCACAGCGACGCTGCGAGGCCATACGGGGTCTCGTTTGCCTTCGCGATGGCTTCGTCTTCGGTATCGAAGGGAGTGACGACAGCGACGGGACCAAAGATCTCGCGGGTGTGCACCTCATGATCCGCCGCCACATCAGTCACAATGGTCGGCTCAATGAACGCCTTCGACCCATTGATCTCGGGACGGTTGCCGCCGGAGAAGATCGTGCCGTCACGACGTGCGTTCTCGATGGTTGCCCACACCGTATCGGCGTGCGCCTCCGAGACAAGTGAACCGCAGCCGGTGGCAGGATCGAGCGGGTCGCCGGGGAAGTACGCTTGCGAAGCTGCAGCGAAGAGCTCAAGGAACTCCGGGTACACCGAGCGCTCCACGAAGACACGTGAGTTCGCCGAGCAGATCTCACCTTGGTTGTAGAAACTGCCAAACGCGGCCTTCTCCGCGGCAAGCTGCAGGTCATCGCAATCAGCAAAGATGAGGTTCGAGCTCTTGCCGCCTGCTTCGAGTGCAAGCCGCTTCATGTTCGACTGCCCCGCGTACTGCTGGAGCTGCTTGGCCACTTCGGTCGAGCCGGTGAATGCAAGCATGTCGACATCATTGTGCGTGCCGAGGGCTTTACCAACCTTCGATCCGCGCCCCGTGACGACGTTGAGGACACCGGCCGGAATGCCAGCTTCGATCGCGATCTCTGCGAGCAGCAGCGTCGAGTGCGATGCCTCGACCGGAGGCTTCACCACAACGGTGTTGCCTGCGGCGAGCGCGGGGGCAAGCTTCCAGGTGGCGATTTCGAGCGGGTAGTTCCACGCGACGATCACGGCGATCACACCGAGGGGTTCCCGCGTGACCAGCGCGGTTGAGCCGGGAGGGGTGACCGGAATGAGGTCTTCCTGCTTCTCAATGGCTTCGCCGTAGAAACGATAGAGAGCGGCGGATCCCGGCGCATCGATCGCCATCGCCTCGCGCACGGGCTTGCCCATGTCGATTGAGTCGTAGAGTGCGAACTCTTCCGCACGGGCTTCGATCAGGCGGGCAAACTCGAGCAGACGCTCGCGTCGGTAGCCTGCGCCGGCGCGCGACCAGACACCCGACTCGTAGGCGGCACGGGCAGCGGCTACGGCTGCGTCGACTTCGGGTTCGCCACAATCATGGATCTGCGAGATTACCTCACCCGTCGCAGGATTGCGCTTTTCGATGGTCGAATCTGTGCTGGCGGCAACTCGGGTGCCATTGATGAACGGGCGGCCGTCAAAGGTGAGTGCAGCTGCCGCTGCCTTCCACTCGGCAAGGGTGCGAGACATGTCTCTCTACTTTCACTTCTTAGATGGGGTCCGCGGAGGCGTGCGGAATGCAGCGTGCAGCGGACTCCGGTGCATTGAGCGTGTGTGGTTATTGGTTCTCGGAGCGTTCCGGCAGGAGTTCTGCCGGGATGCGCACGGTCGCTGTTTCGAGATCCTGTTCCTTAATGAGCGGGATGCCCTTGGTTTCAGGGATCGAGACGACGGTGATGATGCCGACCACGCCAACTGCGGCCAGGAAGAAACCGGGTACGAGCATGTTGCCCGTCGACTCGAGCAGCCAGGTGAGCACGTACGGCGCGGTACCTGCAAAGAGCGCTGCGGTGAGCGCGTACGCAATCGAGAGGCCGGTCTGACGGGTTCGGGTCGGGAAGAGCTCAACCACGGTCACCGCGTGAGTGCCGAGCGTGATTGCCAGAATGAGGGCCAAGCCAAGGGTCGAGGTAAAGACCGCCCAATCCTCACCGATCGTCATGAGGTAGAACAGTGGCACGGCCAGCAGGGTCTGAGTCACCGCAGCAACCATGAGCACCGGCTTTCGGCCGACCTTGTCTGAGGCCATTCCGGCAAGCGGCACGATGATAAGGCCGAGCGCAGAAGCCAAGGTGGACAGGAGCGCGGCGCGGCCAGCATCGAAGCCGATGTAGACCTCTTGGTAAGTGAGCAAGTACACGAGCACGACGTAGAACGTCACGTTCATGAAGATCTCCATGCCACAGGTCTGGATGAACTCCTTGAGGTTGCGCTGGAACACTTCCTTGACGGGAGCCTCAGATACGACCTCAAGCTCTTCAAGCTGCTTGAAGTCAGGGGTGTCTTCGATCTTGCGACGAATGTACAGACCAACGAAGCCGAGCGGCACCGTAATCAGGAAGGGAATGCGCCAAGCCCAGTCAACAATCTGCTGGTGATCAAAGACGAGGTTCAACAGATAGACGACGAACGACGCGAGCAGGAAACCGAGCAGGCTGCCAACCTCGAGCCAGCTCACACCAAAGCCACGGCGCTTCGCGGGCGAGAACTCTCCGAGGAATGCAGCAGCACTGCCGAACTCGCCACCTGCGGCCAGGCCCTGCACGATTCGCGTCGCAATGAGCAAGATCGGCGCAGCCATACCGATGACCGCGTATCCGGGGAGCAGACCAAGCACAAGCGTTGCCAAGGCCATCGCGAGAATGACGATGGACAGGGTCTTGCGACGTCCAAGACGGTCACCAAGCCGGCCGAAGATCACCGCGCCAATCGGACGCACCAGGAACGAAACGGCAAACACCGCAAATGTTGCAAGAAGGCCAGCGGCCTTGCTCTCCGCGGGAAAGAACACGATTGCGAGTGTGCTTGCCATGTAGGCGTACACAGCCCAGTCGAACCAGTGCACGAGCACACCGATCGAACCGGCAACGACACTCTTCCTCAGGTTCCGTGGATCAACGAGCTCACTCGCGTCTCGGGTCTGTTGCGATGTCGACATTGACTATCAATTCCTTGACTAGGTGGCGAGAGAGTCCCGCCGGGGTATTAATTCCGACGCCGCGCGAGTGCGACGTCGAGGGCTGTCCAGGCGAGTGCCGTCGCGCCGTCGCGGAGCGTCTGCTCAGCGACCGGCCCCACGCACGCGGCTGCAAATTCTGGCTGGTGGTTGCTTGCAGTGCCACCGACCCCGATATAGGGGTGGATCGCGTCAACGACGAGGGAGACATTGCCCATATCGGTTGACGCTCGGTTCATCGTCGCAGCAGCCGGATCGACGTTGAAGTCACGGCCGAGCGCCTGAGCGTTTGCGCGATAGAAGTCGAGTGCCGCGTTATCAGTGCGCATCTCGGAATACCTGCCACCCTCCGGGGTGACGGTGAGCTTTGCACCGGTCGCAAGTGCGCCTGCTTCGAAGCAGTTCAGCACCCGCTGTTCGAGCGCAAGGAGCTGCTCAGTCGTTTCTGCGCGCACATACCAACGGCCCTCCGTGCGCTCGGGGATCGCGTTGGGCGCTTCGCCCCCGCGCGTCTGCACACCGTGCACACGGACGGAAGATGGCAGCTGCTGACGCATGAGCGCGATTGCGGTCTGCGCGATGATGAAGGCGTCGTTCGCGTTGGTCCCGCGCTCGGGGTAGGCGGCAGCGTGTGCCGACTTTCCGTCGTACTGAATGTGCCAGTGCGTGACCGCGAACGGCTCCGCCTCGGCCACGTCAACGGGAGCGGGATGCGCCATGAGCGCGAAGTCGAGCTCCGTAAACGCACCGCGCTCGAGCAGCTCGATCTTGCCGCCGTAGCCTTCTTCAGCGGGGGTACCGATGACCTCGACCGTCACCTCAGCTTCTTCTGCCACCTCGGCGAGCGAGATCGCCCCGCCTGCCGACATCGCAGAGATGAGGTTGTGCCCGCAGGCGTGACCGAGTCCGGGGAGTGCGTCGTACTCCGCAAGGAACCCCACGGTGAACGCAGCACCCGGATTGAACACCGCACGGAATGCCGTCGGTAGCCCGAGGTACGGCTGCTCGATCTCAAAGCCGTGAGCAAAGAGCACCGCAGCAACGGCGGCCGACGAACGGTATTCGTCCCAGCCCAGCTCGGGGTCGGCATGCAGCTGATTCGAGAGGCGGATCAGCGCAGCATCAACCTGCTGCTCTCGATCCGCGATCCGCTGTTTCAGGGTCGTGATCATCGGTCTGTTCCGTTCTGGCTTACTCGTCGCCCGGAACGCCGTACGACGGTGCAGCGTCGGGGTTCAAGCCACGGCTCACGTAGTCGTCACGCTGTGGCAGCCACTCAGTGAGGGCATCGCGCAAATCAGTGATCGGGTGCTCTGACCAGTCGACGCGAAGATCGGTCACGCGCCAGCCAGCGTTGCTCACAACAGCGATGCCGGCCGAGTGCACCGGTCCTTCCTCGCCGCCTGCCGCGATGGCGGCCTCGAGCGCTGACATCAGACGTTCCTCGATACGACCGCTCGCCGACAATGCCGTGTCTACGAGAGCGTCGAGCACGTCAAGGCTTGCGAGCATGTTGCCACCGGCCACCGCGTTTTCACGCACCGCAGCGCCAAAGTTGCCGAGGGCTCGGCCACCAGAGAAGACCGCTGCTCGGCCAGCGTTGTCGAGCGCGAGCAGCTGGCGGTAATCGATGGTTGCCGGATCCGCTCCCGCAACCACCACATCAATCGCGGCCTGCGCCGTACGGCCGCTCCGCAGTTCCTCGATGAGCTTGGGACCGAGGCGCGGATCAGTGACGTTCTGCGAGTGTGCTCCGCCGACTCCGTCAGCGAGGTTCACACAACGTGCCGCCACAGCGGGAGACGACGACGAGATCGCCGAGCCGAATTCCCCCGTGATGGGATCGCGCAGGATCAGTGAGAAGGTCATCGCTACTTCACCTCGGGAATGACCGCGGTCGCGTCGATCTCAACGAGCCACTCCGGGCGCGCAAGTGCCTGCACGACGATGCCGGTCGAAACGGGGTACACGCCCTTGAGCCACTTACCAACGGTGCGGTAGACGTCCTCGCGGTAGCGGGGATCAATGATGTAGATCGTGACCTTGACGATGTCTTCGAGCTTGGAACCTGCCTCTTCGAGGAGCATCTTGATGTTGTACATCGCCTGCTCGGTCTGCGCGGTGACATCGCCGATGCCGACAGACTCACGCGTCTCGAGGTCCTGACCAATCTGACCGCGGAGGTAGACCACGCCGTTCGCAACAACTGCCTGGCAGAGGTCATTGTCGAGGTTCTGCTCGGGGTACGTTTCCTTCGTATTGAACTTACGAATACGGACGTGGGTCGTTTCAGACACGGTGTCTCCTCATTGAGTGCTCTGATGCTCGGCATCACTGGCGCTAATTCGCCTTTCCACCTATTCTCAGAAGCATCACTATATCTGTAAAATAGGCAAAATATAGCTAGAGCATCTGGTAAACAGATGCAGCCATAAAGTGCCAGATCACCAGGCAGGGGCTCAACGATGACCCAACGTTTTTCCATCACACTCACCCAGCTCAGCTACTTCATCGAGTGCGCAAAGACGCTCAATATGACAGTGGCCAGCCAGAAGCTGCACGTCGCGCAGTCGGCGGTTTCGACCGCGATCTCACACCTGGAACGCTCACTCGATACGACCCTCTTCATCAGGCAGCATTCCAAGGGCCTCATCCTCACGCCCTCAGGGGAACATCTGTTGCGTGACACCCAACAGATGTTCGGAATGCTCACCGACACCATCGACTCCATCAATGCCGAACGCAATGAGGTACGCGGCTCGATCACCGTCGCGGTGTTCAGCACGATCGCACCGTTCATGATTCCCCAGCTCGTGGACCGGGTACAGCAACGCCACCCGCAGCTCGAACTCGAGATCATCGAGGGCGACTATGAAAGCAACCTCGCAGCGGTGCGCGGCGGTCGCGCAGAGATTTCGGTCGGCTATGCGCTCACCGACGCGGAGGGGATCGAACGCGAGACCGTCGGCAGCGTGCGACCCTACGTGCTCTTGCCAGTCGATCACCCGCTTGCCAACGAGTCGATGATCGAGCTGGCCGAGCTCGCTGACGACCCGTTCGTGCTCCTCGACCTCCCCGACAGCAACGACTACTTCCTCGACATTTTGCGCGGCGCAGGCGTCACGCCGAACCTCGCGTACCGCAGCTCAAGCTACGAGACCGTGCGCTCAATGGTCGCCACGGGCCTCGGCTACACGATCCTCAATCAGCGGCCGCGGATCAGCCAGACCTACACCGGGCGCAGCGCCGTCGCAGTGGAGATCCTTGGCGACGTCCCGAGCCTCATATTGACGGTGTCGTCACTCGAACAGCTGTCACGTTCAGCACGTGCACTCGCGGTGACTGACATCGTGCGTGAAATCGTGGCCGAGCAGCCCGGTCGCGCGGTCGGGAAAGCTGGGGAGTGAACCCGATCCACCCCGAATTAGGCAATCAGATGGAGCGTAAGTTGATCATCACTTGAGGTGATCCAGTGCTCCGAAAACGCATATTGGCCAACACCGTCTGGGGTGTTGTTTGCTTAGAAACAGCCCAGGATACAGAGCAATTCCTGTATCCGCACGCAGTCGATCCGCGCTGACGCAACCGACTGCGCAACGGCAGTACGACTAATTTCTGAGCGGAGAACAACGCATGTCGAGCCAAGAAATCGAGGCCACCGAAGTCCTCGTCGTCGGCGCTGGCCAAGCCGGTGTCGCACTGAGCGAACACCTCACCAAACGTGGAATTTCGCACATCGTACTCGAGCGCGATCGCATTGCAGAGCGCTGGCGTTCCGAGCGCTGGGACTCGCTGGTCGCGAACGGTCCGGCATGGCACGATCGCTTCCCTGGCCTTGAGTTTGCGGGAGTCGACCAGGACGAATTCGCTCGTAAGGATCGCGTCGCCGAGTACTTCGAGGAATATGCGGCAACGTTCAACGCCCCGATCCGCACCGGTGTCGAGGTGACCTCGGTTCGCAAGCGCGAAGGAGCAGCAGGGTTCGCGGTCGAGACCTCGCAGGGCCCGATCCAAGCGAACTACGTTGTGAGCGCGACGGGCGCCTTCCAGCTGCCCGCGATCCCCCCGCTGGTGCCAGCGGAGAGCAACATCACCCAGCTTCACTCGGCGCAGTACAAGAACCCTGACCAGCTTCCCGCAGGCGGCGTGCTCGTCGTCGGAGCTGGCTCGTCGGGCGTGCAGATCGCAGAGGAGCTGCGTCGCGCCGGCCGCGATGTCACGCTCGCTGTCGGGCCGCACGATCGTCCGCCCCAGCGCTACCGCGGCCGAAACTTCGTGTGGTGGCTCGGCGTACTCGGTCTCTGGGAGGCTGCGACCCCCGCTGAGGGCGCAGAGCACGTCACCATCGCGGTGACCGGTGCGCGCGGTGGCTACACCATCGACTTCCGCAACCTGGCGAACGATGGTATCCGCCTCGTTGGCCGCGCCAACGCGTTTGCCGACGGCAAGATGCAATTCGGCACTGACCTCGCAGCGAACATCCGCCGCGGCGACGCGAACTACCTCGACCTGCTCGAGCAGGCAGACGAGTACGTGAAGCGCACCGGGATCGATCTGCCCGAGGAGCCTGAGGCGCACATTATTGGCGCGGATCCAGAATGCATGACCAACCCCACCCTCGAGCTTGACCTTGCCGAGGCCGGCATCACCTCGATCGTGTGGGCGACCGGGTTCCGCACCAACTATGACTGGCTGCAGGTCGACGCATTCGATGAACAGGGCCGCCCCGCTCACAAGAAGGGCGTCTCAACCGAGGCTGGCGTCTACTTCCTCGGTTTGCCCTGGCAGTCACGCCGCGGATCGACCTTCATCTGGGGCGTCTGGCATGATGCCGGGTACATCGCCGATCAAATTGACATGCAGCGCGGATACCTGCGCTACGAAGGGTCATCGCGACCCGTCTTCGACGAGGCGCTTGCCTCGGCGTAGCTCACACCGTGTTCCCCAATGGGCGTCAGGCCGTTCAGGCCTGGCGCCCATTTTCGTTTGATCTTTGTCCCAGTTGCCTAAGCCAGCGACAGCAGGTATGACTGCATCGGATACCCAGCGGTCGCGTGCGGAGTAGGTTCCCCCGCAGCTACGAAGCCGGCCTTCACGTACAGCCCGACAGCACGATCGTTCGTGGTCTTCACCTCAAGCTTGAGGCTCGCGTAGCCTGCCGCCTGCGCGTGCTGGATGGCATCGGCCAGCAGCGCGCTGCCGACGCCTCCGCCTGTACCCGCCGGATCAACAGCGAGGTAGTGCAGGTACGCCTGTGTCGGTTCATCTGGAATTGTCTCGACCAGTGCGAAGCCGTCGCGCGGCGCGGTCGCCACTGCGAAGCGGACAACGCCTTGCTCTGCGAATGCATCACGCACGCGCTGCGCCATAACGGGCGCATCTACGCTGCCATCGCGCTCGCGAAGCGCACTCACCCAGATTTCCGCCGATCGCTCCACATCCTGGGGTACGAGACCTTGGCGGATCGAGATATCGCTGCGCTGCTGGGGTTCAGTCATGTACACAAACTACAGCCCCGCGGTAGGCACGGCGCTCACGTTTCTCCTACCCCGGCCTCGTGGGAAGGCTCTTATTCTGCTTCATCCGCGAAAGCAACCACTTCTAATCCCCACCCAGATGAATCGCCCAGATGCGATGCCGTCCACTGGTCAAGCGGAGCCCTCAGCCGCTCCAAGGCCCTCGGATGAGTCGGGTCTGCCCGGTACGCAGCTACCGCAGCCGCTCCCTCCGTGCGCAGCCAGAGTTCAACCGCTTCGTCGTATTCGTCACATTCGTCGTACACGTCGTGTTCGTCGTGCTCATATGAGTCGTCCGGTTCAGTCGGATCGTCCTGCGCATCCCTGTTCCACTGAATGAGTTCAGCCCGCATCTCTTCGAGAGTCTTCCCTTGAGAAGGGTGTTTCCGGTATTCAGCCACCGCAGCAACGACCTCGGTGCGCAGCCAATGTTCGCTTGCTTCCTCGCGCTCATCCATCCCGAGAATGTACCGCCGCAATCCCGCAGGCAACAGGGCTGACGCAAAACATGCCGAGAACTGACCACGCCCCCAACACGCAAAAGTGCCCCGGGTCAATAACCCGGGGCACCGATCGCTGGCCCGATCCGCGCCCCATCAGTGTGGGCACGAACCGTCAAGCAGTTAGACCGTGAAGTCGGTCGCGACGCGTGCGACCGCGTAGCCCTTGATGATCGCGCCAGCCGCGACGTGATCGGGGTGCGTCGCGTACGCTGCGAGGCCCTCGGCGTCGTCGAACTCGGTGATGAGGGTGACGTCGAAGTTGTCGCCGTCGAAGAGCTCGTTGCGGTAGACGTTGATCTTACGCAGCGAGGGCACGAGGTCGATGAGCGGCTCGAGCGCAGCGATGATCTCGGCTGCCTGCGCATTGCGCTCCTCGAGGGTTTCGCCGCCGAGCTTCCAGTTCACGATGTGCTTGAGGGTCATGAGTTCTCCTTGGGTGAGCGGCGGCCGACCGGCCACCAGGATTTAGCGGCCTTTTCGATGCTGGCCGTGAAGCGCGCAGGATCCACGCGCCAAATCGAGTGGCGCTTGCCGTTGATGAGCACGACCGGAATGCTCTCCGAGTGCTTCCGCGCGAGCGCCACGTCTTCGAGAATGTTGAGTTCCTCAAAGTCAGTATCAAGGCCGTTATCGGCGAAGTCGGCACGCACACCGGCAATCACCTCGCGAGCATCGTCGCAGAGGTGGCAACCGGGCTTACCGATCAGAGTGATCGAAACAGACACACGGTAATTCTATGCGGGGCTGGGTGATCCGCGTCCCAGCTGGGTCTCGGCATTCGCGCGCGGATCGTTCCAAGCGCAGAAACGCCAAGGGCGGCGCGGACCGAAGTCCTGCGCCGCCCCGTGCGGTTCTGCGTTACTCGTGCTTACTTGTACGAGTCGCGGAGGAGCTGGCCGAGGCCTGCGTCCACGTTGGTCCAGTACTGGAAGAAGCGCTCACGGATGTCATCGATCGTGATTGCCTGAGCCTGGCCCTTGAGGGTTGCCTGGATGCTTGCGCGATCCTCGTCCGAGAACACGTCACGGTAGAGGATGCCAGCCTGACCGAAGTCATCATCATCCTTGCGGAGGGTCGCTGCCGAGCGAACGAGCTCGCCGTCCGACTCCCAGCTGCCCTCAACGCCAGCCGCTGCGTCAACAGCGGGGCCGCCTGCTGCACCGAACGAGTTCGGGTGGTAGACGCGCTGCGATGCCGACGGGAAGTGGTACTGCATGTTGCCCTGGTGCATGTAGTTGTTCGCCTCGGTTGCGCGGGGCTGGTTCACCGGGAGCTGGTTGTAGTTCGTGCCGACACGGTAACGCTGTGCATCGGGGTACGAGAATACGCGAGCCATGAGCATCTTGTCGGGCGAGATGCCGGTGCCGGGAACCTGGTTTCCGGGCGAGAACGCTGCCTGCTCGATCTCCGCAAAGAAGTTCTGCGGGTTACGGTTCAGGGTGAAGGTACCCACCTTGATACGGGGGTAGTCAGCCTTGGGCCAGGTCTTGGTGAGGTCGAAGGGGTTCAGACGGTAGGTCTTCGCCTCCTCGTACGGCATGACCTGAACGTAGACGTCCCACTTGGGGAAGTCACCCTCGGCGATTGCATTGAAGAGGTCGCGACGGTAGTAGTCAGCGTCGGTGCCAGCGATGCGATCCGCTTCTTCCTGGCTCATGTGCTCGACACCCTGCTGCGAGAGGAAGTGGTACTGCACCCAGAAGCGCTCGCCCTCAGCGTTGATCCACTGGTAGGTGTGCGAACCGTAGCCGTTGAGGTGACGCCAGGACTTCGAGAGACCACGCGGGCCCATGAGGTAGGTGACCTGGTGTGCCGACTCGGGCGAGAGGGTCCAGAAGTCCCACTGCATGTCAGCGTCGCGAAGTGCCGAGTCGCCCAGGCGCTTCTGCGAGTGAATGAAGTCAGGGAACTTCATGCCGTCACGGAGGAAGAAGGTCGGGGTGTTGTTACCCACGATGTCGAGGTTGCCCTCGGTCGTGTAGAAACGCAGCGAGAAGCCGCGAACGTCACGCCAGGTATCGGGCGAGCCCTGCTCACCAGCAACCGACGAGAAGCGGAGGAGCGTCTCGCTCTTCGCACCCTTCTGGAATACTGCAGCGCGGGTGTACTTCGAAACGTCTTCGGTGACTTCGAACTCACCGAAGGCGCCGCCGCCCTTTGCGTGCGGGTTACGCTCGGGAACGCGCTCGCGGTTGAACGCTGCGAGCTTCTCAACGAGGTAACGGTCGTGAAGAACGGTGGGGCCGTCAGCACCAACGGTGAGCGAGTGCTCATCGCTAGCGATGGGGGTACCGGTCTGGGTCGTCGTGATCTTCTGCAAGGTCACACCTTTCGGTTCGCGGTGGATTAAATGGTCGTGAAAATTGCTGGTCGCGGGGCGGCTTGTGTGTGCCGTGTTGCGCTTACGCTGCGGCCTGAAGCGCTTGGCACGCACCACAGATACCGCGGTAGGTCACCTCGGCGGTGCGGATCGCGAAACCAAAATCATCCTCAGCACTGAGGCATGGCGCCGCACCCACCGCACAGGGCACGTCGCGAATCGCGCCACACTCTGTGCACACCAGGTGATGGTGGTTGTCATGATGTGAATACTCGTAGTGTGCCGGGTGGCCGGGAAGCTCGATCTTGCGAGCGAGACCCACCTCTTCAAGTGCCGCGAGCACACCGTATACGGCTTGCAACGAGGTGCCATCGAGGTCTTTGCTCACCGCGTCGAAGACGTCACTGGCGTTCCAGTGATCGCCGCGAGCGAGCACGGCGAGCACGGCCCTGCGGGGGCCGGTCGACCGCAAACCGGCGTCCTTCAAACGAGTACCGAGTTCGGTGTCGCTGAGGGAGATAGCTGCGTGGTTCACGCTTCCTAGCTTACCGCAGTTTTGAGTTATTCAAAAGAGGGAGGGTGTGGGGCGGCGTGGCTGGCGGGTTTCAAGACCGGCCGGGGCTTGGTTCGCGCCTGGATTTGCCGGAGATATGCGTTCGGCCGTAGATATGCGATTTGAGGCGATTTTCCGCATTTTGACGGCGGAAAACATATCTCCGGCGAGGCCCTCCGTGTACTTTCAGGGCTTCGGTAGTACTGAATCCAGTGATTCGATACCACCGAAGGCGTGATTTCTGACCGAGGGGTCGCCCGCGCGCACGCCACTCTGCAGGAACAAGCCAAGGGCAAGGTTGGCCACGTGGCCAACCGCGGCAGCCCCAATGAGGCACCCCTCAACCAGTTGGGAGCTACCTATTGCGCTGCCGCGGGCCACCTTTCGGCGCCCTTGCCCGGGAGCTGAATGGGTAGGCAGAACCTTGCGCGCTGTCCACCGAGATCTAGAAATCGGCCGTCGTTAAGACAAATCCAGGAGAATGAGCCTGAACGACGGCCGATCTGCAGGAATAGCCCCGGAGTAGGGCTGACAGCGGGAGTTACTCGCAGCCGACGCCGTCGCCATCACGGTCGAGCTTGCGCGAATAGCCAGCATCGCCCGCATAAATTGGAGATGCGCCAGCAGCTCGCACCGCGTCACAGTTCTGGTAGAACACGTCGGTCGGCACAGGGGCCGGGGCTGGCGCAGGTGCTGGTGCAGGCGCGGGTGCCGGCGCGGGTGCGGGTGCCGGCACGGGAACAGGATCCGCCGCCTTGGTGACCTTGACCTTTGCGGCAGTGAGCGCGTCTGCCGATGTGGGAGCCAGCTCATCGGGGCAGGACGAGAGGACGTTCTGCATCGCGCTCTTCTCACCCTGCGTGACCCAGAGCGAGTAGGTTGCCTTCACCGTGATCTGACGCGCGACGTACTGGCAGCGGAACTGCTTGTTTGGAGGGAGCCAGGATGCGGCATCCTTGTCACTCTTGGCACTATTGGTCGGGCCGTCGACGGCCAGCAGATTGATGGGGTCGTTCGCGAGTGCGACGCGCTGATCCTGAGTGAGCTGCTGCGCACCCTTCTGCCACGCGTCCGAAAGCGCGACAACGTGGTCGATCTGGACCGCAGTCGAGGTGGTGTTGCCGCGGACGAAGCCGATCTGGGTAGCGGTGTAGGGGTCGGCGAGGGTTCCGGTCATTACCTTGCACGGCCCCTGTAGGGTCTCGGCAGTGAGATCACGCTGAAGAATGTCGTTGCGGGTATCGCATCCGTTGTGGTCGACGTCGAGCCAGGCGGTGCCGAACTTTTCTTTGCGGTCGTATCCGGTTTTGGGCGAGCGCCCCTTCACCGCAAGGCCATCGAGAAGGTCTACCGCGAGGATCGTCTCGCCAGCTGCGGGTGCCTTCGCAGGCTTCTGCTCGGTGACAGGCTCGGGCTCCTCAGTGGGCTCTGAGGTGAGTTCAGAGCCGTCTCCCGTTCCCTCAGAATCTGCGACGCCAGTCGAAGAGACAGCGTTTGAGGCGGGTCCCTCGTCGCTACTCGTTGCAGGCGGCATGAAGCCAACGCTCGAGAGCAGCAGGGCGAGGCCGAGGGCAGCTGCGACACCACCACCCTTTCGACCGCCTGGGATGCGCGCCCACGAGCGGCGCTTGAGCGCGAGCACGTAGAGGCCGGTCACGAAGACGAGCAGGCCGACGGCAAGAAGTAGACCAGGCCAGCCGCTCGTAGCCAGCGCTCCGACGAGGAAGATTGCGAACAGCAACCACAGAATTGCTTGCAGGATAATTCCCGCAATACGCATCGGAGATCGAGTTGATCGTGGGGTTTCGTTCTCAAATCCCGGAGTTGTCATCCAGCAATCCTGGCATGCCGAATGACAGGAAACTCATTGGCTAGGAATGCCGGGCGAGTGGGGGCTTGCTAGCGGGGCGGGCGATCCGTACCTTCAGCGGTGCCGATAAGCATCTTGCGCCCAACCAGGTGCCACACGATGAGCCCGAACAGCGGGACGATCGTGACAAAAATCACCCAAATGGTCTTGATCAGGATCGGCTCGGGGCTGGTGCTCAGAGGTGCATATGATGCGTCGCGAATATCGATCAGCACTGCGATCCACCACAACAGCAGGAGCGCAACGGGAACCAAGGTCGCGAGAAGCACAGGAACGGAAAACATTGCCAAATGCTAGGTCTTTGCAGACTCACTGTCCAGGGTGTGAAGGAGACTGCCCCCAGTTCCACTCGGAATGGGGTGGTTTGAGGCGGGCTGGCAGGTGACGATGTCGCTGAGCCAATGCGAGTGGGGGGGCAGAGCGCAGAGCGCAGAGCGCGAGTCCTGCACCCGGCCCCCAGCGCCCTAGTTCAGCTCGGTCGCGCCAGCGGCCGCGAGGCGGCGGCGCACCTCCTCGATCGGAATCTCGTAGCCTGCACGGCCGGTGGGGCCGAACGCGGTTGTCGCCCGCAGGATCGAGTTGATGAGCGCCTCCTCGACGGCAAGCATGGTCGCGTGAAACATCGGCGACAGGTCGTTGTCGTTGGGGGCGATAGCCGGATCCGCCACTGAGAAAGCGATTGCATAGTCACCGCTCCCCTGGTCATAGTCGGCGCCAACTCCGCGCATTGCGTACGCTGCACGGCGCGCAAGTCGCTCAAGCTGACGCGATTCGAGCGGCGCATCGGTCGCGACGACGATCATGCACGAGTTGCCGATCGTGTCGGCAGTCGTGCCCTCAAGCATCTCGGCGGCTGGCATCGGAACGCCAGCGATGCGCAGCATGCCGGTGAAGTTGCTCTGCACGATCGCACCAACGGTGTACTCAGGCGCGGGCGCGCCAGCGCCGTCGCCACCAGCAGACCCGATCTTCACGCGGCGCGACGAGGTGCCGATGCCGCCCTTGAAACCGAGCGCGGTGGTGCCGGTTCCGGCGCCAACACAGCCCTCGGCCACGGGTCCGGTGACCGCGGAAGCAAGCGCTTCGGCAACGTGCTCGGGGCCGACGGGACGATCGCGGATCGCCGACAGCGCCCCATCATTCGTCTCGCCAACGACCGGGTTCAGCGTCGTCGTCTTCTCGTGGGCGGGAGTGGTGAGCAGCTCTGCGACGAGCGCGTCTGCGACGCGGAATGCCGACAGCGTACTCGTCAGCAGAATCGGCGTCTCGATCGCGCCAAGCTCCTGCAGCTGGGTCGCACCGACAAGTTTGCCGTAGCCGTTGCCCACCGCGAGCGCGGCGGGCAGGTGCCGACGCTCGTTGGTGAGCTGGTCGGGGACGATCGCGGTCACACCGGTGTTGTACTTCTCGCTGATGATCGTCGATTGGCCGATCCGCACGCCCGGCACATCAGTGATGGCGTTGAGTGGGCCACGAGCGTACTTGCCGGCACCAATGCCGAGTTCGTCGAGTCGGGGGCGCGGGTTAGTTCCCGCTGCCGAGCTTGCGCCCGGGGTCTCTACACGCTCCATGCGCGCTGCTCCTTCATAGTTGCGGGATGGGCGCTTCCGCTGAACGCCCAGTCCACGACGGCGTGCGCGAGCACGTCCGTTGAGTCGATGAGTGGCACCTCGAGGTGCGCACTGCCTGCGAGGGCGACGGGAATCTCGGTGCACCCCGCGATCACCACGCCCGCCCCTGATTGCGAGAGTTCGGTCACGGCCTGCTCGAGCAGCCGGGTTGCCTCGGCGTCCTGTGGCTGCTTTTTTACGAGGCGGATCGCGTCCATCACGTTGCTCTGCAGCCGTTCGTCTGGCAGCATCACGGCGACGCCACGCTCTGCAAATGCCTGCTCGTACAGACGGGCGCGGATCGTTCCATGCGTTGCCAGGATGCCAACGCTCCCACCTGCCTGCAGCATGCCGAGTGCGCGGTCGCGGGTGGCCGCGATCATGTCGAGTACCGGGACGTCCACCGCTGCGCGGATCTCTGGCAGGAACGCGTGCGCCGTATTGCACGGCACGGCGATGACGTGAGCGCCGGAGTTTTCGAGGATCCGCGCCCCATCAGCAAGCTGCCTACCGGGGTGTGGGCCGCGGTCAACGAGCGCGCCGGTGCGGTCGGGGATGGTGGGGTCGGACCAAATGAGGGTGCGCAGGTGGTCCTGGTCGCGTTCGGCTGGCGTGATCTGGACGATCTTGCCGTAGAAGTCCGCGGTAGCCGCGGGCCCCATTCCGCCGAGCACGCCGACGACGCGGCGCGCACCCTCAGGGTCGGCAGCGAGTGTCATCGCACGCGCTCCAGGAACCCGCGAATGCGCTGCGAGTCGGTCGCCGTGAGGACGCTCTCTGGGGTGCCGGTCTCGAGCACTCGTCCCTCGTCGAAGAAGCTCAGCGTATCGCCGACCTCGCGGGCGAAGCCGATCTCGTGCGTGACCACGATCATCGTCATGCCTTCGCGAGCGAGCTGCTTCATGATTTCGAGGACCTCGTCGACCAGCTCAGGGTCAAGCGCCGAGGTGGGCTCATCGAAGAGGATGAGCTCGGGGTCCATCGCGAGCGCGCGGGCGATCGCCACGCGCTGCTGCTGGCCACCGGAGAGCTGATGCGGGCGCTTGTGCATGTGATCCGCTAGCCCGACGCGAGCGAGCTCACGCTCAGCACGTGCGTTCGCATCAGCGCGCGACATGCGCTTCACGTGAATGAGGCTTGCCGCAACGTTCTCTACCGCGTCGTAGTGGTTGTAGAGGTTGAAGCGCTGGAACACCATGCCGATGTGCGAGCGGAAGCTCGAAAGCTCCTTATCGGACCACTGGTGGTACTTGCCATCGCGCAGCTCGTATCCGACCTGCTCGCCGCGCACGAGCAGGCTGCCGCCGTCGATCGTTTCGAGGGCGTTGATGGTGCGCAGGAAGGTGGACTTGCCTGAGCCCGAGGGGCCAATGATGCAGCTCACCTCACCGCGGCGAACGGTGAAGTCAACACCGCGGAGTACTTCGTGCTGGCCGAACGACTTCCGGACGCCATGCGCTTCTACGAGGATGTCGTTCATGGTCAGACCTCCGTCAATTCTTTGTTCTTCTTGCCATTTCGCGGGAGCATGATTGCGCCGGTCGCGACTTTGAGGAGGCGCTGGCTGAAGCCAGGGCCACGCACGAGATGGACGCGCTCCTCACCGAAGCGCTTCTCGAGTCGTGACTGCAGGTAGGTCGCTACCGCGGTCATGAACATGTACCAGAGGCTCGCAACGATGAGCAGCTCGATGATGAGGTTGTTCTGCTTGTAGATGCGGCTCGCGTTGGTCATGAGGTCGTTGCCAGCGACGACGACGATGAGCGAGGTCGTCTTGAGCATCGAGATGAACTCGTTGCCCGTCGGCGGGATGATGATGCGCAGCGCCTGGGGCAGCACGATGAGCTGCATGGTCTGGCGGTGCGTCATGCCGCCGGCGAGGGCCGCCTCACGCTGACCGCGATCGACCGCCTGGATGCCGGCGCGCACGGTCTCTGCGAAGTACGCTGCGAGGTTCAGGCCGAGGCCGAGCAGGGCCGCAACTGATCCGCTAATGAGCTGGTTCGTATCCCACCGCATGCCGATCTCCGTGAACGGAATCTTCAGCGTGATGTACGGCAGCAGGAATGCGAGGTTGAACCAGAAGATGAGCTGCACGAGCACCGGGGTGCCGCGGAAGAACCAGATGTAGCCCTCCGCAATCCAGCGCAGCACGGGGTTCTTGGACAGCTTCATCACTGCCAAGATCACACCGAGCACGAGACCAACAATGGTGGCGGCGATACTCACCCAGATAGTGACCAGTACGCCGTCGAGGATCGTCTTTGAGAATAGGTATTCCCACACGCGGTTCCAACGAATGTTCTCGTTGAAGATCACGATCGACACGGCCCACAGCACCGCCGCGACGGCGATTAGACCGACGATCCATCGACCCACATGGAGTCGTGGCGCGATCTGGATCTGCGCGCCGTTTGCGCCGGGGAAGGGCGCTGTACGAGTCCCGCTCATAGCTGGGGTCCTCTCCTATTGTTGGTTGTCGTGCTCGGTGTGATGCGGGGCGCTTACGCGCCGCCGTTAATCAGCGCCTCGTCGACTGCCATGCCTTCAACGTCCCACGCCTTGAGGATTTCAACGTAGGTACCGTTGTCGATGAGCTCCTGGAGCGCAGCCTGGACGGCCTTCGCGAGCTCAGGGTTTGCGTTGTCGATGCCGAGGCCCCAGAGGCTCTCGCCACCCTCGATGGCGACAGCGTCCATCTTGTTTTCGGGATCCGCCGCACGTGCCGCAGCTACGGGGTAGTCAGTGATCGTCGCGACTGCGCGACCGCTCTGCACTGCGAGGTTTGCTGCCGAGTCACCGTCGAACGCGAGGATCTCGTAGGGTGCCTTTCCAGCGTCTTCACACGCGGTCGAGAACTCACCAGCGAGCACCGCAGACGAACCTGAGTCAACAACCGCGACGATCTTGCCGCAGAGATCTTCAGGCTTCGCAATCTTCTCGGGGTTGCCGGTCGCAACGAGGAACGCGTTGCCCGCGCTCACGTAGTCAACGAAGGTGGTGGTCTCGCGACGCTCTTCGTTGTCGGTCATCGAGCTGACGAGCACGTCGTAACGCTTCGAGATGAGACCCGGAATCATCGAGTTGAATTCCTGATCTTCCATCTTCATCGAGACGCCGAGGGTGCGCGACACCGCGTGCGCGATTGCGGGGTCGACACCGATGATGCCGACGTTGTCGCTCGCCCACTCCTCCATGGGAGGGTAGCCAACCGAGGTGACCCAGGTCAGGCCGTCCTTCTTGAACTCATCGGGAAGCAGCGCAGCGACCTCAGCCGAGGGCTCGATGCCCTCGATGATGTCTTTCGCCTTCTCCTCGTCGTGGACCGCCATGAACTCGACAGCTGCGCTGTCCGAGCCCGAGTCCTTGTCATCGCCTGACAGCGACTGGCCACCGCACGCGGTGAGGCTCAGCATTGCGAGGCTGGCAGTCAGGACACCTGCGGTCTGCAGGAATCGAGTGCTTTTCTTCATGGTGTTTCTCCTTTGAACACTGGGTTTCGGGGGCGAGGCCGCAGTTAGCGGGACTCGTGCACGATGCGGCCGTCAACGACGACGGTGCGCACCTGCAAGTTGGGGATTTCGCGCGGATCGACGGCGAAGATGTCGCGATCCAGGACGACGAAGTCTGCGAGCTGGCCAGGCGCAAGGCGGCCAACCTGGTGGCCGAGATTCGCCGCGTCAGCACCGGCCGCGGTGAACCGCTGCAGTGCCTCGAGCAGGCTGATCCGCTGCTCCGGCTCGCGGCCGCCAGCCGGCTCACCCGCGCGGTTCTCGCGGGTGACCGCGGCGTGCACGCCGAAGAGCGGGTTCGCGGGTTCGACGGGAGCGTCCGAGCCGAAGGCGAGGAGCGCTCCCGAGTCGATCAGCGAGCGCCACGGGTAGTGAGCGATATCGCGGTCACCGATGAGCTCGTGGCTCAGCGGGAAGTCAGTCGTGCAGTGAATAGGCTGCAGCGAGGCAACAACGTTGAGCTTCGTGAACCGTTCAACGTCTGCCCACTGGAGGTGCTGACCGTGCTCAACGCGGTTCAACAGCCCCTGCTCTGCGGCGAGCGCGGCCACGCGTTCGTAGGCGTCGAGGACGTTGGTGTTGGCCCGGTCGCCGATCGCGTGGGTGGCGACGGCAATGCCGTTGCTCACCGCCTGTTCGACCTGCGCGCAGAGTTCCTCGAAGGGCACGATTGCGATGCCGTGATTGCCAGGTTCGTCGACGAAGTCCTCGTGCATGAACGCGGTGTGCGAGCCGAGCGCACCGTCCGAGTACAGTTTCACCGGGCCCTCGGTGATCCACTCATCGCCGTCACCGGTACGGCGACCCGCTGCGATCGTCCGGTCCAGATCCGCGGCCGCACTGCCGAGATGGGCGCGGATCCGCAAGCGACCATCGGCCTGCAGCCGCAGCATGCCCTGGCGTACGTCGTCACCGTCGAAGTTCGTGATGTGGGTGATGCCGACCGCGAGCAGCTCGCGCTGGGCGAGGTCGAGGCTCTCGTGCAGCGTGCTGATGAGTGCGGCCTCTGACAGGTCGCGGATCTCATCCATCGCAGATTCGAAGAGCCAGCCCGTCGGCTCCCCCGCCTCGTCGCGATCGATGCGCCCGCCGACGGGGTCTGCCGTGTTGCGGTCGATGCCCACCGCTGCAAGGCCTGCCGAGTTCGCCCAGACCGAGTGCCCATCAACGCTCGGGAGCGCAACAGGGCGGTCGCCGAACACGGTGTCGAGGCGTGCGCGGTGCGGGGTTTCGCCGTCGGTCCACTGGTTCTGGTTCCAACGGCCGCCGAGTACCCACTCGCTCCCGGGATGTTCAACCTTCCACACGCGAAGCAGGTCGAGCGTCTCTGCAAGCGAGGTCGCCTCGCGCAGGTCGGGTGCTTCGAGCTCGCGCGCGAGGTTGCCGATGTGGAAGTGCGCGTCGTGGAAGCCGGGGAGCACGATGCCACCCTCGAGCTGCACGGTCTCGGTGCCTTCGGGGCTCTGCGCCCGCAGGTTTTCCTCGGTGCCGAGGGCAACGATCCGCCCATCGGTCACGAGCATGGCGCTCACAGTGCTGGCATCGCTCTCCAGTGTGTGGATTGCAGGATGCAAGAAAAGCGTGGACACCATAAGGATCACTTACCCTTTCGAAATCACCGGTGAGTTCGTCGTTCGCCTCAGATTAGATCAGGAAGCACGCATGATTCCACCTGAGGGGTCAGAGAATTCGCTATCCTGAGCATCAGCATTACTTACGCTCAACGCCGATCGGAGATCCAATGCTCAACCCCGTTCACCTGCGCACCCTGCTTGAGGTGGTGCGTCTGGGTTCGTTCGCAGCCGCCGCCAACCGCCTCGGCTACACCCCGTCGGCCGTCTCGCAGCAGATGACCGCGCTCGAAAGCGACTCGGGCATCAAGCTGTTTGAGCGCGGCGCCCGCAGCGCCCGCCCGACCCGCGCAGCCGAGGTCATGGCCGAGCACGCGGTCGCGGTACTCAGCGAACTCGACTCCCTCATCGAGGCGGCGTCTGGCATCGACCGTGAGACGAGCAGTGAACTCCGCATGAGCGTCTATGCGAGTCTCGCGCACCAGATCTTCCCCGCGCTCCTCGCAGAACAGCTTGCTGACGAGCCCTCGCTCGCGATCCGCCTCACGGTGCGGGACCCATCACCGGCCGTACAGGCGCTGCGCAGTGGCGAGGAGGTCGACGTCTCCCTTGTCTACCGTGTGGGTGACAGCGGCCTCTCCTGGCCCGACTCCGTGCGCGCGGTGTATCTCGGCGAGGATCGGTACCGCGTCCTCGCCCCCACCAGCTGGCACCTCCACGAACAGGAAACCGTCACGCCCGAACAGCTCGTCGGCCGCGCCTGGGTCATGCACCACAGCGGCAATAGCGATAGCGACGAGATCGAGAGCCTGTTCGCGGCGCAGGGCCTCAAGCCGCGCACCGTCGCTCGCTGCGACGACTTCGCCGTCACTGCAAAGCTCGTCGCGAGCGGATACGCCGCCGCCTTCGTCCCCGAGGCAGCCCTCCGTGATCTGCCGCCGGGCGCGAGCATTCTGCACGTGCCGGAGCTCATGCTCGTCCGCCATGTGTGGGCGCTCTGCTCCCAGCGCGGCATGCAGCAGCCAACCCAGCGCCTGCTGCAGCGCCTCCGCGAAACGCTCGCGGCCACGGCACTGAGCTAGCTGGGTTGGTGAGTGGCGGATCCGCCCCTACGCCAACGCCGGCAGGACCGGCGCAAGGCCAGCCGCTTCGAGCGCAAGCCCGAGCGCGAGCACGTGGTCTTCCGTGAGACCGGTGATGAGGAAGTTACCAATCGCGAGCGAGGCAAGATTGAGCGCCGACGCGGGGATCGTGTACAACCCGAGCAGATTGCGGTAGTCGACCTCGTCATCCGTTGCACGTGGAACGGGCAGGCCCAGCACGGGGCTCACCACCGAGGTCACGCCCTTCATCTTGCACTCGACCAGCACACGGTCGCGGATCGCGCCAAGCGCAGCCATGCGCTCCTCGTACTCGGCTGCCTGGACACCCTGGGTGTTCGCCATCTTGGCGGCAACGTTCGGGTCGTAGTCATCCGCCAGCCGCGGGTAGGTTGCCGCGTGCGTCCGCGCGATCTCCGCGCGGAACGGCGCCCAGAACTCGTCCTCAATCTCCTCGAGCGGGAATTCGAGCGCGACCGGCTCGACACCGAGGCCTTTCAGGAGCTCGAGCGCTCGGGGATCGGGGTCACCGAAGAAACCGACTTTCTCGGGCAGCGCGCGCTCTTCTCCCGAAGACACTGCGCCGTGACGCACTGATCCGCGCCCTGCCGAGCGCCCCGCGCGCATCGCCTGCCATGCCGCATCGACCAACTGCACCGTGCCCGCCATCGGCCCAACCGTGTCAAACGATGGGCACAGCGGGAAGACCCCGGCAAGATCGAGCGAGCCATTGCGCGGGCGCAGGCCCACCGTCGCGGTGCATGCGGCGGGGATGCGGATCGACCCAGCCGTATCCGTTCCCAACGCGATATCACTCACTCCGCCCGCGATGGCTGCGGCGCTGCCGCCGGAGGATCCGCCGGGGACGTGGTCTGGGAAGCGCGGGTTCGGCGTTCTGCCGTGCCACGGATTGTCACTGCTCACGCCGTATGCGAACTCGTGCAGGTTCACCTTCGCGTTGACACGTGCACCGGCGGCTTCGAGCGCCGCGACAACGGGTGCCGTGCGCAGGGCAGCCTCGCGGCCAAGCAGCTGCGAACCGGCGGTCGTCGGGACACCCGCGACGTCGATGTTGTCTTTCACCGCGAGGGTGAGGCCAGCGAGCGGGGTTGCTTCGGGCGCTTCTGGGCACTCCGTGCCCTCCGCACTGTCTGCTGCGAGGTCGATCGCGGTGATGACGATGCCACCATTGGCATTCTGTGAGCTCATGCGGAACACGCTATCGGTTTCGGCTGCCTTGCCATAGCCCCAAGTCAGAACAGGGTGGGCGGAGCTTCTGGGGTTCGAGCGGCCGACCCGCGCGCCGTGCGATTGACGCTCCTGGCCTGCTGCACCGGGCCTGCTGGGATCATCGCGCGCGAAAGTTCCTCTGACCAGGCAACCGAGGCGAGCGCGAGCTCTCGGTCACCGGGCTGGGTCGGGTCGAGCCAGGCCTCGTGCATCTCGGGCGGGATCACGAGCGGCATGCGGTCGTGCACGCTCGCGGCCTCACCGACCGCACTGCGCGTCACCATCGAGTAGGTGACGAGATCTGAACCGTCGGCGTCCTGCACGGTCGAGGTGATCGCGGCGATGCCGAAGGTGCCCCCCCCGTCGGATGTTCAAACCGCACCCCCTTCTCCACGTACCAGCTCGCGGGAATGATCGCCCGGTGCTGAAACTCCGATGACCACGACTGCAGCAGCCTGTCGCTGCGCGAGTTGAACGCCGAGAACTTCACGGGGCCGGTGCTGTTCTTCCAGATCCACCACCAGGCGAAACGGAGCTCGCGGTCGAACGCGGCAGGGCCGGCAGCCGCGCCTGCCGCCGTGCCCGCCGCGGAGCCTGCCGCCGCCACTCCCGCATCTCCAGCCGCGAGGATGATCGGGTTCAAATTCCGAGCATTCCGGCCAGTGATCTTGGCATTGCCCTGCTGCGACTCCCACCAGCCAGCGAGTTCAAGCGTCTCTGCCTGGCCATCGAGCGGGACGAACGGCTGGCCGTCGATACCGATCGCGGATCCGCCATGTCGAAGTCCCGTTGATGCGCACATGCCTTCAGGGTACGTCGCACCACCGACATCGTCGAGGGGTCACAAGAAATGGGTCTCAGCCTCAGCTGACGACTGTCGGTTCACCGAGCGAGAGCATGAGGCGGTTCGCCCAGTTGAAGAATGATCCGGCTTGAATCGCGTCGAGGAGTTCGAGCTCATCGAGGCCAGCACCACGCAGAGCCGCGACCTCATCCGCCCCAAAACGTGGCGGTGTCACGGTCAACGCGACCGTCGCGTCGATGAGCTGATCCCACCGGTTGCCGTAGCGCACGCCAACGCCCTCGTCGAGCAGGCGCTGCACGGCATCGCGGTCAGCACCCTGCTTGGTGGCAAACCTCGAGTGCACGGAGGCACAAAACACGCAGCCATTGAGTCGCGAAGCCACGGCTGCACCGAACTCGCGGTCTGCGCGCGGCAAGCCGGCGTCAACGTTATTGAAGATATCAAGGTCAGTGAGGGTGCGTTCGCGCAGCGCCTCCGGGTCGCGTGCGAGCACACGGAAGTAAGGCATGTGCACGCGCTCGCGCTCGACCAGGCCCTCGAAGTGACGCTCGGTGAACTCAGCAACGGGGAGTGGTTGGAGCCACGGCTTCCAGCCAAGCGAGTCCTGCGTGAAGCGCGGCGGCTCCGTCACGGATGGCGCTGCTGGCAGCTGCTCAGCGGCGGGTGCTGGGGCCAGGGTGGGATCGTCACCGGCAGCACTGAGCTTCGCCTCTGCCACACGCGCGACCTCTGCTGCGAGCCCCCGCAGATCGCTCGCAGCAACCGTTGCTCCGCCGCCTGCCGTACGCACGGCAGCGAGGCCGTGGACGACGCGCAGCTGGAATGACAGGAAAGCAACGATTTGTGAAATGGTGACGACTCCTGTGCTGCTCCAGCCGCCGTCGAGCAGCCGCTGCAGGCGTTCACGAGCCGCATCGCGCGGATGCAGCACGAGGAGGTGCGCATGCTCAAGCGCAGCTGCGAGTCGGTCACCGAGGGCATAGGCTGCCTCGACCGACGACACCTCATACACCGGGCCTTCGGTACTCTCTGGCGCGTTCTCCGCGTGGAAGGCTCCGTACGGGCCGGATCCCGCAGAACGCTCTGCCTCGGCAACGATGAGCGGGAAGAGTCCAACGCCCCCACCGGTCGCTTCGAGGAGCGCGCCATAGAACGCGACGGCCGCTGGATCCGCGTGGAGACGCGCAACGAACAGGCCGATCGCTGCACGTTCTGACAGGGAGACATCGCTCGCATCAACCGGGAGGAACAGCGCCTCGAAGCTGCCCTGAGCGTGTGCCCTCGCGTCAGGCCTGCGGTGGCGTGCTGCGTCAAGCGCATCACCAACTGCGATGCCGGCCAGGGAATCAATCAGGTCGAAGTCGAGCGCGGTGGGGTATGGGGTGTGAGACATATGAGATCCGTTCAAATGAGCAGCGAGATATCGGGAGCCGGGTTCAGATCACCCAGTGACCTGAAGCGAGCGAGGCGCCAGGAATCGCGTCGAGCAGACGCTGCGTGTACGCATGCTGGGCGTTGGAGAATACCGATTCCGTTTCGCCCTGCTCGACCTGTCGACCACGCTGCAGCACCGAAACCGTGTCTGCGATTTGTCGCACCACGGCGAGGTCGTGTGAAATGAAGATGTAGGTGAGCCCGAGCTCTTCCTGCAGCTGCGCGAGCAACCTGAGGATCTGCGCCTGCACTGTCACGTCGAGAGCTGACACCGCCTCGTCTAGCACCACGAGTTCGGGTTCAACGATGAGCGCCCGCGCAATCGCAACACGTTGGCGCTGGCCCCCAGACAGTTCGCGCGGCTTCCGCTGCGCAAATTCTGGCGGGAGCGCCACGAGTTCAAGTGCGTGCGCGACACGTTCGACGTGCTCTGCACGCGGTGCGATGCCAAAGTTCTTGAGCGGTTCTGCGAGGGTCTGACCGATCGACAGACGTGGATCAAGCGAACCGTATGGGTTCTGATAGACCATCTGCGTGGTGCGTCTGAACTCACGCAGCGGCTTGCCTCGCAGCTCTGTTACGTCGACACCAGCGTGCGCGTCAGCGGCGGTGAGCAGTACGCTGCCGGACGCCGGCTTCTCAAAGCCCGCAATGATGCGTCCCGTGGTCGTCTTGCCTGACCCAGACTCACCCACGATCGCGTGTGTCGATCCGCGAGCGACCGAGAACGACACGTCGTCGATCGCCACGAAGGCATCGGACCCGCGCCCAAAGACCTGACGCAGGTCACGCACCTCGACAAGCGCAGTCGCTGTTGTACGGCGGTTCGCGCGCTCGGATACCGCGGCAATAACTTCTTGGCCACTCGCGCCGACCTCGATACGCTCACGCTCACGAATTGCACCAAACGACGGCGCATCACGCATGAGTTGCTTCGTATACTCGGCCGCAGGCTGCGCGAGCACCCGCGCGCTCGGGCCAGTTTCTTGCACTTCGCCATTGCGCATCACCACGACGTCGTCTGCACGGTCGGCCGCCACGGCAAGATCATGCGTGATGAAGAGCACGCCAGTGCCGGTTTCCTCACGCAGCCGATCGATGAGGTCGAGCACCGTACGCTGCACCGTCACGTCAAGCGCAGAGGTCGGCTCGTCAGCAATGATGAGTTCTGGGTCATTGGCGATCGCCGCCGCGATGAGCACCCGCTGCCGCATACCGCCAGAGAGCTCATGGGGATGCTGCTTCGCCCGCTTCACCGGGTTGTCGATGCCCACCTGCTCCAGGAGTGCGTGCACGCGGTCTCGTACCTCGGCCCGACTCGGCTTGCCGTGGATGCGCAGCGACTCACTGATACTCTTGCCGACCGACTGCACCGGGTTGAGCGAGTTGCCTGGGTCTTGCGGGATGAGCCCGATGCACCGACCACGCAGGTCCTGCCATCTGCGTTCGGGCAGCCCGACGAGTTCGGTTTTGCCAAGGCGACGTTCATTGAGCGTGATACTGCCGCGCGTGATCGAGCCGTTCGAGGCAAGCAGGCCGATCACCGATTGGGCGACCGTCGACTTGCCAGATCCCGACTCGCCGACCACTGCGGTGACCTTACCTGGCGTGACGTCAAAGCTCACGCCGCGCACGGCTTCGACCGGCCCGTGGGCGGTGCGATACTGCACCGCAAGATCACGAATACTGAGAAGGGGTGTGACGCTCATCTGTTCTCTCCGACGCTGATCGCCTGGCTCAGGCGGTTCGTCGCGATCACGACGAACACGACGGTAAGGCCCGGCAAGGTGGTGAGCCACCAAGCGGTGGCAATGTAGTTGCGGCCCTCAGCAATGAGCAAGCCCCACTCCGGCGTTGGGGGCGGCGCACCATATCCAAGGAAGCCAAGGGTCGAGATCTGCAGGATCGCCGAGCCAAGCTGGAGCGCAGCGAGCGCAATAACCGGGGTAAGTGAATTCGGCAACACGTGCCGCCAGAGCACAGTTCCGAAGGTGCCACCGGAGCCATACGCCGCTTCAACAAACTCACTTGCGCGCACGCTCATCACCTGCGAGCGAGACAACCGCGCAAACACGGCGACCGAGGTCACACCAACGGCAATCGCTGCATTGTTCGTACCGAAACCGATCAGGATCACGATGCTGAGTGACAACAGCAGCGTCGGAATCGCGAGCAGCACATCAACGACGCGCATAAGCGCTTCGTCAACAAGCCCGCCGACCGCGCCTGCCGTCACTCCGATGAGTGAGCCAAATACGAGGCCAACCAGGACTGCGAGCAACGCTGCCGTGATCGATTCGCCAGCGCCGTGGATCACGCGCGAATACAGGTCGCGTCCCGTCGCATCTGTGCCAAACCAATGCTCTGCACTCGGGGCTTGGAGCGCGGCACCAACCTGCTCGTTCGGACTCACCGACGTAAACAGTCCAGGCATTATCGCCCACGCGAGGGCGATAACCAGGATCACGATCGGTACGATCGCGCCAGGACGGAAGAGCGCGCGCCAGCCGCCCACCGACCGCGAACCGCGAACCGCGCGCTTGGCTTTGGGTGCTTTTCCTGCGTGTGAGAGCTGGGGCTCAGCTTGAACAACGGTCTCGGTCATCGCGCCTCTCCTTCCGCTACTGCCGCATTCGCGGTGTGTTCTGGTGCTGCGGAAGCAGCAGTCGTTGCCGGCCCCGCAGACACGGTACGGTTCTTACTCCCACCGGTGCTGCGAAGACGCAGCCGCGCGTCAAGCACCGGGTGCAGCAGGTCAACCACAAGGTTGATCGTGACGAATACGACGGTCGCGATCACCACGATGGCGAGGAGAACTGGCGTATCGCGCTGCTGCACCGCCTGGGCAGTGAGGGCGCCGATCCCGACTCTGCCGAACACGGCCTCGGTGATGATCGCGCCACCAACGAGCTCACCGAAGAGCAACCCTGCCATGGTAAGCGCAGGCAGCAGGGCGTTGGGAGCGACGTTGCGCCAGAGCAGCCACGACGTGTTCGCGCCACGGGCACGCACCACAGTCACGAACGGCTGCTCGCGGACCTCGTCGATGCTGCGGAGGAACACCTGCGCAAGCGGGGCGGCAATTGGAATCATGATGGTGATCGCCGGCAGGATGATCGCCTGCGCCGGTGTCGCGTTGAGAATGGGGACGAGCCCCAGCTGGAACGAGAACACCTGGATGAGCACGATACCGATCCAGAACACGGGAAGCGAGACGAGGAGCGGCGGCAGGTTGCGGAACAGCCCGCGCAGCCACTTCCCGCTCCCGAAACTCGCTGTGAACGCAATCACCACGGCGAGGAACACCGCGCCAATGAGTCCAATACTCGCGAGCGCGAGCGTCGATGGCAGTGCCTCCGCAATGAGGTCGGAGACCTTGGCTCCGCTGTACACGGAATAGCCGAGATCGCCGTGCAGGAACTGCCAGATCGATTCGAGATACCGCGCAATGAACGGCCGTTCGGTGCCATACGTCGTGCGGATCTCCTCGATTTGCTCCGGCGTCAACCCCAACTCGGGGTTGCCAAAGCGCGCCAACACGGCGTCACCCGGAAGTGCCGCAAGCAACACGTAGGCACCTGTATATGCGAGGGCGAGGACCAGGAATGCCTGGCCGATACGCCGTGCTAGCGCGCCAATACTCACTTGTTCAGCTGCACTTCATAGAAGGAAGGCCGGCCGATCGACTCGGTCTTGAAGCCCTGCACTGTGTCGGAGAGGCCGAAGACCTGTGGCTCCTCAAACAGTGGCAGCACGTACGCCTGATCGATCAGTCGCTGCTGGGCGGCGACAGAAGCGTCCTGGCGCTCCTCGATCGTGGGCACCGAGGCGATCTTCGCGAGCAACTGGTCGAGCTCTTCATCGTAGATCTTGCCGTCCTGGGCCTCGACGTTGAGGATCGAGTTGCGGTTCGTCGAGAAGTACTGTGACTTGAGCACGTCGAAGTCTGCACGGCCGACCATTGAATGGTAGACCTGGATCGTGTCGGCACTCAGCGCTGCCTCGGTCTGCGCAGCCTGGTCACCCGGGAAAATCTTCACCTCGATGCCGAGCGGCGCGAGCTGCTCCTGGATCAGGGTGACGACCTCCTTGGAGCGTGGCTGCGGCAGCGCCTCGTTGAAGGTGAGTGAAAGGCGCTCGCCGTTCTTCTCGCGCACGCCGTCAGTTCCCTTCGCCCAGCCTGCCGCGTCGAGCAGCTGCTCAGCCTTCTTCGGATCGTGCGTCCACGCTGAGGAGTTATCGACGTAGCCGAGTGCGGTCTTCGCGAGAATACCCGTCGCGAGCGGGTAGTTCTTCGTGAACAATGTGTCGATGATTGCCTGCCGATCGATACCGGCAATGATTGCCTGACGCACCTGAATGTCGCCAAGTTGTGCGCTCGTCGGACGGAAGTTCAGGCCGTTGTTCACACCATTAGTGGACGCAGCGATGAGCGTGAGGCCCGGAGCTTCAAACTGCGACTCATCCGACGCCGGAATCTGCCGCGCAATGTCTGCCTGACCCGACACCACGGTGCCGATGCGCACGCTGTTCTCGCCCGCGAGGATAATGTCGATCCCGTCGATGCTTGCGCGACCCTGGTGCGCAAGCGAAGGCGGCGCCCAGTTGTAGTCCTCCCGAGCGGTGAGCTTCAGCTCGCTGCCGATCTTCTCGTCTGAGATCACGAACGGGCCGCTGCCGACAATGTCTTTCGCCTTGCCTGGGCCGAAGTCCTCATTCCTGCCATCGAGGGTGCCATTCGAGAGCAGACCCGAGTTGATGGTCGAGGTCGCCTGCGCAAATCCCGGCGACGGTGCAGAGAAGAAGAACTTCACTGTGTGCTCGTCGACGACCTCGCCGCGATCATAGTTATTGATCGCTTCTGAGACAGACAGCGCTCGCGCATTGTCGCCCTTACCGTACAGATCGAAGTTCTTCACGACGTTCTCTGCATCGAGCGGGGTGCCGTCTGAGTAGGTGACTCCGTCACGCAGTGTGAAGGTGTACTCAGTCGCGTCTGCGTTGACCTCTGGCAACTCGCTCGCGATCCATGGCTCAAGGTCAAGAGTTTCGGGGTTCTGATAGAGCAGGCGATCAGTCACCTGGTTCAGCACGCCGCCGTTGGGGTAAAAGCCACCGGCAGGCGGGTACAGCGTGTTCCAGGTCTGCGGCTCAAGATAGGTGAGCGTGCCGCCCGACCCAGCATCGCCACTCTCCCCGCTGGTGTTTGCGGAGCAACCCGTCATCGCAATAGCGACGGCGGCAACGGCTCCGATCCATGCGAGACGGCGTTTATTCATGGAAGCTCTCCTCAAGATCTGGTGCGGCCGGCGCCGCTGGGGGTCGTGCGCGACACCTCACGCAACAAAAGCTATTGTTATACGTGCCATAACTTTTTAGGAACCCCTCGTGTCACAGAACTTCACACAACCGCACCGTCATATTCAGTCATCAACGTTTCAAGCGACCGCAGCGGGCGCGTATAACGGCTCTATGACTTCCACTTCGCACCGCACCGCCATCGCGCTGATCGGAGCCGGCCCACGCGGCGCCTCCCTCATTGAGCGCATCGGCGCGCACCTCCACGACTCGGGCCTGCCAGAACATGACATCGAACTACACGTCATCGACCCAGCGGAATCGGGAGCCGGCCGCATCTGGCGCACCGACCAGACGCGCGAACTCTGCATGAACACGCTGTCACATGCGGTCACCCTCTTCACCGAGCCAGGCAGCACCGTCACCGGGCCGGTGCGCCAGGGGCCGACCCTCTATGAATGGTCACTCCTCGCGCTCCGAGACGGCCTCGCCGCTGGCACCACGCACGGCGACGGCAGGGACCCGGGAAGCGCGGCAGCTGGCGGAACGATCCTCGACGAATCCACTCTCACCGACCGCATTGCCAAGATTCCAGCAGGCAATGTCGCCGGCTACGCAGACTTCCCGGTACGTGCAGGCCTCGCTGCCGACTACTTCGACGAGCTCCTCGCGACGCTCCCAGATTCGCACCCGAGCCGCGCGCTCTATGGCGAGTACCTCAGCTGGTGCTATCACCGCGCAGTCGCCCTACTCCCCGCCTCGGTGCGGGTGATCCGGCACCGCACCGCAGCCATCGGAATCGAGCGCACAGGATCCCGAGACCTCGTGCAGCTCGCAGACGGCGACACCGTCACGGCCGATGCGACCATTCTCGCGACCGGTTGGATGCCACGATCTCAGACCAGCGAAGAGACTCGCTTCACCGAGCTACTGACTACGCGTCCCGACCTCACCTGGGTGCGGCCAGGAAGCCCCGTCGAACAACCCCTCGACGGCATCGCACCCGGAACGCACGCGATCGTGCGAGGCCTCGGCATGGGATTCTTCGACACCATGGCGCTGCTCACCGCTGGGCGCGGCGGGCGTTTTATCGAAAGCAGCGATGCACCTGGCGGGCTACGTTACGAGGCATCCGGCCGCGAGCCAATCTTGCACGTCACTTCAAACCGTGGCGTGCCGTTTCGCGCAAAGACTCTCTACGGATCGCTGCCACCACGCCCAGCACAGCGCTTCGCACGCAGCATCGACTGGAGCGCCATTCGCCGCCCCATCAACTTCGACCGCACGCTCTGGCCACGCGTCGTCGCAGACGCCTACTTCGACCATGCCGAAGTGCTGCGCACGCTTGCGCCAGGTGCGGTCACGGGCACAAGCGACGACCTGCACGCTGCGATCACTGCAGCTATCGCATCGGCTGAGGCGCAGCGCGAGCAGACTTCCGATCCAGCCACGCACACCGACCTGTTCGCTGTGGCGCGACGAATCTCCGCAGCAGTAGCGGCCTTCGTGCCAGACCCCAACCTCCGCTTCGATCTCGAGGCAGAGATGCTGCCGGTCGCCCGACAACACGAAGACCCTGCAGCGTTCGATACGTGGGTGCGCGAGCGAGTGCTCAAGGACATCCGCGAAGCGGAACTCGGATTCGACAGCGCGGTGAAAGCCGGGCTCTGGTCAGTGAGCGCTGCACGCGGGCTCGTGGACGTCGTCGGATCGCTCGGTGGTTTCGATGCCGAATCCCGCTCGGCCGGATACCGCATGGTCATGGGCGTCGGAGCCATGGCGGGGTCAGGCCCACCCGCGTTCCGCAACCGGCAGCTCGTCGCGCTCGCCGAGCAGGGCATCGTGCGCTTCATCGGTCCACGCGCCCACATCGACATCGATACGCGCGGATTCATCGCAAGCTCAGATGCGGTTTCTGGTTCCGAAGTGATCGCCCCGGCACTCATCGACGCGTGGATGCACTTCCACAGCGTGGCAAATACAGCCGATCCGCTCGCACGCAGCCTCGTTACTACCGGACGCGCTCGTAGCTACATGATCTCAGCGCGCGACGGATCCCCCGTCGAAACCGGCGCGTTCGACCTCGATCCGGCAACCGGGCAACTCATCGGCACCGACGGATCGGCCGATCCACGCGTGCTCGTCGCGGGAATCCCCGTCGACGACGCCGTGCACGGCACGATCATCAGCCCGATGCCTGGCACCGACCCCTCCATGCTGCGCGAAACCACTCGCGTCGCACGGACGGCGCTTGACATCGCGCTAGCCGCCCACGTCGCAACTGCAGCTGCCTGACCAGGTTTCGGTGCCGGCAGCGCGTTCCGCCCAGCACACTATTTCCGCACAGATACACCACAACATTTTGAAGGACACCTCCATGCCAGAACAGCTTCCCGTCGCTCTCGTCACCGGCGCATCAAGCGGTATGGGTCGCGAGATCGCCCGCGACCTCTCACGCACCCACCATGTGATCGCAGTCGGTCGCGATAGGGTGCGGCTCGGGGAGGTTGCTGCAGAGACGGGGGCAACCGCGTGGGACTGCGACATCACCGATTCGCAGCGCCTCGGCGAGCGGATCGCAACACTCTCGCGGCTCGATGTACTCGTGCACGCAGCTGCAATCGCGCACTCGCTCGGCGTCGCGCAGGCGACCGAGAGTGACTGGGAGACACACTTCGCGGTCAACGTGACCGCGCCTGCCACCATTACGCGGCTCACGCTGCCGCTCTTGCGTACCTCGCAAGGCACCATCGTCTTCATCGGGTCTGGCGCCAGCACGAAGCCAGTGCCTGGCAGCGCCGTGTATTCCGCTTCGAAGCATGCGCTACGCGCCGTCGCAGACGTCCTCCGTATCGACGAGGAGCCGAACCGAGTGCGGGTCGCGACCGTTGCACCCGGACAAACGGACACGGCGATGCTGCGCAGCACGATCCCAGCCGAGCAGTACTCCCCCGAGCAGTACATCAAGCCAGAATCCGTCGCAGCCGCGGTGCGCTTCGTGGTCGATGCCCCTGCCGATGTTCAGCTCACGGACATCGCCGTGCGCCCACGCCAGGAAATCAGTCGCCTCTAGCGGTGGTGATCTACCACCACTGCCATCCACCAGAAAAAGAAGAAGGTCCCAAGCTCGAAAGCTCGGGACCTCACATCGATCGCGCCTGAGGCGCGTCGATTACTTCTTGTTGCGACGCTGGTGACGCGTCTTACGAAGCAGCTTGCGGTGCTTCTTCTTCGACATGCGCTTACGACGCTTCTTGATGACTGAACCCATCGGTTACCTCACAAAAATTGAATTATCGTGCGGGACCGACAGCGGCCCACAAAACACTAATCTTATATCGCGCAATGCGCTTGCGCGAATTGGAAACTCTCAGCCACGCAATTTAAACCGCGCAACGAGCTCTTTGACTCGATGTTCGGCCTTGGCTGCAGCGCGGCCAATCCGTTCAGCAGCGGCAGCTGCTTCTTCGGGAAGCACCTCTTCGCCGAGCCCCTCAGGGTCGGAAAGAAGTGAGCCATCTTCGTCGCGGTACTCAACGGTCACTTCAGTCTCGAAACCGGCAGACAAGAAGGGGATGACGAAGTCTTCGATCATCTCCAGGGGCTCCGGCTGCAGCGAGTAGAATCTGTGCTGACCCTCTTCGCGCACGGTTACGAGTTCTGCGTCACGCAGTACTTTCAGGTGCTTGGAAACTGTCGGCTGGCTAATTTCAAGCTGACCCACGATTTCCGACACGCTGATTTCGCTATCCCGGAGGTGCCGCTCAAGCAGCACCTGCAGGATGTCCCGCCGTGTCGCGTCAGCGATGACTCCAAAAATATCAGGCATAAACCCTAGGGTATCCCGCTTGATGTGTACCATGACAACATCGTTTGCAATATAGAGTGTCGATTTTCCAGGCAGCTCCATGAAAGAAGGAACGTTGGGCGCACGTACCGTGCGGCTGAAGCAGACTAAGCCTCAGTCCGGCCAGGGGTGGATTCGCGCGATGGCGCACACCTCCCCCGCGCGATTCGCGATCCTCGTGTTCGCGGCGCTGACCCTTACCTGGACTGCGATTCTCGCGCTTCCGATCTCGAGCGCGAGCCGTACAATCACTCCGCTCGCCGACGCCCTCTTCACTGCTGTGTCGGCGATTTGTGTGACTGGCCTGTCTACCGTCGACATGGCGACTCACTGGTCACTCTTCGGCGAGATCATGATTCTGATTGGCATTCAGATTGGCGGCGTGGGCGTGCTCACGATCGCGAGTCTCCTCGGCCTCACCGTCACCCGCCGGCTCGGACTGCGGCAGCGCCTGCTCGCTGCGAGCGACACGAACCCACTCCGCACGGGCCGCGGCGCGTCTGAGAGCCAGGCGATCAGCCTCGGCGACATTGGTGGCCTGCTCCGCGCTGTTGCGGTGAGCCTGCTGCTCATCGAGGCTGCCCTGACAATTCTCATCACCCCGCGCCTCATCGCTTCTGGCATGGATTTCTGGCACGGTCTCTGGAATGGATTTTACCTCGCGGCTTCGTCGTTCACGAACACTGGCTTTGTCCCGCTCGCTGATGGCCTCGATCCGTTCCTCAACGACTACTACCTGCTGAGCGTGTTGGCGATCGGCGTGTTCCTCGGCAGCATCGGCTTCCCCGTGATCTTCGCGCTGTACCACTTCATCACCGACCGCGGCTGGCGTTCGCACAAGCGCCTCGGGCTGCACGCAAAGCTCACGCTGACCGCGACCCTGATGTTCATCATCCTCGGCTGGATCCTGATCGGCGGCCTCGAGGCAGCAAACCCTCGCACGCTCGGTTCTGACGGCTTCGGGCATTCCGCCTTCACGACGTTCTACATGTCGGTCATGACCCGCTCTGGCGGTCTCGGCATCATCGATCCCATGGAGATGGAGGGCTCAACCAGGCTCGTCATCGACATGCTGATGTTCGTGGGTGGCGGATCCGCCTCAACAGCCGGCGGCATCAAGGTCACCACCCTGGCCGTGCTCTTCATCGCGGCCTACGCCGAAGCCCGCGGATACAACGACATGCAGGCCTTCGGCCGTCGCATCCCGAACGAGGTACTTCGCGTCTCGGTCTCGGTCTTGATTTGGGGCGCGACGATCGTACTCATTTCGACGATCTCGCTCATGCACATCACGAAGATGCCGCAAGACCAGGTCATGTTCGAGGTGATTTCGGCGTTCGGCACCTGTGGTCTCAGCACGGGCCTGTCTGAAACCTTGCCTGATTCAGGCAAATACATCCTGTCTGCCACCATGTGGGCAGGTCGAGTTGGTACTGTCACTCTTGCCGCGGCAGTTGCTGCGACGAGCAGTCCGCGGTTCTTCCGCTACCCCGAAGAGAGGCCGATCGTTGGTTGATATTCGCAATGACGCCCCCGTTCTAGTGATCGGGCTCGGCCGTTTTGGCGCCGCTACCGCGGGCCAGCTCGACCGTCAGGACCGCGAGGTACTCGTGGTCGACACTGATCCGACGCTCGTGCAGAAGTGGTCGGATCGCGTGACGCACGCCGTGCAGGCCGATGCGCGTTCGATGGAGGCGCTGCGCCAGCTCGGCGCGGATGAGTTCCAGATCGCCGTCGTCGCTACCGGCGCTTCGATCGAGTCGAGCGTGCTGATCGCGGCAAATCTCGTCGACCTCGGGATCCCCCAGATCTGGGCGAAGGCGATCTCGGCTTCGCACGGCAAGATTCTTGAGCGCATTGGCGTGAACCACGTCATCTACCCCGAGCGTGAGGCGGGCGAGCGCGTCGCGCACCTGCTCAGCGGCAAGATGCTTGACTTCATCCAGATCGATGACAACTACGTCATCGCGAAGATGTACCCGCCGCGTTCGATCCGCGGAATGTCCCTCGAAGCCAGCGGTGTTCGCACCCGCTACCGCGTGACCGTTGTCGGCGTAAAGACGCCGGGCCAGCCGTTCACGCACGCGACGCAGGAGACCGTTGTCTCCCCTCGCGATCTCATCATCGTGTCGGGTTCGGCGAGCGACGTCGAACGCTTCGCCGCCATCGCCTAGCGCCTCGCTTGTAGCGCCTCGCGCGCACAGTCACTCGCGCGCCACTTGTCACTCACAGGGGCGCGGATCGCGGTCGGTCACTCTCGTGACCGACCGCCTTGCTGTGTTAGCCCTGTTCGAGTTCGACCGAGCGTGCCGCGTTTGCGGCGAGCGCACGGTCGAAGACGTCGTCCCAGCCTGCGCCCTGGAAGACCTCAATTGCGCGTTCGGTCGTGCCCTTGGGGCTCGTGACGCGGCGGCGCAGCTCGGCTGCGTCTTCGCCGCTGTGCTTGAGCAGTGCTGCCGCCCCGATCACGGTCTCGTATGCCATGGTGCGTGCTTCTTCGTCGCCGAAGCCGCGGCGGCGTGCGGCTGCCTCGAGCATTTCGGTGAAGTAGAACAGGTATGCCGGGCCCGAGCCCGAGACGGCTGCGACGTCGTTGATCTTCGACTCGTCGACAATGACGACCGTGCCGACGGTCTCGAAGAGGCGAGCCACAGCCGCGACCTCTACCTCGGTCGCGCGGCTGCCAGCTGCAACGCCTGCAACGCCGAGGCCGATGGTCGACGGGGTGTTCGGCATCACGCGCACGACCGAAACGGTGTCGGGAAGCTGAGCCTCGATGCGCGCTGCGGTCACGCCAGCGGCGACGCTCACGACGATCGTGCCGGGCTTCACTGCGTCTGCAATCTCGCCTGCGAGCTCAACGATGAGCCACGGCTTCACGCCGAGCACGACGATGTCGGCATCAGCGACTGCGAGGCGGTTCGCCTCTGCGTTGTCTTCGAGCGCGACTGCGTGCACGCGCGGGTTGGTCAGTGCTGCGGCGCTTGCGGCGCTGCGGGTCGTGACCTCGATGGGGCTCGCGACGCCTGACTCGGGGTTCTGCAGACCCGCGAGGATCGCACCACCCATGGAGCCCGAGCCGAGCATTGCGACGCGGACTGCTGACGTTGAAACTTCGGTGGCTGCACTCATGCCATCAGTTTAGGAGTTCCAGACAGGAGAAACGCACTTCTCCAAAGCCTGCAACAAGAGCCCCATGTCACCGTCTTCCCTAGCGACGCGACTTGCTTCATTGAGTTCTTCACCATGGATAGGTCGCCAATCAAGAACCCAGCCAGCTTCAAGCGCAACTCGAGACCAAAAGAATCGCTGAGTCCGGCCGTTGCCCTCTCGGAACGGGTGAATGAAATTCACCGCGTCGTAGTGGAACGCAAGCCTTACAATGAA
This sequence comes from Leucobacter sp. cx-42, assembly GCF_014529985.1. GTDB lineage: Bacteria > Actinomycetota > Actinomycetes > Actinomycetales > Microbacteriaceae > Leucobacter. The sequence goes on from NZ_JACVMU010000004.1 coordinate 187,394, forward strand.
ATCGCTTCGGGAAAGATTACGCAGATAGTTCTCTTCGCGCAGAGCCGCAAAAGCATGTTGCGCGTTAAGTTCGATCCACGCGCAGGGCGCAAAGAATTTGCCTTCCCCACGCTTCATATCGATGGTCCGGATTTCACCGGCCCAGGCAAAAAGATCTTGAAACAGATGCCGATGCAGCTGCTTGAGTTCTTCGAGATCACGCGTATGAGGAACGAGATTGTTCTCGTGAATCTGCAGAGCTCTCACGAAGTGAAGATCTGCCTCAGCTACCGCCAGGGCTTCAGAAGTCACCGCAGCTATGAGGTTATGCAGCACCCCAGTTCGCGGGTCTACATATGGGTCAACGGCCGACAAGCCCGAATCGCTCACGCGTGAGTTCAACGAGTTCGTCAGCAGTGATCACACCTGCGACGTAATCATTGCTGTCAGCGATGCAGGCTTCGCTTACGGTGAGCCCTTCAAGAAGTGCGCTGTGGCTAGCTTCGCTTGCCCACTCAGCACGGCGTGCTTTCACAGAGTCAGGAGACAAAGTGCCCACCTCCGGTCTTTCACGAATCATTAGTTGCTCAATTGTACCTTCGACGTTCCCTTGCTTCAATGAATAGGCCAGAGTGAACAACAACGTTCAGTATTACTCGAAGGCCGGCAGCCTGAGGTTTCCGACGCCTGTCGCAACGATCCGCTCGAGTCCCTGCCAGGCGGCAGCGCGTTGCAAGAGCTCGGCCGCGACCTCGGCAGTGTGCCCGGGCGCCCCTGGCTCGCGCCAGGCTGCCTGGACGAGGAGGGTGTTGGCTGCGCGATCCGCCTTCAGATCGATGCGTCCCGCGAGCTGCCCCGAGACCATGAGTGGGAGGCAGTAATAGCCGTACTTCCGCTTTTCTTTCGGGGTGTAAATCTCAATGCGGTAGTGGAAGTCGAACATGCGCTCGGCCCGCGGCCGGAACCACACCACCGGGTCAAACGGCGTCAGGAGCGCGTGCGGCGCGAGGCGGGCGGGCACCCGAGCATCACGGTGCAACCAGGCGGCGAGCGGATCGCCAGACTTGTCATTCCACCCCTCGACGCGCACTGGCAGCAGTTCCCCTGTTTCCGCCAGATCGCGCACGGCCGCCGCGGTTTCCTTGGGGCGCAGGCGGTAGTAGTCACCGAGATCAGCAAGCGTGCCGACGCCAAGGGCGCGGCCAGCCTGACTGATCAGCGCGCGCTGAGCCTCCTCACGGGAGCGGTCTTCGAGCGCGTGGGCGGGCAGCACGTGCTCGGCGAGCGCGTAACGTCGCTGGAACCCCTCACGGTTCGCCGCCACGACCTCGCCGGAGGCGAAGAGGATCTCGACTGCCTGCTTGGTGTCGCTCCAGTCCCACCATGGCCCGCGCTTCTCGCGTGGACCTGACTCGAGTTCGCGCACGAGCTGCGGCCCCTCGGCCGCAAGTTGGTCGCGCACGAGCGCGATGGTGCGCGCAAGCGGTTCTGCTCGCTCGGCATGCTTCGCCTCGAAGTCGCGCATGCGCCATTGAAAGAGTGGTCGGTCACCTACCGGGATGAGTGCGGCCTCGTGCGCCCAGTACTCGGTGTACTCGCCGCTGCGCCACAGGTGGTCGTCGAAGGCTGCGCGGTCGTACCCACCGTGCCGCGAAAACACCGGCATGTAGTGGCTGCGCGAGAACACGTTGACCGAGTCAATCTGCAGCACGCCCAGGCTGCCGAGTGCATCATCGAACGGGCGCCGCTTCTTGAGTTTTGGCGCACCGCTGAAGCCCTGTGCGGCGAGCGCGATGCGTCGGGCTTGTGCTGCGCTCAGAGTTTCAATGGGAGAAGTGGTCATGCCCCAACTCTAGGACTGACCACTGACATTCCTGCGCCAGGACCTTAGCCTCTCTACGTACGCTCTGTTCTGTATCCACCCGCGAGTCGCGCCGTAGACGCTTGTCAGTTGGGCAGCACGCGTCTCTTCAAATAGCACTTTCGGGAGGGACAGAGGACAAGGGAAATGGACTACCTCAATACCAAAGGGTTGCGAGGCCGGGAATCACTGGTTCCGTTATCTGCGGCACACACAGGCTTGGATCGAGCGGCCGCTCGTAAGTTGCGTGACGTGGTAATAATCATTGCCGACCAGGGCACACAGCCACAGAGGTAAGGAAAACTAGCGCTCCTTAGATATGAGGTAAAGCAGTTCAGTCGTGGGAAAAAGGCTTAGATTTGGGATCCGTCAAGTGTAGGTGTGCACACGAGGTTGCTCGCTCTCTCGCCGGAGCACACTCTCTTCCAGGAAGTCCGCCGAATACGAAAGCTTCTCGTCGGGAAAGGATTCACCAGGCAAACGCGGCAAAGAATCCTGAAGGCCCCAATGGCTAATCACACGCGAAAATTCCTGCAGATGTGCAGGTGTTTTTATTCACGTAGTATTCAATAAAACTTGGACCGCTTAGCCGGAACCCAGACGATAGATACGGCGCACTCCCGAGCGCCGAAGAACGATTACGTAATGGTGCACCCAGCCCGAATAGGACCTGCGGACGCCCTAAGCTCAACAGTTACTTCATGGCAAAGAATAGGTGCGCTATTCAGGACGCGAAAGTGTGGACAGTCGATGGCAAGTAAGTGCGAATTAGATCTAATGACGACCGCAGAAATTCAGAGATACAACTCCTTCAAACCAGACGCATTGCCACATTACGCGGTTTGGGGTGTCTTCTCGCTACTGGCATGCGTCCCTCTGATGCTCATATTCGAGGATATCAGCGCAGGGTGGATCAACTTTCTACGCGATATCACTGGCCTTGTTTTGGCCGTGGCTTTGATCGTCTTAGGTACAGCCACCTTGGGCAGAGGATCGCTCACGATCCATCGAAGGATAGTAGCGCCTAAACAACAGACGTATCTGGAGAGCCTCAGTCTTAAACGTCGGGCGTTGGAGAAACCAGAAATCCCGAGCGAACAAGGGTGGACTGGCCGGAAACAGCAGCAGAGGGAATGGTATAAGGAAAGAGGGGGCCTCACATACAGGGACCGTGAAAGAGCTGAAGAGTACGGATTAGACGCAGAGACGTACATAAGTAACGTCCTCGAGGACGACAAGGGATAGGCCATAGCCCGAAGATCTCTTACGCTAATTCGTTGACCATTTTGAACGTGCAGTATATTTCCACGATTACACAGCAGACACGTGGGTTTTTCCGCATGGATGTAGCGCAGAACGATTGAAACAGTAATGGTTTTCTTTGTGGCTCCTAGCGGCCAACGATTGACGTCATGACAGTTACAGGGTGAGCCGTCCTGCGTACTCAGTAGCTCCACATCGACGCGAATCCGCAAGATGTTTGAAATTTGGCCGGCATAGACATCGACCACGAGGGTGCCGTACTAGGGTCGATCAGGAGTTTTCCTGCTGGGTTCTTACAGCCAATAGCGCGCATGACGCGATAATCCACGATGCGGCCGTTAGGCTCTTCCAACCCCACCACGGCTGCAAATGGGAATGAGCCTCCCACGGCACTGTTCACTCTTTTCGTTAGCGGGCGAGCCACCATTCCGTGGGTTTTTGAAGCATGGAGCACTAGCGAAAGTGACTTACCGGCTCTCAGTCTCAACCCACACGGTGGCGGCATGAACGCCTTCATCATTCTCACTGCGGCTGTCTACGTGGCGGCGAGGTATCGTCGCGCAATCCGCGATCGCAGGTCTTTATCCGCCTAGTCCACTTCAAGCCGCGCCATACTCCCGCTCCGGCATCCCTCGCGCGTAGACTAAGCGGCACACGTGTCACAGGCACAAGGAGGAATCTGGTGAGTGCATCTGGTGGTAACAAGGCGATCATTGCGGCCTTCCTAGCCAACTTCGGCATTGCGGTAACGAAGATTGTCGCATGGCTGTTCTCCGGTTCCTCGGCCATGCTCGCGGAGGGCGTGCACTCGCTCGCTGACGCTGGCAACCAGATACTGCTGCTGATCGGCGGCAAGCGCGCTGCGAAGCCTGCCGACGACGAGCACCCATTCGGCTACGGCCGTGTGCGTTACGTCTACGCCTTCGTGGTCGCCATCATCCTGTTCTCGATCGGTGGCGTTTTCTCGATCGTTGAGGGCGTCTCGAAGATCCGCGAGCCGCACGCACTCGAGATGTGGTGGCTGCCGCTCGTTGTCTTGGTGATCGCGATCATTCTTGAGTCCTTCTCGATGCGCACCGCGGTGCGCGAGAGCCGCCCGCTCAAGGGTAAGCAGAGCTGGGTCAGCTTCATTCGCAAGTCGAAGGCACCCGAGCTTCCCGTGGTCCTCCTCGAGGACTTCGCGGCCCTCATCGGCCTCATCATCGCACTCCTCGGCGTTGGCCTGACCGTCATCACTGGCAATGGCATCTACGACGGCATCTCCACGATCTTCATTGGTGTGCTGCTCGTTGCGGTCGCGGTCGTGCTCGGCGTTGAAATCAAGGGTCTCCTCGTCGGCGAGGGAGCCAGCGCAGAAGACGTCAAGAAGATCGAAGAGGCAATGCTCGCGTCGAAGGACGTCGAGCGCATCATTCACATGAAGACCCTCTACGTCGACCCCGACCGTTTCCTCGTGGCAGCAAAAATCAGCGTTGCCCCCGACATCACGGCGCGCGAGATCTCGGTCATTGTGAACCTCGCAGAGCGGCGGATCCGCGAAGCGGTACCCGCTGCCGCCTCGATCTACATCGAGCCTGACGTGTGGATCGACCCCAACGCGACTGCACCCACGACGAGCTCGATCGTGATGCTTTCGAGCGACTAACCGTCGACTACCGCCGCGCTGCGAAGAATGCTTCGAGCAGCGCGGCGCACTCGTCTGCGCGCACCCCCGCGACGACCTCGGGCACCGGATGCGGCAGGCGCCCATCCCGCAGCAGGTCGTACACACTGCCGACAGCGCCCGCTTTTTCGTCCCACGCCCCGAAGACGACTCGTGGGATCCGCGCCGCCAAAATCACGCCCGCACACATGACGCACGGTTCAAGCGTCACGACGAGCGTGCAGTCGCCGAGCATGCGATCACCGAGCTGCTGCGCAGCGGCGCGGATCGCCAGCACCTCTGCGTGGCCCGTCGGGTCGAGGCTGGCCTCACGGTCGTTGTGGCCCGTGCCAAGCACCGCACCGTCTGGTCCGAGCACGACGGCCCCGATGGGAATCTCACCCGCGGCACCAGCAGCGACGGCCGCGTCGAGCGCAAGCTGCATGGCTGCGTTCTCCGCAGCGGATGCAGGAATCTGTGAGGTCTGAGTCGGGGTCACACGTTTAGAATAGGCATATGCGCATTATCGTTGCAGATCACCCGCTCGTCTCGCACAAACTTACTGTTCTGCGACAGGAGCAAACGCCTCAGCCGACCTTCCGTCTGCTCATCGAAGAGCTCATGACGCTCCTCGCGTACGAAGCGACCCGTGAGGTTCGTGTCGACCCCATGGAGATTCAGACTCCCGTTGCGAAGACCACCGGTGTTCGCCTGAGCGAGCCGCTCCCCCTCATCGTGCCAATCTTGCGCGCCGGCCTCGGCATGCTCGAGGGCATGGTCAAGCTGGTTCCGACCGCGGAGGTCGGCTTCCTCGGCATGGCTCGCGACGAAGAGACGCTTGAGCCAGTGACCTACGCTGAGCGCCTCCCTGATTCACTCGAGGGCCGCCAGTGCTTCGTCCTCGATCCCATGCTCGCGACCGGTGGTTCACTGGCTGCGGCAATTGAGTTCCTCTTTGAGCGCGGCGCAGACGATGTCACCGCGATCTGCGTACTCGGCACCCCCGAGGGCGTTGAGAAGATCAAGGAGGTCGCTGGCGACCGCAACGTCACTCTCGTGCTTGCGTCGCTCGACGAGGGCCTCGACGAGAACGCATTTATCGTTCCCGGTCTTGGTGACGCAGGTGACCGCCTGTACGGCACGGCATAAGCAACAAGCTTTTCGCTAAATAACGGCGGCCTGGTACTACTTTTTGTACCAGGCCGCCGTTGTCTATGTACCAACTGAGGAAAATCAAGAAGATTACTACTTGTGTCAGCGGGTGAAGTCTGCATATACTTTCGCTTATGCATGACATCACCGGTTCCGTATCCGCTTGCGAGGTAATCCTCGGGCGGCGCGGCATGATGATGGCTGGCGTCATGCGTTGTCGAATGTGCAGCTAAAACTTTCTCTAACTTTTAGCGCGCTCTCTGCGAACCCGATGTACATTCCGGGGTCGCTCTCTTCACTCTCGACATCTTTTGCCGTTCAGGCACCCTTTAAGGACTCCACATCATCATGGCTACCATCAGCAACGCAGCTCCCGCCGATCTCCGCACCGCACGTCCCGACCTCGCAGCGAACCTCGCACCGCAGCCGACCCGCTCGCTCCCCGAGGGCACCGAGGTCCGCGGCTTCGCGCTGTACGTCGGCCTCTCGGAAGACAAGCTGAACTCGAACGATCCGCAGATCAGCGACATCGTGAACCAGATCAAGCACCTCGTGAACCGCCTCGCTCCCGCAGCAGACACCTACGCAGCAGTGGCGCTGGCCCCCGAAGGCACCGGCGGTCGCGACGTTGACGTCGTCCGTTTCGCACTCGGCGATCCCTCGGCAAAGGCTCGCCGTCAGCAGGCTGCAGCAGCCGAGCAGGACCGCGCCAAGAGCGGCGTCATCCTCGACTTCTCGCGTGGCCGTGTGCTGCTCGACAACACCCCCGCGACCCTCACCTTCCGCGAGTTCGAACTCCTGCAGTTCCTCGTGTTGCGCGAAGGCCGCACCGTCAGCCGTGACGAAATCATCGAAGGCCTCTGGGCAGACGCTCCCGCTGAGGAGATCCCGAGCGAGCGCACGATCGACGTGCACGTTCGTCGCCTTCGTGTGAAGCTCGCGCAGTACCAGGACATCGTCCGTACCGTGCGCGGCATTGGCTACCGCTTCGACCGTCACGCAGACGTTTCGATTCTGCACGCAGACGGCCCCAGCCCCGACCGCTTCTAAACGAAGCCTGCACCCGGGGCGATGATCCGCCCCCTGCTAGAACGCAGTACGGCCGCGCGCAAGCATTCGCTGCGCGCGGCGTTCTGCTCTCTTCGCACTGCGAGCGCGCTTGAGGATCTTGCCGCGCTCCCACGCGCGCGTGACCTTCTGACGCAGCCACGCGAGCAACCGGCGCGACCACGAGAACTCTGAGCCGAGCACTGCCAGGCCAAGGAAGATCGTCACCCAGCCCGGACCGGGTGTAATGAGCATGATGAGACCAGCGAGAATCAGCACGCCGCCCACGAGCGCGATCATCACGCGGTAGAAGAAGCCGAGCACCGGACGAGCGTGGATCTTGCTGCGTAGCGCCGTCAGGCGTCGCAGCATCGGGTGCTTCTCGTGCGCCCCGCTGTCCATGCTCTCTGTCATACTCGCCAGCTTACGAAAGTTTGCTGTGTTCCGGCACCCTCTGCTACTCATTCCCAGCTATTTGATTGGTGCGGATCACCCAAGCTACACAAACACCACGGCCCAGGGGCTTCCTCGTTGTGAGGAGCCGCCTGGGCCGTGGTGCATGGAGGCGTCAGCGCGAGGCGCTACGCCCTGCCCTTAGCTTGCTTCGCCGGTGCGACGCTTGCGGAAGAGCACGATACCGAGTCCTGCGAGGAGCAGGAGGGCTGCGGCGCCGAACGGTGCAGCTGCACCACCGGTGATCACCAGTCCCTCGGTCTTCTTGTAGCTGTTCGTGACCCGCACAGCGGTGGTCACCGCGTCACCGTTGGCGTTTGCCTCGGCGAGTACAACGACTGCGCTGTTGGTGTCATCCTTCGAGAGGTTCTCCACGCCCTTGGTGAGCGATTCGAACTTCGTCGATTCAGCCTGGTACTTGTAGGGCTCGGTGATCTCACACTGCGAACCTGCAGGCAGTTTCGCCACGTTGATCGGCGCACCAGGGGTGAGCGCGATCTTCGCGTCGTGGTCAGTGACGGTTACGTCCTTGCCACCAATGGTGAGGTCACGAGTACAGGTTGCCTGGACATCGAACGTGCTCGGCACTCGGCTTTCCTTGGCACCCGCACCAGCGAGTTCCTTAGTGAGCGAGAGCGTTGCCGGCGTGAAGATGTTGGTCATCTCCACGTAGACGGTCTCATCCTTGCGGATCGTGACCGTGCGATCCGGCGCCGGCACGTTCGCGCCGCCTGCAGCAGTCTCAGTCACGGTGCACTCTGCGCCGGTCGGAACACCCGCGACGGTGAAGGACTTCTCCGTTTCACCAGCGCCGAAGTCGAGCTTCTGGGTCGCCTTGTCACCGAGGTTGAGTTCGTGGCCAGCCAGCACACAGCTGGTTGCGAGTTCCACATCACCAAACGCGGTGCCAGACTTCGGCAGTTCGACCTTCTTCGTGACGACGAGGTCGCCGCCAGCGTTGAAGTAGTTCACGAACTCGACCTTGTGGTCCCCCGGCTCAATAGTTGCGACGGAGACCGTGCGCTTCGAGTCGAGCTCGACGGGCGTGCCTTCCTCGTACTGACCAGTGACTGGGTTCGCGCCACGGGCATCAGTTTCCGTCACGGCACAGTTTGCACCGACCGCGATTCCCGGAATCTTCGCCGTGTCGCCAGCCTTGAGCTCAAACGTGTCAAACGTCTTCGTGACCGTGCCGAAGTCACAGGTGACGTCGACGAGGAACTTGTCATCCGGGCGGATGACGTCCGTCGCGTTTCCAGCAATCTCGACGCCTACCGTGAGCGAGGACTCCACGTAGGTGTTCTCAACGTTAATCGCGTTGTCAGCTGGAACCTTCTCAACCTTGTCGCCCTCCTCGTAGGGCTTCAGGGTGATCGGGTCCTCGGGGTCCGTCGAGTATGCGAAGCCCGTTGCGTTCTCGCTCTTCTTGCCGTACTGGCCTGCAGCGGTGTTCGCTGTCGGGACGTATGTCTCGTCAACGACCGCACACTTGCCGTCCACGGGAAGGCCTGTCACATCGGCAGAGACCTTTCCATCGATCGTGGTCACCGCGGGCAGTTTGACCGCGATCGGATCCATGGCCGATCCGTCAGGCGCGGTACACACGAGATCGATCGTGTAGCCGTCAGAGTTCAGATGCCAGTTGGCAACCTCGTTCTGGGTCAGCGTCTTCGTGAGTGTCATCGCGGTGTCGATGGTGCGCAGAGCCGAGGGGTACGACTCATTCGGGGAAATCCAGTCGCCCCTCGCATCCTGACGTCCGGTAATCGAGGCGGTGCTGTACGCAATCTTGTTGTTCTGGCTGGTCTCGGGGACGCGAACCTTGTACTCCAAGATCACGTACTCGCCACCCGCGATGGGCTTCCCAGCGGGGAACTCAAGTACTGCGCCAAACGCCTTCATCGGGCCCGAAACATCACTCGGGTCAGTGACCCAGGTGCCCTGCGCACAGCCGAGCGTTGCCTGACCAGCGAGACCATCTGCCCCGAAGGTACAGGGCTTGTTGGTCCCGGTGTACCGCAGCGAGTCTGCCTTGAATGCAGCATCATCGCGAGCGACCTCTTCGCTGTGTAGCTTCTCTGCACCGATGAGTTTGATCGACTCAGGAATGATTGACGGGGCCCAGTCAGAGTTACGCTGCTTGGGGTTCAACACGCCCTGGTCGCCGACAAACGGCAGGCCGTTCACGAAGCGCATTTCGGCCAACGGGATGTTACCCGAGTTGACGAGCTTCAGGCGGTAGGTGTTCGTGGTACCGACGGTGGTGTTCACCTGCCAAGGGTAGGTGAGCCACGCATCTTCACACGCGACTTCACCGCTTCCCGCTGCTGGCGAAACGACACACGTTGCGGCCTCGTCGTTGATCGCGCCACCGACAGTGGCGTCGATGTACGACTCAACACGGGTCTTGTCGATACGGACACCAGTCACAGTTGCATTCGAGCTGCAGAGAAGTTCAGGCTCGGGCTTCGCGCCAACGAAGCAACGACCCTGGTTTCCGGCACCCTTCACGCCATTACCTTCGATCCACGCGTCGTTCGTCGCAATGTCGTTCGGCTTAAAGCCGTCCTTCACCATGAGCGGAATCTTCAGCAGGATCGATTCTCCTGGCTTGAGGTACTCACCATTCGTCCAGGTCGCACGCGCCTGCTGCAGACCCGGCTTATTGCCAGCCTGCACGCTGAACGTCGGCGCCTGGAACTGGGGCTCACCAGGCGCACGGTCTGGGACCGAAATGACCTGTGGTCGGTACTCAGGTACGCCCTCGATGTACACCAGCTCTGCAGGGAACTGGTCTGCGACGGCGAGCTCGTACATGTTACTCGTCGCCTTCGAGTCGTTGGTCACCCGAATGTGGAAGTCAACCTTTTCACCAGGCTCGACCTTCTTCGAAGATGATTCGTTGCCAGTGGATGGCAGCGAAGTGAACTTCTTCGTGGAGCCGACCGGGTTGCCTGCGTACACGAGCAAGTTGCTCGCAGCGTCAGCAAAAGGCTTCTCCGTCGCTGTTGGGCTGTCGCCAATGTGGAGGGTGCCAGCCGCATCAGATCCAAGCAGCCAGGTGACTCCGTCATCGGTGATTTCATTCGCTGGCGAGAGCGTGTTCGGATCGCTGCGCAGCGTCTTGCGCAGCTCTGCGAGCATGTTCAGCTTGCCGCCAGTGTCGCCCGTGGTGACCGCAATGCGCTTACGCGTCGCTTCGTCACCGTCAAACTGCACACGGAACGCAATGATCTCGTCCCACTTGTTCGGACCAGGGCCGCTGGTCGGGAGCACGATCGGAATGTTGCCGTTGACCGCGGGGGTACCCGAGAGGATCTCGATTCCCTCAGTCCATTCGCCGCTCTCGTCGAGCGCCCACACCGTCGCCTTGACAGCGCCCTCCGGCAAGCTCACGCTTGCGGACAGCACGTTGAACGCATCCCAAGAGAGCCCCGGGACTACGCCGTAGCCCGCAGGTGTGTTGCGCGGCCAGAGATCCCTATTCGGGTTCTCAGACTGGCAATCGCCACTCTCTGCAAGCAGACGGCAGTCTGTCGTCAGCCACATGCTCGACACAGGAGTGTTACTCGTGTTCACACCGGTGTAGGTCACAGAAACCTGCTGCTTCGGCAGATCTCGGTACAACCGCTGCGGAGTCGACGCCTTCAGCGTCACGTTCATGCTTTCGTCTTGGCCGACGAGCGCAAGCCGGTTGCTACGTGCGTCGAGTTCAGCACGTCCCAGGCCAGCCGTCTCGACAACCGCATGGTTGTCGACTGCAACGTTTGGCTCGAGCGGGGCCGGGTTATCAATCGGCTTACAACCCGTCAGCGAGTGCACAATGGTCGCATCAGCAGCATCAACGAAGTTGTAAGTGTAGCCGTTGGTGCAGACTCCCGTAGAAGCGTTCAGATCGCCGCGAACATCGTCGCGAAGAACAGTGTTGAATGCGAGACGCGCACGGTTTTTATCTTTACCTTCCTGCTCCAGGCCAACATACTTGCCTGCCTCGGACCAGGTCATCGTGATTCCCACCACGTCCTGCCAACGGTTCTTCGGCGGGTTCAATTCGTCAAACTCTGTACCAAATGGTGCGTCCACCGGGAAGGTGCCGCCATCGGCGTAGGTGTAGACAATTTTCGCGTTGACGCGATCTGCTGGCATTTGCGAAACAATAGACGCTCCGTCCTTCACCGGCCACCACACCTGGCTAATGCCGTTGAAGTCGACGACTGCGAAGGGGTTCTTACCCGAGGCAGCGTCACCGTTCACGCTGACCGAAACCTGATCCACACCAATATCAATGTGGTTAGGGGTCTTCCACTGATCCTCAGGCGGTGCGTCCGTGCCCACTGCCGTGCGGTTAGAAACGTCGAGAACAATCTTCGACGGCGTGAAGTTCTTCGCTACGAGCGGCGTCTGTGAGTCCTTGGCGTCGAACCAACCCGCTTCTGAGAAACCGAACACATCAGTCGCCGCGTAAACGCGGAATTTCACTTCCGATGTCTTTGTCTGCGTAGCGCCCTGCTTCGGGAAGCTCTCCGTCACGCCGGTGTTGTAGTAGGCAACGCCGGCCATGCTGCCCACGACAGTTTCTCCCGGAAGTGACCGGAAGGTGTCGCGCAGCTGCATGTCTGCCGTAATCGATGCAGCACCGTGCTTCTGCATGACAGCGTCTGCCGTGCCGCGCTTCACATCAACCTGGATCTTGGCAATCTGGCTGAGGATCGCAGCATCGAGCGGCACAGACCACTCGGGTTCACGCTCCTCGTCCCAGAATTCACGGTACTTTGCGCTCTGCGAGCTCTCAATGTCGGCCGGATCAAGATCCTGTCCGTCCAACTCAATAGAGCTCTCAACGGTACCGACGGGAGCAAGCTGGCTGCCGTCTGCTGCAAAGAGAGTGATCTTCATTTCCTGATCGGGGCCAACATGCACGGTGTGAATCGCGGTCACATCGAAGACATCGAGGCCGCCCTTGCTCGAGGAGCCATCGGTCATTCTGACGGAAACAACGTCGTCGCCCTGGGGAACCGATGACAGCACGAAGCTGGTCTTCGTGTCCTGCTCCTGCACGCCGTACTTCTTCGCGTTCTGCGCGAAGTGCTTGTACATCACCGCGAGCGAGACGTCCACAAGGTAGAGCGAGTCGGTACCGGTCGCGTGCGGGGTGTTAGTACCGGTCTTCACCTCTGCCGTGTTTGCAGGGCTGAAGAGGCCAGGAGTGTTGGGGTTACCCACCGTGTCCGGGCTGATCGGAATCTGCTCGTAGGTCACCTCGCCAGTGGGCGAGGTGTTCTTCTTCTGTTCCAGGGCGTACTGGCGGAACTTCACAGACGTGTCATCGCCAGAGACGCACTTGACGTCTACTGGGAATCGTTTGTCTCCCGCAGCGGGGCTCACGACAATCCGTAGCCCAACTACGCGCTCAAGTTCATCTGGAGTATCAATGTCAGCCAGCGGCACCTCATTGATTGCGGTAACGATGCGGCTGGTGGGGCTGTCATACTCTGCAAGCCACACGGTCTGTGTGGTCGACGAGTTGTAGGGCTTCTGCCCGCCGCTGCCATCTGGAGTTGTACACACCATGTCGCCAGCGTCAATCTGGGTGAACTCCATCAGGTTGAAAGGAGTATCCTTCAGCGTCGCCACCGTGGGCACCTTCACAGGGTCCATGATGACAAACTCCTGCGCGCCGACCTTCTCAGGGTCGGTGAGGCCCGGCTCGGTCTGCACGACGAACTTCATCTGATGCGGTCGATAGTTCTGATTACCGGGACCAGCATCGCGGTCGTACAGGTCGCCTGACTTGGTCTGACCCGTCAGCGGGTATACCACGTCATCGGCGCCATCGCCCAGTCGCTTGCCCAGCTCAACGTTGAACTTCGGGTTGACGAGCACGACGTCAACGTTGTCGGGGGTCTTCAGGTTTCGCACGACCTTGGTGGTCGCCTGAGCTGCGATGTCTGCACCAAACTTGATGCGGGTATCGCCCTGTGCAGGTGGCTCAATGGGCTTGCCCGTCGAACGATTTACCTCACGGAGCTTGCCGTCGAGTTCGATCTTGCCCGCACAGCTCGTATCGTCAATGCCGGCACAGTTGCCGGGGATCGATACCGTACCTGGCGTAAATACCACAATGATTCCCTTGACCTCACCGAGGCCACGTGGGTTGCCGCTGCTGGCATTGGTGTCCTGGCCCGGGCCGGGAACCGCGCCACCCTTGGTGAATGGATGAGCCGCACCGGTTGTACCGTCACCGTACTGGTACTGAATGGTCGCCTTGGTCGAGCCGGCTGGGAAGGTGACTCGAGGAAGCGCGGTCAGGTCGGTGTAGTCGAAGTACCAAGCTCCATCCATCGGAATCTTGATGGTCAGGTCAAGCAGCTGCTGCTCACCAGTGTTCGCTACCGAGACTGTTGCGGTTGAAGTTTCTCCCGAACCGTAGACGCTGGTGTTGTTGTCGCCATCGTGGGTCACCCACGTCGCACCAACAGCCACTTCCGGCTGCAGGGCGGTGACGCTGAGGGTCGCCGCGCGTTCAATCTTTGCAGTACCGCCGGTCGCCGGGTTGAAGTGGTCGACGCTGTTCGTGATGTCGGCAGTCTCAGCGAGTGAGACGTTCGCTTTGCCCTCTTCAACAATGCGAGCGCCAGTCGTGCGGGTTTCCGAGCGCAGAACGTAGTCTGCAGAGACCGAAACGGTTCGCTCAGCATCCGAAGAAGTGGCAAGCGAAGGGAAGTCACCAACGACGACCGTGTAACCGACTGCGTCAGCAGGCGCATCCGACTCGAGTACGCCGGCTGCCAGTGTGCGCTCAGTAGTTGAACCGTCCTGCAGCTTGTACGTCACCTTTGCGCCCGAGGGGTTGCTCGAGAGCTTCAGCTTCTTCAGATCGAATGCTTCCGCGACCGTTACTGCTGCCTTGCTACCACTCGTCGCCGAGGGGAACTGAATCGTGAACTTACTCTGCGAGTTCGCTTCAGCACGCGCGGTCGTCACGAGGGTAGCTGCGCTGCCCGAAATTTCCTTGACAGCGTTGATCTTTTCGCCGCTGGCGGTGTCCTGCCAGATCATCGCTGCCCCGGCATTAATCGAGGCTTTGCTCCAGACGTTGAGGTCAAGTGAGATGGACTTCTGGGTTACTTCTTCACCCTCGCGCTGTACCTGCACCTCGGCAAGCTGCTTCGAGCCGTTGAGCGATGCGTCAAGGCTCGCATCGAACACCACGGGAATGTATACCGCGGGACGCTCAGTGAGGTTCGGCCAGGCAATGATGAGCTCGCCGCCCTTGCCACCTGCACCCGGGGTGAAGGACTTTTGGACTGCTCCTACAGGCACAGTGAAGGCATCCTGCAAGAACTTGCCTTCAGCGGGAACTGCGAACTTCATCTCAACGGCACCACAGCCTGCGTTCTCAATACAGTTCGTACTGATGACGTAGTGGAATTGCTTGCCGGTTTCGACCTGGCTGAGCGACTGGCCACTCGAGGTGTCCAACGCCGTGATTGAGTATCCAAAGAATTCGTCATCGGCCGCGTACGCGGGGACAATACTGCCCGCCCCGAGGCCAATAGTGAGCAAGACTGTGAGAAGACCCGCTATGCGCGCCCTGAAATTCCTCACCTTTGTTTTTCCCATAAAACACACAACCCAACTGTTCGCAGCCCGCACGAAAGCTATGAATACGGACTGAATCTCTTATATTCAGAGTTGCAGCCAAGCTAACACCTGTAGCCAAATATGGAAAGGGTGTATGGAGCTTATGCATAACGATCAGGTGTCGGGGTGCACAATTTGACGGATTATGAGTACAAGACCGCAGATCATGGCGGCGTTTCAGGGATACGCCGAACACCAAAATACAGAAAGGAGCGCTTCCCCGCAGGGAAAGCGCTCCTTCATAATCGGGGGTCATCGCCCCAAAAACCGTTACCCAGGCGTGGGCATCGAGGCGAGCAACACAATGCCGAGCACGCCGATCAGCAGCGCACCCACGATGATCGCAACAGTCGCGATGACACGACCACGGGTACTGGCCTGCTTACCGCCACCGGTAGGGGCGGGACGGTCGTTGCGTGAGAACTCTTCGCGCGGGGCTGATCCGCTGTTGTGTGACTTCGCCATTCGAATCATTCCTTCTCTGAGGCTGATGCTGAAAGTGGTGCAGATGCGGTCGCGCGATGCGCATCCATAAACGGCAGGAGCAGCTCATCAAGCCCAGCAAGCACGGTCTCGTATCGCTCACCACGCTCGAGCATTTGCGTCGCGCCGTGCACGAGCGTATTGATGAGTTCGGCAACGGGTTCCGGCGGCTCGACCCCAAGCTCCCGCACCGCGTCAACGAGCGGAGCCTGAATATGCGCGTGCATCTCACGCGCGTGCGCACTCAACTGCGCCGAGGGAGTAAGCGTGCGAAGCGCACCGCTCACAGCGTGCGCTCCCTCGTCAACGAGTTCGAGATTGGCGATAGCGAAGGCACGTAGGCGATCCGCCGGATGCTCCACAGCCGCCATCGACTGCGTCACGCGCTCGGTCCACCGCGGGAAGATATCTTCGACGAGCGCGAAGAACAGCTCCTCGCGCGATTCGAAATACACGTACAGGGCCGGGCGCGACAGCCCGGCGCGCGCCGCGATCGCTCCGATGGTGGGCGGCGCCGGCGACTCCTGCAACAGATCGTGTGCAGCATCGAGAATCTTGCGCACCTGCTGCTCGCGATGCTCAGCAACGGTAGCCGCGTTGATCTTTGGCATCTACCGCTCCAATCCATTCATCAGCCACCACACGGGGCCCGCCCAGACTGCGCCCGAACGAGCCCCAAAACGGGACCTACAGCGCAGTCAACCTGCCATCGATCATTTCATACACCACATCACAGTGCTCAATCACCTCGTGATCGTGCGTCACCATGATGGTCGCGACGTGGTCGTGATGCGCGCGCTCCGCGAGGAGTTTCACGACCTCGTGGCTGCGCGCCCGGTCAAGCGCCGCGGTCGGCTCATCCACGAGCATCACCGCCGGATCGTTCACAAGCGCACGCGCGATACCCACGCGCTGACGCTCGCCGCCAGACAGCTGGGAAGGACGGTTCTGTGCACGATGCCCCATGCCGACAGCTTCCAAGCCGGGGCGCGGATCGAAGCGCGACCCACCCGCGACCATCCGACGCGCAAGGCGCAGCTGATCAGCGGAGGTGAGTGCGGGAATCAGATTCCCTGACTGGAATACGAAGCCGAGGTTCTCCAGACGGAAGCGCGCAAGGCGGCCCTGCGCGCCGCGTCCGGTGCCGAGTTTGGTGAGATCCGCGCCATTGACCACAACGGTTCCCGAGGTCGGAACCGCGAGCGCCCCAGCCACCGCGAGGAGCGAGGATTTGCCAGCACCCGAAGGGCCGACGATTGCGGCGAACTGGCCAGCAGGCACCGACAGGCTCACGTGATCGAGTGCGAGCACCTTCTGCTCGCCATCACCGAGCTCGAGGGTGACGTCGGTGAGGTGGATTCCACCGTTTTCCACAACTGCGTTACTCATCGGCTTCCTCCCAGCGCCTTGATTGGATCAATCTTTACGACGCGGATCACGGCAACCGCCGCGCCAATGAGACCCATGACGATCGTGGCTACCGCGGCCGTCGCGATCGGTGCGGCCTCGAGCGCGAAGGGCACCTTGGCCGGCATCATGGCGCCGAGGCCCACGCCCACCAAGACACCAACCGCGGTGAACCCGAAGAGCAGCAGGGCCGCCTGCGTGAGCGAGTCACGCAGGAGTGCTCCGCCGGGGGCGCCCATCGCGCGCAGCACGGCGAGCTCGCCCTGGCGCTGGATCGTCCACACCGTGAAGAACGCGCCAACAACGAGCGCAGAAATGACGTACAGGAAGACCTGAATCATGTTGAGCGTCATCATCTCGGCCTCATAGCCCGGCGACGAATTGAACGATTCCTTGAGCGCGACAGTTTGCGTGCCAAGGTCGGCGTCTGCGGCCGCGAGGTCGATTGCGTCCTTGTCGTAGTTCAGCGCCACGACGCTCGCGTACGGGAAGTCGAGGGCGTCAACCTGCGCCTGCGTCGGGATGCCCTCTGCCGCACGCCCGGAAGCGATCAGCCGCCAGGTATCGAGCGGAAGATAGGCAGTATCAACGTGACCGAAGGTCGCCTGCCCCTTGGTAAACCCAACTACCTCGAGCTCCATGCCGATGCGGTCAAGCGTGACAATGGAACCGAGCTTGAGCCCGTCATCTTGTGCGGTCTGCGACACAACGATCCCAGGCAGCGCGCCAAGCGTCTCGCCAGAGGACACCTCGGGCACCAGGAGCGAGCCCGGGTCAACACCAAACATCGACAGGTCGATCTGGGTGTCTTCATCGGTGGTGGCGTTCACCATGCTGAAGCCCACTGGCGCGTAGTCCTTCACACCGGGGACGTCGGCCCAGCCATCGATCTGTTCCTGATCGACACTGGAGCGCGAGAACGCGTTGTCGGTCTTCGTTCCTTCCTGGAACGCGAAACCGGTGACGGGCATAGCTCGGAGTCCGGACACACCGTCATTGACGAGTCCTGCCGAGAAGCCAGAGAGCATGACCATGAGCACGGCGATCAGCGAGATCACCAATCCCATCAGGCCGAAGCGCCCTCTGGCGAATTGCAATTCGCGGAGTGCGAGAAACATAAGTTCCTTCTCAAATCTGAAAAGCACCGTCAGCATCTTGCTGACACTGCGTCAGTAAGATGCTGACAAGGTGTCAGAATACACTTATGCGTTGGCGTTTCCTGAGAGAAGGTTGACCGCGCTACGCCTCCGAAAGCAGCTGAGAGACGAGCGTCTCGATCCGCCCCCGAATCTCATCGCGAATGAGGCGCACGGATTCAACGCCCTGCCCAGCCGGGTCATCGAGCTGCCAGTCCTCGTACCGCTTGCCCGGGAAGATCGGGCATGCGTCACCGCAGCCCATCGTGATGACAACGTCAGACTCACGAACGTCTTCCGTGGTCAGCACCTGCGGAACCGCCGCCGCAATATCGATACCCACCTCAGCCATCACGGCCACGGCTGCGGGATTCAGCGCGTCAGCGGGGGCAGAACCCGCCGAACGCACGACAACACGGTCGCCCGCGATGCTGCGCAACCAACCGGCCGCCATCTGCGAGCGACCGGCATTGTGCACACACACAAACATCACTGTGGGCGGTACGAATTGCGACATGTGTCATTCCTTCATTTCAGATGTGGCGCGTGGATCATCCCACGCGTTCGCCAAGGAGTCGGCGAGGTCGAGCAGCGCCGCCACCACGTCCGCACGCGACGGGGCAACGCGGTAGTAGACCCAGGTCCCGCGTCGCTCGGAGATCACGAGACCTGCCTCCTTAAGTAGCCGCAAGTGGTGGGACACCGTGGGCTGCGAAGCGTCAGTGAGGCACTGGAGGTCGCAGACACAAGACTCCCCTCGGGAATCGGTGGCAATCGCCGAAAGCATTCGCAGCCTGAGCGGATCACCGACCGCTTTCAATACCGCGGCGGCCTGCGCCGCGTCCTGCACCCCCATGCGGGAAGCGAACCCCGGCTCAGGCGTGCAGGATTCACCGCTCGCGGCGCTCATCTGGTCACCTCGGAATCGCTGGGAGACACGTTGTTTCCTGCCATGGCAGCCCCGGAATCGAGCACTGGTACCCCGGCCGCCTCCCCGGTTGACTCGCCGAACCAAGCTCTCGCCACCCACAGCGAGACGTACACCAGCCCAACCAGCACCGGCACTTCAATGAGCGGGCCAACTACCCCGGCGAGCGCCTGCCCGGAGGCGACTCCGAACGTCCCAATTGCCACGGCAATCGCCAGTTCAAAGTTGTTGCCGGCCGCGGTGAAGGCAAGCGTCGCTGATCGCGCATACCCGAGCCCGAGCATCCGGCCCACCCCAATACCGATACCCCACATCAGCAGGAAGTACAGGAACAGTGGGATCGCGATCCGCACCACATCGAGTGGGCGTGAGGTCACTGCCTCCCCCTGCAGCGCAAACAGCAGCACGATGGTAAACAGCAGGCCGTACAGCGCCCCGGGCCCAATGCGCGGCAGGAACCGCGACTCATACCATTCGCGACCCTTGCTCGCCTCACCAATCTTGCGCGACAAGAATCCCGCAACCACAGGGACGCCAAGGAACACCAGCACGTTCACACCGATCTGCCCCATCGAGACATCCAGCCCTTGCGAATCAAGCCCAAGCCACCCCGGCAGCACCGCCAGGTAGAACCACCCCAGCACGGAGAACATGAGAATCTGGAACACCGAGTTCAACGCAATGAGCACCGCGGTCGCCTCACGATCAGCGCAGGCAAGATCGCTCCACACCACGACCATCGCGATGCAGCGTGCGAGGCCCACGATAATGAGGCCGGTGCGATACTCCGGCAGATCCGGCAAGAACAGCCACGCGAGGGCAAACATGAGCGCGGGACCCACAAGCCAGTTCAACAGCAGCGACGAGACCAGAAGCTTGCGATCACCCGTGACTGCGGCCACCCGGTCATACCGAACCTTCGCGAGCACCGGATACATCATGACGAGCAAGCCGATGGCAATGGGCAGCGAGACACCCCCAACCTCGAGCGCGGCAAGCACACCCGACAGGCCAGGCACGAAGCGGCCGAGCAGCAGACCGACGACCATCGCGAGCGCGATCCAGATCGGGAGCCCCCGATCGAGCGTGGTCATGCGGGGCGCGGATCGGTCACGTGCAGTCATATCTCTATTTTGATGTTTATCTATATAGGCCGCAAATTGGCGGATCACAGCGACTGCCACCGCCACGCACCCGCCCAACACACAACGTGCACAGAAATGACGAAAGCCCCTGATTTCTCAGGGGCTTTCGGCTGTCCAGCTATGGCGGAGACGGGGGGATTTGAACCCCCGGTTCCCTTTAACAAGAACCCTTCATTAGCAGTGAAGTCCGTTCGGCCGCTCCGGCACGTCTCCATGCGTGGACAGCTCTCTAATCCTAATGGGTGAATCCCTGGATAGAGAAATCGGACGCGCTAATAACCGCTACCGCCAGAGCAAACCTGCTTGTCTGGCTTTACGCCAGTGATCGAATCTGGCAGCTGAACAGGGGCGGAAGGCGTAGTAGCCGTTGTTCCAGAGGTGTTGGAAGATTCTCCAGAATCTTCCGTAGCCGCATCAGTTGCGGGCGTTTCTTCCGCTGGGACTTCCTCTGCAGGCGCATCGGTTTCGCCCTCAACCTGAGCGACAAGACCCTGACCAGTCACGTCGAAGGGCTGACCGCTCTTGATCGTCTCGAAGAGCACGTCTGCAAGCTCGTAGTTCGGCGTCAGACGGCCAGACTCGTAGGGGTGGTCAAGCGATGGATACTGCACAAAGTTCATGCGCTCGAGATCGATATCCTTGACCGTGCCAGCCATCGCCTGGATGAAGTTCACCGAAGCCATGTTGCTCGACAGCGTCAGGTTCTCAACGCCAGCCTTCGCGAGGCCGTACACCTTCAGCGGATCAGACAGCGTATCTGCGCTCTTCAGCTTGCGCATCATCGCAGACATGAAGACCTGCTGGTTGTTAATACGACCAAGATCGCCGCCGTCACCAACACCGTGGCGGGTGCGGAGGAACTGCAGCGCCTGCTCACCCTGCAGGGTGTTCATGCCAGCAGGAAGGTCAAGTCCAGTATTCTCAACATCTTCAAGCGGTGCAGTGAGGCAGACGTCAACGCCACCGATCGCGTTCGAGATCGCGATCACGCCGTCGAAGGTCACAACACCGGCGTACGGGATATCCATGCCGGTGAGCTCTTCAATCGTGAGCACAGCACACGGCAGACCGCCGTACCCGAGGGTGGTGTTGAGCTGCTGCTCGCTCATCGCCGAGTAGTACTCGGGTTCGCCGTCAGGGCCGGGGCAGCTGGGGATCGGCAACATGAGGTCACGCGGGAAGCTGACCACGGTGGCGTTTTTGTGATCCGCCGAAACGTGCAACAGCAGGTTGACGTCATTCAGCTCGCCAGTCTCGCCATCGTCATACGACTGGCCTGCGCGAGTATCAGAGCCGACAAGCAGCATCGTGATTGCGCCATCGATCGACTGGTCTGCAGCCCCGACAGCGCCCTTTGACTTCAGCTCGACCGTTTGCAGCCCGGAGGCAACATTCAAGAGCGCGTACGACACCGTTGCAACACCGCTCACCGCAACCACCACGACAAGCGCAGTGAGCGAGCGGATCACGTTGACCCAGGTACGTGAACGGCGCAACGAGCCGTGCCGGACGCCCGCACCCTGTGCGGCATCTCGTTCGTTGCTGCGTGCCATATGGCAGTTCCCTCCCACGCGCCGGCCGGTTGCCGGACGATATTCAAGCTTCAAATCTACCGCGAAACGCTGGAGGACTCCTGCAATGCTCGACTCTGAAGGAGATTATCAGGGAACTGCGCGTCTCCCCCGAACCAAGTCACCCCGCTCAGCAAGCATTTCTGCTGCTGAGCGGGGTGACTGGGCGTGCGGATCAGTATCCTTCCGGCGCGACCCGGCTACTGACCAGTCTCGCTGCGGTTGCGACGGGCGCGGATCGAGACCGCAAGTCCACCGAGCAGCAACACCGCTCCGGTTGCGCCGAGGAGCATGCCAGCGCCGCTGTCGCTACCGGTATTCGCGAGTCCCGTCTTCGTCGGGGTCGTCGGCTTGTTCGGATCCTTGGGATCCGGCTTCGGATCCGGCTTGGGCTCGGGCTTCGGATCCGGGTCGGGATCTGGTTTCGGGTCCGGGGTCGGCGTCCTCGTGAAGAAGTTCGTTACCGTGACTTCCAGGTTGGCACCGAGGCCAGGGGTGAAGTCCTGATGCGAGAACTCCGGGGTTCCCCACGTCCCACCTGCGACATCGGCGAACATTTCCTCAAGCTTGATCTGTGCCCCGAGAGGCACGTCGTTGCTCTTCACGGGGACACCGTCGGCCCGCGGGTAGAGGAAGCCCTCGCCCTCGGCGAAGTCGCCGGCTTCGTCAGCCTTCCACGAGTATCGAACCGTGAACTGGGCCTCAGGCTTCACGAGCTTCGCGCCATCTCCCTTGATCTTCTTCACGAGGGTGAAGTGTGTCGTCGGGTACGGCGGAACCTCATCGAGCGTGATGCTGTTCGTAAGCTCCACCTCGCCGACAACGCCCTCAGCAGCATCGAGGCTGCTGGGGACAAACTTCGGCGTCGCCCAGGTCGCACCATCAATGTCAGGGCGCGCACCCTCGGCGAAGGTCACCTTCGCGCCGGCAGGAACGTCGTCCACAACCACTCGCGTGCCGTCAGCCGTGAGATTGATCGTGTCGGAGAACGCGTCGAACTTGCCATCGGGATCTGCCGCCCATGAATACGTCACGGGGTACTCGGTGTCCGCATCAACGAGATGCGCAGCATCACCGTCAAGGCGCTTCACGATACCGAAGCTCGTCGTCGGGTGAGGCGGCTCGGGCTCGTCAGCGAGCGTGTTCACGAGCACGAACTGAGTGTCCTTGCCGAGGAAGTTCGAACCCGTCGCAAGATCGAGGTCAACAGTTTCCGTTCCCACGCTGGAAGTCGGCACACCGAAGTCATTCGCGGGCAGGAACTTCGGAGTTCCCCACGAAGTGCCAGCAGGCGGCTCGGGGAACTCGACCTCGGTGATTTTCACTTTGGAGCCCTCGGTAATAGCCGGGCTAGTGAAGGAAGCTCCCCAACGTACCGTCTTGGAGTGACTCGTCGCCTGGCCCGCAGCATCGGTGACCGTCCACTTGACTGTGTACAACGAGTCAAAGGGAGGGACGATGTCGCCCTCTACGTGCTTCGTGATCGTGAACTTTCCGTACTCGCTGCCGACTACGGTGCCACTTCCCGAGGTGCTCGTCACGGTGTAATACGAGGTGTCTCGCTCTTCATCGCCGATTTCCCAGTGCACGGCGTTCGTGTAACGCGCGCTCGGGTCGAAGTTCTTCACCTGCGTTGCCCACTTCACAAAGTAGACACTGCCTTCAAGTCCGCGTGCACCGGGCACGGTTCCGTTCCCCTCGCCCAGACCGGGCTTTACCGTGAACTCAACGTAACGGTTGTCCGCTGAAACCGTGTATTCGCTTTTGGGTTTTAGCACCCAGAATGCCCCCTCATAGCCGGACGCGTCTCGGTGTGTCTCACGCGCCTCGTAGATCGTCGGCTCCCCTAGGATCGTGTGCTCATTCAGATCAAGCAGCTCCGTGAGTTTGACTGTTGCCCCGACGGGCAACGTCCCGTTCGGGCCTGATTTCACATACACGTTCCAGTGAATGGTGCCGTCTGCACTCGGTCGGGATCCATCCTTACGCGGATCTTGACCGGTCCAATCACAGTTGACTTTGCAAACGACCGTCTCCTCCTCATTCACCTCGATCGTGATTTCGCCGTGCTCATCACCGAAGTCGAAGATCACCGGTCCACCCGGATGGCCCTGGAGCTCCACGAGCGTCTCGATCTTCACCGATCCCTTAATGCCTGTCTGGTGCGTTGCGAGAAACCCATCAGACAGGGTGCAGAACAGTTGAGTTTTCGTCAGCTCACAAGTTCCCGCAGGCTCACCGTCATGCATCATCGCAAACGGCCCTGGCACACCAGGGAGATTCGCTGGCAGGCCAAACGTGAGCGTCACAGGCTTTGTTGGGTAGTCGTCTACTTCCCATTCCAAGGTGAGCTCCTGGAACGATGGATTATTAATGGGGTTGCTCTGGGCATACGCCGAAAAGTTGACAGATGTGACCCTCGCCGCAGTGCCTTCGGCCGCGGCCGCAGGAGTCGCGACCGTCATTGTCGCGGCCGGAACCGCCAGCGCACCAATACCGAGCGCGGCCGCTAGGAGCAGGGCAAGCCGACTTCGTCGCCTGCCTCTCCTGTCACTTCGTTGCGCGGATCCCCTAAGCCAGCTCATAGCTGCCACCTCTCATTCAAAAAGCACACGTAGTGAGATTCACGTTACGTCTGTTCTCGAGAGGCAGGGTGGCGTGTATCCGCCACGGAAATCGCTTGCCGGAACTGGGATTTCATGCACAGTGGTGGGGGGGGGGGGGGGGGGGGGGGGGGGCGCCACCCACAACAGGGGGGAGAATGGGACGTCGGAGCTCTCCCCAGA